>NZ_CP117452.1:637500-1837500 GCF_030687895.1 Pseudomonas sp. FP198
TGCTTCCAAGAAAAGCTTCTAAGCTTCAGGTAACCAGGAACCGTACCCCAAACCGACACAGGTGGTTGGGTAGAGAATACCAAGGCGCTTGAGAGAACTCGGGTGAAGGAACTAGGCAAAATGGCACCGTAACTTCGGGAGAAGGTGCGCCGGTGAGGGTGAAGCACTTGCTGCGTAAGCCCACGCCGGTCGAAGATACCAGGCCGCTGCGACTGTTTATTAAAAACACAGCACTCTGCAAACACGAAAGTGGACGTATAGGGTGTGACGCCTGCCCGGTGCCGGAAGGTTAATTGATGGGGTTAGCTAACGCGAAGCTCTTGATCGAAGCCCCGGTAAACGGCGGCCGTAACTATAACGGTCCTAAGGTAGCGAAATTCCTTGTCGGGTAAGTTCCGACCTGCACGAATGGCGTAACGATGGCGGCGCTGTCTCCACCCGAGACTCAGTGAAATTGAAATCGCTGTGAAGATGCAGTGTATCCGCGGCTAGACGGAAAGACCCCGTGAACCTTTACTATAGCTTTGCACTGGACTTTGAATTTGCTTGTGTAGGATAGGTGGGAGGCTTTGAAGCGTGGACGCCAGTCTGCGTGGAGCCATCCTTGAAATACCACCCTGGCAACTTTGAGGTTCTAACTCAGGTCCGTTATCCGGATCGAGGACAGTGTATGGTGGGTAGTTTGACTGGGGCGGTCTCCTCCTAAAGAGTAACGGAGGAGTACGAAGGTGCGCTCAGACCGGTCGGAAATCGGTCGTAGAGTATAAAGGCAAAAGCGCGCTTGACTGCGAGACAGACACGTCGAGCAGGTACGAAAGTAGGTCTTAGTGATCCGGTGGTTCTGTATGGAAGGGCCATCGCTCAACGGATAAAAGGTACTCCGGGGATAACAGGCTGATACCGCCCAAGAGTTCATATCGACGGCGGTGTTTGGCACCTCGATGTCGGCTCATCACATCCTGGGGCTGAAGCCGGTCCCAAGGGTATGGCTGTTCGCCATTTAAAGTGGTACGCGAGCTGGGTTTAGAACGTCGTGAGACAGTTCGGTCCCTATCTGCCGTGGACGTTTGAGATTTGAGAGGGGCTGCTCCTAGTACGAGAGGACCGGAGTGGACGAACCTCTGGTGTTCCGGTTGTCACGCCAGTGGCATTGCCGGGTAGCTATGTTCGGAAAAGATAACCGCTGAAAGCATCTAAGCGGGAAACTTGCCTCAAGATGAGATCTCACTGGGACCTTGAGTCCCCTGAAGTCGAAGACTACGACGTTGATAGGCAGGGTGTGTAAGCGCTGTGAGGCGTTGAGCTAACCTGTACTAATTGCCCGTGAGGCTTGACCATATAACACCCAAGCAATCTGTAGACTCGAAAGAGGCCAGATTGCGGTGTGTGAAGACGAAATGAACCGAAAGTTCGAGTCAAAACCCACAAACTATCGCATACCCATTCGCTGGAACGTGACCGCAAGGCACGCGCTGGCTACCGAATTTCTTGACGACCATAGAGCATTGGAACCACCTGATCCCATCCCGAACTCAGAAGTGAAACGATGCATCGCCGATGGTAGTGTGGGGTTTCCCCATGTGAGAGTAGGTCATCGTCAAGATTAAATTCCGAAACCCCTATCTGCTGACGCAGGTAGGGGTTTTGTTTTGCCCGCAGGAAAGCGCTTGGGTGTTTCTATGCAACCGTCTTGTGCATGGCTATCATGCGGGCCTCGTTATCAGGCGCAGTTCGTATGCTCACGTTGCTAAAACTTCTGAAGGACGGCCGTTTCCATTCGGGCCAGGCGCTGGGTGCTGGGTTAGGTATCAGTCGTAGTGCGGTATGGAAACAATTGCAGCATCTGGAGGCGGAATTAGGCTTGTCTGTGCATAAGGTCCGGGGCAAGGGGTATCGCCTGGCGAAGCCGCTGTTGCTTTTGGATGCGGCCGAAATCCGCGCGGCAGAAGGCTGTGAGTGGCCTGTTCACCTATTAGATTCCATTGATTCAACTAATGCCGAAGCGCTGCGGTCCATCGGGCGTGGCGTGGAAGCGCCATTCCTTGTCCTGGCCGAACGGCAAATAGCCGGTCGGGGGCGTCGCGGCCGCAAATGGGTCAGTCCATTCGCCGAAAACCTCTATTACAGCCTGGTGCTGCGCATTGAAGGTGGCATGCGGCAGATTGAGGGGCTCAGTCTTGTCGTCGGGCTCGCTGTCATGCATTCGTTGCGTGACATGGGAGTCGTTGAGGCGGGGTTGAAGTGGCCTAACGATGTGTTGGTAGGTGAAAAGAAAATCGCCGGCATACTGCTTGAGTTGGTAGGGGACCCTGCGGATGTTTGTCACGTTGTCCTGGGTGTCGGGGTAAACGTGAATATGCAATCGACTGATGAAGTTGATCAGCAGTGGACGTCCATGAGCCTTGAAGCGGGTCGTGATTTTGACCGGAACGAGCTCGTGGCGCGAATGAGTGGAAAGCTTCAGGGGTATCTGAAGCTGCATCATGCGTCGGGATTTGCAGCGATCCAGTCGGAGTGGGAGCAGTACCATTTGTGGCAGGGGCGGGCTGTGTCGCTGATTGCCGGTATCAATCGTATCGACGGCGTGGTGATGGGTATTGATCGCCAAGGTGCGCTGCGTTTGAAGGTGGATGGTGTGGAAAAGATATTCAGTGGTGGCGAGCTCAGCTTGAGGTTGCGTGATGATTCTTGAGCTCGATTGCGGCAATAGCTTTATCAAGTGGCGTGTTGTTCGTGCAGATGGCGTCACCCCGGTTGGCGGTGGTGTAGTCGGCTCGGATAGCGATTTGCTTGCGAGCCTGACAGGCTCAGATAAATTTCAGCTGAAGAAATGCCGTCTTGTCAGTGTCAGGACTCCTGAGGAGACCGATTTGTTGGTCGCCTCCCTGGTAGAGACATTTGGCGTCTCCGTGGCTCGCGCAACTCCTACCCAAGAGATGGCGGGCGTGAAAAACGGCTATGAAGACTATGAGCGCTTGGGGCTTGATCGATGGCTGGCTTTGCTCGGTGGGTATCACCTGGCTTCGGGCGCATGCCTGGTTCTGGATTTTGGCACGGCAATCACAGCAGATTTCGTAGCTCCTGACGGGCAGCACTTGGGAGGGTTCATATGTCCGGGTATGCCTTTGATGCGTAACCAGCTGCGTACCCATACCCGGCGAATCCGCTATGACGATACTGCTGCAGAACGGGCTCACGAGAGTCTTGCTCCTGGCAGGGCAACGGTCGAGGCGGTGGAGCGTGGTTGTATGCTGATGTTGAGAGGCTTCGTGCTGACTCAGCTCGAATTGGCGCGGCAATATTGGGGAGAGGATTTCGAGGTGTTTCTAACGGGAGGGGATGCCAATCTGGTTTCCGGGGTTGTTCCGGATGCCAAGGTCGTGCCTGATCTGGTTTTTGTTGGTTTGGCCATGGCTTGTCCTTTGTCTTGAGGTTTTTTATGCGGTGGCTGTTTTTGTTGTTGCTGGTTTTAAATGGCTTCTACTACATCTGGCATCAGCAGGAGGTCCCGCTTCGCGCCAAGGATGTCACTCCGCTGAGTCTTTATCGGGGTTCGCAGCAAGACATCCATCTCCTGAGCGAGACGGCGGATGCGCTAGTCAGGCGTGAGCCGGGTAAATCGAGTGAAGGACAAAAGAACTGCAACTATCTGGGTGGCTTCGTTCGCCCGGAGCTGGCCAGGCAGCTGGAGCAGCGACTGGTTTCTTCGGGGGTTGCGGGCCGTACCGTTACGTTTAGCTCGCCAGCGTCGCCCGAGTCTGGTGGATTCTGGGTCCAGGTTCCACCGGATAGCGCGGCGAAGATGAATGAGGCGCTGCTTCAAAACCTTTCCAAAGAATTCAATGAGTTAAAACATAAAATAATGCCTTGCGAAGGGGTTGCGCCTGCTGGGTAGTTTGCATAGAATGGCGCCCGCTTCGCAGTGAAGACCTTTAACGGTCATCGGTACGAAGCGATGTCAACGCAGCTAACCTCAGGTTTTTTATGAGAAAATGCTTGACAGAAGGCTGGCATGATATAGAATGCCGGCTCGCTTAGGAGGGGTTCCCGAGCGGCCAAAGGGATCAGACTGTAAATCTGACGTCTACGACTTCGAAGGTTCGAATCCTTCCCCCTCCACCATTTTTAGCGTGAGCTGCAAGCTCCGCGGGTATAGTTTAGTGGTAGAACCTCAGCCTTCCAAGCTGATGATGCGGGTTCGATTCCCGCTACCCGCTCCAAGTTTGCAGGTTGTGCAAAGGGTTTTGCTCTTGTAGCTCAGTTGGTAGAGCACACCCTTGGTAAGGGTGAGGTCAGCGGTTCAAATCCGCTCAAGAGCTCCATATTACAAGGCAGATATGAAAATATCTGCCTTTGTTTTAATGGCTTGTGTGACTCGCTAAATTCTTCTCCTAGGGGTGATTTCGATGGCTAAGGAAAAGTTCGAACGTAATAAGCCGCACGTCAACGTCGGTACCATTGGTCACGTCGACCACGGTAAAACCACGCTGACCGCTGCTCTGACCCGTGTCTGCTCCGAAGTTTTCGGTTCGGCCAAGGTTGACTTCGACAAGATCGACAGCGCCCCGGAAGAAAAAGCTCGCGGTATCACCATCAACACCGCTCACGTTGAATACGATTCGGCCGTGCGTCACTACGCACACGTTGACTGCCCAGGTCACGCCGACTACGTAAAAAACATGATTACTGGTGCTGCCCAGATGGACGGTGCGATCCTGGTTTGCTCGGCTGCTGATGGTCCGATGCCGCAAACCCGTGAGCACATCCTGCTGTCCCGTCAGGTAGGCGTTCCGTACATCGTTGTCTTCCTGAACAAGGCTGACATGGTTGACGACGCTGAGCTGCTGGAACTGGTTGAGATGGAAGTGCGCGACCTGCTGAGCACTTACGACTTCCCAGGTGATGACACTCCAATCATCATCGGTTCGGCTCTGATGGCTCTGAACGGCCAAGATGACAACGAAATGGGCACCACGGCGGTGAAGAAGCTGGTTGAGACTCTGGACAGCTACATCCCAGAGCCTGAGCGCGCTATCGATAAGCCGTTCCTGATGCCAATCGAAGACGTATTCTCGATCTCCGGTCGCGGTACTGTTGTGACTGGTCGTGTTGAGCGTGGCATCGTCCGTATCCAGGAAGAGGTTGAGATCGTCGGTCTGCGCGACACTCAGAAAACTACCTGCACCGGCGTTGAAATGTTCCGCAAGCTGCTCGACGAAGGTCGTGCTGGCGAGAACTGCGGCGTGCTGCTGCGTGGCACCAAGCGTGACGATGTTGAGCGTGGCCAGGTGCTGGTCAAGCCAGGCACCGTCAAGCCGCACACCAAGTTCACCGCAGAAGTTTATGTTCTGAGCAAGGAAGAAGGCGGCCGTCATACTCCGTTCTTCAAAGGCTACCGTCCACAGTTCTACTTCCGTACAACTGACGTGACTGGTAACTGCGAGCTGCCAGAAGGCGTTGAAATGGTAATGCCAGGTGACAACATCCAGATGACTGTCACTCTGATCAAGACCATCGCGATGGAAGACGGTCTGCGTTTCGCTATCCGTGAAGGCGGTCGTACCGTCGGCGCCGGCGTCGTAGCCAAAGTCATCGAGTAAACAGTTGTAATGTCTTTTTCGGGCCGGCATAATGGTCGGCCTGATTTTGTTTTAGGTCAGTAGCTCAATTGGCAGAGCGACGGTCTCCAAAACCGTAGGTTGGGGGTTCGATTCCCTCCTGACCTGCCAGATTCACTCGGTGTGTCTGGCTTTCTTTTCACAGGATCTTCATAGATGACTCCTAAAGCTGAAGCTCAAGGCTCTCGCTTCGATCTGCTCAAGTGGCTAGTGGTAGTCGCTTTGGTGGTTGTTGGCGTTGTTGGCAATCAGTATTTTTCTGCTTCGCCGATCCTGTACCGCGTACTTGCATTGCTTGCTATTGCTGCTGTTGCTGCCTTTGTAGGCCTGCAAACAGCCAAGGGCAAGTCTTTCTTTGTACTCGCTAAGGAAGCTCGCACCGAGATTCGTAAAGTCGTATGGCCGACTCGCCAAGAAACCACGCAGACCACGTTGATCGTTGTGGCTGTTGTTCTGGTAATGGCGTTGCTGTTGTGGGGGCTTGATTCCCTGCTCGGCTGGCTTGTTTCCTTGATTGTTGGCTAAGGGTGTCCCGTGGCTAAGCGTTGGTACGTTGTGCATGCTTACTCGGGTTACGAGAAGCATGTCATGCGCTCGCTGGTAGAGCGCGTAAAGCTGGCTGGCATGGAAGATGGCTTTGGCGAGATTCTGGTCCCCACTGAAGAAGTGGTGGAGATGCGTAACGGCCAGAAGCGCAAAAGTGAACGCAAGTTCTTCCCAGGCTATGTGCTGGTACAGATGGATATGAACGAAGGGACTTGGCATTTGGTCAAGGATACCCCTCGGGTGATGGGCTTCATCGGCGGAACCGCCGACAAGCCTGCGCCGATCACTGACAAAGAGGCAGAAGCAATTCTGCGTCGCGTCGCTGATGGTAGCGACAAGCCGAAGCCGAAGACGTTGTTTGAACCAGGTGAAGTTGTACGGGTCACTGATGGTCCATTCGCCGACTTCAATGGTACGGTCGAAGAAGTTAACTACGAAAAGAGCCGGATCCAAGTGGCAGTGCTCATTTTCGGTCGCTCTACTCCGGTAGAGTTGGAGTTCAGTCAGGTCGAAAAGGTCTGATTGAGCAGGCATCCCAACCCCGCAGCCCAAGGCTGTGGGGTTTTGTCGTCACTGGGATAAACGCGCAAGCAACCGGGGAGCCTTTCGAGGCGTTCGAACCCGTAATTGGAGTGCCTCATGGCCAAGAAGATTACCGCTTACATCAAGCTGCAAGTGAAGGCCGCTCAGGCTAACCCAAGCCCACCCGTTGGTCCTGCACTGGGTCAACACGGCGTGAACATCATGGAATTCTGCAAGGCTTTCAACGCCCGTACCCAGGGTCTTGAGCCAGGTCTGCCGACTCCAGTGATCATCACTGTCTACAGCGACCGTAGCTTCACTTTCGAAACAAAAAGCACCCCTGCTTCGGTTCTGCTGAAGAAGGCTGCAGGTTTGACCAGCGGTTCCGCTCGTCCAAACACCGTTAAGGTTGGCACCGTTACCCGTGCTCAGCTGGAAGAAATCGCGAAAACCAAAAACGCGGATCTGACTGCAGCTGATATGGATGCAGCCGTGCGTACTATCGCCGGTTCTGCTCGTAGCATGGGCCTTAACGTGGAGGGTGTGTAATGGCTAAGCTGACCAAGCGTCAAAAGGCTATCGCCGGCAAAATCGAAGCAGGCAAGGCCTACAACTTTGTAGACGCCGCCGCTCTGCTGGCCGAGCTGTCGACTGTCAAGTTCAGCGAGTCGTTTGACGTTGCTGTAAACCTGGGCGTTGACCCACGTAAATCCGACCAGGTCGTTCGTAGCGCTACCGTGCTGCCGCACGGCACTGGCAAGACCGTACGTGTTGCCGTGTTCACCCAGGGCCCGGCAGCTGAAGCTGCTCTGGCTGCTGGTGCTGATCGCGTAGGCATGGACGACCTGGCTGCCGAAATGAAAGGCGGCGACCTGAACTATGACGTCGTGATCGCATCCCCGGATGCCATGCGTGTTGTAGGCCAGTTGGGTCAGATCCTCGGTCCACGTGGCCTGATGCCTAACCCTAAGGTTGGTACCGTGACTCCAGACGTAGCCACCGCGGTTAAAAACGCTAAGGCTGGTCAGGTACGTTATCGCACCGACAAAAACGGCATCATCCACACTTCCGTTGGCAAGATCGGCTTCGACGCCGTCAAGCTGAAGGAAAACGTTGAAGCCCTGATCGCTGATCTGAAGCGTATCAAGCCAGCTTCTTCGAAAGGTATCTACGTCAAGCGCGTTACCCTGAGCACCACTATGGGCCCAGGTCTGATCATCGATCAGAGCTCGCTCGACGCGTAAGACTCAGGTTGGCGCAAGCGATTGCGCCAATCACATATTGGGGTCCCTGCCTGGCGGGGGCTGTCCAAGACCGTAGGCGACGCAAGTCTTAAACCACAAGCCTACGCAGATGGTGCTCCCGGTTCCTTACCGAATCAGACACCAAAACGACATTCGGTTTCGATCGGATGAAACGGTAACAAGCAGGAGTTAAACCCGTGGCAATTAAACTCGAAGACAAGAAGGCCATCGTCGCTGAAGTCAACGAGGCTGCCAAAGCTGCTCTGTCCGCTGTCGTGGCTGATGCCCGTGGCGTAACAGTAGGCGCTATGACCGGACTCCGTAAAGAGGCTCGTGAAGCTGGCGTTTACGTACGTGTTGTACGTAACACCCTGCTCAAGCGCGCTGTTGCTGACACTGAATACAGTGTTCTCAACGACGTGTTCACCGGCCCGACCTTGATCGCGTTCTCCACCCAACATCCAGGCGCTGCTGCCCGTTTGTTCAAGGAATTCGCCAAAGGTCAGGACAAGTTCGAGATTAAGGCAGCTGCGTTCGAGGGCAAGTTCCTCGCAGCTAACCAGATCGACGTACTGGCAACTCTGCCGACCCGTGACGAAGCAATTTCTCAGCTGATGAGCGTGATTCAAGGCGCAACCAGCAAATTGGCTCGTACTCTGGCGGCACTGCGCGACCAGAAAGAAGCTGCCGCAGCCTAAGGCTCGACACTCCTTTTCGCGTTTTTTGTTTATTTCGATGGTCGCGTAGGCCGTCCCCCAATCCAGGAATTTAGAGTCATGTCTATCTCTCAAAACGATATCCTCGAAGCCGTTGGCAACATGTCCGTAATGGAAGTTGTTGAGCTGATCAAAGCTTTCGAAGAAAAATTCGGTGTTACCGCTGCTGCTGCTTCCGCTGGTCCAGCTGTTGCTGCTGCCGTTGCTGAAGAGCAAACCGAATTCAACGTCATGCTGACCGAAGCTGGCGAGAAGAAAGTTAACGTGATCAAGGCAGTACGTGAACTGACCGGTCTGGGCCTGAAAGAAGCCAAGGCTGTAGTTGACGGCGCTCCTGCCATGGTTCTGGAAGCTGTTGCCAAAGACGCAGCTGACAAAGCCAAAGCAGTACTGGAAGAAGCAGGCGCTAAAGTCGAGCTGAAGTAAGCATCGACTTTGCGTCTCCAGCCCGAGCGTTAAGCGACAGGCTGATGGCTGGTGGCTCTTGCCACCGGCCTTTTTCCGTTATTGGCAGCCGACTGGGTCGGTGCTGATCACGCGCTGTAACCACCCGATGTGGTGGCGCAAACCAAGGGGTTTGCACGATTTTCTGGCTGCTCCCGTCGGGAGGGGCCAAACAAGCAGGTGACCAAGCTGGGGAACGCTGATGGCTTACTCATATACTGAGAAAAAACGTATCCGCAAGGACTTTAGCAAGTTGCCGGACGTCATGGATGTGCCGTACCTCCTGGCCATCCAGCTGGATTCGTATCGTGAATTCTTGCAAGCGGGAGCGACTAAAGATCAGTTCCGCGACGTGGGCCTGCATGCGGCCTTCAAATCCGTTTTCCCGATCATCAGCTACTCCGGCAATGCTGCGCTGGAGTACGTCGGTTATCGCCTGGGCGAACCGGCATTTGATGTCAAAGAATGCGTATTGCGCGGTGTGACTTACGCCGTACCTTTGCGGGTAAAAGTGCGCCTGATCATTTTCGACAAAGAATCGTCGAACAAAGCGATCAAGGACATCAAAGAGCAAGAAGTCTACATGGGTGAAATCCCCCTGATGACTGAAAACGGTACCTTCGTAATCAACGGTACCGAGCGTGTAATCGTTTCCCAGCTGCACCGTTCTCCGGGCGTGTTCTTCGACCACGACCGTGGCAAGACGCACAGCTCCGGCAAACTGCTCTACTCCGCGCGCATCATTCCTTACCGCGGTTCGTGGCTGGACTTCGAGTTCGACCCGAAAGACTGCGTATTCGTGCGTATCGACCGTCGTCGCAAGCTGCCTGCATCGGTACTGCTGCGCGCGCTCGGCTATACCACCGAGGAAGTGCTGGACGCGTTCTACACCACCAACGTCTTCCATGTGCAGGGTGAAAACCTGAGCCTGGAGTTGGTGCCTCAGCGCCTGCGCGGTGAAATCGCCGTCCTGGATATCCAGGATGACAAGGGCAAGGTTATTGTCGAGCAAGGTCGTCGTATCACCGCTCGCCACATCAACCAGCTGGAAAAAGCCGGGATCAAAGAGCTGCAGGTGCCGATGGACTACGTCCTGGGTCGCACCACCGCCAAGGTCATCGTGCATCCGGCCACTGGCGAGATCATTGCCGAGTGCAACACCGAGCTGACCACCGAGATCCTGGCGAAAATCGCCAAGGCTCAGGTTGTTCGCATCGAGACTCTGTACACCAACGATATCGACTGCGGTCCGTTCATCTCCGATACGCTGAAGATCGACTCCACCGGCAACCAGCTGGAGGCCCTGGTAGAGATCTATCGCATGATGCGTCCTGGCGAGCCGCCAACCAAGGATGCTGCCGAGACCCTGTTCAACAACCTGTTCTTCAGCCCTGAGCGCTATGACCTGTCTGCGGTCGGCCGGATGAAGTTCAACCGTCGTATCGGTCGTACCGAGATCGAAGGTTCGGGCGTGCTGAACAAGGACGACATCGTTGCGGTGCTCAAGACCCTGGTCGATATCCGTAACGGCAAAGGCATCGTCGATGACATCGACCACCTGGGCAACCGTCGTGTCCGCTGCGTAGGCGAGATGGCCGAGAACCAGTTCCGTGTTGGCCTGGTGCGTGTCGAGCGCGCGGTCAAGGAACGTCTGTCGATGGCTGAAAGCGAAGGCCTGATGCCGCAAGACCTGATCAACGCCAAGCCAGTGGCTGCGGCGGTGAAGGAGTTCTTCGGTTCGAGCCAGCTGTCGCAGTTCATGGACCAGAACAACCCGCTGTCCGAGATCACCCACAAGCGTCGTGTCTCCGCACTCGGCCCAGGCGGTCTGACTCGTGAGCGTGCAGGCTTCGAAGTTCGTGACGTACACCCGACTCACTACGGTCGCGTATGCCCGATCGAAACGCCGGAAGGTCCGAACATCGGTCTGATCAACTCCCTGGCCGCCTATGCGCGCACCAACCAGTACGGTTTCCTCGAGAGCCCGTACCGTGTGGTGAAAGACGCCCTGGTTACCGACGAGATCGTTTTCCTGTCCGCCATCGAAGAAGCTGATCATGTGATCGCCCAGGCTTCGGCCACGATGAACGACAAGAAAGTCCTGACCGACGAGCTGGTAGCTGTTCGTCACTTGAACGAGTTTACCGTCAAGGCGCCGGAAGACGTCACCCTGATGGACGTATCGCCCAAGCAGGTAGTTTCGGTTGCTGCGTCGCTGATTCCGTTCCTCGAGCACGACGACGCCAACCGTGCGTTGATGGGTTCGAACATGCAGCGTCAAGCTGTACCGACCCTGCGTGCCGACAAGCCGCTGGTAGGTACCGGCATGGAGCGCAACGTTGCCCGTGACTCCGGCGTTTGCGTCGTGGCTCGTCGTGGCGGTGTGATCGATTCCGTCGATGCCAGCCGTATCGTGGTACGTGTTGCCGATGACGAAGTTGAACCGGGCGAAGCCGGTGTCGACATCTACAACCTGACCAAGTACACCCGCTCCAACCAGAACACCTGCATCAACCAGCGTCCGCTGGTGAGCAAGGGTGATCGGGTTCAGCGCAGCGACATCATGGCCGACGGCCCGTCCACCGACATGGGTGAACTGGCACTGGGTCAGAACATGCGCATCGCGTTCATGGCATGGAACGGCTTCAACTTCGAAGACTCCATCTGCCTGTCCGAGCGTGTGGTTCAGGAAGACCGCTTCACCACGATCCACATCCAGGAACTGACCTGTGTGGCCCGTGACACCAAGCTTGGCCCGGAAGAAATCACTGCAGACATCCCGAACGTGGGTGAGGCTGCACTGAACAAGCTGGACGAAGCCGGTATCGTTTACGTAGGTGCCGAAGTAGGCGCAGGCGACATCCTGGTCGGCAAGGTCACTCCGAAAGGCGAGACCCAACTGACTCCGGAAGAGAAACTGCTGCGTGCCATCTTCGGTGAAAAAGCCAGCGACGTGAAAGACACCTCCCTGCGTGTGCCTACCGGCACCAAGGGTACCGTCATCGACGTACAGGTCTTCACCCGTGACGGTGTCGAGCGTGATGCTCGTGCATTGTCCATCGAGAAGACCCAGCTCGACGAGATCCGCAAGGATCTGAACGAAGAGTTCCGTATCGTTGAGGGCGCAACTTTCGAACGTCTGCGTTCCGCTCTGGTAGGCCACAAGGCCGAAGGCGGCGCAGGCCTGAAGAAAGGTCAGGAAATCACCGACGAAGTTCTCGACGGTCTTGAGCATGGTCAGTGGTTCAAGCTGCGCATGGCTGAAGATGCTCTGAACGAGCAGCTCGAGAAGGCCCAGGCCTACATCGTTGATCGCCGCCGTCTGCTGGACGACAAGTTCGAAGACAAGAAGCGCAAACTGCAGCAGGGCGATGACCTGGCTCCAGGCGTGCTGAAGATCGTCAAGGTTTACCTGGCAATCCGTCGTCGCATCCAGCCGGGCGACAAGATGGCCGGTCGTCACGGTAACAAAGGTGTGGTCTCCGTGATCATGCCGGTTGAAGACATGCCGCACGATGCCAATGGCACCCCGGTCGATGTGGTCCTCAACCCGCTGGGCGTACCTTCGCGTATGAACGTCGGTCAGATCCTCGAAACCCACCTGGGCCTCGCGGCCAAAGGTCTGGGCGAGAAGATCAACCGCATGATCGAAGAGCAGCGCAAGGTCGCCGACCTGCGTAAGTTCCTGCACGAGATCTACAACGAGATCGGCGGGCGCAACGAAGAGCTGGACACCTTCTCCGACCAGGAAATCCTGGACCTGGCGAAGAACCTGCGCGGCGGCGTTCCAATGGCTACCCCGGTGTTCGACGGTGCCAAGGAAAGCGAAATCAAGGCCATGCTGAAACTGGCAGACCTGCCGGAAAGCGGCCAGATGCAGCTGTTCGATGGTCGTACCGGCAACAAGTTCGAGCGTCCGGTTACCGTTGGCTACATGTACATGCTGAAGCTGAACCACTTGGTAGACGACAAGATGCACGCTCGTTCTACCGGTTCTTACAGCCTGGTTACCCAGCAGCCGCTGGGTGGTAAGGCGCAGTTCGGTGGTCAGCGTTTCGGGGAGATGGAGGTCTGGGCACTGGAAGCGTACGGTGCTGCTTACACTCTGCAAGAAATGCTCACAGTGAAGTCGGACGATGTGAACGGCCGGACCAAGATGTACAAGAACATCGTGGACGGCGATCACCGTATGGAGCCGGGCATGCCCGAGTCTTTCAACGTGTTGATCAAGGAAATTCGTTCCCTCGGCATCGATATCGATCTGGAAACCGAATAACACGTGACGCGAATCGAGAGCGGGGCTGTCTTGCCCGCTCTCTGCTCCGCCAGGAGGAAAGGCCTTGAAAGACCTACTGAATTTGCTGAAAAACCAGGGTCAAGTCGAAGAGTTCGACGCCATCCGTATTGGATTGGCCTCGCCTGAGATGATCCGTTCGTGGTCGTTCGGTGAAGTTAAAAAGCCGGAAACCATCAACTACCGTACGTTCAAACCCGAACGTGACGGCCTGTTCTGCGCCAAGATCTTTGGCCCGGTAAAGGATTACGAGTGCCTGTGCGGTAAGTACAAGCGCTTGAAGCATCGCGGCGTGATCTGCGAGAAGTGCGGCGTTGAAGTCGCGCTGGCAAAAGTTCGTCGTGAGCGCATGGCGCACATCGAGCTGGCTTCGCCGGTTGCCCACATCTGGTTCCTGAAATCGCTGCCGTCCCGTATCGGCTTGCTGATGGACATGACCCTGCGTGATATCGAGCGCGTTCTCTACTTCGAGAGCTATGTCGTTATCGATCCAGGCATGACCACCCTTGAAAAAGGTCAGCTGCTCAACGACGAGCAATACTTCGAAGCGCTGGAAGAGTTCGGCGACGATTTCGATGCCCGCATGGGTGCCGAAGCTGTCCGCGAGCTGCTGCACGCTATCGACCTGGAGCACGAGATTGGCCGTCTGCGCGAAGAGATTCCGCAAACCAACTCCGAAACCAAGATCAAGAAGCTGTCCAAGCGTCTGAAGTTGATGGAGGCCTTCCAGGGTTCCGGCAACCTGCCAGAGTGGATGGTGCTGACCGTTCTGCCGGTTCTGCCGCCAGACCTGCGTCCACTGGTTCCACTGGATGGCGGTCGTTTCGCGACTTCCGACCTCAACGATCTGTATCGTCGGGTGATCAACCGTAACAACCGCTTGAAGCGCCTGCTCGATCTGTCCGCTCCGGACATCATCGTGCGCAACGAAAAGCGGATGTTGCAGGAAGCGGTCGACGCACTGCTCGACAACGGTCGCCGTGGCCGCGCTATCACCGGTTCGAACAAGCGTCCTCTGAAATCCCTGGCTGACATGATCAAGGGTAAGCAAGGTCGTTTCCGTCAGAACTTGCTCGGTAAGCGTGTTGACTACTCGGGTCGTTCGGTAATTACCGTAGGTCCGACCCTGCGTCTGCACCAGTGCGGTCTGCCTAAGAAAATGGCACTGGAACTGTTTAAGCCGTTCATTTTCGGCAAGCTGGAAATGCGTGGTCTCGCTACCACCATCAAAGCTGCCAAGAAGATGGTCGAGCGCGAGCTGCCAGAGGTCTGGGACGTTCTTGCCGAAGTGATTCGCGAACACCCGGTGCTGCTCAACCGTGCACCGACCCTTCACCGTCTGGGTATCCAGGCGTTTGAACCGGTACTGATCGAAGGCAAGGCTATCCAGCTGCACCCTCTGGTCTGTGCTGCGTACAACGCCGACTTCGACGGCGACCAGATGGCCGTGCACGTACCGCTGACGCTGGAAGCCCAGCTCGAAGCGCGTGCGCTGATGATGTCGACCAACAACATCCTGTCGCCAGCCAACGGTGAGCCAATCATCGTTCCGTCGCAGGACGTTGTATTGGGTCTGTACTACATGACTCGTGAAGCGATCAACGCCAAGGGCGAAGGTCGTGTGTTCGCGGATCTGCAGGAAGTTGACCGTGTGTTCCGTGCCGGCGAAGCCGCACTGCACGCCAAGGTCAAGGTGCGGATCAACGAAACCGTTAACGATCGTGATGGTGGCAGCGTCAAGAACACTCGCATCGTCGACACCACTGTCGGTCGTGCGCTGTTGTTCCAGGTTGTTCCACCTGGCTTGTCGTTTGACGTGGTCAACCTGCCGATGAAGAAAAAGGCGATCTCCAAGCTGATCAACCAGTGCTACCGCGTGGTTGGTCTGAAAGAGACCGTGATCTTCGCCGACCAGCTGATGTACACCGGTTTTGCCTATTCGACCATCTCCGGTGTTTCCATCGGTGTTAACGACTTCGTTATCCCTGATGAAAAAGCCCGCATCATCGGTGCTGCCACCGAGGAAGTGAAAGAGATCGAGAGCCAGTACGCGTCCGGCCTGGTAACCCAGGGCGAGAAGTACAACAAGGTGATCGACCTCTGGTCCAAGGCGAACGACGAAGTTTCCAAGGCGATGATGGCCAACCTCTCGAAAGAGAAAGTCATCGACCGCCACGGCAACGAAGTCGACCAGGAATCGTTCAACTCGATGTACATGATGGCCGACTCGGGTGCGCGGGGTTCTGCTGCGCAGATCCGTCAGCTCGCCGGTATGCGTGGCCTGATGGCCAAGCCGGACGGCTCCATCATCGAGACGCCGATTACCGCGAACTTCCGTGAAGGTTTGAGCGTACTTCAGTACTTTATCTCCACTCACGGTGCTCGTAAGGGTCTTGCGGATACCGCGTTGAAAACCGCGAACTCCGGCTACCTGACCCGTCGTCTGGTAGACGTGGCGCAGGATCTGGTTGTGACCGAGATCGATTGCGGCACCGAACACGGCCTGGTCATGACACCGCACATTGAAGGCGGTGACGTTGTCGAGCCGCTGGGTGAGCGCGTATTGGGTCGTGTCATTGCCCGTGACGTATTCAAGCCGGGTACCGAGGACGTCATCGTTCCTGCGGGCACCCTGGTTGACGAGAAGTGGGTCGAGTTCATCGAGCTCAACAGCATCGACGAAGTGATCGTACGTTCGCCGATCAGCTGCGAAACCCGCTACGGCATCTGCGCCAAGTGCTACGGCCGCGATCTGGCTCGTGGTCACCAGGTGAACATCGGTGAAGCGGTCGGCGTTATCGCTGCCCAGTCCATCGGTGAGCCGGGTACCCAGCTGACCATGCGTACGTTCCACATCGGTGGTGCGGCAAGCCGGACCTCCGCGGCCGACAGCGTCCAGGTGAAGAATGGCGGTACTGTCCGTCTCCACAACCTGAAGCACGTTGAGCGTGTCGACGGTCACCTGGTGGCTGTGTCGCGTTCCGGTGAGCTGGCGATTGCCGACGACTTCGGTCGTGAGCGCGAGCGCTACAAGCTGCCGTACGGTGCGGTGATTTCGGTGAAGGAAGGCGACAAGGTCGACGCTGGCGCTATCGTGGCCAAGTGGGATCCGCACACTCACCCGATCGTTACCGAAATGAAAGGTACCGTGACCTACGTGGGCATGGAAGAAGGCATCACGATCAAGCGTCAGACTGACGAATTGACCGGTATGACCAACATTGAAGTACTCGACGCCAAAGATCGTCCAGCTGCCGGCAAGGACATCCGTCCAGCCGTGAAGATGGTCGACGACAACGGCAAGGATCTGTTGCTGCCAGGCACTGACGTAATCGCTCAGTACTTCCTGCCAGCCAACGCCCTGGTCGGTGTGGCGGACGGCGCGCGGATCGCGATCGGTGATGTTATCGCTCGTATCCCGCAAGAAACTTCGAAAACCCGTGACATCACCGGTGGTCTGCCGCGTGTTGCCGACCTGTTCGAAGCCCGTCGTCCGAAAGAAGCCTCGATTCTGGCTGAAGTCAGCGGCACCATCGCGTTCGGTAAAGAGACCAAGGGCAAGCGTCGTCTGGTCATCACCCCGAACGACGGTAGCGATCCGTACGAAGAGCTGATTCCGAAGTGGCGTCACCTGAACGTCTTTGAAGGCGAACAGGTAAACCGCGGCGAAGTTATCTCCGACGGTCCGAGCGATCCACACGACATCCTGCGTCTGCTGGGTGTGAGTGCGCTGGCCAAGTACATCGTGAACGAGATCCAGGACGTTTATCGTCTGCAAGGCGTGAAGATCAACGACAAGCACATCGAGACCATCCTGCGTCAGATGCTGCGTAAAGTTGAGATCTCCGAGTCCGGCGATTCCAGCTTCATCAAGGGCGACCAGATGGAACTGACTCACGTACTGGTGGAGAACGAGCGCCTGGCAAACGAGGACAAGTTCCTGGCCAAGTTCACTCGCGTACTGCTGGGTATCACCAAGGCGTCGTTGTCCACCGAATCGTTCATCTCGGCGGCTTCCTTCCAGGAAACCACGCGGGTACTGACCGAAGCGGCGGTAACCGGCAAGCGCGACTACCTGCGCGGCCTGAAAGAAAACGTGGTCGTGGGTCGTCTGATCCCGGCCGGTACCGGTTTGGCCTACCACAGCGAGCGCAAGCGCCGCCGTGAAGCAGACAAGCCGTTGCGCGTAAGCGCCAGTGAAGTGGAAGCTGCACTGACCGAAGCACTGAACTCGAGCGGTAACTGAGTTCTGCGCTGATTGAGTGCCTGGCCCTGGTCGCCCCGTTCGGCGGATCGAGACAAATTGTCGAGATCCGGCGGGTGGGGAGGTCGGGGCCTTGCCTTGACTGGGGACAAGATCCTCTTTAGACTCTTGATCCCCTAAATTTGGCGGGAATTCGTTCCTGCCATTTTGCTTTTCTTGTAAGACAATAGCGTCGCAAGACAACAGTGGAGCTAGTAGATGGCAACTATCAACCAGCTGGTACGTCAGCCGCGTAAGCGTATCGTCGAGAAATCCGACGTGCCTGCGCTGCAGAACTGCCCGCAACGTCGTGGCGTATGCACCCGTGTGTATACCACCACGCCGAAAAAACCTAACTCGGCACTGCGTAAAGTATGCCGTGTGCGTCTGACCAACGGTTTCGAGGTTTCCTCGTACATCGGCGGTGAAGGCCACAACCTGCAAGAGCACAGCGTGGTACTGATCCGCGGCGGTCGTGTAAAAGACTTGCCAGGTGTTCGTTACCACACCGTCCGCGGTTCTTTGGATACTTCCGGCGTCAAGGGTCGTAACCAGGGTCGTTCGAAGTACGGTACCAAGCGTCCGAAGTAATCGGTCGTTTTGCAGTTTTTCATTTTTATTGAGTCGATAAGAGTAAGGTCGGGCAAGCGTGAGCTGTCCCGGGCTAACCTGAAGACCGCTTGAGGGCTTATCATGCCAAGACGTCGCGTAGCAGCCAAACGTGAGATTCTGGACGATCCGAAATACGGAAGCCAGATTCTCGCAAAGTTCATGAACCACGTTATGGAGAGCGGCAAGAAAGCCGTTGCCGAGCGTATTGTTTATGGCGCACTGGACAAAGTTAAGGAACGCAAGAACAGCGATCCCCTGGAAATCTTCGAGAAAGCTCTCGACGCCATCGCTCCGCTGGTCGAAGTGAAGTCGCGCCGTGTAGGCGGTGCTACTTACCAGGTTCCGGTCGAAGTTCGTCCTTCCCGTCGTAACGCCCTGGCAATGCGCTGGCTGGTAGACTTCGCCCGCAAGCGCGGCGAGAAGTCCATGGCTCTGCGTTTGGCTGGTGAACTGTTGGACGCTGCTGAAGGTAAAGGTGCTGCAGTTAAGAAGCGTGAAGACGTGCACCGTATGGCTGAAGCCAACAAGGCTTTCTCGCACTACCGCTTCTAATTTTAGCGTCACTCAATTTGCGAGGGCTTTATGGCTCGTACTACACCGATTAATCGCTACCGTAACATCGGTATCGTTGCTCACGTGGATGCTGGTAAGACCACCACCACCGAGCGCGTCCTTTTTTACACCGGCAAAAGTCACAAAATGGGCGAGGTGCATGACGGCGCCGCGACCACAGACTGGATGGTGCAGGAGCAGGAGCGTGGTATTACCATTACTTCTGCTGCTATCACCGCCTTCTGGAAAGGTTCCGAGAAGCAGTACCCGCACGAGCATCGCTTCAACGTTATCGATACCCCGGGCCACGTAGACTTCACCATTGAAGTTGAGCGTTCCCTGCGTGTACTCGACGGCGCGGTCGTTGTGTTCTGCGGTACTTCGGGTGTTGAGCCTCAGTCGGAAACCGTATGGCGTCAGGCCAACAAATACGGCGTTCCACGTCTTGTTTACGTAAACAAGATGGACCGTGCTGGTGCCAACTTCCTGCGCGTGATCGGTCAGATCAAGCAGCGTCTGGGCCACACTCCGGTGCCTATCCAGCTCGCTATCGGTTCGGAAGACAACTTCCAGGGCCAGATCGACCTGATCAACATGCAAGCTGTCTACTGGAACGATTCCGACAAGGGCATGGTTCCCGTTCGCAAGGACATTCCTGCTGAATTGCTGGAAGAAGCCGAGAAGTGGCGCGGCAACATGGTCGAGGCTGCGGCCGAAGCCAACGAAGAACTGATGAACAAGTACCTCGAGGGTGAAGAACTCACCAACGAGGAAATCAAGGCCGCTCTGCGTCAGCGTACTATCGCTGGTGAGATCGTTCTGGCTGTTTGTGGTTCTTCCTTCAAGAACAAGGGTGTTCCCCTGGTTCTCGACGCCGTGATCGACTTCCTGCCTGCTCCAACCGACATTCCTGCTATCAAGGGTTCCAACCCTGATAACGAGGAAGAGGAAATGGAGCGTCACGCAAGTGATGACGAGCCGTTCGCGGCCTTGGCATTCAAGATCGCTACCGACCCATTCGTGGGTACTTTGACCTTTGTCCGGGTTTACTCGGGCGTGTTGGCCTCCGGCGACGGCGTGATCAACTCGGTAAAAGGCAAGAAAGAGCGTGTGGGTCGTATGGTGCAGATGCACGCAAACGCCCGTGAAGAAATCAAGGAAGTACGCGCTGGTGACATCGCGGCCTTGATCGGCATGAAGGACGTCACCACTGGCGAAACCTTGTGCAACGCTGACAAGCCAATCATCCTGGTTCGCATGGACTTCCCGGAGCCGGTTATTTCGGTAGCGGTTGAGCCCAAGACCAAGGATGACCAGGAAAAAATGGGTATCGCTCTGGGCAAACTTGCTCAGGAAGACCCGTCTTTCCGTGTCAAGACTGATGAAGAGACTGGTCAGACGATCATCTCCGGCATGGGCGAGCTGCACCTGGACATCCTGGTTGACCGGATGCGCCGTGAGTTCAACGTCGAAGCCAACATCGGTAAGCCTCAGGTTTCCTATCGTGAGCGCATCACGAAGAACTGTGAAATCGAAGGCAAGTTCGTTCGCCAATCCGGCGGTCGTGGCCAGTTCGGTCACTGCTGGATCCGTTTTGCTCCTGCTGACGAAGGTCAGGAAGGTCTGCAATTCGTGAACGAAGTCGTAGGTGGTGTGGTTCCTAAGGAATACATCCCGGCGATCCAGAAGGGTATCGAAGAGCAGATGAAGAACGGCGTTGTTGCCGGCTATCCGCTGATCGGCCTGAAGGCAACAGTGTTTGATGGTTCTTACCACGACGTCGACTCCAACGAGATGGCGTTCAAGGTGGCTGCTTCCATGGCAACCAAGCAACTGGCCCAGAAGGGCGGTGGTGAGTTGCTCGAGCCGATCATGGCAGTAGAAGTCGTTACGCCTGAAGACTACATGGGTGATGTCATGGGCGACCTTAACCGTCGTCGTGGCATGATTCTGGGTATGGAAGATACGGTTTCCGGCAAGGTTATCCGCGCCGAGGTTCCGTTGGGTGAAATGTTCGGTTACGCGACCGACGTTCGTTCCATGTCTCAGGGTCGCGCAAGCTACTCTATGGAATTCAAAAAATACAATACAGCTCCGTCGCATATCGTCGAGACTGTTACCAAAAAGCAAGGCTGATTCAGCCCTTTAGGCAAGGAGTTAATTGTCGTGGCTAAAGAAAAATTTGATCGTTCCCTACCGCACGTCAACGTTGGCACCATTGGTCACGTTGACCACGGTAAAACCACTCTGACCGCTGCTCTGACTCGCGTCTGCTCCGAAGTTTTCGGTTCGGCCGTTGTTGCTTTCGACAAAATCGACAGCGCTCCGGAAGAAAAGGCTCGTGGTATCACCATCAACACCGCGCACGTTGAGTACAACTCTTCGATTCGTCACTACGCTCACGTTGACTGCCCAGGTCACGCTGACTATGTGAAGAACATGATCACCGGTGCTGCCCAGATGGACGGCGCGATCCTGGTTTGCTCGGCCGCCGATGGTCCGATGCCACAAACCCGTGAGCACATCCTGCTGTCCCGTCAGGTAGGCGTTCCGTACATCGTTGTCTTCCTGAACAAGGCTGACATGGTTGACGACGCTGAGCTGCTGGAACTGGTTGAGATGGAAGTGCGCGATCTGCTGAGCACTTACGACTTCCCAGGTGATGACACTCCAATCATCATTGGTTCGGCTCTGATGGCTCTGAACGGCCAGGACGACAACGAAATGGGTACCACCGCTGTCAAGCGTCTGGTAGAAACTCTGGACAGCTACATCCCAGAGCCGGTTCGTGTTATCGACAAGCCGTTCCTGATGCCAATCGAAGACGTATTCTCGATCTCCGGTCGCGGTACTGTTGTGACTGGTCGTATCGAGCGCGGTATCGTCAAGGTTCAGGATCCGCTGGAAATCGTAGGTCTGCGTGACACCACCGTCACCACCTGCACCGGTGTTGAAATGTTCCGTAAGCTGCTCGACGAAGGTCGTGCTGGCGAGAACTGCGGTGTTCTGCTGCGTGGTACCAAGCGTGACGACGTCGAGCGTGGCCAGGTTCTGGTTAAGCCGGGTTCGGTCAAGCCGCACACCAAGTTCGAAGCTGAAGTGTACGTTCTGAGCAAAGAAGAAGGCGGTCGCCACACTCCGTTCTTCAAAGGCTACCGTCCACAGTTCTACTTCCGGACCACTGACGTGACCGGTAACTGCGAACTGCCGGAAGGCGTTGAAATGGTAATGCCAGGCGACAACATCAAAATGGTTGTCACCCTGATCAAGACCATCGCAATGGAAGACGGTCTGCGTTTCGCTATCCGTGAAGGCGGTCGTACCGTCGGCGCTGGCGTCGTAGCCAAAATCATCGAGTAAGACTCTCTTGTAGAGTTGACTCGGTGAGTTGAAAAGCCCCCGCTTAGCGGGGGCTTTTTTATTGGGTTGACACCTATCGGGGGCGTCTATAGAATTGCGCCTCCTTTTAACGGGCGTATTGCGCCCGGTGGGAATAGCAGCCGGAGTCTGAAATCCAATGCAAAATCAGCAAATCCGTATCAGGTTGAAGGCTTTTGACCATCGCCTGATCGACCAATCCACCCAGGAAATCGTGGAAACCGCGAAACGTACTGGTGCTCAAGTGCGTGGTCCAATTCCACTGCCTACCCGTAAAGAGCGGTTCACCGTTCTGGTCTCCCCGCACGTCAACAAAGACGCGCGTGACCAGTACGAGATCCGTACTCATAAGCGCGTTCTGGACATCGTCCAGCCAACGGATAAAACCGTTGATGCTCTTATGAAGCTCGATCTTGCGGCCGGTGTGGAAGTGCAGATCAGCCTCGGCTAAGACTCGGTCTTAGTCGTGTAACGCTCTGAAATGGGCGGCCATAGCGGGTGAAAGCCCCGTACACTCATGAGGTTTACAACATGACTATTGGTGTAGTCGGTCGTAAATGCGGTATGACCCGTATTTTCACCGAAGAAGGTGTCTCCATTCCGGTCACGGTCATTGAGATCGAGCCGAATCGCGTCACCCAGTTCAAAACTGAAGAGACCGATGGCTATCGTGCAGTGCAAGTCACTGTCGGCGAGCGTCGTGCTTCGCGTGTAACAGCTGCTCAAGCTGGCCACTTCGCCAAGGCGAACGTTGCCGCTGGTCGTACCGTAATGGAATTCCGCCTTGAAGAAGGCGAGTACCAGGCCGGCGATCTGATCAACGCTGAAATCTTCGCTGCTGGTCAACTGGTTGATGTAACCGGTCAGTCCAAGGGTAAAGGCTTCCAGGGTACGATCAAGCGTTGGAACTTCCGCGGGCAAGATAACACCCACGGTAACTCCGTATCCCACCGCGTTCCAGGCTCTATCGGCCAGTGCCAGACTCCTGGTCGTGTATTCAAGGGCAAAAAAATGTCCGGTCATATGGGCGCCGAGCGCGTGACCGTGCAGTCCCTCGAAGTAGTGCGCGTGGACGCTGAACGCAATCTGTTGTTGGTCAAGGGCGCTGTTCCTGGCGCTACTGGCGGCAACTTGGTTGTACGTCCAGCAGCCAAGGCTCGCGGTTAAGGGGAAGCTGACATGCAATTAAATGTAAATGACGCTCAAGCGATCGAAGTTTCCGAACTGACATTTGGCGGCGAATTCAACGAGACGCTGGTTCACCAAGCAGTCGTGGCCTACATGGCCGGCGGCCGTCAAGGTAGCAAGCAGCAAAAGACCCGTTCCGACGTTTCTGGTGGCGGTAAGCGCCCATGGCGTCAGAAAGGTACTGGCCGTGCTCGTGCCGGTACTATCCGTAGCCCAATCTGGCGTGGCGGCGGTACCACTTTCGCAGCTCGTCCTCAGGATCACTCCCAGAAGCTGAACAAGAAGATGTATCGCGCAGCAATGCGTTCCATCCTTGCTGAGCTGGTGCGTACTGATCGTCTGGTCGTGGTTCAGGACTTCGCTGTTGAAGCACCGAAAACCAAAGATCTGCTGAACAAGCTGAATGGCATGGGCCTGACTGACGTCCTGATCGTGTCTGACGCTGTTGATCAGAACCTGTACCTGGCTGCTCGCAACCTGCCACACGTCGATGTTCGTGACGTGCAGGGTTCCGATCCGGTCAGTCTGATCGCATACGACAAGGTGTTGATCACCGTGTCGGCCGTGAAGAAATTCGAGGAGCTGCTGGGATGAACCAGGAACGCGTATTTAAAGTTCTGCTTGGCCCGCACGTTTCCGAGAAGGCTACGGTTCTGGCAGACAAGAAAGGCCAGTTCGTTTTCAAGGTTGCAACCGATGCAACCAAGCTGGAAATCAAGAAGGCCGTCGAAAGCCTGTTCAGCGTGAAAGTAGAGCGCGTTACTACCCTGAACGTTCTGGGTAAGAGCAAGCGCACTGCTCGCGGTCTGGGCAAGCGTAATGACTGGAAGAAGGCAGTTATCTCCCTTCAGCCAGGCCAAGATCTCGATTTCAGCAGCAGTGCTGAGTAAGGAAGGGGTGCATCATGGCAATCGTTAAATGCAAACCGACTTCCCCTGGCCGCCGTTTTGTGGTCAAGGTGGTCAACCAGGAGCTGCATAAAGGCGCTCCTCACGCACCGCTGCTCGAGAAAAAATCGAAGTCTGGTGGTCGTAACAACAATGGCCGTATTACCACTCGTCACATTGGTGGTGGTCATAAGCAGCATTATCGTCTGGTCGACTTCCGTCGCAACGACAAGGATGGCATCGCTGCCACCGTCGAGCGTATCGAATACGATCCAAACCGTACTGCTCACATCGCTCTGCTGCTGTACGCAGATGGCGAGCGTCGCTACATCATCGCCCCTAAAGGCGTGAGCGCTGGCGACCAGCTGATCGCAGGTGCTCTGGCGCCGATCAAGCCGGGCAACGCTCTGCAACTGCGCAACATTCCAGTTGGTAGCACCGTACACGGCATCGAATTGAAGCCAGGTAAAGGCGCGCAAATCGCTCGTTCCGCTGGTGCTTCGGCTCAGCTGATCGCTCGTGAAGGTGTCTACGTGACCCTGCGTCTGCGTTCTGGTGAGATGCGTAAAGTCCTGGCTGAATGCCGTGCGACCCTGGGCGAAGTCTCGAACTCCGAGCACAGCCTGCGTTCGTTGGGTAAAGCTGGTGCCAAGCGCTGGCGTGGCGTTCGCCCAACCGTTCGTGGTGTTGCCATGAACCCGGTTGACCACCCACATGGTGGTGGTGAAGGTCGTACCTCTGGTGGTCGTCATCCGGTATCGCCATGGGGCTTCCCGACTAAGGGCGCGAAGACTCGTGGTAATAAGCGTACCGACAAAATGATCGTCCGTCGTCGCAAGTAAATAGAGGGATACGACAGTGCCACGTTCTCTGAAAAAAGGTCCTTTTATTGATCTTCACCTACTGAAGAAGATCGAAGTGGCGGCGGAAAAGAACGATCGCAAACCAGTTAAGACCTGGTCGCGTCGTTCGATGATCCTGCCACAAATGGTCGGTCTGACCATCGCAGTACACAACGGTCGTCAACACGTCCCAGTTCTCGTTAACGAAGACATGGTCGGCCACAAACTGGGCGAGTTCGCCGGTACCCGCACTTATCGTGGGCACGTGGCAGACAAGAAAGCCAAGCGTTAAGGGGTTAGGAAATGGAAGTAGCCGCTAAGTTGTCGGGCGCTCGAATCTCCGCCCAGAAAGCCCGCTTGGTCGCCGACCAGATCCGCGGGAAGAAGGTGGGCGAAGCGCTCAACCTGTTGGCTTTCAGCAGTAAGAAAGCCGCCGAGATCATGAAAAAAGTGCTGGAGTCGGCCGTAGCCAACGCCGAGCATAACGAAGGCGCAGACGTTGATGACCTGAAGGTCAGCACCGTTTTCGTCAACGAAGGGCGTTCGCTGAAGCGCATCATGCCACGTGCCAAAGGCCGTGCTGATCGCATCGTCAAGCGGTCTTGCCATATCACTGTCAAGGTTGCTGACAAGTAACGGAGTCGAAGAGATGGGTCAGAAAGTACATCCCATTGGCATTCGCCTGGGAATCGTCAAGGAGCACACCTCCGTCTGGTACGCAGACGGTCGGACTTATGCGGACTATTTGTTCGCTGATCTGAAGGTGCGTGAGTATCTCCAAGACAAACTAAAAAGCGCGTCCGTCAGCCGTATCGATATCCATCGTCCGGCTCAGACTGCACGTATCACCATCCACACCGCTCGTCCAGGTATCGTTATCGGGAAGAAAGGTGAAGATGTTGAGAAACTGCGTCAGGACCTGACCAAGCAAATGGGTGTGCCTGTGCACATCAATATCGAAGAGATCCGCAAGCCGGAGCTCGACGGTATGCTGGTTGCGCAGAGCGTAGCTCAGCAGCTGGAGCGTCGCGTAATGTTCCGTCGCGCTATGAAGCGCGCTGTACAGAACGCCATGCGCATTGGTGCCAAAGGCATCAAAATCCAAGTGAGCGGTCGTCTCGGCGGTGCTGAAATCGCACGTACTGAATGGTATCGCGAAGGTCGTGTGCCACTGCACACCCTGCGTGCCGACATCGACTATGCCAACTACGAAGCTCACACCACTTACGGTGTGATCGGTGTAAAGGTTTGGATCTTCAAAGGCGAAGTAATTGGTGGTCGCCAAGAAGAACTGAAACCACAAGCACCAGCGCCTCGTAAAAAAGCTGCTAAGTAAGGGGTACGCCAAATGTTGCAACCAAAGCGTACGAAGTTCCGCAAGCAGATGACCGGCCACAACCGTGGCCTGGCATTGCGCGGTAGCAAAGTCAGCTTCGGCGAGTTCGCGCTGAAGTCTGTTGCTCGTGGTCGTCTCACCGCTCGTCAGATCGAGTCAGCGCGTCGTGCTCTGACCCGTCACGTAAAACGTGGCGGCAAGATCTGGATCCGTGTATTCCCGGACAAGCCTGTCACCAAGAAGCCACTCGAAGTTCGGATGGGTAAAGGTAAGGGTAACGTGGAGTACTGGGTTGCCCAGATTCAGCCAGGCAAAGTCCTGTATGAAATCGAGGGTGTTTCTGAAGAGCTGGCGCGTGAGGCTTTCGCCCTGGCTGCTGCAAAGCTGCCGCTCGCCACCTCCTTTGTTAAACGGACGGTGATGTGATGAAAGCGAATGAACTTCGTGAAAAATCAGCACAGCAGCTGAACGAGCAACTGCTCGGCCTGCTGCGCGACCAGTTCAATCTGCGTATGCAGAAGGCAACTGGCCAGTTGGGGCAGTCTCATCTGCTCTCGCAAGTTAAGCGTGACATCGCTCGCGTGAAAACTGTGCTCAACCAGCAGGCAGGTAAGTAATCATGGCTGAAGCCGAAAAAACTGTCCGTACGCTGACTGGCCGTGTTGTCAGCGACAAGATGGACAAAACCATCACCGTTCTGATCGAGCGTCGCGTTAAGCACCCGATCTACGGTAAATACGTTAAGCGTTCGACTAAGCTGCACGCGCACGACGAAACCAATCAGTGCCACATCGGCGACAAAGTCACTATTCGTGAAACTCGTCCGATGGCCAAGACCAAGTCTTGGGCGCTGGTTGATGTTCTCGAACGCGCTGTGGAAGTCTAAGGGCTAGGGGTCGGAGAAATTATATGATTCAGACTCAATCCATGCTCGATGTGGCCGATAACAGCGGCGCTCGCCGTGTTATGTGCATCAAGGTGCTGGGTGGCTCCCATCGTCGTTACGCTGGTATCGGTGACATCATCAAAGTTACCGTCAAGGAAGCAATTCCTCGCGGTAAGGTGAAGAAAGGCCAAGTGATGACTGCTGTTGTAGTCCGCACTCGCCACGGTGTTCGTCGTGCTGACGGCTCCATCATCCGCTTTGATGGCAACGCTGCTGTTCTGTTGAACAACAAGCAAGAGCCAATCGGCACCCGTATCTTTGGGCCAGTGACCCGTGAACTTCGTACTGAGAAGTTCATGAAGATCGTCTCGCTCGCCCCAGAAGTGCTGTAAGGAGATCCGACATGCAAAAGATTCGTCGTGACGACGAGATCATCGTGATCGCCGGCAAAGACAAGGGTAAGCGCGGTAAGGTGCTGAAGGTTCTTGCTGACAACCGTCTGGTTGTTGGTGGTCTGAACCTGGTCAAGCGTCATACCAAGCCTAACCCGATGTCGGGCGTACAGGGCGGTATCGTCGAGAAAGAAGCGCCACTGCACGCTTCCAACGTCGCCATTTTCAACGGCGAAACCAACAAGGCTGACCGCGTTGGTTTCAAAGTAGAAGACGGTAAGAAAATTCGTGTCTTCAAGTCGACCCAAAAAGCGGTTGATGCTTGAACACTGCTAGGTAGAAGACCATGGCACGACTAAAAGAGATTTACCGGAAGGAAATCGCACCGAAACTTAAGGAAGAACTTAAGCTTTCGAACGTGATGGAAGTTCCGCGCGTTACCAAAATCACCCTGAACATGGGTCTGGGCGAAGCGATCGGCGACAAAAAAGTCATCGAGCACGCTGTAGCCGACCTGGAAAAGATCACCGGTCAGAAAGTCGTTGTGACTTACGCTCGGAAATCCATCGCTGGCTTCAAAGTCCGTGAAGGTTGGCCGATCGGCGTCAAAGTGACCCTGCGCCGTGAGCGTATGTACGAGTTCCTGGATCGTCTGCTGTCGATCTCCCTGCCTCGGGTTCGCGACTTCCGCGGCCTGAATGCCAAGTCCTTCGATGGTCGTGGCAACTACAGCATGGGCGTGAAAGAGCAGATCATCTTCCCGGAAATCGATTACGACAAGATCGACGCTCTCCGCGGTCTGGACATTACCCTGACCACCACTGCTCGGACGGATGAAGAAGGTCGCGCACTGCTGCGTGCTTTCAAATTCCCGTTCCGCAACTGATTGGAGTAGGACAATGGCCAAGAAGAGCATGAAGAACCGTGAGCTGAAGCGTCAGCTCACCGTTGCCAAGTACGCCACCAAGCGTGCAGCGCTGAAAGCTATCATCGTTGATCTGAACGCAAGTCCAGAAGCGCGTTGGGAAGCTACCGTAGCACTGCAGAAGCAGCCACGTGACGCCAGCGCTTCGCGCATGCGTAACCGCTGCCGCCTGACTGGTCGTCCGCACGGCGTGTACCGCAAGTTCGGCCTCGGCCGTAACATGCTGCGTCAAGCCGCAATGCGTGGTGACGTTCCAGGTCTGGTCAAAGCCAGCTGGTAAGCACTGTCAAAGTCGCGGCGGTCGGTATCGCAAGATCCTGACCGCCGGTGACCTTGAACTTGAATCAAGCCCCTTTTGGGGCTTGATTCATTTGTGGGGTGTGTCTAGAATACCCGGCTCGCCTGAGCCCGTGTTTTTATTGCGCGGATGCGCTCGGCGACACGTACTAGCCGAAAGGCTAATTTTTTGTGTATTAGGAGCGTCTAGCCCATGAGTATGCAGGACCCGTTAGCGGACATGCTAACTCGTATCCGTAATGCCCAGATGGCTGAAAAGTCCGTCGTAAGCATGCCATCTTCTACGTTGAAGGTAGCTGTTGCCAAAGTCCTGAAGGACGAAGGTTACATTGCGGGTTATCAGATCAGCAGCGAAATCAAGCCTCTGCTGTCCATCGAGCTTAAGTACTTCGAAGGCCGTCCGGTCATCGAGGAAGTGAAGCGCGTTAGCCGTCCAGGCCTGCGTCAGTACAAGTCCGTCGATGATCTGCCAAAAGTTCGTGGCGGTCTCGGTGTGTCTATCGTCTCCACCAACAAAGGTGTGATGACGGATCGTGCTGCGCGCGCTGCCGGTGTCGGCGGCGAAGTTCTTTGCACTGTGTTCTAAGGGGGGATAAGCATGTCACGCGTCGCTAAGAACCCCGTTAAGCTGCCAGCCGGTGTCGAAGTCAAATTCGCAGGCCAACAGCTTTCGGTGAAGGGTGCCAAGGGCACTCTGCAACTGAACATCCATTCGTCCGTTGAGATCGTTGAAGAAGCTGGTGAGCTGCGTTTCGCTGCTCGCAATGGCGATCAACAGACTCGCGCAATGGCTGGTACCACTCGTGCGTTGGTAAACAACATGGTCCAAGGCGTAAGCCAAGGCTTCGAGCGCAAGCTCCAGCTGGTCGGTGTTGGTTACAAAGCGCAAGCAAAAGGCACAGTGCTGAACCTGGCTCTTGGCTTCTCGCACCCAGTGGATTATGAACTGCCGGAAGGCATCACCGCTGAGACTCCTAGCCAGACCGATATCCTGATCAAGGGCATCGACAAGCAGCTGGTAGGTCAAGTGGCCGCCGAGATCCGCGACTTCCGTCCACCAGAGCCGTACAAAGGCAAAGGTGTGCGCTACGCGGACGAAGTCGTCCGTCGTAAAGAAGCCAAGAAGAAGTAGGGCATAGCAAATGACCGACAAAAAAGTTACTCGACTGCGTCGCGCTCGCAAAGCACGCCTGAAAATGCACGAACTCGAAGTCGTGCGTCTCTGCGTGTTCCGCTCGTCGCAGCACATCTACGCCCAGGTCATTTCGGCCGACGGCAACAAAGTCCTGGCAAGTGCCTCGACTTTGGATAAAGAACTGCGTGATGGCGCCACTGGCAACATCGACGCGGCCACTAAGGTTGGCCAGCTGGTCGCTACGCGTGCTAAAGCCGCTGGCGTCTCGCAGGTGGCTTTCGACCGCTCTGGCTTCAAGTACCATGGCCGCGTCAAGGCGCTGGCTGATGCTGCTCGTGAAGCTGGGCTGGAGTTCTAAGTTATGTCAAATAACGACCAAAAGCGCGACGAAGGCTACATCGAGAAGCTGGTTCAAGTTAACCGCGTAGCCAAAACCGTTAAAGGCGGCCGTATCTTCACTTTCACCGCGTTGACCGTGGTAGGTGATGGTAAAGGGCGTGTTGGCTTCGGCCGTGGCAAGTCGCGTGAAGTGCCTGCTGCGATCCAGAAGGCAATGGAAGCTGCTCGCCGCAACATGATCCAGGTTGATCTGAACGGCACCACCCTGCAGTACGCAATGAAGTCTGCCCATGGCGCTTCGAAGGTGTACATGCAGCCTGCTTCTGAAGGTACCGGTATCATCGCTGGCGGCGCTATGCGTGCTGTCCTCGAAGTTGCTGGCGTTCAGAACGTTCTGGCCAAGTGCTACGGCTCGACTAACCCGGTAAACGTGGTTCACGCCACCTTCAAGGGTTTGAAAGCAATGCAATCTCCTGAATCCATTGCCGCCAAGCGTGGCAAAAGCGTCAAGGAGATCTTCTGATCATGGCTACCGTAAAAGTTACGCTGATCAAAAGCATGACCGGCCGCATCCCTAACCACAAACTGTGCGTTAAGGGTCTGGGTCTGCGTCGCATCGGTCACACTGTAGAAGTCCAGGATACTCCCGAGAATCGCGGGATGATCAACAAGGCTTACTACATGCTGCGTGTCGAGGGTTAATCGATGAAACTCAATGATCTGAGTCCAGCGCCGGGTTCCCGTCGCGAAAAGCATCGTCCGGGCCGTGGTATCGGTAGTGGTTTGGGCAAGACCGGTGGCCGTGGCCACAAAGGTCAGACCTCCCGCTCCGGTGGCACCATTGCTCCAGGCTTTGAAGGCGGTCAACAGCCGCTGCATCGTCGTCTGCCGAAGTTCGGTTTCGTTTCCCTGAAAGCCATGGACCGCGCAGAAGTGCGTCTGTCCGAGCTGGCCAAAGTGGATGGCGACATCGTCACCGTGCAGTCCCTGAAGGATGCCAACGTGATCAACCAGAACGTACAGCGTGTGAAAATCATGCTGTCGGGCGAAGTTGCTCGTGCTGTCACCATCGGAAAGGGAATCGGCGCCACCAAAGGTGCGCGTGCGGCTATCGAAGCAGCTGGCGGCAAGTTCGAGGAATAAATGGCTAAGCAAGGTGCTCTCTCTGCGCTCGGCAAAGGCGGTATGTCTGAACTCTGGGCTCGTCTGCGTTTTCTGTTCCTGGCGATTATCGTCTACCGAATAGGCGCACACATCCCGGTTCCAGGTATCAACCCGGACCGACTCGCGGACCTGTTTCGACAGAATGAGGGGACCATTCTTAGCTTGTTCAACATGTTTTCCGGCGGCGCGCTGGAGCGGATGAGCATCTTTGCGCTGGGGATCATGCCGTACATTTCGGCATCGATCATCATGCAGCTGATGTCCGCTGTGAGCCCGCAGCTGGAGCAGTTGAAGAAGGAAGGTGAAGCTGGCCGTCGCAAGATCAGCCAGTACACCCGCTACCTCACTGTCGTCCTCGCTCTCGTCCAGGCTGTTGGCATGTCCATCGGTCTGGCGGGGCAGGGCGTAGCGTTCACTGGTGACTTTGGCTTCCATTTCGTCGCGGTAACCACTTTTGTGGCGGGTGCGATGTTCATGATGTGGCTGGGTGAGCAGATTACTGAGCGTGGTGTTGGCAACGGTATCTCGATGTTGATCTTCGCAGGTATCGTCGCCGGTCTTCCGAGAGCGATCGGGCAGTCTTTCGAGTCTGCGCGTCAGGGTGATATCAACATCTTTGCCCTGGTTGCCATCGGTTTGCTGGCAGTAGCGATTATCGGTTTCGTGGTGTTCATTGAGCGTGGCCAGCGTCGTATCGCTGTTCACTACGCCAAGCGTCAGCAGGGCCGCAAGGTATTTGCTGCGCAGACCAGCCACTTGCCGTTGAAGGTGAACATGGCCGGCGTTATCCCGGCCATTTTCGCGAGCAGCATCTTGCTGTTTCCGGCTTCGTTGGGTGCCTGGTTCGGCCAGTCTGAAGGTATGGGCTGGTTGCAGGACATCTCGCAGTCGATCGCTCCTGGTCAGCCGTTGAATATTCTGCTGTTTAGTGCAGGGATTATTTTCTTCTGCTTCTTCTATACGGCGTTGATGTTCAATCCGAAAGACGTAGCGGAAAACCTGAAGAAGTCCGGTGCCTTTATTCCGGGTATCCGTCCGGGCGAGCAGTCGGCGCGCTACATTGATGGCGTTCTGACGCGTTTGACCTTGTTCGGTGCTCTTTACATGACGGCCGTGTGCTTGCTCCCCCAGTTCCTGGTGGTTGCGGCAAACGTTCCGTTCTACCTTGGCGGGACCTCGTTGCTGATCGTGGTCGTGGTTGTGATGGACTTCATGTCCCAAGTACAATCGCACCTCGTTTCGCACCAGTACGAATCCCTGATGAAGAAAGCCAACCTGAAGGGCTACGGCAGCGGCATGTTGCGCTGAGTAGCGTCCATAAGGTTCGAGGAGTTGGTGATGAAAGTTCGTGCATCGGTGAAAAAGCTGTGCCGTAACTGCAAGATTATTCGCCGCGAAGGTGTTGTTCGGGTAATTTGCAGCGCGGAACCGCGTCACAAACAGCGCCAAGGCTGAGTGTGATTGTGCTTTAAGCCCGGCAGCTAGTGCGCTGCCGGGTTGATTATTTGTTATTACAGCGATATTATCTCGCGCCCTATTTCTTGGCTTCCGGGGCGTAGGTAGCTGTCAATTGGAGTCCCACTGAATGGCCCGTATTGCAGGCGTCAACATTCCAGATAACAAGCATACTGTTATCTCGCTGACCTACATCTATGGTGTTGGTCGCACTACTGCACAGAAAATTTGTGCAGAGACTGGGGTCAACCCAGCGGCAAAGATCAAGGATCTGAGCGACGAGCAAATTGAACAGCTGCGTGGCGAAGTGGCGAAGTTCACCACTGAAGGTGACCTGCGTCGCGAAATCAACATGAAAATCAAGCGCTTGATGGACCTCGGTTGCTATCGCGGTCTGCGTCATCGTCGTGGTCTGCCAGTACGCGGTCAGCGTACCAAGACCAACGCGCGTACCCGTAAAGGTCCGCGTAAGCCGATCCGCAAGTAATCGCCCCAGCGAATCGACAGGAATTTAATCATGGCAAAACCTGCTGCTCGTCCTCGTAAAAAAGTTAAAAAGACAGTGGTTGATGGCATCGCCCACATCCATGCATCTTTTAACAACACCATCGTGACCATTACCGACCGTCAAGGTAACGCTCTTTCCTGGGCTACCTCCGGTGGTTCGGGTTTCCGCGGTTCCCGCAAGTCCACCCCGTTCGCTGCTCAAGTAGCTGCTGAGCGTGCTGGTCAAGCTGCGCTGGAATACGGCCTGAAAAACCTCGACGTCAACGTCAAAGGTCCAGGTCCAGGTCGTGAATCCGCAGTCCGCGCTTTGAACGGCTGTGGCTACAAGATCGCCAGCATCACCGACGTGACGCCAATCCCGCACAACGGGTGCCGTCCGCCGAAGAAGCGCCGCGTGTAATCCAGGAGATTGTAAAGAATGGCTCGTTACATTGGTCCAAAATGCAAACTCGCTCGTCGCGAAGGCACCGATCTCTTCCTGAAGAGCGGCGTGCGCGCGATCGAATCGAAGTGCAACATTGAAGCAGCACCTGGTATCCACGGCCAACGCCGCGGTCGCCAGTCCGATTACGGCACCCAACTGCGTGAAAAGCAGAAGGTCCGTCGTATCTACGGCGTTCTCGAGCGTCAATTCAGCGGCTACTACAAAGAAGCTGCTGGTAAGAAAGGCGCAACCGGCGAAAACCTGTTGCAGCTGCTCGAATGCCGTCTGGACAACGTTGTATACCGTATGGGTTTCGGTTCTACTCGTGCCGAATCCCGTCAGCTGGTATCGCACAAGTCGATCAGCGTTAACGGCCAGACCGTGAACGTTCCGTCCTACCAGGTTCGTGCTGGTGACGTGGTTGCTGTTCGCGAGAAAGCAAAAAACCAACTTCGCATTGTCCAAGCTCTCGATCTGTGTGCCCAACGTGGCCGCGTAGAATGGGTAGAAGTAGACACTGAGAAGAAGTCGGGCGTTTTCAAGAACGTTCCTGCTCGCAGTGATCTGTCCGCCGACATCAACGAAAGCCTGATTGTCGAGCTCTACTCCAAGTAAGGGCTAGAAAATAGGTGCATCCATGCAGATTTCGGTAAATGAGTTCCTGACACCCCGCCATATTGATGTGCAGGTTGTCAGTCCAACCCGCGCCAAGATCACACTCGAGCCTCTCGAGCGTGGTTTCGGCCACACCCTGGGCAACGCGCTGCGCCGCATCCTGTTGTCCTCAATGCCCGGCTGTGCAGTAGTCGAGGCCGAGATTGACGGTGTGCTCCACGAGTACAGCGCCATCGAAGGTGTACAGGAAGACGTAATTGAAATCCTGTTGAACCTTAAAGGTCTGGCTATCAAGCTGCACGGTCGTGACGAAGTTACGCTGACCTTGTCGAAGAAGGGTTCGGGGGTGGTTACCGCTGCCGATATTCAGCTGGATCATGATGTCGAGATCGTTAACCCCGATCACGTAATCGCTAACCTGGCGTCTAACGGCGCCCTGAACATGAAGCTCACCGTAGCTCGTGGTCGTGGTTATGAACCGGCAGACTCGCGTCAGAGCGATGAAGACGAAAGCCGCAGCATCGGTCGCTTGCAGCTTGACTCTTCGTTCAGCCCGGTTCGCCGTATCGCATACGTGGTGGAAAACGCCCGTGTCGAACAGCGTACCAACCTGGACAAGCTGGTTATTGATCTGGAAACCAACGGTACCCTGGATCCTGAAGAGGCTATCCGCCGTGCTGCAACCATCCTGCAACAGCAGTTGGCTGCGTTCGTCGACCTCAAAGGTGACAGTGAGCCAGTGGTTGTCGAGCAGGAAGACGAGATCGATCCGATCCTGCTTCGCCCGGTTGACGATCTGGAACTGACTGTACGTTCGGCTAACTGCCTTAAGGCGGAAAACATCTACTACATCGGTGACCTGATTCAGCGTACCGAAGTAGAGCTGTTGAAGACTCCGAACCTTGGCAAGAAATCCTTGACTGAAATCAAGGACGTTCTGGCCTCCCGCGGTCTGTCCCTCGGCATGCGCCTCGACAACTGGCCGCCTGCAAGTCTTAAGAAGGACGACAAGGCGACTGCCTGATCGTCGTAATCACCGAACGTTGTGTTTGGTAAGGAATGAACCATGCGTCATCGTAAAAGTGGTCGTCACCTGAGCCGCACCAGCTCGCACCGCAAGGCCATGTTTCAGAACATGGCGGTGTCGCTGTTCGAGCACGAGCTGATCAAAACTACACTGCCGAAAGCCAAAGAACTGCGCCGCGTTGCCGAGCCGCTGATCACTCTGGCCAAGACAGACAGCCTGGCTAACCGCCGCTTGGCTTTCGACCGTACCCGTTCGAAAGCTATCGTTGGTAAGCTCTTCAACGACCTGGGCAAGCGTTACGCTACCCGTGAGGGTGGCTACCTGCGCATCCTCAAGTGCGGTTTCCGCGCTGGCGACAACGCGCCTATGGCGTACGTCGAGTTGGTTGATCGTGCTACTGCCGGCGAAGCTGTAAGCGCCGAGTAAGACGACAGTCTGCAACGAAGAACCGGGCCTAGCGCCCGGTTTTTTGTGCGTGATGGAAAAGTGTCCTGGCCGTTTCGTCTGGCTTGGCTATTGGTAATCTTCCTTATTAGATAATGACTATCGAAGCCCATGATTTAATGAATTTGGATACTGTCACTAACATGATCAATACTCCTCCCAGCCGATTAGCCGGCAGTCCGAAGACCGACCTAGGAAGATTTGAGCATGAGCCATACCAAAACGCTTACGACCGCCAGTGGCGCTCCTGTCGCCGATAACCAGAACTCTCGCTCCGCCGGCCCACGTGGTCCGCTGCTGCTCGACGATTTTCACCTGATCGAGAAGCTTGCTCATTTCAACCGCGAAAACATCCCCGAGCGTCGCGTACACGCCAAGGGTTCGGGCGCTTACGGCACCTTCACCGTAACTCGCGACATCACTCAATACACCAGCGCCAAGTTGTTCGAGTCGGTCGGCAAGCAGACGCCGACTTTCCTGCGCTTCTCTACCGTGGGTGGCGAACGGGGCTCCGCCGATACCGAGCGCGATCCGCGCGGTTTCGCCTTGAAGTTCTACACCGAAGAAGGCAACTGGGACATCGTCGGCAACAACACACCGGTGTTTTTCATCCGCGACCCACTGAAGTTTCCAGACTTCATTCACACCCAGAAGCGCCTGCCACAAAGCAACCTCAAAAGTGCCCAGATGATGTGGGACTTCTGGTCGCACTCGCCCGAAGCGTTGCATCAGGTCACCATTCTGTTCTCTGATCGCGGTATTCCTGACGGCTACCGTCACATGCACGGATTCGGCAGCCACACCTACAGCCTGATCAATGCCCAGGGTGAGCGTCACTGGGTTAAATGGCACTACAAGACCAAGCAAGGCATCAAGAACCTCGCGCCGGCCGAAGCTGCACGCCTGGCGGGCACCGATCCGGATTATGCCCAGCGCGACCTGTTCAACGCGATCGAGCGCGGTGATTTCCCGAAATGGAGTGTCTGCATCCAGATCATGACCGAGGCACAGGCCGCGGCCCATTACGAAAACCCGTTCGATGTGACCAAGACCTGGTCGCAGAAAGAGTTTCCGCTGATCGAAGTCGGCGAGCTGGAGCTCAACCGCAACCCGCTGAACTACTTCGCCGAAGTCGAGCAAGCGGCATTCGGGCCTAGCAACATGGTGCCGGGTGTGGGTCTCTCGCCTGATCGCATGCTGCAGGGGCGTGTGTTTGCCTATGCCGATGCACACCGCTACCGCGTAGGCACCAACCATCAGCAGTTGCCGGTGAACGCGCCGCGCAGCCCGGTCAATACCTACCAGCGCGACGGCGCCATGGCGTTCGGCAGCAATGGCGGCGCGGCTCCGAACTATGAGCCAAACAGCTTCGTGGAGGCGCCGAAGCAGGCGCCGCGTTATGCGGAGCCGGCACTGCCCCTCTCAGCGGCGCGGCGGATCGGTATGATCATCGCGAAGATACCGATTACTACAGCCATGCCGGTGCGCTGTTCCGCTTGATGAGCGATGAGCAGAGAGCGCTGTTGATCAGCAATATCGCCGGCGCGATGGCGGGGGTCTCGGCGGATGTTGTTGATCGCCAGTTGCAGCATTTCTTCAGGGCAGACGCTGCTTATGGAGAAGGGATCGCAAAAGCGCTGGGCGTACAGCTTAACTAAGTCTAAACGAGAAGCAGAACCGCCCTCATTTGGGCGGTTTTTGCGTTATTTACCCTGCTTTTCTCGGATTTTCTTCACTTTTATTGCGATAGGCGAGTGACCTTGCAGTCAGCTTGGTTCAAACTAGGGCCTTTCAAAGCTTGTGGAGATGTAGGGCGATGCAAGGTCACCCAGACGTAATCGATTACCTCAACACGTTGCTGACAGGCGAACTGGCAGCCCGTGATCAATATTTCATCCACTCGCGGATGTACGAGGATTGGGGTTTTACCGAGCTCTACGAACGTATCAACCACGAGATGGAAGAAGAAGCGCAGCACGCTGACGCACTGATGCGCCGGATCCTGATGCTCGAAGGCACGCCACGCATGCGCCCGGACGACCTGGACATCGGTACCACCGTGCCTGACATGCTCGCTGCGGACCTGCGCCTGGAATACAAAGTCCGCGCGGCGCTGTGCAAAGGCATCGAGCTGTGCGAACAGCACAACGACTACGTCACTCGCGAAATCCTGCGGGTGCAGCTCAACGATACTGAAGAAGACCACACTTACTGGCTTGAAAAGCAGCTGGGTCTGATCAAGTTGATCGGGCTGGAGAATTACCTGCAATCGCAGTTCTAATGTAGTTATTGAGCGATAAAAAGCCCCTGCCATCGATGAGATGGACAGGGGCTTTTTCATGCCCGGTGCTTCAGTCCCGGTCACGCTCCAGCAACGGCTTGAGGTAATAGCCGGTGTGAGACTGCTTCATCTCCGCCACTTGCTCCGGCGTACCGACGGCAATGATCTGGCCGCCCTTGGAGCCGCCTTCCGGCCCGAGGTCTACCAGCCAGTCAGCCGTCTTGATCACATCCAGGTTGTGCTCGATGACCACTACGGTGTTGCCGTGGTCGCGAAGGCGATGCAATACATCGAGCAATTGCTGGATATCGGCGAAGTGCAGGCCTGTGGTCGGCTCGTCGAGGATATACAGGGTCTTGCCGGTATCGCGCTTGGACAGTTCACGGGACAGCTTGACCCGCTGCGCCTCGCCGCCGGACAAGGTCGTCGCCGACTGCCCGAGCTTGATGTACGAAAGCCCCACATCCATCAGTGTCTGGAGCTTGCGCGCCAGTGCCGGTACTGCGTCGAAGAACGCTCGGGCCTCCTCGATCGTCATTTCGAGGGTTTCGTGGATGTTCTTGCCCTTGTACTTGATCTCCAGCGTTTCACGGTTATAGCGCTTGCTCTTGCACACGTCGCACGGCACATAGATGTCGGGCAGGAAATGCATCTCCACCTTGATCAGGCCATCGCCCTGGCAGGCTTCGCAGCGCCCGCCCTTGACGTTGAACGAGAAGCGGCCCGGGCCGTAGCCCCGCGAGCGTGATTCCGGTACGCCGGCGAACAGTTCGCGGATCGGCGTGAACAACCCGGTGTAGGTCGCCGGGTTGGAGCGCGGCGTCCGGCCGATCGGGCTCTGGTCGATGTCGACAACTTTATCCAGATGCTCCAGGCCCTTGATGCTGTCGTGCGCGGCGGCTTCCAGGGTGGTGGCACCGTTCAGCGCGGTGGCACTGAGGGGAAACAGCGTGTTGTTGATCAGCGTCGACTTGCCGGAGCCGGAAACACCGGTAACACAGGTCAGCAGGCCGATCGGGATTTCCAGGTCGACGTTGCGCAGGTTGTTGCCGCGTGCGCCCTTGAGGGTCAACGACAGCTTTTTATTGCGTGGGGTACGCTTGGCCGGCACCTTGATCTTCACCCGGCCCGACAAGTATTTGCCGGTCAGCGAGTCGGGGTGCGCCATGACTTCGGCGGCGGTGCCCTGGGCGACGATGTGTCCGCCGTGCACGCCCGCGCCGGGGCCGATATCCACGACGTAGTCGGCGAGGCGAATCGCGTCTTCATCGTGTTCGACCACGATCACCGTATTGCCGATATCGCGCAGGTGTTTCAGCGTTCCGAGCAACCGGTCGTTGTCCCGCTGGTGCAAGCCAATGGACGGTTCGTCGAGGATGTACATGACGCCCACGAGCCCGGCACCGATCTGGCTGGCCAGGCGAATACGCTGGGCCTCACCGCCGGACAGGGTATCCGCACTGCGGTCGAGAGTCAGGTAGTCCAGGCCGACGTTCACCAGGAACTGCAAGCGCTCGCGGATATCCTTGAGGATCTTGTCGGCGATTTCGCCACGACGGCCGGTGAGCTTCAGGCCACCGAAATAGTCAGTGGCATCGCCGATCGGCAGGCTGGTCACCGCCGGCAGGGTTTTCTCACCCACCCACACGTGCCGCGCCTCCCGGCGCAAACGGGTGCCGCGACAGTCCGGGCAGGGCTGGGTGCTGAGGAACTTGGCGAGTTCTTCGCGCACGCTGGCTGATTCGGTCTCGCGGTAGCGCCGTTCCAGGTTGGGCACGATGCCTTCGAACGGGTGGGAGCGCTTGACGATATCGCCACGGTCGTTCAGGTATTTGAAATCGACGCTCTGCGTGCCGCTGCCGTGCAGGATGAATTTCTGCTGGTCCGCGGGCAATTCGTTGAATGGTTTATCCAGGCTGAACTTGTAATGGGCCGCCAGCGACCCGAGCATCTGGAAGTAATAGACGTTGCGCCTGTCCCAGCCACGAATCGCGCCTTCGGCCAGGGTCAGCTCGCCGTTGACCAGGCGCTTGGTGTCGAAGAACTGCTTGACCCCCAGGCCGTCGCAGGTCGGGCAGGCGCCGGCCGGGTTGTTGAAGGAAAACAGCTTGGGTTCCAGCTCGCTGATGGCGTGGCCGCAGATCGGGCAGGCGAAGCGTGCCGAGAAGATGATCTCTTCACCGGGTTCGTCGTCCATCGGCGCCACCAGGGCGATGCCGTCGGCCAGCTTCAGCGCGGTCTCGAAGGACTCGGCCAGGCGCTGTTGCAGGTCGGCGCGGACCTTGAAGCGGTCTACCACCACATCGATCGAGTGTTTTTTCTGTTTATCCAGCTTCGGCAGTTCGTCGAGCTCGCACAGCTTGCCGTTGACCCGGGCGCGTACGAAGCCCTGGGCGCGCAATTCTTCGAAGACCATCAGGTGTTCGCCCTTGCGCTCGCGAATCACCGGTGCGAGCAGCATCAGTTTGCTGCCTTCCGGCTGGGCGAGCACCAGGTCGACCATCTGGCTGACGGTCTGGGCTTCCAACGGGGTGTCGTGATCGGGGCAGCGCGGGATACCGACTCGCGCATACAGCAAGCGCAGGTAGTCGTAGATCTCGGTAATGGTGCCGACTGTCGACCGCGGGTTATGGGACGTCGACTTCTGTTCGATGGAGATCGCTGGCGACAGGCCTTCGATGGTATCGACGTCGGGTTTTTCCATCATCGACAGGAACTGCCGGGCGTAGGCCGACAGCGATTCGACATAGCGGCGCTGGCCTTCGGCGTACAAGGTATCGAAGGCCAGGGATGATTTGCCGGATCCGGACAGGCCGGTGATGACGATCAGCTTGTCCCTTGGCAGGGTCAGGTCGATGTTCTTCAGGTTGTGGGTACGGGCCCCACGAATCAGGATCTTGTCCAAAGTGGCCTCGCTCGGCGGGCGTCGAAAACGTAGGAGTATACGGGCAAATACTGGATGGATGCACACTATTGCAAGTCATACATGAAGACTGCGCGGCAAACGGTCGCCATATACCCCCTCAATCGATGGGACTGGTAGAATCCCCGCCGGTTCACACGAGGTTTTTCCATGCAAGATCCCCACAGCGAACGCATGAGTAGCGGCGAGACCCGCGCGGCAGGCGGTCTGGCCCTGGTGTTCGCCTTCCGCATGCTGGGCATGTTCATGGTGTTGCCGGTACTGGCGACCTATGGCATGGACCTGGCGGGCGCGACCCCGGCCCTCATCGGGTTGGCCATCGGCGCCTACGGCCTGACCCAGGCGATTTTCCAGATTCCTTTCGGGATCATTTCCGACCGGATCGGCCGGCGCCCGGTGATTTACCTGGGGCTCATCGTGTTCGCCCTCGGCAGTGTGCTGGCGGCGAATGCCGATTCGATCTGGGGCGTGATCGCCGGACGGATCCTACAAGGAGCGGGTGCCATTTCCGCTGCCGTCATGGCGTTGCTGTCGGACCTGACCCGCGAGCAACATCGCACGAAAGCCATGGCGATGATCGGCATGACGATTGGTCTGTCGTTCGCCGTTGCCATGGTTGTAGGACCGTTGTTGACCCGTGCCTTTGGGTTGTCGGGGCTGTTCCTGGCGACCGGTGCCATGGCGCTGGTGGGCATCCTCATCGTCGCGTTGATCGTGCCGCGCTCCACCGGGCCGTTGCAGCACCGCGAGTCCGGGGTGGCCCGCCAGGCGCTGGTGCCGACGCTCAAGCATCCTGACCTGCTGCGCCTGGACCTGGGCATCTTCGTGCTGCATGCCATGTTGATGTCCAGCTTCGTGGCCTTGCCGCTGGCGCTGGTGGAAAAGGCCGGCCTGCCCAAGGAGCAGCACTGGTGGGTCTATCTGACGGCACTGGTCATTTCGTTCTTCGCCATGATTCCGTTCATTATCTATGGCGAGAAGCGACGCAAAATGAAACGAGTTTTGCTCGGCGCCGTCGTGACGCTCATGCTCACTGAGCTATTCTTCTGGCAGTTCGGCGACAGCCTGCGCGCCCTGGTGATTGGCACGGTGGTGTTCTTCACCGCGTTCAACCTGCTGGAAGCATCGCTGCCGTCGCTGATCAGCAAGGTGTCACCGGCGGGCGGCAAGGGCACGGCGATGGGGGTTTATTCCACCAGCCAGTTCCTCGGTTCGGCATTGGGCGGGATCCTCGGCGGCTGGCTGTTCCAGCATGGCGGTTTGTCGGTTGTGTTCCTGGGATGTGCCGCGCTGGCTGCACTTTGGCTGGTTTTTGCTGTTACCATGCGCGAACCTCCGTATGTGACGAGCCTGCGCTTGCCGTTGTCGCCCGAAGCCATCCGCGAAGCAGGCCTGGCCGAGCGCCTCAGGGCCGTCGTTGGAGTAACCGATGCAGTGGTGGTCGCCGACGAGGCGGCCGTATATATCAAACTGGACACCGAATTATTGGATCGTGCGACGCTTGAGCGCCTGGTGAACAACCCGGCCCCGGCAGCGTGCGAAGCCTAGGAGAACGTTATGGCCCGTGGGGTTAACAAAGTCATATTGGTCGGTACTTGCGGCCAGGATCCAGAAGTTCGCTACCTGCCTAACGGCAACGCCGTGACCAACCTGAGCCTGGCGACCAGCGAACAATGGACCGACAAGCAGACCGGCCAGAAGGTCGAGAAGACCGAATGGCACCGCGTGTCGATGTTCGGCAAAGTGGCTGAGATTGCCGGCGAATACCTGCGCAAGGGTTCGCAGGTCTACATCGAAGGCAAGCTGCAGACCCGCGAGTGGGAAAAAGACGGCATCAAGCGTTACACCACCGAAATCGTGGTCGACATGCAAGGCACCATGCAATTGCTCGGTGGCCGTCCGCAAGGCGACCAGCAGCAGGGTGGCAACAACTACCAGCAGTCGGCTCCACGCCAGCAAGCGCCTCGTCCGCAATCGGCGCCACAGCCACAGCGCGAGCGCCCGGCTCCGCAACAGGCCGCACCGCAACCGGCTCCGGATTTCGACAGCTTTGATGACGATATTCCGTTCTGATTACTGGTTGAGCCTGTTCAGCCGGTAATTTCAAAAAAGCCCCAAGCGCACTTTGCTTTTGGGGCTTTTGTTTTTCTGGCAGCGGCCAGTTGTGGCTTGAAGAGCCAACGCAATCAGGATCATAAATCCAGATCCAGCAACTCCAGCATCCTCTCGCCAATCGACTGGCTCAGCCACGTTGCATGAAACGCCATTTCCTCTACCGTTATGTCCACCCCGAACCGAAGCGAAATCGGCTTGCCATCGGCCCCGGTGTAGCCGACATCAAAGTGGTTCACGTTAGCGAAAGTGCTCAGGGTGTAGGGCTTGATGTAATGGATGTCGCTGTAGGGCACGCATTCTTCGGTGGTTTCCCGGGCAGGACGGCGTTGGGTGAGGGTGAGGCATTGCTGGCGTTCGTCAAAGCAGAAGCCCAGCACCTTGGGCCCGGAGACGAGCCAGTTGATCGTACAGACGGCCGCGAACGCACTGATGAACATGAGCGCGATAATCAGCGGTTCCATGATGATCTGCTGGTGAATCGGCGACAGGCCCTCGACCTTGAACAGGGTCATGGTCAACACAGCCAGCCAGTAAACGGGCAAGGCCAGCAAGATTCCCGCGACGTAGATCATGGTCCCGAGGAATCCCGGCCTGGATACGTCGCTTGAGCAATCCCACGTGGGCGGGTGCCGTGGCGCTGAGGTAGCGCTCGGGAAGGGGGATTCGACCAGGCGCGGCGGGCGTCTGCGTTTCATGCGGCTGGCTCTTCGGAAAAATATCTGGCCATTCTCGTCGTAACCGCTCACACCCGCCTAGTCATTTTCCGCTTGCTGTCGATGCCTGCGCCTACGCCTGGCTGCCGCTCAGGAATTGCTCGGTACTCACCACATTCGCATAGGCAAACCCCAGCGCCGACATGAACGCAGCGTGGACATGGGTCGCAGGGACGACGAGGCCGTTGAATTCCAGGTCGCGGCTGGCACAGGCATCATGCACCACCGTGACCTCATAACCCATGTCAGCGGCAGCGCGGGTAACGCCGTCGATGCACATGTGGCTCATGCTGCCGACCACGACCAACCGTTCGATGCCGTGCTGTTCGAGGATCGCTTGCAGTTCGGTTTCGCGAAACGAATTGACGAAATGCTTGAGCACGACCGGTTCATCGGCACGGTTGAGTACCTTGGGATGCAACTGCGCACCTTCAGAGCCGGGCGTAAAAAATGGCGCTTCGTCGGAGGTGAATTCGTGACGGATGTGCACCACCTGGTTTCCGCCCTGGCGAAATGCCTCGATCAACCTGGCGGCGTTATCGGCGGCGCTCTCTGCACCGGCCAAAGGCCATTTTCCCTGGGGGAAGTAGTCGTTCTGGATATCTACGACGATGAGCGCTTGCTTGGACATGGAGGCTTCCTCGTTAAGTCAGGATGTGGCGCCAGTATTGGCGTTTGTCCGGGTTTCGAGGATTGGCCGCAACGACAATAAGCGGGGGAAAACTGACAATGCGGCGATGGCGCTGCATTGTCAGGCTCGGTTCACCAGTTGTACGTCAGGCTGGTCGTCATGGTCCGGCCGTCGCCGTAGTAGCAGTCCCAATTGCTGGTGCAGTTCGCAACGTATTTCTTGTCATCGAGGTTTTCCACATTCATGTCGACCTTCACGTCCTTGAGGCCCAGTGGTGATTGACCGAGGTCGTAGGAGAGGCGCGCGTCGTAAACGGTAAAGGACGGAACATCGAAGGAGGGCGCAGTGGCGGTGCCCGGGTACTCGGTTCCGGGACTGCTGCGCACATAACGGACACCAAGCCCGGCACCGAATCCGGCCAGCGGGGTATCGCCCAGGAACGTGTAGTTGACCCAGGCGGAGGCAGTCAGCGGTGAGCTGCCGGCCAGGTGGTTGCCTTGACGCCCATCGTTGTCCTTGGTGTATTCAATATCGTTGCGCGATACGGAAGCGATGATGTCCAGAGACTTGTTCAGGCTGGCCTTGCCTTCCAGTTCGACACCCGTCGAGCGCACGGCACCGGTCTGGCCGTTGAAGCCCGGGTTGTCCAGGTCGGTGGTCAGCATGTTCTCCTGGTCCAGTTGATAAACGGATAACTGTACAAAGCTCTGCTGCCCCGGCGGCTGGAACTTGAGGCCTATTTCATACTGCTTGCCGGTGGTGGCCTCGAACGGTTTGCCGGACACATCACGGCCGCTCACCGGCTGGAATGACTCGGCATAGCTGATGAGCGGAGCCAGGCCGTTGTCGAACAGGTATACCAGGCCGGCGCGCCCGGTGAAGGCACTGTCGCGGACGTTGCTGTGGGCGCCGCTGACCGGTTCCTTGTTGTCCACTTCGGTCCAGTCATAGCGGCCACCTAGCACCAGCACCCATTGGTCGAGCTTGATCTGGTCCTGCATGTACAGGCCGGTCTGGGTGATGGTGTTGTCCCATCGGTACAGGTTGCCGAAGTTGAGAGGTTGGCCATGGACCGGGTTGAAGATATCGATGATCGGCGGGTTGTAGTCGTACAGCCCTTTGAACTTCGAGTTGAACCGGTAGTAGTCCAGGCCGGTGATCAGCGTGTGTTTGAGGGGGCCGCTGTCAAATTCGGCCTGGGCGATATTGTCCACGCCGAAGACCTTGTTGGTCTGCGACCAGTCGACGCCGTAGCGGGTCATGTAGCGTTTGTCGTCGGCGCCGGTGACGGGGTTGTTGACGAAGCGATAGCCATGCAGCGGGGCGGTGTAATGGTCGTCCACCACGGCATAACGAGCGTTCTGCTTCAACGTCCAGACATCGTTCAGGCGATGGCTCAGCTCATAGCCCAGGGCATATTGGTTGCGCTTGTAGTCATTCACGCCGGGCTCGCCCAGGAAAAGGTCCCGCGAAATCTTGCCGTTGGGGTTGTTGAATACCGTCCCCAGGGCGGGCAAGCCTTGGGCTTCCGGAACCGCGTCGTCGCGTTGGTACTGGGCGAACAGGGTCAGGCTGGTGTCTTCGTTGGGTAGCCAGGTCAGGCTCGGCGCGAGGAACTGACGTTTCTGCTGGGCATAGTCAATGCTCGAATTGCTGTCGTTGACCAGCCCGGTCAAGCGATACAGCAGCGTGCCTTGTTCATCCAGGGGCCCGCCGATATCCACGCCGACACCCATCTGGTCGTAGCTGCCCGCCTTCAACACCACTTCATGGACGGGTTCGGGGGTTGGCCGCTTGCTGACCATATTGATGATGCCGCCAGGCTGGTTCTGCCCGTACAGCACCGAGGCCGGCCCTTTGAGCACTTCAATGCGCTCCAGCGAGTACGGTTCGATCTGCAGCGCGCCGCCGGTGCTGCCTCCGCCGTATGGCAAGTGCAGGCCGTCCAGATACAAAGGCACTGGGGTTATGCCGCGGGATGTCGGCTCGTCGAAAATCTTCACCCGGTCGGAGAAGCCGCCGCCCGTGATACCTGGTGTGTAGCGCAATGCTTGGGTAACGGTCTGGGCGCCTCGGGCCTTGATCTCGTCAGCCGTGACCACGTTGATGGTTTGCGGCACCTCCACCAGGGCGCTGTCGGTCTTGCTGCCCGTGGCGCTGCGCGTGGCGACGATGCCATCGACGGGGCCCCAGGGGTTTTCGCCAACGTTGCGGGCACCGATCAGTGTGGCGTCCAGTTGCAAGGTTGCGCTGTCGGGTGCGGGTTGCAGAGACCAGGCGTTGCCGCTGTTGACGGCCTGCAAGCCCGAGCCTGCCAACAGACGCTGCAGCGCCCCAGGAATATTGAACTGCCCGTGGAGCCCCGGCGTGCTCTTGCCGGTGGTCAGTTGCGCGTCCACCGACAGCAACACACCGGCTGTCCTGGCGAATTGGTTCAACGCCTGGTCGAGCTGGCCCGCGGCGATATCGTACTGGCGAACATCATCGATGTTGGCGGGCTCAGCCTGGGCTGTGGCGCAGAACATTGGCGTTGCAGCCAGGGCACCGAGGAACAAACCGTTGCGCAAGAAATGGAGAGGGGCTTGGACGGGCACTGCGATACTCCCTGGCGATAGCAATTGAAGGGTTTCAGAGCTATCCCGTATCAACAGGAAAAACCGACAACGCCCGGCGAAAAAATCACGTGAGACGCTTTACCGTGACCCAATAACGTGTTGCCTGCTGGACACGCACGGGCAGCGAGCGGGCCAGCGCCGCCAGGATGGCGTCGGTGTCGGCCAGAGGAAATACACCGGTGATCAGCAACGGTGCGGCGGCCGGATCGCAGCGCAGGATGCCGGGCCGGTAGCGGCTCAGTTGCGACAGAAACTGACCCAGCGGCTGGCGCTCGGCGATCAGGTGGCCCTCGCTCCAGGCGCCGGCGTTTGGGTCAGTGGCGGTGACGACACCGAGTCGGTCCTGGTCGAACCAGAGGCTCTGGCCTTCCACCAGCCTTTGGGCCGCAGCGGCGATAGGCCGTACTTCCAGCATTCCCGTGTAAAGGTCGACCCGGATGCCTTGCTGGGCCTCGGCCACGCAGAAGCGCGTGCCCAGCGCCTGTATCTCGCCTGCCCCGGTCTGCACGATCAACGGCCGCTGGAGGTACTCGGGGTTGTGCCCGGTCTCCAGCAGGATAGCCCCCTTGATCAGGCGAATGCGTCGATGACTGGCAGAAAAAAGCACGTCCACGGCGCTGTCGGTATCCAGGTCCAGGCGCGTGCCGTCCTCCAGCGTCAGCCGACGGATTTCGCCGACCGCCGTGTGCTGATCGGCCAATGCGCCGCGCCAGGGTTTCTGGCTGTGCAGCGAATAACCGGTTGCGCCAGTGACCAGTATCAGCGAAAGCAACTTGAGCATGTCTCGCCGCGAGCGCTGCGGCGCATCCTTGAGCACGGCCTGAGCGCAGTCGCGCGGGACGCGACCCAAGGTCTGCTGCAAGTCCTGCAAGCGCTGCCAGGCCCTGGCGTGTTCGGCATCGGCGCGCTGCCACAGGACAAACGCCCGCTGTTGAGCGTCAGTCATCTCGCCGCCCCAATGCAGCATCAGCCACTCGCTCGCCTGTTCGACGACGGCCGGGGAAACCGGAAGCTCGGCGCGGCGATTCATTCTTCGTAGACCGTCTGGTAGCAGGCCAGGATGGCGCGGGTCATGTATTTTTGTACGGAGCTGACGGTGACTTGCAGGCGTTCGGCAATTTGCGCATAGCCCAGGCCTTCGAATTGCGACAGCAGGAAGGCCGTCCGCACATTGCCGGGCATGCGGTCGAGCATCGCGTCGATTTTCTGAAGCGTTTCGAGAATGATTGCTCGGGTCTCCAGGCAAGGCGTCTGGGGTTCGGGCAAATGAGCGATACTTTCCAGGTAGGCCCGTTCGATTCGCTGTCGACGCCACTGATCGATCACCAGGTTGCGGGCGATCTGGGTCAGGTAACTGCGGCCCTCCACTACCCCGGGAATACGTCCGGAAACCAGCAGGCGCAGAAATGTGTCTTGCGCGATGTCCGCCGCGTGGTCATGGTTGCCCAGCTTGCGACGCAACCAGGCGTGCAGCCAGCCGTGATGATCGCGGTAGAGTTCATGCAGTTGAGCGTTGCCATTGGAAGTTGCTGACATGACGGGCTCGTCGGGAAGGTGTTAATGATAGGTATTATCATTACACTTTCATTTGGGCTTTGAAAGCTGATCGATGGAACTCTGGTGCGCAGCCGGGATTTGCAACGATGGGTTGAAAAAACAGACTGGGAAAACTGACATGGCGCAGGAAAGGGCATTCGTCGAACTCGGCGTGCTGATCTACCCCGGCGCGCAAATGGCCGCGGTGCATGGTTTGACCGATCTGTTTGCCGTGGCGGATGGCATTGCGGCGGAGCATGCCAGTGTGCAGCTGCCGCGGCTACGCGTGAGCCACTGGCAAACGGCGGGCGGAGCAATGCCGTTGCGAGTGTTTGCCAGTGATGCCGGTCCGCACGCGCCATTGGTCGCCTTGTTGATCCCACCGTCCATTGCCGGCTTCAATGAAACTGTCGCAACACAGACGCTGATGGATTGGCTCCGGGCGCAACACGCTAGCGGCACGGTATTGGGCGGGGTTTGCGTCGGCTCGATCCTGCTGGCCGAAAGCGGTTTGCTGGATGGGCGTAGTGCCACGACCCACTGGACCTCGGCCAAGAGCTTTGCGGCACGTTATCCGAAGATCAAGCTAAACGCCGATAAACCCATTGTCGACGACGGCGACCTGATCACCACCGCCGGGCTCATGGCCTGGTCGGAGCTCGGGCTGCGGCTGGTGGACCGCTTGCTCGGCCCCGGCATCGCCACACGCACCGCGCAGTTTCTGGTGATCGAGCACAGCGACAGCGCGAGCCAGTGCGGCAGTAATTTCGCGCCGATCCTCGGGCATGGCGATGGAGCGATTCTGAAAGTGCAACATTGGTTGCAGCGCAGCGGCGCGGTGGATGTTTCCCTTGGCGCGATGGCCGAACAGGCCGGGCTGGAGGAGCGCACGTTCCTGCGCAGGTTTCGCGCGGCTACCGGCCTCAAGCCCACCGAATACTGCCAGCACCTGCGGGTCGGCAAGGCCCGGGAAATGCTGGAATATACCAACGGGACCATCGACCACATTGCCTGGACCGTCGGTTATCAGGATCCTTCTGCCTTTCGAGCGACGTTCAAGAAAATCACCGGGCTGGCGCCGAGTGATTACCGGGCGAGGTTTGGGGTGAATCCGCAGGGCGCTCCCAAAGGCTGACACAGCGCTCCGTGGCTTCAGGCTTCGTGCAAATTGCCGGACATCCGCTTCCAGTCGTGCAGAATGAAACAGGCCCGGTGCCACATCTTCCGCCTATCCCCCCGTTTCCTTGACCGTTCGTCCCCCGCCGTGCCGTTGGCCTGATCTCTGCAATCCTTATAGCTACGGCTATTGAGCGCAGTTGAAAGGACAAAGCATGACCCAGATCCATCGTGACAAATGTGTAGTGGCCCACTCGGTCAACCCCCAGGCACCGCTGCATGAAGTCGAGACCAATCGGGCGCTGGCGCGCTGGCTGGCGAATATCCTTGGCCTGGAGTTCGGCGGCAGCTATGACAGCCGGCACCACGCCGGGCGGGATCTGTACCTGTTGCCTACGCAAACCCTGATCGGTCCCGAGGCTGCGTTGCGCCTGGGCGTCAAGGGACCGGACGATCTTTGGGGCGGTTACGTCGACCACGATTTCATCTGCACCAAGGCGATTGCCCATGGTCTGTTGAACAAGGATGCGGTCGCGCCGAAGGGCTGGTCACCGCTGTTCGCCAAGCTGACCCGGGGCGTTGTGCTCGACGGCATCAGCGTGTTTTCGCTCAAGGATGCGCGCCAGGCCGCTGAGCACTTGCTCTACGCCGGGCCGATTCGCCTCAAGCCAATCCATGCTTGCGCTGGACGTGGCCAGCAAGTCATCCGGAGCATCGGGCAATTCGATGAAATCGTCGCGGCTCCGGACGCCCAGGCATTGTTCAGCGAGGGAATCGTGCTGGAACAGAATCTCAGTGAGGTCAAGACCCAGAGCGTCGGCCAAAGCTTCATCAACGGCAAGGTCTTGAGCTACTGCGGCGTGCAGCACCTGACCCGCGACAACGAAGGGGAAGAGGTCTACGGCGGCTCTGACCTGCTGGTGGCGCAAGGGGGCTACATCGAGCTTCTCGGCCTGGAACTGCCGGACGATGTGCGCGAAGCGGTCCGGCTTGCGCAGGTATTCGATGATGCCGCCAACCAGGCTTTCCCCACGTTCTTTGCTTCGCGGCGCAACTACGACATCGCCCAAGGGACGGATACCGGGGGCCAGCCTCGCGGTGGCGTGCTGGAGCAATCCTGGCGAATGGGCGGCGCCAGCAGCGCGGAACTGGCTGCCTTGCAGGTGTTCGTCGAGGACCCGTCGATCCGCGCGGTTCGGGTGTCCTCAGTCGAAACCTACACCGACCAACCGCTGCCGCCCGGCGCCACGGAGGTTTACCGCGGCGCTGCGGAAAATGGTGATTTCCTACTCAAATACGTAACGGTTCAATCCTATGACGGCTAGAAGCGAAACCATCCAGATTGCGATTGATGATGAACACATGAACGGGACCTTCCTCAGCCCCAAGTCGAAGGTTCCCGGTGTGTTGTTCGTGCACGGTTGGGGCGGTAGCCAGGAGCGAGATCTCGAGCGGGCCAAAGGCATCGCCGGCCTGGGCTGCGTGTGCCTGACCTTCGACTTGCGCGGCCACACCGGTGGGGCCGGGATTCCACTGTCGCGGGTCACGCGCGAGGACAACCTGCGGGACTTGCTGGCGGCCTACGACAGGCTGCTCGCCCACCCGGCCCTGGACACCTCGGCGATCGCCGTGGTCGGCACCAGCTACGGTGGTTACCTGGCCTCGATCCTTACCTCATTGCGACCGGTGCGCTGGCTGGCCCTGCGGGTGCCGGCGCTGTACCGCGACGAGCAGTGGCACACGCCCAAGCGCGACCTGGACAAGGCTGACCTGCTCGATTACCGCAGCACCCTGGTGCACGCCGACACCAACCGGGCCTTGCACGCCTGCTCGCAATTCACCGGTGATGTGTTGCTGGTGGAATCGGAAACGGATGACCATGTGCCCCACGCGACGATCATGAGCTACCGGGCCGCCTGCCAGCAGACTCACTCGTTGACTCATCGAATCATCGATGGCGCCGATCATTCCCTGAGTGACCCCGTGTCACAACAGGCCTACACCTCGATCCTGGTGAGCTGGATCACGGAGATGGTGGTAGGCGAGCGGTTGAGCATCATCCAGGAGCGGTAGACATGAGTTGTCCAGGCGGCCTCTTCGTCGGAACGCCGCCCGGAGCAGGCTCGCTCCCACAAGAAATATGTGTGAACCCTGGTTCTGACTTTCTGCAAATCCTTGTGGGAGCGAGCCTGCTCGCGAAGGGCCAGGCCAGGCACCGCATCACTTGACCCCAGGCTTGACCCGCAACGCCTTGGCCTTCGCCTCGATCACCAGATACATCACCACCGTAATCAGCAATGGCAGGATGAAGTAGATCGCCCGGTAGGCAATCAGTCCCGCGATCAGGCTGCCTCGCGACACTTCATGCTGCAGCAGCGCGACGAATACCGCTTCCAGCACGCCGAGCCCGGCGGGGATATGGGTAATCACCCCGGCGATGCTGCTGATCAACAACACCCCCAGCACCACGGGATAGTCCAGTTTGCTCGGCAGCAAGGTAAAGATCACCCCCGCCATCAGCGACCAGTTCAGCGCGCCCAACGCCAATTGCAGGATGGCCATGCGCAGGGACGGCAGATTGATTTCCATACCGCGAATCGTCCAGGCCCGCCGCCTGGAGAAACGGCAGGCCGCCAGGTAACCGGCACTGGCCAGCAACAGCAGCACGCCGACGCCTTGCAGCGCGTTGCTGCTCAGTTTCCAACCCGGCGGCATGGTCACCAGGCCGCTGCTGAACACCACGCCGGCCAGGGTCATGTAGCCGAACCAGTTGGTGGCCAGGCTCAAGCCGAGGATCTTGGCGATGTTGCCGGTGCTGACGCCGAGGCGCGAGTACAGCCGATAGCGCATCGCGATGCCGCCGACCCAGGCACTGAGATTCAGGTTGAAGGCGTAACTGATCACTCCCACCGGCAGGATCTGCCGCCAGCCGAGTTTCTGCCGGATGTACGTGCGACCGATCAAGTCGAAGCAGGCGTAGGTAATGAAACTGGTGATCGTCAGCGCGGCGGCGATCAGCAGCGTGCGCAGCTTGAAATCCGCCAGGGTGGCGAATACTTCGGACCAGTCGATGCGCCGCGCCAACGCGGTGAACAGCACAATCAGCAGCAGGAAAAAAGCCAGCGTCAGCGGGCGTTTCCAGCGGCTCCAGCGCGACTTCGGCTTGGCCTGTTCCGGCGCATGGGCGTCTCCCGGCGCGGTATGCGCTTCAGAGTGGTTCATGGGGTTCGCTCCGGACCGCCGTCGGCGGTGAAAAAGGTTTCAGACGCGGTTTATGGGCCGGCAGCCACCCGGCCCAGGCCGGGAAGTGACGCAGAAAGTGGAACACCATGAAACCGATGGTCATGCGCCACAGCAGCCCGCGCGGGGCGTGGTTCTCGGGCATGATGGTGCAATGGGTGCGGCTCAAGTGATCGAGGCGCTCGAACAGCTCGCGGTTGAATGCACGGTCGCGGATCAGCACATTGGCTTCCAGGTTCAGGGACAGGCTCAACGGGTCGAGGTTGCTCGAACCGACGGTACTCCAGTCCTCATCCACCAGGGCGACCTTGCCGTGCAGCGGCCGCTCGCAATATTCATAGATCGTCACGCCGGCCTTGAGCAAATAGTTGTAGAGCATCCGCGCGGCGAGCTTGGCGATCATCATGTCCGGTTGCCCCTGCAGGATCAGCCGCACCTCCACGCCACGCCGGGCGGCGTTGCGGATCTCGCGCAGCAACCGGTAGCCGGGGAAGAAATAGGCATTGGCGATCACTACCCGCCGCTGGGCGCTGCGCAGCACTTGCAGGTAGACCTCCTCGATGTCGGTCTGGTGCTCGTGGTTGTCGCGATAGACCAGGCGCACCTGGCCGTCATGATCATTGAACGCCAATTCGGTACGACGGCTGCGGCGGCGTTGCCACCAGTATTTGGCCCGAGCTGGCCGGCCGGTCTGGAGCAGCGCAAAATGGTGGATGTCCACCACCGCCGGGCCTTTGATCTCCACGGAGTAATCCTGCTTGGCCTCGGGACCGAAATCGCCCAGGTGGTCGGCGGAGAAATTGATCCCGCCGATAAACGCGATCACACCATCCACCACCACGATCTTGCGGTGCAGGCGGCGGAACCAGTTGGTGCGGATGCCCAAGTGCCTGGGGGCCGGGTCGAACATCTGCAGGCGCACCCCGGCATCGCTCAACGATGCGAGAAACCCGGTGGTCAGTTCGCCGCAACCGAAACCGTCGAGGTTGACGGTAATCCGCACTCCACGCTTGGCCGCATCCACCAGCAGGTCGCGCAGTTCAAAGCCGACCTTGTCCTCGAACAGAATGAAAGTCTCCAGGAGAATTTCTTCCTGGGCACGGCGAATCGCCTCGAAAACCCGCGGGAAATATTCCTCGCCATTTTCCAGCAGCGTGACACGGTTGTTGCCGTGCCAGCCGTATTCGATATCGTTCAGCGCCGGGTTGCTCTCGGTCGGCGGGACCTCGATCTTTTCCACCGTCGCCTTGTTCATCGTCGCGCTCATAATTCGATCTCCACCGACAGCGGTGCGTGGTCGGAAAGGTGCGACCAGGGACGTACATTCAATACTTTGGCGTGATGGGCCTTGAGGTTGCGCACGTAGATGCGGTCCAGGCGCAGGATCGGCAGGCGTGCCGGAAAACTGCGGGCCGGCTTGCCCCATTGTTCGGCGAACACTTCCCGCAGGCCGCAGGGGGCGAGCAGGTCATTGGCCTTGCCGCGCCAATCGTTGAAGTCACCGGCGACAATCACTGGCGCTTCAGGCGGCAACTCGCTCAGGCGCTGGCAAAGCAGTTTCAGCTGCTCGACGCGATGCCCTTCGCGCAACCCCAGGTGCACACAGATCGCATGCACGTCCTGGCCTTCGCCACCCGGCAGGCGCAGCACGCTGTGGAGCATGCCGCGGCTCTCGTGGCCGCTGATGGAGACGTCGAGGTTCTCGTGGCGAATGATCTGGAATTTCGACAGCAACGCATTGCCATGGTCCCCCGCCGGGTACACCGCGTTGCGCCCGTAGGCGAACTGCGGCCAGAGGGTGTCGGCGAGAAATTCGTATTGCGGGATGCTCGGCCAGTTGCTGTAGCGCTGGGGATGGTGCTCGTGGGTGCCATGCACTTCTTGCAGGAACACCACATCGGCGGAAACGCTGCGCACGGCTTCGCGCAGTTCCGGCAGGATGAAACGCCGGTTCAGGGCGGTGAACCCCTTGTGTGTATTGACCGTCAGGACGGTGAAGCGGCTGACCCGTTCGAAATCCCGCAACGATTGCTGGGTCGGGTCACGGGTGGCTTCGCTGGATTCTGGCGTAGTCATGGCAATACCCCTTCGGCCGGGCGCACACCGGGAGCGGTGGCGAGATGCTTGTCCAGGTCGAAGCGCTCCAGCAGGTGGCGCGCGTCATACGGCGCGCGGACTTTGATGTCGTTGTCGAAATAACAGAACACTTCCCGGCTCTTGCGCGCCCGGGGTTTCTTTTTCGGATCGATCAGGTGCGCGTCACTCGGCTGAGTGCCGTGGCTCCAGGCTTCGATCCGGTCGCCCCAGCGCTTCAGCGCCTCGTCGGTATAGCCGCTGGCGTACAACTCTTCGGCGCCGTGCAGGCGCAGGTAGACGAAATCGCTGGTGACATCCTCGCGATACGGCCATTTTCCAGCGGTATCCGCCACCACCAGGGCGACGTCGTAACGTTTGAGCAGGGCAACGAAGAGGGGATCGATGAAGCTTTCATGACGGATTTCGACGGCATGGCGCAGCGCACGCTTCTTGTCGGTCGTTGTGCTGGCGTGGCCGTCCAGGCGCGGTTCGTGCTCGCGCGCCAGCGCGGCGGCGGCTTCGGTGTCGTGGGGCAATTGCTTTAGAAAGTCTTCGAACAGCTCAGGGTCGAATTTGAAGCTCGGCGGAAACTGCCAGAGGATGGCCCCGAGTTTTTCCTTGAGCTCCAGCACCCCGGAGGCGAAGAAGTTCGCCAGCGGCTTGTGGATGTCCCGCAGGCGCTTGATATGGGTGATGAACCTTGGCGCCTTGACGCTGAAGACGAAGTCGTCCGGCGTCTCGGCGTACCACTGGGCATATCGTTCGGGACGTTGCAGGGCGTAGAACGATCCATTGATTTCGATGCTGTTGACCGCGCGAGAGGCGAATTGCAGTTCCCGCTTCTGAGCCAGCCCCTTGGGGTAGAAGTCCCCCCGCCAAGGCGTGTAGCGCCAACCGGAAATACCAATGTGGATCGCCGTCATGTATCCCTCCCGTGCCAATGACCTCGTACCGCCTGTGTCTTTTGATGACCGCCGCGCGGGCTGGAAAGTTTCGGTGGAATGCCCGGCGGCGGGGAAGAAGTGGACCCGTGGCGAGGGAGCTTGCTCCCGCTGGGGCGCGCAGCGGCCCTGTTTTTTGGGGCACTGCTGCGCAACCCAGCGGGGATGGTTCCCTCCACCACAGGGGCGTGTATTGACCTTTCTGGCGAACTTGCCGGCTGATTCTTGATCAGTTCCTTACTTGTCCCGTGCAAAGGAGCCCCGCGTTTTGTCTCGATTGAGCACCGTATTGCTGTTGGTCCTGCTGACGCTGACCGGCACCAGCGCCTACGGGACCGCTGCTGTCCCTGGCGCCTCAAACCCCAGTGAGGCCCCGGCCGAACCTGAGCCACTGGTGCAGGGCGGTTTGCTGGGCGCGATCAGTTCGAGCATCGATGACGTCCAGGACAAGCTCGACCTCAACCAGAGCCTGGTGGACGCCTGGCGCCTGCGGGCGGACCGGGCGGTGGACGAAGTCGATCGCCTGGTGGACCAGACGTCCCGTTCCTCGTGGCGCGTGGCGGGGGATTTCCTGCTGCTCTCGGGCGTATGGCTGGGGACATTTGCGCTGATATGGACCGCCGCGCGATTGCTGGTGCGCCGCTTGCGCCGGCGCCGCTGGCTACGCACCCGCCAGCGGGTGCTGGACGTGCTCGGCTATGTGCTGCCCTACACCTTGCCTGCCGTGGCCTGCCTGCCGCTCACCCTCTACGTCAGCCACTTCTTGCAAGTCTCGGTCGGTCGCGCCCTGGCGCTGTGTTTCGCCTACGCCACCAGCAGCGGTATTTTTTCCACGTCGGTGCTGCTCTGCGTGATCGTGATGTTCAACGCCGGGCACAAACGGCGGGCGGTGGCGATGCTGCGTCGTTTCACCCCGCGGCCGTTGTTCCTGATCGGCTTCCTGGCCGCCCTCAGCGATGCACTGACCAGCCCGCAGATCGCCCGGCAACTGGGCGGCAATATCACCAGCAGCGTCGCGGTGTTCACCGGGCTGTCGGCGTCGATGATCTTTGGCTGGCTGGTGATCCATATGCGCCGGCCGGTGGCCCACCTGATCCGCAACCGACCGTTGGCCCAGCGCTTGAAACAGCCGGCGTTGCAGGAGTCCCTGCGGATTTTTTCCGGCCTCTGGTACTGGCCGATCCTGTTGATGGTGCTGGTGTCGGCGGTGAGCCTGATCGGCGTCGGCGAAGACAACCAGAAAGCCCTGCGTTGCGCCCTGTTCACCACCATTCTGTTGATCGCGATGGTGTTCCTCAGCACCGTGTTCCAGCATGTCTTCAAGTCGCCCAAGGCCGAAGCCATCCAGCGTAACAGCGCCTACAAAGGACGATTGTTGAGTCTGTTGCACGCGTTGTTGCGGATCGTCATGGCGGTGGCATTCATTGAAATCCTCGGTCGGATCTGGGGGATCTCCCTGTTCGAATTCGCTTCGCGCAACGCCGTGGGCCGGGCGATCAGTGATTCCTTGAGCCGCATCGGCCTGATCTTCCTGATGACCTGGCTGACCTGGGTGGTGCTCGACACGGCGATCCAGGAAGCCCTCAAGCCGCCGCTCAACAAGCGCGGCGCCCGCCAACCCAGCACGCGGATCAAGACCATCCTGCCGCTGCTGCGCAACGCCGCCAAGATCATCCTGGTGGTGATCTGCGCGATCACCACCATGGCCAACCTGGGCATCAACGTCGCACCGTTGCTGGCCGGCGCCGGGGTGGTGGGGTTGGCGATCGGTTTCGGCTCGCAGCAACTGGTACAGGACGTGATCACCGGGCTGTTCATCATCATCGAAGACACGCTGTCCATCGGTGACTGGGTGGTGCTCAGCTCCGGCCACGCCGGCACCGTCGAAGGCCTGACCATCCGCACCCTGCGCCTGCGCGACGGCAAGGGGTTCGTGCATTCGGTGCCGTTCGGGCAGATCAAGGCCGTGACCAACCAGTCCCGACAATTCGCCTTTGCGTTTTTCTCGGTGCAGTTCACCTACGACACCGATGTGGACCGTGCCATCGAACTGATCCGCGAGGCCGGCGATTCGATTTCCGAAGACCCGTTCCTCAAGTTCAACCTGCAAGGGCCGCTGGATGTGTTCGGCGTGGACAAGATGGACCTCAACGGGCTGGTGCTCACTGCCCAGTTCCGGACTGTGTCAGGCGGGCAGTATGCGGTGAGCCGGGCGTTCAACCAGCGGCTCAAGAAGCTTGTGGATAACGAGCCGTCGGTGCATTTCGCGCAGACTTATCCACAGCAGGTGGTGATGCCGAAGCGGTTGGATGCGCCAGTGGAGCATTTAGAACCCTCGTCGCAGCCTCCATCGAAGCCGTCCGACCAGCCTGCGCAATAACCCGTGGCGAGGGAGCTTGCTCCCGCTCGGCTGCGCAGCAGTCGTCGCTTTTTCAGGCGATCAATGAGCTTGGGGCTGTTGCACAGCCCAGCGGGAGCAAGCTCCCTCGCCACGGGTCGTGTGTGTCTGGCTAACCGCGTTGAATCAACTGAGTGCGAATCTCAGCCATCCCTTGAACATCCAGCTCCACCCAGAACTGCGGCTTGCCGGCAATCAGCGCCGCCACCGGCAACCCATCGCGATACACCAGCCGATTACTCGCCAGCGCCGGCACTTTCGCTCCGGGCAGCAAGGTCCCGGCGAGGTTCAGCGGATCCACCCCGCACACCGCGATCAGGCTGCCATCGCTGGGGCGGCGCCGCGTTTCGCGCAGCAGGGGAATGGCTTCGGGCAAGGCAAATTGCTCGCCGGCCAACCCGCTGACAAACCGCCCGCCGCGAATCTCGCCGCGAGCCTCCAGGCGATGGAAGGTGCGCAGCAACTCGCGCCAGCTCGGCAGCCAATCGGCCTCGCGCTCCAGCAGGCGCCAGAACACCACGCCGTAACGGCGCAGCAAGGTCATGGCGATGTGTTCCAAGGTCTCGGGGGCAGTGGGAGCGGGGCGCTTACCCGGTTCCGCAACTGGCGAACTGCGGCGCAACAAGGCCCAGCGCCCGGCGTCGTCCATGCCGCCGACAAATGCTCCACGCCCGCGCCGGCTGCTGCGGGCCTGGCGCTTGCTGGCGGGAGTGATCAAGGCTCGCAGCCCGGCGAAGCTGTCGGCGTTCACCAGGCCGGCGCCCACCAGTTCCTGCAAGGCGCTTTCCAGTTCGCTGCGCAGCAGGTGCGCCTCGTGCAGCAGCTCATCGAAAAACAAAGCGCCATGCTCGCTGAGCGCCTGGTGGACTTTTTGCGTCCTGGGCGACAGCTCGTCGAGCGGCGTCTGCTCGGCCAGGCTGCTCCAGAGCCCGACCTGACGGCGCGGCAGCAAGACGATCGGCGTGCTGCGCAAAGCGCTGGCGGACAGCTTCTGGCGGGCGCTCAGGCGCGTCCAGACAAACTTGCCGCTGCGACACAGTTCGTCGAGCCAGCTCGCTGAATAATCCTTGATCCGCGCCGGCAGCAGGTCGCTGTCCCAGGCCGAGGCGGCCGCCGGATAACCTTCGAACTGGCTGACGATCGATGGCAATACGGCGCTGCCCCGGCCTTGGGTGGATGGCGACAGGTGCTGCCAGTCGAAGAGGAATCGCATGAAATCCTGGAGCGTCACCGGCTCGATTTCCCGGCGCAGGCGCTTGACGGTGTAGCGGTGGATCCGTGCCAGCAGGTGCCGCTCGCACCATTCCTCCTGCCCGGTGCCCGGCGTGAACCGACCGCGCAGCACATACCCTTGCTGCTCCAGTTGGGCCAGGGCCTGGGTCGCTTGCGCGGGCGACAACCCCAGCGGATAAGCGATCGCCGTCAGCGGCTGCGGGCCGAAGGCGCTGAGTCGCGCCCGCAGCACCTCGACCACGGCGGCGTCGCTGTCCCACTGCTCATCAAACCCCGGCAGTGGCGTCAGCGGCGGCTGCCATCGGGCCTGTGGATAAATTGCTTGCAGGCACGTCAGCCGTTCCAGCGGCACCCACAGGCCACGCTCCTCGCTGATCCGGACATGGCTGGCGCGACCGCGCTCGGCCAGGGTCCGCAAGCCCTCCAGCCACGACGGCGCGGCGTCGGCTTCGCTGTCGGCGATGCACGCCAGGCTCATCAGCGCTTCATGGATTTCATCGATATTGCTCGGCGTCGGCCAGGCCTCTTCCCGGACCGCCTGAATGGCTTCGGCATCCAGCGCGCCGAGGTCATCGGTGGATTGCGGATCGCTCCAGCGGCGATTGATCACCGCTTGGGTGCGGCGTTCTTCCAAAGGCGCGTCATCGAGAAAGGTGTAGGGTCGGGCGCTGAGAATTTCCGCCGCCAGGGGCGAGGGCGCCGGCAGGTCGCGGCTGACCAGGCGGATCTCGCCCGCTTCCATGCGCCGCAACAGGGCCAGCCAGCCTTCGCTGTCCATGGCTTCGTGCAGGCAATCGTCGAGAGTCTGTTCCACCAGCGGGTGGTCGGGAATCTCTCGCTCGCCGGCGAGGTTCTCCAGACAGGCGATCTGATCGGGAAAAACGCTGGCGATCAGGTCTTCGCTCTTCATGCGCTGGATCTGCGGCGCGACCTTGCGCCCACCGGTGTAACGCGGCAACGCCAGGGCCACGCCGGCGTTCCAGCGCCAGCGCACCCCGAACAACGGCGCATCCAGCACCGCCTGGATCAGGATCTGTTCGGCGCTGTGGCTGTTGAGGTAACGCCAGACCTCGTCCAGCTCGAAGCTGTGGCTGGTGGAGAGCGAGAGCACGATGGCGTCTTCGCTGGCGGCGGCCTGCAATTCGAAGTTGAAGGTGCGGCAGAAACGCTTGCGCAGGGCCAGGCCCCAGGCGCGGTTGATACGGCTGCCGAACGGCGTGTGGATGATCAGTTGCGTACCGCCGGATTCGTCGAAAAAGCGCTCCATCAGCAGCGTGTCCTGGGACGGCAGGGCGCCGAAGGCCAGGCGCGCCGGGGCGAGGTAATCGAGCAGTTGCTCGGCGCTGGCGAGGTTCAGTTGCAGGGGCCCGGTCAGCCAGTCGAGGGCCGGTTGCAGATTGCCCGGTGTGGCGCCGAGCAGTTCATCCAGGCGGGCTTGGAGGCGGGCCACGGCCTCGGACAGCTCGGCGCTGCGCCCCGGGGCTTCGCCGAGCCAGAACGGAATGGTCGGCGGCTGGCCCTGGGCGTCCTCGACCCGCACGCGGCCACTCTCGACGCGAATGATCCGGTACGAGGTATTGCCCAACTGGAACACGTCGCCGGCAATGCTCTCGACCGCGAAGTCTTCGTTGACGCTGCCGATGTTCAGGCCCTGGGGTTCGAGCAACACGCTGTAGTCGGCATTGTCCGGAATCGTGCCGCCGCTGGTCACGGCGGTGAGCTTGCTGCCTCGGCGCCCGCGCAGGGTACGAGTGACGGCGTCGCGGTGCAGGTAGGCGCTGCGCACACCCTGGCGGCCATTGACGCCTTCGGCGAGCATCTGCAACAGCGCCTGGTAATGGCCTTCGTCGAGTTCGGCGTAGGGCGAGGCACGGCGGAACATCTCCAGCAATGCCTGTTCCTGCCACTCCTGGCAACTGACCTCGGCGACGATCTGCTGCGCCAACACATCCAGCGGCGCCTCGGGGATGTGCAGGATGTCCAGCTCGCCACGGCGCACGCAGTCGAGCAGGGCGACGCATTCGATCAGGTCGTCGCGAGTGGTGGCGAACAGACGCCCCTTTGGCGTGCCGCCGACCTGGTGGCCGGAGCGTCCGACCCTTTGCAGGAACGCCGAGATCGAACGGGGCGAGGCGATCTGGCAGACCAGGTCGACATCGCCGATATCGATGCCCAGCTCCAGGGACGCGGTGGCGATCAATACCTGCAGTTCGCCGCGCTTGAGGCGTTGTTCGGCGTCGAGGCGAAACTCCTTGGCCAGGCTGCCGTGATGGGCCGCCACCGCCTCCTTGCCCAGGCGCTCGCTCAAATGCCGGCTCAGGCGTTCGGCCAGGCGCCGGGTATTGACGAACACCAGCGTGGTCCGGTGTTGCCGAGCCAGTTCGGCGAGCCGGTTGTAGACCAGTTCCCAGACATCGTTGGCCATCACCGTCGAGAGCGGCACGGGCGGCACTTCGATGTCCAGGTCCCGTGGGCGGGCATGGCCGATGTCGACGATTTCACAGGTGCGTCCCTGGCCGACGAGAAAGCGCGACACCGCTTCGATGGGTTTTTGCGTGGCGGACAGGCCGATGCGCACCAGCGGTTCGGCGCACAGCGCTTGCAGTCGCTCCAGGCTCAAGGCCAGGTGGCTGCCGCGTTTGCTCGCGGCGATGGCATGGATTTCATCAATGATCACCGTGCGCGTGCTGGCGAGCATCTGCCGGCCGGAATCGGAACCGAGCAGCACGTAGAGCGATTCGGGCGTGGTCACCAGGATGTGCGGCGCGGTCTTGCGCATCGCCGTGCGGTCTTTTTGCGGGGTGTCGCCGGTGCGCACCGCCGTGGTGATGGGCAAGGGCGGCAAGCCCATTCGTTGCAACTGCTCGGTGATGCCGGCCAGGGGATTTTGCAGATTGATGCGGATATCGTTGCTCAACGCCTTGAGCGGCGAGACGTAGACCACCAGGGTCTGGTCCGGCAGACCGCCTTGCGCCAGGCCGCGATGCACCAGGTCATCAAGCACTGCGAGAAACGCCGTCAGGGTCTTGCCCGAGCCGGTGGGCGCTGCGACCAGCACCGAACGCCGTTGGCTGATCAACGGCCACGCCCGGGCCTGGGCGGCGGTGACCGCCGGGAATGTCTGGCTGAACCAGGCGCGAACGGCGGGGTGAAAGCCTGCCATGGCGTGGTCGGCTGGAAGGGGCAGATTCATAGGGGCAGTTTAGGCGGGTGGGGTGGGTAGGATGCAAGTACCGTCCGGGATCTCTATTGCCTGTTCAGGCCCCATCGCGAGCAAGCTCGCTCCCACAGGGGATCTCGACTGTGCATGCAATCATGTGGGAGCGAGCTTGCTCGCGATGGCGGCCTCAAGGCCTGCGCAAATCCGGCGATCTGCACATTACGGATGACGGTTGCGCACTAAACCCGCAAAATGCAACGATTCCGACCACGCCCACGGGCGTTGTCGACCAAAATTCTTGTGCCAACAGACTGGGCCTGCTGACTTTATGCGAATGCGCCTTATGTTACTGGGCGGCGGAAATGCCCTTGGGCAGGCGCTGATTCGCCTCGGTGCAGAAGAAGACATCGGTTTTCTTGCCCCCCGCCCACCCGAAGATGGCTGGGATGCCGCGAGCCTGACGCAGTTGCTCGACGACACCCGGCCGGACGCCTTGATCAACCTGGCGTACTACTTCGACTGGTTCCAGGCCGAGACCGTCAGCGAGCAGCGCCTGGCGAGCCAGGAGCGGGCGGTCGAGCGCCTGGCCGAACTGTGCCAGCATCACAACATCGTCCTGCTGCAACCATCGAGTTACCGTGTATTCGACGGTTCGCGCGCCACCGCCTACAGCGAAAAAGACGAGCCGGTGCCCCTGGGCTTGCGTGGCCAGGCACTGTGGCGCATTGAGCAAAGCGTGCGCGCCACCTGTCCGCAGCATGTGCTGCTGCGTTTTGGCTGGCTGCTGGACGACAGCGCCGATGGCATCCTCGGACGCTTCCTGGCCCGCGCCGAGCAGCCCGAAGAGCTGCTGCTGGCCGACGACCGCCGGGGTAATCCGACACCGGTTGACGATGCGGCGCGGGTGATCATTTCGGTGCTCAAGCAACTCGATTGCGCGGCGCCGCTGTGGGGTACGTACCATTACGCCGGCCACGAGGCGACGACGCCGCTGGCGCTGGGCCAGGCAATTCTTACCGAAGCCCGCGCCCTGCACCCGCTGGCCATCGAGTCGCCCACGCCCCAGGCCCACGCCGCGCGGCCGGACGCCGCCGAAGAACCGCAGCACGCGGTGCTGGCCTGCAAGAAAATTCTGCACACTTTCGGGATCAAGCCACGCGCCTGGCGCGCCGCACTCCCGGGCTTACTGGATAGGTTTTATCGCCATGGCTAAAGGCCCTGTTTTAATCACCGGCGGCGCCGGTTTCATCGGTTCGCACTTGACCGACGCGTTGCTCGCCAACGGCCATTCGGTGCGCATTCTCGATGACTTGTCCACCGGCAAGCGCAGCAACCTGCCGCTGGACAACCCGGCAGTCGAATTGATCGAGGGCGACGTCGCCGATGCGGCGCTGGTCGCCCGGGCCATGGCCGGGTGCAGCGCGGTGGCACACCTGGCGGCGGTGGCCTCGGTGCAAGCCTCGGTGGACGACCCGGTGCGCACCCACCAGAGTAATTTCATCGGCACCCTGAATGTCTGCGAGGCCATGCGCCAGGCGGGCGTGAAACGGATGCTGTTCGCCTCCAGCGCCGCAGTCTATGGCAACAATGGCGAAGGCCAGTCCATCGACGAAGACACCTCCAAGGCGCCGCTTACGCCCTACGCTTCGGACAAACTGGCGAGCGAGTTCTACCTCGACTTCTACCGGCGCCAGCATGATCTCGAACCGGTGGTGTTCCGCTTCTTCAACATCTACGGTCCACGCCAGGATCCGTCCTCGCCGTACTCGGGGGTCATCAGCATTTTCAGCGAGCGGGCACAGAAAGGCTTGCCGATCAGCGTATTCGGCGACGGCGAGCAGACCCGGGATTTCGTCTACGTGGAAGACCTGGTACAGGTGCTGGTGCAGGCCGTCGAGAAACCCGAGGTGCAAGTGGGCCCGGTGAATGTCGGCTGGAACCAGGCCACCACGCTCAAGCAGATGCTCCAGGCCCTGGCCGACGTGGTCGGGGATTTGCCCGCGATCAGCTACGGCCCGGCGCGCTCCGGCGACATCCGCCATTCGCGGGCTGATAACCGGCGGTTGCTGGAACGTTTCGACTTGCCGGCGCAAACGCCGATGAGCGTGGGCCTGGCGCGGTTGCTTGGGCGCTGAGTTTTCACCGTTACAAGAAAGGCGCCCTTAGGGGCGCCTTTTTCATAGTGAATCCGTGGCGAGGGAGCTTGCTCCCGCTCGAGCGCGCAGCGGTCGCAAAATCTCTGGGTCTGCTTCGCAGCCCAGCGGGAGCAAGCTCCCTCGCCACATGGAGATCGCGTCGCCGGACGGCTCAGAACTTGTAGCCCAACCCCACCATGTAGACGAACGGATCCACGTCCACGTCAACCTTGGCCCGCGTTCCGCCGGCCACCGCGTTGTTGTCGACATAGGCGGTGGTGTCGATGTCGATGTAGCGGACCTGGCCGTTGATCATGATGTTGTCCGTCAGCATGTAGTCGGCGCCGACTTGCCACGCCATGCCCCAGCTGTTGCTCGCCCGGAAGTTGCTGAAACCGTTGGCGCTGGCGTCGCTGCCGACGTGTTCGTCATAGATCCAGGTGTAGTTGATGCCGGCGCCGACGTAAGGCTGGAAGGCGGACTTGGCGTCGAGCGGGTAGTAGACCAGGCTCAGGGTCGGCGGCAGGTGCTTAAGTGTGCCGAGCTTGCCATTGGCCGCGCCCAGGGCGGTGCCTTTGATTTTCACGTCGTGCTCGAATGGCGAGGCCGCCAGCAGCTCGATTCCCCAATTGTCGGTGAGCATGTAGGCGAAGTTCAGGCCCAACTGAGTGTCGCTGCTCATGGTCGCCTTGCCGCCCAGGTCGGTACCGGCCAGCGGGCCACGGTCGACCTTGACGCTGGAACTGTCGGCATCCGGATTGACAGTGATGGCGCCGGCGCGAACGATGATATCGCCGGCGGTATGGGCCTGGGCGAGTGGTGCCGCGAGCGCGAGGGCGACGAGGGGAAGCGCTGAGCAGAGACTTTTGCATGGGGGCTCCGGAGAACATTCAAAAAGGATGTCCCATGTTACGAAGCCGTCTGGAGCGGTCTTTTGACTCAGCTCAATGAAAGTGTGATGAGGAAGCCTGGAGGCCCCCATCGCGAGCAAGCTCGCTCCCACAGTGGTTCTGCGGCGGGCACAGGATTTGTGTTCACAGCCGATCCACTGTGGGAGCGAGCTTGCTCGCGATAGCTATCTCACGGGCAATAAATAACTACCAGACTCACTCCGGCAGCTCATACACATAAATCTTCTGCGCCTCCATCTGATACCCGGCATCGGCCAGTTCACTGGTGGATGGCTTGACCTGCATCGGCCCTTCCACCCAGTACGGTTGATAAAGCTCGTCGAGCTTGACCCCGACTTCGCTTTTCACATGCACGATCTGGTTCGACGGCGGAGGCGGCACGTGGATGCAGGCGCCGAAATACGGCACCAGCAGGAAGTCGGTCGTGCGGCCTTCCTCGCTGACTTCCAGCGGCACGATATAACCCGGCAAGCGAATCTGCTGGCCGTCCAGGGCCTTGACCACCGGGGCGTTGGGTATGTCCTGCCGGGCCGCCGGCGCGGACTCGGCGGCCAGGGCGTCGCTCATTTTCGACAGGTCATGCAAGGGCGTCATGTTCGGCACTTCCGGCGGTGCGTCCGGCGGGATCATTTCCGACCAGGCCAGGTCCCTCGGCTCGGCCGCCCACAACGGCAGGCTGACCAGCATCAACAGCGCAAGCAGGGCGCGGGGCATTTTCAACGTCCTCATAAACGGATCGACAGGCCATCGGCCAGCGATTGGCGATAGGCGCGCCAGGCCGGCACGCTGCCCATCAGCAGGGCGGCGACCAGAATGCCAGTCAGCAGCGTCCATTCATACTCGCTCGGCCAGCCCAGCGGCAGATACAGGCCGTAGGCCGACTGCACGTAACCCTGGGCGACGGCGATGCCGATGTACAGCAAGGCCAGCCCGGCGGTGACTCCGGCCAGCGCCAGCGCAAAGGCTTCAAGCACCAGCAGCGTCGCGATGTGCCACGGCCGCGCGCCCACCGAGCGCAGGATCGCCATTTCCCGGCGGCGCTCGTTGAGACTGGTGAGGATCGCCGTGAGCATGCCGATCAAGCCGGTCAGCACCACGAACAGTGAAATCACGAACAAGGCTTTTTCCGCCGTGCCCATCAGGCTCCACAACTCTTGCAGCGCGACGCCGGGCAGGATCGCCAGCAGCGGCTCGCCACGGAATTCGTTGATTTCGCGTTGCAGCGCAAAGGTGGAAATCTTGCTGTTGAGGCCAAGCATGAACGCGGTGATCGCCTTGGGCGTAAGGTCCATGTTGCGGGCCTGGTCGGCGCTGATACGGCCGTTGCCCTGGGCGGGCACGCCATTTTTCCAGTCGACATGGATCGCCTCCATGCCGCCGAGGCTGATGTGCAGCGTACGGTCCACCGGCGTGCCGGTGCGCTTGAGAATCCCGACCACGGTGAACGGTTTGTCGTCATGCTTGACCAGGCTGATGGCCGCCACGCCGTGGGCCAACACCAGCTTTTCCCCGAGTTTGTAACGCAGCGCCTCGGCCACTTCCGCGCCGAGCACCACTTCGAACGGATCGCTGGCGAATGCCCGGCCGTCCGCCAGTTCCAGATGTTGCCGGCGACCGTACTGGTAATGCTCGAAGTAGGCCTCGGTGGTGCCCATCACCCGATAACCGCGATGGGAATCGCCAAGGGACATGGGGATCGCCCATTTCACTTTCGGGTTGTTGGCGAACTGCTCGAAGCTGTCCCAGCGAATGTTATTGGTGGCGTTGCCGATGCGAAACACCGAGTACAACAGCAGGTTCACCGAACCGGAGCGAGCGCCGACAATCAGGTCGGTGCCGCTGATGGTGCTGGCGAAACTGGCCCGCGCCTCGGTACGCACGCGCTCCACGGCCAGCAGCAGGCAAACGGAAAGGGCAATGGCAAAAGCGGTGAGGATCGCCGTGAAGCGGCGGTTCGCCAGGCTGGCCATGGCTAGACGGAACAAATACATCTCAGACCTCGAGTGGCGTGGCGGCGCGATTGAGATCGGCCAGCGAGAGGTGGCGATCGAACAGCGGCGCCAGGCTCTGGTCGTGGCTGACAAACAGCAGGCTCGAACCGGCTTCGCGGCATTCGGCGAAGAGCAGCCGCAGGAAGTTTTCCCGGGCGTCGTAATCCAGCGCCGAGGTCGGCTCGTCGGCGATCACCAGTTCCGGTTGGCCGATCAGCGCGCGGGCGGCGGCGACCCGTTGTTGCTGGCCGATGGACAATGAGTCGGCGCGTCGCTCCAGCAGGCTCGAATCGCTCAGCCCGAGGTGGGCCAGCAGCGTGGCGGCGGCTTGATCGACGCTGCCATGGCGTTGCTTCGCCCGTTGTGCGCGCAATGTCGAGAAATGGCAGGGCAGCTCGACGTTTTCGCGCACCGAGAGAAATGGCAGCAGGTTGAACTGCTGGAAAATGTAGCCGGTATGGTCCACGCGAAAGCGGTCGCGGCGGCCGGCGCCCAGTTCGCTGAGCTCCTGGCCGAGCAGGCGGATGCTGCCGCGATCGGGTGTCTGCACACCGCCCAGCAGCCCCAGCAACGTGGTCTTGCCGCTGCCGCTGGGGCCCTTGAGAAACAGGGTTTCACCGGCCTCCAGGCGAAACGCCGGGATATCCAGCAAGAGCGGATGCCCGGGCCAACTGAAGCCCAGGTCGGACAGTTCGATGAGTGCTTGGGTCATGTCGCCGATTTCAAGGGTTATGGAGGCACCTGTGGGAGCGAGCTTGCTCGCGATAGCGATATGTCAGGCAACATCTTTGTTGGATGTGCTGGCCTCATCGCGAGCAAGCTCGCTCCCACAATAGGTTTTCGGTGTGCTTAGAATTTCAGTGCCGGCGCCTTTGCCGTCACTTCAACACCTTGCTGACCGCTCGGGCTGATCAGTTGTACCTGAATTTTCTGGGTGGCCGGGAAGGTTTTGAACAGGGTCGCCAGGTCCAGGTTCTTCAAGGTGCCCGGAACCGCGCAGGTGAACTGGTAGTGGGCATGGATCTCGCTGTGCTCGTCGTGATGCTCGTCGCCGTCTTCGTCGTGGTCTTCATGGTCCGGCTCATCGCCGAACAGTGGGCTCTCCAGCTCCTGCTGGGCCACGGTGCACTTGGCCGCCGCCGGCAGGTTGAACAGCGCCAGGGGTTTTTCCAGCTGCGCCCGCACGGCGGCGACCTTGGCCTTGTCGGCATCGCTGGTGGCGGCGTGTTCGAAGCCGACCAGGTTCATTGCCGGGCTCTCCAGCTCCAGTTCCAGGGTCTGGCCGTCCAGCGCGGCGTTCAGCCGAGCGACGCCGTGTTCATGGGCACCGAGGCTGCCGTGCTCATGGTCATGCTCGTGATCATGCTCGACGGCGGCGTGAGCGACAGCCAACGGCAGCAGGGCGAACGGCAAAGCGAGAAGCAGACGGCGCATGACGAGTCTCCGGAAAGGTTATGTAATCTTATAACGAAAGTGCGCAGAGTTTGACCGTCTGCTTGGCGTCGCGCAAGGCCCATGGGAGCATGCGTAGATGAAATCTTCAGGAGCACGGTGATGTTGCGGATACGCGGAACCGTCGGCGAGTGGCCGGTGGACTTGACGATCGAGATGGATGAAGGCGACTGGGCGCAGCTCGGCGCGCAGTTGCAGGTGGCCAGGTCCGAGGTTGCGACGACGCCGTCGGCCAGGCCGGCGAGTCAGGACGATGCCCAATGGCAGATCGCTAAGGAACTGCTGCGCAAGGCCGGGCAATTGACCGGCCCGGACTTGCTGGAGCAGTTGGAAGGCCTGACCGGCAGCGCTTCGTCCGGCAAGCGTCTGTTGGTGCGTCTGCGCCACAGCGCCGAGGTCAAGGTGCTGAGCGGCGGGGATACGCCGCTCTACAGCTGGGTCGGTCAGTAAAGCGCGGCGAACAGCTTGCGGCGATAGGTCGTCACCAGGGGGTGATCATTGCCCAGCAGCTCGAACACTTGGAGCAAGGTCTTGTGCGGCAGGCCTTCGCTGTAGCTGCGATTGCGGATGAACAGCTTGAGCAGCGCATCGAGGGCGGGTTCGTACTGCTGGCGCGCCAGTTGCTGGATCGCCAGTTGATACACCGCTTCATCATCCTGCGGGTCTTTCGCCAGGCGCGCCTTCAGGTCGGCGGCGTCCGGCAGGTCCTTGGCCAGGCCGAGGAACTGGATCTGCGCCTTGGCACCGGCCAGGGCGGCCTTGTGTTCGTCGCTTTTCACAGCATCCAGAACTGTCTGCGCTTCATCCAGCTCGCCGCGCTCGGTCAGGCAGCGGGCGTAGAGGATCAGCGCCTTGGCGTTGCCGTTGTCTTCCACCAGCAGTGACTTGAGCAGGGCTTCGGCGTCGGCGAAACGACCGTCGTCGAACAGCGCCTGGGCTTGTTCCAGCGGATCGGCGGCGGCTGGCGGCGGCATCTGCACATGGGGTTCGAGCATCGCCCGCACCGCCGATTCCGGCTGGGCACCGGCAAAGCCGTCGACCGGCTGGCCGTCCTTGAATAACACCACGGTGGGCAGGCTGCGAATGCCGAAGCGGGCGACGATGTCCTGCTCGATGTCGCAGTTGACCTTGGCCAGCAGCAGTTCACCCTGATAGCTCTCGGCGATGCCTTGCAGCATCGGCATCAGCGCCTTGCACGGCGCACACCACTCGGCCCAGAAATCCACCAGCACCGGTTTGTGGAAGGAGTTGGCGATGACCGACTGGTCGAAATCGGCAGCGGTGGCGTCGAAGATGTAGGGCGTGTCCTGGGTCATGGGAAGTCTCGTAGAACGCTTGAATGGGGCAACTATACGGCTTGGTGGGGGATGGCTGAAAGCCGGGACTTGCGGCGCTGATGCACCGCTTTCGCGAGCAGGCTCTCCCACAGTGTTTTGTGGTGCCGGCAACTTCTGTTAACTGAACAAAATCCCTTGTGGGAGCGAGCCTGCTCGCGAAGCTTTCAGTCGCGCCGCGCGTGGTACAGGCTCACATGCCGAAACTCCTCCGGCTCGGCAAGATCCGGCAGAGTCATGGCTTCGAGCATTTCAATGCGGCGATACAGCGGATGCTGGAAATCACGCACCCTGGAGTCGGCCACCAGCGCCTCGCGGCCACGGCTGAGGAACTGGTCGAGCAAGGGCAGGTTGGCCCGGTCATAAAGCACATCGGCGACCAGGATCAGGTCGAAGCGATCGGCTTCGGCGAAAAAGTCCGCTGAATAATCCAGCTCTACGCCGTTGAGCAAGGCGTTGGCCCGTGACGCGGCAAGCGCCAACGGATCCAGGTCGCAGGCCACCACTTCACGCGCCCCGGCCTTGATCGCCGCGATACCCGCCACGCCGGAGCCGGCACCGAAATCCAGGACCCGCTTGCCCTCGACCCACTGCGGGTGCTCGGCCAGGTAGCGGGCCAGTGCCAGGCCGCTGGCCCAGCAGAAACTCCAGTAGGGCGGTTCGTGGAGGATGCGGCGGGTTTCCTCCGGGCTGAAGGCGCGGTCCATGTTCTCGCCGTCGATCAGCCACAAGGCCAAGTCGGTGCCGGGTAGCGCACAGGACACCAGGCGCGCATCGCCCAGCAGCTCGACCAAGGCATCCTGCAGGTGTTGCGGTGCCTTCATGGGGCTTTGACGAATTGCAGGACGCCCAGCGCCTGGGTGGTCGGTTGCGTGATGCGTTGTTCCGGCAAATGCAGGATCAGTTGGCCGGACTGGCTGGCGCGGCCGCGCAACTCGACACGGGCGCCGACCGGGAACGCTTCCGGGTTGAAGCGCAGGCGAAAGGGCAGCGCCTGGTTGGTGCCGATCAGGCTGGAGCTGGCGAGCAGTTGTTGCGGGCGATCCTTGTCGTCGATCACCAGCAGCGCCAGTTCGACCTCGGCGCCGGCCGGCACGCCTTGCAGGGTGCCGCTCAATTCGCGCTGATGGGCCGGTAGCGGGCCAAGCTCGGTGGCTTGCCGGGCCTTTTCCTGGGCCTGTTTCGGCGCTGGGGCCGGGGCGGGGGCAGCAGGCTTGGGGGCGTCGCTGCTGCACGCCATCAGCAGGCTGAAAAGACTGAGCAAAACGAGCGATCGTAGCGGCATGGGTGGCTCCAGCAAGGTGAATTCCGTGGGTCTTACAATAAGCCCGTCTGTATACCGTAAACCCTATGGCTTGTCTTGCCAGTGGGATGCGCTACCATGGCCCTCCCTTTTTTTGTTGCCTGCCACCATGCACTGTCCCTTCTGCGGTGCCAACGACACCAAAGTCATCGACTCGCGACTGGTCGCCGAGGGCGAACAGGTCCGCCGCCGCCGCGAATGCCTGGCCTGCGGCGAGCGTTTCACGACGTTCGAGACCGCTGAACTGGTGTTGCCGCGCCTGATCAAGACCGACGGCAGCCGCCAGCCGTTCGACGAAGAAAAACTGCGCGCCGGTATGCAGCGCGCCCTGGAAAAACGCCCGGTGAGCGTCGAGCGCCTGGAAGCGGCGCTGGTGCACATCAAGCACAAGCTGCGCGCGACCGGCGAGCGTGAGGTCAAGTCGCTCGTCGTCGGCGAACTGGTCATGGCCGAGCTGCAAAAACTCGACGAAGTGGCCTATATCCGCTTCGCCTCGGTGTACCGGCGTTTCCAGGACCTCAACGAGTTCCGCGAGGAAATCGACCGCCTGGCCCGCGAACCGGTGAAAGAATGACCGGCGCGGCGCAGCAGGCCGTCCTCGACGCCCACTACATGGCTCGCGCCCTGGAACTGGCGCGGCGTGGTCACTACAGCACCCACCCCAACCCCCGGGTCGGTTGTGTGATCGTGCGCGACGGGCTGGTGGTCGGCGAAGGCTGGCACATTCGCGCCGGGGAACCCCATGCCGAAGTCCATGCCCTGCGCGCCGCCGCTGACAAAGCCCGGGGCGCGACGGCCTACGTGACCCTCGAACCTTGCAGCCACCACGGGCGCACGCCGCCCTGCGCCGATGCGCTGGTCAATGCCGGCGTGGCGCGGGTGGTCGCGGCAATGCAGGACCCCAATCCGGAAGTCGCCGGGCGCGGCCTGCAACGTCTCGCCCAGGCCGGCATCGCCACACAAAGCGGCGTTCTCGAAGGCGAAGCGCGCAAGCTCAACGAAGGTTTTCTCAAGCGCATGGAGCACGGTCTGCCGTTCGTGCGGGTCAAGCTCGCCATGAGCCTGGATGGCCGCACCGCCATGGAAAGCGGCGAGAGCCAATGGATCACCGGCCCCGCCGCTCGCTCGGCGGTGCAACGCCTGCGCGCCCAGGCCAGCGTAGTGCTGACCGGCGCCGATACGGTGCTGGCGGACAACGCCCGGCTGACCGTGCGTGCCGATGAGCTTGGGCTGGACGCCGAGCAGACCGCGTTGGCCATGAGCCGTCCGCCGCTGCGGGTGCTGGTGGACGGTCGTCTGCGGGTGCCGCTGGATGCGCCGTTCTTCAGGGCCGGCCCGGCGCTTGTCGCTACCTGCATGGCGGTTGAGGAACAGTATGCCAACGGCCCTGAATGCATGATCGTTGCCGGGGAAGATGGCCAGGTGGATCTGCATCGCCTGCTGCTGGAGCTGGCGGCCCGTGGCGTCAATGAAGTGCTGGTGGAAGCCGGCCCGCGCCTGGCGGGTGCTTTCGCCCGGCAAGGGTTGGTCGACGAATTCCAGATTTTCATCGCCGGCAAGTTCCTCGGTTCCACGGCGCGGCCATTGCTCGACTGGCCTCTTGCGCAGATGAAAGACGCGCCGCAGCTTCAAATCACCGACATTCGCGCCGTGGGCGATGACTGGCGAGTCATCGCCGTCCCCGCTCCGCAGGCCAGCGTATAATTCCCGGCTTTCGCGCAAGCGACGGTCCGTTCTCGAGGAGGACTCCATGTTTACCGGCATCATCGAATCCATCGGCAGCATCCGCGCACTCACCCCAAAAGGCGGCGATGTGCGGGTCCACGTCGAAACCGGCAAGCTCGACCTGAGCGACGTCAAGCTGGGCGACAGCATCGCCGTGAATGGCGTCTGCCTGACCGCCGTGGAACTGCCGGGCAATGGTTTCCTGGCGGACGTCAGCCGGGAAACCCTCGACTGCACCGCGATGAACGACCTCAAGAGCGGCAGCCCGGTCAACCTGGAAAAAGCCCTGACCCCGACCACCCGCCTGGGCGGGCACCTGGTCAGCGGTCATGTCGATGGCGTCGGTGAAGTGGTGTCGCGTACCGATAACGCCCGGGCCGTGGAGTTTCGTATCCGCGCTCCGAAAGAACTGGCCAAGTACATCGCCCACAAGGGCTCGATCACGGTCGACGGCACCAGCCTGACCGTCAACGCGGTGGATGGCGCCGAATTCCTGCTGACGATCATCCCGCACACGCTGAGCGAAACCATCATGGCCTCGTACCGGCCTGGTCGCCGGGTCAACCTTGAGGTCGACCTGCTGGCCCGTTACCTGGAGCGCCTGCTGCTGGGCGACAAGGCTGCCGAACCTGCGGCCGGTAACATCACTGAAAGCTTTCTGGCCGCCAACGGCTACCTCAAATCCTGACCCAAGGGGGTGCCGCGTGGCGCTCAATAGCATCGAAGAACTGGTTGAAGACATCCGCCAAGGCAAGATGGTCATCCTCATGGATGACGAAGACCGCGAGAACGAAGGCGACCTGATCATGGCCGCCGAATGCTGCAAGGCCGAACACATCAATTTCATGGCCAAGCACGCCCGTGGCCTGATCTGCATGCCGATGACCCGCGAGCGCTGCGAGCTGCTGAAGCTGCCGTTGATGGCGCCACGCAACGGTTCCGGGTTCGGCACCAAGTTCACCGTGTCCATCGAGGCTGCCGAGGGCGTGACCACCGGTATTTCCGCCGCGGACCGGGCGCGTACCGTGCAGGCCGCTGCGGCCGCCGACGCCAGGGCCGAAGACATCGTCAGCCCTGGTCACATCTTCCCGCTGATGGCCCAGGCCGGCGGCACCCTGGCCCGCGCCGGCCACACCGAAGCGGCGTGCGACCTCGCACGCATGGCCGGTTTCGAGCCCGCCGGTGTCATCTGCGAAGTGATGAACGACGACGGCACCATGTCCCGTCGCGCCGAGCTTGAGGCTTTCGCTGCCGAGCACGACATCAAGATCGGCACCATTGCCGACCTGATCCACTACCGGATGATCCATGAGCGTACCGTTCAGCGGATTGCCGAGCAGCCGCTGGACAGCGAACTGGGCCAGTTCAACCTGGTGACCTACCGCGATTCGGTGGAAGGCGACGTGCACATGGCGCTGACCCTGGGAACCGTGTGCGCCGAAGAACCGACCCTGGTTCGCGTGCACAACATGGACCCGCTGCGCGACCTGCTGATGGTCAAGCAACCGGGCCGCTGGAGCCTGCGCGCGGCCATGGCCGCGGTGGCCGAGGCCGGCAGCGGCGTGGTGCTGTTGCTCGGGCACCCGCTCGACGGCGACGTGCTGCTGGCGCACATTCGCGAAACCACCGAACATCAACCGGTGAAAAAACCGACCACCTACAGCATCGTCGGTGCCGGTTCGCAGATCCTGCGCGACCTGGGCGTTCGCAAAATGCGCCTGATGAGCGCACCGATGAAATTTAATGCGATATCCGGTTTCGATCTGGAAGTTGTAGAATACGTGCCCTCCGAATAATGGCTTGCGGATTGCGTATTGTTGTTCAGGCTTGGTAGAACCATTGTGGCGAGGGGATTTATCCCCGCTGGACTGCGAAGCAGTCCCAAAAAGAGGGGCCGCTGCGCAGCCCAGCGGGGATAAATCCCCTCGCCACAGATGTATGAGCCGATGGCAATCCGGAATCTGCGGCGCTGTATTCGAGACTAATATCACTGAGGAGCACGTATAGAACGTGCTCCGGCTCTTTAAGAGAACTGACGAATGACCCTGAAGACCATCGAAGGTACCTTCATCGCCCCCAAGGGCCGCTACGCGCTGGTAGTCGGCCGTTTCAACAGCTTTGTGGTTGAGAGCCTGGTCGACGGTGCGGTCGATGCCCTGGTTCGCCATGGCGTGAGCGAAGGCGACATCACCATCATCCGTGCCCCTGGCGCCTTCGAAATTCCGCTGGTTGCGCAGAAAGTCGCACAAAAGGGCGAATTTGCGGCGATCATCGCCCTCGGCGCGGTCATTCGTGGCGGTACTCCACACTTCGAATACGTGGCCGGCGAATGCACCAAGGGCCTGGCCCAGGTGTCCATGGAATTCGGCGTACCGGTTGCCTTCGGCGTGCTGACCGTTGATTCCATCGAACAAGCCATCGAACGTTCCGGCACCAAGGCCGGTAACAAAGGTGCCGAAGCTGCCCTGTCCGCCCTGGAAATGGTCAGCCTGCTGGCGCAGTTGGAGGCCAAGTGATTAGCGACGAAAGCGATCGTTTCAATCCGCGCGAGCCGAAACCGGCCGACGCCGGCAAGCCTTCGAAGAGCGTCAAGCGCCGCGAAGCCCGTCAGCTCGCGACCCAGGCCCTGTACCAATGGCACATGGCCAAGCAGTCGCTGAACGAGATCGAAGCGCAGTTTCGCGTCGATAACGATTTCAGCGATGTCGATGGCGCGTATTTCCGCGAGATCCTGCATGGTGTCCCGGCCCACAAGACCGAAATCGATACGGCTTTAGCTCCTTGCCTGGACCTGACGATCGATGAGCTGGACCCGGTTGAGCTGGCCGTGTTGCGCCTGTCCACCTGGGAGCTGATGCAGCGCGTCGACGTACCCTACCGCGTGGTGATCAACGAAGGGATCGAGCTGGCGAAAGTCTTCGGTTCCACAGATGGTCACAAGTTCGTCAACGGCGTCCTCGACAAGCTCGCCCCGCGTCTGCGTGAAGCCGAAGTGAAGGCGTTCAAGCGCTGATTGGCGCTTGTAGCGGCTATGGGCGAATTTGAGCTGATCCGTCACTACTTTGCCGCCGCTGCCTGTGCGCAGGGCGGCGAGGGCGTTGCGCTCGGAATCGGCGACGATTGCGCCCTGCTGGCCGTTCCTCCCGGGGAGCAGCTGGCGATATCCACCGACACGCTCGTGGCCGGTGTGCATTTTCCAGACCCATGCGACCCGTTCCTGCTCGGCCAGCGCTCGCTGGCCGTGGCGGTCAGCGACCTGGCCGCCATGGGCGCCAGTCCTCTGGCCTTTACCCTTGCCCTGACCTTACCGACGGTGGCCGCCGATTGGCTGCAGGCATATGCCCGTGGCCTGAACCAGATGGCCCAGGCTTGTGGCGTAGCGTTGGTGGGAGGTGATACCACTCGCGGGCCGTTGAGCCTGACCATGACCGTGTTCGGCCGCGTGCCGTCCGGCCAGGCGCTGACCCGCAGCGGCGCACAACCCGGCGATCTGCTTTGCGTCGGTGGTGACTTGGGCAATGCCGCTGGCGCGTTGCCGCTGGTTCTCGGCGAGCGCAGCGCCGAGCCTGCTATCGCCGAGCCGCTGCTGGCGCATTACTGGTCGCCACAACCGCAGATCGGCCTCGGCCTGGCGCTACGGGGCAAGGCCAGCGCGGCGCTGGACATTTCCGATGGGCTGTTGGCGGACTGCGGGCATATCGCGCTGGCATCCGGCGTGGCGTTACGGGTTGAACGGGACCGGTTGCCGTTGTCCAACGCTCTGTTGGCGTTTGGCCTCAAGCAGGCACAACACGCCGCCCTGAGTGGCGGCGACGACTATGTGTTGCTGTTCACCCTGCCGCCGGTCCGATTGTCGGCGCTTCTCGCCGAAGGCTGGCCGATTCATGTGGTCGGCAATGTCACGGCGGGGCAGGGCGTCATGCTGCTCGACAGCCTTGGACAGGACATCACCCCGCCAATCCGGGGCTATCAACATTTTCGGGAGACACCGTGACAGATCATCCCAACCAGGTTCCGGCAGAATTCGTTCCGCCCTCGGTCTGGCGCAATCCCTGGCATTTCATGGCGTTTGGCTTCGGTTCGGGCACGTTGCCCAAAGCGCCAGGCACATGGGGGTCGCTGGTTGCGCTACCCTTCATACCGTTGTGGCAGATGTTGCCGGATTGGGGCTACTGGCTGATGCTCGGCATCACCATGCTGTTCGGCTTCTGGCTGTGCGGCAAAGTGGCGGATGATTTGCGGGTGCACGACCATGAAGGCATCGTCTGGGATGAGATGGTCGGCATGTGGATTACCCTGTGGCTGGTACCGGAAGGCTGGTACTGGTTGTTGACGGGTTTCCTGGTGTTCCGCTTCTTCGATATCCTCAAGCCGTGGCCGATCCGCTGGATCGATCGGCATGTACACGGCGGGGTAGGCATCATGCTCGACGACGTATTGGCCGGCGTGTTCGCCTGGCTGGCAATGCAAGGGCTGGTGTGGTGTTTTACCTGAGGGAACCAGGCATGGGCGTAAGCCGCACACTGTTACTGTTGTTGTGTCTCGGGGCGTTGCTCGGTGTTCGCGTGGCCGAGTCGGCGCCGTTGCCCGGCAAGATCCGCGCGGCCAGCGAGGAGTGGGCCGACTACACCCAGGCGGATGGCCAGGGCATGGCCTGGGATATCCTGCGCGAGGTGTTCGAACCCGAAGGCATCAAGCTGGAAACCCGCAGCGTGCCTTACACCCGTTCGATCGGCTTGGTGCAGCGTGGCGAAGTCGACGTGCAGGTCGGTGCCTATCGCGACGAATCCGAGGGGGTGCTTTACCCCAGCTGGCACTACGACGTCGATCACATCTATGCGTTGGGCCTGGCGTCAAAGCCCTCTCCCACATTGGCCACGGTGGGTAATTACCGGCTGGTGTGGATGCGTGGGTACGAATACAACAATTACCTGCCGAACATCCGGCGCTTCAATGAAATCCACCGCTCCGTGGGGATCCTGCCGATGCTGGTCCACGACCGTGCGGATTTTTATATCGATGCGTTGATGGAAATCCAGGATGTGCTCGCCAAGGCCGACGACCCCCAGCAGTTCAAGCTCTCTGCGCTGATCAACCTGCCGCTGTACCTGGGCTTTGCCAACACCGAAAACGGACGTGCCTTGCGTGCACTGTTCGACCGGCGCATGGACGTGCTGGTGAAAAGCGGCCAATTGAAGCCGATTTTCGAGCGTTGGAAGCAGCCCTATCCCTTCGACGAGAGCGGCAAGCCACCCAAGCCGTGATCAAACTTTTCGATGGTAATGGTTGATAATTCAGCCTAAGCGTCTGTCGGATCGTGCTGTTACAATGCCCGCCTCTGCGAATCTCCAGTACTAGATCAGGAGCACACCGGTGCCTGTCGTTTTTGTTGCCGCTTCCAAGCTGCCAACACCCTTTGCGCAATTCACCATGCATGGTTTTCTCGATGAAGCCACCGGCCGCGAGCACGTCGTGCTCAGCCTGGGTGATTTCGCCGACGGCGCTCCGGTACTCGGTCGCCTGCACTCCGAATGCCTGACGGGCGATGCCTTGTTCAGCCAGCGCTGCGACTGCGGCTCACAACTCGAAGCAGCCCTGCAGGCCATTGCTCGCGAGGGCCGTGGCGTACTGCTGTACCTGCGCCAGGAAGGCCGCGGCATCGGCCTGTTGAACAAGATCCGCGCCTACGAGCTGCAAGACGGCGGCGCCGATACTGTCGAAGCCAACGAGCGCCTCGGGTTTGCCGCCGACTTGCGTGACTACAGCATTTGCCAACCGATGCTCGAACACCTGGGCATCAAGTCGTTGCGACTGATGACCAATAACCCGCGCAAGGTCAAGGCATTGACCGACATGGGCGTGGTGGTGGCGGAGCGCGTGCCGCTGCATACCGGGCACAACCCGCACAACAAGCTTTACCTGGCAACCAAGGCCAGCAAGCTCGACCACATGATGGGCAACGAGCACCAGGGCGAGGTCGACCGGGCGTGACGCGCGGTCAGGTTCGGCGGCGGCTGGCCGTCAGTTGGTGGCAATACCTGGCGCTGGCGTTGCTGCCGCTGTTCGTGATAAACGCGGTGTTTGGCCAGGGCGAAGCGATTCTGCCGGTGTTGGCGATGCCGCTGTTTATCGCCGGCGTGGCGTCGATGTTTGTCAGCCTGCGATTTTTCGGCGGTTATAAAAACGCCCTGATCGCCACGCAGAAATCCCTCGATACAGCGGAAGAACCCCAAGCCTGGATCACCCTCGCGGCTCGGCGTCGCGCTTCGTTTCTGGCGGCAGGCCTGCCGGCGTGGATTGGCGCGCTGGCGGTGTTTGTCGGGTTGGAAGCGGTACCGCTGATGCTCTTGGCGTTATCCACTGCGGTGTTGTTCTACCTGTATCGCATCCCACGCCAGCTCGGCTGATGCGTCTCTGGCTGGCGGTTCTGTTGCTGGCCGCCAGCGCTTGGACGGCGGCGGCTAATCGTGTCGTCAGCCTGGCGCCGTCGCTCTCTGAAATCGTCGTTGAGCTGGACGCCGCCGACCTGCTGGTGGGCGTGCTGGACGGTGGCGATCGTCCACCGCTCTTGAAGGACCTGCCTTCTGTGGGCCGTTATGGCCAACTGGACATGGAGCGCTTGCTCAGCCTCAAGCCCGATCTGCTCCTGCTCTGGCCCGGCAGTATTGGCCCGGCCCAGCGCGAGCAGCTCAAGGGCCTGGGCATCCCGATCCATGTCGCCGAGCCCCATAGCCTCGACCACCTCATCCGCGAAATCGAAGACATCGCCGCCCAGCTCGGCCGCCCGGAGCGGGGCGTGCAACGGGCGGCGCAATTGCGTGAGCGTCTTCAGGCGTTACGCCAGCGCTACCGACGGGAGACGCCAGTGCCGGTGTTCTATCAGGTCTGGGATCGGCCGCTGTACACCGTGGGCGGCCGACAGATCATCAGTGATGCGTTGTCAGTGTGCGGCGCGCGCAACGTCTTTGCCGACCTGGACCTGCCGGCGCCGCAGGTGAGCGTGGAGTCGGTATTGCAGCGCCAACCGCGGATGATCCTGGCTACGGACCAGGCGCAGCTCGACGCCTGGAAAGCCTGGCCGGTGGCGCAGGGGCGGTTGTTGTTGGTCAAGGACAAGGGCCTGGAGCGGGCCAGCGGGCAGATGATCGAGGCGACGGCGCGGTTGTGTGAGTTGATTGCGCCAGACCGGTAGACCGCGGTGCGTCTTTCGCGAGCAGGCTCGCTCCCACAGGGGTGTGGCGTATTCACCGCAATCCACTGTGGGAGCGAGCCTGCTCGCGAAGAGGCCGATTCAATCCCTAAAGTTTCCGGATCAGAGGGAAGGCGTCCAGGTCACCCCAAACAACCACGCCCGCCCTTCCTCTCGATACCCATACTGTCCCCCGTCATGGCTATACAGTGCCCGGCTGTAACCCTGGTCCAGCAGGTTATCGACCTTCATCTCAAGCTTCACTTCCCGGCTCAACGCCCAACTGCCGCGCACTCCGAGCAGCGCATAGCCGCCAAGGGCGTTGCGGTTGTTTTCGTCGTCGTAACTGCTGCTCACCGCTTGCCAGCTCGCGCCGAGGCCGAGGCGATCGAATTGCCGGTCCAGGTCGAGGCTCAAGGTACGCCGTGCACGGCGCGCCAGGGTATGGCCGCTGTCGCGGTCGCGCGGGTCGATGATCGCCAGGCCGAGGTTGCCCTGCCAGCCGAACAGTTCCTGCCGGTAGGCCATTTCGAAACCGTTGATCCGCGCCGAAGCGACGTTCTGCGGGCGTGAGTTGCTGCCGAAGATGATCGCGTCTTCCAGGTTCGTGCGGTACAGGGACGCTTCCAGGCGAGCGCTCTCGCTCAGTTGGCTGCGCCATTGCAATTCGTAGCTTCTGGCCGTCTCGGGTTTCAGGTCCGGGTTGCTGAAGTCCGGGTAATACAGATCATTGAAGGTCGGCGCGCGGAAGCTTTCGCTGTAGGTCAGCAACAGATCATTGGCCGGGTCAATCGGCAGGGTAAGGGTGCCGCTCCAGCTGTTCTGGCCGCCAAACTGCTGGTTCTGGTCGCGGCGCAGGCCCAGCTCGGTCGAGAACGTTTCGGCCTGGAAGCGATGCTGGATGAATGCCGCACGATTCCAGCGGCTGTCTTCGTCGAACGGCGTGCTGCTGTTGACGCGGTCCTGGTACCAGTCGCCGCCGAGGATCAGGCTGTTGCGTTCGTCCAGGGTCACGTCGTTCTGCCAGGTCAGCGAGTCGCGATAAGTGTTGAACACCTCCCGGACATCGCTGAGCTTGTCGAAGGTTTTTTCCCGGTTCTCGCCGTGGCCCAGCTCAAGGCGGGATTTCCACGCGGCGTTGATCCGCCCATCGACATAACCGCTGAAACTGCTGAGCGCAAATTCACTGTAGGGCTGCTGGGGCAGCGATTCGAAGGTGTTGGGGTCGAAGCGGCCGAACGGGTTGTCGTATTCGCTTTTGCCACGGTTCTCCAGCAGGTTCAGGCCAACTTCCAGGTCGTCGCTGGCGGCATGGCTCAGGCTGAGACTGAAGGACTGGTTGCGGTTGGCATCGGCGTCGCGGTCGCTGGCGTAGGACTCATGGGTCCGATTGCTCCCCTCGCTTTCGTCGAGGCTGGCGCCCAGGTTGAAACGCGTCTGCTCGTCGCCACCGGACAGGCCGAGGCTGCGCTCCCAGGTCTGATGATTGCCGAGGCCCATATGCAGGCGTGGCTGCAGGCCTTGTTCGGCGCCGCGACGGGTGAAAATCTGAATGACCCCGCCCACCGCATCGGCGCCGTAGATCACCGAGCGCGAACCGCGCAGCACTTCCACCCGTTCGATCTGGTTGATGTTCAAGCGTTGTAGGTTGCTGTCGCCGGAGGTCGCGTTGCCGATGCGCTGGCCGTCCACCAGCACCAGGCTCTGGGCCGACTTGGTGCCGCGAATGTATATCCCCGGGAGGCTGCCGCGCCCGCCCAACGGTGCCACCTGTACGCCGGGCACGCGGCTGAGCAGGTCGGTGACACTGGCCGGTTGCAGGCGTTCGATGTCGTCGCGGGTGAAGATTGTGTTGGCGGCGCTGCTGTCATTGCGCGCCTCGACCTGGCGATTGGCGCTGATCAGGATGTCGGGCAGCTTGAGGGTCTGGTCGCGTTCGAAGGTTTCGGCCAGCAGGTCGGCGGCGGGAAGCAGGGAGAGGGTGAGGGCGAGGCGGAGTTTCATGGGTTTTCCGTTATGACTGGGTCCACATAAAACCAATGTGGGAGCGAGCTTGCTCGCGATAGCGGAGTGTCAGTCAACTAATGTTCGGCTGATACATCGCTATCGCGAGCAAGCTCGCTCCCACAGGGGCTTGTGTTGGCTGTACTTACAGGCCCAGCAACTGCAACCGCAGCCGCACCGCCGCTTCGATCCCCAGCTCGTCCAGCCCGCATTCGGCGAGCATCTGCGCCGGCTTGGCGTGCTCGACGTAGATGTCCGGCAACCCCAGGTGCAGCACCGATTTGAGGATGTTTTCCCGGGCGAGGAACTCGCTGACCGCAGCACCGGCGCCGCCCATGATGGCGTTCTCCTCGACGGTCACGAGCAGTTCGTGGCTGCTGGCCATCTCGCGCACCAGGGTTTCGTCCAGCGGTTTGACGAAACGCATGTCCACCACGGTGGCGTCGAGTTTTTCGGCGACCTTCAAGGCTTCCGCCAGCTGTACACCAAACACCAGCAGGGCGGTTTGCTTGCCGTGGCGGCGGATCACGCCCTTGCCGATCTCGATCGGTTCCAGATCGCTTTCGATCGTTGCATTCGGGCCGGTGCCACGCGGGTAGCGCACCGCCGCCGGACCGTTGAACAGGTGGCCGGTAGTGAGCATCTTGCGCAATTCGTTCTCATCGCTCGGCGTCATCACCAGCATGCCGGGAATGCAGCGCAGGTAGGACAGGTCGAAGCTGCCGGCATGGGTCGGACCGTCTTCACCCACCAGGCCCGCGCGGTCGATGGCGAACAGCACGTCGAGGTTCTGCACGGCGACGTCATGCACCAGTTGGTCATAGCCGCGTTGCAGGAACGTCGAATAGATCGCCACCACCGGTTTGGCGCCTTCGCAGGCCATGCCGGCGGCGAGCGTAACGGCATGCTGTTCGGCAATCGCGACGTCGAAATAACGCTGCGGGTAGCGTTCGCTGAACGCCACCAGGTCCGAACCTTCCTTCATCGCCGGGGTAATGCCCACCAGGCGCGGGTCGGCGTCGGCCATGTCGCACAGCCATTGGCCGAACACGCCGGAATACTTCGGTCCGCCGGCCTTTTTCGGCGCGGCGGCGGGGGCATCCAGGGGTTCGAGCTTGGTGATTGCGTGATAGCCGATCGGGTCGACTTCCGCCGGAGCGAAGCCTTTGCCTTTCTTGGTGACCACGTGCAGGAACTGCGGGCCCTTGAGATCGCGCATGTTGCGCAGGGTGGCGATCAGCGTCGGCAGATCGTGGCCGTCGATGGGGCCGATGTAGTTCCAGCCCAGCTCTTCGAACAGCGTGCCGGGGACCAGCATGCCTTTGGCATATTCTTCGGTACGGCGGGCGATTTCCCAGGCGCCGGGCAGGCGCGACAAGACCTTCTTGCTGCCTTCGCGCATGCTCGCATAGGTGCGGCTGGAGAGGATCTTCGCCAGGTAGTTGGACAAACCGCCGACATTGCGCGAGATCGACATGTCGTTGTCGTTGAGGATCACCAGCATGTTGGCATCGACTTCAGGGGCGTGGTTCAGCGCCTCGAAGGCCATGCCAGCCGTCAACGCACCATCGCCGATCACCGCGATCGCCTTGCGTTCGCTGTTCTGCAGGCGGGCGGCAATGGCCATGCCCAGGGCCGCGCTGATGGAGGTGCTGGAATGACCGACGCCAAAGGTGTCGTACTCGCTCTCGGAGCGGCGCGGAAAAGCCGCGATGCCGTCCTTCTGGCGCAGCGTGCCCATGCGGTCGCGGCGGCCGGTGAGGATTTTATGCGGGTAGGCCTGATGGCCAACGTCCCACACCAGGCGATCGTCCGGAGTGTCGAAGACGTAATGCAGGGCGATGGTCAGCTCGATGACGCCCAGGCCAGCGCCGAAATGCCCACCGGTCTGGCCGACCGTGTAGAGCAATTCCAGGCGCAACTCATCGGCCAGGGTTTCCAGCTCGGCTTCACCCAGCCGACGCAGGCCGTCCGGCGTATTGGCGCGGTCCAGCAAGGGCGTGGACGGGCGTGTGCGGGGAATCTCTTGGAACGTCGTGGGCATCAGGCGAATCGTTATAGGTATAAAAGAGGCGGCAGTTTACCTTATGCATCGCAAGCTGCCCACGCGTTGGCCGGAACTTGGCCGATACGCACTTGTAATTGGGTTGACCGTGTATCAGCTGCGTCGTTCGACGATATAACGCGCCAGCTCGCGCAACGGTTCGGCGGCCGCGTCAAAGGGTCGCAGCGCGTCCAGGGCCTGGTCGCGCAGCTCCAGCGCGTAGGCCTTGGCGGCCTCGAGTCCGAGCAGGGCCGGGTAGGTCGGCTTGTCACGGGCGATGTCGGCGCCCTGGCGTTTGCCGAGGGTCTGGGTATCGCTTTCGACATCGAGGATATCGTCCTGTACCTGGAAGGCCAGGCCGATGGCCCGGGCGTAGGTTTGCAGGGCTTGCAGCTGCTCAGGCGTAGCCCGGCCGCTGGCCAGGGCGCCGAGCCTGACGCTGGCTTCGATCAGCGCGCCGGTCTTGTGCCGATGCATGTATTCCAGGGCGTCCTGGTCGAGTTTCAAGCCCACCGAACCGAGGTCGATGGCCTGGCCGCCGACCATGCCTGCCGGGCCCGCCGCCAGCGCCAGGGCGCTGACCATGTCCAGGCGAACCTCTGCCGGGCAATTGCTCAGGGCCGGGTCCAGCAGGGCGCTGAAAGCCAGGCTTTGCAAACCGTCGCCCGCGAGGATTGCGCAGGCTTCGTCGAATTTCTTGTGCGTGGTCGGCTGGCCGCGACGCAGGTCGTCATCGTCCATGGCTGGCAAGTCGTCGTGCACCAGCGAATAGGCGTGGATCAGTTCCACCGCGCAGGCCGCGCCGTTGGCCTGCTCGGCAGCGCCGCCAAGGGCTTCGCACGCGGCATAGGCGAGCAACGGACGCACGCGTTTGCCGCCGTTCATCACGCTGTAGCGCATGGCTTCGTACAGCCGCGCCAGTTCCGGGCTCGGGGCGGCGAACAAGCTGTCCAGAGCGGCATTGACCCGGGCCTGACTGCTGGCCTGATACGCGCCGATCATTCAGGCTGTTCCGCGTCGAACGGTTCTTCGGTCAGCTCGCCGTCGCGTTCCAGCAGCAGTTGCACTTTCTGCTCGGCCTGGGCCAGCGCCGCCTGGCAGTCGCGAGTCAAGCCGATACCCTGCTCGAAAGCGGTCAGCGAGTCTTCCAGCGACAGTTCGCCGTTCTCCAGGCGTTCGACCAGCGCTTGCAGGTCGGCCAGAGATTGTTCGAAATCCAGTGCAGCTTTCTTGCGGGCCATGGCGGCTATTCCGGTTGACTGTTAAACCGGCGCGACACTAGCAGACATGGGGGTTTGGGGCAAATCAGGACCTCCGCTTTCGTGGCGAGGGAGCTTGCTCCCGCTCGAGCGCGAAGCGGTCGCAAATGCTATGGGCCTGCTTCGCCCGAAGCGTCGGACCGGTCCAGCGGGAGCAAGCTCCCTCGCCACAGGGTGTTCAGTCGGCTGGATAGTTGATTCGATAACGGGTACTGCGCCCCCCGCCTGGCAACCGCTCCAGGCAGCCCTTCTCCAACAGCTCCGTCAGATGTCGCGTTGCCGTTGCCTTGGAAACCTTGGCCACGGCCTGGTACTGAGCTGCGCTGATGCCCTGCTCGAATCCCCTTTCACCACCGTCGAGCAATCGGTTCAGCACTTTGACCTGTTCCGGTGTGAGCGCCGAATCGCGATGGACTTGCCAGAAACGCGTCTTGCCCAGAACACTTTCGATATTGGTCATTGCCTTCTGCAGGCTGCGCAAAAGCGTTTGCAGGAACCAGGTCAACCAGTCAGTGATATCCAGCGTGGCCCTCTGGCTGTTTTCCAGGATTCGGTAATAACCGACGCGATCATCCAGAATGCTCACCGACATCGCGTGGAAACGGATCGCCTGGGCCTCGCCCTGGGCCAGTGCAAGATCGGTCAGGGTGCGGGTCAGGCGGCCATTGCCATCGTCGAATGGGTGCAGGGTGACAAACCAGAAATGAGCGATGCCGGCACGTAGCAGCGGATCAATGTTGGACTGATGACGGCTGGCTTCGAACCAGTCGATGAACTGTTGCAATTGTTGCTCAAGTCCTTTTCGAGGCGGCGCTTCGAAATGCACGGTAGGCCGCTCCAGCCTTCCCGAAACCACTTGCATCGGTTCGTCACCGCGCAGTGCACCTACGCGGATCCGCCGATGGGCAAGGGGAAATAACCACTCATGCCATTCCAGCAAGCGTTCGACGGTCAGGGGCTGGTTGAAATGCCGAGTCGCATCCAACAGCAGCTTCGCCAAGCCTTCGCTACGCTGAGTGACCGAAGTGTCATCGGCGTGTTCCAGGCCCAGGCGGCGGGCCAGGGACGAGCGCACCGAGCCGACATTCAACTGTTCTCCTTCGATAGCTGAAGAGGACACGATGTTTTGCAACAAGGCATCAAGTTCGTTCTGCACGCTGATTGACGCCGTGACCGCGCCCGTCATGCCCAGCAACCGACCTTGCGCCTGTACGCATTCCCTTAGCAAAGGCGCCAATGCTTCAGCTTGCCAGTGAAAGTCGGGCCATTCGGCCTGCTGCCAGATCCAATGAGCTGCCATGAGTCTGTCCGAAAGTGAGTGAGCCGAATAATAGCGCTATTCGGCTCATTTAGTGAGCCGAATAAAGTCCCTATTCGGCTCACGCCATTCTCAGTCCGTGATTTCGCACACAGAATCACGCGTTCCCCGATTGTGAAAAATCCGTCAAATGGCTACTCTTCGCGCCATCTACGGCCCCTTGCAACGGGGCCTCCAGACGTAATCCGAATAATGACAAGCAGCGCCCGGGGAAGGGCGCCGGGTTGCGTTGTGCATGGCAGGAGGCATACGTGCGTTTTCTTTCTTTATCGATCGTGCTGCTCGGTGCGCCGTTGGCGTGGGCCGGGCCTTCGGCTGAAATGTCGGAGCCGGTCGGTGGCTGGCGCTATAGCGGCTTGCTCGATCGCACGGAAAACCCTCAGGTCGCCTATCCCACGCCGCCCATCGATCGCGGTATCCAGCGCAATCGCACGATGATCGAGGGCCGGATCAAGGACCTGGGCACGGCGCGCCAGCCCCACAGCCTGGCAGTCAACGGCAACCCGTTGAACCTCTATACCGACGACGAGGGGCGTTTTGCCCGGCCGTATGCGTTCGGCGCCGGCTCCAACAGCGTCGAGGTGCGCAGCTCCGAAGGCCAGTCCCTCAAGCGCGTGCAGTTTTATGAAGCCAACAACCTGCGCACTCCGGCGCAGATTCGCGTGGTGCTGGGCTGGGACGACCCCAAGGCCGAACTCGACCTGCATATCGTCACACCCGACGGCCAACATGCCTTCTTCGGCCAGCCGGCGCTGAGCAATGGCGGCGGCCTCGACCCGGATGGCGTCGATGGCCCCGGTCCCGAGATGTTCACCATGACCGCGCCGATGCACGGCACCTATCTGGTCTACGTGAACTATTGGGGTAACTACGGCAGCGGCGGCTACAACTTCGATGAAGCCAGCAACCAGAACGAGGTGATCACCTCGCAGATCAACCTGGTGCTCAACGAAAACACCGTCGATGAAAAACGCGAGACCTTTGTCGTGCCCCTGCGCGCCATTGGCGATCTGTTGCTGGTCAAGACTTTCAACTACTAAGTATCCGCTCCACGGATGAACAGGCCCTTGTGAATATGAGCGACAACACTGCTTCCCCGACCACGCCGACCCCTGTCGCGAAACCTGTGCGCCGCTGGCCGGCGATACTGATCGGGCTGTGCCTGGTGGCCGGCGTTGCCGCCGGGTTGGGCTGGTTCATGACCAAGCCCAAGGCGCCGCCCATGGAGCTGGCGTTGGAAAAGCTCGGCGTGAGCCGTCCCGACGGCTTGCTCGAGGCGCACTCCCTGAGCCAATTGCCCAAGGACCTGCTGGCCGTGCCGTTCCTCAAGGCCACGCTCACCGAGGATTTCGTCTTCTATTACGAAGCCCACGCCGACCGCCTCGGCCTGATCGGCAGCCTGCGCCGGATCATTTACGAGCATGATCTCAAGCTGCAGGACAGCCTGATCGAGCAGCTTTTCGACCAGCCAGCCGACGTCGCGCTGTGGCGCGGTGCGGACGGCCGACTCAAGGATTTCCTGCTGGTGATGGACCGTGGCGGATTGGCGAAGGTGCTGGAGCCGTTGGCGAAAGTCGCCCTGGACGACACCCAGTTGAGCAAGCTCGGCGACCTGAAGGTAGGCGGCGACGAAGTCGCGCTCTACCAACTGAGCTATAACGCCAGCAAATCCTTGGTCTTCGCCTCCCATGGCGACAAGCTGGTGGTGCTGTCCAACCCGACCAAGCTCTACGACAAAGGCAATGGCCCCACCGACGAACCGGGCATGGTCTCGACCCAGGCCCTCGAAGCGTTGCTCGCCGGTGAGAAACTCTTCCCGGAAGCCTTCGGCCTGCCGCCCAAGGCATCGCAGATCAAGCAGCGCATCTCGGTCAACGCCAGCGTGCTCGCCATGGGTTACCAGCGTTTCATTCCGAACTTCGCCGGCTTGCGTTTCGACATGGACGACAAGGGCTGGCACAGCTTCCTGGCCATGGACGAACTGGAGAACCAGCCGGACTTCGATTTCAAGCCCATCTGGCAAGCCATGCCGATGGGCGCCAGCGCCTGCGTGGCCTTGCCCCTGGCCGCCGAGCAGCAGAAGCCCCTGCTGGTAAAACTCGGTGCCGACGAAAAAGCCGCCCAGGCCATGGTTGATCACGTGGCTGGCGCGGCGGGCCTGTGCTGGTACGCCGAGTCGCGCCTCTACACCCCGCTGCTGGTGGCAAGCCTGAACGAAGACGACGGCAAGCTCGACGCCGACCTGGGCAAGCTGTTCGGTTCGATGGTGGGCGCCTATGAAAAAAATGTCGCCGAACATGCGTTCCCGGTTGTAGAGAAGCAGCAAGGTGCGATGCACCAATGGCAACGCCAGGTCAGCTCCAACTTCGGCCCCTACCTGGCCAAGGACGCCGAGCAGCCCGAATCGATCACTGGCAAGGCGTTCATGCGGGTCAGCCTGGCGCGCCACGGTTCGACCCTGCTGTTCTCCCTCGACGACAAACTGGTGGACAAGGCCCTCGGCACCCTCGACAAACGCTTCCCGCCCATGGCCGATGTAGTGCCCAAGGACCAGTTGATGCCGGTCTACTTTGGCCCTGATTCCATGGCGCAACTGATGCAGCGCGAAACCCTCGACAGCCTGCCCCAGGACATGGAACCGGTGTTCTATAACGCCGCGCAAACCTACCTGATTCCGAAACTGCGCACCCTCGGCGGCTACGGCAAATACGCCCTGACCTTGCCTGCCGGCAGCGAGCCAGACGGCCATTGGCAGTGGCTGCCGCTGGAATGGAAAGCGCTGTGACAGGACTGATCCGCACTCCCGGATTGGCGTTGCTGCTGGCATTGCTGCTCGGCGCGCGTGCGTTCGCCGACGAGACGCTGCCGCTGGATGCGCAACAATCCCAGGTCTTTCGGGCCTGGTTCGTGCGCATCGCCCAGGAACAACTGAGCAAAGGCCCGAGCCCGCGTTGGTACCAGCAGGACTGCGCCGGACTGGTGCGCTTCGCTGCCAACGAAGCGCTGAAAGTCCATGACCAGAAATGGTTGCGCAGCAATGGCCTGTCCAACCGCTACCTGCCGCCGGAGCTGCCGCTGAGCGATGCGCAACGGCGCCTCGCCCAGCAATGGCAACAGGGCGGCGGCAAGGTCGGGCCCTATGTCAACGCGATCAAGCTGATCCAGTTCAATAGCCGTCTGGTGGGCCGCGATGTCACCCAGGCCCGGCCCGGCGACCTGATGTTCTTCGACCAGGGCGACGACCAGCACCTGATGATCTGGATGGGCCGCTACATCGCCTATCACACCGGCACTACCACCCCCACTGACAACGGCATGCGTTCCGCAAGCCTGCAACAACTCATGAACTGGAAGGACACCCGATGGATACCCGACGCAGCCAACCCCAACTTCATCGGCGTCTATCGACTCAACTTTCTCACCCAATGACCGGTGCCCGCATGCTGCGCTTGTGTTCGAAACTGCCCCTGCTGTTCGCTCTGTTGCTGGCACCTCTCGTGAATGCCGAAGACACCGTGGAGCCCAGCGGCTACACGCCGGTGTCCGGTGAAAGCTTCTTCCTGCTGGCCGACAGCAGTTTCGCCAGCGACGAGCAGGCGATGGTCCGTCTCGAAGCGCCGGGTCGCGACTACCGCCGGTTCCGCATGGAGCCCTACGGCGGCGCCGATATCCGCGTCTATCGCATCGAAAAGCCACTGGAATTTCTCAAGCGCCAGAAGAACCTGCACCGTGTGGTCAGCGACGGCCAGTTCAAGGGCGAGGGCCTGTCCAATACCCTCGCGTATCTGTGGGACAACTGGTATCGCAAGTCCCGCCGGGTGATGCAGCGGGCGTTCTCCTACGAGTCCCGCCAGCAAGTCACTGAAGAAGTGCCGGAGCTGAAGGTCGGCAATGCGCTGATCGCGCCGACCCCGTACGACGCTCCAGCGCAATTCGCCTTGATCCCCGGCTTGCCGGTGGTCAGCCAGTTCCGCTATCCACTGTGGCAGGCCAAACCGATCCAGCCACCGGCCGGCGTCGACCTGGCCGGTTCGTCCAGCGACTTTGTCAGCGTCGCGCCGGGCAATGTCTATGTGCCGCTGGGCCAGTTGAAACCGGGCCTGTACCTGGTGGAAGCGCTGATCGGCAAGTACCGGGCGACGACAATGGTCTTCGTCTCCAACACCGTGGCCGTGAGCAAGATTGCCGGCGACGAATTGCTGGTCTGGGCCGCGCGCAAGCATGAGGGGCGTTCGGTGCCCAAGGTCAACGTGCTGTGGACTGACGGCCTGGGCGTGATGAGCAGCGGTGCCACCGATGAAGACGGCCTGCTGCGCCTCAAGCACGTCAGCCCGGAGCGTTCGTTCGTCATTGGCGAGGACGAAGAGGGCGGGGTGTTCGTCTCGGAAAACTTCTACTACGACAGCGAAATCTACGACACCAAGCTTTACGCGTTCACTGACCGGCCGCTGTACCGGCCGGGGGATTGGGTGTCGCTGAAGATCGTTGGCCGGGAGTTCAAGAACGCCCGTGACTCGGTGCAACCGACCGCCGCCGACGTTAACGTCAGCGTGCTGGACGCAACCGGCACCGCACTGCAAACCCTGGCCCTGAAGCTCGACTCCAAGGCCGGCACCCAGGGCCGTTTCCAATTGCCGGAAAATGCCGTGGCCGGTGGTTATGAGTTGCGCTTCAGCTACAGGGACCAGCTCTACAGCAGCGCCTTTCGCGTGGCTGAATACATCAAGCCGCATTTCGAAATCGCCCTGAACCTCGCCAAGCAGGATTACCGCACCGGCGAGCCGGTCAAGGGCAATCTGGTGCTGCTCTACCCGGACGGCAAGCCGGTGGCGAACGCCAAGGTCAGCCTGAGTCTGCGCGCCCAGCAACTGTCGATGGTGGATAACGAGCTGCAATACCTGGGGCAATTCCCGGTGGAGCTGACCAGCAGCGAAGTGACCACCGACGCCAAGGGCAACGCCACCCTCGACCTGCCGGCCGCCGACAAGCCAAGCCGCTACACACTCACTGTATTCGCCAGCGATGGCGCGGCCTATCGGGTCAAGACCAGCAAGGAAATCCTCATCGATCGTGGCGCGGCGAATTTCCGCCTGAGCGCTCCCCAGCGGTTCAGCGCCGTCGGCCAGAAGGTGTCGTTCAGCTATGCCAATGAAGGCGGCAACGAGCAGGCCAAGGCCGTGACGCCGGGCAGCTACGCCTGGGTACGCCTGGAAGACCAGAGCACCGGCGAAGGCAAGCTGGCGGCCAAGGACAAAGGCTTCAGCCTGACCTTCGAGCGTCCCGGCACCTACAACCTGACGCTCAAGGACGACCACGGCCGGGTCATTGGCGCCGCCGCGCATGCGGTGACCGGTGACGGTATCAAGGCCGTGCCGGGCACGGTCGAGATCGTCTTCGACAAGCCTGAATACAAGACCGGTGACGAAGCCCTGGCCTTGATCACTTTTCCGGAGCCGGTCAGCGACGCGCTGCTGTCCCTGGAGCGGGACAAGGTCGAGGCTACCGCGCTGCTGACCAAGGGCGGCGACTGGCTGAAGATGGAAAAGCTCAGCGACACCCAATACCGCGCGCGCATTGCCGTGAAAGACAGCTTTGCGCCGAACCTGACCTTCTCGGTGCTGTACACCAAGGGCGGCCAGTACAGCTTCCAGAACGCCGGCATCAAGGTGGTTGCGCCGCAGATCGACGTGGCCATCACCACCGATAAGGCCACGTATCGCCCGGGCGACACCGTAACCGTGGACCTGGGCACCCAGTTCGCCGGCAAGGCGATCCCGGCGCACCTGACTGTCAGCGTCGTCGATGAAATGGTTTATGCGTTGCAACCGGAAGTGGCGCCCACCATCGACCAGTTCTTCTATCACCCACGCCGCAACAACGTGCGCACCAGCGCCAGCCTGTCGTTCATCAGCTACGACGTGGCGCTGCCGGGTAGCCCTGGCGCGCCGGGCAAGGCCAACCGCAGCGAGCGTGGCGTCAAGGTGCTGGAACGGCCGCGTCGCGAAGACGTCGACACCGCCGCATGGCAACCGGAGCTGGTCACCGACGCCAACGGCAAGGCCCGCTTTACCTTCAAGATGCCGGACTCGCTGACCCGCTGGCGCATCACCGCCAAGGCAATCGCTGATGACGGCCAGGTGGGGCAGAAGAAGCAGTTCATCGCCTCGGAAAAACCGCTGTACCTGAAGTGGAGCGGCCCGACCCGCTTCCGCGTGGGCGACAAGCCGCAACTGGGCCTGTTCGTCTTCAGCCAGTCGGAAAAACCGCTCAAGGCCGAATTATTGATCCGCTACGCCGGCGCCGAACAACGTGTGGTCGCGGACCTGAAAAATGGCATCAACTACGTCGCGCTGCCGACCATGGAACTGAGCAATGGCGACTTGACCGTGCAGTTGCAACTCAACGGCGAAACCCAGGACGCCCTGGCCATGCACCTCAATGCCAGCGGCAACGGTTGGCAAGTCACCCAGAGCCAGCGCCTCGACGTTATGAGTGACGCCACGCCACTGAACCTGCCGGCCGACGCCAGTGACATTCGCCTGCGCCTGGATGACAGCCCGCAAGCGTTGTTCCGTTCGGCCCTGGACGACCTGTTGAGCTACCCGTACGGCGGCGTCGAACAGACCGCCAGCCGCTTGTTGCCGTTGAGTATTGCCTACCCGTCCCTGGCGTCGAACCCGCAGATCCGTGACCGCTTGCGTTTGATCATGCAGAACAGTCGCTTGCGCCTGGTGCAGATGGCCGGCCCGTCGGCGAGCTTCACCTGGTGGGGCCAGGATGGCGAGCCGGATGCATTCCTCACCGCCTACGCCTATTACGCCGACTGGCACGCCAGCAAGGCGCTGGACCTGAACCTGCCGCCGGAACACTGGCAGCGAGTGCTGGAGGTCTATGCCAAGCAGGCCGGTGATACGCCATTGCTGCAACGTGCCCTGATCCTGTCGTTCGCCAAACAGATGCAGCTGCCGGTGAACACCTTGATCAGCGGTCTGATGGACGACCTGGCGAAGGCCAGCGAAGACATCACCGAGAGCGTGCTGGACAGTGGCGAGGACAGCCTCGTCATGTACGCGCCGGATTCAGCCCTCGGCCTGGCCAGCGCCCGTGTCCTGACGGCATCGCTGGCCAAGCAGGTAAAAGTGCCGATGCCGGCGGCCTTCAGTCGCCAGGCGGACGCCGCGCAACAGCAACTGGAACTCAGCTCCCAGCCGTTCGTCGAGGCTTTGGTGTTGTCGTTGCAGAGCTTCGATCAAGCACGCGCCGCCGCGTTGCTGCAGCGCGTGTTGCCACAGCAATCCACCCTGGAACGTGCCCTGGCCCTGACCTGGTTGCAGCGCAGTATCGAACAGGTACCGGCGGCCACAACCCTGGAACCGGCCGAAGGCTGGGCAGCCAAGCAGGGCGCGACCGGTGAAACCTACTGGCAGTGGCAGGGCGCGCAGCTCCCAACGATGCTGACCCTGACCAGTGCCCAGGCGCGTCCGGTGCAGGCGTCATTGAGCTTCCAGAGCCAGCAAGCGCCAGTTGCGCCGATGGCCGTGTCCATCACCCGTCGCCTGTCGCGCCTCGTGCCGGGCGACGAAGCGTTCACCTTCAAGCTCGAAGCCGTCGGCAACAAGCCGTTGTCCAGCGACAGCCTCTATCTGGATGAAGTGATCATCAACAGCAAGGCCTCGACGCCGCTGCGCTACGGCATGCTCGAAGTGCCGCTGCCGCCGGGCGCTGATGTGGAGCGCACCACGTGGGGCATCCAGTTGCTGGGCAAGGCCGACAGCGAACCGACGTCCCTGGAAAAGGCCCGTTTCGAGCCGGGCCAGATGGCTTACGCGGTCCCGGTGGATGCCCTGAGTGGCGAACTGCGCCTGCGACACTTGGTGCGTTTCTCCCAGAAGGGCCAGTTCAGCTTGCCGCCGGTGCGTTTCACCCAGGTGTATGCGCCGCAAAACCAGGCTCGCGAACAGAAACCGGCGCTCGGTCAGGTGACGGTCAACTGAGATGCGCAAGCCTTGGGGCTGGTGGCTGTTGTGCTTGATTCCTGCGCTGGCGACAGCGCAGGAGGAGCCCTTGCGCCTGGCTTTCGACGGTCAGCTGTTGCGAGTGAGCCAGACCCAGGTGCTGGACCGCCAGCCGTTGCCGGACTCGTTGACGGCACCGTTGGGCAGCCTGTGGAAGCTCTTCGTCTACGCCTGGCTGGTGGACACCGATGCCCGCGAGCCGGTCTATGAGTGTCGCGGCGAATCGAAAGAAGAAGTCTATTGCTGCAATGCCGGGCAGAGCATCGGCCGTGATCAGGCGCTGGTGAAGTCCTGCGGCTTGTACTTCGAACCGCAACGGCTCGGGCTTTCGGCGCCGGACTGGCGGGACTACTGGCAAGCGCACCGGGCGCCGAACTGGTTGCTGGACCTGCCGACCCTGCAGCCGCAAACCCAGGTACCCGTTGCAGAACTGCTCAAGGCGCTGGCCACGTTGCCGGCCCAGGATCAGGCCCGGCGGGTACTGCTCGACGTGGTGCTCGGCGCTGCGGATGGGCGATTGGTCGGTCAATTGGGCGGTCGCCTGCGGGTCAAGACGTGGAGCTGGCTGGGTGACCGCGGCCCGGCGTCGCGCCAGGGCGGTTTCGCCGGTTGGCTGGCCGATGGCACGCCCGTCTGGGCCGGCGGCCGCGGTACCAGCCAGCAGGTGCTGAAAACGTATGGCGATGGCCTGGCCACGGCATTGCCGTCGCGCTGGCCGGCGGAAACCGGGCGCTGCGTGGAAGTCGACCTGTTTGCCCGTTATCCCTTGCAGCGAGTCATGGTCGGCGACCGTCCTGCCACGCCGGGTCAACTGCGCGGCGATTACCGTGTCGAGTTCACCAATGGCAACCAATTGGATATCCACAGCGACGGCGAGCTGTTCCTGATGCCTGGCAAGCTGGTGGCGCGACTGGATCGGGAAGAATACGTCGCCCGGGTCCTGCAACGCGAGGCCAAGGCCGAACCCGTCGAAGCGGCCAAGGCATTGGCCGTGGCGATTCGCACCTACCTGCTGCAAAACGCCGGGCGCAATGGTGATTGCCTGAGCATCGATGACAGCAGTCACCGCCAGCGCGTCGCCCCGCGTCCGGCGGCGCCTGAAACCCGCGCGATTGCCGCGTGGACCACTGATCTGGTCCTGGCCGGCACTGACGTCACGTACCACTCCGATCAACCGGGCCCGGACAAATTGTCCTGGGCCCAAGCCGTTGAACAAGCCAACGGCGGCCAACGCTACGACGCCATCCTGCTGCATGCGTATCCGCGTGCCAGCCTCAGCCGCTGGGACAATCCGGTGGCGTCCTGCGAAGCGTTGCCCGCGGCCCAGGACTGGTTGCTGAAGCAGCGCCGTGGCTGGCGTCAGCGCCTGGAAAGCGAAGTCGGCTACAACGAAATCAGCGCTTTCGCGGTCTGCCGCGTCGCCTTCGGCCGGCCATATGTCGACCGCGAGCGCCAGCGCATCTACGTACGTGGCGTGCTGTCGCTGCAAGACCGCCTCGACCTCACACACGAATACCTGCACCTGGCCTTTGAGGCTCACCCCAACGGCCAGGACGAAACCTATATCGAAGGGCTCGCCCGTCACCTCTTGCTGGAATAGACCATGACACTCCGTTATCCACAGGTCTTGTTGTTGCTCTGTGCCTTGACCGCGTTGCCACCGGCCATGGCTGCCGACCCCATCAAGCTCGACACACCCGTCGGCGGCTGGCGCAGCGGTGCGCCGGGGGGCGAGGGCGAAAGCTTCAGCCAGACCGTCAACTACCCGGCCTCGTCGGTCAATACGCCCCCGGGCCAAGCCGACACCGCGCGCATCAGCGGCCAGATCAAAGGCGCGCCCAAGGACAGCAATGCGCCAGGACAATTGATCGTCAACGGCGTAAGCCTGCCGCTGAAAACAGATGAAGAAGGCCGTTTCGACCGACCTTTCTCATTCCCCAATGGCAGCAACAGCGTTGAAGTGCGCAGCGCCGATGGTCAGCAGCGCCACCGCACGCAGTTTCTCAACACCAGCGGTGGCGCCACCCCGGCCAAGCTGCGGGTCCTGCTGACTTGGGATAGCGACGGCACCGACCTTGACCTGCACCTGGTGACGCCCGATGGCGCCCACATCTGGTACGGCGACCGCGCCGTCGCCAACGGCGCCGCCCTCGACGTCGACGTCACCACCGGCTACGGCCCGGAAATCTTCGCCATGCCGGCACCGATCAAAGGCCAGTATCTGGTCTACGTGAATTATTACGGCGGCGGCTACCGCAGTGACGAGGATGAGGAGGGCGACGGAGACGGCGAGCAGGTGGAGCAGGCGCAACAGGCCCTGACCACGGCGCAGGTGACGGTGATTACTGAAGAGGGCACTCCGAGCGAGAAGATGGAAACGTTCGTGGTGCCGATGCGGGCGGTCGGGGAGCTGACGTTGATCAAGAGCTTCAGCTATCCATAGCCGGGGCTCCAGACACATCGTGATTGGTTGGGCAAATACGGCTCACCGGTCACTCGACAGTGTGTCGGGACCAGTCATGCCATATACCCATCTAGCGCTATCGCGCGGACATTGATGGACTTCGCGCAACCGCCGTTTTAGGTGTGGTTCTGTATCACACCTTCCCAAGTCTTATGATCGGTGGGTTTACGGGCGTAGATGTTTTTTAATATCCGGCTATCTGATTTCAGCCAGTATTTATAAAAAATTCTGCGCTTGGGCAGTTTAGTATTCTCGATTTTTATCGGCACCGAATTAACGGATATTTCCGTGACCGACGCTGGTCATGGCATGATGTATAGGATTTGGATGGTTCGTTCTGTTCCCAAACGAATATGCGCAGCTCGGGGAGAAACTGCGCTAGGGGCCAGTTTTGTATTCAATAGCGATTCTTTCAGGGAGAGCGGTTATTTTGACGTCTCGTCGATAACGAAGCCTCTACTGCATCTTTGGTCGCTGGGTGTAGAGGAGCAGTTTTATATTGTTTGGCCTATGTTGCTGTTCTGTTATGGCGAACTGGCCGCTTCTTTTGGATCTTCCTGGTCCTGTCCATATCGCCTCTTTCATCGCCTCCAACATCATTATCAGAGAGTATCTGGTTACCGCGTTTACTTGCTTTTCGGCATCAACGTCCGACCTGTAATGAAAGGTAACTTTCTTCGTTACCTTCCATTGTGTTCTAGTTACTCAGTGATCTGGTTCGATAGATTTGTTGAGGGGGTAACCTTATCAAAAACCAGCGCTAACTGCTGCTCAAGCCGCTCGATCGAAAAATTCCTGGCACAGAACCCTTGAGCAATTTCAACCGCCTGTGTTGTAAATGCCTTGGAATCAAGCGATGAGACTAGCGCGTCATACCAGCCTGTTTCATCCACGAGCACACCTCCACCGCTAGGTATTACCTTACTGTACACAGGGATATTAGAAGCGATGACAGGTATACCGGCTGCGGTATATTCGATAAATTTGGTCGGCGCTTTGCATAGGTTGAAGTCTTCGTTTACAAGAGGTGCAAGCCCAATATCCCAGTTCAAACTCGCCAGCACGGAGAGAAACTCCAGATAGGCTTTGTTTACCTTGTGGCTTCTAATTCTGTCACCGAAGCGTTCAAGGCGGGGAGGCATCTGAATCGTGCCGAAGACTTCGAAATGTAAATCTGGCCTTTCGTCTAGCAAGCGTTCGAGTGCAGGAACAACCAGATTCAAATCTTCCTGATGTCCTTTGGATCCCATGTAGCCCACCGTCTGGTACGGTCGAGGGTTTCTACTGGTGGAGAGCCTGTCCCCAATAAAAGGCGCATACATGCCATGATAAACGGGTTGATTCGGAAACAGTTGGCTTAGCAAGCCTGCCAGATGAGATGTGGAAGCATAAATCAGATCGCAATGTGCCAATAGATATCGACGAGCATCGATAACATCTTGGGCGCCTTGACGTTTTTGGATTTCTGCGCCTAAAGAGGCGGGGATTTCGAGCAAGTTGTCGTCGATGTGATAAATTGTCGGTATTTTTTGAGTTTTAAAATAATCGACAATCTGCGCTCCAAAGGGTTGGCCATAGCGGGTGATGATGACCAAGTCCGGTTTGAACGCTTCACTCCACAATTTCCAGGATCCCTCACCCGAACGAGAGACCAAGTCTTGGGAAATAACCGCGAAGTTCACCTCCTTTCGACGGTGCATCTCGCGTAATGGAAGATCGAAGCTAATAAAATAGGTAGCATTCACATGCTCAGTGAAAATAAGGATGTTCCGTCCGTTTGGGTTACCATCCAAGCAGACGTCAAACGGTTCTGGTGTCCCGACGGTTTTCGGTCTGGACGATAAATTGAAGAGATCAATCATGAGTTGGACGCCTTCTGGTCGTCTAGGTTTTTTTCTGCCTGGAGCTTAGCTTCATAAGCCTTGATCACGCGCTGGCGATGCCTTTTAGCTTCATAGACCGCTTTGTGGGGGATGTAACCCGAGAGTTTGTCAGCTGCCTCGTTTTTCTTATCCCATAAACCGTGCAGGAAAGAAGGCAGCCAATGCCGATATTTGATATCACGCAACAGTGAGGGGCGAAAATATCCAAGATCGATCTCTTCCTGTATCTGGGCCTCGGTCAGTGTGCCATCGGTGAGCATTCTGCGAACCTCAGCGAACCAAGGCCAGGCATTTTTATTTCCGCAAGCGGACCAAGGCTGCGTGTAGACATCGGTATAATGGATCAGGCGTGTGTCGGTGTCCCAGTGTTCCAGGCTGTTCCACTCGAATGGAACACCGTACTTGACGTGTTCCTCGTCAAGAATGATCAATTGCGACATCAATTCATCATAGTCGTAGCGACCTTCGTCCATGCCAAGGACAATGGTTTCGATGTCCCAGTCCAAGCGGTCACAGTCAAGGAGCATAACGGCGCATTGTTTTTTGCGGGTCTTCGGGGCACCGATTTTCTGGGTCGACTCGTCGCCGAACTTCACTTCCTGTTGAATGATGACCTTCGCGCCGTCAAATGGAATATTCCACAGCTCGCGGATGTCACGAAACACCAGCATATCGGCATCCATATAGATCGCTTTGCCCTTGTAGCCGGTGAGCTTCGGGATGCAGAAGCGGCTAAAGGAGAACCCTGTGCGCTGACCGTTCCTTGGATCCTTTGGTTCAGGGACAGGAAGGTCGAGCATCGGGATGACCTCGACTTTAGCGGTGGTGTGTCGCTTTATCGAATACTCAAGGACGGGAACGGCCAATAACTGTGAGCGATCAACGCCGACATATACCCGTATCACTTCATCTCCGTGATCCATTCGGACCCCCATTACTGTTTAACATTGAATTCTACCTCTGCCACTCGACAGACATTTCGCTTCCGACGGTGTTCGCACGTTCCAGCAGTCGGGTAGCGGTAGTGTTAGTGCACGCACAGCAGAAGACCATCAGCCCGGAACGGGCCGGTATCTTATAAGAGGCGTCCCCAAGCCAACGATGACGTATATACATCTTTGGCATTCAAGGGGCGGAACAGGCTCACCTCCCTATGTCGAGAATGATGCCATGGGCGGCGGATAATTGTTGCCTTTACGTGTCATATTGAGGGCATGGTCGGAGATTATCATGGGCGACGGCAGGGGACACATGTCGACGACACGGCTCGGGCTGGTGTGGTAGGCCAAGATACCCCCGTTGGCTAACAATGAATCATGGATGGCTAGGGAAAAGGATTGAGACGCTTGGTTTTCATCAAGGCTTGCCGAGCAGACGCTGACCGGAGAGCATAAGCACGCTCAATAGCTGACGAGCGTATACGTAAAGTATTGGGCGCTTGCTTTTAAGAATGCGATTATAGGGGGGGAGGAATTTAACATCGCTCAACAATTGTTTGGCTGGTAATGCCCATGAGTCATCAAGGCCATTGTCAATTTGGTAGAGGAGAGAAGGGCGCACGTTACCAGCATCGATTTCTCGCTCAATATCAGAGCGGCTGATAAAGCCACTTTCAACTGCACGCCGTAAGCAAGAAACCCATAGGCTAGCATTTTTGTTTTTAATTGAAACCCACGGCTGGGTATTCATATCAGTATAATGAAGGAGCGCTGTTTCGCCCGGCTCATAATGCTCAAGTGAGTTCCAAGTGTCGGGGATCGTCCAGGAAATATTCTTGGCTACGCGCATTTCGAACATTAGGCTTGAATAATTAAGACGTCCCGCGTCCAGATCTGCAACGATCTCCTCTATCTTCCAGTTGAGCTTGCTGCAGTCCAGAAGCATGACGCTGAATTGCGGGCGTCGGCTGCCTTCTGCTTTTTCAACTGTTTGTAGATCGCTACCGGAAAAGGGGCGGTCCCATAGACCAGTAATGTTCTGGAATACCTGCATGTCTGCGTCCAGGTAGATGGCTTTACCTGAAAAGCCACACAACTCAGGGATCAGGAAACGCTGGAAGGAAAAAGGTGTTCGCGGACGATTTTCCAATGCTTCCGGTACGGGGATTGATCGCTCGAATGAGTATATGGGCGACACTTCTACGGGAATCGATGAGGTTTCTCTGATAGAAAACTCAAGCACCCGCATTGGCAACCATTCGGCAGGTGTGGCCGCGATGAAAATTCGTGCGCCGCTCTCCGTCAGTATTGGCTCAGCGTTCATAGTGTTCCTTTTTATTCATGACAAACGGTCGATCCGAATTAAGACCTGTCTCTGGATCTCCAGTTTCCCAACTAAAACGACTTCAACATGCTAAGCGAAGCTGCTACGCTCGCCAAATCTGGATGATTCCGAAATGTATTGACGTAGTCGCTGACTTGAAAGTTAGAAGAAATGCGTTGTTCGATCTCATCGCTGATGAAGTCGCGCTCATAATGTTTGTCCGGGTCATCAACCATCAAGTTTTCGTATACGAAGTCAACGTCCAAAAAATTATTTAGCCTGTCCATCGTCTTATTAAAGTCGAAGACGAGGCTCTCGTAGTGCATATGGAAAACGTTCGGATTTTTTTCGATACGTAGAATCGTGGAATAGGCCTGGGCCCATGCCTCAATCATCTGGTCAATATCGGTTATTGCTTTCCACCAATCCTTGCCTTGTTTGGACATTTCGGTACGGCGCAGCATGGAGTTAATCACGTCATAGGGGTTGCGCGTAATATGCAGGTATCGAACATTAGGCAAGGCTAATACTTCATCAATTTCGCGGTAGTAGTTAGGGTATTTGTCGCCCCAGACGACCAAGGGCTCGCCCTCGGCATGACGTTTATGGTGCCATTTATACATATAGAGAATAGCTGGCCAGACGGATCTTACGGAAAAGTTATGGCTATGAATGTTATCCAACGTTAACGTTTCACGGTGCGACAGTGAACGCATGCCTCCGGTGAGCGTGCGGGCACGTCGCTCACGGGTACCAAGAAGCTTAGTCAATACCTTCTCTGTATTGACAAGATTCTCTTCCGAAGAGATATAGACCGAGCGGTTGGAGTTCAATACCTGCAATAGGGCGGTCGTGCCGCTGCGTGGAGCGCCACCAATCAGAAGGGGTTGTCGCAGTACGCTTGTCATACAAACATTCCGTTAAATTTGGTTTGAACGTTTACTTAAACGACCACTGGGCCGCTCGTTGAACCGGAACGGCATAGTGGTATTCTCCAGCTACCCGGAAAGGAACAGCTTCCGAAAGGCAGAGATGATCCACTCCGTCTGGACTCATGACCTGTACCGCAATAGAAAATGCACCAGGGGAAAGTTCAGCGTTGCCAAGTTCAACATGTAAAATAGCGGCGTGGTCGGGCCAGGCAAGTGCAGCGCGGACCGAATTCCAGTCCATCAGCACGCTTTGCGCGGTGTCTCTCAATAAGACTCGCACCTGAGCATTAGCTGGCAGCTTGGAAATGTCGACATTCAAGGACAGCGGGTTTCCGTACTGTATGGGTTGGCCCGAGACAACGGGCGATCCAGCGACCAATAATTCAAGAGCAACAAGCTCTGGATTAAATACTTGCCCGCGCTTTTTCTCATTCTGATGGCCCAGTTTGTCTTGGTAGAGTTCGAGCGCTTGCTGTACGCCCCCATCAAATAAAACGCGACCTTTTTCAAGGTATAGACCACGGTCGCACAGCCGAGCAACTTGTCCTATGGAATGCGAAACAAAAATAACCGCAGCATTCCGCGAAAGCTCATTAATCCTCTCATAACAGCGCATGCGGAACGCCAGGTCGCCGACGGCGAGCACCTCGTCAATGATAAGGATGTCCGGCTCTATCACAGAAGAAGCTGCGAAGCCGAGGCGTGACTTCATCCCTGAGCTATAGAACTGTACTGGTGAGTCAAAGAATTCGTCGATTTCCGCGAACTCTTCGACTTGAGCAATGTATTGGGCCAAGTCTTTACCGCGCTTTCCCATCAAGCGTCCGCGTACCGAAACATTGTCGCGCCCAGTCATGCTAGGTGCGAAGCCCGCACTCATTTCGAGTAGGTGCCCCAGCTCGCCACGTCGCACGACTTTCCCCTTGTCAGCCCTTAGTTTTCCAGCGATGCATTTGAGCAAGGTACTTTTTCCTGCACCGTTGTGGCCTAGCACCCCTATGACTTCGCCACGTCGCAGTGAGAAATCAACGTCACGGAGCGCCCAGAATTCCGAATCACGCAGGTCACTATTTCGATCTGTTCTACCGGTCGCATTTGACAGCAGATCCTTGGCCGCATAACGTACCGACGCGTTCAGGCTGCGGGAGTATTTCTTCCAAAGACCCTGAACTTCAAGTAACACTTCCATCAGTTACCCATCCGTTCTAGTAAAATAGGTACCTGACGACGCAAAAGAACAAGTAACCATGACAGTAATAGCAGCGATATTCCGCTGGCGACAAGCATGGGCAGCATATAGACGCTTCCGCTCTGGCCTTGTAGCACGCTGGACAGAACCGCTAGTGGTGACGCCATAGGGTTAGCAATATTTATCCAATAAAGCATACTGTCCAATCTCTCCGTTGCTGGGTAGAAGATTGGTGAGATCAGGACGATCGGCAGATTCATCGAAGTCAATGCCTTACGCACATCGGCATATAGAACTGACCAAGGAGCAAGCAGCAAGCCTATGGTAGTTGCCGAAAGCAGCAGCGCGAGAATACACGCTATAAATATTAACCAAGGGTATATGCCTGACGGGAAAGCGAGTCCGAGAAGCGGAATAGCAAGGATGATCAGAACGCTGCGAATCAGAACGGCAATTCCGCCTTCAAATACAATTGCTAGTACAAAGGGCGTTGGGCCGACGTCCAATCCTCGTAATAGGCCGCGCTGACGGCGTATGAAATTGGACATCTCCTGAACTATCTGCATCCAGCATTGGAACAGAGTAATTCCGGCAAAGGCACGAAGAATATCCCAGCCCGCCTGATCCGAAGAATCGGCGGCACTTCCGGTCAGCTCACGTTTAATGAATATATAACAGACGGCATAGAGCATCGGGATGATCAACGCCCACGCATATCCCAAGGCATGTTCACGCATCTGCAAGCGGATGTTGCGCAATGCGAGGGTTACGCCGGAATCCATTGTGTTGAGTAAAGTTTTAATGGCTGTTGCCCTTGCTGAGAAAGTCATGAGCTTTGCTTACAATAGCTTCGGCTATGTCCTTGAAGCGATTATCGAGGGTCTCGGACTGCGACATGTCAATTGCATAGCTTCCGAGGAACCAATCGACGAAGCGTCGATAGCGATTCTCCAGCTCCGCCTTGCCGGAGTTTGAAACAAACGCCCATGCCTGATCGAGGTTGTCGAGTGTGGCATTGAAGGTCACGCAATCATATTCAACCCGGCCAAAGGTGACCACGGGCTTGGCCTGCAGCAAAGCCTCAAAGCCTACACCGCTGTTGATTGTATAGACGCCGCTCGCATGCTTTGTCAGATCGTGAACACTCGCATTACTGAAAAATACCGTGACGCCGTCTGCGTATCGTTCAAATGGCGACATGCTTTTCATATTGGCGGGGTGGGGCTTGAGCACGACGGCTATATCACGAGCCTGGGCCCAGGCGATAAGCGCCGCAACAGCGTCCTCTTCGGAAATATCCGAAAAATAGCGAATCGACTGATCAGTGGGGATCTGTAAAGGGAAGAAAATATATGGACGTGGGGTATCAGTCTGCATTCCCTGTGCATTGTATGAGGCAGGAATCAACCCTTCACGCAGCAGTTCTTCCTTGGTTCTCGGGGTTGGTTGGGAAAACTTGCTACTGACTTTTCCTTCCTGCAAACGGTCACGATAGTTGTCGTAGGCACCTTGAGAGTGTTGTGGCAGAGACTGCAGATCTACCGGGTAAATACTTGACGCAGCGCTCCAACCCTGGTCATTGACGACAAACACCCAACGAAAAAATTCCTGCATGTAAAACATGACAGGTGTGGGACCATCCTCGAAGTCAAACTTGCAGCGATGAGGGACTAAGGCTAAGGCTGAGCAATTCTCTTCAATTTTTTGACGATTTATTAGCCAAGCGGGAATCTCGATGATATCTACTGGCATCCCCGCCCGTTGAATTGAATTAGCCAAGCGCAAGGTAAATGCTTTCCAGTACAAGCGGAGATCAATCGTATCGTCGCTCGGAATCGGTGGCACGGCGTTGGCCACAGTACCTCGTTTCCAAGGTAAGTCTAGTCGTGGAATATACAGTGCAATACGCGCCGAGACCTTCCGAGCTACTCTCAGGCGTTCAAACATCCACTCGTTTGAAAGCAAGTCACTATTATTCTGTAGATTGGCCACGAGTTGATTGGCAAGTACACGTCGTTCGTCATCATCAGATAGCAGTGCCTGAAGCATAAAGAAGCGCATGTCGTACAGTTTGCGCCCACCTTTGCCAGCCCAAAGAATGCTTGTTTCTCTGAACTGCCAGTCGGCGTATTTTTGTTTCAAGTTGAAATAGTGGATTTTTTTAAACTTTTGCATCTTTTGAAAGAATACAATCTGGTCAATGAACCATTTTAATGTCTGCTTTTCAAAATGTTCATCTATTTCATCTGTCACATCTTTTAAGAATTCGATCACCCCGGCGCTCGGTAAGAACCAGATGGAGCCGGTAGCGATCGAAAGGTGCTCAGGTGTGCCTTCGACCTGATCACGCCGGACAATGATCACTTCTGCGCTTGCCTTGTCTGAGAAATCCAGATCAATCGGATTAACCACCAGAGAGTCGGCATCCATGCTAAAAATGGGTATAGCGTATTCGCTCAGCAGGGTTTGTAGCCGAGGGAAGCGGGCGCTGGCGTAATAAGCTTTTTTTTGCTTTAAGGGAAGCGAAGTGAGATCGGTATCTTCCCGGGACACGAACAGACGTGTATGGCGCAATCCTGAACGCAACTCACTGATGCGTTCAAGCGATCGTTGATCAGGATTAATGATATGAAGAAAAAAAGAATATCCAGGTGAATAAAGATCAATGCTTCTGATCAACGAGATCGCATATCTAAGATATCCTGCGTCGCAACTGGAGAACAGTAACAACGGTTCGTCCTGAGTCAGTGCGGGTGGGATAACCCAGTTTACTTTCCGATCAACCATGTGTTGGTACATCCTCTGATATAAGAGCCGTTATTGACTGCATAGCAAATTCCCTGCTATTTGTTGCAAACCGATAAACGGCTCTGTTCTCTTTCTTCAATTGCGGAACGCTTGAGGTCGGGCATTAAATTATGCCCATTCAGATACTCCTTGTAGCCTTCGTCCAGCGCCAGAGTCAATAGTCCGCTGCCGACACAAGTTTCCATATGATCTTCGTCGCTGAAAAGACTCCAGTCTTGCATAAAACCCTGCCGGGGCGAATTCAGATCGATAAACGGAATGTCATACTGTTCTGCCAAGCGCCGCAGATCTGTGGTATGCCCATCAAGGCCATATTGAAGTTGATAGCTGTACAAGTCGGAGCGTACGGGGGGTTGAAATAGAATGACGTCGATATTGTTTTTCCTTCCCCACAATGCAAACAGATCAAACAGACCGTCCCAAGGGGCGCTGTTGCTAATTTCTCGGAGACGTTGAACCTTCACGTTTTCGTTCGTGATTTCCTTGGTCTGATCTGCTTTAGCTCTTAGGGGGGGCGAAAGATTCTTTCTTTCCCCATTGGGGTTTAAACCCGCCAACAGTGGATCGCTTAGAACCGGAATTGAATTCTTTTCATTTGTAAATAAGCTTGAAAACCTGATGTTGCTGCGTTGTGCCAGTAACTCCGAGTGCAAGAATTTATTTCCGCCTTCGGGGAGATTATTTAATGACTCAAAGACCGGAACACATCCCGGAACATTTGCCGATCGATCGCAGAGCGGACTGAGACTCCGCAGCAACGGAATGTATTTTCGATGGTCGTCCTCGACGATCAACCTACCCGGTCGCCTCAGGAGCATGGATGTTTCAACGTAAACACGCTTCAAATGGGGAAATTGGAGTCTGAGGATCTCCGCTTGAAGTAATAACCCGTAGGTAATTTCATTGTAAGTATTTCCTGCCCCTACGACCGCTCCTTTCAAACCGAAATGCTCAGGGCGGATGACCTTGCTTCTGGAAGTGCCGACGTACCCAGTAGTAACCGTCTCTGGCGCTGTGGTCTGGCTAAAGAGTGCCACGTTGTGCACTAACATCTGGTTACCGATCTCACGTCCGGCAATATCCATCTTGGGCAATTCATCCATGAGTTCGGCGACGCTCATATCAGTGCTTGGTTCGGATAGAGCGCTGTGTTTACGGGCAGCAAACTCTGCGCCGAGGAAAAGCGCAAGTATCGTCATTCCCGACAAAGCATATAGCTGGATCGATCGTAAGCCGGTGGCTTTGAGAGTCTTAGAATTGGAAGTATATGAAGTCATTGCCGTCGACATAGTATATGAACGTGAATATTGTCAGGGCCGCGAAAATGAAAGCTGGCTTCCAGAGGGCGAGGCCTGATATGTCAAAGTTATAAGTAGTCTTGTGCACTATCCACTGGATAGGCAGGTACAGAAGCAGTAACTCGAAAAACAGAGGTGCAAGCTTTGTACTGCTCCATTGGTCGCTAGGCGTTATGATTTTTTCAATCATTAAGATGGCGTCGCTGAAGCTGGCTGCACGGAAGTAGATCCATGCGACAAAAACCACCGTCATGGTCAGTGCCCATGCCAAGGGCGGCCAGCGCAGTATGACTTTAAATGTATGGGGTATATTGGCAGTGTCAAACCAGCGATTTATCGCCAAAGCACCTCCGTGAATGCCTCCCCAAATAATAAAATTCCAGCTTGCGCCATGCCATAATCCACCTAACAGCATAGTCAGCGCCAGATTGCGCTGGATTTTCCATCCGGCATTGGTCCGGGAGCCGCCGAGTGCAATGTACAGATAGTCGCGCAGCCAGTTACTCAGCGTGATATGCCAGCGTCGCCAGAAATCTTTAATTGACAGTGCTGCATAGGGTTGGTTGAAGTTATAGGGGAGGATATAACCAAATAATAACGCGGCCCCCAGGGCCATCAAGGAATAACCCCAGAAATCGCAAAGTATCTGAATGCCAAAGCCGACGCAGGCCATTAGGTTGTCGAATCCAGAATAGTCGGCAGGTGACTTGAATATGACATTCACAAAAGGGGCGAGGCCATCGGCCACGCCAGACTTCAAGGCGAGCCCGGCAATAAACATATAGAGGCCGTTGTAGAATCTGGCGCTGTCGGGCTTCTGCAAGATATGGATTTGAGGCATGAATTGCCCGGCCCTACAGATTGGACCTGCAATAAGATGTGGAAAAAACAGTACAAAAATCGCAAAAACGACGGGGTTCTTCTCGTGTTTTATCTTGCCTTGATAAACGTCAACTTGATATGAGATTAATTCAAAGACGTAGAAGGAAATGCCAAGCGGCAAGATGATCGACAAAGAGCTGGACTGGAAATCGGGATTGCCCAGTTTGACAATGGTTTCGATATTTTCCAAAAAGAAGTTCATGTACTTGAAGTAGGCGAGCAGGCCGAGGTTCATGACGCAACCAAGTATTAGCCAGAAGCGTCGTCTGTCATGCTCTATTTTTTGGCCTAATAGCCAGTTTAACCCGATCATGGCAAACAGCATTAAACCAAACGCCTGACTCCAGCTCATATAGAAATATGCGCTGGCGGCTAACACTATCCACTGCCTGCCTCGTACGGAAGGACATAGCCAATATCCAATCAAGCTGACTGTGAGAAGTATTCCATACTCGATAGAGTTAAATAACATACTTTAATATCGCTCCTCGAATTTCCGTGGCTGTCGCGGATGTTGGGCTCCAGGCCTGTAGCTAATAGCTTTTTTTGAGGGGCGAGGATACATTGTTTTTATTGATTGAAGCATCGTTTTGCACTCCTCAGAACTTCAAGTACCTGAAGCTCCAAACGTTCAACGGAATATTCTTCTCTTAGGCGTTTCTGAGCCAATGTGACATGCCGGAAGCGTTTTTCCCTGTCCTTAATTAAATTTTCTAATGCCTCCACCCATTCGTCAGTAGTGGCGGCCAGAATGCCGCAATCATCATTGCAGCAGGCATCATAAACCGTATTCGCACTCGCAACGACGGCTGAGCCTACCGAAGTGTATTCTACCCACTTGGTATTGGCTTTTACTGTATTAAAATCAGTTTGTGCTAAAGGACAAATACCAATGTCCCATTGTAGAGATGAAAATTTTTTAAGAAACTTTTCATAGTTGTCAACAGGCGAGATCACGCTGACCCTGCTCCCAAACTCTTCAAGCTGTGTCGGTTTTGGTATGGAGCCAAATAGTTCAAATTTGACTTTGGGGTTTCTCTTCAGGACTTGAATCAGCGCAGGTACTACGGTATTCAAGTCATGGGCGTGGTCGAATCCCATATAACCAATTTTTGTAGCCGGTCGGTTGTTTGCCAACGTCAAAATTTGGCCCGAACAATAGATTTTTCCGACTTTAATGTTGGAATTGGAACCGTATGATACTAGTCGCTGTTTAAGTCCCTCGGTAGAGCAATAGACAAGATCGACATTATTTAAAAGGTGTCTTACCGATTTAAGTCTTAGTGGGTGGTTATGATAAAGATGCTTTAGGTGGCCGATTTCTGGCGGGACGTTTAACAGGTCGTCATCTATGTGGAATACAGTAGCCACTCCGAGCTTTTTAGCGAGCATGGTCATATATTCTGAGTGGGGTCCGCTATACCGACAGAAAACCATGATGGTGGGATTAAATTTAGAAATTTGCTTTTGTATCCACTTCTCTACTTTTACCTCGCGATAGCGCTTGCCGAACTGTTCTCGCATCTGTTGCTCGCTTAACAGGCGGACGGCCAATTCGCCCCGATTGATCGCATTGGCCAATGGTTTGAAGAAGCTGAGCTGCAGTGTAGGAATAAATGAATTGGAGATAAAAAGTACGCGCGTAGGGCTGCTGTTGGTTCCGCTCGCTTTAGTTAGGAAATTTAAGCCCAGGGTTCGAGCCAATAAAATTCTTATGGCCGCTTTAAAAAAGATCATGAAGCTATGCATTTTGGATTCTGGCTTTTGTGCGGCAGAGCACTTGCTCATATTCTTTTATAGCTTTATTGCGAATTCGCTTGTGGTCATAGACGCTCTTATGAGGCACATAGCCCGAAAGTTTGTCTGCGGCTGCGTTCTTCTTGTTGAAGAGTGGGCGCAAAAAGCGTGGGATAACGTGGCCATAACGTATTTCGCTGATGAGTGAAGGACGGAAATGACCTTGGATAATCTCATCCTTTATCGTCTGCAGATCAAGCACCCCGGCGGCGATCATCCTGCGGACCTCATCGAACCACAAATAGCCATTTGAGTTGCGCGTCGATACCCAGGGCTGAGTGCCCATGTCGGTATAGTGGATCAGGCAGGTGTTCGGATCATAGTGTTCGAGGCTGTTCCATTCGAACGGTACGCTGTAGCCCACTTCGCTTTCGGGAAGAATGCACAGCTCCGACATCAATTGCTCATAGTTGTACTGGCCGTCATCCAGACCTTGCACGATTTTTTCCACGTCCCAGTCAAGACTTTCACAGTCCAGCAGCATGACTGCGCACTGCTTTTTCCTGACCTTTGGCGCGTTTTCCTTGGCCATGGTGACGTCGGTAAATTTTACTTCTTCCTGAATCAGAATCTTCGCGCCGTTGAAAGGCAGGTTCCACAGGCTGCGGATATCTTGGAATACCAGCATGTCGGCATCCATATAGATAGCCTTGCCTTTATATCCGGCCAGCTTTGGAATGCAATAGCGACTGAAAGAAAATCCTGTGCGCTGGCCGTTACGTGGATCCTTTGGGACGGGCACTGGCAGATCGAGCATCGGGATGACTTCAACTTTCGCCGTGGTATGCCGCTTGATTGAGTACTCCAAGACGGGAACCGCGAGCAATTGGGAGCGATCGGCGCCGACGTAAACCCGGATGACTTCATCGTTTTCCATGGCAATTCCTTTTATAGCGTCGCTGTCTTGAATTCGCTTTTTGCCCAGTCGGCCAGTTGTTGAACGCCTGACTGGATGCTCACTTGAGGTGACCATTTAAGCTGGCCTTTGGCCGCAGAAACGTCAGCACAGGCATACCGAATGTCACCGATGCGGAATTGACCTGTGACGCTATAGGCATTGTCCGGCAAACCGAGGGCGCGCATCAGCATACGTGCCATATCGAGGATTGTAACGGCTTCCCCACTACCAATATCCAGAATTGAACCGTGTGTTACAGGATTGATACTGGCGCACACCAACGCAGCAACTACGTCGTCGACGAATACGAAGTCCCGGGCGATATCACCATCTTCAAAAATGGCCAACTGCCCACCGGCCAGAAGTTGACGAGCGAAGATGGAAAGCACACCGGTGTAGGGGTTACGCAGAGATTGACCGGGGCCGTAGACGTTCTGGAAGCGCAGGATGGTGGCCTCCCATTCCGCACCTTCGCCAGCCTGGCATAGCAGGTACTCCTGCATCAGCTTGGTTGACGCATAGACCGAAGCCGGCGCGGGCGGCAAGCCTGCATGACTGGCTGATGGTGTGGCCGGTAAACGGGCATTTTTTGGCAGAGGAACACTGAAGTCACCTTCAGCCATATTTTGCGGTTGACGCGGCAGACCGACAAACTCGACCCCGTCCGCATCGCGATAGCCACCCTCGCCATAGACGGCCCGGGAAGCGGCCAGAACCACCCGGCGGGTAGTATCGACGCGGCGAAGCGCTTCAATCAGATGGGTAGTACCCAGCACGTTGACAGCACAGTAACGGGTCGGCTCATCGTAGGACTGACCTGTTCCTGTCTCTGCTGCCAGGTGGTACACCAGTTCCGGCTGCGACTTTTCAACGACCGCGTTGAGCGCTTCTGCATCGGCGACATCACCCAGTACGAAGTGCACGCCTTCGGGGAAAACGGGCGATGCGGGATTGTCACCGTGTACTTGCGGATGCAGGTTGTCGAACACCCAGATCTGTTGATCGGGATCCTGGCGCAGAAGAGCCTTGACCAGTCTGCTTCCAATGAAGCCGGCCCCGCCGGTGATGAGTACGCGCTTGGTCATATGCTTGCTTTCCGGGAAATATTCTGATGGGTCAAAAGGTCATCCACAATGCGCTCTGCCGCATCGCCCGCGAGAATCATGCGTTCAACATACTGAGCGGAGGCTGTTATCCGTTCCGAGAGAGCCGAGGCATCCAGCGTGGCGAGGACAAAGTGACTCCAGTCTTCGGCGTGGCGAATTTGATGGAGTGGGAAATAGTTGTCGAGTTCCAGAGTGTGAGCAACGATTGCAGTGGGCAAGCTACGTCGAGCTGCATCCAGTGCAACGGTGGAAGGTGTAGTGATGACCGCTTTCATGCGTCCGAGCAGGCTGCCGGCGGTGTAGGCTTCCCAGGCTGGGTCCTTCGGATCTGCAATGACAATATTGGCCGCTGCTGGTTTGTCACCCTTGAATCGTGACGTCAGCCATAGGCCGGCGTGGTGCGGTTTCACCAGAAAGGTAATCGCCGGGAACCGGGCTGCCAGATCGGTCACGCCATCAAGGAAGAACTGACGGTATTCGTCGCAATAGCGATGCCAATGCAGGTTTTCGAACACGCCTATGACAACAGCTTCCTCATTCAGCAGGTTACTCAAATTGGCTGCCGGTTCGATCGCCGGTTTGGGGCAACCTGCGCTTACACATTTGGCGCGGGTTTCCGGGCGGATATTCGGGTGCAAGGTGTCGTCGCTACCCCACAGGTAGATACGATCTGCGGCGAACATGATTTTTTCGATGAAGTGGACTTCATCGCTGTAGGTCAGCCCCACATTCTCCAGGCCGTGTTGCATGGTTGCAGTAAACAGGCCTGCGCGTTTTGCCTTTTGTGTCAGCGCGTGGGTGAAGCGGTGTGGCCCCAGGTTTGTTTCCGCGACGCTGAGCAGAACCTTTGCATTTGCCGGGAAGGGAGGTTGCGCCGCCCCTTCGCCTTCGGCAATCGCTACCAGGGGGATATCGTGGGCGTGAGTGCTTGCGGCAACGCGAGGCGACTTTTTCAACAGTGAGATGCTGCACCAGGCGGCTACGCCAATCCCTCGTGCTTTTGCGGCGAGCATGACTGGCAGCGCAAGGTCCAGGTCCTGGATCAGGTGCAGGGCGACGATGAGTTCCGGATCGGCAGGTGTTTGCTGTTCGCCTTGAGTAAGAACCGCCGCCTTGATCGCGTCGCTCCACGCAGTGCCAATGACCTCGGGGCTGAAATGTTTCTCGATGAGCTCCAGCCCCTTTGCCACATCCGCTTTGGCGTGGGGGATGCTCGAAAGATAGCGCCGCAGCCCCTGCAGGAAGTCGTCGACCACGATGCTACCGGCGAGGGGGGCCAGGGCGGGCGTGGCAGTCGCGACAACCGGTACGCCACGGGTCAGCGCATGAACGGTACGGTTTGCCGATTTGCACAGGCTGAAGGCATCGCGCATGTTCGGAACAACCACCACCCGCGCCTCGGCGAGGCACTGTTCGACAACGGCACTTGACCATTCCAGATAGCGCGAAGGGATGGCCATGGGTTTTATGTACTTTTCATATTTGCTGCGGTTGTTGCTGACCACAACCAACTCAGCCTGAAATTCGATCGCAGCCTGCTCCAGCGCGCCACGGATCTCAAGAAGGTCCAGCATTCCGAAGCGCGCATGGGGCGCCCCGTGGTTGCCATACCAGAGAATGCTTAATTTGTTGGCACCGCCCGTGGCGTCGTCGCTGACGGTCGGGTTCGATCTGGGCGCTGCAGGTCTTGATAACTTGCGCACACATTGGTTGGCAGCCGAGCGCAAGATGCCATGGGCCTTACGGCCTTGATGCATCCAGAAACGCCAGCTCAACCAATTTCTGAATCGTGTGAGCTGAGCCTTGAGCAATCCTTTGAACGAGACCGTGCGCAGGGCGCTGATACGACTTCGGACTTTATTAGCTTGTTGCGATAACGAGTTAGCGAGAAGCGTTGACGCCTGTTCCTGAGTTCGCGCCAGGCGCCGTGCACACGCGGAGGCATCGGCCTCCACGCCGTCAGGAATAACATAAACAGGTACGGTGTAGCTTATCTGCTCTCTTATGATCGCCGCCAGCGGCTCAGTAGTGGCGACAATGGCACTTGCATGTTTGGCAATCGCCATGAACATGTCCGACGCTCGAGTCTTGCTGTTCTTGCCATACGCTTCGATGAATATGTTATCGCAGAGGTCAAGGATGACCGTCACCCCCTTGGCGCGGGCCTCCTGGGCGAGGAGAAAGCTCTCGACGGTAAAGTTTTTGACGATGACCAGGACGTCAAGGTCATCAAGATCAATTTTGGTTGTATGGGTAAACAACGTGCAGTGGTATTGTTTTTCTTCCAATGCCAACAGCGGCAGAACGGCTCTGTAGCGGACGCTGGCAATGTCGGCGGACAATGATGCGACGCACCAGCCGATTCTAGGCAGAGCGTTATTTGTGCCTGTATTTTTTTTCGTACTATCCATGGACTCTCTGTCTTTCCTCTGTCTTCTTTTGCCCGTACCGCTGTACGCTCAAAAGGCACTGTTTACCCCAGTGTCGCAATAGTCTGAAGACTGGCCGCCTGTCCTTTCCTGATAGCGTGACCGTTAAGTAACTTGATGCTTGGTGTTCATAGAAAAATCGCCCATGGACCTGTGTATAAATTTGTTTTTAATATGCACTCAAAACTCATGAATGCAGTTCGAAGATTGCAACTGTTGAGGTAGCGATACGGTGGTGGCGCAAGGCTATGACTGCGCTGCGTAACTGAACATTCGAGAGGAAGTCCGGCCAGTAGGTATGGTTACCATAGTTTTTCGTTTGCGGATTGTAACATGAGCTTACGGTGTGAAAGCGTGAGATCCTGCTGAATCACGCGTCATCTGATAGAGGATGACATCGGGCATGACTCCGACTGGCGCAGGCGGCATAAAGAGAGTCAGGGGGGGGGCCCCCCTGGCCTCTGCATTTCCAGACCTTTATCCGAGGGGCTTTTTCAAGTCCACCAGTACCGAACCAGATGAAAGAAGATCGGTGCGGCGAAGCACACCGAATCCAAGCGGTCGAGCATGCCGCCGTGACCTTCGATCATATGTCCCCAATCCTTGACGCCTCGGTCGCGCTTGATCGCCGACATGACGATGCCGCCGGCAAACCCCAGCAGGTTGATCAGCAAGGCAATGAGGAACGACTGCCAGGGGTTGAACGGGGTGATCCACCACAACGCACCGCCAATCAGCGAGGCCAGGAAAATGCCACCGACAAAGCCCTCGACGGTTTTCGACGGTGACAGGTTCGGTGCGATCTTGTGCTTGCCGAACAACTTGCCGCACACGTACTGCAACACATCCGACAGTTGCACCACGATTACCAGATAGGCGATCAAGAGCAGGTTGCGCCCTTCGAAACCGGCAATGTCCAAGGTCAGCAACGCCGGAACAAAGGAGATGCAGAACACCGCGATCATCAAGCCCCACTGGACTTTGGAGGCGCGTTCCAAGAAGTGCGTGCTGTCGCCGCCAAGGGACGCGAGGATCGGCAGCAGCAGGAACACGTACACCGGAATGAAGATCGAAAACAGCCCGTACCAGTCGTAATAGATCAGCAGGTATTGCAGCGGCAACGCCAGGTAGAACGCCGCTACCAGCGCCGGATAATCGCTGCGCCGGGTGGGCGTCAGCGTCAGAAATTCCCGCAGCGCGTAGAACGACACAGCGTAGAACAACAGGATCACCGCCGCGTTGCCCAGCCAGAACGCGATGCCGATCACCAGCACCATGATCCACCAGGCATTGATCCGCGCATTGAGGTTCTCGATGACCGAGTTCGGTGCGCCTTTGGTCCGCAGCTTGAGTATGAAACCGACCAGCGAAGCCAGCAGCAGAATCGCGCCGATCCCGCCAAACAACATCAGGGTATATCGATCCATGTCAGACGTGCTCCGGGGCCAGCGCCAGCAGTGCGGCGCGGCTGCGTTCAAGGAATTGCTCTTTGCTTTCGCCTTCTTCGATGCACAGCGGCGCGCCGAAACTGGTGGTGCACAGCAGCGGCAAGGGCAATACGCGGCCCTTGGGCATGACGCGGTTGAGGTTGGCGATCCACACCGGGATCACCTCGACCCCGGGGTGGCTTTTCATCAGGTGGTAGATCCCGCTCTTGAACGGCAGCAGGCCTTCATCCGGGTTACGTGTGCCCTCGGGGAAGATGATCAGCGAGTCGCCGTTCTCCAGCGCATCGAGCATTGGCTGCAATGGGCTGTAGGAAGGGTCCTTGCGCTCGCGATCCACCAGCACGCCGTTGAACACCCGGTTGATGATGTAGCGGCGCATCGGGCTGGTTTGCCAATAGTCGGCGCCAGCGACGGGCCGAGTCAGCTTGCGCAGCGCCGGCGGTAGCGAGGCCCAGAGCAGCACGAAGTCGCCGTGGCTGCTGTGGTTGGCGAAATAGATCCGCTGCACCGGCGTGGGCGCGCAGCCGAGCCACAGGCTGCGAGCACCGGTGACCATCCGCGCGGCGGAGGTGATGAGGTTGGCGACCACGGGTTCGAACATGAGGATTCCTTGTCCTGAAAGCTTTGGTTTTATGCGACTTCTATAGCTGACAAACCCTCGCCACAAAAGCCATTCACCTGCTGTTTTTAAACACCCAGACCCGAGTAGACCAGCCAGGGGCTCGCCAATACGAAGCTCACCGTCAGCACCGCTTGCGTAGCCACCAGCAAGGCTTGGCGGCGAAGCAGGCGCATGGAACCGTGGCTGCGCTCGGGCCATGACCGCCCGCCACGCTCGACCGGTTGCAGGCCGAGGTTGGCGAGGGCGGCGTCCAGCGCCTGGGTACGTTCGGTCAGCGGCTTGTCGGCATCCGCGACGATCTGAAACAGATCGGCATCGAACGCCACGCGAAACGCCAGATATTTTTCCTGCAAGCCGAGGACGAACACGCCGAAGCTCAGCAACAGCAGCCATGGGTCGACGCTGCCCACCAGCCATTGGCCCAGGCCGATCAGCGCCGCCAGCAAGGTCAGGCCGGTGGAGAGCTGGTCCAGCGAATGACCGCGTCGCAGCAGGCTCGCCACGGTGTGCAGTTCCATGTCACTGCTCATGGCGACTCCCCGAACCAGTGGTCATTTGCTCCAGCGCCTGGCGATGGACCGGGTGCAATACGACACCCGGGCGCGCACGGCGGATCCGGGCGATGGCCGCCTCGACACTGTCGGCCCGACCGCTGTGCAGCAACCACGCCGCCACGACGGTGGCGCTACGCGAATAACCCAAGGCGCAGCAGACCAGTACCGGCCCGTGCTGGCGCAGGTGTTCGATGGTCTGCGCGGCGCTCAGGCATTGTTCGGCGGTCGGTGCGCTGAGGTCGAGAACCGGCAAGGTGCGATAGGCGATGGCTGAGCTGTCCATGGACAGTTCCGCGCACAGGTCGAGCACGGCGTTGAACGGGGTGTTCCGCAGTTCTGCCGACGTAGGAATCCGCCCGAGCCATACGTCATCCGCCACCTGATCCGGCTGCGGATGTTTGCGCGTCCACACGCGGGAATTGATCCACGCCGCCGCCAGATAGGGCGCCAGCAACCAGCGCACCGCCGGGCTCAGCCGGCCATCTTCACGCTTCTGGAACCCGCTGGCGCCGAACGCCAGGTAATTCAACGCCACCATGAGCACCGCGACCGCCGGCCAGATCAGCCAGAGCCACGCGCCGCCGAAGGCGAACGCCAACGTGAAGAGCACTGCGGCGCCGAGGCCATAACGCAAGGCCAGGCGCAGGCGCGCCGGGTCGCGCGTCAGGCGTGCACTTCGCAGTGGGCTCGGTCGGTCCAGCGGCCACAGCCAGACGCACAACCAACCGGCCAACGCACCGGTGGGGACGTCGACAAAATGGTGTTGGTAAGTGGTCAATACCGACACGCCAATCAAGGCGAACCAGCCGTGCATCAACCAGCGCCAGAAGCCTTGCAGGTGACGTTGATAGCAGACCCAGAGCACCACCAGCAGCGCGATGTGCAGGGACGGCGCCTGGTTGAACGGCTTGTCGAAGCCGGCCAGCACGTCGAACATCCAGCCGAACACCCCGTCCATTTCCGGCCGCGCAAAGGTGAACGTCAGCGGCCAGAGCAGGAAGCAACTGACGGCAATCACCTGGGCCGTGAGCAGGCGCAGGGCGTGGCGCTTGAGTTCGTCGCGGCTGTTGGGGAGCAGCAGGGACAGGCCGTACAACAAGTCGATCGACCAGTACGGCACGATGGTCCAGGCCAGGAACGGCATGTGGCTTTCCCAAGCGAACACCAGCGTGCCGACGTCGTCGCGCTGGGACGTGACCCAGGTGGCGAAGCCGTAGGTGCTGAAGAACAGCGGCGCCAGCAACAGCAGCCAGAGCACCGCCGGTTTCAGCAGCGCGGGCTCGCGGACCGGAACAATGACCGCGCTCATTACTGGACTCGCTGAGCCAGCGAAACGCTGAAGATGCCCCACTCATCGACCCGCAGGGTGATCTTGCGGAAACCCGCCGCCTCAACCAATTGGTCCATTTCCGCTTGCGTGCGCCGACGCATCACCCAGGCTTGGCCGGCACGGTGGCTGGTCAGGGCGCGGGCGATCAATTCCAGCTGCGGGTGCCACGGCTGACCGGTGTAGACCAGGAAACCACCGGGTTCGACCGCTTCGGCCAGGCCGGCCAGAGAGCCAGCGACCATCTGGTTATCGGCGAACAACTCATACAGGCCCGACACCACGGCGAGGGTCGGCTTGGGTTCCAGGGCGGCGAGATCCTGACGGTCGAAGGCATCGCCTTTGACGAATCGAGCGATATCGCCCAAACCTTTTTCAACGATCAGCGCACTGCCGTCGCGCACGTTGATGTCGCTGTAGTCGCGCAGCAGGATCGACTCCGGCAACGGGCTGACGCCTTGCAGCGCCTCGAGAATGTAACGGCCGTGTCCGGCGGCGATGTCGACGATGCGCACTTCGCGGTCCTGCTCGCGCAATTTGCCCATCGCCAGGCGCAGCAACTCTTCGACGTGCAACTTGCGTTGGCGAATGCCACGCCAGCCGATGGAGTTCAGGTAGTTCTGGTCGATCATCTTGCCCAGCGCCGACGTGCCGGTGGGGCGGTTGCGATAGACGTAATCCAGGGTACTGCCGGAGTCGAACCCGGTGTCGAAGCCCAGCTTCACCCCGGCGGACAACTTGCTGCCAAACCGCATGCTGGCGCGGGTCATGCGCCAGTAAAGGTCGCGCAACGAGTTGTGGGGCAGCGGTGTGGCCAGGGTTTCGGCTTCGGCGCAGGTCACGCCCAGGCGATCGGCGTCCAGCAGGGAGGGGCGGTCCAGCGGTCGGGCAAAGTTTTGCAGGATAAAACGTCGGGCACTGGCAATCGCCGGCGCACGGTTTTTCTCGCCGAGGGTGTCGTGGAAGAAACCCGGCAGGATGTGTTTTTCCTTGTGCAGGCTGCCCAGTCGCTCGAAGAACTGCTCCTGGGGTTTGCGATGCACCACGAAATCGGAACCGGAGATCAACAGCTGCGTCGGCACCTGGATTGCCTGCGCGTCGGCGACAACCCGGTCGGCCGCTTCGTACAGGCCCAGTAGCACATTCACCGAAATGGCCTTGGTGATCAGCGGATCGCTGTCGTAGGACGCCACCCGCTCCGGGTCATGACTGAGGAACTTCGCCTTGACGTAGCTGTTGACGAAGAAGTTGCCACGAAACTTGCGCATCAGCGCCAGGCCCGGACGGGCAAACGGCACGTAGAGCTTGACCTTGAAGGCCGGCGACGCCAGCACCAGCGAACGGATGCGTGGTGCGTAATCGTGGACCCAGGTGGATGCGATCACCGCACCGACGCTTTGCGCCACCACGGCGATGTTCTGTTCGTCGATCTGGTGCGTCGCGCCGATGTGGTCACAAAAGGTCTGCACATCACGCGCGCTGGTGGCAAAACTCGGACTGTCGCCGCGTTCGCCAGGCGACTGGCCGTGGCCGCGTGCGTCCCAGGCGAAGAACTCGAACCCGGGCAGATCCAGCTCATCCACCAGATGCGCGATGCGCCCGGAGTGTTCATGGCCGCGGTGAAACAACAACACAGCCTGACGGGGTTCACCCGTCGCGGCCTCGACAGCCGGCCAGTGCCGGTAGAACAACTCCACGCCATCGTGGGTGGTGAACGTCAGTTCCTGGGCTTCGCGCATTGCAACTTCCTTATGCTGAGGGAGCGTTTTCCGACACCTGGCGCAGGCCATGACGGACCCGATTGACCAAGGTATAAACCAGCAGGGCGGCAACCACCGCCATCACACCATCAACCCACAGCGCCCCGAGCCAACCCAGGGCAATACCGGTCGCGAGCACGCCAAACACGAAGGCGCGATCACTCTTGCCCATCGGCCCGTCATAACGCCGCGAAGCCCCGACCATCGCCCCCAGCACGCCGGCGTATTCGCTGAACAACGCCAACAGCGTGACCAACAACACGAGCAACAGGCTGGTATCGGCAAACAGGGCAAAAGGCAGGATCAAGGCAGCGTCGGCGATGATATCGCATAGCTCATTGAGGTACGCGCCCAGATTCGATTGCTGGCCAAACTCCCGCGCCAGCATGCCATCCACCGCGTTCAAGGCCATGCGCAGGAACATCCACACAGGCACCAGGATAAAAACCCACGGATGACTGGCGAACCACGCGATCACCGCCCCCACCAACACCGACACAGCACCCGCCAGGAGCGTGACCTGGTTGGCGGTGACACCCTTGTTGTAAAGACGTTGGACGGTGGGGCGAAGCAAATTCTGGAAGGCGGGTTTGAGTTGATAAATGGAAGGCATTTGAAATGGGATCTCGGCCGGACTCGGGGCTGTGCTTGTGCAGATGCGAGATTACGATAGGTTGAGGCCTTACAGGTGGGTATTTACTGGGAATGCGCGCGGGTAGGCATCTGCGCGGGTGTTTGCGCTGGAAAACCGACTACAAAAGGACTGTTGAAATGCTGCGAGTGGATTGGCTCATTAACCACATGGATAAGTGCAACCTGATGGCCGAGTGGCTTCATCTGGAGTTCAGCTATGAATTTGCGCAGCAATCGCTCGCCAGTTGGCAGGAAGAGTTTGCAGCGGGGCAACACGATGGCCGCTGGAAATGCCTGATCGCCCTGGAGCACGACCAGTTGTTGGGCGGCGCCTCGCTGGCGGGTGACGATCTGCCTGATCGCCCCGACCTCGGCCCTTGGCTTGCCTGCGTATTCACCAGCCCGAATGCCCGTCGCAGAGGGCTCGCGGAGCTGTTGATCGACGGCATCTGTAGCCATGCGAAAGAGGCAGGCTTTACCACCTTGTTCCTGCACACCCACAGCCAACGGGATTATTACGCCAGGCTGGGCTGGGAAGTGCTGGAGCGCTTCGAGGCTTGGGGCAAGGAGCAATGGCTCATGGCCCGGTGTTTATGATCTCTATAAGCGCTAGCCCCCAGCACGCAACGGCCCGCCGACCGGGACGTACTCGACCGGGGCATCCCCGGACAGCGTTTCGATGGGGTCTTCGGTGTAGCCGAAGCCTTCCTCTTTCAGATTGATCGAATGCACGCTGTGCTCACGGGCGGAGTTGTCGGTGAGCTTGGTGAACAGGCGGTGATCGGCGGGCAAGGTGAAGCGATCGCCGGGGTGGAGTTGGGCGAAGGTCAGGGTGGGGTGGTTCATGACGGGGCGCTCCGAGTGATACGTGGTCTCTATGGGGATTGAGGGGCGCGTTGGGATTGGGTTCCGTTTTTGCACAGCACAACGCGATAACCGGCCCGAAACACGGCCCCGGCCTTTAGGCGATCCCTTGTGGGAGCGAGCTTGCTCGCGATGGCGGTGTATGAGCCAAGCCCATCCAATTGACCTGACACCATCGGCAATAAGCTCATGTGTCATAAATCCGCAGCCTTAACATCTTGCCGGCAACGCCTTGCGCCTCTACCTGCAACCAGACGAATAACAATTTTGCAGCGTGTCTGTTTTGTAATGATTACAAGAAACTAACGTTGATCCTATCTACCTTGATTTTCACAAAACACCCTGCCACCTCTGGATAGTCAAAATGAATGTCTTCATCCGAAAAAACGGTGAAGGTCCTAAAGGTCCCTACTTCTAATGCTCCATACAAATAGTAGCCGAAACCATCCCCGTTTTTCTCAAGCAATGCATTGGTTTCAGGCGCTAATTCAATTTGAATGGGGTCGGAATAGTCAATTGTCAGTTCCGCCAAGTACGTCTCGCCCACGGCTACGATGTATGCGCAATAGTTGACAAAGCACTCCACAGTGACTCCGCAGGTATGCAGGGTCACGCAATCTTCCACCATGTCATCCATCGCAAGGATTTTTACTTTGGTTTCTTTATTCATAAGGTTTTATTGTCTTGCCTTTTGGGGCGAATGGGGTGGATTTATTAAAAATAAATCCGTCCCCTTTTCCCACTGCTACGCGGGCGTTGGATTACTACCTGAAGCCCAAGCCTAAGGGAGAACCGTCTGACAAGACTGACTCCATTTTTCGGATTGATCCCGACGTTAATTCTGGGTGTTTGCTTGCGAATCTGAGTGAGAACTTGGCTTCGGCTAATGCAATGATCAGCGATTTGGCGTTTGATCTGGATGGATCAAGGCGACATATTGCGCTGGGGATTTTGCAGGTGATTGAAGTGAGTGAATTGTTGGCGAATCGGGCGTTGGATATTGTTGAGGTGAGGTAGAAGAAGGCGTCACGCGTAAAAGGTCTTCTTAGCAAGATCTTTTACGCGGCTTCAATTCCACGATTGAGGTTTCACGATGAACGCGGGAAATTTTATAGGACCTTGTCACGCTATCGCAGCGTGAACGCTGAGTTATCATATGTCTAACATAGGTGTCACAAATCTTTGCCTACAGATAGCATCCAGCGCTTGTGATAATCAAACTGAGTTTCAATATCGGCGACTAGATCCTTGTCCTCGTAATCAAAAATCTGGACTATGTTCTCCCTGCCTGCGGCTTTGCCCCAGGAAACCTCGTAAGCCACTAATCCGCTGGCCATTTGCGAGCACATACGCGAAGGGTATACGTTGATTTTTGAACCCTTGCATAGGAATTTAACGTTGGGGAAATATTGTCTTACCTTGCCAAGGCACATGTAGAAGTCAAGGTCTGTGAATGTTTTCTCTGGCTCGCCCGGGATTTTTACTGTCAGGGCTATATTTTTTCTGGCGCATTCAAAAATTGCGTGATTGATCTTTCCGTTAATCTCAATAGTTATTTTTTTGATGATCATTTTATGGGTTGCCTAGCGGAAGTGCGCATTAGGAAACTGTCCTGGCTACTCTGCGTCCATAATTTTTCTATACTTTTCGAAAACGACCTCGGCGTATTTTTCGCCCGAGATAAGGTTTTCGTAAAATGATTCATCAGTCGCCCATTCTGAAAAAACCAATTGAGTCTGATTCTTGCTATTGCTAACTTCTTTTGAATTAAGCTGCCAGTGGTTTGAGAGACGTTTGTCAATGATCTCGAAAAAATCTGCAGCAACGGGGATTGGGTATTCATCGTAATCGTCGGGGCATAGATATAGCCACGGGCAATTATCCCAAAATTCAATGCCGTAGACGACATACTCTTTTCCTATTTCCAAATCCAGTTCGCCATCCGGGAAAGATATGTAGCGTTTTAGGCGTGTGAGTGTTTCTGGTGAGAGCTTGTCGCTGTTTAAATTATTCACTATGCATCTAACTTTCATTTCTTGATATCTCCGGGTGGTACTGATGGGTCATTGCCCCAAGGCTTTATGTCGTCATTGCTATGCTTTTTGAATTTAAAATCCATTAGTTCGTCTGTGCTCGGGTCCCGAACGTAATGCACTACGGAATCATTTCTGTTATTGGATTTTGTCTTTAGTTCCCATTTCTCCATTCCTTTGAATTTTGGATCGTCAAGCTCTTCTATGATTCTTCTTCCGCGATGTTCTTTTGCGGCCTGTAATGTCATCTGATCCTGAATACTTCTAGGATCTCGACTCCATTTGTCTGGTTTTGGTGGTGCCGGAGGTGGTGGCTCTCCCTCATCCACCCCGACCTTCGCCGCCGGATCCTGCTCGCCAACCGCCGGCTTCTTACATCCATCTCCCGGGCAACCTTCCAACCCCAACGGATCCACCCACCCCGTCGGGTTCAGGGTGTACCGATACCCATTGAGCCCACCCGCCAGCTTGCTCGGATCCGCCGTCAGGTACCGCCCCGTGTCCGGATTGTAGTAGCGATGCCGGTTGTAATGCAGGCCGCTTTCCAAGTCGTGGTACTGGCCTTGGAAACGCAGCGGTTGGGTCAGTTGTTTGCCGGTGCCGTGGGCGAGTTTGCTGAGTTTGCCGTAGCCGGTGTAACGCGCCGCCCAGACGATTTCGCCCTGGTGGCTGGTCAGTTCCTGCGGGGTGCCGAGGTGGTCGTTGTGGTAGTAGAACGGCGTGGCGTTTTTTGGACCTTGGCCTTGGAGCAGGGCGAGGGGACGGAAGGTGCCGGGCTCGTAGACGTAGCTTTGGTAATGATGGTCGCTGCTTTCGGCGATGAGCTGGTCGCCTTGCCAGATGAATTCGGTGGTCTGGCCGTCCACGGTCTTTTCGATGCGTCGGCCGAAGGCGTCGTAGCGGTAGGACGTTTCGTTACCGTCCGGGGTGGTGAGGCCGATCAGGCGGTGCTGGCTGTCGTAGCGGTATTCGGTGACCAGGCACTGGGCTTTGCCGCAGCGCTCGCGGATCAGGTTGCCGTAGGCGTCGTAGTCGTAGTGGCGGTCGCCCTCCATCAGCAGGCGGTTGCCCTTGAGGGTGGTCGGGCCGGGGCGGTCGTGCAGCAGCAGGTTGCCGGCCGGGTCGTGGGAAAAGTGCTCGGGGGGCTGGCTGTGGGCGTAGTCGAAGGTTCGCGACGGCATGTCGCGTTGGGGATCTTGCAGTTGATTGAACTGAGTGAATTGTTGGCGAATCGGGCATTGGATGTTGTTGAGATGAGGTAGGGCGGGGCTAAAGATCTCAGACAATAAAAAGCCGGCTTATGGCCGGCTTCTCGTTGACTGATTCAGCTCGTTTTTGACAAACCTTACCAGCCTTCAAAACGTACATCCGGCTCTTGCGGCCGGCTGTGGGACTTGGTCAGAAAGTGATCTGCCTTGTCGGTGCGAGGCTTGGGCTCGCAAATGTGGGGCGCAGGATACGCGGGTTTGCTTCGGAATCCCAGTGGTAATTGGTGTGGAATCATTGGGTTAGCGGGGGAGTCTGGTAGAAAGCAGGGGGCTGCTTTGCAGCCCAGCGGGGATAAATCCCCTCACCACAAAGACTGTGGCCACAGCCCCTGCTCTTGGGTGGATCAGTCGAACACCTGCGGTCGTTTTTTCGAGAGGGTGGACCACCAGAAGACCCAGCCGATCACGCGGATGTTCTGGGCTTCGATCTGTTCGGCGCTGAAGACTTCGTCGGGGTAGGCGGCGCTGTTCTGGCTGCGCAGGCGTAGTCGGTTGCCGGGGATGCGGTGCAGGTATTTGATACGGAGCATGCCGTCGTGTTCGAGGGCGTAGATCTGGCCGTCGACGACTTGGGTCAGGCCGCGGTCGATGGCGACGGTGGAGCCGTCTTCGATGCGTTCGGCCATGCTGTCGCCGACCATGGTGATACAGATGACGTCGTTGGGGTTGATGTCGAGTGAGTCGAGGTGGCTGCGGGGCAGGCGGATGGATTGGTCGGGATCTTCGATGATGTGGGTTGTGGTTTCGCCGGGGGCGATGGGCGCTTCCTTGTGGAAGGGCAGTTCAATGTCGAGGGTTTCCGGCACGCTGTAGATGCCCTGGGTTTCTGCGGCGTCGTAGGTAATGCCTGGGCCGAGTCCCAACGGGGTTTGCGGGCCTTTACCGCTGGCGAGCCATTCCGGGCTGACGGTCAGCATGCGGGCAATGTTGTGGATGCGCCCCGGCGGGATGCCGCGGTTGAACCAGTTGTTTACGTGCTGCGACTTCACGCCGTAAAGCCTGGCGAAGTCGACAGATCGGATGTTGGCTTCTTTGAGAAGGGCTCTGAAGCGATCGCCGCTGGATATGATTTTCATAAACGGAAAGTTTAGGGCCGACTGTGTTTTCAGCAATAAACATGTCGTTCCGATTTATAAGATGATCTTTCCGTTTGCCTGAATGGAACTAGGCAAGTTAAACATAAATAAACAATTGCGCGGCCATGTTAATACTTTCACGTATTAAGCGGCATTAAGGCATAAAAAAACCCCGGTGCATACCGGGGTTCTTTTACTTGCAGTTTCAGCCCTTGTAGGCGGCAACCGACTTGGTGATCGCTTCGCGGGCGGCGTCGGCGCCGGCCCAGCCTTCGATCTTGACCCACTTGCCTTTTTCGAGGTCTTTGTAGTTCTCGAAGAAGTGTTCGATCTGCTGGATCAGCAGGGCGGGCAGGTCGGTGTATTCCTTCACGTCGACATACAGTTGCGACAGTTTGTCGTGTGGTACTGCGATGACTTTGGCATCGCCGCCGCCGTCGTCGGTCATGTTCAGGATGCCGACAGGACGGGCGCGGATGACCGAGCCTGGGGCAACCGGGTAAGGGGTCACGACCAGCACGTCGAGGGGGTCGCCGTCGTCGGCCAGGGTGTTGGGGATGTAACCGTAGTTGGCCGGGTAGAACATCGGGGTGGCCATGAAACGGTCAACGAACAGGCAGTCGCTGTCTTTGTCGATTTCGTATTTGATCGGGGCGTGGTTGGCCGGGATTTCGATCGCGACGTAGATGTCGTTCGGCAGGTCTTTGCCAGCCGGAATCTTGCTGTAGCTCATTGGGCGGTGCCCCCGTTAGTTGACCAGATGACTGGTCGGATTGACCAAAAAGTGGCGGCGATTATAGGCATATTCGGCCGCTGATGCCACGCTACCAGGGTCTTAGGCTTTGTACGAAAAGTGCCTGCGCGACGATCATGCTGCGTTGAAAACAGGCTCGGAATGCTCATTGACAACCAGTCAACTCCGCTTCCTCGCCTGTTTTCGCCTTGCCTGATCGCCGCTCGGCGACTTTTCGTACAAACCCTAGAGACCTTGGTATGACGCCTGATAGACCGGATCTTCGGCCTGAAGTTGCCGCAGCCGGGCCAACGGGTCCTGGCGGTAGAACGCCTTGAGCTGTTCGTAGACCTTTGGGTAGGCCTGATGCAGCAGGTCCGGGGCGCTGAAGAAGTATTCGCTGGTGACGGCGAAGAACTCCGCCGGGTTTTCCGCCGCGTAGGGATCGATGGCGGTTTCTGCGTCGGGGTTCAGGTCCAGTTGGCGGTTGAGGTCGTCGAAGGCCTCTTGCATGGCTTGCGCCCAGTCGCTGACGCGCATGTCGGCGTGCAGCGGCGGCAGGCCGTTGGCGTCGCCGTTGAGCATGTCGAGTTTGTGCGCCAGTTCGTGGATCACCAGGTTGTAGCCTTCCCAGCCGCCGCTCGCCATCACGCCATCCCAGGCCAGGATGATCGGGCCTTGGGGCCAGGCTTCGCCGCTGTGTTCGCCGTCCCATTCGTGCTCGATGCCGCTGGCGTCGCGGTAGCGCTGGGGACTGAGGAAGTCGTCTGGGTAGAGGACGATTTCATGAAAGCCCTGGTACCAGTTCAACTCGCCCAGGTGCATCAGCGGCAATTGCGCCTGGGCGGCAAGCAACAGGCGTTGTTCCTGGTGCAGTTCGACGCCGGGCAGGGCGGTGAGGTGTTTGTCGTGCAGGAACAGCACGCTGGCGTCACGCAGCCATCGATCTTCTTCGGCACTGATACCGTCGAGAAAGCTCAGTTGATGACGCACCCGCTGCCAGGTTTCGTCGGCAACGGGGTGTTTGGCCAGGGTGCGGCGGCGACGCCAGGTGCTGAGAGACCACATGGCCGATCAGCGCGTCTCGGCTTTTGAGCCGCGCTGGCTCATTTTGCTGCGTACCAGGCCGATGATCATCGGCAGCAGCGACAGCAGGATGATGCCCACTACCAGCAGCGACAGGTTCTGCTTGATGAAGGGCACGTTGCCGAAGAAGTAGCCGAGGGTCACCAGGCCACCGACCCAGAGCACGGTGCCGAGCACGCTGAAGCCAAAGAAACGTGGGTAGGGCATTCTGCCGACGCCGGCGACGAAGGGCGCGAAGGTGCGGATGATGGGCAGGAAGCGCGCCAGGGTTACGGTCTTGCCGCCGTGTTTGTCGTAGAAGTCGTGGGTCTGTTGCAGATAGTCGCGGCGGAAGATTTTCGAGTTCGGGTTGCTGAACAGCTTCTCGCCGGCGGTGCGACCGATGAGGTAGTTGGTGCTGTCGCCGAGGATCGCCGCGAGCATCAACAGCCCTCCGAGCAGCAGCGGGTCCATGGCGCCACCGGCTGCCACCGCGCCGGCGATGAACAACAGGGAGTCGCCCGGCAGGAACGGCATCACCACCAGGCCGGTTTCACAGAAGATCACCAGGAACAGGATAGCGTAGATCCACGTCCCGTAGTTGGTCACCAGCATGTCGAGGTAGACGTCGAGATGCAGAATGAGGTCGAGGGGGTTGAAATCCATGAATGACACCTTGGTGGCGGCCCGGCTCGGCGGGCTGGTGGGGCTGGCTTGGAGTAAGACTACAGCGTGTGCAGTTTTTTCTTACAAATCGGGAAGATCGGAATTATACGGGGTGGAGGGTGGTGAGCGGGGGGAGTTTGTAGCTGGGGATTTGGAGACTGGCGAACATCCTTCGGCAAGATTGAATTCCTGTGGCGAGGGGATTTATCCCCGCTGGGTTGCGCGGCAGCCCCAAAACCTGAGCACGCGGTCACCAGGTTAACCGAGTTGCCGCTATCGGGACCGCTTCGCGCTCCAGCGGGGATAAATCCCCTCGCCACGGGGGGATCTCGCAGGGATGGGATCAAAGCCCTTCGCTGATCGGCAATACGTAGTTCTTGAACTCGGTGTCTTCCTTGAAGCCGATCGATTCGTAGGTTTTCTGCGCCACGTCGTTGTTGCTGCTGGTGGAGACGCGCATGCGCACGGCGTTGGTTTCCTTGGCCATTTTTTTTGCGGTGCGGATCAGGTTGTCGGCGACGAGTTGGCGGCGGGCGTCTTCGGCGACGTAGATGTCGTTGAGGATCCAGACGCGCTTGAGGGACAGCGACGAGTAGCTTGGGTAGAGCTGGCAGAACCCCAGCAACCGGCTGTCATCGTCATCCGGCAGGGCCAGGTAGATCACCGATTCCTTACGGCGCAGGCGTTTTTCCAGGAAGGCCCGGGACGAGTCCGGGTAGGGCAGCGAGCCATAGAACTCCCGGTATTTGACGAACAATGGGGTCAGCAGGTCCAGGTGTTCCAGCGTCGCTTGGATAATCCGCATGGTAGGTCTCGTCTGCAAGGGTCGACATGGCGTCCGACAACAACGGCGGACTACCGTGCCAGGATGCTGCCTGAAAGCGGATCAAAAACGCAATTGGCCAAACGGATCAGCTTGGGGGCGGCGCCAGTAGGAAATTACCTTTCATATCGGCACCGTTTTCCGCCTCTAGAGTGTGTACCTGGGCTTCGTCCTTCAGATTGACCCCCGAAAGCTGCCGGCGACAGGCCTCGCGCATCAGGTAGATCAGGCGATGGGCCGCCATGCCGTAGCTCAGGCCTTCGAGGCGGACGTTGGAGATGCAGTTGCGATAGGCGTCGGTCAGGCCGACCTTGGGGGCGTAGGTGAAATAAAGTCCCAGGCTGTCGGGGGAGCTGAGGCCAGGGCGTTCGCCGATCAGGATCACCGACATCTTGGCGCCGAGCCGCTGCGCCACTTCATCGGCCACGGCCACCCGGCCTTGTTCTACCAAAACGATTGGCGACACAGACCAGCCTTCAGCGGCGATCTGTTCTTCCAGCCGCGCCAGGAACGGCAGCGTATGGCGATGCACCGCCAGCGCCGACAGGCCGTCAGCCACTACGATAGCCAAATCCACGCCGCCCGGATGGGCCGCCGCGTAGTCCTGCAAGATTTGTACGGAAGCATCGTCGAGCCGTCGGCCCAGGTCCGGACGCTGCAGATAGCTGTTTCGATCGGCCGCCGCGCTGTGGAGCAGCAGGCTTTCGCGGCCGCGCTCTGTGAGTTGTGCGCGGATGCCCTGGTGATCGAACGCCAGATGCACGGCGTCGCGGGCCTGGGCGTGGGCGAACTGGAAATCCAGTTGCGCCGAGGTCGGCAGGCTGGTGCCGGTGCGGCCCAAGGCAATGCGCGCCGGCGTCAGGTTGCGCAGATTCAGCCAGGGGTTTTGCGAATCGACGGGGTTTTTATCCATGGGCAGTTTCCTTATCCCAAATGCGCCAAGGCGTGACGAAACGCCGGCGGCAGGTTGTCACCGAACCGCACCCGACCATCGGCCTGGGTGAAGATGCCCATGTTGGCCAGCCATTGCTCGAATTCCGGCGCCGGTTTCAGGCCCAGGGTCTGGCGGGCGTAGAGGGCATCGTGGAACGAGGTAGTCTGGTAGTTGAGCATGATGTCGTCGGAGCCGGGGATGCCCATGATGAAGTTGATCCCGGCCACGCCCAGCAGGGTCAGCAGGGTGTCCATGTCGTCCTGGTCGGCTTCGGCGTGGTTGGTGTAGCAGATGTCGCAACCCATCGGCACGCCCAGGAGCTTGCCGCAGAAATGGTCTTCGAGGCCGGCGCGGATGATCTGTTTGCCGTTGTACAGGTATTCCGGACCGATGAAGCCTACCACCGTGTTCACCAGGAACGGGTTGAAATGGCGCGCCACGGCGTAGGCCCGGGTCTCGCAGGTCTGTTGATCGACGCCGTGGTGGGCGTTGGCCGACAGCGCGCTGCCCTGGCCGGTTTCGAAATACATCAGGTTGTTGCCGAGGGTACCGCGCTTCAGGCTGAGCCCGGCGTCGTAGCCTTCTTTTAACAGGCTCAGGCTGATGCCGAAACTCGCGTTCGCCGCTTCGGTGCCGGCGATGGACTGGAACACCAGGTCCAGCGGCACGCCGCGGTTCGCCGCCTCGATGGAGGTGGTGACGTGAGTCAGCACGCAGCCTTGGGTCGGGATGTCGTAGCGCTGGATGATGGCGTCGAGCATTTCCAGCATCGCGCAGATCGAGGCTGTGCTGTCGGTGGCCGGGTTGATGCCGATCATGGCGTCACCATTGCCGAAGAGCAGGCCGTCGAGGATGCTCGCGGCGATGCCGGCGGGTTCGTTCGTCGGTCGGATGGTTCGGTTGCAGGCGAGTGGACAGGCGCCCGCGCAGGCCAAGGGTGCCGCGGAATTGGGTGACCACGCGGATTTTCTGCGCCACCAGTACCAGGTCCTGCACGCGCATGATCTTCGAGACTGCAGCGACCATCTCTGGCGTCAGGCCGGGGGCCAGCGCCCGAAGGCTGTGTTCGTCGGCGGCGTCGCTGAGCAGCCAGTCGCGAAAGCCGCCGACCGTGAGGTGGCTGACGGCGGCGAAGGCTTGTTTGTCATGGGTGTCGACGATCAGCCGGGTGACTTCGTCGGCCTCGTAGGGAATCAGCATTTCCTGCAGGAAGTGGCTGAGTGGCAAGTCGGCCAAGGCCATCTGCGCGGCGACCCGCTCGCCATCATTGAGCGCGGCGATCTCGGCCAGGAAGTCCCCGGAACGCGCCGGGCTGGCCTTGGCCATCAGGTCTTTGAGGCTGTCGAAGCGGTAGGTCTGGGCGCCGACCGTGTGTGCAAAGCTGGCCATACAGGTTCTCCGTGACGGCGCCGCTGGGCGGCGCCGTGGTTTTCGGCACGTTACGGCTTAGTGCAGGGCTTCTTCGGCTTTTTGAATGGCCGCGAATTCCTCTTCGGGCGTGCCTGCTACCAAGTGATGCCGACTGTAGAAAGCAAAGTAAGCAATTAACACTCCATAGATGATCGCGGCGCCGATCACCACTCGTGGGTCCACGAGGAAGCCCGCCACTACGGCGATGCAAGCCAATACCAGCGCCACGCCCGAGGTGAAGATGCCGCCCGGCGTGCGGTATGGCCGGTCCATTTTGGGGCGGCGGATGCGCAGGGTGATGTGCGCGGCCATCATCAGCACGTAGGAAATGGTCGCGCCGAACACCGCCACCAGAATCAGCAGGTCGCCCTGGCCAGTCAAGGACAGGCCGAAACCGATGATGCCGGGAATCACCAGCGCCAGTACCGGTGCCTTGCTCTTATTGGTTTCCGAGAGTTTGCGCGGCAGGTAGCCGGCGCGGGACAAGGCGAAGATCTGCCGCGAGTAGGCGTAGATGATCGAGAAGAAACTGGCGATCAGACCAGCCAGGCCGACGAGGTTGACGAAGCTGCCCATCCAGGTTGAGCCGCCATAGGCCTTGGCCAGGGCTTCGACCAGCGGGTTGCCGGACGCCATCAGCGCATTGGAGCCCGCGCCGCCAGGGCCGATCACCAGGATCAGCAGGGCGAACGCCACCAGCACCAGCATGGCGCCAATCAAGCCGCGCGGCAGGTCGCGCTTGGGGTTCTTGGTTTCTTCTGCGGCCAGTGGCACGCCCTCGACGGCGAGGAAAAACCAGATCGCGTAAGGAATCGCCGCCCAGACGCCGACGTAGCCGAAGGGCAGGAACGGGCTGGCGCCCTTGGCTTCGGTGACCGGGATGTCCAGCAGGTTGGCGACATTGAAGTGCGGCACCATTGCCACCAGGAAAACCCCCAGCGCCAAGGCGGCGACAGCAGTAATGATGAACATCAGCTTGAGGGCTTCGCCGACCCCGAATATGTGGATGGCGATGAAGATGATGTAGAACGCCAGGTAGATCATCCAGCCGCCAATCCCGAACAGCGATTGGCAATAAGCACCGATGAATACGGCAATCGCCGCCGGGGCGATGGCGTATTCGATGAGAATCGCCGTGCCGGTGAGAAATCCGCCCCAAGGCCCGAATGCGCTGCGGGCAAAGCCGTAGCCGCCGCCAGCGGTAGGGATCATCGAGGACAGTTCGGCGAGGGAAAAACACATGCACAGGTACATCGCGGCCATCAGCAGCGTGGCCAGGAACATTCCGCCCCAGCCGCCCTGGGCCAGGCCGAAGTTCCAGCCGGCATAGTCACCGGAGATGACATACGCCACCCCCAGCCCCCACGAGCAGGACCCAGCCTGCCGCGCCTTTTTTCAGCTCGCGTTGTTGGAAATATTCGGAGCCGACTTTTTCAAAGTCGACCGAGGACGTTGCCGGTTGCGGGTTTGCATGATCGCTTGGCATAAGGGTTTACCTGTTTTTATTGTTCTTTGGCCCAGTGAAAGCGGGCTTGCTCATGAGGCGGTGATTCGGTTGTAGCTGTGCTGGATGTACCGCCGCCTTCGCGAGCAGGCTCGCTCCCACAGTGGAACTGCTTCAACCCTGGAAGCCAGAGTCATCCACAGATCCCTGTGGGAGCGAGCCTGCTCGCGAAAGCAATCCAGAGGGCGAAGCGGGAAAGCCTGCCTCGCCCGCTCTGGCTTAGAAGAACCCCAGCGGATTGATGTCGTAGCTCACCAGCAGGTTCTTGGTCTGCTGGTAATGATCGAGCATCATCTTGTGCGTCTCACGCCCGACGCCGGACTTCTTGTAGCCGCCAAACGCGGCATGCGCCGGGTACAGGTGGTAGCAGTTGGTCCAGACGCGCCCGGCCTTGATTGCCCGGCCCATGCGGTAGGCGCGGTTGATGTCGCGGGTCCAGAGGCCGGCGCCGAGGCCGAACTCGGTGTCGTTGGCGATCGCCAGGGCTTCGGCTTCGTCCTTGAAGGTGGTGATGCTTACCACCGGGCCGAAGATCTCTTCCTGGAACACGCGCATCTTGTTGGTGCCCTTGAGCAGGGTCGGCTGGATGTAATAACCGCTGGCCAGGTTGCCTTCGAGTTTTTCCACCTTGCCGCCGGTCAGCAGCTCGGCGCCTTCGCCCCGGGCGATTTCCAGGTAAGACAGGATCTTGTCGAATTGCTGCTCGGACGCCTGGGCGCCGACCATGGTGTCGGTGTCCAGCGGGTCGCCGCGCTTGATCTGCTGGATCTTCTTCATCACCACTTGCATGAATTCGTCGTAGATCGACTCTTGCACCAGCGCCCGGGATGGGCAGGTGCAGACTTCACCCTGGTTGAAGAACGCCAGCACCAGGCCCTCGGCGGCTTTCTCGATGAAGCTCGGCTCGGCTTGCATGATGTCTTCGAAGAAGATATTCGGCGACTTGCCGCCCAGTTCCACGGTGGACGGGATGATGTTTTCGGCGGCGCATTTCATGATGTGCGAGCCGACCGGTGTCGAGCCGGTGAAGGCGATCTTGGCGATGCGTTTGCTGGTAGCGAGCGCTTCGCCGGCTTCCTTGCCGAAGCCTTGCACCACGTTCAGTACACCCGGCGGCAGCAGGTCGCCGATCAATTCCATCAGCACGCAAATGCCCAGCGGGGTCTGCTCCGCAGGCTTGAGCACCACGCAGTTGCCGGCGGCCAGGGCCGGCGCGAGTTTCCAGGCGGCCATCAGCAGCGGGAAGTTCCACGGGATGATCTGCCCGACCACGCCCAGCGGCTCATGGATGTGATAGGCCACGGTGTTGCCGTCGATCTCGGCGGCGGCGCCTTCCTGGGCCCGCAGGCAACCGGCGAAGTAGCGGAAGTGGTCGGCGGCCAGGGGGATGTCGGCGTTGAGGGTTTCACGCACCGCCTTGCCGTTGTCCCAGGATTCGGTGATCGCCAGGGTTTCGAGGTTCTGTTCGATGCGGTCGGCGATTTTCAGCAGGATCAGCGAACGCGCCTGGACTGACGTGGCGCCCCAGGCATCAGCGGCCGCGTGGGCAGCGTCCAGGGCTTTGTCGATGTCTTCGGCGGTGGAACGGGGGAACTCGGCAATGGGCTGGCCATTGACCGGGGACGTGTTGGTGAAGTACTGACCTTTGACAGGCGCGACGAACTCGCCGCCGATGTAGTTACCGTATTTGGCCTTGAACGAAACGATAGCGCCTTCAGTACCGGGGTGAGCGTAACGCATGATGAGTTCTCCTTGGCTTTTGTGCTTATTAGGGAGCCGCGCAAAAAACGCGCTGGTACTCAAGCCTAGAGCAAAGGTCGGGCCATTGCCCTGCGGGGGCCCGGAAATCAAGACTTTGGGAGGAGCTGGTCGGACAAACGGAGGGGCTGTGTCACGGTTGCGATACGGCGGGTGTGACAGTTTGTGCCATGGTTGAGACAGTCTGTGACTGGCAGGTCGCACCAGCATTGCAAAGGTCGGTGGGCTGGAGGATGCTGGCGTCGAAGCCAAGTCTATGGACGGACCGCTTTTCGTGGCGAGGGAGCTTGCTCCCGCTGGACCGCGAAGCGGTCCCCCCAAAGCCAACTCGGTCAGCCTGATGCACCGCGTGCTCCGGTTTTGGGGCTGCTGCGCAGCCCAGCGGGAGCAAGCTCCCTCGCCACGGGTAAGGTGTCGGCAGGTCCAAAGGGCCCTTCGGGAGAACAATAAGAAATGCACAGCAACCATTTGAGTCGCCATGCCCGGCAAGTCCTCACGGTCACCCAGGGCAAGGCCCATTTGCAGGGGCCTGGCAGCGATCCGTCGATTGCTCGCTCCTGGCTGCGCTGCCTTGAGGACTACCACCTCGACCCGGCGCAGAACCTGGCGCCGACCGTGCTCGAGCATGGCCGGTTGCTGGAAAGCCGCGAGCGCTTGCAGCAGGTTCTGCATATCGCCGGTACCGAGATGACCAGCTTGCACCAGCAATTGTCCGGCGCCGGCCATGCGGTGCTGTTGACCGATGCCCGGGGTGTGATCCTCAATTGCGTCACCGCCCCCAGCGAACGGAAGATTTTCGAACGGGCCGGTCTCTGGCTCGGCGCCGACTGGAGCGAAGCCTGTGAAGGCACCAACGGCATCGGTACCTGCCTGGTGGAACGCCAGGCCCTGACCATCCACCAGGAAGAACATTTTCGCGGCCGCCACACCGGCCTGACCTGCTCGGCGAGCCCGGTGTTCGACCCTCATGGCGAGCTGCTGGCGGTGCTCGACGTGTCCTCGGCGCGGCCGGACGTTTCGCGCCAGAGCCAGTTCCACACCATGGCCCTGGTCAACCTCTCGGCGAAGATGATCGAGAGCTGTTATTTCCTCCGTTGTTTCGACAATCAATGGCTGCTGCGCTTTCATCTGCAGGCCGAGTCCGTGGGGTTGTTCAGCGAGGGGCTCATGGCGTTCGACGGCGAAGGACGCATCTGTGCAGTCAACCAGAGCGCGCTGAACCTGCTCGGACACCTTCGCGGTGGCTTGCTCGGCCAGCGGGTCGAGGACTTCTTCGACTGTTCGCTGGATGAGTTGCTGGGCCGGGCCAGCGCCCAGGCCAGTGCCAGTTGGCCGCTGCGTACCCGTGACGGTCGGCACTTGTTCGCGGTCTTGCGTGGGCAAGCGCGTAGCGTGCCGGCTGCGGTCGCGCCTGCGCTCAAGTCTGTCGAGCCCGCCCGTCTGCCGGGCATCTGCCTGGGGGACGCGGCGTTGCAGGAACATTTTCGCAAGGCTTTGCGAGTGTTCGAGCGCGATGTGCCGCTGCTGATCCAGGGCGAAACCGGTTCCGGCAAGGAGGCGTTTGCCAAGGCCGTGCACCTTGCCAGCCAGCGCGCCGGGAAAAACTTCGTCGCGCTCAATTGCGCGGCGATTCCGGAAAGTCTGATCGAGAGCGAACTGTTCGGTTATCGCGGCGGCAGCTTCACCGGCGCGCGCAAGGAAGGCATGCGCGGCAAGCTGCAACAGGCCGACGGTGGCACGCTGTTTCTCGATGAGATCGGCGATATGCCCCTGGCCTTGCAGACCCGTTTGCTACGGGTGCTGGAAGATCGCCAGGTAGTGCCCATCGGCGGCGAGCCCGAGGCGGTGAACGTGCGCATCATCAGCGCGACTCACCGGCAATTACTCGACCGTGTGGCCGACGGCAGTTTTCGTGAGGATTTGTACTACCGCCTCAACGGCCTGGAAATCCCACTTCCGGCGTTGCGCGAGCGCAGCGACAAATCCCAGTTGCTGGATTTCCTGCTGGCCGATGAGAGCGGTGCCGAGACGGTGTCCATCGATGAACCGGCGCGCCAGGCGCTGCTGGCGTTCGACTGGCCGGGCAACGTGCGGCAGTTGCGCAATGTGCTGCGGACTCTTGCGGCGTTGTGCGACGGCGGGCGGGTTGGGCTGGAAGATCTGCCGGCGATGATCCGCCAGCGCCCGGTTGCGGTGGTCGAAACCCCGACCGAGCATCCGTTGGAAGATGCCGAGCGCCTGGCGTTGCTCGATGCGCTGGAACGTCAGCGTTGGCACATGACCCACACCGCCGAACAGCTGGGGATTAGCCGCAATACCCTCTATCGCAAGCTGCGCAAACACGCGATTGCACGCTGAGCTACGGACTGCTTTTGTGGCGAGGGAGCTTGCTCCCTCGCCACAAATACCTGTGCTCGAGCAGGAATCTGCGGTGTTCTGGCGCGGATAAGTTCGAAACACAAGGTGCGATTTCCCCCTCCCTACGCTAACCTGCGGCCATGTTTACGAGGTCGACTATGCACATCCATATTCTCGGTATTTGCGGCACTTTCATGGGTTCGATGGCGGTCCTGGCCAAGGAACTGGGCCATCATGTGACCGGCTCCGACGCCAACGTCTACCCGCCGATGAGCACACAGCTGGAGGCCCAGGGCATTGAGCTGACCCAAGGCTACGACCCGGCGCAACTGGACCCGGCGCCGGACCTGGTGGTCATCGGCAACGCCATGTCCCGTGGCAACCCGGCGGTGGAATACGTACTCAACAAAGGCTTGCCATACGTGTCGGGGCCGCAGTGGCTGGCTGATCATGTGTTGCAGGGCCGCTGGGTCCTGGCCGTCGCCGGCACCCACGGCAAGACCACTACCAGCAGCATGCTTGCCTGGGTGCTGGAACATGCGGGCATGAGCCCGGGTTTCCTGATCGGTGGCGTGCCGCAGAATTTTTCGGTGTCGGCGCGCCTCGGTGGCACGCCATTCTTCGTGATCGAGGCCGATGAATACGACAGCGCGTTTTTCGATAAACGCTCGAAATTCGTCCACTACCGTCCGCGCACGGCGATCCTCAACAACCTTGAGTTCGACCACGCTGACATTTTCCCCGATCTGCCGGCCATCGAGCGCCAATTCCACCATTTGGTGCGGACCATCCCAAGTGAAGGCCTGGTCATCCATCCGACCACCGAGCCGGCCCTGCAGCGCGTTATTGAAATGGGCTGCTGGACCCCGGTGCAGACTACCGGTGCGGGGGGGCAGTGGCAGGTCAAGCTGCTCAAGGATGACGGTTCGGCGTTCGAAGTCATGTTTGAAGGTCAGTCCCAAGGCGTGGTCGAATGGGACATGACCGGCCAGCACAACGTCGCCAACGCCCTGGCGACCCTGGCGGCGGCCCGGCACGTCGGGGTGGTGCCGTCCATGGGCATCGCCGCGTTGAGCGCGTTCAAGAGTGTGAAACGGCGGATGGAGAAAGTCGCCGAGGTGAACGGCATCATCATCTATGACGACTTCGCCCACCATCCGACCGCTATTGCCACCACCCTCGACGGTCTGCGCAAGCGCATCGGTGATGCGCCGCTGATTGCGATCATCGAGCCGCGTTCCAATTCCATGAAGCTCGGCGCTCACCGCGACGGCCTGCCGGAAAGCGTGGTCGATGCCGATCAGGTGATCTGGTACGCCCCGGCCAACCTCGGCTGGGACCTCGGCGCCACGGCTGCGCTGTGCACGGTGCCGTCGATTGTCAGCGATTCCCTGGAGGGCATCATCGAGCGCGTGAAGAGCCAGGCCCAGCCCGGCACCCATGTGGTGATCATGAGCAATGGCGGCTTCGGCGGCCTGCACGGCAAACTCGCCGAGGCACTGAAATGAATACTCGCTTGGAGAGCAACGGCCCCGAACGCATCACGCTGGCAATGACCGGCGCTTCCGGCGCCCAGTACGGCTTGCGCCTGCTCGATTGCCTGGTGCGTGAAGATCGCGAGGTGCACTTCCTCATCTCCAAGGCCGCGCAGTTGGTGATGGCCACCGAGACCGACGTGACGTTGCCACCCAAGACGCAGATGATGCAGGCCTTTCTCACCGAGTACACCGGTGCGGCGGCAGGGCAGATCCGTGTGTATGGCAAGGAAGACTGGATGTCACCGGTGGCTTCGGGCTCCGGCGCGCCGGCGGCGATGGTGGTGGTGCCGTGTTCCACCGGTACGCTGTCGGCGATCGCCACCGGGGCCTGCAACAACCTGATCGAGCGGGCGGCGGACGTCACGCTCAAGGAGCGCCGCCAGTTGATCCTGGTGCCGCGGGAAGCGCCGTATTCGAGCATTCACCTGGAGCACATGCTCAAGCTGTCGAACATGGGCGTGACCATCCTGCCGGCCTCGCCGGGCTTCTACCATCAGCCGCAGACCATCGACGACCTGATCGATTTTGTGGTCGCGCGGATCCTCAACTTGCTGAACCTCCCGCAAGACATGCTGCCACGTTGGGGCGAGCATCATCCGGGGAGCGATGAATAAGCTGTTGGTGGTGTTGCTGGTGGTGCAACTGACCGGTTGCGCCACCGCGCGCACCCTTGATGCCGCCAAGCCGGGAGCGCCGGTGGTGTATGCGGGGACGCGGCTGGACATGTACGCGCTCAATGGCGGTTGCTGCGCCAAGGACCGTTTTGGCGCCGAGGCGCCGAGCTATCCGGGCCTCGATCTGCCGGGGAGCGCGCTGCTGGATACGTTGTTGTTACCGTTGTCGTTGCTGACGGTGATTGGCGTGGGGTTTCAAGCGACCGGTGGGATGTAGCACCCACCGTGGCTTAAGAAAATCTAACTGTGCTGAGGGATTTATCTGTGGCGAGGGGATTTATCCCCGCTGGACTGCGAAGCAGTCCCAAGAGGCTGGGATATTCCCTGGCAACGGCATGACATTTTCGGTTAGCCCGGGGGCCACTTCGCGGCCCAGCGGGGATAAATCCCCTCGCCACACTGATCGCGCTGCCCCTGGCGTCAGATCATTTGCCCAGCTTGCGCAACTCATCCGACTCCACTACCCGCACCCCATCCTGCTCCTCCAGCGCAAGTCGCCACATGGCCCGGGCCAGTTGGCAGGCTTCGATGCCGTGGTATTTGCCGGGGATCAGCTTGGACAACGGGCCGGCCAGTTGCTCGGCCAGGCGTGGTTCAACCCGGTCGCCCAACAGCAACGAAGGTCGGCAGATGGTCAGTTGCGGCCAATCCTGCGCGCGGAGCGCAGCTTCCATTTCGCCCTTGACCCGGTTGTAGAAAATCGACGATTTCGGGTCGGCCCCGAGGGCGCTGATCACCACCAGGTGCCGTGCGCCCAGTTCCCGCGCGCGTTTGGCGAAGGCCACCACCAGGTCCAGGTCCACCGCGCGGAAGGCCGATTCGGAGCCGGCTTTCTTGATGGTCGTGCCGAGGCAGCAGAAGGCGATGTCGACCTGGCCGCCAAGCCGTGGCAGCAGTTCGGCCGGTTCCCCAACCGGGTTTTCCAGATGCGGGTGTTCGGCCAATGGCCGGCGGGAAGGCGCCAGTACCCGCGTGATGGTCGGCTCGTTCAGCAGCCGGTCGAGTAGATGCTCCCCGGTCAATCCGGTCGCGCCGGCGAGCAAAACATGCTGAGGCGTCAAGTACATAGTGTTTCCCCCTTGATACGGTTCAGCTTAGTTGCTCTTTTTAGCCTCGTCGTTCAATGCAGCACTTTGCAATGCTTTTCGCGCCTGTTGCTTGCGCAGCAGCTGCCAGTGAGAAAGCACGGTCCGGGGCGCCCACATCTGTGGTTCGGACGCCTCGAAATTGTCCGCCTGCTCCCGTTCGGCAACGATGCCCTTGGCCCGCTTGAAGGCTTGTTCCAGATCGTCGGTCTGGTTCAGCGCCTGGGCGAACAAGGCATCGCCGAAGTAGGTGAAGTTGGCCTCCTCGGAGCAGCCGAAAGACACTCGGTCGGCCCGGGAGGCGGTCATGACCAGGGTCCGTTCGTCCTTGAGTGCGGGGATGAAACCGCCGGAATAACAGGCCGAGATCACAATGACCTTGTCGCGATTCTTCAGCGGCGCCAGCACCGCGGCCAACTCGTCGGCGGGCAGGTCGGCCAGCTCCATGCGCGGCTGGTCGAGTACCAGTTCATGTTCGCTGCTGCCGTGGCTGGTCAGGTAGATGAACACCAGGTCTTCCGGGCCGCTGCGTTCGGCCAGCGTGGCGGCGGCACGGCGCAGGTTTTCGCGAGTGGCCATGGGCCGGTCGCCAAGGTGGTCGCGATGGTTCACCAGGCGAATCTGGCCGAACGCGCCAAAACGGCTGGCGAGCATGTTGGCGACGTAGTCGGACTCACGCAGGAACACGCTTTGCTTGCCATCGCCGCCCAGGGTCAGGCTGTACAGCTCCACCGCCGGCGTCGAGGCCGGGATGTTGGCGAGGGCCTCGTCCAGCAGGCGACCCTGGGCCAGCAGGCCGAGTTCGAGCACATCGGGCAACAGCCTGCCGTCGGCGTCACGTATCCGTTGGCCGTTGGCCCAGGTGCCGCTCTGCACGGTGCCGTCGGTCAGCACCAGCGTGCCGCGCCCGTGGTAGCTGTCGCCCTCGAACTGGCCAATGTAGAAGCTGCCGTCGGGCAGGTTCAGGCGACCTTCGCCGGTGAAGCGCCAGTCATTGAAACGACCGCGGTAGTGGCTGCCATCGGCGCCGATCAATTCGCCCTTGCCGGTCAGCGCACCGTCCTTGAACTGGCCGATCCAGACATCGCCATCGGCGTTTTCGTAGCGACCGCGGCCGTTGAGCTGATTGTTCCTGAAGCCGCCGATGTAGACGTCACCTTCGGCGCTGTTGAACGTGCCCTTGCCCTGGAGCTGGCCGTCGACGAAATGGCCGGTGAACTGGTTGCCGCTGGCGTCGAAGCGCTGGCCTTCGCCGTTGGGCTTGCCGTTGACGAACGGGCCCTGGTACTGACTGCCGTCGTCGAGTTCCAGGCGGCCGAGACCGGAGTAGCGGTCGGCCTTGAACTCGCCCCGGTAGGTCACGCCGTTTTCCTTGAGCGTGCCTTCACCGTCCCGCCGGCCCAGCTTGAAGCCGCCGGTATAGCTGCTGGTCGGTGTGGTCAGGCTGCCCTGGCCGTGGAACAGGCCGTGCTGGAACTGGCCGCGATAGACCTCGCCATTGCTGCCATGCCATTCCCCGGTGCCGTGCCACTGGCCCTTGTCGAACTGCCCGGCGTACCAGCTGCCGTTGGGGTAGTCGATGCGTCCCTGGCCCTGCAACAGCCCGTCTACCAGATCGCCGCGATAGCGTCCGCCATCGGGCAGGCGTGCGTCTGGGGGCAGCGGCGATTCGCCGTTTCCGCAGGCGGTGAGCAGGAGGGTCAGGGTCAGGGGGACAAGTGCGCGCATAACGGGATCCAGGTAATCAGGCGACGAGTATGCCGCAGCTATGCGCGTTGAAGCGATGCGAAACTGCATGAGCGGTTTCGCGACCGCGAGGGCCTATACGAAGCAGAGTGACAGCGGCTCGGCGATGTAGGCCGGTTTTTCCGAGCCTTCGATTTCCAGGGTGGCGGTGGCCTTGAGCAGCCATTGGCCAGGTTTTTTCTCGGTAACGTCCACCAGGTCGACCTTGAGCCGGACCTTGGAGTCGACCTTCACTGGCTGGATGAAGCGCACGCTGTCCAGCCCGTAGTTGATCACCATCTTCACCCCCTCAGGAAGGAGCAGGATGTCTTCCATCAACTTGGGCATCAGCGACAGCGACAGGAACCCGTGGGCGATCGTGCTGCCGAACGGGGTCTGCGCGGCCTTGACCGGATCGACGTGGATGAACTGGAAGTCGCCGGTGGCTTCGGCGAACAGGTTGATACGCTCCTGGTCGATGGTCAGCCAGTCGGAGTATCCAAGTTCCTTGCCGACATAATCCTTGAGCTCTGCAACGGGAACGTAGGGCATTGAGACTCTCCTGGGTCATCTGTTCTATTTTTTCTGGAACGGGGATCTGTGTCCCCGCAGACCACTGTAGATCAACATGACCGGCGGGGCAGGTCATCGACCATGCTTTTTACGAATGCCGACCCATAGCGCGGGCGTGTTTATAATGCGCGCGCATGCTTGAACACGTGTTACAGGGGAGAGAACGGATGTTGCTACGGGGCCTGACCTGGCTGGTGCTGTTCCAATTGCTGGGCACCGCCATCAATCATTTGTTCCTGCCGATCCTGCCGGGGCCGATCATCGGGCTGCTGCTGTTGCTGGGTTACCTGATCGCCCGTGGCGAAGTCAGCGAGCCGTTGAACCTGGCCGCCGGCAGCCTGCTGCGTTATCTGCCGTTGCTGCTGGTGCCGCCGGCGGTGGGCGTGATGGTCTACGCCCGGGCAATCGCTGCCGATTTCTGGGCCATCGTTGGCGCGCTGGTGTTGTCGCTGGTGCTCTCCGTGGCACTGACAGGCGTGCTGATGCAACGGTTGGCCCGGCGTCATATTGTCGAGCCGGAGGACGCCCGATGATGTTCGATTGGCAGGGGGCCTGGACGTCGGTGATCCACCATCCACTGTTCGGCATCGGCATTACCCTGGGCGCCTACCAGTTGGTGCTGGCGGCGTACGAAAAGACCCGTTGGGTGTTCCTGCAGCCGGTATTGATGTCGATGGTGCTGTTGATCGTCGTGCTGGTCGGCTGCGGCATCAGCTACGCGGAATACCGCAAAAGCACCGAGATCCTCAGCATTCTGCTGGGCCCGGCCACCGTGGCGCTGGCGGTGCCGTTGTACCTGAACCTGCGCCGGATCCGCCAATTGTTCTGGCCGATTTTTACTACGCTGGTGATAGGCGGGGTGTTTGCCACCGGCTCTGCGGTGGTGCTGGGCTGGGCTTTTGGCGCCGAGCACATGATCCTGATGACCATGGCGCCGAAATCGGTGACTTCGCCGATCGCCATGCTGGTGGCCGAGCAGATCGGTGGCGTGGCGGCGATGGCGGCGGTGTTCGTGTTGATCACCGGGGTGCTTGGCGCGATCCTCGGCCCGAGTATTCTGACCCGGCTCGGTGTCCATAGCCCTGAGGCCAGGGGCATCGCCCTGGGGCTGACTGCCCATGCGGTGGGTACGTCGGTGGCCTTGCAGGAAAGCGAGGAGTCCGGTGCCTTCGCGGCGCTGGCGATGAGTCTGATGGGCGTGGCCACGGCGGTGCTGCTGCCGCTGGTGGTGTCGATGACGGTCTAAGGAACAGGTTATGAGCTTGCCGCTTTTCCCATTGAACACCGTGCTGTTTCCCGGTTGCATCCTTGACCTGCAGATTTTCGAGGCGCGTTACCTCGACATGATCGGGCGCTGCATGAAAAAAGGCGAAGGCTTCGGGGTGGTCTGCATCCTCGACGGCGAAGAGGTCGGTATCGCGCCCGACGGCTACGCACGGGTGGGGTGCGAGGCGCTGATTACCGATTTTTCCCAGCAGGACAACGGCCTGCTGGGCATTCGCGTGCAGGGCGGGCGGCGCTTCATCGTGCATGCCAGCAGTGTCCAGCCGGATCAACTGACTGTCGCTGAAATCGAGTGGCTGGAAGACGAACCGGAGCAACCGTTGCAGGACGAGGATGCCGACCTGGTGGCGCTGCTCAAGGCCCTGGCCGAGCACCCGATGGTCGAAGCGCTGAACATGGGCACCGAGGCTACCGGTCAGCAGTCACTGGCCAATCAATTGGCTTACCTGCTGCCGTTCAACGAACTGGACAAAATCGACCTGCTGCAACTCGACGACCCGCAGCAGCGCCTGGATGCGATCCAGGCCTTGCTGGATGAGTTGCAGGGGGAGCTGTTTGCCTAAGGTGCTGATCTGTCAGATCAATGCGCACCCCTGTGGGAGCGAGCAGGCTCGCTCCCACAGGAGGGCGGCGTTTGCGCTTTAGTAGGCATACCGCAACATCGCATGCGGCAGGTGCCGCAGGGCGAAGAAGCTGAACGCCGCCGCCAGCGCCGGCAGGACCAGCCACCAGACTTTCGGCGACATGGCGCGCAGCGGTTCCTGGCGCTGGCTCAGCCACAGGACAGCGGCGCAGACCGTGGCGGCGAGCATGGCCCCGGCGACAATGTCGCTCGGCCAGTGGGCGCCGAGGTACACCCGCGACAAGGCAATCGCCAGCGCCGGCAACGAGCCGAGCAGTAGCCAGGTCAGGCGCAGGCGCGGTGGTTGGCCGCGACCGGCCAGTATCGCCAGGCTGAGGAACAGGGCGAAAGCGCCGGAGGCGTGGCCGCTGGGCATGCTGTAGCTGGTCAAGGGTTCGCTGAGGATCTCAGGGCGCACGCGGGCGAAAAACAATTTCAAGCCAGTGTTGGCCAGGGCCGTAAGCAGCATCGTGCCGCCGGCAAAGATTGCCTGCCGCCATTGTCGTGCAAACAACAGCAACACAGTCACCAGGCTGCAGACGATCAACATGTAGCGGAATTCACCGATCAGCGTGAACGTCACGGCGATCTCGTCCAGGGTCGCGCTGCGATGCTCCTGCACCAGGGCCATCAGGCCCTGGTCGAAGGCCGTCAGGTAACGGAAGCCGACAAACAGGCCGATCAGGATCGCCAGACCGACAGTTGCGATGATCGCTGAGGCATGGCGATGACGCCGCAAGCTGCTGTTGACACTCAGCCCGAGCATCACGGCGATGCTGCCGATGACGACGCCGGCCTGCGGCCAGAAACCTTCGGGCAACGGCAGGCGGAACGCCGCGCCGGTGGCCCAGCCCGGCAGCAGGTAAGCCACGGTCCAGCCTGCCGCGGCCAGCACGCTGACGGCGGCGAAGCGCGGGAACGGCATGTCGCACATTCCCGCCACCATCGGCAGCATCGGCCTCAACGGTCCGATAAACCGCCCCACCAGCAGACTGGCGATGCCATAGCGCTGGAAGTAGCTCTCGGCCGCGCTCATCCATTCCGGATGTTGCCGCAGCCCCGGCAGGCGCCGGATGTTCTGGTGGAAATGCCGGCCGAGGAAATAGGACACCAGATCCCCCAGCAGCCCCCCCAAGAGGCCCAGCAGCAATGTCTCGCCCAGGGACAGCGCGCCGCTGCCGGCCAGCACCGCGATCGCGAATAACAGCACGGTGCCCGGCACGATCAACCCGGCAATCGCCAGGCATTCAATACAAGCAACGACAAACACCGCCACCGCCAGCCATTGCGGGTTGACGGTCAGCCAGCCGGTAATGCTATCGAGCCAAGGGCCCATAAGGACAACTCCATTTATTGTTCAAACCGCATATTTTTTTACTGTGGGAGCGAGCCCGCTCGCTCCCCCAGGGCAAATTGTCGATTCAGGAAAGCAGAAAATAATCCCGTCCCTCGACCTGCCCGCGTCGCAACGGGTTACGGGTGCACCATGGCGCGTAGGCGGCGTCGACGAAGCGGTAAAGCAGGTGCTCATCTCGTCCCAGTGGGATACCCAGGCGAGTGGTCTGGATCACATTGACCGTCGGCACACCCACATCCTCCACGAGCAGCCGTTCAGGGTCGAAGCGTCTGGCATCCCAGTCCGGCACTTTCAGGCCCAGCGCCTTGCACAGCAAGGTCTGTCCGGCACAAAGTTTCTGCGGCGTACGTGGTCGGCCTTGGGCATCGGGGTTGTTCAACAACATCTGCGCCAGGCTTGCCGGGCCGCTGATGGCGTCCACCCAGGGATACGCCGATTTGATCAATACGGCATTACCCGGGCCTTGGGCGCTGAAATTCAGCGAATCGCCGCCCCGCGCGTAGTACATATAGATGTGGCCACCATCCAGAAACAAAGCCTTACGCTTTTCCGTGTAGCCCAACGAGGCGTGGCTGCCCTTTTCGGCGAAGTAATACGCTTCGGTCTCGATGATCCTCGCGCTCAGCCACAGGTCGCCAACCTTGTGGCGAATCACCTTGCCCAGCAGATCCTTGGCAAGTTCCTGGGCGTCGCGGTCAAAAAAAGCGTGTGGCAAAGCAGTGGGCATCGGAGGCGAATCGGTCATGGTCATGGACGGAACAGGGCCAAAAGTAGCGCGATGATAACAATGGAAAGCTTAATTACCGCTGAACATTCACGGAAACACTAGCGATTCATGCCGGTTTTGCTTCTCCGCCGGTCACCGCTGTCAGTCCATGCTGTTAGTCGCGGGTTACGACAGCTATAATCTGCCGCTTTCCTCTTTGCCAAGACCACACAGACCATGACTGAGTCCGTTCTTGACTACATGACCCGCCTGGGTCGCGCCGCCCGCGAAGCGTCGCGCATCATCGGCCGTGCCAGCACCGCGCAGAAAAACCGCGCCCTGCAGGCCGCCGCCAATGCGCTGGACGCTGCGCGCGCCGAGCTCTCCGCCGCCAACGAGCTGGACCTGGCCGTCGGCCGGGCCAATGGGCTCGAGCCGGCCATGCTCGAGCGCCTGGCGCTGACTCCGGCACGCATCGACGGCATGATCGTCGGTCTGCGTCAGGTGGCGGCTCTGCCGGACCCGATCGGGGCGATCCGCGACATGAGCTATCGGCCGTCGGGTATCCAGGTCGGCAAGATGCGCGTGCCCCTGGGTGTGGTCGGGATCATCTACGAGTCGCGGCCGAACGTGACCATCGATGCCGCGAGCCTGTGCCTGAAGTCGGGTAACGCGACCATCCTGCGCGGCGGCTCCGAGGCGATCCATTCGAACCGTGCGATTGCCGCCTGCATCCAGCGCGGGCTGGCCGAAGCCAACCTGCCGGCAGCGGTCGTGCAAGTGGTGGAAACCACCGATCGCGCCGCGGTCGGCGCGTTGATCACCATGCCCGAGTTCGTCGACGTGATCGTCCCGCGTGGCGGCAAGGGCCTGATCGAACGGGTCAGCCGCGACGCCCGCGTACCGGTGATCAAGCACCTGGACGGCATCTGCCATGTCTACGTCAGCGCCCACGCCGAATTGCCCAAGGCCCAGCGCATCGCCTTCAATGCCAAGACCTACCGTTATGGCATCTGCGGCGCGATGGAGACCCTGCTGGTGGACCAGGCCGTCGCCGGGGATTTCCTGCCGTCGATGGCGGCCCAGTTCCGCGAAAAAGGCGTCGAGCTGCGTGGTTGCGAGCGCACGCGGGCGATCATCGAGGCCGTAGTCGCCACGCCAGAAGACTGGGACACCGAATACCTCGCGCCGATCCTGTCGATCCGCGTGGTGGACGGGCTGGACCAGGCCATCGAACACATCAATCGCCACGGATCCCACCACACCGATTCCATCGTCAGCGAGCACCAGGGCGAAACCCGGCGCTTCGTGGCTGAAGTGGATTCGGCGTCGGTGATGATCAACACCCCGACCTGTTTTGCCGACGGCTTCGAATACGGATTGGGCGCCGAGATCGGCATTTCTACTGATAAGCTGCACGCCCGTGGCCCGGTGGGCCTGGAAGGCCTGACCTGCGAGAAGTACATCGTGGTCGGCGACGGCCAGTTGCGCGGACAGGAGCCAGCCTGACTTGGGCGACCTCGACCCACTGGCCTCTATGACTACGCCCGCTGTGACGGCGACCGCGCCAAGGCGCATCGGTATCCTGGGCGGTACGTTCGACCCGGTGCACATCGGCCATTTGCGCGGTGCGCTGGAAGTCGCCGATGCCCTGGCCCTCGATGAGCTGCGCCTGACGCCCAGCGCCCGGCCACCTCATCGGGATACGCCGCAGGTGTCGGCGCAGGATCGCCTGGCGATGGTCGAGTGCGCGGTGGCCGGTGTGGCGCCGTTGGTGGTGGACGCCCGCGAATTGCAGCGGGACAAACCGTCCTACACCATTGATACCCTGGAGCTGATGCGCGCCGAACTGGCCGCCGATGCCCAGGTTTTCCTGCTTCTGGGCTGGGACGCATTTTGCGGCCTGCCCACTTGGCACCGCTGGGAAGAGTTGCTCCAGCATTGCCACATCCTGGTGCTGCAACGCCCGGATGCCGACAGCGAACCGCCGGATGCCTTGCGCAACCTGCTGGCGGCGCGCTCGGTGAGCGACCCGCTGGCCCTCAAGGGGCCGAGCGGACAGATTGCATTCGTCTGGCAGACGCCGCTCGCGGTATCCGCCACCCAGATCCGTCAACTGCTGGCCAGCGGTAAGTCGGTACGTTTCCTGGTGCCCGACGCGGTCCTGGCCTACATCGATGCGCACGGTCTGTACCGTGCGTCGAACTGAACAAGGCGTGCTCCGCCGACACGAATCAACGTGTACCGAAGCGCCCGAACATACGAGCAAAACGAGTTTTATATGACTGACAAAGACCTGAACAAAGTAAAGCGCAAGGGCACTTTCAAGAGCGCCCCGCTGCCGGTAGAAGCACACACCGGCGTGGCGCTGGCCGGCGAAGAGCTGGTCAAGGTGGCCGTGGCGGCCCTGGAAGACGTCAAGGCCCAGGATATCCAAGTGATCGACGTTCGCGAAAAGCAGAGCATCACTGACTTCATGATCATCGCCACCGGTACCTCCAACCGCCAGATCGGCGCGATGCTGGACAAGGTCCGCGAAGCCGTCAAGGCCCAGGGCGTCAAGCCGTTGGGCGAAGAAGGCAAGGGCGACAGCGACTGGGTCCTGCTGGACATGGACGACGTCATCGTGCACATGATGACCGCCTCGGCGCGCCAGTTCTATGACCTGGAGCGCCTGTGGGCCGGTGCCGAGCAGAGCCGTTCGGCCAGCGCCGCGCACCACAGCCCGGAAAACACCCATGAGCACTTCACCAAGCTCAACAAAGACCAGCAATAAGGGATCGCTGTGCGACTGCGCCTGATCGCCGTCGGTTCTCGCATGCCCAAGTGGGTGGAAGAAGGCTGGCATGAATATGCCAAGCGTCTTCCGTCCGAGCTGGCTTTGGAACTGGTGGAAATTCCGCTCAATACCCGCGGCAAGAACGCCGACGTGGCGCGCTTTATCCGCCAGGAAGGTGAAGCCATGCTGGCCAAGGTCGGGCCGAACGAGCGCATCGTCACGCTCGAAGTTCATGGCAAGCCCTGGAGTACCGAGCAACTGGCGGTGGAGCTCGATCGCTGGCGGCTGGATTCGCGCACGGTCAATTTCATGGTCGGCGGTCCGGAAGGGCTGGCGCCGGAAGTCTGCGCCCGGGCCGATCAACGCTGGTCGTTGTCGCCCCTGACGTTGCCGCATCCGCTGGTGCGGATCCTGATCGGTGAACAGTTGTATCGTGCCTGGACAGTCCTGTCCGGGCACCCTTATCACAAGTAATCCTGCCCTCATGCCTCAGCCGATCCGCATCAAGGACCACGAAAAAGACGCCCGCCTGGTGCGGGGCCGCGTCGTGTTCGGCGCCATTACGGTGGTCACGCTGATCGGCGTGCTGATCGCGCGGCTGTATTTCCTCCAGGTGATCCAGTACGAGTACCACTCGACCCTGTCGGAAAGTAACCGTGTTCACGTGCAGCCGATCCCGCCGACCCGCGGGCTGATTTTCGACCGCAATGGCGTGGTGGTGGCCGATAACCGGCCGAGCTTCAGCCTGAGCATGACCCGCGAGCGGTCCGGTGACTGGCAGAAAGTCCTCGACGTGATCGTCGAAGTGCTGCAATTGACCCCCGAGGACCGGGCGATCTTCGAGAAGCGCATGCGCCAGGGCCGGCGCCCCTTCGAGCCGGTGCCGATCATGTTCGAGCTGACCGAAGAACAGATCGCCCTGATCGCGGTTAACCAGTTCCGCCTGCCGGGCGTCGAGGTGGTGGCGCAGCTGGTGCGGCATTATCCCCAGGGGCCGCACTTCGCCCACTCGGTCGGCTATATGGGGCGGATCAACGAAAAAGAGCTCAAGACCCTCGATCCGGTCAACTACAGCGGCACTCACCATATCGGCAAGACCGGCATTGAGCGCTTCTACGAGGCCGAGCTGCACGGCCAGGTCGGCTACGAGGAGGTCGAGACCAACGCTCGCGGCCGCGTGCTGCGGGTGCTCAAGCGTACCGACCCGATTCCTGGCAAGGACATCGTCCTGAGCCTCGACATCAAGTTGCAGGAAGCCGCCGAAGCGGCGCTGGGTGGGCGACGTGGCGCGGTGGTTGCGCTGGATCCGAACACCGGCGAAGTCCTGGCGATGGTCAGCCAGCCGAGTTTCGACCCGAACCTGTTCGTCACCGGCATCAGCTTCAAGGCCTACGCCGAGCTGCGCGATTCCATCGACCGGCCGCTGTTCAACCGCGTGCTGCGCGGCCTTTATCCGCCGGGTTCGACCATCAAGCCGGCCGTGGCGATTGCCGGGCTGGATGCCGGGGTAGTGACCGCGTCAAGCCGGGTCTATGACCCGGGTTATTACCAATTGCCCAACTACGACCACAAGTACCGTAACTGGAACCGCACCGGTGACGGCTACGTGGACCTGGAAGCGGCGATCATGCGGTCCAACGACACCTACTTCTATGACCTGGCCCACAAGCTGGGGATCGATCGGCTGTCGTCCTACATGAACAAGTTCGGCCTCGGCCAGAAAGTCTCCCTGGACATGTTCGAAGAGTCCCCGGGCCTGATGCCGTCCCGGGAATGGAAGCGGGCGACCCGGCGCCAGGCCTGGTTCCCCGGCGAAACGCTGATCCTGGGGATTGGCCAGGGCTACATGCAGGCCACGCCGCTGCAACTGGCCCAGGCCACGGCGCTGGTGGCGAGCAAAGGCAAATGGTATCGGCCGCACCTGGCGAAGACCATCGAAGGCCAGAAACCGGTGGACCCGGACCCGATGCCGGACATCATCCTGCGCAACCCGTCGGACTGGCAGAAGGTCAACAACGGCATGCAGCAGGTCATGCACGGCGCCCGGGGTACCGCGCGCAAGGCGGCCATCGGCGCGCAATACCGCATTGCCGGCAAGAGCGGTACCGCCCAGGTGGTAGCGATCAAGCAGGGCGAGAAGTACGACCGCTCCAAGGTCCAGGAACGCCATCGCGACCACGCCTTGTTCGTTGGCTTCGCGCCCGCCGAAAACCCGAAGATCGTCGTGTCGGTGATGGTCGAGAACGGTGAATCCGGTTCCGGCGTCGCCGCGCCGGTGGTGCGCCAGATCATGGACGCCTGGCTGCTGGATGAGCACGGCCAGCTCAAGCCCGAATTCGCAAGCCCCATCAGCGCGGAGGCTACGGCCCGTGAAGAATAATTTCGACCGCATCCTCTCCAGCGAAGATGTGATGCGCCGTCGCGCCACCTTGCTGCAGCGCATGCACATCGACGGTCCGTTGCTGATCCTGTTGCTGACGCTGGCCGCCGGCAGCCTGTTCGTGCTGTATTCGGCCAGTGGCAAGAGCTGGGACCTGCTGGCCAAGCAGGCCACCTCGTTCGGCATCGGCCTGGTGTCGATGATCGTCATCGCCCAACTCGAACCACGGTTCATGGCGCGCTGGGTGCCGCTGGCCTACGTGGTCGGCGTGGGTTTGCTGGTGGTGGTCGACATCATGGGCCACAACGCCATGGGTGCCACTCGCTGGATCAACATTCCCGGGGTGATCCGCTTCCAGCCTTCGGAATTTCTCAAGATCATCATGCCCGCGACCATCGCCTGGTACCTGTCCAAGCGGTCCTTGCCGCCGCAGCTCAAGCATGTGTGCATCAGTCTGTTGCTGATCGGCATTCCGTTCATCCTCATCGTGCGCCAGCCGGACCTCGGCACCTCGCTGCTGATCCTCGCCGGCGGTGCGTTCGTGCTGTTCATGGGCGGATTACGCTGGCGCTGGATCCTCAGCGTGATCGCCGCCGCCGTGCCGGTGTCGGTGGCCATGTGGTATTTCGTGATGCACGACTACCAGAAGCAGCGGGTACTGACCTTCCTCGACCCGGAAAGCGATCCGCTGGGCACCGGCTGGAACATCATCCAGTCCAAGGCCGCCATCGGTTCCGGCGGGGTGTTCGGCAAGGGCTGGCTGATGGGCACCCAGTCGCACTTGGACTTTTTGCCAGAAAGCCACACCGACTTCATCATCGCCGTGATGGGCGAGGAGTTCGGCCTGGTGGGCATTTGCGTGCTGTTGCTGATCTATCTGCTGTTGATCGGGCGCGGGCTGGTGATTACCGCCCAGGCCCAGACGCTGTTCGGCAAGTTGCTGGCGGGCAGCCTGACCATGACGTTTTTTGTTTATGTTTTCGTCAACATCGGTATGGTCAGTGGCCTGCTGCCGGTGGTGGGGGTGCCGTTGCCGTTCATTAGCTACGGAGGAACTTCGCTGGTGACACTACTGTCAGCGTTTGGGGTTTTGATGTCGATCCATACGCATCGCAAGTGGATCGCGCAGGTTTGAATAAGGTGAAGAGTTCAATGCAAGCAATGCGTGGCTGGTCGACGCGATATGCGCCGTGGGTCGGCCTGGTCGGCTTCCTGGGCTGTGCGCCGCAGGCCCTGGCCGGCGAATACGAAGGCTCGCCGCAGGTGGCCGAATTCGTCGGTGAGATGACTCGCGACTACGGTTTCGCCGGCGAACAGCTGATGGGGGTGTTCCGCGAGGCCGAGCGCAAGCAGTCGATCCTCGACGCGATTTCCCGGCCCGCCGAGCGGGTCAAGCAGTGGAGCGAGTACCGGCCGATGTTCATCACCGAGGCGCGTATCGCCCGGGGCGTGGACTTCTGGCGCCAGCACGAAGCCGCCCTGGCCCGCGCCGAGCAGGAATATGGCGTACCGGCCCAGGTCATCGTATCAATCATCGGCGTCGAGACCTTCTTCGGCCGCAACACCGGGAATTTCCGGGTGATCGACGCCTTGTCGACCCTGGGCTTCGATTACCCGCCGCGCGCCGAGTTCTTCCGCAAGGAGCTACGCGAATTCCTCCTGCTGGCCCGCGAAGAGCAGGTCGATCCGCTGACCCTCAAGGGCTCCTACGCCGGGGCCATGGGCTTGCCACAATTTATGCCCAGCAGTTTCCGCGCCTATGCGGTGGACTTCGACGGCGACGGCCACATCAATATCTGGACCAACCCGACCGATGCCATCGGCAGTGTTGCCAGTTATTTCAAACGGCATGGCTGGGAGGCCGGCGAGCCGGTGGTCAGCCTTGCGGACGTGCGCGGCGACCAGGTGGACCAAGGCCTGACCACGGGCATCGAGCCGACAAAAACCGTCGGGGAGTTGCGAGCGCTGGGCTGGTCGAGTCATGATGCGCTGCGTGACGACATGCCGGTCACCGCGATGCGCCTGGAAGGCGAGCAGGGCCCCGAATACTGGATGGGCCTGAAGAATTTCTACGCGATTACGCGTTATAACCGCAGCGTGATGTACGCCATGGCCGTATATCAACTGTCTGAAGAGCTGGTCAAAGCACGGGGCGTCAAATAATGCGGGCAATGCCTACCTATCAACCCCTGAAAGCCAGGCCCCTCAAGCTGGTGGCATTGGCGGCGCTGTCTTTGCTGGTCGTGAGCTGTTCGACCAGTCGCGCACCGACCCAGAAAAGTCCCAATGTCGTGCGGGCCACACCGGGCCTGGACATCAACCGGGCCCACAAGGATGGCGCGCCGTGGTGGGATGTCGATGTCTCGCGCATTCCCGATGCGACGCCGACCCTGCACACCGGCCCCTACAAGGCCAACCCGTACACGGTGCTGGGCAAGACCTACTTCCCGATAGCCGATTCCAAGCGCTACGTCGCCTCGGGCACGGCGTCCTGGTATGGCACCAAGTTCCACGGCCAGAACACCGCCAATGGCGAGGTCTACGACCTGTATGGCATGAGCGCCGCGCACAAGACCCTGCCGCTGCCCAGTTATGTGCGGGTGACCAACCTGGACAACAACAAGAGCGTGATCCTGCGGGTCAACGACCGTGGGCCGTTCTATTCCGACCGCATCATCGACTTGTCGTATGCGGCGGCGAAAAAGCTCGGTTACGCTGAAACCGGCACCGCCCGGGTCAAGGTCGAAGGCATCGATCCGCAGGAGTGGTGGGCCCAGCGTGGCCGTCCGGCGCCTTTGATGCTCAACGAACCAAAAGTGGCGCAAAATGCCGCGCCGACCGTGACGGCCTCCACCGGCACGGTCGAGCAATGGACCCCGCCGCCGCAGCAACACGCCGCGGCCGTGGTGCCGGTGCAGATCGATGCAAAAAAAAACGCTTCTGCAACAGCGTCTGGCCAGTATCTGCAAGTGGGCGCGTTCGCCAACCCGGACGCTGCAGAACTGTTGAGGTCGAAGCTGAGCTCGATGGTCAGCGCGCCGGTGTTCATCAGCTCGATCGTGCGCAACCAGCAGACCCTGCATCGGGTGCGCCTGGGGCCGATCGGTTCTCCGGGTGAGGTCCAGCAGGTGCAGAATAGCGTGCGCCTGGCCAATCTCGGTTCGCCGAGCCTGGTCACGTCCGAGTGATTGATTGAGGCCCGCCCGTGGTTTGGGCGGGTCAGGTTGTTGGCTCCACGAATAACAAAAGCCCGGCAAGGGTTGTGAGTGAGCAACTTAAATACGCGGCAGCTCCTTGTAGAATTGCCAGTTCAGTTTTTGCCTTCGGGCAGTCCCATTAGCGATTTCGAGAGACGGATGAACATCACCACCTTTGCCAAACGCCTTTGCCTGCTAGTCCCGCTGCTTCTCTCTCCGGCCGCGTTCGCGGTCGAGATGATGCCTTCGCCTCCGCAACTGGCGGCCAAAGCCTATGTCCTCATGGATGCCAGCAGCGGCAATGTGCTGGTAGAGAACAATGGTGACCAGCGCCTGCCACCGGCCAGCCTGACCAAGCTGATGACCGCGTACATCGCCACGCTGGAGATCCGTCGCGGCCAGATCGGTGAGAACGATCCGGTGACCGTCAGCGAAAACGCCTGGCGCACCGGCGGTTCGCGGATGTTCATCAAGGTCGGCTCGCAAGTGACCGTCAGCGACCTGCTGCACGGCATCATCATCCAGTCCGGCAACGACGCCAGCGTCGCCCTGGCCGAGCACATTGCCGGCAGCGAAGACGCGTTCGCCGACATGATGAACAAGACGGTCGCCGACCTGGGCATGACCAACAGCCACTTCATGAACCCGACCGGCCTGCCGAACCCCGAGCATTATTCCTCGGCTCACGACATGGCGATCCTGGCCCGGGCAATCATCCACGAAGACCCTGCGCATTACGCCATCTACTCCCAGAAGGAATTCTTCTGGAACGGCATCAAGCAGCCCAACCGCAACCTGTTGCTGTGGCGCGACAAGACCGTCGATGGCCTGAAGACCGGCCACACCGAGGAGGCTGGCTACTGCATGGTGTCTTCGGCGGTTCGTGACGGCATGCGCCTGATCGCCGTGGTGTTCGGCACCAACAGCGAAGTGGCCCGCGCCGCCGAGACCCAGAAGCTGCTGACCTACGGTTTCCGTTTCTTCGAAACCCAGACCTTCTACCAGAAGGGCACCGAACTGGCCCAGGCCCAGGTGTGGAAAGGCACCAGCAACCAGGTGAAAGCCGGCCTGGCGCAGGACCTGACCATGACCTTGCCTAAAGGCCAGCTCAAGAAGCTTGCCGCCAGCATGACCATGAGCCCTCAGCTGACCGCGCCTATCGCCAAGGGTGACGTGATCGGCAAGGTCGAAGTCAAACTGGACGACAAGGTGGTACACAGCGCCGACCTGATCGCGCTGGACGCGGTCGAGGAAGGTGGTATTTTCCGCCGCATGTGGGATAGCATCCGTCTATTCTTCTACGGCTTGTTCAACTGATTTCGAGTGTTGACCTGCATGGCCCCGTTCCTTTCCGGTGCGGGGCCATGTTCGTTATCACGGCTTGCGAGGCCGTTACGCCATGACAGACTCCGAAGTAAAGGCGCCAAAGATCGAATTTCCCTGCGCGGATTATCCGATCAAGGTAATCGGCGATACCGGTGTGGGCTTCAAGGACAAGATCATCGCGATCCTTGAAAAACATGCCACCGTTGACCACAAGACCCTGGCCGAGCGCCAGAGTACCAACGGCAAATACACGACCATCCAGTTGCATATCATTGCCACCGGCCAGGAACAGCTCTACGACATCAACAGCGAGCTGCGAGCGACCGGTTTCGTGCATATGGTGTTGTGATGCCAGGCACGCTGGGCTTTCGCGAGCTGGGCAGCATGGCTTACGAGCCGGTCTGGCACGCCATGCAGCGCTTCACGAACGAACGTGGCACCAGCGCCGACGACGAAGTCTGGCTGGTGGAACACCCGCCGGTGTTCACCCAGGGCCAGGCCGGCAAGGCCGAGCACTTGCTGCTGCCGGGCGATATCCCGGTGGTGAAGGTCGACCGGGGCGGGCAGGTGACTTACCATGGCCCCGGCCAACTGGTTGCCTATCTGTTGCTGGATGTGCGCAAGCTGGGGTTCGGTGTGCGCGAGCTGGTCACTCGCATGGAAACATGCCTGATCGAGCTGCTCGCCAGCTACGGTGTGACCGCGGCGGCCAAGCCGGATGCACCGGGCGTCTACGTCGACGGGGCGAAGATCGCCTCGCTCGGCTTGCGCATCCGCCATGGCTGTTCGTTCCATGGCCTGGCGTTGAACGTGGACATGAATCTTGAACCGTTTAGACGGATTAATCCCTGTGGCTATGCAGGGCTGGCAATGACCCAGCTGCGCGATCACACAGGATCGATTGAATTTGCCGAGGTAAGTGCCCGGCTGCGCGCGCAGCTCGTCAAACACCTCGACTATGCTGAGCAGACGACCCTCACGGGCGGAATCGACTGATATGACTACTGATGCAGTGCAAACCATGATCCCGACGCTGGACGTCACCGAACGTCCGGCCCCGCGTGCCAAGGTAGAGGCCGGCGTCAAGCTGCGCGGCGCCGAGAAGGTTGCACGCATTCCGGTCAAGATCATCCCGACCACCGAACTGCCGAAGAAACCCGACTGGATCCGCGTGCGCATCCCGGTCTCTCCGGAAGTCGACCGGATCAAGGCCCTGCTGCGCAAGCACAAGCTGCACAGCGTCTGCGAAGAAGCCTCCTGCCCGAACCTGGGCGAGTGCTTTTCTGGCGGCACCGCGACGTTCATGATCATGGGCGACATCTGCACCCGTCGTTGCCCGTTCTGCGACGTCGGCCATGGCCGTCCGAAGCCATTGGACACCAACGAGCCGGAAAGCCTGGCCATCGCCATCGCCGACCTGAAGCTGAAATACGTGGTCATCACCTCGGTGGACCGTGACGACCTGCGTGACGGCGGTGCCCAGCACTTCGCCGACTGCATCCGCGAGATTCGCAAGCTGTCGCCGAACGTGCAGCTGGAAACCCTGGTGCCCGATTACCGTGGCCGCATGGACATTGCCCTGGAAATCACCGCCGCCGAGCCGCCGGATGTGTTCAATCACAACCTGGAAACCGTGCCACGCCTGTACAAGGCTGCGCGCCCGGGTTCGGACTATCAGTGGTCGCTGACCCTGCTGCAGCGTTTCAAACAGATGATGCCGCATATTCCGACCAAGTCTGGCTTGATGCTGGGTCTGGGTGAGACTGATGAGGAAGTCATCGAGGTCATGAAGCGCATGCGTGAGCACGACATCGACATGCTGACCCTGGGCCAGTACCTGCAGCCTTCCCGTAGCCATTTGCCGGTGCAGCGTTTTGTGCATCCGGATACCTTTGCCTGGTTTGCGGAGGAGGGGTACAAGATGGGCTTCAAGAACGTGGCTTCGGGGCCGTTGGTGCGGTCTTCGTATCATGCGGATGAGCAGGCTAAGTTAGTCAAGGCTGAGTTGCTTGGGTCCTGATTTGGCGTTGGGTTTTTCTGGGTGGTGTGCATATCCGTTTTAGCGTAACGGCGGCTTAGGGTTCCGCCCTTACGGCGGGTCACTTTTTTCAGACGCCAAAAAAGTAACCAAAAAGGCTTTGCCCCACCACTCGGTGCCTCGCCTAGGCTCGGCATGCCTGAACGAAGGCATCGCTCCGTGGGCCGCCGCGAAGGGCCATCCATGGCCCAGCGCGGCTAACCCGGCATCCATGCCGGGTTACCCACTGCGCAATGCCTTCATTCAGCCATCGTGGTTAACGGGGCGCTCCAGATCAAAAGCAAAAAGCAAAAAGCAAAAGCTAGGCGGCTTTGGGGCCGACCTGGTTTCTGATGGATCGCGTTTCTCCTGTGGGAGCGAGCCTGCTCGCGATAGCGGTGGTTAGCCACATGAATACCAGCCCCGCCCCGCCCCGACCGCTCTTGATCTTGATCCTGATCCTGATCCTGATCTTGATCTTGATCTTGATCTTGATCCTGATCTTGATTTGAGCGCCCCGTTAAACCACGCTGGCCGAACGCAGGCATTGTGGAGTGGGCATCCCGGCATGGATGCCGGGATAGCCGCGCTGGGCCATGGATGGCCCTTCGCGGCGGGCCCACGGAGCAATGCCGGAGTGAGGGCATGCCGAGCCTAGGCGAGGCACCGAGTGGTGGGGCAGAGCGTTTTTGCTTACTTTTGGCGCTCTTCCAAAAGTGAGCCGCTGTAAGAGCGGAACCCTAAGTAGCCATTACCGCAGAAACGGATATTCACACGATCAAAGAACCGGAAAACCCATGGCCCACACCCTGATCCCACACCACCCCGTCCCGGCCCTCCTTCAAAAAGGCCTGATCGGAGTGATCGCCCCCGCCGGGCCGGCCCCATTGGACACGGAAAAAGCTATCCAATGGATGCGCGCCAGGGGCCATGATCTGCGAATCTTCCCCGGCGTCTACGAAAAAGACGGCTACCTGGCCGGCAGCGACGAAATACGCCTCAACGACCTGCACGCCGCCTTCGCCGACCCAGAGGTAAACGCGATCATCTGCCTGCGCGGAGGCTACGGCACCCCCCGCCTGCTCGATCGCATCGACTTCCAGCTTATTAAACAAAACCCCAAGCCCTTCGTCGGCTACAGCGACATCACCGCACTGCACCTGGCAATCAGCCGTTACGCCGGCTTCGTGACCTTTCACGGGCCGTTGCTCAACGCCGACCTGCTGGGCGACAAGGAACCCCCGACCGTCACCTCGTTCTTCAGCCTGCTGCGCGGCCAATTGAAAGCGGGTGACGTACTGAGCCATCCCGCAGCCTATCCGTTGACCACCGTGGAACCCGGCATCGCCCATGGGCGCCTGCTGGGCGGCAATCTGTCGATGATCGCCGCGACCATGGGCACGCCCTACGAAATTGATGCCGAAGGCGTGATCCTGCTGGTTGAGGACGTCAATGAACCGCTATATCGCATCGACCGTCTGCTGACCCAATTGCGGCTGGCAGGCACCCTGGCGAAGCTGCGAGGCGTGCTGTTGGGGGATGTCGCCGGTGTGGATGGCGAGGCGCTCAACCGCTTGTTCAAGCAGACCTTCGAACCACTGCGTATTCCGGTGTTGTCCGGCTGGCGCAGCGGGCACTGCGATCCGAACCTGACGTTGCCGATGGGCGCGCTGGTGACGCTGGATGCGGGGGGGAAGAGGTTGGTGCTGGAGCAGGATGTGGTGTTCAGTCGCTAATTTTTTGTTGCCTGGTAGTCAGTCTTCGCGAGCAGGCTCGCTCCCACAGGGGATATATGAACACCTGTGGGAGCGAGCTTGCTCGCGATGGCGTCAGCCGCCCTACATCGATTCAGCGACTACGCAACGCCTCCAGCAACTTGTGCGTCGGATACCCATCCGCCGGCCAGCCAAAGGACTGCTGGGCGCCGCGGATCGCCTTGCGGGTGTTGGCGCCGATAATGCCGTCGGGCGTGCCCGCATCGTAGTTGTGCTTGCCCAGCAGGGTCTGCAATTCGATACGTTCGCTGCGGCTCAGGGGCAGGTCCTCCTTTGGCCACTGGCCGTAGACCAGGCCTGCGCCGGCGAAGCGCTGCGACAACAGCCCAACCGCCAAGGCGTAGGACGATGAGTTGTTGTACTTGAGGATGGCTCGGAAGTTATCGAATATCAGGAATGCCGGGCCGCGATGGCCTGCCGGCAGGAGAAGGGAAGCCGAGAGCTGTTTATCATCCGGGGCAATCGGCAAACCGCCATATTCGGAAACGCCCAGGCGCTCCCATTCGGAGACGGGTTTGCGAATCGTGCCATCGGCCAGGGTGTAGTCGAAGCCTTCACCGAGCGAGACCTCGAATCCCCATGGTTGGCCGCGCTGCCAGCCGGAGCTTTGCAGGTAATGCGCGGTCGAGGCCAGGGCGTCGGTGGCGCTGCCCCAGATATCACGACGCCCATCGCCATCGAAGTCCACTGCATGGGTGTTGTAGGTGGTTGGAATGAACTGGGTCTGGCCCATGGCGCCGGCCCAGGAGCCGAGCATTTTTTCCGGGGTGATATCGCCCTGTTGCAGAATTTGCAGCGCGGCAATCAGTTGTGCGTGGGCAAAGCCCGGGCGCCGTCCTTCGTAGGCGAGGGTGGCCAGGGAGTTGATCACTGACTTGGTGCCCTGGAACTGGCCGAAATTGCTCTCCATGCCCCACACCGCTACCAGCGCCTGGCGATCAACGCCGTAGCGCTGTTCGATGCTTTGCAGGATGTCGGCGTGCTGCTGGAGCAAGGTCTGGCCTTTGCGCACCCGCAAAGGTGACAAGGCGCCATCAAGGTATTCCCATACCGGCCGGCTGAATTCAGGTTGGCTGCGATCCGCCTTGATCACGCTCATGTCCGGGCTGACGCCGATGAAGGCACGGTCGAACAGGTCGGCCCGGATCCCGGCGGCCAGTGCTTCCTTGCGAAACCCGGCTTGCCATTCGGCGAAGGTCTGGGTCGGCGCAATATCCAGGTTCTCCCCGGTCGGCACTACGGGCGGCACGATGGCCGGTGCGGTCACGGCAGGCAGGGTCTTGAGCGGTTGGGCGTCGGCGGCGGTGGGTTTTTCAGCGCAGGCGACCAATAACGCAACGCTTGCGGCAGCTATCAATTGGCGCAGTGGCCAACGACGGGAAAGGCAAAGGGGCATGCACGGGTCCAGATAAACGAATCAAGTGCTGACCTTAACATGGGCAGGGGCTGTAGAGCTTGTTCGAGTGTTTCAGGCTGCCAGAAAGCAAGAAGCCTCCCAGTTGTCAGACTGGAAGGCTTCGCGGCGGTAGCTGCCTTTACCCTTGGCGGGTCGTTCCTGGCGGCTGCGGAACAGGGGCTGGGCGACGATGGACTTGGCCTTGTTGGGGCCATGCCTGGATGGCTTTTTGCTCATGATGGGATCTCTCACAGGTTGGGTTTAGCGGGGCAGATGATGGGTCAGGGCTGGGGTTTTGTCCAGTCCCTGCGCTGTGCAGGATATGTCACCTGAGTGAACGGAGTTTGTGGCGAGGAAGCTTGCTCCCTCTCCACAGGTACCGGTTTATTCAGCGGGTAATGACAGCCGTTGGCTAGCCATCAACAGCGACAACCGGCTCAGGCTCATCCACGGCGAGCCTGCGGCCTGGCCCTTGATCTGTGCGTCGATGCGCTGGGCTTCGAGCAGCAATTGCGCCCAGCGTGATGCCGAGTAACGTTGCAGCGCCTTGCTCATCAACGGTTTGCGTTTGTCCCATACCGGCGGCCGGGCCTGGCTGAAGGCTTTGTCCAGCGGCACGCCCTGACTGTATTGCAACGACAGGTTCGCGAGCAGGCGCAACTCCCGGGCCAGCGCCCAGAGAATCACCGGCGGTTCGACGCCTTCGCCCCGCAGGCCTTCCAGCATGCGCAAGGCGTGGGCGGCTTCACCGTTGAGGATTGCGTCGGTAAGCCCGAAGACATCGAAGCGTGCGCTGTCGGCCACGGCCGCCTGGACCGTTTCCACCGTGATCTGGCCACTCTCGGCCATCAGCTTGAGTTTTTCGATTTCCTGGGCGGCGGCCAACAGGTTGCCTTCGACCCGGGCGGCAATCAGCTCAACCGCGTCCTGGCTGGCCGACAGGCCGGCCTGGGACAGGCGCTGGCGGATCCAGCTGGGCAACTGACTGACATCCACCGGCCAGATCTGCACGAACTGAGTCTGCTGGCCTTCGACCAGCGCCTTGCCCCACTTGGTTTTCTGCGCGCTGCCGTCGAGTTTCGGCAGGCTGATCAGCAGTACCGTGTCCTCGGCGGGCCGCGAGCAGTATTCGATCAGCGCGGCGGCGCCCTTGTCACCGGGTTTACCGGAGGGCAAGCGTAGTTCCAGCAGGCGTTTCTCGGCGAACAGCGACATGCTTGCCCCGGCCTGCAGTAACGTACCCCAATCGAAGCTGGCGTCGGCGGCGAACACCTGACGTTCGTCGAAACCTTGCTGGCGGGCGGCAGAACGGATGGCGTCGGCAGCTTCCTGGCACAGCAGCGGGTCATCGCCGCTGATGATATAGACGGGCGCGAGGGCGCCTTGCAGGTGTTTGCCGAGTTGAGCGGGAGCGAGTTTCATAGGCGCAGGCGAGCGGGGCGCCGGAGCGCCCCGCAAGGCTTATTGGGCCGGGATCTGCAACGGCGACTGTTGCGGAGTTTCCGCCTCAGCCTTGCGTGCCGCTTCCAGCGCTTCGGCTTCGGCCTTGGCGCGAGCGTCGGCGGTCTGTTGCAGCTGGTCCAGTCGAGCCGGGCTCAGCTGTTGCAGGCGCAACATCATGCGCTGGACCAGTTCACGACGCATTTCGCCGCGCACTTCGACGGATTCCTGATCGGAACCGGTGATGTTGTTGCCGTCGTGCAGGTAGACCTTCTGCACCTGCAGCTTGTCGTCCAGTAACGACAGACCGTTGTTGCCGCGGATTTCGTAGGTCAGCACGTTGGTCAGCTCGTACTCGGCCGAACGACCGGCGCCGGCATAGCTGAGGCTGCGCTGGCTTTGCTGTTCGCTTGCCAATACCAGCTTGTACGGTGCGCCGCTGTAGACTTTCACGCCGCTGTTTTCCAGGGTCTGACGCAGCAGTTTCACGGTATCGCCATAAGCGTCCCGCGCGCTGAGGTCCAGTTCCTTGATGGCCAGCTCGGTGGTGCCAGTGCCGCGCAGCTGGAAGCCGCAGGCGCTCAACAGGACCGCCAGGCCCATAACCAGCAGATTACGTTTGATCATCTTGTTGCTCCCCTTGAAACCCATGGGCCGACTGTGCGGCCCCGCAGGTCATATTCGGCGTCCGGCCGATGGCCTGGACGCCCGATCCAATTAGCTTGCGACGATATTGACCAGTTTGCCGGGCACGACGATCACTTTGCGGATCGTCAGGCCATCGACGAAGCGCAGTACGTTTTCGTTGGCGCGTGCGGCGGCTTCGACTTCTTCGCGAGTGGCGGCGGCCGGCATGTCGATCTGGCCGCGCAGCTTGCCGTTGACCTGGATGACCAGGGTCAGGCTGTCTTGTACCAGCGCTGTTTCGTCCACCACCGGCCAACCGGCGTCGATCACCGGGTCGGCGTGACCCAGTTGATTCCACAGTTCATGGCTGATGTGCGGGGTGATTGGCGCGAGCAGCAGCGTCACCGCTTCCAGGCCTTCATGAACCAGCGCGCGATCCTGTTCGGTGTCTTGCGCGGCTTTTTCCAACACATTCATCAGCGTCATCACTTGGGCGATGGCCGTATTGAATTTGTGGTTCTGGCCGACGTCATGGCTGGCCTGCTTGATCGCCAGGTGAATCGAGCGACGAATGGCCTTCTGCTCGTCGTTCAGGCCGGCGAGGTCCAGTTTGCCCGGCAGACCCAGGTTGACGTGAGCCTGGGCCAGGCGCCAGACGCGCTTGAGGAAGCGGTGCGAGCCTTCGACGCCGGAGTCGGACCATTCGGCGCTCATGTCCGGTGGCGAAGCGAACATCATGAACAGGCGGCAGGTGTCGGCGCCGAACTGATCGATCATCGACTGTGGGTCGACGCCGTTGTTCTTCGACTTGGCCATTTTTTCGGTGCCGCCGATTTCCACCGGCAGGCCGTCGGCGATCAGTTTGGCGCTGATGACCTTGGCTTTGCTGTCGCGTTCGAGTTCGACGTCGCTCGGGTTGAACCAGGTGTAGGCACCGTTGGCTTCGCGACGATAGTAAGTCTCGGCGATCACCATGCCTTGGGTCAGCAGGTTCTTGAACGGCTCGTTGGAGCTCACCAGGCCTTCATCGCGCATCAGCTTGTGGAAGAAGCGCGCGTAAAGCAGGTGCAGGATGGCGTGTTCGATGCCGCCGATGTACTGGTCCACCGGCAACCAGTGGTCGGCCGCGGATTTTTCCACCAGGCCGCCTTCATAATGCGGCGAGGTGTAGCGGGCGTAATACCACGAGGACTCGACGAAGGTGTCCATGGTGTCGGTTTCACGCTTGGCCGGTGCGCCGCATTTCGGGCAACTGCATTCGTAGAATTCGGGCATGCGCGCCAGGGGCGAGCCGGCGCCATCGGGTACGACGTCTTCCGGCAGGACCACAGGCAACTGGTCTTCCGGTACCGGTACGTCGCCGCAGGTGTCGCAATGCACGATCGGAATCGGGCAGCCCCAGTAGCGCTGGCGGCTGATGCCCCAGTCACGCAGGCGGAACTGGGTGCGCGAGGCGCCGAGGTTTTTCTTGATCAGGGCGACTTCGATGGCATCGAATGCGCCGGCGAAATCCAGGCCGTTGTACGCGCCGGAATTGATCAGCTCACCGTGCTCGCCATAGGCATCCTGCCATGGCGCCGGGGTCTGGTCACCGGCGCTGGTGCGCACGACCGGTTTGACCGGCAGGTTGTACTTGTGGGCGAACTCGAAATCGCGTTCGTCGTGAGCCGGCACGGCCATCACGGCGCCGTCGCCATAGTGCATCAGCACGTAGTTGGCGACCCACACCGGCAGTTTCTCGCCGGTGAGCGGGTGTTCGACGAACAGCGAGGTCGGCAGGCCTTTCTTTTCCTGGGTGGCGACATCGGCTTCGGCGACGCTGCCGCCCTTGCATTCGGCGATGAACGCCTGCAGCTCGGGGTTGCTCTGCGCCGCGAGGGTCGCCAGCGGATGTTCGGCGGCCACGGCTACGTAGGTGGCGCCCATCAGGGTATCCGGACGGGTGGTGAAGACTTTCAGGGTGCCGGCTTCGCCAATGGAGGCGACGTCGTACGGGAACTGCACTTCCATGCCCCGGGACTTGCCGATCCAGTTGCGCTGCATGGTCTTGACCTGCTCGGGCCAGCCGGTCAGCTCGTCGAGACTCTCCAGGAGTTCATCCGCGTAGGCGGTGATCTTGAAGTAGTACATCGGGATCTCGCGCTTTTCGATCAGCGCGCCGGAGCGCCAGCCGCGACCGTCGATGACCTGCTCGTTGGCCAGTACGGTCTGGTCCACCGGGTCCCAGTTCACGGTGCCGTTCTTGCGGTAGATCACGCCTTTTTCGAACAGGCGGGTGAACAGCCACTGCTCCCAGCGGTAGTACTCGGGCTTGCAGGTGGTGACCTCGCGGGACCAGTCCACCGCAAGGCCCAGGCTGCGCAGCTGGGTCTTCATGTAGGCGATGTTTTCGTAGGTCCACTTGGCAGGGGCCACGTTGTTTTTCATCGCGGCGTTTTCCGCCGGCATGCCGAAGGCGTCCCAACCCATCGGTTGCAGGACATTCTTGCCCTGCATGCGTTGGTAGCGGGAGATCACGTCGCCGATGGTGTAGTTGCGCACGTGCCCCATGTGCAGCTTGCCGCTGGGGTAAGGGAACATCGACAGGCAGTAGTACGTCTCCTTGCCTGGCTGTTCACTGACTTCAAAGGACTTTTGCTCATCCCAGAACGACTGGGCGGCGGCTTCGATTTCACGGGGCTGGTAGTGTTCGTGCATGGCTACTTTTGTACTGAATGGGGTGGCCCAATCCTCTTCATTGCCATGCTGGACGCAGACGACGCCGGATGCGGCGTTTTCGATGCCCAGCCAGGCTGGAAGTGGAGTTACAGGAAGCGCCGTAGCATACATGACCGCGCTCTGCCGAGGGAAACCTTGATTGCGTGTCCAGGCGTTGCCGACCATTGCCGACGGCCGGCGTTCAGGGCCGTTGGTCGCGGCGTCCTGCCGGTTTGCCCAGCGAAGCTAAGCTTCTCAATGGGGAGTGAGTCTTATCTTCAATGAGGTGAGGGATGGTTGAATTACAACGAAAAGTCGCTACACCTGAGTTGTACGAAAAACTGATCGATCGTCTCGGGGTCGCCCTGGACGCGGCAAGAACCGCCGGTCGCTTGCGTGATGAGCGCCCGGCAGAGCTGGAACTACGCGGCTTGAGCCCCGCAGAGTTCGAAGTGGTCAAGGCTTACCTTGAGCAGGTCGGGCACCAGGCCTCCTCCAGTGGTGTCCAGGCAAACAAGCGTCTCGATGCGCCCCGTCCGGCCAAGGTTGTCTGGCTCAAGGACCGGACGCCCGACAAGGATGCTGTAAAGGTCCGGTCGCTGCAGTTCAAGTGAAGCCGGATCCACGCGTGTCGCTTTTTTTTGATTCGGCTTTTTTCGAATCTGTTGTCGCATTGCGTCAACCCACCTAGGCTTCGGGCATCTTTGGAGATGCCCGATGCCGTTTCGTTATTTCATCAAACAACTTTTATTGCCGCCCAGCATTCTTTTACTCCTGCTGGCGCTTGCCTGGTGGTGGCGCGACTCCCGGCCGCGCCTGGCTCGCCTGTGTTTTGCCGCGGGCCTGGGCGGTTTCTGGCTGATGAGCTTGCCGGTGGTGGTGCAGTGGAGCGCCGAGGCATTGGAGCGTGAGCCGCCACTGGCGCGCAGTGAATGGGCAACCCTGGCTCAGCGTGCCGACGCCATCGTGGTGCTGGGGTCCGGTCGTGAGCGAGGCGACCTGGCCTGGGGCACTGACCAGCCCACCGGTATCGGTCTGGAGCGCCAGCGTTATGCGGCGCGCCTGGCCAAGGCGTCCGGCCTGCCTGTGCTGACTACGGGTGGCTTGCACTACGGCACTCCGCCCAGCGAAGCGAAGCTGATGGCCGACGCGATGCTCGATGATCACGGGGTGACCGTACGCTGGCTGGAAGAGCGCAGCCGCACGACCTGGGAAAATGCCCAGATGAGCGCGCAGATCCTGTTGCCTGAAGGGGTCAAGCGCGTGGTCGTCGTGACCCATGCTGCGCATATGCCGCGCGCAGTCTGGAGCTTCCAGCGGGCGGGTTTCGAGGTGGTTCCCGCGCCGATGGGGTTTCTCGGCCAGGATAACGCCCGGCCATTGGGCGGCTGGATGCCGGAGTTCAAGTCGATCTGGCAGTCGGGACAGTTGATGAATGAAGCGGTGGGGCAGGTGGGGTATTGGTTGTTCTACCGCTGACTTATCAAGGTGAACGCTATTGTGGCGAGGGAGCTTGCTCCCGCTGGCCTGCGAAGCAGGCCCCAGCAGTGCTTCAGGTAAACCGCACTGTCCGGTTTTGCGACTGCTGCGCAGCCGAGCGGGAGCAAGCTCCCTCGCCACAGAGATATCCAGCCCTACAAGAGGTGTGTCAAACGGTCCTGGCCATCCGTCCGGCCATCAACGCCCAGCCCAGCAGCAACACGCACAGGATGATCAACGGCCACGAACGCCATTGCAGGTAAGGCGTCAGGGCTTGCATCGGCACCACTTCGCCGTAGAGGATGCCGCGCTCGAATTGCGGGATGCTGACGGTGATCTGGCCGAAGGGGTTGATCAGGCCGGTCACGCCGTTGTTGGTGGCACGAATCATCCAGCGGCCGGCTTCCAGCGCGCGCATCTGCGCCATTTGCAGATGCTGTAACGGGCCGATCGAAGTGCCGAACCAGGTGTCGTTGCTGATGGTCAGCAGCAGGTCGCTACGCGCCGAAAGGCTGGCGGCGAATTCCGGGTAGACCACTTCGTAGCAGATGAACGGGGCGATCTGGTAACCCTTCGCTTGCAGCAGCGGCTGATCGGCCGGACCCCGGGCGAAATCCGACATGGGTAAGTCGAAGAATGCGATCAGCCCGCGCAGCAGGTCCTGCAGCGGCACGTACTCGCCGAAGGGCACGAGTTTCTGCTTGAGGTAGGTGCCATCGCCTTCGCCGGTCACGGTGATGCCGTTGAAGTAGCGTTTCTCGTGGCGCACCAGTTGGCGAATCGGCACGCCGGTGATCAGCGCCGAATGCCGCTCGGCGGCGAAGCTGCCCATCATGTCCAGATAACCCTGAGCGGATTCCTTGAGCACCGGCACCGCGGTTTCCGGCCAGACCAGCAGGTCGACGCGCTTGGAACTGAGGCTCATGTCACGGTACAGGGCCAATTGCGCGTTGAGCTGTTCGGGGTCCCACTTCATGCTTTGTTCGATATTGCCCTGGATCGCCGCCACGCTCAGCGGGTCGCCCGAAGGACTGGTCCAGGCGTGGCCCTTGAGCGCCATGCCGGCGACCCACGGACCGACCAGCAGCACCAGGCCCGCCGCGATGAAGCCCTTGCGCCCGGCGCGCAGCAGGCAGGAAGCGTTGTACAGCAGCGCGGCGGTCAGGGCGAGGGTGAAGGAAATCAGCCACATCCCGCCCAGCGGCGCGAGCCCCGCCAGCGGGCCGTCGAGCTGGCTATAGCCGGAATAAAGCCACGGGAAACCGGTCAGGAACCAGCCGCGGAAAGCTTCCTGGCCCAACCACAGCGCGGCGAAGGCCAGAGCGTCGGCCAGGGGCGCTTCGTTGCGCCGCAGCCAGCGCGCCCACAGCCAGGCGGGCAGGGCAAAAAACCAGGCGATGGCGGCGATGAACAACAGCATCAACAGACCGGCGAGCAGCACCGAGGCGCCGCCGAAGTTGTGGATACTGACGTAGATCCAGCTGGTGCCGGCGCCAAACAGGCCGAAACCGAAACACCAACCACGGCCCAGGGCCTGGCGGGGCGAGAGTTCGCGCAAGCCGGCGTAGAACAACCCGACCGCGAGCAATGCCAGCGGCCAGATGTCGAAGGGTGCCAACGCCAGGGTGGTGATCGCGCCGGCCGCCACGGCCAGCAGGTTACCGGGCCAGCCGGGGCGGGTTATCCAGCGCATGTGTTTCCTTAGCGGGTCTCGCAGGGGTTAACGGGCAATGGGTGACAGGCGCAGCAGATGGATCCGGCGACTGTCGGCATTCAGGATGCGGAAGCGCCAGGAGCCGATCTCGGTGGTTTCGTTACGCTTGGGCAGGTGCCCGAAAGCCGCTCATGACCAGGCCGCCGACGGTATCGAACTCATCGTCGGAAAACTCGCTGTCGAAGAACTCGTTGAAGTTCTCGATGGGCGTCAGGGCCTTGATCAGGAAGTCACCGCTGGGCAGGGGCTTGATGTAGCTGTCTTCCTCGACATCGTGTTCGTCCTCGATGTCGCCGACGATCTGCTCAAGCACATCCTCGATGGTGACGAGCCCGGCCACGCCACCGTATTCGTCGATGACGATGGCCATGTGATTGTGATTGGCGCGGAACTCGCGCAGCAGCACGTTAAGGCGCTTGGACTCGGGCACGAAAGTGGCCGGACGCAGCAAGTCCTTGATGTTGAAGCTGTCGCCGTTCTCCTGGAGGATCAGCGGCAGCAGATCCTTGGCCAGCAGCACGCCCATGACGTCGTCATGGCTCTCGCCGACGACCGGGTAGCGCGAGTGAGCGGAATCGACCACGGCCGGCAGGAATTCGCGGGGAGTCTGGGTCGCCTTGATGCTGACCATCTGCGAGCGCGGGACCATGATGTCCCGCACTTGCAGGTCAGCGACCTGGATGGCGCCTTCGACGATGGCCAGCGCTTCGCTGTCCAACAGTTTGTTCTGGTGTGCATCGCGCAGCAGCTCCAGCAGCTCCTGGCGGTTTTTCGGCTCATGGGCAAAAGCCTGGGTGAGCTTGCCCAGCCATGACTTCTGCCCGTTGGTCGATCGATCTTCGCTCATAGCGATTACTCTGAATCCTTTGTCGTTACAGGTTGATGTATCAGTGTTCGTCGCCGGCATAAGGGTCGGGATGACCCAGCTCGGCAAGCAACGTTCGTTCCAGTGCTTCCATTTCCTCGGCTTCGTCATCTTCCATATGGTCGTAACCGAGCAAATGCAAGCAGCCGTGAATCACCAGGTGAGCCCAGTGGGCCTCAGGGGTCTTGTGTTGTTCCGCCGCTTCACGCTCCACCACGGGGACGCAAATCACCAGGTCGCCCAATAGCGGGATATCGAGCAGCTCGTCGGGCACGTCGGCGGGGAAGGACAGCACGTTGGTGGCGTAGTCCTTCTGCCGCCAGGTGTGGTTCAACTCACGGCCTTCGGCTTCGTCCACCAGGCGGATGGTCAGTTCCGAGTCGGCGCTACGCTGACGCAGGGCCAGTTCGCACCATTGACGGAATTGGGCCTCGTCGGGGGCGGCATGTTCGCTGGCCAGTTGCAGGTCGAGTTCAAGCATCGTGGCTGTTGCCCTTGGTGGCGGGCGCGTCTTCCTGGCGATTCTCGAAGCGTTCATAGGCTTCGACGATGCGCTGCACCAGCGGATGGCGCACGACGTCCTTGGGCATGAAATGCGTGAAGCTGATGCCCGGAACATCCTTGAGCACTTGGATCACATGGTTCAGCCCGGACTTGGTGCCGCGGGGCAGGTCGACCTGGGTGATGTCCCCGGTGATGACGGCGGTGGAGCCGAAGCCGATCCGGGTCAGGAACATCTTCATCTGTTCGACGGTGGTGTTCTGGCTTTCGTCGAGGATGATGAAGCTGTTGTTCAGGGTGCGGCCACGCATGTAGGCCAGTGGCGCAACCTCGATGACCTGGCGTTCGATCAGCTTGGCGACGTATTCGAAACCGAGCATTTCATACAGTGCGTCGTAGAGCGGGCGCAGGTATGGGTCGATTTTCTGGGAAAGGTCGCCGGGCAGGAAGCCGAGCTTTTCCCCGGCTTCGACGGCCGGGCGCACCAGCAGGATGCGTCGCACCTGTTCGCGCTCCAGCGCATCGACCGCACAGGCCACGGCCAGGTAGGTCTTGCCGGTGCCGGCCGGGCCGATACCGAAATTGATATCGTTGGCGAGGATTTCCTTCACGTAGCGCTGCTGATTCAGGCCGCGCGGGCGAATCATGCCTTTTTTCGTGCGCAGGGCCACCGCAGGTTCCGCAGGGGCTGGGTTGTCGAGTTCCTCGACAGCCGATTCCTGCAGGAACAGATGGACCAGGTCCGGCGACAGCTCGCTTGCCTTGGTTTCCCGATAGAGGCGGCGCAGCAGGTTTTCCGCGGAGGAGGTGTGCTTGGGTTCGCCGATCAGCTCGAACTGGTTTCCGCGGTTGCGGATCTCGATGGCCAGGCGCTGTTCGATCAAGCGCAGATGCTCGTCGAATTGCCCGCACAGATTGGCGAAGCGGCGAGCCTCGAAGGGCTCGAGAATGAAACGATGTGGTTCGATGGGTGCGTTCAAGGTCGTTTTTAGCCGCCCAGGGGCAATTAAGATGAAATCAAGGATAACGCCAGTAGGCTGGGTGCGAAAGCTCTTAAGCGGTGCAATCTGACAACAGGCTCGCCACGACCGGTGTGGGAGCGAGCCTGCTCGCGAAAGCGATGTCACATCCAACCTCGATATTGACCTCAATAGCGCTTTCGCGAGCAGGCTCGCTCCCACATGGGATAGTGTCGTTACTGAACCAGCGAACCGCGCAGGGAGTGCGGTTGCGCGGCGTCGATGTGCACGTCGGCGAACTGGCCGATCAATGCCGGAGTGTCGCAGCGGAAGTTGACGATACGGTTATTCTCGGTGCGCCCCTGCAATTCGCCCGGGTCTTTTTTCGAGTAATCGGTCACCAGGATCCGCTGGATGGAGCCGACCATTTGTCGGCTGATCTCGAAACCTTGCTGGTTCAGGCGGTGCTGCAAGGCATTGAGTCGCTCCTTTTTCACTTCCTCCGGCGTCTCGTCCACCAGGTCCGCCGCCGGCGTGCCGGGGCGCTGGCTGTAGACAAAGGAATAGGAGAAATCGAAGCCCACATCCTCGATCAGCTTCATGGTCTGCTGGAAATCCTTCTCGGTTTCGCCGGGGAAACCGACGATGAAATCCGAACTGATGCAGATCCCCGGTACCGCTGCGCGCAATTTGCGCAGCTTGGATTTGTATTCGAGCGCCGTGTGGTTGCGCTTCATGGCCGCGAGGATCCGGTCGGAACCCGATTGCACCGGCAGGTGCAGGTGCTTGACCAGTTCGGGGACCTCGGCGTGGGCCTGGATCAGGCTGTCGGAAAACTCCAGCGGGTGTGAGGTGGTGTAACGGATGCGGTCAATGCCGTCCACCGCCGCCACGACGCGGATCAGTTCGGCAAGGTCCGCCAGGCGACCGTCATGGGTCAGCCCGCGGTAGCCGTTGACGTTCTGCCCCAGCAGGGTCACTTCGCGCACACCGTTTTCCGCCAGGTGGATGATCTCCGCGATCACGTCATCGAAGGGACGGCTGACTTCCTCACCGCGGGTGTAGGGTACGACGCAGAACGTGCAGTACTTACTGCAGCCTTCCATCACCGAGACATAGGCGCTAGGCCCATCGATACGCGGTTCGGGCAAGTGGTCGAATTTTTCGATTTCCGGGAACGAGACGTCTACTTGCGGCAGTTTGGTGCTGCGCGCGGCGTCGATCATTTCCGGCAGGCGGTGCAGGGTCTGTGGGCCAAAGACTACGTCCACGTAGGGCGCGCGGTCACGAATGGCCGCGCCTTCCTGGCTGGCGACACAGCCGCCCACGGCAATGACCATGTCCGGCTTGGCCAGCTTCAGTTCGCGCCAACGGCCCAACTGGGAGTACACCCGGTCCTGGGCGCGTTCGCGGATCGAGCAGGTGTTGAGCAGGATCACATCCGCGTCTTCCGCGCGGGCGGTGACTTCCAGGGCCTGGTGTTCACCCAGCAGATCGACCATGCGCGAGCTGTCGTACTCGTTCATCTGGCAACCGTGGGTTTCGATGTAAAGCTTCTTGGCCATGGACGGGTTCATCACGTGATTCAAAGAACCGCGCATTATAGGGAAATAGTGGCCTGTGTGGCTAATTCGCGCACTCAACTTCGGCGCCAGGACTTACCAGGCTGCGTTGCCATTCCTCGCCGTAGCGGGCTACGACTCGTCATGGCGCCTTGCCTGGCAAGCCCTGGCACTCGAATTTGAGTGCGCGAATTAACCGTACAGGCCACCGGGTTCCTACCGCTGCGCGAGCAGTGGCTATGCTATAGTTCGCGCCCTCATTTTTACCCGCCGATGTGTTTCGCCAGCCATGACCAAACGTGAAGCTCCAATCTACAAGGTGATTTTCCTCAACCAGGGCCAGGTGTTCGAAATGTACGCCAAACAGATCTATCAGAGTGATCTGTGGGGCTTCCTGGAGGTCGAGGAATTCGTCTTTGGCGAGCGCACGCAAGTGGTCGTCGACCCGAGCGAAGAGAAGCTCAAGGCGCAGTTCGAAGGCGTGGTGCGCAGCTTCGTGCCGATGCACTCGATCGTGCGCATCGACGAGGTCGAGCGCCTGGGCACGCCGAAAATCAGCGAAGCCCGTGGCGCGGTCGGCAATGTCATGCCGTTTCCGATGCCGATGCCTGACAAGTAAGACTCAGCACCGGGTTGCCCCCAATCGCGAGCAAGCTCGCTCCCACAATGGAATGCTGGCGTACACAAATTTTGTGTCTACAGAGATCCTACTGTGGGAGCGAGCTTGCTCGCGATGAGGCCATCCAGGCCGAAGCAATAATCAGGGCAGCGGCGAAAACGGCGTGCGCCCGTCGGCGTTCTGCAGCTCCATCAGGTATTTGCGAAAGATCTGTCCCAGCACCTGGGTCGCTACTTCCAGCTCGTCGCGGGGCATCTGCTCGGCGACTTCGTCGGCGGTGTCCAGTGCCTCTTCGGCGCCGTTGACCGCCGCCATCTTCAAGACGATGTAAGCCTGGACGTTGTTGGCCGGCACACCTTCGCCATGGAAGAACATGCCGCCAAGCTTGAATTGCGCCTGGGCGTGGCCTTGCAGCGAGGCTTTTTCGAAATAGTCGAGGGCTTGCTTGAGGTCGCGGGGCGCGGCCTTGCCGTCATAGTAGAACTCGCCCAGCTCATATTGCGCTTGGGCATCGCCCTCGTCGGCGGCTTTTCGACAGGCGTCGAGTGCCGGTGCCAGATCTTGTGGCTGGGTGTTGAGCGTGCAACGGCCCATCGCCGGGATCAACAACGAGTTGCCGCCTGCCTGTGCGTTGGCGAGCAGGGGCTGAAGGAGCAACAGGCAGCCCAAGGCAAGGGTGCGGCCGGTGCGGTTCATGGGAATCGACTTACCTCTGAGGGGCGCGTGGACCCTCCGGGGGATCCAATAAGCGCGCATTATGAAATAAGCAGGGCCATCCTTACAAAGTCTTTACTCGTTTTTCTGCTGCGAGGGAACGATAGCGGCCACTCGTTGGGCAAATACCTGGAAAAAGGCATCCCGGGGCAATGGGCAATCACTGACGCTGGTGTCAGCCAGCGTCAGTCGTCCACACGTTTACTTCAGCGCAGCAAAGGCCCGCTCGGCCGCGTCGAGGGTGATCTTCAACTCGGCCTCGCCATGGGCGATGGAGGTGAAGCCGGCCTCGAACGCGCTTGGCGCCAGGTAGACGCCGCCCTCGAGCATCAGGTGGAAGAAGCGCTTGAAGCGGTCGGCGTCGCTGGCCATCACGTCGTCGAAGGTCACGATGTCATCGGCGCCACTGAAGTACAGGCCGAACATGCCGCCGGCCTGGGTGGTGACGAACGGAATGCCCGCCGCATCGGCGCGTACTTGCAAGCCGTCGAGCAGGCGAGTGGTGAAGTCGCTCAGCTCGGCGTGGAAACCCGGACGGCTGATCAGGCGCAGGGTGGTCAGGCCGGCGGCCATGGCCAGCGGATTGCCCGACAATGTCCCGGCCTGGTAGACCGGGCCCAGCGGGGCGATGCATTCCATGATCGCGCGCTTGCCGCCGAAGCAGCCTACCGGCATGCCGCCGCCGATGATCTTGCCGAAGGTGCTCAGGTCCGGCGTCACGCCGTAATGAGCCTGGGCACCGCCGAGGGCGACGCGGAAGCCGGTCATCACTTCGTCGAAAATCAACACCACGCCGTGCTGGTCGCACAGGCTGCGCAGGCCTTCGAGGAAACCCGGCGCTGGCGGCACGCAGTTCATGTTGCCGGCCACCGGCTCGACGATGATGCAGGCCACTTCCTGGCCGACTTCCCCGAGCATTTTCTCGACTTCTTCGAGATCGTTGAACGGCAGGGTCAGCGTGTGTTTGGCAAATGCCGCCGGTACGCCCGCCGAGCTGGGCACGCCTTGGGTCAGCGCGCCTGAGCCGGCCTTGACCAGCAGGCTGTCGGAGTGACCGTGGTAGCAGCCTTCGAATTTGATGATGCTGTCGCGCCCGGTGTAGCCGCGCGCCAGGCGGATCGCGCTCATGGTTGCCTCGGTGCCGGAACTGACCATGCGCACCATTTCCATCGATGGCACGATGGCGCAGACCAGATCGGCCATTTCGGTTTCCATCGCGGTCGGCGCGCCATAGGACAAGCCGTGTTGCAGTTGCTTGCGCACCGCGTCCAGCACGTCCGGATGGCTGTGGCCGAGGATCATCGGGCCCCACGAACCCACGTAGTCGACGTAGCGCTTGTCGTCTTCGTCGGTGACATACGCGCCCTCGGCGTGCTTGAAGAACAGCGGGGTGCCGCCGACGCTCTTGAACGCACGAACGGGTGAATTCACGCCGCCGGGGATGTGTTTCTGAGCGTTGGCAAACAGGGTTTCGGAACGGGACATGGTAGGGCTCTCGAAATCGGGAAATGACTATTTGGTTTGCAGCAGATCGTTGAAGGCGCGGGCGCGGCGCGTCACCTCAGCCGTGCTGTCGGCGCCGAACAGGCCATGGATCACCGCGAGCAGGTCGACGCCATGGGCCACCAGCGGGGCGGCGTTTTCCAGGGTGATGCCGCCGATGGCGCACACCGGTATATGCAGTTTGATGCGGGCCTGTTCGAGCAGTTCAAGGTTTGCGGCGGGCGCCCCGGGCTTGGTATTGGAGTTGAAGAAGCGCCCGAACGCGACGTAGCTGGCGCCTTCCCGGACGGCCTGTTCGGCCAGTTCCAGGCTGGCGTGGCAAGTGGCGCCGACGATTGCCTTGTGCCCCAGCAACGCCCGTACCGGCGCCAGCGGGCCATCGGTCTGGCCCAGGTGGACGCCGACGCCCAGGCGTGCGGCCAGTTCGGCGTCATCGTTGATGATCAATTGGGTCTTGTAGCGCTCGCACAGGTTGCGCAGCGCCTCGGCCTCGCGCAGACGCCGGGCCTCGTCGCTGCTTTTGTCGCGGTATTGCAGCAGGGTCACGCCACCTTCCAGCGCGGCTTCCACATAGGCGAGGAACTTGCCGGCCAGCAACTGGCTGTCGGTGACGGCATAAAGGCCACGTAGTTTCATTCCACGGCTCCTTTGCTACGAGCAGAAATCCAGCGGCAGGCGACGCGGGACGAACTGGCCTTTGCCCAGTTGTTCGGCATCGCGCAGGGTGCGCCAGGTGTAATCCAGCGCGGTCTTCACCGCGCTGGAGAGCTGTTCACCCTGGGCCAGCCGGCCGGCCAAGGCGCTGGCCAGGGTGCAGCCGGAACCGTGATAGCTGCCGGGCAAGCGCTGGCAGGTGAAGGTCTCGCGGCGTCCGTCGCGGCTGTACAGGCGATTGTGGACTTCATGTTCATCGCCGTGACCGCCGGTGATCAGCAGGTGCTTGACGAAGGGCAGCAGTTTTTCGGCGCATTCATCGGCGCTGCCTTCCGGCAGTTCGGCGAGAATGCGTGCTTCAGGAAGGTTGGGCGTGGCGATGATCGCCAGCGGCAGCAGGCGCTCGCGCATGGCGTAGCCGACTTCATCCTTGCCCAGCCGTCCGCCACCACCGGCGCGCAGCACCGGGTCGCAGACCATCGGCAGATGTGGATGCGCCTGGAGCAGCTCGACCACGGTGTCGACCATTTCCAGCGAGCCGAGCATCCCCAGCTTGACCGCCGCGACGGGCGAATCGTTGAGCACGGCATTGGCCTGGGCCAGCACCCACTCGCGATCGAGTACGCGGAAATCGCTGACATTGACCGTGTCCTGCACGGTCAACGCGGTAACGGCCGGGGCGGCATGACAACCCTGGGCGAGCAGGGCTTCGATATCTGCCTGCAAGCCGGCGCCACCACTGGGGTCGTGGCCGGAGAGACAGAGGACAACGGGGCGGGAGTTGTAGATATTCATGGTGCGCGAGCTTATCACCAAACCCCATTTATCGGTGATCGGGCTCTGAGGGTTTTACGCGAGATTTCCTGCTGGCGACTGTTTTTGTGGCGAGGGAGCTTGCTCCCGCTGGGGCGCGAAGCGACCCCCGGCTTTTGGGAGCGCTGCGCACTGGAGCGCCAGCCCGGTCCAGCGGGAGCAAGCTCCCTCGCCACGGGAAATCATCTTCGTGGGCGTTTTTATCAGATCAATTCAGAGACCTGACCAAAGCAACAGCTCTATCTCAACGCTTGGCGCTGAGACGCCCGTGCTAGAGCCTTTTGTCGGAAAAATTTCAATGGTGCAAATTGGCCATCAACGGCTATGCTACGGATGGATCCAACCAATAACAGGTAATGCCGGTTTTACGTCTACTCAGGGAATGGGGGGCTTCCTGACTCAACCGGACAGGCCACGCTGGGGCTTTAATGCGCTATTTGCTGATGTTGCTGCTGTGCTTGTCCCCCTTGGCAAGCGCCCTTGAATTCGATGAATCTACCCGAAGCCTGCCCTTGGGCCATGCCTTGCAGGTGTTCGAGGACGCCAGCGGCACGGCCACCCTCGAGGATGTCCTGGCCCAGGCCGCGGCCGGGCGCTTCAAACCCCACGACCAAGCCACGCTGAACGCAGGGTATTCGCGCTCGGCGTTCTGGCTGAAGATCGACTTGCACTACCGCCCGGGCAATCCCGGCGCCCAGCGCACCTGGCTGCTGGAGCTGGCGTATCCGCCGCTGGACCGCCTGGACCTGTACCTGGCCGATGCGCAAGGTGCGTATCGCCTGGTTCGCCAGACCGGCGATGCCTTGCCGTTCGCCAGTCGCGAGGTGCGCCAGAACAATTACCTGTTCAGCCTGGATTTCCAACCCGATCAACGCCAGACCGTGTATCTGCGCTTGCAAAGCCAGGGCTCGATCCAGGCTCCGTTGACGCTCTGGTCAAGCACCGCGTACCTGGAACAGCAGCCGGTGCGTCTGTATGTGCTGGGCATCATCTATGGCGTACTGCTGGGGATGCTGGTCTACAACCTGTTCATCTACCTGAGCGTGCGCGACACCAGTTACCTCTATTACATCTTCTATATCGCCTCGTTCGGCCTCTATCAATTGTCGGTCAACGGCGCGGCGGTTGAGTATTTCTGGCCGGACAACCCTTGGTGGGCCAACGCCGCGACGCCGTTTTTCATCGGTTGCGCGGGGGTGTTTGGCAGTCAGTTCGCCCGCAGTTTCCTGCAAACCGCCCAGCACAGCCGCTGGCTCGACCGATTGCTGCTCGCGCTGATTGCCTACGGCGCGGTGGTGGTGGGCCTGTCGTTGATGACCAGCTATGCGCTGGCGCTGCGCCTGGCGACGGCGCTGGCCCTGGTGTTCACCGTGGTGATTTTCGCCGCCGGCTTGTTCGCCTGGTGGCGGGGGCTGCGGGTGGCGCGTTACTTCATTATCGCCTGGTCGGCGTTTCTGCTGGGGGGCGTCGTCAATACGATGATGGTGTTGGGTTACCTGCCGAACATCTTCCTGACCATGTACGCCAGCCAGATCGGCTCTGCAATCGAGGTGGCGCTGTTGTCCCTGGCCCTGGCGGACCGCATCAACGCCATGCGCGAGCAGCAGGCGCAGACGCTGTTCGACGCCGGGCAGAAACTCGAAGTGCTGAACCAGCAACTGGCCCAGGGCAACAAGCTCAAGGATGAATTCCTCGCCACGTTGACCCATGAGCTGCGCACGCCGATGAATGGTGTGATCGGTTGCCTGGAACTGATGGAAACCGTCGAGATGGACGAGGAGCTCAGCCAGTATCAGCAGACCGCAGCCGGTTCCGCGCGGGACATGATGCGCATGGTCAACGGCATGCTCACCCTCACCGAGTTGCAGGCCGGCAAGCTCAAGGTCTATCCGGCGCCGTTCAGCCTGCGCAGTGTGATAGAGGCCCTGCAGGTGCAGTTTGGCGCCAACGCGGCGACCAAGGGCCTGGATTTCAAGGTCGATATAGCGCCCGGCCTGGCGGACCGCTTGTTGGGTGACAGCGGTAAATTGGCCCAGTGCCTGGAGTGCCTGCTGGACAATGCCATCAAGTTCACCCGCGTCGGTGGCATCGCGCTGCGGGTCAGTGGCCGGACGTCGGAGCTCGATCGCCTGGTGCTGTCTTTCGCCGTGATCGATACCGGCATCGGCTTTACCGATCTGGGGGAGGCGACCCTGTACCAGCGTTTTTTCCAGCTCGACGGCTCGATGACCCGCGAATACGGCGGCCTCGGCGTCGGCCTGGCGATTTGTCGGCAACTGGTCGAATTGCTCGGCGGGCGCCTGACCCATACCTCGGAGCCGGGGCGCGGTAGCCGCTTCCAGCTGGACGTGGAATTTGACATCGCATTGCCTGTGGCCGTCCCGGCAACGTTTCCTGGCGGCGGACGCCGGGCTGCGCGGTTGCCCCAGGATTGCACGGTGCTGCTGGCCGACGACAACAACATCGACCAACTGGTGATGCGCGGCATGTTGCTCAAGCTTGGCTACCGAGTACGCACCGCTGACAGTGGCCGCGCGGCGCTGGAGCTGCTGCAGGGCGACAGTTTTGACGCGGTGCTGCTCGATTGCCAGTCGACACCATCGGATGGCGTGTCGGTCTGTTGTCAGATCCGTGCGTTGTCAGGCTGCGAGGATTTACCCGTGCTGGTGGTCAGCCCGAACGTGGACCAGGCGCATTGCCCCGCGGGTAGCCTGATCGATTACCTGAGCAAACCGGTGAAATTCGAAGCACTGCAGGCGATTCTGCAACGACGGGTACTTTGTCCGAAGCAGGGTGAAAGCGCCGGTACTTAGGCGGATATGCCACTTTGATCGGCCAGGAGGCGGTGCTTAACTGACCTCTGTTGGCCGACCAAGGAGCCCCGTCATGAACCTGCACCAGTTCGCCGAAACCCACGACGTCACCAATCAGCCACCGTCCCTGGATGGCGTCAACCTGTACCGTATCGACCTGCCACTGCAAGAGTGGTCGCGGCGTTTCGGCGCAGGGTGGGCGCAGGCGCGGATCGATGCCTACGGTGCCCTGGCCGGCGGGCCGTTGATGGAGGCGGGGTTCCTGGCCAACCAGAACAAGCCGATATTTTACAGCCACGACCGTTACGGCCATCGTATCGACCTGGTGGAATTTCATCCTGCCTATCACGAGCTGATGCGCACCGCCATCGAACATGGCCTGCCCAGCCTGCCGTGGGCCCATCCGCAACCTGGCGCGCATGTCGCCCGCGCCTCGATGACGTACCTGCACAGCCAGGCCGAAGCCGGCACCGGTTGTCCGTTGACCATGACCTTTGCCAGTGTGCCGGCCCTGCGCCTGCAACCGGACCTGGCCGAGCGCTGGCTGCCGAAAGTGCTCGCCACCGAATACGATCCACGTAACGTCGGCATGGCCCACAAGGCCGGGGTCACTCTCGGTATGGCGATGACCGAGAAGCAGGGCGGCACCGATGTGCGCGCCAACACCACCAAGGCGTATCCGGTGGGCGCCAGCGGTCCGGGCCAGGCCTATGAGCTGGTGGGCCACAAGTGGTTCTGTTCGGCGCCGATGTGCGATGCCTTCCTGACCCTGGCCCAGACCGACAAAGGCCTGACCTGCTTTTTGCTGCCGCGCCACCGCCCTGATGACACCCGCAACCAGTTCTACATCCAGCGTTTGAAAAACAAACTCGGCAATTGCTCCAACGCCTCCAGCGAGGTGGAGTTCCGCGGTGCGCTGGCCTGGATGGTCGGCGAAGAGGGCCGAGGCGTGCCGACGATCATCGAGATGGTCGCCATGACCCGCTTCGACTGCATGGTCGGCTCCAGTGCCCTTATGCGCCAGGCCCTGACCCAGGCCAGTCACCATTGCGCGCACCGCAAGGTCGGCGGCAAGTTGCTGAGCGAGCAGCCGCTGATGCAGAACGTACTCGCCGACCTGGCCCTGGAAAGCGAAGCTGCATTGGCGCTGAGCTTGCGCATGGGCCGGGCGCTGGATCATTTGAACGATGAGCATGAAGCCAAATTCGCCCGGCTGGTGACGGCGGTGGGCAAGTACTGGATCTGCAAACGCGCCCCGGCAATGATCAACGAGGCGGCCGAATGCATGGGCGGCGCCGGCTACGTCGAGGACAGCATCCTGCCGCGCCTGTACCGCGAGGCACCGGTCAATTCGACCTGGGAAGGCTCCGGCAATGTGCAATGCCTTGACGTCTTGCGCGCTCTGTCCAAAGAGCCGGGTGTGTTGGAAGTGCTGTTCGACGAACTGGGCGACGGCCATGGGGATCAACGCCTGGCGGCCCATATCGACCGGTTGCACGCAGCGTTCAAGGACACCGATGACATCCAGTATCGTGCCCGGCAATTGACCGAAGACATCGCCGTCGGCCTGCAAGCCAAGCTGCTGCTGGAAGCGGGGAACGGCGACGTCAGCGATGCCTTCATCGCCAGCCGGCTGGGTTCCACTGGCCGGGTCTACGGCGCGTTGCCCCGCGGCCTGAATGTCGAAGCCATCGTCGCCCGCTCGACGCCGCACGGCTTCTAGGGGTACCGCGAAACCCTTGTGGGAGCGAGCTTGCTCGCGATGGCATAGTCATAGCCAACCGCTGTGATGGCTGTTACACCGCTATCGCGAGCAAGCTCGCTCCCACAGGGATTGTCGGTGAATGATCGCGCGCGCCAATACGCCACTGTTCCCGTCGGCCCACGATGCAGGCAAGATGAAGGCCTGCAAGTCAGAACACAGGAAGCTGATCGTGACCGAAGCGTTTATTGTCGTTCAAACCGCCGAGCAAGCCGTGGACCGGCTGGCGGCCCTGCACGAGCGTGCGACCACCGCGCTGAACCAGGCGCTCAAGCGTTATCTCAAGGACCGCATCGAGCCGGATGCCGAGCAACGCGCATTGTTCCGCTATCCGGCCCTGCGCCTGACCTACCATTGCCATGGCGAAGTCCCGCAGACCACCCGCGCCTACGCCAAGGTCCAGCTGCCGGGCACCTACAGCGTCACCGTCACCCACCCGGCGGCATTTCGCAAATACCTGCTCGAACAGCTTGTCCCGCTGATGCACGACTTCACCGTCACCGTCGAGGTGGGCGTCAGTGAGCAGAACATTCCGTACCCGTATGTGGTGGAGCAGGGCGATGAACTGGCCGGTTCCGGCGTGACTGCGGCGGTGCTGGCGCGGGTGTTCCCCAGCACCGACCTGTCGGCCGCCACCGATGGCATCGCCGATGGCCTCTACGATTGGGAAAACACCGACCCGCTGCCCCTGGCGCTGTTCGACGCCGCGCGGGTGGATTTCTCCCTGCGCCGGCTCGTGCATTACACCGGCAGCGATTGGCGCCATGTGCAGCCCTGGATCCTGCTGACCAACTATCACCGCTATGTCGACCAGTTCATCGTCCACGGGCTGGAGCAGTTGCGCAGCGATCCGCGTTTCGTGCGCATGGTGCTGCCGGGCAACGTGATCATCGACAAGAACATGGATCACGGTGAAGCCTCGGCCATCGCCGCTGGCGTGGTCTGGCATCGCTACCAGATGCCGGCCTATCACTTGCAAGCCAGCGATGGCCACGGCGTGACCCTGGTGAACATCGGCGTGGGTCCGTCCAATGCCAAGAACATCACCGATCACCTGGCCGTGCTGCGTCCGCATTGCTGGCTGATGATCGGCCACTGCGGCGGCCTGCGTCAGTCCCAGACAATCGGCGATTACGTCCTGGCCCACGCCTACATGCGCCGCGATGGCATCCTCGACCGCGTGGTGCCGCCGAACATCCCGATCCCGGCCCTGGCCGAAGTGCAGCTGGCGCTGCAGCAGGCGGCGGCGAACATCACCGGCGAAAAAGGCGACGAGCTGAAAAAACGCCTGCGCACCGGCACCGTGCTGACCTACGACGACCGCAACTGGGAATTGCGCTGGGCCCAGGAGCGTCCGCTGATCAACCTGTCCCGCGCGGTGGCGGTGGACATGGAAAGCGGCACCATCGCCGCCCAGGGTTATCGCTTGCGGGTGCCGTACGGCACGTTGCTGTGCGTCTCGGACAAGCCGCTGCACAGCGAGATCAAGCTGCCAGGCTCGGCCAACGCGTTTTATGAGCGGGCGGTCAACCAGCACCTCAAGATCGGGATCGCGGCGCTGGACCTGTTGCGCAACGAACTCAACTCGTTGCACTCGCGCAAACTGCGCAGCTTCGACGAGCCACCGTTCCGCTGATGCCGTCCTGAACGGTGGTTATTTAACGGTCGGGCCACTAGCATGTCGGCCTCGACCGTTGGATATTCTTGCTGCCATGCCCCGTCCTCCACGCCCCGCTTCCCGCCGCCCTGGCGCGAAGCCTCCCGCTTCCACCCCGCGCCGTGTGGCCAAGGCGCCGCCGGCCGAAGCGAAACTGATCGTGTTCAACAAGCCTTTTGACGTGCTGACGCAATTCAGCGACGGCGAAGGGCGCGCCACGCTCAAGGATTTCATCGACGTACCGGGCATCTATCCGGCCGGTCGGCTGGACCGCGACAGCGAAGGATTGCTGTTGCTGACCAATGACGGCCAGTTGCAGGCGCGCATTGCCGATCCCAAGCACAAGCTGGCCAAGACGTACTGGGTACAAGTCGAGGGCGAACCGAGCAGCGAACAATTGCAGCGCTTGCGCGATGGCGTGGAATTGAATGACGGCATGACGCTGCCGGCCGAGGCCCGTCAGCTGGACGAACCGCAATTATGGCCGCGCAATCCACCGGTGCGCTTTCGCAAAAGCGTGCCGACAAGTTGGCTGGAACTGGTGATACGCGAAGGGCGCAACCGTCAGGTGCGGCGCATGACCGCCGCGGTGGGCCTGCCAACCCTGCGCCTGGTGCGGGTCAGGATTGGTGACTGGACGATCGAAGGGCTCGATCAGGGCCAATGGAAAGAGGTACCGGCGCGTTTATAACGAGCCGGATTCGATCAGGCCGATCACCACGCTCTTGATGATGAACGCCGCCACGCCCAGGCCGAGCACGAAAAACAGGATGAACGAGCCGAAACGCCCGGCCTTGGATTTCTTCGCCAGGTCCCAGACGATGAACCCCATGAAAATGATCAGGATGCTGACCAGTCCGGTCATCATCCACTCTTCGAAAACAGCAGGATCCATCGGCGCACTCCGGCGTGGGCGGGGTTGAGAAGGCAGGGCGAGTATACGGCATGGCGGCGGGGCGCAGGATCGGGCTGCGGCGGTGTGTCGCAGCCCGGATAATCATGGGCTGTTTTTTGTGGTGAGGGAGCTTGCTCCCGCTCGACTGCGCAGCAGTCGCAAACCGCTCGAGATTTGGGGTCGCTGCGCAACCCGGCGGGAGCAAGCTCCCTCGCCACATAAGCTCTCAGCTGCGCAGGTGGGTAAGCGGCAGCTCGGTGCTGTTGAGCACCTGGTTCAGCACAAAACTCGAACGCACGCTGGTGACGCCTTCAATCCGGGTCAGGTGGCCCAGCAGCAGCTTCTGGTAATGATCCATGTCCGGCACCACCACCTTCAGCTGGTAGTCCGCGTCGATGCCGGTCACCAGGCTGCATTCAAGCACCTGCGGCAGGTTGCGGATCGCGGCTTCGAAGGTCTCGAAGCGGTCGGGGGTGTGCCGGTCCATGCCGATCAGCACGTAGGCGGTCAGGCTCAGGCCGAGCATCTTGCGATCGAGCAGGGCAACCTGGCGGGTGATGTAGCCGTCGTCTTCCAATTGCTTGACCCGCCGCGAGCAGGGGGAGGGCGACAGGCCGATGCGCTCGGCCAATTCCTGGTTCGAGATGCGCGCGTCGCGCTGCAATTCCGCCAGGATGCTCAGGTCGTAACGGTCGAGTTTGCTCATTGAGCGGGCCTTTATCCGGTTAATTGCGGAAGATTATCCATCCAAGGGTAAAAATTGCGCAAGTAGTGTTTATTCAAGCAATCTTAGCAATCATCTGTCGACGCCTCGGGCCTATGCTTACCACCAAGATCACTGCTCGGACAAACAGTCCAGTGCAGCCCGCCCAATCAGGCCGGCTGCGGTCGCAGTACCCATCGGTACTGGCAGACCCCCGAGCTGCACACTGTCCAGAAGACGGCGTGAGGTGAGCCGATGCCACAAGCGTCGCGCACGGACTAGATTCTCAAGGGGAGGCCGACGGGCCTCCCTTTTTTATGGGCGGCTTTCCTGCGCCCGCCTAGGGCTGCGCATAACCGCAAGCACGCAGGCGCTGGTGGGTCAGGCGTTTGTCCGGGTAATCGGCGCCCCAATTCAGGTGCTGGTCGTAGCGGGATTTGACATGGGCGCAGGCGGCCTGGATGCGCGCGTTGGCTTCGGCCACTTGAGCCTCGGACAGGCGATTCATTTTCAGGCTCTGGAAGAAAGGCTGGATGAACGCCTCGTCCAGATCGTAGCCCCGGGCGCCTTCGGGCAAGCGCTGACCAGCACGTACATGGAAAGGCTGCTGCAGACCGCTCTGGTTTTCCCAGCACCAGTACTTGACGACCTCTTCCCAAGTACCCGTCGGGCTGTGCCATACGTTGTGAAAGCGCAGGCATCGCATCCCTTGGCGAGCGACCCAGTCGATCTCTTGTGGGCGAGGCTCGTTTAAATCCAGATCCATCAGTGCTCGTTTGTTCTGCAGAAATTGCTCGGGAGAATAGAGGTCCTCTACGTCGCCATCGAGCCGGCCCTCTACGATCAGGAACAGTGATGACGCCAGGACTTCAAGCTCACCTGCGCGAAAGCTGCCGGAGGCGCCTGCCGACTGTATATCGCGGCGCTTGTCGTAGGTGAAGCCGCTTTTCAGCGTGCCGCAGGCCGTGTGTCGCAGCGGCCCGGGCAGGTCATAAGAGAAGCGCGGACTGAGCGTCACCCGCTGTTCTCCCACTTCACACAACATACGGCTCAGGCGTCGATCGTCTTCGTATACCAACGGCGTCTGCCCACAACCCCACAAGGTCATGGGCAGCAACAGCAGGGCAAGTCGCCTTGGCTTCAAAGTGAAGCGCCGAAAGCGTTGCCGTTCTTGTCGATAAAGGTCGGCACGATGTAAGTCTTGCTCTTGGTTCCGTCCGGATTGGTGGTGGTGCCGTTCTTGAAGTCTTGCTGCAATTGACTGGCGCCGTTTCCGCACATCGATTGAACCTGGCACAGGTAATTGGAGTGTGGGCTTTCCTTACCCATGAGGCCCGGAAGGGTGAATACGGCCCCGAGGAAACGACTGATCGGATCGTTGGAATTCATCGCGTTGCGTCCCAGGAAGTCGGACACCGAGTCGGTCATGGGCAACATGCCGAAGAACACCTGCTTGTCTGGCCGGTTGACCTGGAACACCGCGTTATCGGTGGTGTTGAAGCCGGCTTTCTCCGCGGCGGTAAAGAACTTTTGCGCGTATACCGGTGCACCGGAGAGCTGGATGCTGCCGGGGTTCTTGCTGAAATCCAGGCCGTCGAGGGCACGGTAGGTAAGCAACGCCCCCTGACTGTGGCCGACCAGGTCCAACTTGAAGCCCTGGTCGATGCCTGACTGATAGAACTCATGCAGCTGCTGGGCGTTACCGGAACGCTTGATGTCGCCCAGGTTCACGTCCCACGCCGATTCCAACAGGTCGCCGAGGAAGCCGTGTTCCGGGTTGTAGGCCTGCATATAGTTGTCGCGGCCGGTTTGCATGCCGCCGTTGACCAACGCCGCCTCGAACGAGTTCTGGATGCCGTTGGTGGCAACCGCTCCCGGCGCATCGGGACGCAGGATCATGTCGAATTTGGTCTTTGTCAGGTCCAGCAGGGGCTTGCCGGTTTCCGGGTCCATGGCAACGTTGCCATTGGCATCTTTCTGATAGACCAACTCGGTGCGGTAGAAACTCATGTCTCCGCTGAGCAGCACAGGCAACTGCGTGGCTACGCCACCATGGCTGATAACGCCCGGCATCAGGCCCAGGGTCCCGTACGAGGTTTTGTCCATGGCGCTTTGCATCACGCCCGGAATCCAGGCCAGAGGTGCCAGGCCTGGATTTTCAGCCAGCGCCTGCTCGGTGGCCTTGGTCAGGTTGCCGTAGTTCTTGAACAGATCAGAGCTGTTCTTGCCATAGTCCTGCAGCCCTTTTTTCCACCGATCCAGGGTCTGCGACGGGTTGGCTACCGAATTGAGCGACGACTCGCTCACGTAGAGCTCGGTGCGTTTTTCCTTGTCCCGGGTGATGTCGTAGGCCTTGGTCAGGTCACGGTTGAGGCCGGCGATGGAATCCTGTCCGGTCACTGCGTCGTTGCGCACGATGATGTTGCCCGCGCCGACGGTGGCGCGCACGTCCTGCTCGCGCTCCTTGCGGTAGTCGTAGCCGCTCACGCTCCAGCCGTTGAAACCTTCCTTGGGCGCGCCGCTCAGGCTCTTGTCGCCGGTGAACGCCACATCCTTGCCGCCGGTGGCCTTGGCGCCGTCACCCGCGTCTGCGCCCCAACCAAAGGCACCGCCGACATTGACGTAGTAGCTGTGCTCCTTGTCCTCGCCGTTGATGTTGCGAAAGCCCAGGGTGTTGGTGTCGAGCTTGAGCTTGCCGTTATCGGCGGCGATCAGCGCGCCGTCGATCTGGGTGTGCTTCTCGGTGCGGATATCCACGCCGTTTTTACCGGTGATGCTGGTTTGCTGCTCCACCCAGTTGGTCTTGCCGGTGGTCTTGCCCACACCCACCGAGCCGCTGACCCCACCGCCACCGGCCAGGCCGATGCTGACGGTGACGCTGGCATCAAATTGCTTGCCGCTGACTTTGCCGGTGTCCGGCACCGACGACACCAGCAGGTCCCTGCCCACGCGGCCAACCACTTCGTTGGCGCGCAGGTTCGCGCCAGCGATAGTGGTGTCGTTGCCGCTGTTGAAGCGCAACTGGTTCCCCGCATAGAGGTAGGCAGTCTGCTGTTTCTCAGTCTCGCGCTCCAGCTTGCCCTTGCCCATGTCGACGCTGGCGTAGACCGCGATGAAGTCCTCGCCGCCCAGGGCGAGGCCGACCTCGCCGCCACCGCTGCGGCGGGTGGATTGACTGTTGGAGTCGTTCTGCGCGGCGCGGATGTTCAGGTCCTTGCCGGCACGCAGGTCGATGTCGTGGCCGGCGATCACCTGGGTCCCGACCATGTTCAGGTTCTCGCTGGCCTCGATATTGGTGTCACGCCCGGAAAGCAGCACGCTCGGGTTGTTGGTGCCCTGGGTCATCTCTTCGCTGGCTACGCCATTGCTGCCGCCGATCCCGGCGCGGGCACTGCCGCCACCGCTCTGGCCGTTGATGCCGCCCTGGCTGCGGGTGGTCTGGCTCTCTTCGTTGATCTCGCCACGGGCCACATCCAGGTTGACGTTCTTGCCCACCAGGGTGATGTCGCGCCCGGCTTCGAACTGACTGCCACGGACATTGAGATTGTTACCGGCGACCGCATTGATGTCGCGGCCGGCGCTCAGGGTCGAGGGGATGTTGTCGCGGATTTCCGAGCGCGAGCGGGTGCCCTGGCTGGCCGAGCCGAAGTGGGTCGCGCTGGTGGGGCCGGAGGTGAACGAGTTGATGGCGTCCACGGTGCTGAGCACGCTGGAGGCCTTGCTGACGTTGTCTTCGCCTTTACCCGTGCCGCTGATGGCATCCTTGGTATTGCCGTAGTTGTGGCTGATATTCACGGTCAGGCCGTTGCGATCGCGCGTCTTGCTGCGTTCCTGGATGAAGGTTTCATCGGCGGCATCGACGTTGATGTCCCGCGTGGCCTGCAGGTTGATATCGCGCCCGGCGTCCACGCCCGCGCCTTCGAGGGTCAGGTCGCGCCCGGCCTGGACGGTCATGTCCTGGCCAGCCACCAGTTGGCTGCCCGCGGCGGTCTGCTGGGCATCGCGGGACTTGACCTTGGTAGCTTCGCGCCCGGCAAACGCGGTGAAGCCGTTGCGGTCGCTTTCCAGTGACAGGCCGGCCTGCTTGGTGGATTTCCAGTTGCTCTGGTCCTGGCTGTTGCTACCGGCCAACACATTGACGTCGCGGCCGGCACCGACTTGCAGATTGCGCCCGGCCTCGGCGGTGCTACCGATCATGTTCACATCACGGATGCTCTGTACGGTGACGTCGCGCCCACCCGTGACCTGGCTACCGACACTTTGGGTCTGCAGGTTTTCCTGACCGGCCTTTTTTGCCGAGGCGACGGAAATGAAATTGCCGGAAGTGCTGAAACCGATTTTGCTCTTGTACTTCTCGCTGTGGCTGGTTGACTCATTGGCCGCGTCCATCAGGTTGACGTCGCCATTCTGGTTGATCATCCCGGCACGCAGTTCGGCGTCGCGTCTGGCATCGACTCGGCTGGCGGACAGGTTGACGTTGCTGCCCGCGACCACCACCGTGTCATTGCCGGCGTTCAACTCGCTGCCCACCTGAGTGATGCTGCTGGAGCTGCGGCTGTTGCCGCTTTTGCTCAGGCCGAAGCTGCCTTTTTTCTTCACGCTGTAACTGCTGTCGGCCTGCTCTTGCGCCGACATCAGGTTCACATTGCCAGCACCGCCCACCAGCAGATCATTTCCGGCCTTGAGCTGGCTGCCGATCACGCTCACGTCCTGTCCGCCGGTGAGACCGATGCGCCCGTCCTTGTCCTGGGTGATGTTGACGGTCAGGTCGTGTCCGGCTTCGAGGCGAGACGCTACGTTGGTGGTCGCCGAGTCAGCGCTCTGGGTGGTCTTGCTTTTACCCCAGGAGCCTTTTTTCTTCTGGTAGAACGTCGAGGACTGTTCGTCCAGCGCCGAGATGATCGCCATGTCATTCCCGGCCTTGAGTGCCATGTCATGACCCGCCTTGAGCTGGCTTGCGACAATTGCCATGTCGCGCCCGGCGGTGACGGCCAGGTCGCCACCGGTGGTCACGCTGGAGCCGAGGTTTTTCACCGTGTCGTTGGTGACCAGGCCACGACGGATCGCGCTCTGGGTAAAGGTGTGATCCGTTACCGCGAGCATTTCCACATCGCGGCCGGCGTTCAGGCTCGCGTTGCCGTCGCTGTGAATCTGGCCCTTGTTGGTCAGGTCACGTCCGGCGTTGACGTTCAATTGCTGACGGGCACTGATCAGGCTGCCTTGGTCGAGGTTGGTCCGCGAGCCCGAACCGTAGAGCACCTGCATGGCCGCACGTTCGTTGACGATGTCGCCTTTGATTGCGTTAAGGTCGACCTGATTGCCGCGCACTTCGCCGCCCAGGGCGTTGCGAATACTGTTCTGGGCCATCAGGCTGACGCGCTCGCCGGCTTGCGCCAGGCCGCCTTGATAAAGGTTGTTGCCGGCTTCGACCGTCAGGTCGTTGCTGGCTCGCAGCGTACCGACGCTGGTCAGGTCATTGCCGGCCAACAGGTTGATATCCCGGGCTTGTACCAGGCTGCCGCCACGCAGGTTGCGCGATTCGGCCTGGGCCAGGTAGAGCACCGGTACCAATACATCCTGGCCCTGCACCCGGCGGGTTTCCATCCAGACGATGTCGTGGGTCAATGCGGCTACTTGCTGGGAAGTCAGGGCGACGCCCACGCTCAACTGCAACTGATCCTTGGAGGCGACGGCATTGTCCATCAGGTATTGGTACTGGTCGTAGTCGCTGGTCAGGCTGCCCGCGAGGAAGCGTTGACCGGTCTGGGCCAGCACCGCTTCGCGAATCAGGCGGGTCTCGTACAGGCCATCGCCCAGTCGACGCCAGCTGCGGTCGTCGTTGTAGCCCAGCAGGCCGAACATGTAGTCGGAACTCATGAATCGCGACAGGTTGGTCAGGTTCGGGTTGGTCTCGATCAGATAACGGCTGTTCGGATTCTGGCTGCGTACGAACAGGCCATAGTCACCTTCCGGCAAGCGGTAAGTGGCAAGCGCCGTAGGGTCGACCGCAACGAAAGGAACGCCCGCGAAGTCCACGGGCACGAAGCTGACCTGGGTACTGCCGTCGGCGGTGACGCGCTCGACACGGCGGACATCGGCCGCTACCTGGGTGCTGCCGCCACTGCCCAAGGCGTTGACCGTGATGGTCTGGCCGCCGAGCAGGCCAACCGTGTTGCTCAGGGTCTGGCCGGTCAGTTGGGCGGTGGCCTGTTGGGTCAGGGTGCCGTTTTCAATATTGCCGGAAACGTTGAGGTTCAACTGGCGTCCGGACTGCAGGGTCGAGGCGTTCGCGGTCTGGGTGCCGGTATGCACGACGCTGCTCTGGCCAATGAGCGGGTACTGGGTAATCGCCGCAGGAATCGGTTGCTGCTGGTCCGGAGCGCTGCCGGCATTGGCGGCGTTCCAGGCGTGGGCGTTGGACTCTGCCCAACGGAAGTCGCCTTGCTTCACACCGTGCAGGAAGTAGGTAGTGCTTTCCACGCGTTGGTCGAGGGTGGCGCCACGGTTGTAGAAATTGGTGGCGTTGACGAAGGCGTCGCGGTTGGCTGCTATCAGGCTTTGTTTGTTCTCCACCGTGCCGGCGTTGATCAACAGGTCACGCCCGGCAATCAGTCGCGCGCCAGGAGAATCCTTGATGATTTTGCCCAAGTAAGTGCTGTTGACGATGAATGTCGCGGTGTGGTGGTCGCCGGAGCAATCGGTGCAGTTGATGTCGATGCGGCGACTGACCAGCGATTCGCCGAGTTCGAACTCATCCTTGGTATTTTCCAGGCTGGCGACATTGAGGTTCATGTCGCCTTCGCTTTCGATGTTCGCCGAGCGGTTGCTGAGACTTTGCGCCTGGCCGCCGTCGAGGCCGGCGAAGCTCAGGTTGCCCTTGCTGTAGATGTCGCCGTAGAGGTTGCTCAGGGTGGCGCCGCGCAGGTTCATGTCGGCGCCGCTGTAGATCAGGGTATTGGCCGAGGGTGCTGATGCCGCCGCCGGCGAAGATGTCGAGCTGGCCCATTGCGCCGAGGGTGCCGCGGTTGCTGACCTGGGTCGCCTGGACCTTGAGGTTCTGGTTGGCGATCAGGCGCCCCAGGTTGTCCAGCCGGCCGCGCAGCTCAAGCGTGGTATCGCCGCCACTGGCTATGCGGCCGTTATCCTGGAGCAGGTTGCCGGCCGAGAGGCTGACGGCCTTGGCTGCCGACAGCAGGCCGGCGTTGTTGAAGTCCCCGGTGAGCGTCAGGCCCAGGTCGCCGTCGCTGAGTATTTCGCCGCTGCTGGTCAGTGTCGCGGCGCTCAGTGCAAGGCCGCTGGCACTGGCGATGCGATCGCCGGCCAACAGTTTGAGATCGCCATTCACGGCCACGTCCAGTGCGCCGTTGAGTTGCAGGCGCCCGGTGCCATCGACCGAGGTTATGTCCAGGTCACCGCTGCCAAGACCGATCAGGCTGCCTTGGTTGCCGGTGAGGCTGGCCAGGTCGACCTTGAGCAGTCCCGTCCCGGCGTGCTCGATGCTGCCGGCCTGGTTGTTCAGCGCGGCGGCCTTGAGGTTGAGAGCCTGGCTGGTGATCCCGATGGAACCGCCCTGGTTGTTCAGGGCGCCGCTCAGCAGGATCTGGCTCAGGTCGCCGCCAATGGCGCGGATACGGCCGGTGGCGTTTTCCAGGTTGCCGCCGGTCAACAGCAAGTTGCCGCCCGACTCGATCAGGCCACTCTGGTTGTAGATGTTCGAGGCACTGAGGGTCAGGTTTTTCGCGCTGATCTCGCCACCCGCCCGGTTATCCAGGGTAGAGCCCTGGCTGTCGAGCAGGCCCTGGGCATAAAGGCGGCCGGCCTGGTTGGTCAACTGGTCGACCAGCAGTTTCAAATTTCCAGCCTGGGCGTTGATGAGCCCGGCCTTGCCGGCCAGTGCGCTGTTGTTCGCCGTTGCGGCCGCTACCTCGATGCTGTTGCCCTGCACAGCGCCGCCCTGGTTATCCAGGGCACCCTGGGCAAGTTGCAGGTCCACATGACCCGCCTGCGCCAGCACCAGGCCTTCGCTGTTGTCCAGGGTGGTGGCGGTGACCTTCAGGCCATCGACGCCGGACAGCAACTGGCCCTTGCGGTTATCCACAACCGTGCCTTGAACATCCAGGCGCTTGCCGGTCAGCGTGCCGCCCTGGTTATCCACTCGGCTGGCCTGGGTCACCAATACCGATGACTCGCCGCCGTCGATCAAGCCCAGGGCATTGTTCAGCACGCCTGAGACTGCCAGGCCGATCGATCCGCCGGTAGCAATCACCGCACCCTTCGCGCTGTTGTCCAATTGAGTGGCGGTGACGCCTACGCTTTGGCCGAGCAACACGCCGGCTTGGTTGTCAATAACGCTGCCGTTGACCTGCAAATGACCGTCGCTTTGTACGCGACCTTGATTGTTGAGAAGTTGCCCGGGCGTTGCGCCTTGGTCGCGCAGCGTCAGCAATGCGCCGCCGGCACCGGCCAATAACAAACCCTCGGCGCGGTTATCGATGCGTCCGGCGTTGAGGGTCAGTTGGTCACCGACGATGCGGCCGCCACGGTTGTCCAGCAGGCCGGTTTGAGTCATCAGCAACTGCCTGCCGGTGATCACACCTTGCTGGTTGTCCAGCCCGGCAGAGGTGATGTCGAGATCGCCCAGCCTGGATTGCAGGTGACCGGCGTTATTAGCCAGTTGCTGCGTCACGATCATGCTCAGCTTGCCGGTCTCTGCGCTGAGCACGCCTTGGGTGTTGCGCGTGAGGTTGCGCAGGTGGGTGGTGAGTTGTCCACCGTTGACGGTGCCCTTGAAGTTGTCCAGGTCGCGGGCAGTCAGGGTTGCGACGCTCGTGCCTTGCAGCAGGCCTTCAGTGTTGTCCAGGTCCTGCGCGTTGATGACAAGGTCTTCGGCGCCGATCTTGCCCTGCTGGTTGTTCAGGGCGCCGTGGCTGACCAAGGTCATTTTTTTGCCCACCAGGGTGCCGCCGGTGTTGTCCACGCTGGCCGCGTCCACGTTCATGGCAGCGGTTGCCTGGATCCGGCCACCGTTGTTGAGCAATTCTTGAGCGATCGTCAGGTCGGTATTGCCCAGCTCGGCGCTGAGCAAGCCATTGGCGCTGTTGTCCAGGCGATCTGCGGTCAGTTGCAAATGATCGGCGACAATCTTGCCGCCCTGGTTGAGCACCTTGGCGGCGCCGATTTCCAGCAGGCCCTGCGCTTGTAGCGTGCCGCCGGTGTTGTCGAGCTGGCCGGCGACTTTGATGGTTGCCTGGCCGACGCTGGCGGCAATCAGGCCGGCCTGGTTGCCCAGGCGATCAGCGGTTACTTTCAGTTGGTCGGCGATTACCGAGCCGCGCAGGTTATTCAGTTGCCTGGCGTTCAGTTCAAGGCTTGCGCCGGCCAATTCGATACGGCCGTCGGTGTTATCCAGGCTGTTGAGGTTGAGAATGGCGGACTGGCCGTCACCGAAACGGATCAGGCCGCCCAGGTTGACGATGGCAGGCGTCACCAGGGACAGCGAGTTCACGCCCAGCACCCGCGCTGCGGCACCCTGGTTGACCAGGCGATCGCTGGTCAGGCCGACGATGGCGCCCTGGAGAATCCCGTTCTGGTTGTCAATGAACTCGGTGGCCTGCACCTGGAGGCCACGACTGGCAGTCACCGTACCGGTGTTGCTCAGTTGCCGCGCGGTGAGGGCGACGTCGCCGGTCGGGTTGCGCGTGTTGTCCGGATTGACCCCGGCTTCGATGATGCCGCCGTTGGTTACCTTGCTGGCGCTGGTAATGGCGACCTTGTCCCGGGCAGCGATGCTCTTGCTGATTGTCACGTTGCCCGGGGTCTTGATATCGACCTGGGTGCCGGCATAAACCTTGCCCTGAACATCCACGCTCTGCCCGTTCACGGCGATTGCCTGGTTGGCGCTGGCATTGTTCAGGCTGACCTTGCCGTTGGCGTCGACCTGGATGTCGCCGGCGCTGGCGGCCATGTCGCCGGCCAGGCGTACCCCTACGCCTTTCTCCGTGCCCACCAGGCGTATCGCCCCGGCGTACATGCCGCCCAGTGCCGAGCTGTCGATGGCCAGTTGCGGTTTTTCGCTGCCATCGTCGGCGCGAGCGGTGGCGCTCAGGTTCTCGGCGTTGACGTCATTGCGACCGGTCACCACGTTGAGGTTCTTCGCATGGATATTGGCGTTGAGCTTGGCGCTGCGAGTGATCAGCTCGAATTGGTCGACCTCGCTGGCATCCAGGCCGGTGCCTTCGATGCTGATGTCACCGCCGTCGACCTGGAAGCGGTCCAGGCGCTCGCCGTCCAGGACGGGTTTGCCGGTGGTCAGGGTCGCGCGCGGGGTGTTGATGAAACCACAGCCGCTGCAGGTGATGCCGTTGGGGTTGGCGACAATGACGCGCGCCGCTTGCCCGGCGACTTCGGTGTAGCCGGCCATGTGGCTGCGATTACCGCTGGTGACTTCGTTGAGGATCACCTGTGCGGCCTGGCCTTTGAGGTTGTCGTTGCCCAGGATGATGCCGCCCAGTTGCGTGCGCTGGGTCTTGCCGGTGGCGTTGTTGAGGATGACGCCATTCTGGCCGACGTTGTAGTCGGTGAACTTGTTATGGGACAGCCCGCTGCCATTGGCACCGTTGATATTGATTACCGGTACGCCGTTGCCCGCCGCGCCAATGCTGGTCTTGCCACCCGCTGCCGCGTCGACGGTGAGGCCCGCTGCTGCGACGACCAGGGGATTGAGCAGCACAATCGAGGCCAGGGACAGGGCGATGCATTGAGACAGTGGGGTACGGACGTCCATGTGTGAGTCTTCCATTGACAAGTGCGAATCGGATATCAGAAAAACAGATCGACGCGGAAATACACCGGACGTTCGCGTTTCTCGATAATCCCGGGGCGTTCCAACGAGCGGGCGAAGCTCACGGAAGTGGCCAGGTGCTTGCCCCTGGCATTGAGCTCCAGGGCGTTGCCGGTGACGCGGCCACGTTCATCGGGATTCGAGGAGGTGCCCTCGATCACGCCGACGTCGTAGGCAAACGCCACGCCGTATTCCTGTAATACCGGCTGCAAGGGTTGCCAAGTCACGGGCCGGCGCCAGCGTAACTGGTTGCGCCAGTAACCGCCGCTGTCGCGGTCAGGGTCTGATCTTGCAGGCCACGTACCGAAACTGACACCGCCGAGGCTGATTCGTTGCGGGCTGTAGAGTTGATCTTCGCTGCGTTGGCCGGTGGCAAGGCTGTCGAAGCTGAAGCTTTCGCCCCAGAGGCGGAAAGGCTGTAAGTAGCTCAGCGTCAGGCTGTATTTGTTGTAGCGCGACTGCGGTTCGTCGTGAGCGCTGTCACGCTGGGCATCCAGCGCGCCGATCCCCTGTTGCCATCCGGCGTCCAGGTTGATGAACGCGGTCCCGATGCGCCGGCCATGGTTGAGGCTCAACTGGGTCTCGGTGATGGTCACGCTGGAGGCGTCGATGAAGTTGTCGTCGACGTAATTGCGTGTGCGCAGTTGGCTGAGGCCGAAGCTGATGCCGGTCTTGCTGACGTTGTCGCGGTGCAAGACGCGCTCGGCGCGTACTGCGTGATTCTTGCTGGTGCCGTCATAACCGAATACGTAGCCCTGGGCGTTGCCGCTGGCGCGGTAGAAGCTCTGGCTGTAGGCGTAATTGAACGTCCACCAGCCGTAGGGCACGCTGTAGTAAAGGCTCTGGTTGTCGGAATGGCGCCAGTGATCGCTGACCGCGTCCTGGTTGGCGCGCAGGCTCAATTGGTCGGCCAGGCCCAGCGGGCTGTCCCAGTCCAGGCCCAGGCCCATCTGCTGCTGGCCGGTGCTGCGGTCGCCGTCGTTGTTGCGGGTAGCCGAGACCTGCCAGGGTTTTTCACGTTCGCCCTTGAGGCTGATGCGACTGCCGCCGACTTGCTCGCCCGGAGTCAGCTCCAACTGGGCCTGGCGGGACGGCAGACGGCCAAGTTGATCCACCAGTTGTTCCAGTTCCCGCAGGTTCAGCGGCGCGCCAATCTGGCCGGGAAAGGTCATCGTCAACTCGCGGGGACTGACGATGGCGGAGCTGTCGAAACCTTCGAGCTGCCCCTCGACCACAACGATTTTCAGGACGCCGCCCGAAAGATCCTGCTGCGGCAAGTAAGCGCGCGTGGTAACGAACCCGCGTTCCAGATAGTGGTGGGTCACAGCCTTGAGCAGGGTATTGATCTGCCCGAGCGACAGGCATTGGTTCCGATATGGCTTGAGCAGTTGATCGCGCATGTCTGCATCGAGATGGTTCGCACCTTCAAGCTCGATGGTCTTGATGTCGAAGCAGCGGCTGTCGTCGGGGCTGGCCGGCTCAGGTGGGGGCAACGTCTTGCCGGGCAGTTGTTGAAGCTCGTCGAGGCGTTTTTGTTGTTCCTGCAGCAGTTGCTGCTGGCGGTCACGAATCAGATCGCGGTCCCCAGGACTTTGCAGGGGCGCGGCGTTGGCGAGGGAGGTAAAAATTGCACCAGCAGCGAAAAGGTGCGAAAGACTAAAGCGGGTCATGCCTTCATTCCCTTGAACGGCTAATTGCGACGGATGCCAGCGGTCGTTTCAGGCGCAAAAGTCCATGCGGCCCGGTTAAATCGGGGGCATCTTAAATCTTTAAACTTCGTGTAATAAAAAAGCCTGAGGTAAAGCCGACGAACGGTAGTTGTCGTTTGATTCGCTTTAGATGGTGGCATAAGGCTTTGATTGCTGTGCGGCTGTGCGCTCATATCCGAGGCGACGCCATGAAATTTTGCTGTGGTCCTGCGAATCAAGCCCCGCGCCTGATAACCTGTCGCCGAACCGGCCTGGGCTTTTCCAGTCTTATTTTCAGGCCCCGAATCGCTGTGAGGAATTTCATGAAGTCGCGCATCTGGCGTTTGGCAGGTGTTGGTCTGTTGTGGGCAAGTGTCAGTGCGCAGGGAATGGCGGATGATCAGCAGAACCGTGGCGGTCCCAACGGTAATGGCCCGGGTTATTCAGGCCAGCCCCGGCCGCAAAGCAACGAGATCATTCGTGGCGACAACAGCCGGCAGTTCGAGGTCCAGCCGCAATCCCCAGGTGGGCAACGTTACGAGCGTCCACCGCAGGACCCCAACGTTCAGAACCGCCCGTCGCAACCGCAACCCGGCAACAACCTGCCGATCCAGGGCCGGCCCGACAGCGTGAACCAGACCCAGGAGCCGCGACCGGGCTACTACCGCGACATTCCACGGCGCAACGACGGTTATCCCAACGGCGGGCCGCGTCCAGGCCACGACAACCGGCCCGATCAGCACTGGCCCGGTCGGCCGGACGGCCATGGCAACGGTTGGGGTCAGGGGCCGCAATATCGGCCAGGGTATGTGATCGATCGTTTCCCGGATCGTAATTACCGCGTGCCTTATCGCGGCCAGGATTATTTCTACTCGGGTGGCTACTGGTATCGCCCGCAAGGGCCGCGTTATGTCGTGGTGCAGCCGCCTCGGGGCATTCGGACCCGCTATCTGCCCGATTATGCCCGTGAGGTCTGGATCGGCAGCTCGCTGTTTTTCCTCGCCGCTGGCGCCTATTACATTTATGAAGCCAACACCCGGGATTACGTCGTGGTCGAGGCGCCGGCCGCCAATCCGCAGCCGCAACCGCAAGGCAACAGCTTCGACGTGGTGGCTTATCCGGCCAACGGCCAGTCGCCCGAGCAGGTCAACCAGGACGGCTACGATTGCTATCGCTGGGCGGTGCAGCAGAGTGGTTTCGACCCGCGCACCTATACCTATCCACCGGCGCCGGAGGTGGTGCAAACCTATCGTCGGGCCCAAGGCGATTGCTTGAGCAGTCGTGGGTATCAGGTGACGTACTGAGATTGTGCGAGCGGCATGCCCGCTCTTTGTGGCGAGGGAGCTTGCTCCCGCTCGGTTGCGCAGCGACCGCAAAATTTTAGGTCCTGCTGCGCAGTCCAACGGGAGCAAGCTCCCTCGCCACGGTGTTCGGCATCAAGCGTTGGTGCGCTTCACCACTTCTGACGGATCAGCATGCACCAGCACCTCGGCCTTCGGATAAGCGCGATGGATCGCATCGGCGGCCTGGTCGCTGATGCCGTGGGCCACTGACAGGGTCAGTTCCCCCGGCAATTCCAGGTGCAGTTGCACGAACCAGTGGTTGCCGGAGATTCGTGTGCGCAGGTCATGGGCTCCGATCACGCCGGGCACTGCGCAGGCCAGTTCGAGCATGTGCTGGCTGACGTCCGGCGGCAGCTCTTCATCCATCAGCACGGCGAAGCTTTCCCGTGCTATCTGCACTGCGCTCCAGAGGATGTACGCGGCGATGCCCAGGCCGAACCAGGCATCGAGTTGATACCAGCCGAACCCGGCCAGGACCAGGGCCACCAGGATGCTGCCGTTGAGCAACAGGTCCGAGCGGTAGTGCAGCGAGTCGGCGCGCACGGCGTTGGAGCCGGTGGCGCGCACGACCCGATGCTGCAATGCCAGCAGCGCCAGGGTCAGCGCCAGGGAAAACACGATCACCCCGACGCTGAGCCAGGGCGCCTCGACCGGCAGCGGCTGCTTGAGTCGTTCGTATGCCTGCAACGCGATCAGCACCGCACTGCCGCCGATGAAGAGGGCCTGGGCCATGCCGGCCAGTGATTCAGCCTTGCCATGCCCGTAGCGATGATCGTCATCAGCCGGCCGCAGGGCGTAATGCACCGCCAGCAGATTGAGCAACGAGGTGACGCCGTCCAGCGCCGAGTCGGTCAGGCCGGCGAGCATGCTCACCGAGCCGCTGAGCCACCAGGCCAGCGCCTTGGCAATGATCAGAATGCACGCCACGGCCACCGAAGCGCGGGTGGCCAGGCGTAGCAGGCGAGCGTGTTCGGCGCTGGTGGTCATGGCGCGGTCTTCCTTGGGCTGCGCCTCTTACGCGGCGGGTACGAGACCGAGCGTGGCCAGTTGTTGCACGTTGCCTTTGTGCTGGATCAGGCGCGGGTCGTCCAGCGGGAAGCTGCGGCCCAGCTCGCGCTCCAGGATGGCTTGCAGCTTCTGGCTATTGACCGTGCCGTCGGCGTTGATGGCCGGCTTGAGTTTTTCCGGTTCGATCTGCACGCTTCTGCCCGGCTCGAAATAGATCGCGCCGGTGGCGAAGTCAACGGCAAAGGCGATTAGCCCTGGGATGATGTAGAACAGCAGGCCGACAGCGTCGAGCGCGGCGATGGCCGGGTCGATCTTGCCCTCGATCTGGCCGCGACGGTCGGGGTAGAAGATCGAGCCACAGGCGCTGATCTGGGTCAGCAGGCTGGCGACCAGCACGCCGCCGATCACGCGAAAGGGAATACGCATAACAATCTCCTGAGCAGGTAAGGGCGTTGCTGGTTGGAGTCCAGACCACGCTAAACAGTTCGCCGTTATACTCGGCCCTCTGTTTTGGAGCCAGCATGATTTCTTTGCCGATTGATGAAGTTTTACCGGCCCTGCGCCAAGCCCTGGCGTCGCGCCACGAAGCGGTGCTCGAAGCGCCCCCCGGTGCCGGTAAGACCACCCGTGTTCCCTTGGCCCTGTTGAACGAGCCGTGGCTGGCCGGGCAGACCATTCTGATGCTCGAACCGCGGCGCCTGGCGGCACGGGCGGCGGCCGAGCGCCTGGCCAGCGAACTGGGGGAAAAGGTCGGCGAAACCGTGGGCTACCGGATTCGCCTCGACAGCAAGGTCGGGCCGAAAACCCGCATTGAAGTGGTCACCGAAGGTATCCTCACGCGCCGCTTGCAGGACGATCCGGCACTGGATGGCGTGGGGCTGTTGATTTTCGATGAATTCCACGAGCGCAGCCTCGATGCCGACCTGGCCCTGGCGTTGAGCCTCAACGGTCGGGAGCTGTTTCGTGACGAGCAGCCGCTGAAGATTCTGTTGATGTCCGCGACACTGGAAGGCGAGCGCCTGGCCGGGTTGCTGGACGATGCGCCGATCTTGCGCAGCGAAGGACGCATGTTCCCGGTGACGGTGCGCTGGGGCCGGCCATTCCAGCCCGGCGAATTCATCGAACCGCGATTGGTGCAGACCCTCCTCGAAGCGCTGCACGACGAAACCGGCAGCGTGCTGGTGTTCCTGCCGGGGCAGGCGGAGATCCGTCGAGTTCATCAACAATTGGCCGACGCCTTGGGCGAGGGCAGCAACGTGTTGCTGTGTCCGCTGCATGGCGAGCTGGACCTGGCCGCCCAGCGCGCCGCCATCGATCCGGCGCCGCCCGGCCAGCGCAAAGTGGTGCTCGCTACCAACATCGCCGAGACCAGCCTGACCATCAACGGTGTGCGGGTAGTGGTCGATGCCGGGCTTGCCCGCGTACCGCGCTTCGACCCGGGCAGTGGCATGACCCGCCTCGACACCCAGCGTATCTCCCGCGCCAGCGCCACCCAACGGGCCGGCCGGGCCGGGCGACTGGAGCCGGGGGTGTGTTACCGGTTGTGGTCCGAAGACCAGCATGAACAGCTGGCGGCCTACGGCAGCGCCGAGATTCTCTCGGCGGACCTGGCCGGGCTGGCCCTGCAATTGGGCCGCTGGGGCGTGACGCCGCAGCAGTTGACGTGGCTCGACGTCCCGCCGACCGCCGCGTATGCCCAGGCGCAGGATTTATTGCAGCGCCTGGGCGCGCTGGACGGTGGACAACTGACTCGGCACGGCCAGGCCATGGCCGAGCTACCGGCCCATCCGCGCATCGCGCACTTGCTGCTGCGGGGCCAGGCGTTGGGTCTGGCGGACATGGCCTGCAATGTCGCGGCGCTGTTGGGCGAGCGTGACATTCTTCGCGGCGCCGGCGCGGATTTGCACAGTCGCCTGGCGTTGCTGTCCGGCGAGGAACGAGCGGCACGCGGCGCTCAGGGCGGTGTGCAGCGGGCGCGGCAATTGGCCCGGCAGTATCGTGGCTACTTGCGCGGCAAGGCCGAGGAAGCCGTCGCCGATCCCGAGCATCCGCGCTGGCTCGGCGCGCTGTTGGCGTTGGCCTATCCGGATCGTGTCGCGCAACAGCGGCGCCCCGGCGGCGCGGAATATCGCCTGGCGAATGGGCGTGCGGCGCTGTTTGCCGAGGCCGACAGTCTGATGAAGCAACCGTGGCTGGTGATTGCCGAGCTGGGCAGTCGCCAGGGCCAGCGGGAAGAACGGATCTACCTGGCGACGGATTTCGATCCGGCGCTGTTCGATTCGGTGCTGGCAGAGCAAGTACGTACCGAAGACCAACTGGATTGGGACGAGCGCGAAGGCGTGCTGCGCGCAGAGCGCCAGCGCAAGGTCGGTGAACTGGTACTCAGCCGCGAGCCGTTGACCGGCCTGGATGAATCGGCCCGCAGCAGGGCGCTGGTCAACCTGGTCCGGCGCAAGGGGCTGGAGTTGTTGCCGTGGACACCGGAGCTGCGGCAGTGGCAGGCGCGGGTGGCGCTGCTGCGCCGGCTCGACCTGGATACCAAGGGCGACAGCGAGTGGCCGGATGTCAGCGACGCTGCCCTGTTGGAAAGTCTCGAGCATTGGCTGATGCCCTACCTGGGCCGGGTGTCGCGCCTCAGTCATTTTGCCAGCCTGGATCTGTCGAGCATCGTCCGTAACCTGTTGCCCTGGCCGCTGCCGCAGAGGCTGGACGAACTGGCGCCGCAGCACTTGAGCGTGCCTTCGGGGTCGTCGATTCGCCTGGACTACAGCGAGCATCCACCGATTCTGGCGGTGCGCTTGCAGGAGCTTTTCGGCCTGGCCGACACCCCGCGTATCGCCGGTGGTCGGCAGGTAGTCAAGCTGCACCTGCTATCGCCCGCGCGCCGACCGGTGCAAGTGACCCAGGACCTGGCGAACTTCTGGCGCAGCACTTACGCCGAGGTGAAGAAGGATCTCAAGGGACGCTATCCCAAGCATTACTGGCCGGACGACCCGCTGGTGGCGGAGGCGACGGCGCGGGTCAAGCCGCGTAAGTGAGGCCCAACACAAACCCCTTGTGGGAGCGAGCTTGCTCGCGATGGCGGTAGGTCGGCAGCATCACATCAGCTGACACACCGCTATCGCGAGCAAGCTCGCTCCCACAGGGGTATTCAGTGAGCTTGGTTACGGGGTAGCCGGCAACAGAAACCGCGCGATCACCGGCAAATGATCGGAAATGCGCAACGTATCGTCCTGCCGGACCTGGGCTTCGACCCGTTTGAGGTGGGGGCTGTAGAACAGGTAATCGACGGTCCGGTCGGGGCCGTTGAGGCCGGGGTCATTGGGGTAGTGGGTCAGCCAGTTTGCCCGGTCGATGCCGCTGGCCTCGTTGTTGGTGGGGATCATCGGGTATTTGTCCCACAGCAGGTGCAGCTCGCTGTCGGCGGAGTAGGGTGAGCGTTGCTCGGTGGGCAGGCGTCGGTATTGGCCCAGGGGTAACAGGTTGAAATCTCCCCCGATCAGCCAGGGCGTGCCAGCGGATTCAAGCTTGTCCAAGGCCTTGGCTATCGCGCTGACTTGCGCGCGCGCCGTGTCGTCCGGCTGGGTGGCCCGCTCCAGGTGCGTATTGAGCACTGCCAGCTGTCCGCCGTCGCTCAGGGACAGGTAACTCACCAGCAAGGCATTTTTCGGCTGGAACTGGCGGCTGATGAAGTTCGCCTCGGCCACCGGCAATTGCACCCGCTCCGCACGGTCGATGCGGTAGCGGCTCAGCGTCGCCAACTGGCGGCCAACGCTGCCGAAGATATGTGGGCTGGGAATGAAATCGGCTTTCCAGTCAAAAGCGCTGGTGCCGCAGGGATAGAGGTCGGCCAGCCGTTCCTGCAAGAGCTTGAGCTGGTTCTGGTAGTCGCTGGCCTTGGCACCGTTGTCGAGTTCCTGCAATAGCACCACGTCCGGCTGCTCGTCGCGGATGACCCGTGCCACTTCGTCGAGGCTGAAGGCCATGTCTTCCGGCGTCGGGCTTTCATCGTCGCCCTCGGCCAGGTCGTGCCAGAACACGTAGCGCTTGCCAGCCAGGAACTGGACGTTCCAGGTCATCACCTTCAGGGCCTGGCCGGGCACCAGCGGCGCGGCATTTGCGGTGCAACTGACGGGCAGCGCTTCCCGGGCCTGTGGGCGCCAGGTCGGGCCATAGATGGAAAAGGCCGCAATGCCGACGAGCAACAACAGGCCCAGCAAGACGTATCGCAGCAGACGGCTCATGGCTCGGGTTTTTCTGCAATCAACATGAACATTCGAAACAGCACCACGGTGGTGAACAGTTGCAGGAAACTGTGGACGCTGTCGATCAGCAAACTGATGAAGGGGTTCTGCGGCGGCGGATACACCGAGACGCTGGCGCCCTTGAGCAGCCACAACGGGACCATTACGGCGAGGATGCATAACAGGATTCGCCAGAAATTGCCCCGACTCAGGCGCGCGCTTTCCTTCATGGCCGCCAAGGGCGCCATGCCCCGCAAAACCAACAGGTATTCACCGAAGGCGAGGACGACCATCAGCCACAGCCCCGGCAGGAAGTACAAGGAAATGCCGATCAGGATCAGCAGCGTATTAAGGGCGGTCAGCAAGGCGAAGCGCGGCCACTGGAGGAGGGCTGCCGCGAGCAGGTCACGGGCACGCGGGGCTTCGCCGCGACTGCGAGCATCGAGAAACAGGATCAACGCCGCGGTATACAGCGGGTACACGAGGAGACCGACGATCACGCTGTAGCCGGAGAAACCGTCGGCGCCGATGGCGCTGTCCACCCCTTGTTGCAGCACGGCCTCAAGGACCACCAGCGGCAGGCACAGCTGGGCGATCCGGCCCAGGTTGCGCTTGAAAAAATACAAGGAGTCACGCAGTACTTCTAACGGATTCATGAGTCGGTATCGCAGTTCGAAAAAGCGGTCCGACACTTTAACCGATGAAGCGACCGCACAAGCAAACGTAAACATCAGGTAAAGACCATTGAAAGCTTCCTGCGCAACCCCATTACTGACTCGCACCGGTCTTTGCGACCGGCCTGGTTTTAATCCGGCAATCTGATGAGGTCGCCATGAACAGCGAAGAACAAACCCTGATCGATGGACTGTTTTCACGGCTGCAGCAGGCCGAAAAGGATTCAGCCCCGCGCGACGCCCAGGCAGAGGCGCGGATCAAGGAACACTTGGCCAACCAGCCTGCCGCGGGCTATTTCATGGCCCAGGCAATCCTGGTGCAAGAGGCGGCGATCAAGCGCCTGGACGAGCAGAACAGACAGCTCGCCCAACAGGCCGAGCAATTGCAGGGCGAATTGCAACAGGCCCGCAGCCAGACTTCGGCGCCAAGCGGCGGCGGTGGTTTCCTTTCGAGTATCTTCGGTGGCAGCAACCGCGATTCACGGCCAGCAAGCGCACCGGCAACCGGCGGTGGTGGCTGGCGCGAACCGGCCAGGCCCTCCTTCAATGTGCCGGCCCAGTCTGGCTTTGGCGCTGCGCCCGGCAATTATGCCGCGCCGCAACAGCAGGCCCCGGCGGCGGGCAGCTTTCTCGGCGGTGCCTTGAAAACCGCAGCGGGCGTGGCCGGTGGTGTGATGCTCGCCCAGGGCATCAGCAGTCTGTTCCACAGCAATCAACCCGAGGAGATCGTCGAGATCCTCAAGGAAGAGCCGGCCCAGCCAGTCAATGACACCGCCAACAACGGTGACAGCGGTTGGGGCGATGATCAGCGCGTGGCCGACAGCGATAGCTACGGCAACAATAGCTACGGCAACGACCAGGGCGGTTTCAGCGACGCCGACTACAGCGACGATTCGTCCTTGTTCGGCGACGACGACTCTTTCGTCTGATCCGCCGTTCGTCCGGGGCGCCCTGGCGCCTCGGGCCGATTATTCGCGGAACGCTCCTCGAGACTGGCATACTGGGCGACTTTTCGGCCCGGGTGGCCTGCGCGCGTGTGCATTCAAGAGGAAACGCGGTGAAAAAAATCGCAGTGTTCGCCGATGTCCAGAACCTCTACTACACCGTGCGCCAAGCCTATGGCTGCCATTTCAACTACGCGGCGCTGTGGGCCGATGTGAGCAAGCAGGGGCAGATCGTCGAGGCCTATGCCTACGCGATCGATCGCGGTGACAGCAAGCAACAGCAATTCCAGCAGATCCTGCGCAACCTGGGGTTCACCGTGAAACTCAAGCCCTATATCCAGCGCAGCGACGGCTCGGCCAAGGGCGACTGGGACGTGGGCATCACCCTGGACATCATGGACGCCGCCGACCACGTCGACGAGGTGGTCCTGGCCTCCGGTGATGGCGATTTCGACATGTTGCTCGAACGCATCATCAGCAAACACGGCGTGCAGGCGGTGGCCTATGGGGTACCTGGGTTGACTGCCAACTCGCTGATCCGCGCCGCCAGCCGCTATGTGCCGATCGAAGGCGCGTTGTTGCTCAAGAACTGATTTTCAAGGAGCCCCACCGGTTTGGAACGCATCGCAGTCATCGACTTTGAAACCACCGGCATCACCCCGAGCAGCGGTTGCCGGGCCACCGAAATCGCCGTGGTGATCCTTGAGCAAGGCCGGATAGTCGACCGTTACCAGAGCCTGATGAACGCCGGCGTGCGCGTGCCGGCCTTCATCGAGCAACTGACCGGTATCAGCAATGCCATGCTGCGCAGCGCACCGCCAGCGGAAAAGGTCATGAACGAGGTCAACGAATTCGTCGGCATCACGCCGCTGCTGGCTCACAATGCCGCGTTCGACCAGAAGTTCTGGGACTTCGAACTGGGACGAATCAAGCGCACCCGCCTGCAGAATTTTGCCTGTTCACTGCTGTTGGCCCGACGCCTGATGCCAGCGGCGCCGAACCACAAGCTCGGCACGCTCAACGCTTTCGCCGGCCTGCCCCACACCGGCCAGGCCCACCGGGCCATGGCCGATGCCGAAATGGCCGCCAACCTCACCGCGCACCTGGCTTCGGAATTGCGGCAAAAGCATGGGCTGCGGGAGTTGTCCCATGACCTGCTGTGCAGCTTGCAGAAGGTGCCGGCAGCGAGAATCAACGAGCATCTCAAGCGCCATCGCGGGTTCTGAAATACACCCAGGATCCTTTTGTGGGAGCGAGCCTGCTCGCGAAGGCGGCGGTACATTCAGCCTCTGTGTTGTCTGACACACCGCTTTCGCGAGCAGGCTCGCTCCCACAGGGTGGGTTGTGTTGATCTGAGATCTGCCGTGTCTTGAAAAGTGTATGGCTCGGATAAACAGATTTTGTAACTTAATTTCTGCCGATTGCCTTTTTAAAATGACAGGTTTCATCGTCCTGACTTCGAGCTGAACATGCCTGGCCCACGCCGTTTTCCGTTGCCATTGATCGCTGCCTTCTTCGCCTTGTACGTCATCTGGGGATCGACCTATCTGGTGATTCGCATCGGCGTCGAGCATTGGCCGCCCTTGCTGCTGGCCGGGATTCGTTTCGTGATCGCCGGGTCGTTGATGTATGGCTTCCTGCGCTGGCGCGGGGCACCGGCGCCGACCTGGGCGCAGTGGAAGGCCGGGGCGCTGATCGGGGTGTTGTTGCTGACGTTCGGCAATGGCGCGGTGAGTATCGCCGAGCATATGGGCGTGGCCTCGGGCGTGGCGGCGTTGGCCGTGGCGACGGTGCCTTTGTTTACCTTGCTCTGCGGATATTTCTGGGGCGCGCGTAATACGCGTCTGGAATGGGCCGGGATTGTATTGGGGCTGATCGGTATCGCCATGCTCAACCTCGGTTCCAACCTGCAATCGAGCCCGATGGGGGCGGCCTTGCTGGTGTTTGCGGCGGCTTCCTGGGCCTTCGGCTCGGTGTTGAGCAAACACCTGCCGTTGCCGGCGGGAGCGATGGCCAGCGCCGTGGAGATGCTGGTGGCCGGCGTGGTGCTGTTGATCGGCAGCTTCGCCAGTGGCGAGCGCCTGGAACACATGCCGCCGCTGGAAGGCTGGTTCGCGCTGGTCTATCTGATCGGCTTTGGTTCGATCATCGCCTTCAACGCCTACATGTACCTGCTCAAGCATGTGCGTCCGGCCGCAGCCACCAGCTACGCCTATGTCAACCCGGCGGTGGCGGTGTTGCTGGGGATCGTCTTCGCCGGGGAAACCATTGGTATCGAAGAGGCCTTGGCGATGCTGGTGATTATCAGCGCCGTGGTCCTGATCGGGTTGCCGCAGTGGCGCAAGCCCAAGCCCGCACCGGCCGAATCCTGATTTAGGGTAAACTGCCGCGCATTGCACACCTTGCGCTGATTTTTCCTACGGTATCTCCATGACTTTCGCCACTCTTGGCCTGATCGAACCCCTGCTGCGCGCCCTCGAGACGCTCGGCTACCAGACGCCGACCCCGGTCCAGGCCCAAGCCATGCCGGCGGTGCTCGCCGGTCGCGACCTGATGGCCGCGGCCCAGACCGGCACCGGCAAGACCGCCGGTTTCGCCGTGCCGCTGTTGCAGTTGCTGACCACCGAAGGGCCGAAAGTCGCTGCCAACTCGGTGCGCGCGCTGATCCTGGTGCCGACCCGCGAGCTGGCCGAGCAGGTCCACGAAAGCGTGCGCCAGTACGCCCAGAACCTGCCGCTGAGCACCTACGCCGTGTACGGCGGCGTCAGCATCAACCCACAGATGATGAAGCTGCGCAAAGGCGTCGACTTGCTGGTGGCCACGCCGGGCCGCTTGCTCGATCTGTTCCGCCAGAACGCGCTGAAGTTCAACCAGTTGCAGACCCTGGTGCTGGACGAGGCCGACCGCATGCTCGACCTAGGCTTCTCCGAGGAACTGGCGAACATCTACAAGGCCCTGCCGAAGAAGCGCCAGACCCTGCTGTTCTCGGCGACCTTCTCCGATGCGATCCGCCTGCTGGCCGGGCAGATGCTCAACGACCCGCTGAGCATCGAAGTGAGCCCGCGCAACGTGGCCGCCAACACCGTCAAGCAATGGGTGGTGACGGTGGACAAGAAGCGCAAGCCGGAACTGTTCATCCACCTGATGCGCAAGCACAAGTGGAAGCAGGTGCTGGTATTCGCCAAGACCCGCAACGGCGTCGATGCGCTGGTAGAAAAACTCCAGGGCCTGGGCGTCAACGCCGATGGCATCCACGGCGACAAACCCCAGGCGACCCGCCAGCGCGCGCTGGATCGTTTCAAGGCCAGCGAAGTGCAGATCCTGGTGGCCACCGACGTCGCGGCCCGAGGCTTGGACATCGAGGACTTGCCGCTGGTGGTGAACTTCGATTTGCCGATCGTCGCCGAGGACTACATCCACCGTATCGGCCGTACGGGCCGTGCGGGTGCCACCGGGCAGGCGATTTCCCTGGTCTGCGCCGATGAAGTGAATCTGCTGTCCGCCATCGAAACCCTGACCCGTCAGACATTGCCCCGGCAGATGGAACAGGACTTCGAACCTGAACATCGCGTGCCGGATACCGATGCCAGCGGCCAGGTGATCAAGAAACCGAAAAAGCCAAAAAAGCCGAAAGCTTCCGGTGGTGGCGGCAAACGCAACCTTGGCAAGTGGGTGGACAGTGGCGACTCGGGACCGGTAGAGCCTTCGGTGAAACCTGTGCGAAAAGTGCCGGTGTTCAATACCGGGCCGCGCAAGCGTAAGCCTTGATGATTTGCTGTGTCTGATACACCGCTATCGCGAGCAAGCTCGCTCCCACATGGGTTAGCGGGTGTTCACATATCTTGTGTGCACCTCAGATCCTGTGTGGGAGCGAGCTTGCTCGCGATGGGCGCGCCTCGGTCTTCAAGCCTGGCGCTGTAGCCACTCCACCATCCCCAACCCCGCCGCACGACCGCTGGCAAAGCATGCCGTAAGCAAGTATCCGCCGGTCGGCGCTTCCCAATCGAGCATCTCTCCCGCGCAGAAAACGCCGGGCACTTGCTTGAGCATCAGTCGCTCATCGAGTGCTTCGAAAGTCACGCCGCCGGCACTGCTGATGGCTTCGTCCAGCGGACGGGTGTTCACCAGCGTGACCGGCAACGCCTTGATCGCCTGGGCCAGCCGCGCCATGTCGGCAAAACAATCGGCTGGAGTCAGTTCCCGTAATAACGCTGCCTTGACCCCGTCGAGCCCCAACTGGCTGTGCAGATGCTTGGCCATCGAGCGAGAACCGCGCGGCTTGCTTAATGCCTGGAGAACCTTGTCCAAAGGCCTGCCCGGCAGCAGGTCCAGGTGAATGGTCGCGCTGCCGTGTTGATTGATGGCCTCACGAATCCGCGCCGACAGCGCATAGATCAGGCTGCCTTCGATGCCGGTAGCGGTGATGACGCATTCGCCGAGGCGTGGTACGTCATCGTTAAGGCCGATGGCAATGTTCTTCAGTGGGGTGCCGGCAAATTTGGCGATCATCAGATCGCTCCAGCCCGGCACATCGAACCCGCAGTTGCTTGGCTGCAGAGGCGCGAGGACCACGCCGCGCTGTTCCAGCGGCAACATCCAGGCACCGTCGGAGCCCAGGCGAGACCAACTGCCGCCTCCCAGCGCCAATAAGGTCGCGTCGGGCAGCAGGGCCTTTTCCCCGTCCATGCTGGCAATGCGCAGGCTGCCGTCGGCATTCCAGCCAAGCCAGCGGTGGCGCGTATGAATCAGCACGCCGGCATCGCGCAGGCGCTTGAGCCAGGCGCGCAGCAGCGGGGCGGCCTTCATATCGGTAGGAAATACCCGCCCGGAGCTGCCGACAAAGGTGTCGATGCCCAGGCCGTGAATCCATTCGCACAGCTCATTCGCGCCAAATGCTCGCAGCAGCGGGGCGATATTCGGTGCGCGTTCGCCGTAGCGGGAGAGAAACGCCGGGAAGGCTTCCGAGTGAGTGATGTTCATGCCGCCGACACCGGCCAGCAGAAATTTCCTGCCCACCGATGGCATGCCGTCGTACAGGTCGACCTGGAGGCCGGCCTGGCTCAGTACCTCGGCCGCCATGAGGCCGGCCGGGCCGCCGCCGATGATGGCGATGTTTGGGGTGGAAGGCTTGGTGGTCGAGGTCATGATCGGGCTGTGGGGCAGGAGTAGGCGGGGCATTCTATCAGCACAAATCCCTGTGGGAGCGAGCCTGCTCGCGAATGCGGTGTGTCAGTTACATGAGCATCAACTGGTGCATTGCATTCGCGAGCAGGCTCGCTCCCACAGGGGGGATATATGGATGGCTGGAAAGTCTGGTTAAAAAACAGCCAAGCTCTTGCGAGCTATAGGCGGCATAGGTTGTAGGCCCTTTCGCTCAGGTTATCCACAGGCCGCTCCACAGGCATTGTGGGTAACGCGCAGACTTCAGTGACAACCTGATGACGTCCAGACCCTTTGTGCGCTGTGGTGCAGGATCCCATGGCGGCGGGCCAGGGCCTTGCGGTCCTTGCTGTAGCCGCCGCCGATCACGCCGACTACCGGAATGTCCCGGCCCAGGCAGTGGCGCATGACGCTCTCGTCCCGGGCGGCGAGGCCTTCGTCGGTCAGCTTCAGGTAACCGAGGGCATCGTCCTTGTGCACATCGACGCCAGCGTCATAGAGCACCAGATCCGGCTGATAGAGCGGCAGCAGGTAATTGAGTGCGTCATCGACGACCTTCAGGTAAGCGGCGTCCTCCATGCCCATCGGCAGGGGAATATCCCAGTCGCTTTGCGCCTTGCGTGCAGGAAAATTCTTTTCGCAGTGCAAGGAAACTGTCACGGCGTCGGGAGTGTCATGGAGTATTCGAGCCGTACCGTCGCCCTGGTGCACGTCGCAGTCGAAAATCAGCACTCGCGAGACCTGACCGCTGGCGAGGAAATAGCGGCTGATCACCGCCAGGTCATTGAAGATGCAAAAGCCGGCCGGGTGGTCGTAGTGGGCGTGGTGGGTACCGCCGGCCAGGTGACAGGCCAGTCCGTGTTCGAGGGCCTGCTCGGCGGCCAGCAGTGATCCGCCGACGGCGCGTACCGTTCGGCGAGCCAAGGCTTCGCTCCAGGGCAGGCCGAGGCGCCGTTGGTCTTCGCGGGACAACTCGCCGCCCATGTAGCGTTCGATATAAGCGCGATCATGGGCCAGGGCGAGCACGTCCGGCGGACACAGGGGCGGACGCAGCAGGTCCGAGTCCCGGGCCAGGCCGCTGTCCACCAGGTGATCGCGCAGCAGGCGGAACTTGTCCATGGGGAAACGGTGCTCCGTAGGGAATTCGGGGCTGTAGTCTTCGTGGTAGATCAGCGGAAGCGGCATGGTGTTTTCAGTGGCGGGTGAGTGACGGATCCTACCAGCGATGTAGACTCTGGGCATGGAAAGGGAGTGAAGATGGAGCCGATACTGGAAGTGGAAAGCGCACGGCTGATATTGCGGCAGTGGCGCGATGAAGATCTGCCGGCGTTTGCGGCGATGTCTGCCGATCCGCAAGTGATGCGTTATTTTCCGGCCCCCCTGAGTCGCCTGGAAAGCGCTGCGTTGATCGGCCGGGTGCGCGGGCATTTTGCCGAGCATGGCTTTGGTTTGTGGGCATTGGAGCGCAAGGACACCGGTGCCTTCATCGGTTTTACCGGGTTGGGCGTGGTCGGGTTCGATGCGCATTTCACCCCGGCGGTGGAAATCGGCTGGCGCCTGGCGCGCGAGCACTGGGGGCTGGGGTATGCCAGCGAAGCCGCGTGGACCGCGTTGCGTTGCGCCTTCGACCGCTTGGGCCTGGACGAGGTGGTGGCGTTTACCGCTGTGGATAACTTGCCTTCGCAGAAAGTCATGCAGGCCATCGGCATGCAGCACGATCCGGAGGATGATTTCGAACACCCAAAGCTCGCGGTCGGTCATCCATTGCGTCACCATGTGCTCTATCGCATCAATCGTGAGCAATGGTTACAGACCCTTCACGGTTAGCCGACACGGACGTTTACAATGCCCGCCAAAATGGCCAGGGCCAATTATCGATCCGCCGCCGCAGCACAGCCTGCGCGGTTTTGTGCTGTGTGAGGAAAATCTGAATGAGCCACGTGTTGGAAGATCTGGTCGACCTGCTGACCCTGGAACCGATCGAAGAGAACCTGTTTCGCGGTCGCAGCCAGGACCTGGGCTTTCGCCAGCTGTTCGGTGGCCAGGTGCTGGGCCAGTCGCTGTCGGCGGCCAGCCAGACCGTGGAAGAGGCGCGCCATGTGCATTCGATGCATGGCTACTTCCTGCGCCCGGGCGATGCGGCGTTGCCGGTGGTCTACCAGGTGGATCGCGTGCGCGATGGCGGCAGCTTCAGCACCCGACGGGTCACGGCGATCCAGAAGGGCAACCCGATCTTCACCTGCAGCGCGTCGTTCCAGTACGACGAACAGGGCTTCGAGCACCAGAGCACGATGCCGCAGGTCGTCGGGCCGGAAAACCTGCCCTCGGAACTGGAACTGACCCAGCAGCGCGCGCACCTGTTGCCTGAACACATGCGCGAAAAACTGCTGTGCCCCAAGCCGATCGAGGTGCGCCCGGTCACCGAAAAGGACCCGTACAACCCGCAACCGGCCGATCCGGTCAAGTACGTGTGGTTCCGTGCCGATGGCGCCTTGGCGGATTCCCCGGCCCTGCATAAATACCTGCTGGCCTATGCGTCGGATTTCGGCCTGCTGACCACCTCGTTGCTGCCTCATGGCAAATCGGTCTGGCACAAGGACATGCAGGTCGCCAGCCTCGACCACGCGCTGTGGTTCCATGCCGACCTGCGCGCCGATGACTGGTTGCTCTACGCCATGGACAGCCCCTGGGCCGGCAATTCCCGTGGCTTCTCCCGGGGCAGTGTGTTCAATCGCGGCGGGCAACTGGTGGCCTCGGTGACCCAGGAAGGCCTGATCCGCCATCGCAAGGACTGGGCATGAGCCTGGCCGATGTGCGGCACTGGGTGTTCGACATGGACGGCACGCTGACCATCGCCGTGCATGATTTCGCCGCGATCCGCGTGGCCCTGGCGATTCCGGCCGAAGACGACATCCTCACGCATCTGGCGGGATTGCCCGCTGAAGAAGCCACGGCCAAACATGCCTGGTTGCTGGAACACGAGCGGGACCTGGCGCTGGGCTCCAGGCCCGCGCCGGGGGCGGTGGAGCTGGTCCGCGAGTTGGCCGGGCGTGGTTATCGCCTGGGCATCCTGACGCGCAATGCCCGCGAGCTCGCCCACGTGACGCTTGAGGCGATCGGCCTGGCCGATTGTTTTGCCGTGGAGGACGTTCTCGGTCGTGATGAAGCGCCGCCCAAGCCGCATCCCGGTGGCCTGTTGAAACTGGCCGAGGCCTGGAACGTGGCGCCCGAGACCATGGTGATGGTGGGCGACTACCGCTTTGACCTCGACTGCGGCCGCGCGGCGGGCGCGCGGACGGTGCTGGTGAATCTGCCGGACAATCCCTGGCCGGAGCTGACGGACTGGCATGCGCGTGATTGCGCCGAGTTGCGGCGGATGCTTTCGGCTTGAGAGGTTGGTTGACTGATCGACCGCCATCGCGAGCAAGCTCGCTCCCACAGTGGAACTACGGCGAACATGGATTTTGTGATGCACAGGAATCCCCTGTGGGAGCGAGCTTGCTCGCGATGAGGCCCTGAAAGTCGACACAACGCTCACTGCCCAAACAACACCCTCAACCCCTCCGGCGAATTGAACATCCCGTCCCCATCGTGCCCAACCCCGGGCACTTCGATCAGTCGCTGATTCAACCCTTGCGGGTGGCGCCGGGTCAGGTAGTCAAAGAAGAAATGCCCCCGTAGCAGCCGATACGCCCCTTGTGTCTGCGCCTCACAACCTTTATCCAGCGCCGGATGTTCCGGGTCGATGTCCTGTTGTCCAAGCAGATAGACGATGTCGCGCTTGATGTAGCGATCCTCGAGCTGGGCGGACGTTTGCCCGGTGGCGTAGGCGGGCAGGTTTTCCAGGCCGTATTTCCAGCGATTGAAGCCTGGGCAACTGACCGGGTCGAACGCCATGGGCCGCTGTGCGTCCAGGTAGGCGTAGGACGAAGGGTTGGCGATCACGAACCGTGGGCTGATGCGATATGTGCCATGGGCAAGCAGGGCATAGCGCTGCACCACTTGGGCGCCGCCGGAGTGGCCGACGATGACGATGTCTTTCACTGCGGGAAACTGCTGGCGGTCGCTGACCCGCGCAACGATGTCGTCCAGCACCTGGAATGAACTGAGCGGTTTCGGCCCCGTGGACAGGCCGCCCGCCATCCAGTCATTGCCCTGCCAGCGCAGGATTTCAGCAGGCAACTGATGGCGCGCCACGTCATGTTCGTTGAGAAACTGTGGGGCAATGATCAACGTCGTCGCCGATTGACCGGCTTGTGCCGCGGCTTTTTCAGCGCTGTGCAAGTAAGTGTCGGCGTTGCGCAGCCGACCATGGAGGATGATCAGCACCCGCTCGATCGAGGCCGGTGGCGGGCTGACACCGACGGCCATGGCGCCGCCCCTGATCTGCAAGCGTCCCTCGGCGATCACCTTGACGCCGTGTTCCTCGGCCTGGGCCACGGCGCAGCACAGCACCAGCCCGAGCAATGCCCGCCACTTCATCTACAGGGTTTTCGCCGCGAAGGTGTCGCACTGGCTGACCTGGCCTTGAGAAAAACCGGTCTTGAACCAGCGCACCCGTTGTGCCGAGGTGCCGTGAGTAAACGAGTCCGGCACCACGCGGCCCTGGCCTTGTTGCTGCAGGCGATCGTCGCCAATGGCATTGGCGGCGGTCAAGGCCTCTTCGATATCCCCCGGTTCAAGCCAGTTCAGGCGCTTTTGCGCGTGGTTGGCCCAGACGCCCGCCAGGCAATCGGCCTGCAATTCCTGGCGCACCAGCAAACCACCGTCGCCTTCCATCTGCCGGCCTTGCTGGCGCGCTTCCTGGATTTTCGCCGACACGCCGAGCAGCGTCTGTACGTGGTGGCCCACTTCATGAGCGATGACGTAGGCTTGGGCAAAGTCTCCGGCGGCGGAAAAGCGCTGGGACATTTCCTTGAAGAAACTCATGTCCAGGTAAACCTGCCGGTCCGCCGGACAGTAGAAGGGGCCTGTCGCCGAGGAAGCCAGGCCGCACGCCGAGTTGACCCGACCGCTGAACAGCACCAGCTTCGGTTGCTGGTACTGGCGCCCGGCCTGTTGGAAAACCTGGCCCCAGGTGTCTTCGGTATCGCCCAGGATGGAGCGCACGAATTCAGCCTGTTCGTCGTTGGCCGGTGGCGCCTGGCGCGTTTGCGAAGGAGCGGGCGCGGAAGCCTGGTCCATCTGTCCGGTCAGTTGCCCGAGAATCTGCATCGGGTCCTGGCCGGTGATCCAGCCGATGCCGACGATCAGGATAATGGCCGTCAGGCTCAAGCCCTTGCCGCCACCAAAACGCATCCCGCCGCCGTCACCGCGGGCGTCCACCACGTTGTCACTGCGGCGACCTTTTTTCCATAACATGGGGGAAATCCTCTGAATGACCGTGCGAAGAATGGCTGCTGTGGCGAAGAGTCTAGCTTTCAGGAGCGCAAGGTGCGCGCATGCTTGAGCTTTCAGGCAACTGACAGGGATTTTGGTTCATCAGTGCGCCGATCCTGCCCGAGGGCGGAATTTTCATTACACTTCGGACCAGAACTATCGGAATCCTCGCTGGCCCAACAAGTGCATCAAGGATCACGGCCTTTCATCAAGCAACGCAGGTTTCCCTCATGACCGTCAGCACTCCGCTCTCCGGCGTCAACCAGGCTTTCAAGGGCATCGTGCTTATTCTGGTCGCAACGTTCCTGTTCTCCAGTCACGACGCGTTGTCCAAATATCTCTCGGGTTTTTATCCGATCATCATGGTGGTCTGGGCCCGTTACGTGGTGCACACGTTGTTGATGGCGGGCATTTTCCTGCCGCGCTCGGGGCTGCGGGTGCTGCGGACCAAGCGTCCGTTGTGGCAACTGGCCCGGGCGTTGTGCCTGTTGGGCACCAGTCTGTTTTTCACCACGGCGCTGATGTACATCCCCTTGGCCGAGGCGACCGCGGTCAACTTCCTCGCCCCCGTGCTGGTCACCGCGTTGTCAGTGCCGTTGCTGGGCGAACACGTGACGCGCGGTCAGTGGATCGCGGTGATCTTCGGTTTCATCGGCGTGCTGATCATTGTCCATCCAGGTGGTGATCTGTTCACCCCGGCGGTGCTGTTGCCGTTCTGTTCGGCGCTATTTTTCTGTTTCTACCAATTGCTCACACGCAAGCTCAGTGAGATCGACAGCCCGACCACCAGCAACTTTTTTGCTGGCCTGTGCAACACGTTGGTGATGAGCGCGCTGGTGCCGTTCTTCTGGCAAGTGCCCAGCGTGACCCACGGCTTGATGATGCTCGCATTGGGCGCCTGCGGGATGACCGCGCACCTGATGCTGACCCAGGCCTTCCGCTTCGCCGCCCCGGCGTTGCTGGCGCCATTCGGGTATTGCCAGATTGTCTTTGCCGGGTTGCTCGGCTGGCTGTTGTTCAGCCATACGCCGACGCTGACCACGGTAGTGGGTATCGTCCTGATCTGCTTGAGTGGGTTGGCGGCGGCGTGGCAGCAGCGGCGCAAGTAAAGCTCAAACCTTTTATAGCTGGCAGAGGTTTTTGTGGCGAGGGAGCTTGCTCCCGCTGGGCTGCGAAGCGGCCCTCGCTTTTTTGCGATTGCTGCGCAATCGAGCGGGAGCAAGCTCCCTCGCCACGGGTAAATCACTGTCCGTTAGTTCACGGTCAGTTTTCCAAGGACGGAACCTTGCGCGGCGCCATGAAGTACATCCAGATCAGCGCAATGAAATACATCGCCGGAATCAGGGTGAACAGCACCGTGTAGTTGTTATGGGTGACGGTCAGGATGTGCCCCACCAACTGGGTCATGAACATCCCGCCGATGGCCGCGCACATGCCGCCGAAGCCGAACACCGTGCTCATCATGTGCTTGGGCGTGTAGTCCATCACCAGGCTCCAGATATTCGCCGTCCAGGCCTGGTGCGCGCCGATGGCCAGGGAGATGGCAAACACTGCCACCCACAGGCTGCTGGAGCCGGCGGCCATGATCACCCCCACGATGCAGCAGGCGAACAGCAGCATAGAGACCAGTCGCGCCTTGATCGGGTCGAGCCCGCGACCGATCAGGAACGAGGACAGGATCCCGCCGCCGACGCTGCCGAAGTCGGCGGTCAGGTAGATGATGATCAGCGGGATGCCCATCTGGGTCACGTTGATGCCCAGGTTGTATTGCTGGTTGAGAAACGGCGGCAGCCAGTAGAGGTAGAACCAGAACACCGGCGCGGTAATCGAGTAGGCCAGGGCGAAGGCCCAGGTGCCGCGCATGCGCAGGATACGGGAGAACGGTACGCGGACCTGGTCCGGTTCTTCCTGGGCCTGGATGTAGTCCAGTTCCGACTGTTTGACGCTGGGGTGATCTTCCGGGTTGAAGTATTTCAGGCCCCAGAACAGCAACCAGATCCCGCCTAGCGCGGCCATGCACAGGAACGCGGCCTGCCAGCCCCATACGTGCAGGATCAGCGGCAGCAGCATCGGCGTGAACATCGCGCCAACGTTGGTGCCGGCGTTGAAGATGCCGGTGGCCACGGCCCGTTCGCCGGCCGGGAACCACAGCCGCGTGGTCTTGACGCAGGCCGGGTAGTTGGCGGCTTCGGTCAGGCCGAGGATGAAGCGACAGACCATGAAACCCACCGCCGAAGTGGCCAGGCCATGGGCGCCGGTTGCCAGGCTCCAGAGCAGCACGGCGCAGAAGAACACCCGCTTGACGCCGATCCGGTCGATCAGGCGACCTTGCAGCAGGAAGCCGACCGCATAACCGACCTGAAACCAGAAGTTGATATTGGCGTAGTCCATCGCCGTCCAGCTCATTTCCTTGGCCAGGATAGGCTGCATGACCCCCAAGGCGGCGCGGTCGATGTAGTTCAAGGTGGTAGCGAAAAACACCAGGGCAAGCATGCCCCAACGGGTCTTGCCCACGGCCATGGCGCCACGGATCTTGTCGCCGATGCCACCTTGGGCGGCACTCAGGCCGGGGGCCAGGCGGGAACTCTGGGAAGGAATCATAAGGTGCACCCGTTCTTGAAATTCTTATGGTGTGGTCTGGGTCTGCATTGAGGCTCGCGCCGCAACCCGGCGTCAATGTGGGGCCGATGGTGCGCAGTGGACAAAAAATCGTCAATTCGCTGATCGGGCATTGTGTTCGATAATCGCCCAAAAAACTAACCGAATGGTACATATTAAATTGCCCAAAAAAACCGACCGCTCAATAATCGGCTGACTCTTTCAAAAGCGGCGCACCTTGTGTAGCCGATGCCTGTCCCGGGAGCCGAAGTCATGCAGCGTTCCATTGCCACTGTTTCCTTGAGCGGTACCCTGCCGGAAAAACTCGAAGCGATTGCCGCCGCTGGTTTCGACGGCGTGGAAATTTTCGAGAACGACCTCCTGTATTACGACGGCAGCCCTCGGGAAATCAGGCAGATGTGCGCCGACCTGGGTATCGCCATCACCTTGTTCCAGCCATTTCGGGATTTCGAAGGCTGCCGCCGGGATCGTCTGGCGCGCAACCTCGACCGCGCCGAGCGCAAATTCGACCTGATGCAGGAGCTGGGCACTGATCTGGTGCTGGTATGCAGCAATGCCTCGGCTGACAGCGTCGGCGACGAGCAGATACTGATCGATGACCTGCGCTTGCTGGCCGAGCGTGCCGGTGCGCGGGGCCTGCGCATCGGTTATGAGGCGCTGGCCTGGGGCCGCCACGTGAATACTTATCAACAGGTCTGGAACATCGTGCGCCTGGCCGATCACCCCAGCCTGGGCGTGCTGCTCGACAGCTTTCACACCTTGTCCCTCAAGGGCGACCCGAGCGCCATCGCCGAGATCCCCGGGGAGAAGATTTTTTTCGTACAGATGGCCGACGCACCGATCCTGGCGATGGACGTCCTGGAGTGGAGCCGGCATTTCCGCTGTTTTCCGGGCCAGGGTGAATTCGACCTGCCGGGTTTCCTCGCGCCGATCATCCAGAGCGGTTACACCGGGCCGCTGTCGCTGGAGATCTTCAACGACGGGTTTCGCGCCGCGCCGCCCAGGGCCAACGCCGCCGACGGTTTGCGTTCGCTGCTGTACCTGGAAGAAAAAACCCGAGAGCGCCTGGCCGCGCAAGCGCCTGCCCAGAACAGCGATATCCTCTTCGCGACAGCGCCGGCCAGCGAATACAACGGCGTTGAATTCCTAGAGTTCGCCGTGGATGACAACCTCGGCGCCAAGCTCTGCCACTGGCTGGAGCGGCTGGGGTTCGTCAAGGCCGGCCAGCATCGCTCCAAGAACGTCAGCCTGTTGCGCCAGGGCGATATCAACCTGATCCTCAATTGCGAGCCGTATTCCTTCGCCCACAGCTTTTTTGAAGCCCATGGCCCATCGTTGTGCGCCACCGCCGTGCGGGTCAAGGACAGCGCCAGCGCCCTCAAGCGGGCGGTGGCCTACAAGGGCCAGCCTTATCGTGGCCTGGTCGGGCCCAACGAGCTGGAGCTGGCGGCGGTGCGCGCGCCGGACGGCAGCCTGATCTACCTGGTGGACCAGGACGCCGATGTCTATGGCACCGATTTCAACTTGCAACCCGGTGCGGTCATCGGCGCCGGGCTCAAGCGCATCGACCACATGGCGATGGCGCTGCCGGCCGACAGCCTCGACAGTTGGGTGCTGTTCTACAAGAGCCTGCTGGATTTCGAAGCTGACGATGAAGTGGTATTGCCCGACCCCTATGGCCTGGTGAAAAGCCGTGCGTTGCGCAGCCGCTGCAGTTCGATTCGTTTGCCGCTGAACATTTCCGAGAACCGCAACACCGCGATCTCACACGCGCTGTCGAGTTATCGCGGTTCCGGCGTGCACCATATCGCCTTTGACTGCGACGATATCTTCGCCCAGGTCAGCCGTGCCAAGGAGGCCGGGGTGCCGTTGCTGGACATTCCGCTCAACTACTACGATGACCTGGCGGCACGTTTCGATTTCGACGATGAGTTTCTCAGCGAGCTGGCCTATTTCAACGTGTTGTACGACCGTGACGCCCAGGGCGGCGAGTTGTTTCACGTCTATACCGAACCGTTCGAAGGGCGGTTTTTCTTCGAAATCATCCAGCGCAAGAACGGTTATGCCGGCTACGGCGCGGCCAACGTCGCGGTGCGGCTGGCGGCCATGGCCAAGTCCCGCAGCGGTGGCTTGCGGCACGCCAAGTTGTAGGGAAATCGTAAGCGCGGCGGTAAAGGGCAACGCCGTGGCTTCCTTCACTGTGCGGTGCGGCCCATAATCGCGAACCTGTGCAGTGATGGCCGTGAGCCCGTAATGACTATGAATCCAGAGCTTTCCGCAGCCCTCGACGAACCTGTCGCCGCGCCGCGCAAGAGTCGCAAGAACAATCCGGAAAAGACCCGGGAAAATATTCTTCAGGAAGCCATCGTCGAGTTCGTCCAGCAGGGCTTGGCCGGCGCACGGGTCGACGCCATCGCCGAGCGCATCCACACCTCCAAGCGGATGATCTATTACTACTTCGGCAGCAAGGAGCAGCTGTACGTCGAGGTGCTGGAAAAACTCTACGGCGATATCCGCACTACCGAAAGCCGTCTGCACCTGGCCGAGCTGGCGCCGGTCGACGCAATCCGGCGCCTGGTGGAATTCACTTTCGACCACCATGACCGCAATGTGGACTTCGTGCGTATCGTCTGCATCGAGAACATCCATAACGCCGAATACGTGAAGCAATCCGGCGCGATCAAGGCGCTGACCAACACCATTCTCGATTCCCTTGGCGTGATATTGCGTCGAGGCGCCGAGGAGGGCGTATTTCGCGCCGGCCTCGAGCCGCTGGATGTGCATCTGCTGATCAGTTCGTTCTGCTTCTACCGGGTGTCCAACCGCCAGACGTTCGGTGAGATCTTTCAGATCGATCTGTCGGACGAAGCGGTCAAGCAGCGCCATCGGCAGATGGTGTGTGAATCGGTGTTGCGGTACTTGCAGGCCTGACACCGAACCTCTGCATACCTTGTGGGAGCGAGCCTGTGTGGGAGCGAGCTTGCTCGCGATAGCGGCCGATCAGCCAACACCAATGGTGACTGGTACATCGCTATCGCGAGCAAGCTCGCTCCCACAAGTAATCCCACAAGAAATTCTTACCAGCCTCAGTTATCCATGCGCTGAAAATGCGCCAGCATCCGCCCCGCATCCGGCGCCACGCCGCTGAACAGTTCGAACGCTTTCACCGCCTGGAACACCGCCATGGTGCCGCCATCCAGCGTGCGGCAGCCGAGGGCGCGGGCGTTGCGCAGCAGTTCGGTTTCCAACGGGAAATAGACGATTTCCGCGACCCACAGATCGCCTCGCAACAGCTCCACCGGTACCGGCATGCCCGGTAGTTTCGCCATGCCCATGGGCGTGGTGTTCACCAGGCCGTCGGCCTCGGCCATGGCGGTGGGCAGGTCATGCCCGGCACGCGCACGGCCGGTGCCGAACTGTTGGTTCAGGTTATTCGCCAGCGCCTCGGCACGGCTGGTCTCGACATCAAAGATGCTCAGCGTCTCCACGCCTTCGGCCAATAACGCATGGGCAACGGCAGCCCCGGCACCCCCTGCGCCCATCTGGACGACATGGCGACGGGTAACATCGCCCAGGCCACGCCGAAAGCCCTCGGCGAACCCGAGGCAGTCGGTGTTGTGGCCGATGCGTTTGCCGTTCTTGAGCACCACGGTGTTCACCGCACCGATGCCGCGCGCTTCGGGCGACAACTCGTCCAGCAGCGGGATGACCGCCTGTTTACAGGGAAACGTGATATTCAGCCCGGTAAAACTCATGCGCTCGGCAGCCACCAGTAAATCGGCCAGGGCGCCGCTGTCGAGTTTCAGCGCATCGAGGTCAATCAGCCGATAGAGGTAACGCATGCCTAGGGCATCGCCTTCGTGTTCGTGGAGCGCCGGCGTGCGAGAGGCCTGGATGCCCGCGCCGATCAGGCCGGCCAGTACAGTGACGTTGGACATACTCATCAACCCTTCAACCGCTGACTGAAATGTTCCAGGGCCAGGCGATAACCATGGCTGCCGAACCCGCACATCACGCCGATGGCGACTGACGAGACAAAGGAGTGGTGACGAAAGGTTTCGCGGGCGTGGACGTTGGACAGGTGGACTTCGATCACCGGGACTTCACTGGCCACCAGCGCATCGCGGATCGCAACTGAAGTGTGGGTCCAGGCTGCCGGGTTGATGATGATCCCGGCACACCGGCCACGGGCGCCGTGGATCCAGTCAAGCAATTCGCCTTCCTGGTTGGTCTGGCGGAACTCCACGGCCAGGCCGAATTCCTCGGCGGCGCGGCCGCACAGCGCGGAAATATCCGCCAGGGTTTCGTGACCATAGGTGGCCGGCTCGCGGGTACCGAGCAGGTTCAGGTTCGGGCCGTTGAGCACCAGAACGATCGGAGGCATCGCAATTTCTCCACATTTTTATTGTTGGTGTGGGCTGTGGTTCAGCCTGTGGGGATAAATTGTACTAGATGGTTAATTTGGTCAAACAAAGCCGCGTTGGAGGGCCAATAAGTGTTCGATGATCGAATATTGCCTTGCTCGGGAGGTAGTGAAAGTAATGTGGCGAGGGGATTTATCCCCGCTGGGCTGCGTAGCAGCCCCCAAAACAGTTTGCGAGCGCTACGCACTCGAGCGGGGATAAATCCCCTCGCCACAGATAGCCCCTTTTACATAAGGGTTGTTGCGATGACTCAGCGCCGAGTCAGCAACACGCCGGATTCCATGTGATGAGTCCACGGAAACTGATCGAACAACGCGCAGCGCGTGATGCGGTGGGTGTCGCTCAACTGCGCGATGTTCGCGGCGAGGGTTTCCGGGTTGCAGGAGATGTAGAGGATGTTGTCGAAGCGTCGGGTCAGTTCGCAGGTGTCCGGGTCCATGCCGGCGCGAGGTGGGTCGACGAAGACGCTGCCGAATTCGTAGCTTTTCAGGTCGATACCCTGCAAGCGGCGGAATGGGCGGACTTCGTTCAAGGCTTCGGTCAGTTCCTCGGCGGACAGCCGTACCAACGTGACGTTATCCACAGCGTTTTCGCTGAGGTTGCTCAGCGCGGCGTTGACCGATGTCTTGCTGATTTCAGTGGCGAGCACTTTGCGCACGCGGGTGGCCAGGGGCAACGTGAAGTTGCCGTTGCCGCAGTAAAGCTCCAGCAGATCGTCGCTGCGATCGCCCAAGGCTTCATAAGCCCAGTTGAGCATTTTCTGGTTCACCGTACCGTTGGGCTGGGTGAAGGCACCTTCGGGCTGGCGATAGCTGAAGGTACGGCCACCCACCTCAAGTTTTTCCACCACATAATCGTGGCCGATCACTTCCCGCTTGCCTTTGGAGCGCCCGATGATACTGACGCCCAGGTCGGTCGCGAGTTTCGACGCCGCGGCGTGCCAGTGTTCATCCAGCGGGCGGTGATAACACAGGGTGATCATCGCGTCGCCGGCCAGGGTGGTCAGGAACTCCACCTGGAACAGCTTGTGGCTCAAGGGCGCGCTGGCCTGCCAGGCGGCCTTGAGCTGCGGCATCAATTGGTTGATGCGCAGGCTGGCGATGGGGAACTCTTCGATCAGAATCGGCGTGCGCTTGTCGTCCTGGGAGAACATCGCATAGTGGCGTTCGCCGGCCTCGCGCCACAGGCGGAATTCGGCGCGCAGGCGGAAGTTCTGCAAGGGCGAGTCGAATACCTCGGGCTCGGGTGCATTGAACGGAGCCAGCAAGTCACGCAAGCGCGTGACCTTGTCCTGCAACTGGGCGGCGTAGGCCTGGGAATCAAAAGTCATGCGTTGAACCAACCCAACTTGATAACGAACAGGATCGACAGGATGACCAGCGCCGGGTTCAGCTCACGGCCACGGCCGGACACCAGTTTGATGGCGGTCCAGGCGATGAAGCCGAAGGCGATGCCATTGGCGATGGAGTAGGTGAACGGCATTGCCAGCGCCGTGATCACCACCGGGGCGGCGACGGTGATGTCGTCCCAGTCGATCTCGGCCAGGCCGGAGGTCATCAACACGGCCACGAACAACAGGGCCGGCGCGGTGGCGAAGGCCGGGACGCTGGCGGCCAGTGGCGAGAAGAACAGCGCCAGCAGGAACAGGATCGCCACGACGATGGCGGTCAGGCCGGTGCGTCCGCCGGCGCTGACGCCTGCCGCCGACTCGATGTAGCTGGTGGTCGTCGAGGTGCCCAGCAGCGAACCGGCCATGGCGGCGGTGCTGTCGGCGATCAGCGCGCGGCCCATCTTCGGCATGTGGCCGTCCTTGCCCATCAGCCCGGCGCGCTTGGCGACGCCGATCAGAGTACCGGAGTTGTCGAACAGGTCGACGAAGAGGAAGGCGAAGATCACGCTCACCAGACCGATGTCCAGGGCGCCCTTGATGTCCAGCTGCAAAAACGTCGGGGCGAGGGAGGGCGGCGCGGAAATGATCCCGCCAAACGGCGTGAAGCCCATCACGATCGAGACGACGGTGACCGCCAGGATGCCGATCAGCACGGCGCCGCGCACTTTCAGTGCTTCCAGGGCGACGATGAGGACGAAGCCCAGGGTCGCCAGGATCGGCGCCGGTTGCTTCAGGTCGCCGAGACCGACCATGGTCGCCGGGTTTTTCACCACGATGCCAGCGTTGTTCAGGGCGATCAGCGCCAGGAACAGGCCGATACCGGCGGCGATGGCCGAGCGCAGTGGCAGCGGGATGCTGTTGATGATCCATTCGCGAATACGAAAGATCGACAGCAGGAAAAACAATACGGCGGAGACGAACACCGCACCCAGCGCCACTTGCCAGGTGTGGCCCATGTGCAAGACCACGGTGTAGGTGAAGAAGGCATTCAGGCCCATGCCCGGCGCGAGGGCGATCGGGTAGTTGGCGATCAGGCCCATGACCGTCGAACCAATGGCCGCCGCCAGGCAGGTGGCGACGAATACGGCGCCCTTGTCCATGCCGGTTTCGCCGAGAATGCTCGGGTTGACGAACAGAATGTAGGCCATGGCCAGGAAGGTCGTGACGCCCGCCAGGATCTCGGTCCGCACGTTGGTATTGTGTGCCTTGAGTTGAAACAGCCTTTCCAGCATGTCTGCTCCCCGTGGCGCGCGCGGCGCCGTGAATGTATCGACCTCAACAGCAAAGCACACGTCGCCAGGGGCGCCCGGGATTTTCTGCGGGTCGGAAAAAGCCGCGCATCATAGCAGCGCGGCGATGAGGCTGCGATCCTCGGTACGTCGCAAAGTGTGCAGACGCAAAAGTTGGGCCATACTGCGCGCGATTCCGGGGAGGTCGGTATGTATCGCATGAAAAAATTCGCATGGGCCTGCGCGTTGAACCTGGCGCTGCTCGGACCGGCGGCGCACGCCGCCTCGGCGCCGCCGCTGAGCGAGGTCAAGGTGCTCAAGGTCGAATCGCCGACCTGTGGTTTCGAGGATGTCGCGGCGGGGCAGACGCAGACCCGTTGCGATCATGGCGGGCCGAATATCAAGGTCTACGTGCTGGAGGTCGGTTATGGCCGCCAGCCTCATGTCACGCTGGACGGCTTCGAAGTCGACGGCACCCGCTCGCCGGTGTGTGCGTTCAGCAATGGCAATCTCAACGACTGTTCGACAAGCACCAAGGTGGTCGGTTACCTGTACATCTTCGATCTGAAGGGCAAGCAGGAAGGCACTTTCAGCTTCAGCAATGTGTCGATCAACGCGCCGGGGAACCGGATGGCGACCGAGCTCTACATCAAATGACCACCGTCACGGGCGGCCTTCACCTGACACGGCCCGGCAAAGCTGGCTAGTCTTGAGGGAATCACCCAGCGGAGAGCGCCCATGATTCCTGGAACCAAGATCCCCCGAGCCCTGATTGCCGTGGCTGAAGGCGTCGACGATTTGCAGACGGTGACGTTGATCGATGTGTTGCGTCGTGCGCAGCTCGAAGTGGTGGTGGCGAGTATCGAGGGCCGCCGCATGCTCACCTGTGCACGCGGCACGCGCCTGACCGCCGACGGCATGCTGGTGGACATGCTGGTCCAGGATTTCGACCTGATCGTCCTGCCGGGCGGCATCATTGGCGCGCAACATCTGGCCGCCCACCAACCTTTGCAGCAGTTGGTCAGGGACCAGGCCGCCGCCGGGCGATTTTTTGCCGCCATCGCCGAAGCGCCGGCGCTGGTGCTCCAGGCGTTCGGTGTGCTACGCCAGCGCCGCATGACCTGCCTGCCCGCCGTGAGCCAGCAGTTGTCCGGATGCAGCTTCGTCGACCAGCCGGTGGTGGTGGATGGCAATTGCATCACCGCCCAAGGCTCGGCCGCCGCCCTGATGTTCGCCCTGACGCTGGTGGAGCAACTCGCCGGCAAGGGTGTGAGGAGCGTGGTGGGAGCGGAGTTGCTGGCCTGATCTTTCCTTTAATCGAGAGTAGCCCTGTGGCGAGGGAGCTTGCTCCCGCTCGGCTGCGCAGCGGCCGCTGGCATTTCGTCGCCCAATTGCCTTGAACGCTCACCCCACCTCGAAGTCGTACCCCTTATGACGGCGGTTTCCCAAAACGCCGCGAGTACGACCAACCGTGAGGTGTTCCATGAGCGCGACCTTGTCCGAAGCGACGCAGGCGTCCTTCGTCCGTCATCCGATACGTCTGACACTCAATGGCGCCGTGCGTGAGTTGCAGGTGCTGCCCTGGACTACGCTGCTGGACCTGCTGCGCGAGCAACTGGACCTGATAGGCAGCAAGAAAGGCTGCGATCACGGCCAATGCGGCGCCTGCACGGTGTTGCGTGATGGCAAGCGCATCAACGCCTGCCTGACGCTGGCGGTGATGTGCGACGGCGCCGAGTTGACCACCGTCGAGGGCTTGGCCAGTGGCGATGAGCTGCACCCCATGCAGCGCGCGTTTATCAAACATGACGCGTTCCAGTGCGGCTACTGCACGCCGGGGCAAATCTGCTCGGCGGTGGGACTGGCCAACGAAGGCCGGGCACAGACCAGCGCTGAAATCAGCGAACTGATGAGCGGCAACCTCTGCCGATGCGGCGCCTACAACAATATTCGCGACGCCATCGAGGAAGCGCTTCCACTCTGCCAGCCAACGGAGGGCGAGCGATGAATCCCTTCAGCTACAGCAAGCCCGACACCGTGCAGGCGGCCGTCGAGTTGTCCAGTGCGAGCTCACGCTTCATCGCCGGCGGCACCAACCTGCTGGACCTGATGAAGGAAAACCTCAGCCGCCCCCAGCACCTGATCGATATCACCGGTCTGCCTTTGACGGACCTCAGCGAAACTCCCTCGGGCGGGGTGATGATTGGCGCATTGGTGAGTAATGCCGATCTGGCCTGGCACCCGTGGATTCAACGGCGCTACCCGCTGCTCGCCCAAGCCATCCTGGCGGGTGCCTCGCCGCAGTTGCGCAATATGGCCAGTACCGGCGGCAACCTGCTGCAACGCACGCGCTGCTATTACTTTTATGACGCTTCCGTGCCGTGCAACAAGCGGCGCCCGGGCAGTGGTTGTCCGGCCCGAAGCGGCCTGAACCGGATCCACGCGATTTTCGGCGCCAGTGATCAGTGCGTGGCGACTCATCCGTCGGACATGTGCGTGGCCCTGGCGGCGCTTGAGGCGGTTGTTCATGTGCTGGGACGGGGCGGCGCGCGGACCATCGAATTCGCTGATTTTCACCGATTGCCCGGTGACGCACCGGATCGGGACAACCAGTTGGCCGATGACGAGCTGATCACCTATATCGAGTTGCCCTCGGAGGGTTTTGCTGAACATAGCCATTACCTGAAGATCCGTGACCGGGCCTCCTACGCCTTTGCGCTGGTTTCGGTGGCGGCGGCGCTGGAGCTTGATGGGCCGGTGATTCGCCAGGCTCGGCTGGCCCTTGGCGGTGTAGCCCACAAACCGTGGCGCGACAAGGCCGTGGAAAACTGGCTGGTCGGCCAGGCCGTCAGCCGCGAAACCTTTACGGCGGCGGCCGATGCGTTGATGCAGAACGCCGAGCCGCTGGAGCACAACGGCTTCAAAGTCAAACTGGCACGCCGGGCAATTATCCGCGCCTTGAGCGATGCCGCGCTGGTGGGGGGAACCACCCGATGAATGCATTGAGCAAAACCATAGGCAAGCCGCTTGACCGGACCGATGGCCTGCTCAAGGTCACGGGTCGAGCCCGATACGCCGGGGAGTACCCCGAAGATGGCCTGCTGCACGGCAGCGTCGTCTCCAGCGGAATCACCTGTGGCCGGGTCCTGCGCATCGATGCTTCCCGAGCCTTGGCGCTGCCGGGCGTCGTCGCGGTGATCGATCACACCAACCGCCCGAAGATCGCCAGCTACGACGAGCCCTACCAGGATGCCGATGCCGCGGAGGGTTCGCCGTTCCGGCCGTTGTTCAACGACCAGATCCTCTACAGCGGCCAGCCGCTCGCCTTGGTGGTTGCGGAAAATCTGGAGCTGGCGCGTTATGCCGGCTCGCTCGTTGAAATCGACTACGAGACCCAGGACCATCAGACCGATCTGACGATCCTGCAAAACGAAGCGCATCCGGCACCGGCCGAATTGCCCAAGCCCCGTGGGAATTTTCAAGGGGAGTACGCCAGCTCGGCACTCAGCGTTGATGCGTCCTACAGCACGCCGATAGAACATCACAACCCGATGGAGCCCCACGCTTCGACGGTCCTGTACCAACCCGACGGCAGCCTGCACATTCATGACAAAACCCAAGGCACGCAGAATTGCCAAGCCTATGTGCAAGAGGTGTTCGGGCTGGAAAAAGAACAGGTGCGGGTGTTTGCCGCCTACGTTGGCGGCGCTTTCGGTTCCGGGCTGCGTCCGCAGTACCAATTGCCGCTGGCAGTAATGGCCGCGCTGACGCTCAGGCGCTCGGTGCGGGTCAGCCTGACCCGTCAGCAGATGTTTACCTTCGGCTACCGGCCCCGGACCTTTCAGCGCGTGCAACTGGGAGCGGCGGCCAACGGACGTTTGCTCGCGGTGGCCCATAGTGCCGTCGGCCAGACGTCGCGCTTCGAGGACTTCACCGAGCATGTGGTGGAGTGGAGCGGCATGCTCTATCACTGCGACAACGTCGAGTTGAGCTACAAGCTGGTGCCCCTGGACGTCTATACGCCGCTGGACATGCGTGCCCCCGGCGCCGCCCTTGGACTGATCGGCCTGGAATGCGCCATGGACGAGTTGGCCTGCGCCTTGGCCATCGACCCGGTCCAGTTGCGCTTGATCAACTATGCCGAACGTAACGAGAACGAAGGCAAGCCGTATTCGAGCAAGGAGTTGCGCGAATGTTACGCCCAGGGAGCCGACCGTTTCGGTTGGAGCAAGCGCAATCCGGAGCCGCGCAGCATGCGCGCAGGGCGGCAACTGGTAGGTTGGGGCATGGCCGGCGGTGTCTGGGAGGCCATGCAGCAAAAGGCCAGCGCCCGAGCATCGCTGGACCCCGACGGCAAGCTGACCGTCAGCAGCGCGACCACTGACATCGGCACCGGCACCTACACGGTCATGACCCAGATTGCTGCCGAGACGTCCGGCGTTTCCCTGGAGAATGTCACTTTTGTGCTTGGCGATTCGTCGTTGCCCGCCGCACCGTTGCAGGGCGGTTCGTTTACCGTCTCGTCAGTCGGCACCGCAGTGCAGCAAGCCTGTGAGGCGCTGCGGGAAAAACTGCTCGCCGTGGCTCGGCAAACTTGCCCGGCCTTCAGCGGCGCAACCCTTGAGCAAGTGACGTTTGTCGACGGTGAGCTGCGAATGGGGGAGGCCAGTGTCACCCTGGCGGAACTCGCTCGGAACAGCGGCGAGACGCCGTTGCAGGCACAGGTCACTGCGCAGCCGGATGAGAAACGCCAGGCTTATGCCACTGCTACGCACTCGGCGGTGTTCGTCGAGGTGCTGGTCGACGAAGACCTGGGCACGGTGAAGGTCCACCGCGTGGTCAGCGTCATCGCGGCCGGGCGGGTGATCAACCCGAAAACCGCCCGCAGCCAGATTCTCGGTGGCGTGGTCTGGGGCGTTGGCATGGCCTTGCACGAAGAGACCCTGACCGACCACGCCCTGGGCCGTCACATGAACCACAACCTCGCCGAATACCACGTGCCGGTCAACGCCGACATCGGCGACATCGACGTGGTGTTTGTCGATGAACAGGACGACATTGTCAATGCGCTGGGGTCCAAGGGCGTCGGTGAAATCGGCATCGTGGGCGTGGCAGCAGCGGTGGCTAATGCCATTTACCATGCCACCGGCAAACGGGTGCGGGACTTTCCCATTACGCTGGATAAATTGCTCTGATGGAGTGATCAATAACGGTGAGCCTGTGGGACTTCGGTTCCACAGGCTGGAGAGCAGTGGTTCGAACGCCTGTTGAGTTCAAAGGAGAGCCTCCGGTTGTCCTGCGTCCCGCTCGGGTGAAGGGGGCTTTTCGAACGACGGGTTGTCGCTTTTGAATAATCTGTTCAGGGCTCCTTGATATGGGTGTTGACCGCTGCTTTCTCCTCGATGGGGGGCTTGCTGGCCGGTGAGGTATCGCCCTTGAACAGTTCGTTCCAGAAGTTTTCACTATCGATATCAGGTCTTTCGGTGTTGAGATCCATTGCTATATCAAGCAGCAGCCTGGCTTCGTAATCGGCTGGATACTGCGATTGTTCAATGGCGGGCAAGCCACGGTAATGCTCGAGCACGTTCTTGTAGAAATCGGTCGTTTTTCCTGTGTTGCTGTATTCCATCCCCGACTTGGCGATGACTATCTGCCGCCATGCCTCTTCCTGCTGGCCTACTTCATGCTGCGCAGAGCGCCGCTCATTAACGGTAAAAGCGCCGCTGTCATCGTAAATAATCAAGGTCAGTTGATCTCTCGGCATTCCGGAAAAAGGATTTTTGCCTCGGCCGTCTGTGACGACTCCGTTGATGTATTCAGTAGCCTGTCTGGCACGCGCCAAGAGTTCGGGGTCATCGGTATCAGGAACTTCAGCATCATATCTGGCTTTGGTTTCAATATAATCCTCACCCAATTTTTCTGCTGTGCTCATGGCCAAGGCGAAAAGCTCTCTCCTGCTCAGGCTAGCGTCCCGCGCCTCTGCGCGTTCAGCAGCCTCGCTCAATTGGCGTGAGAGCGGAGAAACGGTGCTGCTGTCATCACCTCCGGTATTTACCGGGTCGTGAATGATATTCAGATTATCGCTAACGGTGGCTTTGGCTCCGGTTGCTTTATTCAGCGTGGGAGCGCTGTGGGTCACGAAATTGATATTGGAAATTGCCATGGTGGTCACCTTTTCCACGCGAGGTGTTCAGACATTTATTTTCCGAGTTCAGGCCTGAAAAGACTTCGAATTCGAACGGTCCTTACTTCATGGTGATTTGCACTGCCCATTCATAAGTTCTGAAGTCTCTGGACAGGACTGTGATAGTGCAGATAGCACCGCCACTCGGAGTAGCAGACTCCTTCCATCTTGGAATCTTGGAGCCTCCTGAACCTGCAGTCGCCACGAAAGTAGTTGAATAAACACACTCCTTGCTGCCCATTGTGTAGCGCAAACTTGCAAAGTTGGCATCTGGAGAGGTTCGACTTTGCACCTTATAGGTGTTGGATTGGTCTGCTTTTATTGATGACGTGGGGGTGGGGTTGGAATTGTTCCTGGTGGAGGCTTCGTTGTTGTTTGTAACGGTGTATGTCGCGTCCTTTGTGCCAAGGTTCTTGAATGTGACGGTTACGGTTGGCCCAGCCATAGCTGAAGTCATGGAGAAAATTGTCAATGCAAGAATTGTTATTGTCCAGGTTGATGCGCGCATGGTTCGTTCCCTGTATTGATTTTTATACAGCGTTGCCGGTATTGCTTCACGGAGGATGTTTTTTGCATGGTGTGACGCTAAATGGTTTTTTGCAATGCCAATAAGTCTGCGTATGTTAATAAGGGAAAGATACGTAAGAAGATTTACTCTGGCGTGTAGTAAGTAAGTTGTTTATATAAACAAGCAGGTTTGGCCCTTAGGACTCTTCCCACAAATACTGCCGAAAAGGCCCAATGCATTCCTCAACTCGGATGCCCAAGAATCGAACAGAGAAAAATCGGCCAAACCCAGCAAGCCCGCAAGGCCATGACCCACAGGCGAAAAAGCCCAGCGATTCCCGAAGCAATACGCCTCAGGCTTTCGTTTCGGCAACCGGTTCGTGCATCCGATCGCGGTTGGCCAGGGTCGGGAACAGTTTGATCCAGGCTCCGGTCACCAGCAGCGTGCCGACGCCGCCCATGACCACCGCCGGCACCGTGCCGAACCAGTGGGCGGTCAGGCCGGATTCGAATTCGCCCAGCTGGTTCGAGGCGCCGATGAACAGGCCGTTCACGGCGCTGACCCGGCCACGCATTTCATCCGGCGTTTCCAATTGCACGAAAGAGGCGCGGATGACCATGCTGATCATGTCCGCCGCGCCCAGCACCACCAGCACCGCCAAGGAAAACCAGAACGAAGTGGAGAGGCCGAACGCGATCGTGGCGACGCCGAACACGCCCACCGCCGTGAACATCACCCGGCCAACCTTGCGCTCGACGGCAAACCGCGCCAGCCACAACGACATCAGCAAGGCACCCACCGCCGGCGCCGAGCGCAACAGGCCCAGGCCCCACGGGCCGGTGAGCAGGATGTCCTTGGCGAATACCGGCAGCAACGCCGTCGCGCCCCCCAGCAATACCGCGAACAGGTCCAGGGAAATCGCCCCGAGAATATCCTGCCGGCTGCGGATGAAGCGGATGCCCGCCAGCAGCGAATCCAGGGTCGCCTTGCCTTTGTTCAACGGCGTCTGCCGGGCGGGCAGGTTGAGCATCAGGCCGCAGGCGATGAGGTAGAGCAGCACGGTCGGCCCATAGACCCAGACGCTGCCGAAGGCGTACAGCAAACCGCCCAGGGCTGGCGCGACGATGGTCGCCGATTGTTGTGCCGACTGCGCAGCGGCCACGGCGCGGGGAAACAGCGCGGAAGGCACGATGCTCGGCAGTAGTGCCTGGGTCGTCGGCATTTCGAAGGAGCGGGCCGCGCCCAGCAGGAACGCCAGGATGAAGATCATCTCGCGCGTGACGTTGTCGGTGGCGCTGCCGATTACCAGCGCCACGGCAATCGTCGCCTGCAGGGATTGGCAGATGGCTGCGACCTTGCGCCGGTCATACCGATCGGCTACATGGCCGGTGTGCAGCATGAACAGCACCCGCGGTGCGAATTCGACCAGCCCTACGAGACCCAGGTCCAAGACGTTGCCGGTCAGTTGATAGAGGTTCCAGCCGATGGCCACGGTGAGCATCTGGAAGCCGCTTGCCGTGAAGATCCGGGCTAGCCAGAAGGCGATGAAAGGTCGGTGGTGACGGAGCAGCAAGGGCGCTTGGCTGGGCATCTATGACGGGTCCGGTGACGTGAAGAGCGAGATTATCACCGAGCTGTAACTGGAAGTTGCGGCGGCTGGAAAAATAGTTAGCCAGACATCAATTCAGACTGATGCGGGCTTTTGTGGCGAGGGAGCTTGCTCCCGCTCGGTTGCGCAGCGACCGCAAAATCTCGGGGCCGCTGCGCAGCCCAGCGGGAGCAAGCTCCCTCACCACGGGAAAGCATGTGTTTGGAAGCGATGCCGTGGGGCAGCTTTACGGCACTGAGACAACCTGCCACGCGACAAAAGACCACGCCGTCCATCGGCAAATATGGGTCTACTCTTTGAGCATTGCTTGATCCAGATCAACGCCTGCCCAGGCGTTGCGCTGGGGGCCACCTGGCCAGAGTCCTGCGTTGTGACGGTTCTAAAAAAAGAACGATTTGAAAAGCATCACACTCCATATCCCCAGGGAGCTGTGATGCAAGCCCCGCCCGCAGCCGGTTTTACCTGACAGAGGAAGACTTATGTTCGGTTTGGAGGCGCTCGATCTCGCCCGAATCCAGTTCGCATTCACCATCTCGTTCCACATCCTGTTCCCGGCCATCACCATTGGCCTGGCGAGCTACCTGGCGGTGCTCGAAGGCCTGTGGCTGAAGACGCGTGACGACACCTACCGCGACCTGTACCACTTCTGGTCGAAGATATTTGCCGTCAACTTCGGCATGGGCGTGGTGTCCGGCCTGGTCATGGCCTATCAGTTCGGCACCAACTGGAGCCGCTTTTCAGACTTCGCCGGTGCGGTCACCGGGCCGTTACTGACCTATGAGGTGCTCACGGCATTCTTCCTGGAGGCGGGTTTCCTCGGGGTCATGTTGTTCGGCTGGAATCGCGTCGGCAGGGGGCTGCACTTCTTCTCTACGGTCATGGTGGCGATCGGCACCCTGATCTCGACTTTCTGGATCCTCTCCTCCAACAGCTGGATGCAGACTCCGCAGGGCTACGAAATCATCGATGGCCGGGTCATCCCGGTGGATTGGCTGGCAGTGGTGTTCAACCCCTCGTTCCCTTACCGACTGTTGCACATGTCGGTCGCGGCATTTGTTGCCACGGCGTTTTTTGTCGGATCGTCGGCGGCCTGGCATCTGCTTCGTGGTCGCGACAATCCGGCCATTCGCCGGATGCTGTCCATGGCGATGTGGATGGCCCTGCTGGTGGCACCGGTGCAAGCGGTCATCGGCGACTTCCATGGGCTCAACACGCTCAAGCACCAGCCGGCAAAAATCGCCGCGATCGAGGGGCATTGGGAAAACGTCGGCGACGAGCCCACGCCACTGATTCTGTTCGGCTGGCCGGACATGGAAGCCGAGGAAACCAGATTTGCCGTGGAGATCCCTTACCTGGGCAGCCTGATCCTGACGCACTCGCTGACCGATCAAGTGCCGGCCCTGAAGGAGTTTCCGCCGGAGGACCGGCCGAATTCGACCATCGTGTTCTGGTCGTTCCGGGTCATGGTGGGCCTGGGGCTGCTGATGATTTTCACCGGCCTGTGCAGCCTCTGGCTGCGGCGTGGTGAACGGCTCTACCAATCCCGGCCATTTTTGCACCTGGTGCTGTGGATGGGACCGTCGGGCTTGATTGCGATTCTCGCGGGCTGGTTCACCACGGAAATCGGCCGCCAACCCTGGGTGGTCTACGGCCTGATGCGCACGGCGGATGCCTCTTCCGGCCACAGCTTTGCGCAAATGAGCTTCACCCTGATCATGTTCGTGGTGGTGTATTTCGCGCTGTTCGGTGCGGGCCTGAGCTACATGCTGCGCCTGGTGCGCAAGGGCCCGGTGGCTCACGAAACCGAGCCGAGCGATGGCGGTCCGGGCCAGAAACGCACCCCGGCCCGTCCATTGTCGGCCGCCAACGAAGGCGACGACGAAGTGGACCACAACGACAGCTCGCACAAGGGGAATTGAGTCATGGGTATTGATCTTCCGCTGATCTGGGCCGTGGTCATCATCTTCGGCATCATGATGTACGTGATCATGGACGGCTTCGACCTGGGGATCGGCATTCTTTTTCCCTTCGTCAAGGGCGAGCGCGACCGCGACGTGATGATGAATACCGTCGCGCCAGTCTGGGACGGTAACGAAACCTGGCTGGTGCTGGGCGGCGCCGGGCTGTTCGGGGCGTTTCCGCTGGCCTATTCGGTGGTGCTCTCGGCGCTGTACCTGCCGCTGATCCTGATGCTCATCGGCCTGATCTTCCGGGGCGTGGCATTCGAGTTCCGCTTCAAGGCCAAGGCCGAGAAGCGGCATTTGTGGGACAAGGCTTTCATCGGTGGTTCGCTGACGGCGACCTTTTTCCAGGGCGTGGCGCTGGGGGCATTCATTGACGGTTTCGAGGTGGTCAATCGCCAGTTTGCCGGCGGCTCCCTGGATTGGTTCACGCCGTTTACGGTGTTCTGCGGCCTGGCGCTGATCGCCGCCTACGCTTTGCTCGGCTGTACCTGGCTGATCATGAAGACCGAAGGCAAGCTGCAAGAACAGATGCACGATCTGGCCAGGCCACTGGCATTCGTGGTGCTCGCCGTGATCGGCATCGTCAGCATCTGGACGCCGCTGGCTCACGCCGACATCGCGGCACGCTGGTTCACCCTGCCGAACCTGTTCTGGTTCCTGCCGGTGCCGATCCTGGTGCTCGTCACCATGTACGGCTTGTTCCGCGCCGTCGCCCGCAACGCCAACTACACGCCGTTCATCCTGACGCTGGTGTTGATCTTTCTTGGCTACAGTGGCCTCGGCATCAGCTTGTGGCCGAACATCGTGCCGCCGTCCATTTCGATCTGGGACGCCGCGTCACCGCCCCAGAGCCAGGGCTTCATGCTGGTCGGCACGCTGTTCATCATTCCGTTGATCCTGGTGTACACCTTCTGGAGCTACTACGTGTTCCGCGGCACCCATGACGATGGCTACCATTGACCGACCTGCGAGGTGCCGAGAATGGCCAAGCCTGACCTGAAAGACATCGAAGCCGCTGAGAAAAAACCGTTATGGCAGCGGCTCGGCTGGCTGGTGATGATCTGGGCCGGGAGTGTGCTGGCGCTGTTCATCGTTGCCAGCCTGATGCGGATGTTCATGAACGCCGCCGGGCTGACGACTCATTGAGCGGACCCCACTGAATACCAGGGTTACTTGCGGGCCTTGAGAATCACGAATTTTGGCGTGGCGGCGACCTGCTCGACCCCCCGGAACAGCCGAGCCAGCTTGCTGTGGTAGCCCAAGTGCCGGTTGCCGACGATGTACAGCGCGCCGCCAACTACCAACGCCTCGCGGGCTTGCTGGAACATCCGCCAGGCGAGGAAATCGCCGACTACTTGCTGCTGATGGAAGGGTGGATTGCACAGCACCACATCCAACGATTGCGGCGCTTGTCCGGCGAGCCCATCGTCGGCCCGCAGGGTCACTTCACGCTCGCCCAGCGCCGCTCGCCAGTTTTCAGCGGCTGATTGGACCGCCATGTACGACTCATCCACCAACGTGTAATGGGCCTGCGGGTTGTGCAGGGCACTGGCAATAGCCAGCACGCCATTGCCGCAGCCCAGGTCCGCCACCCGCGCCGTGCCGAGGTTTTTTGGCAGGTGTGGCAAAAAGGCGCGCGTGCCGATATCCAGCCCTTCGCGACAGAATACGTTGGCGTGGTTGAGCAACTCGATTTTCGGCTCATCCAGCCAATAGCGAGTCGGGTAGGGAGAGGCGGTGGCTGTCCTGGTTTGTGGCGTGGCAATCAACAGGCGAGCCTTCTTCACCGCCAACGAGGCCTGTACCGGGCCGATATAGCGCTCCAGCAGATCGCCAGCGGCCCGTGGCAGATGCTTGACCATCGCGGCGGCGATGACCTGAGCGCCTGGAGCCAGTTGCTCTTGCAGCCGGATCAATTGCTCTTCCAGCAGGGCCAGGGTCTTGGGTACTTTGATCAGGACACGGTCGAACTGCCCTGTCAGCGGTTCGCTGGCGGGCACGATCGGTACCGCGTCGAAGGGCAAACCGTTGCGCGCCAGGTTTTTCTCCAATGCCTGTAGGGCAAGGAACGAGTCTCCGCTACTGGTGACCTTGACTTTGCCGACCAGGCTCGCCGCCAGGGCCCCGAAGCCATCGTTGAGTACCAGAACCCGGGTATCCGCCCCCGGCTGCTGTTCGGCCAGGTACGCAAGCAGATATTCATCGGCTGCGTCGAATGCCTGCAGCGGTTCGTTCTGCTGTTCGGGTTGGCGGATCAGGTCGAGTTGGGCGAAGGGACTGTCTAGCAAGGGCATGGCGGGGACTCTGGCAAATCAACGGATGTCCCGCTGCCTGGGGGCAGGTGTCTCAGCGGGACCGCCTGAATGAACTGCGTCGCGTGCCTGGCACGTCATCATTCAAGTGGAACCGTGGATGTTACGTTTTTTTACTGGGCATTACTCGTGGGTTTTCAGGGGGCTGTTCTGCTTTGCTGATCAGATCATGTGGATATGGGCCGCCTTGGCAACCGCCGAGATTTTGTTGGTCACGTTCAGTTTCCGCATGCAGCTGTTGACATGGAAATTCACGGTGCGCTCGGAAAGACAGAGGATCCTGCCGACTTCCGATGCCGTCTTGCCTTCGGCGGACCATCTCAATACTTCAATTTCCCTTGGCGACAAATGGACTGTCTGTGAGGAAGGCTCGGCGTCGGACATTCGCTGGCAAGCCAGCGCATGCAACCGTTGGCTGGCGAAAATGGCATAGCCCAGGTTGCCATAATGCTCCTCCGGGTCGATGGGGCGTTGCATCCTGGCGAGACTGAACAGACTGTAATAGGTGCCCCGTTCCTCATGGACGGCTTGGGTCCAGCCATGGCTGAGTCCTTGGTGTTCAAGTGCTTGCCATAATTCGGGGACCTCGCAAAAAATATCTTCGCTCCAGAGGATTGGCAGCGATGATTGATTGCAGTGTGCCAGTATTGGGTCGTTCGCCGCATAACCGTTTTGTTTGTACAGTTTGTTCCATCCATAAGGGTAGTTGTTGATATTGATCCGATGCCTGTGTCTGTCTGCAAAAGTCGGGTATGCGGCGAAGGCGCAGTATTCAAATCCTTGATAATTAAAGAAGTTTTGTACGAGGCGATAGGCTTTTTGGAGATCCTTTTCGCACGACAATTTTCGCAATTGCAAATCTTTCCATGCATCCATGGCGTTCTCCCTAGTGTCGTGGATCCAATTGAAGCTGCGAAAATTAGTGTAGGAGATTTCCTCAATGTTAGGTATTTTTTTTCGATGTTAGTTGTTTATGAACTGTGGTGAGTTTTCACGTTATTTTTCGATACGATGTTTAGTTTTTGTATAAGGCTGATGAAACATTCGTCCATGAATGTTTACTGCGCAGTTCAATACCATTACTGAACGTAAGTGGTTAATGTGCTTTGTTTACAGGACAATACGGTCCTCGTCCCATTGGAGAGGCTCATGACCGACAGCGCAGAAAAGTTTACCCGCCAAACCCTGATCGAGGTGCAGTCCCTGACGCCTCACCTGTTTACCCTGCGTACCACCCGGGATCGCGGCTTTCGTTTCCGGGCTGGTCAGTTTGCCCGACTGGGGGTGGTGAAGGCGGACGGCACTGCCGTCTGGCGGGCTTATTCCATGGTGTCTTCGCCGTTCGACGAGTTTCTCGAGTTTTTTTCCATCGTCGTCCCGGACGGCGAGTTCACCAGTGAGCTCAGCCGCTTGAAGCCGGGGGACAGCTTGTTGGTCGAGCGTCAGGCCTTTGGTTACCTGACGCTGGACCGTTTTGTTGACGGTCGCGATTTGTGGCTGTTGTCCACCGGGACAGGGGTCGCCCCGTTTCTTTCTATCCTGCAGGACTTCGAGGTCTGGGAAAAATTCGAGCGGATCATCCTCGTTTACAGCGTCCGCGAGTCACGGGAATTGGCCTATCAGGCCTTGATTGATGCGTTGCCCCGGCGAGACTATCTGGCGGAATACGCTCATAAGTTTCGCTTCATTGCGACGGTTACCCGTGAACAACACCCTGGCGCCCTCAACGGACGCATCACCACACTGATCGAAAATGGCGAGCTGGAACAGGCCGCCGGTGTCGCGCTGACGCCAGAGCATTCGCGGGTCATGTTATGCGGCAACCCGCAGATGATTGACGACACGCGCAAGTTGCTCAAGGCCAGGGGCTTGCAACTGAGCCTCACGCGGCGTCCCGGTCAGGTGGCGGTGGAAAACTACTGGTGAAAAAAATGGCGTCCGTGGGGCGCCATTTTTTTGCCAGCGAGAATGCTCAAGGCCTCTCGTTCTGAGCCTTGAGCAGGTCGCGGATCTCGCTGAGCAATTGTTCTTCCTTGGTCGGGACAGGCGGCGCGCTCGGAGCGACGGCCTCTTCACGCTTGAGGCGATTGATGGCCTTGACGCCCATGAAAATGGCGAAAGCCACGATGATGAAGTCCACCATCGTCTGGATGAATTTGCCGTAGGCGAGCACCACCGCGGGCGTATTGCCCTCGGCCGCCTTGAGCGTGATCGCCAGGTCACTGAAATCCACTCCGCCAATCAGCAGGCCGAGCGGTGGCATGACCACGTCGCCAACGAATGACGAAACGATTTTGCCAAAAGCAGCACCAATGATGATCCCGACGGCCATGTCGACGACATTGCCTTTGACCGCGAAGGCCTTGAACTCGCTTAGCACGCCCATGAGTTGTTCCTTGTGACAGATGAGATTGATAGCCGCAGTGTAAGTCAGCTGAACGGGTCTTGCCTGACATGCCTGCTTACAAAGCTTGCCTGTTATCGACCCGGCTCTCCCCAGAAAGTTTACAAAGTGCCATCAATCGCGCGTGATACGCGGTTCGGGGCCGATTCCCCATAATGTTTTTTCTATCAGGTCGGTACGGCATTTCTATTTAGGTTTCGGTTTGTCGAGCACTAGCCTCTGAAAGGCGCACATGGATGCGCTCTATAAAATCAGAGGAAACTCACATGAACACTTCCCTTGGCCTTGGTGCTTTTTCCAACCGCCATACCCTCGTTGTGCTGACCGCCAGCCTGTTTTCCCTGTCCGTCAATGCCGCCACCCTGACCCGGGATAATGGCGCGGCCGTGGGCGATAACCAGAACTCCCAGACCGCCGGACCCAACGGCCCGACCCTTCTGCAGGATGTGCAACTGATCCAGAAGCTCCAGCGTTTTGACCGTGAACGGATCCCCGAGCGTGTGGTGCATGCCCGTGGTACCGGTGCGCATGGCGAGTTCACGGTGTCCAATGACCTGAGCGACCTGACCAAGGCCAAGGTATTCGCCGCCGGACAGGTCACGCCGGTGTTCGTCCGTTTTTCCGCCGTGGTGCATGGCAATCATTCGCCTGAGACGCTGCGTGATCCTCGAGGCTTCGCCACCAAGTTCTACACGGCGGATGGTAACTGGGACCTGGTCGGGAATAATTTCCCGACGTTCTTCATCCGTGATGCGATCAAGTTTCCCGACATGGTCCATGCGTTCAAACCCGACCCGCGGACCAACCTGGACGATGATTCGCGTCGTTTCGATTTCTTTTCCCACGTACCGGAAGCCACCCGCACGCTGACCGAGCTGTATTCCAACTCCGGCACTCCGGCCAGTTATCGCGAAATGGACGGGAACGGCGTACACGCTTACAAACTGATCAACGCCAAGGGCGATATCAGTTACGTGAAGTTTCATTGGAAAAGTTTGCAGGGGCTGAAAAACCTCGATCCAAAAGAAGTAGTGAAAGTTCAAGGGCAGGAATACAGCCATATGACGAATGATTTGGTCAGTCATATCAACAAGGGTGACTTTCCGAAGTGGGATCTGTACGTTCAGGTGCTCAAGCCGCAAGACTTGTCGAAGTTCGACTTCGATCCGCTGGACGCCACCAAGATCTGGCCGGATGTGCCTGAGCGAAAAGTTGGGCAGATGGTGTTGAATCGTAATCCGGCGAATGTTTTCCAGGAAACCGAACAAGTCGCGATGGCTCCGGCCAATCTGGTCCCGGGTATCGAGCCTTCCGAGGATCGCCTGTTGCAGGGGCGGGTCTTCTCTTATGCCGATACGCAAATGTACCGGGTCGGGCCGAACGCGTTGCAGCTGCCAATCAACGCGCCCAAGGTCGCGGTAAACAATGGCAACCAGGACGGTGCGATGAATTTCGGCAGCACCAGCACTGGCGTGAATTACCAGCCGAGCCGCTTGCTGGCGCGCGAAGAGCAACCTGCGGCGCGCTATAGCCAGGCAGCGCTGACCGGCAGCACCCAGCAAGCGAAAATCCAGCGCGAGCAGAACTTCAAGCAGGCGGGTGATCTGTACCGCTCGTTCAACCAGAAGGAGCGCAATGACTTGATCGAAAGCTTCGGTGGGTCATTGGCAACGACTGACGATGAGAGCAAGCACATCATCCTGTCGTATCTCTACAAGGCTGACCCGGAATACGGCACCGGCGTGGCTCGTGTCGCCAAAGGCGACCTGGCGCGGGTCAAGGCGCTGGCCGAGAAGCTGAGCGACTGATCGACCTGTAGGGAGCAAGTTTGCTCGCGATGCGGTGCCCAGGCAGGCCGCGTTGCCCGGATCGCGAGCAGGCTCGCTCCCACAGGCCTGTGTCATAAGGAGAAGCCTGATGCGAAATTTTCTTCTATCGGTACTCGTGACCTGGTCGGTGGGCGTGTTGGCCGAGCAGCCTGTACCCGCCGATCCGGCTGCGGTGCGGGAACAGCTGCAAGACTATTATTTCGACGCCGCACGCCGGGGTGATGTGCCGATGCTCGATACGTTCATCGAGGCCGGTTACTCGCTCGACACCCGGGATGAGAAGGGCTACACGGCGCTGATCCTGGCGGCTTATCACGGCCACGCGCCCGCGGTGGAGCGGCTGTTGGCCGCTGGCGCCGATGCCTGCGCCCAGGACAAACGCGGCAATACGGCGTTAATGGGCGCCATCTTCAAGGGTGAAGTCCAGATCGCCCGCCGTTTATTGTCCACCGAGTGCAGTCCGGACCAACGCAACGGTGCCGGACAGACCGCTGCGATGTATGCAGGCCTGTTCAAGCGTGACGAATTGCTCGATGCCTTGAAGGCCAAGGGTGCCGACCTGGAGGCCAGGGATCCGTTGGGCAATAGCGCGGCGGATCTGGCGAAGGGCGAAATCAGAATGCCGGCCCCGCAGTAAAGCCTGGCTAGGCTATCATCGCGGTTTTTACCCGGAGTTCAGATGGCCAAGGCAAAGCGCATGTACGGCTGCACCGAGTGCGGCTCGACCTTTCCCAAATGGGCTGGCCAATGCAGTGAGTGCGGCGCCTGGAATACCCTGACCGAAACCATGGTGGAAAGCGGCGGGGCGGCGGCACCCACCGGGCGCACGGGTTGGGCTGGGCAACAAGCCCAGATCAAGACCCTGGCCGAGGTCAGCGTCGAAGAAATCCCGCGCTTTTCCACGGCGTCCGGCGAACTGGATCGCGTGTTGGGCGGCGGTCTGGTGGATGGTTCGGTGGTACTGATCGGCGGAGATCCGGGCATCGGCAAATCCACCATCCTGCTGCAAACCCTGTGCAACCTCGCTACTCGCATGCCGGCGCTGTATGTCACTGGCGAAGAATCCCAGCAACAGGTCGCGATGCGCGCACGACGGCTGGGGTTGCCCCAGGATCAGTTGCGCGTCATGACCGAGACTTGCATCGAAACCATCATCGCCACGGCGCGCCTGGAAAAACCCAAGGTGATGGTGATCGACTCGATCCAGACGATTTTTACCGAACAGCTGCAATCGGCACCGGGTGGCGTGTCCCAGGTGCGCGAAAGCGCGGCGCTGCTGGTGCGTTATGCCAAGCAGAGCGGCACGGCGATCTTCCTGGTCGGTCACGTCACCAAGGAAGGCGCGCTGGCGGGCCCTCGGGTGCTGGAGCACATGGTCGATACGGTGTTGTATTTCGAAGGCGAATCGGACGGTCGCCTGCGTTTGTTGCGAGCGGTGAAGAACCGTTTTGGCGCCGTCAACGAGTTGGGCGTGTTCGGCATGACTGACCGGGGCCTGAAGGAAGTCTCCAACCCTTCGGCGATTTTTCTCACGCGTGCCCAGGAAGAGGTTCCGGGTAGCGTGGTCATGGCGACGTGGGAAGGCACCCGGCCGATGCTGGTGGAAGTCCAGGCGCTGGTGGATGACAGCCACCTGGCGAATCCGCGCCGGGTCACCCTGGGCCTGGATCAGAACCGGCTCGCCATGCTGTTGGCTGTCTTGCACCGGCACGGCGGCATCCCTACCCACGACCAGGATGTATTCCTCAACGTGGTGGGCGGGGTGAAGGTATTGGAGACCGCGTCCGACCTGGCATTGATGGCGGCCGTGATGTCCAGCCTGCGCAATCGGCCGCTGCCGCATGATTTGCTGGTGTTCGGTGAGGTCGGGCTTTCGGGTGAAGTGCGACCAGTGCCCAGCGGGCAGGAGCGGCTCAAGGAAGCGGCCAAACATGGCTTCAAGCGCGCCATCGTGCCCAAGGGCAATGCGCCGAAGGAAGCGCCGGCGGGGCTGCAGATCATTGCGGTGACGCGGTTGGAGCAGGCGTTGGATGCGTTGTTCGAGTAGCGGCTTGTGCAGGCCTTTTGTGGCGAGGGATCTCGGTGTCGTCAGATTTGGATCAACGCCGCCAGTTCCCGCTCCAGCTCGTCATGGTCAGCCAGATTCAGTTCTACCAGCCGACGTAGATGCGCAATGGACTCCAGGTCGATGTGTTCACAGACAAAACCCAGATGACCATGGTCATCGTGAGTCAGCCGGACTTCCATCTTGACCTCAGCCTCGGGGCTCAAATGAATATCAGCCATGAAGGGTTTTTCGGGGTCACCAATCCAGGGTTCGGGCTTGTTGATCAGTAATCCCTTGAGAGACAAATCCAGCAGCTCCACCGGCCAGGTGAAAGGCCCTTGGCTCAGTTCGGTCTTTGCATGAAATTCAATTCGTACGAAGCGGCGGCGTTCGCTCATTACGCAATCCCTCTGGAGATTCACTGACTATAGACCCTGCTGGCGCAGCATCGTGCCCGTTTGGCCATTGGCAGACGAATGTCGGGTATGGCCTTTACGCCGGTAAGCGCTAAACTCGGGTGGCTGTCTTTCTTGTCCACCCTGGCTGGAATAAAAAAATGAAAAACAATAATAGCCTGCTACGCCATCTGCCCTGGCTACTGCTGGCCGTCGTAGGCGCGTGCGCCCTTGGCGTAGTGGCCCTGCGCCGCGGAGAGCCGATCAACGCCCTCTGGATCGTCGTCGCGGCCGTGGCCATCTACCTGGTCGCCTACCGCTACTACAGCCTCTTCATCGCCAACAACGTGATGCAACTCGATGCGCGCCGGGCCACGCCCGCCGTGCTCAACAACGATGGCCTGGACTATGTCCCGACCAACAAGCACATTCTCTTCGGCCACCACTTCGCGGCCATTGCCGGCGCGGGGCCGCTGGTCGGGCCGGTGCTGGCGGCGCAGATGGGCTACCTGCCCGGCACGCTCTGGCTGATCGCCGGCGTGGTGCTGGCCGGTGCGGTGCAGGACTTCATGGTCCTGTTCCTGTCGACCCGCCGCAACGGTCGCTCGCTGGGCGACATGGTGCGCGAGGAAATGGGCCGCATCCCCGGCACCATCGCGCTGTTCGGCTGCTTCCTGATCATGATCATCATCCTTGCGGTGCTGGCGCTGATCGTGGTCAAGGCCCTGGCCGAGAGCCCGTGGGGCATCTTCACGGTGATGGCGACCATCCCGATCGCGATGTTCATGGGCATCTACATGCGCTACATCCGCCCGGGCCGCATCGGTGAAATCTCGCTCATCGGCGTGCTGTTGCTGCTCGGTTCGATCTGGCTGGGCGGGCAGATTGCCGCCGACCCGGTCTGGGCCAAGGCCTTCACCTTCACTGGGATCCAGATCACCTGGATGCTGATCGGCTACGGTTTTGTCGCCGCGGTGCTGCCGGTGTGGCTGATCCTGGCGCCACGGGACTACCTGTCCACATTCCTCAAGATCGGCACCATCATCGCCCTGGCGATCGGCATCCTGGTGACCATGCCCGAGCTGAAAATGCCGGCGCTGACCCAGTTCACCGACGGCACCGGGCCGGTGTGGAAGGGCGGTCTGTTCCCGTTCCTGTTCATCACCATCGCCTGCGGTGCGGTCTCGGGTTTCCACGCGCTGATCTCCTCGGGCACCACGCCCAAGCTGCTGGATAACGAAACCAACGCCCGCTACATCGGTTACGGCGGCATGTTGATGGAATCGTTCGTAGCGATCATGGCCATGGTCGCGGCCTCGGTGATCGAGCCGGGCGTGTACTTCGCCATGAACAGCCCGGCGGCTATCGTCGGTTCGGACGTGGTAGCCGTGGCCCAGACCGTCAGCAGCTGGGGTTTTGCAATCACCCCCGACGCGCTGCAAGCGGTGGCCAAGGACATCGGCGAGACCACCATCCTGGCCCGTGCCGGCGGTGCGCCGACCCTGGCGGTGGGTATCGCGCAGATCCTCCACTCGGTGCTGCCGGGTGAGAACACCATGGCGTTCTGGTACCACTTCGCGATCCTGTTCGAAGCGCTGTTCATCCTCACCGCGGTAGACGCCGGCACCCGTGCCGGACGGTTCATGTTGCAGGACCTGCTCGGCTCGTTCGTGCCGGCCCTCAAGCGCACCGAATCGTGGACCGCCAACCTGATCGCCACCGCCGGCTGCGTCGCGCTGTGGGGTTACTTGCTGTACCAGGGCGTGATCGATCCGCTGGGCGGCATCAACACCTTGTGGCCGCTGTTCGGCATCTCCAACCAGATGCTGGCCGGTATCGCGCTGATGCTCGCTACCGTGGTGCTGATCAAGATGAAGCGCCAGCGCTACGTCTGGGTCACGCTGCTGCCGGCCAGCTGGCTGCTGATCTGCACCACCACCGCGGGCCTGATCAAGCTGTTCGACGCCAACCCGGCGATCGGCTTCCTGGCCCTGGCGCGCAAATACAACGATGCCCTGGCCGCCGGCCAGATCCTGGCCCCGGCCAAGAGCATCGAGCAGATGCAGCACGTGGTGTTCAACGCCTACACCAACGCAACGCTGACGGTGTTGTTCCTGTTCGTGGTCTTCAGCATCCTGTTCTACGCGCTCAAGGTCGGCATCGCCGCTTGGGGCACCAAGGAACGCACGGACAAGGAAGCGCCATTCCAGGCGCTGCCGGACGCTTGATAGGGGATTGCAACGATGTTCAATGACTTGAGTCGCCTCGGTAAATACCTCGGTCAGGCCGCCCGCCTGATGGTCGGCATGCCCGACTACGACAACTACGTCGAGCACATGCAAACCAAGCATCCCGACAAGCCGTTGATGGACTACGAGGCGTTCTTCCGAGAACGCCAGGAAGCCCGTTACGGTGGCAAGGGTGGCCCCAAATGCTGTTGAACTGAAGTAATCCCTGTGGGAGCGAGCCTGCTCGCGATAGCGGAGTGTCAGTCGATGAAGATGTCGACTGACCCGGCGCCTTCGCGAGCAGGCTCGCTCCCACAGTTGTTTTTGGGTTGGACTCAGGATTCGCATGCGCTACAAAGGCTCGCTCCCGCAGGAGTTTGTTTGCCTTATCTTAATTTCGAAACAGGAGATCCAGTGTGTCCTCTCCCATCCCGGTCACGATCCTCAGCGGCTTCCTCGGTGCTGGCAAGACCACGTTGTTGCGTCATCTGCTCAAGGCCGAGCACGGCCTGAAAATCGCCGTGATCGAGAACGAATTCAGCGATGCCGGCATCGACACCCAGTTGCTGGGCGACGATCCGGTGCAAGTCATGACCCTGGCCAACGGTTGCGTGTGCTGCACCATTCACACCGATCTGACCAAGGCCCTGTACCTGTTGCTTGAGCGGCTGGACAGCGGTGAAATCGCCTTCGACCGCCTGGTGATCGAATGCACCGGCCTGGCCGATCCAGCCCCAGTGGCCCAGACCTTCTTCATCGATGAAGACCTGCGCGAACGCTACATCCTCGACGGCATCCTGACCTTGGTCGATGCCGCTCACGCCGAGATCCACCTGACCCAGGCCATTGCCCAGGCCCAGGTCGGGTTTGCCGATCGGCTGCTCATGAGCAAGACCGACCTGGTGGACGCCGCTGATGTCGAGGCACTTGCCGAGCGCCTGACTCGGATCAACCGACGGGCGCCGATCCGAGTGGTCGAGCACGGCAAGATCGATCTGGCCGAGTTGCTCGACATTCGCGGCTTCAATCTCAACGCGGACCTGGGCGGCGGGCTCAGCCTTCGCCCGGTCGCCAAGGCCACCACGGCCGATCGCATCAGCAGCCTCGTGCTGCGCACCGACAAGCCGCTGGATATCGACAGGCTGAGTGCGTTCATGAACCAGCTGCTGGAAGAGCACGGCAAGCAATTGCTGCGCTACAAAGGTGTGCTGAACATTGCCGGCGAACCCCGCCGACTGGTATTCCAGGGCGTACTCAAGCTGTACGGTTTCGATTGGGACACCGAATGGGCCGAGGGTGAAGCTCGGGAAAGCGTGATCGTGTTCATTGCCGACGAATTGCCTGAAGAGAAGATCCGCGCTGGTTTCGACGCTGCGCTACTCTGATGGTCAAGTGTTCCAGGCATCGGGGATGCCTGCTCCTCATGGCCAGGGTCACCCTTCGGCCATCAGGATGAGGAGTGCTCCAGAAGGCTGAGTATGAATGTAATCTTGGCATTTTCGTCTGTCTCGGCGAGATAGGTATAAGGGGATCCTCGCCGCTTGGATCTACCGATATATTTGTCGGTTGCAGTCCTCAAGGTGATGAGGGTGTGGGCTGCTTTTAAACTGTCTCGGGTAAGTATGTTGTTGTTCTGATCCGTCAGGCTGAACAAGGCGGCGTCTTCAATGCTTGCGGTCGTCACGCCAAAGTGGTTGCGCCAAGCCAGGCCGATATATTTGTCCTGATGCTCGCCTGTGTTTTTTATAGTCAGTGCATACCCGGCTTCGGTGTATTGAAAACGTAGCCTTAGCGGCTTCCGATCCAGGCGCGGATCTCTGGAGACAGTACCGAGAAGCGTCGAGTGGTCATGGGGTTGGGGCCTGCCGGTAAAGAAGCCTCCGCTGAACTCGGTCAAGGTTGCGATTGCGGGTTTACCATGCAGCTCTTCAAGCAGGTTTATATGCTCGCCGGAAGTTCTTATTACAGCATCGAAAGATGATTGGTTGTCCATGTGTTGAAATATTCCTTAAGGTCGATTGATCAAGTGAGGAATACTTATATTATTTTTTTGTTGGAGGAGGAGATTTGAAGTGTTGCCAGTTTTGATTGGCTCGGCAGAGACTGGAGCAGTTTGCCAATAACATTTGTTAGTCGCGCTAACTAAAAAGGCCCCTATCTTTCGATAGGGGCCTTTTTTCGAACAGCGAATGTAGCAGGGCTAATTAAGCGCCGTACACCGGCAGCTTCTTGCAGATGGCCTTGACCTTCTCGCGAACGGCATCGATCACCGCTTCGTTGTTCAGGTCCGCCAGGATGTCGCAGATCCAGCCGGCCAGTTCCTTGCACTCGGCTTCCTTGAAGCCGCGAGTGGTCACGGCCGGGGTGCCGAAGCGCAGGCCCGAGGTGACGAATGGGGAGCGTGGATCGTTCGGCACCGAGTTCTTGTTCACGGTGATGAACGCCTTGCCCAATGCGGCATCAGCGTCTTTACCGGAGATGTCCTGCTTGATCAGCGACAGCAGGAACAGGTGGTTTTCAGTACCGCCGGAGACCACGTCGAAGCCGCGTTCGATGAACACGCCGGCCATGGCCTTGGCATTCTTCACCACTTGCTGCTGGTAGGCTTTGAACTCAGGTTGCAAAGCTTCCTTGAAGCAGATGGCCTTGGCCGCGATCACGTGTTCCAGCGGGCCACCTTGGGCGCCAGGGAATACGGCCGAGTTCAGCTTCTTCTCGATGTCGGCGTTGGCACGTGCCAGGATCAGGCCGCCACGTGGGCCACGCAGGGTCTTGTGGGTCGTGGTGGTGACCACGTCGGCGAACGGCACCGGGTTCGGGTAGACGCCAGCGGCAACCAGGCCCGCAACGTGAGCCATGTCGACGAAGAGGTAGGCGCCGACCTTGTCGGCGATTTCGCGGAAGCGCGGGAAGTCGAGGATCTGCGAGTAGGCGGAGAAGCCGGCCACGATCATTTTCGGCTTGTGCTCGACGGCTAGGCGCTCGACTTCGTCATAGTCGATCAGGCCGTTGCCGTCGATGCCGTACTGGATGGCGTTATACAGTTTGCCCGAGGACGAAACGCTGGCGCCGTGGGTCAAGTGACCGCCGTGGGCCAGGCTCATGCCCAGGATGGTGTCGCCGGCCGACAGCAGCGCCAGGTAGACGGCGGCGTTGGCTTGCGAGCCTGCGTGCGGCTGGACGTTGGCGTAATCGGCGCCGAACAGTTGCTTGGCGCGGTCGATGGCCAGTTGTTCGACCACATCGACGTACTCGCAACCGCCGTAGTAGCGCTTGCCCGGGTAGCCTTCGGCGTACTTGTTGGTCAGTACCGAGCCTTGAGCTTCCATCACCGCGGGGCTGGTGTAGTTTTCCGAAGCGATCAGCTCAATGTGCTCTTCCTGGCGCTGAGCTTCTTGCTCCATGGCGGCAAAGAGATCGGCGTCGTACTTGGCAATAGTCAAATCACGGCTGAACATGGCGGTCCTCAAGGATCGGGGCAGAAAAGGGGGGCATTCTAACCCAACCGGTTTTGGAAGGCATATGAAAGGACGTCATGTCCTGGACGAATGGGTTTCATGCGCCCCAAGTGGTGTCCTGGCCGGGCCTTTCGCGAGCAGGCTCGCTCCCACACTTGAAATGATTCCCATGTGGGAGCGAGCCTGCTCGCGAAGACGCCCGCCCAGACGATATAAATTTCAGTCGAGCATGAACAGCGCATCATTGCTGAACTGCGCTTCAAACCGGTTGGCCGGCATCGGTCGGCCAAACAGGTAGCCCTGGACTTCGTCGCAGCCATGTTCACGGAGGAAATCCAGTTGCTCGTGCGTCTCGACACCCTCGGCGATGACCGCCAGGTTGAGACTGTGGGCCATGGCGATGATCGCCCGGGCGATCTGGGCATCCTGCTCGCCGGACGGCAGGCCATCGACGAAGGTGCGGTCGATCTTCAGCACGTCGATGGGGAATTGCTTGAGGTAGTTGAGCGATGAATAACCGGTGCCGAAGTCATCGACCGCGATGCTCAGGCCCAGATTCTTCAAGCCGGCCAGGATCTGCATCGCCTCGCTGACTTCGCGCATCAGAATGCTTTCCGTCAGCTCCAGTTCCAGGCACGCCGGCGGCAGGCCGGTGCTGCGCAGGATATTGGCGATGCGCGTGCCGAGCTGGCCGTCGGAGAACTGCCGGGCGGAAATGTTGACCGAGACCTTCGGCACCCGGACCTTGGCCTGGTGCCAGGTCTTGAGCTGGCGACAGGCCTCGCTGATGACCCAGTCGCCGACGTCCACCACCAGCCCGAGTTCTTCGAGCACCGGGATGAAGTCCCCTGGCGGCACCAGCCCGCGTCGCGGATGGCGCCAGCGCAGCAAGGCCTCGGTCCCGGTCAGGCGCTTGCCGTCGCCGCTGAACTGTGGCTGGTAATACAAGACGAACTCGTTCTGTTCCAGCGCATGGCGCAGGTCACTTTCCAGCTCCAGGCGCTCCAGGGCGCTGGCGTTCATGTCGGCCTGGTAGAACTGGAAGTTGTTCTTGCCGCGCTCTTTGGCGTGGTACATGGCGGTGTCGGCGTTTTTCATCAGTTGGCTCAGCTCGTTGCCGTCCTGTGGGCTCAGGGCGATACCGATACTGGCGGTGACGAAGAACTCCCGGCCTTCGAGCACAAACGGCCGGACCAGGCTGGCAAGGATCTGCTCGGCCACGGTAATCGCCCGGTTGAGCGCCATTTCGCGGCTTGCGCGCGGTTGCAGCAACAGGGTGAACTCGTCGCCGCCCATGCGCGCCACCGTGTCGTCATCGGCCACGCAGCCGAGCAGTCGCGTGGCCATTTCCTTGAGCATCCGGTCGCCGGCGGCGTGGCCGAGGGAATCGTTGATCGGCTTGAAGCGGTCCAGGTCGAGGAACATCAGCACCACCCAGCTCTTCTGCCGTTCCGCCGATTGCAGCGCGGTATGCAGGCGGTCCTGGAACAGCGTGCGGTTGGGCAGGTGGGTCAGGGCGTCGTAGTAAGCCAGGCGATGGATGCGCTGCTCGCTGGCCTTGCGCTCGCTGATGTCGCTGAAGAAGCACACATAGCTGGCGAGGTCGCCTTCGTCGTCGAGCACCGCGGTAATGCCGACCCAGGCCGGGTAGTGCTCGCCGTTGCGGCGCTTGAGCCAGACTTCGCCTTCCCAGGTGCTGTGTTGTTGCAGCTGCTTGAGCACGTAGCGCAAGTGGGCTTCCTGCTGCTCGTCGACGGTCAGCATGTTGGGCAACTGGTCCAACACCTGCGACACCGCATAACCGCTGACCCGGCTGAAGGCTTCGTTGGCCTGGACAATGTAGCCGGCCGGGTCGGTGATCAGGATCGCCGAGGTCGAATGCTCGAATACCGTCGCGGCCATGCGCAGGTCTTTTTCGGCGCGACGCTGCTGGCTGATGTCACGGCCGACACCCAATACCCCCTCGAACGCGCCGTTGTCGTCCCACACCAGCACCAGCCGCAGCTCGATGGGGATCTTGCGCCCGTCGGCACGCAGGCAGTCGAACAGGAACAGTTGGGTCTGCAACTGGTTGCGCAGCTCAGCCAGTTGGCCAGGCTGGTCGAGGGCCTTGCTGACCCGGTCCATCAGGCTGTAGATGCCGGTCAGTTGTTGCGGATTGGCGATGGTCGACTGCCAGCCATGCTGGAAGATCCAGTCGGCGGTGTAGCCCAGCACTGCCTGGACCGACGGGCTGACATAGTTGAGCGAGAGTTTGCTGTCGGTGGAGAAAATCACGTCGCTGATGCTTTCGGCGAGCATCCGGTAGCGCTGCTCGCTGTCGCGCAGTGATTCGCTGGCCTCGATCTGCTCGGTGATGTCCTTGGCCACGCCGATGATCCGTGTGACCTGGTCATGGCGGTCCCGGGCCAGGGCCTGTTCGCGGACCTCGAAACGTCGCCATTTGCCGTTGCGATGGCGAAAGCGTAACTGGCATTGCAGCAGTTGCGTGTAACCGCCGCGGCGCTGTTCCTGGCGCAAGTGGTGGTAGTGATCGGCATCGTCGCTGTGCAGCAGGATTTCCCAGAAATACTCGCCCATCTGGTGCAACTCGGTACGGTCGTAGCCGAGCGTCTGGCCCAGGTGGTGGTTGCTGAAGATCATCCGCTGGCTGATGACGTCCTGTACGTAAAGATGATCCGGGACGGTGCGCACAACATCGGACCAGAAACCTTCGCGCTCAAGCAGCGACAATTCGATCAGCTTGCGGCTGGTGATATCGCTGATGCTCAGGATGACGGCGTTATAGTCGTCCTGTGTTTCCGGCAGGCGCAACACCAGCCACAAATGCTGGTCACGACCATGGGCGTCCTGGAGCCTGATTTCCAGTTCCAGTTGTTTGTGCTGGTCGAGCAGCGCTTCGAGCAGTTTCGAGCCAACTGGGTTGTGGTCTTTCGCCGCGTTGCCCACCAGCAGTTGCCAGGCCTGTTCGCAGGAATCGACATTGAGCAGCTTCAAGGCCATCTGGTTGACTTCGGTGACGTGCACTTGCTGCTGTAACTGCTCGAGCTGCTGCGGGGCCTGCAGCCAGGTGCGCAACTGCTCGCCATCATGCAGGCCGGCTCGGGCAAAAAAGGCCTTGAGCCCAGACAGGTCAAGCACGCAGAGGGCCACGCCGGTGCCCTCGAAGATGTCCTGGTAGCGGCGGCGCCCCTCATGCAACTGACGCTGGCGGCGACGCATGTTCAGCAGCGCGATCACCGGCAGCAGCGAAAACGCCAGGCCCAGCAGGCATTTGCCAATGAACGCGGGCAGCAACTGTTCGAGCACCTGGCTGCGATCGAACAACCCGCGCAGTTGCCAGTCGCTGCTGCTCAGCGGCACCGTCAGCACGGTGTTGCTGAGATCTTGCGAGGTCAATCGGGTCGGGTTGGGCGAGGGCGGGGCCTCGTCGCGGCTGATGATTTGCTGGTTGACCCGGTTCTCCACCAGCCACAGCGGGCGCAGCCCGGTATCGGCCTGTTTGGTCAATGTCGCGAAGAACCCCGGGGTCAGGCGCAACGCCCAATAACCGCGCGTGTTGCCGCTGGCCTGGTGCAACAACAGGTGCACCACGGAACCGTCCTCGGCATTGCTGAAATAGTGCGCCTGGGCATGACTGCGCCGTACCAGTTCGGCCAGGTAGCTGGCATCCTCGCTGGTCGCGTCGCTGTCGCTGAGCACCCGGCCGGAAGGGCTCAGCAGTGCCAGGCTGCGTAATTCGGGCAACGATTGCTGGAGTTTGCGCAGCAGCGCCTGTTGTTCGTCGGCGCTTTGCGGTTGTTCGACGATCGGTAGCAGATTGAGTGCAATCTGCGCATTCAAGGCCATGTTCAGGCTGACTTGCGCGGCCAGGTCGGCGGTGTAGTCGATGGTGTATTGGCGCTGTTGCTGCTGGGTCTCGCGCAGTTGGTCGAGCAATTGCCAGAAAAGCAGGCCCAGCAGCAACAGCACCAGCGAGGCCAGCGCGCCCTTCAATGTCCCGCGCAGGGGCACGCCAGGCACAGCAGGGGCGGCGCGCGGGGACGGGGACGGAGTGACGTTGGACAAGCTGTAATCCTGCAGTTTGCTGGACTGGCGCGACGTGCACTATAAGCCGGACGCCCGAAGGGCGGCTAGCATGCCTTGACTTGTGGCAAAGTGCCAGCCCTGGGCGGCTGGACCTTGACCGACGGTTGAGGTAGCTTTGCCGGTCAAACAAGAGCGCTCCGGCTCCAGATTCCCAGGCTCAATCGGCCCGCAGGCATTGATCAACATCAAGTGCCCGCGCCGCGCATGGCCTGGCTCGTTCTTTTCACCTGTCACTGACGCTAGGTTCACCATGGCTCAATACGTCTTCACCATGCATCGGCTGAGCAAAGTTGTTCCGCCGAAGCGGGAAATCCTGAAAAACATTTCGCTGTCATTTTTCCCCGGCGCCAAGATCGGCGTGCTGGGCCTCAACGGTTCGGGTAAGTCCACGCTGTTGAAAATCATGGCTGGCGTCGACAAGGAATTCGACGGCGAAGCCCGTCCGATGCCTGACCTGAACATCGGCTACCTGCCGCAGGAGCCTCAGCTGGATCCGACCAAGACCGTTCGCGAAGTGGTCGAGGAAGCGGTCAGCGTGATCAAGGATGCCCAGGCGCGCCTGGACGAGGTCTATGCCGCCTACGCCGATCCGGACGCCGATTTCGACAAGTTGGCCGCCGAGCAGGCCAAGCTCGAAGCGATCCTGCAGGCCAGCGATGGCCACAACCTGGACCGTCAGCTGGAAGTCGCCGCCGATGCACTGCGCCTGCCGGCCTGGGACGCCAAGGTCGAGCACCTGTCCGGCGGTGAAAAGCGCCGCGTGGCGCTGTGCCGCTTGCTGCTGTCCGCCCCGGACATGCTGCTGCTCGACGAACCGACCAACCACCTGGACGCCGATTCCGTCGCCTGGCTCGAACACTTCCTGCACGATTTCCCCGGCACCGTGGTTGCGATCACGCACGACCGGTACTTCCTGGACAACGTTGCCGGCTGGATCCTGGAGCTCGACCGCGGCGCAGGCATTCCATACGAAGGCAACTATTCGGGCTGGCTGGAGGCCAAATCCGATCGTCTGGCCCAGGAGTCCAAGCAGCAATCGGCGCATGAAAAAGCCATGAAGGAAGAACTGGAGTGGGTGCGCAAAGGCGCCAAGGCTCGTCAGTCCAAATCCAAGGCGCGTCTGCAACGCTTCGAGGAAATGCAGTCCCAGGAATTCCAGAAGCGCAGCGAAACCAACGAGATCTACATCCCGGCCGGTCCGCGCCTGGGTGACAAGGTCATCGAGTTCAAGAACGTCAGCAAGGGCTACGGCGACCGCGTGTTGATCGACAACCTGTCGTTCTCCATGCCCAAGGGCGCCATCGTCGGCGTGATCGGTGGTAACGGCGCCGGTAAGTCCACGCTGTTCCGCATGCTGATGGGCAAGGAAACACCGGACTCGGGCACCATCGAAATCGGTGAAACCGTGCAGCTGGCCTGCGTCGACCAGAGCCGCGAGGACCTGGACGGCAGCAAGACCGTGTTCCAGCAGATCTCCGACGGCTCCGACCAGATCCGCATTGGCAGCTACGAAATCCCGTCGCGTACCTACGTGGGGCGCTTCAACTTCAAGGGTGGCGACCAGCAGAAATTCGTCAAGGACCTGTCCGGCGGTGAGCGTGGTCGCTTGCACCTGGCGCTGACCTTGAAGGAGGGTGGCAACGTCCTGCTGCTCGACGAACCGTCCAACGACCTCGACGTCGAAACCCTGCGTTCCCTGGAAGAGGCCCTGCTGGACTTCCCGGGCGCGGCCATTGTGATCTCCCACGATCGGTGGTTCCTCGACCGCGTCGCGACGCACATTCTGGCGTACGAAGACGACTCGCAAGCGGTGTTCTTCGAAGGCAACTACACCGAGTACGAAGCCGATCGCAAGAAGCGCCTCGGCGAAGCCGCTGCCCAGCCGCATCGTGTACGGCACAAGAAGCTGGCTTGATTCGCCCGGCTAAGCAGTAACCCTGTGGGAGCGAGCCTGCTCGCGAAGGCGTCAGATCAGTTGAAAGATTACTGACTGATCCACCGCCATCGCGAGCAGGCTCGCTCCCACATTAGGCCTGCAACATCACCCAAGCTCTATTTCCAGCACCTCGATCGCCACATCCCCCACCGGCCGCTTCCACACCACCTCATCCCCGATCTTCGCCCCTAGCAAGGCCCGCCCGAGCGGCGAGCCCCAATTGATCAATCCATTGGCGGCATCGGCCTGGTCTTCACCCACCAGTTGCACTCGTTGCGCCTGGTCGTGCTCATCGGCGAAGGTCACCCAATGTCCGATTCGCACCTGATCACATTTGCTCAAGGTGACGACCTGCGCACTTTGCAGCCGCTGATTGAAATACCGCAGATCCCGTTCGAGGTCGGCGATACGCTGCTTGTCCGCCTGCTCGCCCTGGGCTGTCTGTTGACCGTGCAGCGCTTGCAACTCGGCGACCCGCGCCTGTAGCTGGGCGAGCCCGGCGGGTGTGACACAGTTGGGTTGCGTGCTGACCTGGCGCTCTACCGGTTGATCGGCCTGGGCGGCGGCGTTGTCTTCGTTGACGAAGGCGCGACTCATGGAATTCTCCTCTATTGGAGTTTGGGCCATGGTCGCAGGGTTTTGGTTTCGACGAATGTCTGTACGCGACTCACGGCGAGCGATAAGCCCGGGCGGCGTCCCGATCTTTCTCCTGCTGCCAGGCCCGTTCGCGATCGTCCCAATGGCGCTCACGGTACGCGTCACGCTCTTGACTCTCGCGCATGGCCTGGCACTGCCGAAAGCCATCGCTCCAGCCTTCGGCGTAGTGGGCGTCCCTGAGATAACGCGGCACGTCTTTGCGGAATTGGCCAGTGATCGCGCCGGCCGCTTGCCGGCCACTGCTACAACCGTCATCGAAGCCATCGGCGAAGGCCGGTGGATAACCTCGGGCGATCAGATCCTCGTGGGTGGTTTCGCAGCCACCGAGCAACATCAACACACCCAGTACCACTGCCGCGCGCCTCATGTTCTGCCTGCCTGCCGGATCCACTTGTAAGGCAAGTCTAGAAGCGGATTCGTCAGAAAGGCGTGAAAGCGCGGTGATCATTCCGTTTGTTCAGTAGTGGTACCACTTCACTTCGAGCATCACCTCGGTTTCCGGCGAAGCCAATTGGCTGAATTCGCGCTGGGCGCTCAGGCGCAGACCGAGGTTGCGCGACAATTCCCACTGCTGATTCAGGCTCAGGCTACGGCGCACCTCACCGTTGACGAAGTAATCGCCCTTGGCTTCGAGGCTCAGGTTGCCCAGTGGGTTTTTCCACAGCACGCCGCTGTTGAAGCCGGCGGCCGGGGCGACGAACTGGGCGAAGTCGTTATTGTGCTCGACCCGCACGGTGCCCAGGGCAAAGCCCAGCACATCCTCAGCCAAGGCCCAGGTGCCACCGGCGCCACCGTTGACGTGGCTGACCAGGGTTTCATCGTCGTGTTTGCCAGGTACTCGCTCCAGGCCACCGGTAACCTGCCAGGACAGCGGCTGCAGCAACTCATTGCGCGGGGTCAGTGAGCGAATGGTCGCCAGGTCCAGTTGTTGTAGCTGCCAATCGTTGCCTTCGTACTGGCGCAGCTTCAATTGCAGGATCTCGATCTGTGCGCCGAGCGGGAAACTCTCGGCGTTGTCGTTGAGGTCGTGATAGGCCATGCGCAGGCCGTATTCACCGAACGCACGATCGCCTCGCGTGCCCAGGCCAGCCTGCCAGGTGCGCGATTCATGGCCATCCTCGGGCAGGCCGGGTTGCGGGATGTCCAGTTCCGGCGCGGGATTGCGGTTGATCGCCCGCAGCAGTTCGAAGCTGCGCTGGGCCCGCTGCGGGTCACGCTCCTGGCCGTTGGCACGATAGCGCTCCAGGCGATAGGCCGCATCGATGATCAGGGCCTGGCGCTGGCGCGGCAGCGCCTGGAATGCCGGCGCTTGCAGTTGCTGCTGGTCGGCGCTGACTTTCTGTACCCATTGCTGCTCGTCGTCGCTGAGCGGCTCGGCGCGGCTGAGCAGCTCTCGCTCGCGGGATGGCCGGTACTGGATGCTTTCCACCAGTCCGGCTTCCTTCACCGCCTTGACGGTGTCGGTGGGGATTGCCGTCAGCGGAAACTGTTCGGTCAGGCGCAGGCTCGGACGCGCCACCTGCAGCAGTTCGAGGAGGCGGTAGGAGCAGTTTTCATCAAAGAAGAAGTAGTCGAACTGGATCTGCTTGAGTTCCCACACATGCTCGACCATGCGTTCGGTTTCCGCCTGGCTCAGGTTGAGGCGGTATTCCCACAGGTCGCGGTTCTCCAGGCTACGGTACTCGGAGAGTTTTTCCTGGTACGGCACCAGGGCGAACAGACCGGGATAGCCGCCCATCAAACCCTTCCAGGCGTAGAGCAGGCTGTTGTCCGAACCTTCGATGTAGGCGCCGAAGTTGATTGCGTAGCTGAGCAGTGCGGTCTTGTCGCTTTGCACGTCGGCCTGGTCGATGCGCAGCAAGGTATGGCCGAACATTGAGGAAGGACTGTTCAGGTACGCGGCGGGGAAAATCATCACCGCGCTGTGGGGCGATACGTCCTTGAACCACTGGGTGAATTCGCTGCAATTGACCGCCGGCAGGTCCGTCAGGTTGAGCTGCGCCTTGAGCCAGCGCGTTCGCGCCGGGTACACGCACTGGGCATGTTGCTGGCCGGCGCTGGCCGGGCCATACAAGGCTTGCAACGTGGCGGTCAGCTCACGGTCGGGATGTTCATTGCCGTCGGGTGCGAGGAAAAACTTGCGATCGCTGACATAGCTGCGCCAGCCACCGAGCTTGGCCGTTTCGTAGTGACCCAGGGAAATCCAGAAGCGGTCATTGGCCAGTTGCTGCAAACGTTGAGGATCGACATGAGGCGCGGCGGACAGCGGGGCGCACACACAGAGCGCCAGCCAGGCAAGGCGTTTGAGCATAGTCGGCTACTTGGAAAGTCGAAAAATAAAGACCGAAGGGGCCCCAAAAAGAAAAAACCCGCTCCCCGAAAGGAGCGAGTGATGTCGAGCTTAAGCTTGAGTAGCGTACTTGGCCAGGCGAGGGTCGTTTTTCAGCACGGCCAGGGTGTTGGTATGCACGTCTTCGGCGGTCACGTCAGCCTTGCTGAAGATCTGCTGGAAGTGCTCGTGGGTCACAGCGGAGAAGTGCGCGCGGTCTTCCGGCGCCACGCCCAGTACCACGGCGTAGGTGGTCAGTGCTTCACCCTGACCCTTGGCCATGTCTTCGGACAGCTCGTTCATCATGCCATTCATGGCCAGCCAGGACTTGCCACCGTAGGTCAGTGCCGCGTTGGTCGAGCAGCCGTTGGTGCCGGAGGTCATGCCGAAGGTGGCGTTGCCGGAGGTGCCGTTGGTGGTGGATGCGAGGAAATGCGCCGGGGTGCCACGCTGGCCTTCGAACAGCATGTTGCCCCAACCGCAATCCGGGCCGCCCGGCGCCTGAGCCATGGCGTTGATGGATACAGCGGTGAAGAGAGTACCGAGAAGAATCCGTTTCATAGCTATGTTCTCTTTATGTGCATACCAATGGACAGGGTCTGGCCCCTACAGCAGCCAGTGGGCCGGTTATTGTTCCAGCCGCGCAGTTTGGAGTTTAGGCACGTTCCGAGGGTTCCGTGACATTTTGCAAAAACATTATTTGAAATCACCTGTTTACGGGCTTCTGCCGGTGGTGGGGCCGTCGACTATGCTTCGGCCTGAGGCGCTCCTTGCCAGTCAGGCATGGGCAGCGCCAGAATGCCGCTATCTGCCCCGCCTGATGTAAGGAAGCCCGATGCCTGATCCTGTTGCTGCCAGCTTGCGTCTAGCGCCCGAAGCGCTGACCCGTCCGTTTTCCGCTGAACAGTTCAGCTTCTCTACCACCAATGATCTGGAGCCCTTTCGCGGTGTGCTTGGCCAGGAACGCGCGGTCGAAGCCTTGCAGTTCGGTGTGGCGATGCCACGCCCCGGTTACAACGTCTTTGTCATGGGCGAGCCCGGCACCGGTCGGTTCTCGTTCGTCAAACGCTACCTCAAGGCCGAGGGCAAGCGCATGCAGACCCCGGCGGACTGGGTCTACGTCAATAACTTCGACGAGCCTCGCGAACCGCGTGCCCTGGAATTGCCGTCGGGCACGGCCGGCGCTTTCATCGCCGACATCAATGGCCTGATCGACAATCTGCTGGCGACTTTTCCGGCGGTGTTCGAGCATCCGTCCTACCAACAGAAAAAAAGCGCGATCGACCGCGCCTTCAATCAGCGCTACGACCGCGCCCTCGATGTGATCGAGCGCCTGGCGTTGGAAAAGGATGTCGCGCTGTACCGTGACAGCAGCAACATCGCCTTCACGCCGATGAGCGAAGGCAAGGCCCTGGATGAAGCGGAATTCGCCCAGTTGCCGGAGGCCGACCGCGAGCGCTTCCATGAGGACATTTCCAGTCTGGAGGAGCGTCTGAACGAAGAGCTCGCCAGCCTGCCGCAATGGAAACGCGAGTCCAACAACCAACTGCGCCAGCTCAACGAAGAAACCATTACCCTGGCCTTGCAGCCGTTGCTCGCGCCGCTCTCGGAAAAATACGCCGAGAATGCCGCCGTCTGCGGTTACCTGCAGGCCATGCAGGTCTACCTGCTCAAGACCGTGGTCGAGCAATTGGTCGACGACAGCAAGACCGACGCCGTCGCGCGCAAATTGCTCGAAGAGCAATACGCGCCGAGCCTGGTGGTCGGGCATCCGGCGAGCGGTGGCGCGCCGGTGGTGTTCGAACCGCACCCGACCTACGACAACCTGTTCGGGCGCATCGAGTACAGCACCGATCAGGGCGCGCTCTACACCACGTATCGGCAGTTGCGCCCGGGTGCCTTGCACCGGGCCAACGGCGGGTTCCTGATTCTTGAGGCGGAAAAGATGCTCGGCGAGCCGTTCGTGTGGGATGCGCTCAAGCGCGCCCTGCAATCGCGCAAGCTGAAGATGGAGTCGCCGTTGGGTGAGCTGGGGCGACTGGCGACGGTCACCCTGACGCCGCAACATATTCCGTTGCAGGTCAAGGTGGTGATCATCGGCGCTCGCCAGCTGTACTACGCCTTGCAGGACCTGGATTCGGACTTCCAGGAAATGTTTCGCGTGCTGGTGGACTTCGACGAAGACATCCCGATGGGCGACGAGAGCCTGGAGCAGTTTGCCCAGTTGCTCAAGACCCGAACTTCGGAGGAGGGCATGGCCCCGCTGACCGCCGATGCGGTGGCGCGCCTGGCCACTTACAGCGCGCGCCTGGCGGAGCATCAGGGGCGCCTGTCGGCGCGGATCGGTGATCTGTTCCAATTGGTCAGCGAGGCGGACTTCATCCGGCAACTGGCCGGCGATGACATGACCGATGCCGGCCACATCGAGCGCGCCCTCAAGGCCAAGGCGACTCGCACCGGACGGGTTTCGGCGCGGATCCTGGACGACATGCTGGCGGGGATCATCCTGATCGATACCGACGGCGCGGCCGTGGGCAAGTGCAACGGGCTGACCGTGCTGGAAGTGGGGGATTCGGCGTTTGGCGTGCCGGCGCGGATTTCCGCCACGGTGTACCCCGGCGGCAGCGGTATCGTCGACATCGAGCGTGAGGTCAACCTCGGCCAGCCGATCCACTCCAAGGGTGTGATGATTCTCACCGGGTACCTGGGCAGCCGTTATGCCCAGGAATTCCCCCTGGCGATTTCGGCCAGCATCGCCCTTGAGCAATCCTATGGTTATGTGGACGGTGACAGCGCCTCCCTGGGCGAGGCTTGCACGTTGATCTCGGCCCTGTCGAAGACGCCGTTGAAGCAGTGCTTCGCCATCACCGGTTCGATCAACCAGTTCGGCGAAGTGCAGGCGGTCGGCGGGGTCAACGAGAAGATCGAAGGGTTCTTCCGCCTCTGCGAAGCCCGCGGGCTGACGGGAGAGCAGGGTGCGATCATCCCCCAGGCCAACGTTGCGACCCTGATGCTCGACGAGAAGGTGCTGGCCGCGGTGCGAGCGGGGCAGTTTCACGTCTATGCCGTGCGCCAGGCCGACGAGGCATTGAGCCTGCTGGTGGGCGAGCCGGCCGGTGAGCCGGATGAAAATGGCGATTTCCCGGAGGGCAGCGTCAATGCTCGCGTGGTGGAGCGGCTACGGGTGATCGCGGAAATGATCAGCGAAGACGACATCAAGGAAGCCGAAAAGGAAATGGCCCAGCAGGCTCTGGCGGAGGCGAAGCCGGCCTGATGTTTTCCTGATTGTCGCAAGTACCCTTGTGGGAGCGAGCCTGCTCGCGAAGGCGGACTGTCGGCCAGTAGTGTTGTTGGCTGACACACCGACTTCGCGAGCAGGCTCGCTCCCACATTGTTTTGGTGGATTATCTGGGAATTGCGTCACCAGTTTGGCGTCAATATTCACACTGTGACCGCTCGGCGCATTCTGGTCTCGAAATCCCTTGCGGCCGGAACTTTTCTCCTATCCTCAGTTCAAGGATAACGAGAGCCATCATTGGATCGAAACAGCCTTCCCGGGCTGAATACCGGATCTACCGAGGGGCGCCGCCATGTCGCGCAACCTTTGTCTTACTCGCCACTGCCTGGGTCTGGTGACCCGCATCGAATGCGCCGTTCGTCCGCTCGCTGGCGACACCGGCATGTGGACCGTACTGTTCGCCGCCGGAATGGCCGGCGAGCAACCTACCGCGATCAAGGCCCAAGGGCCGTTCCCTGGTCCGACTGCCGCTGAAACCCTCCTCGACACCATCGTCCAGAACCTGACATTGCACGGTTATGAGCTGGCTGATGATCCGCAGATCTGGTCGCTGCACATGCAGGCACAGCTACGGGAAATCAACGGGGGCCGTTGTCGCAACGTCGGCGGTGTCGAATATCGCCCGCTGCATTGAGCCTTCAGCGCGGTAAAGTCTTGACACAAGCGTCGGGCCCCAGGAAGGGGGCGGCGTTTGTGGGGCGGGTCGTGGCTGATATACTCGCCGCGATTTTTCAGCCCAGGTGTGAGACTCAATGGAACGCTTTATCGAAAATGCAATGTATGCCTCCCGTTGGCTACTGGCGCCGATCTACTTCGGGCTATCCCTGGGCTTGCTGGCCCTGGCACTGAAATTCTTTCAGGAAGTCTTTCATATCATTCCCAACGTGTTTGCCATGGCCGAGTCCGAGCTGATCCTGGTGCTGTTGTCGCTGATCGACATGGCGCTGGTAGGCGGCCTGCTGGTGATGGTGATGATTTCCGGCTACGAGAACTTCGTCTCGCAACTGGACATCGACTCCGACAAGGAAAAGCTCAACTGGCTGGGCACGATGGATTCCTCGTCGCTGAAGATGAAAGTCGCGGCGTCGATCGTAGCCATTTCTTCCATCCACTTGCTGCGTATCTTCATGGACGCCAAGAATGTCGATCCCGAGCACCTGATGTGGTACGTGATCATTCACATGACGTTCGTGGTCTCGGCATTCGCCATGGGCTACCTGGACAAACTGACCAAGCATTGAGGTTCGTCACGGGCGGCGGCATCTGTGCTAGTCTGCTCGCCCTTTTGGTTCCGGGCGCTCCGGGAGGCGCTGTGTCACGCACGGCACGTTCCCGAGCCGTCCGCACAGCGGAGCAGCACCATGTCCGAAGTTAACCTGTCCACCGACGAAACCCGCGTCAGCTACGGCATCGGCCGTCAGTTGGGCGACCAACTGCGCGACAACCCGCCGCCGGGCGTCAGCCTGGACGCGATCCTCGCCGGCCTGACCGACGCTTTCGCCGGCAAGCCGAGCCGCGTTGGCCAGGACGAGATGTCCGCAAGCTTCAAGGTGATCCGCGAAATCATGCAGGCCGAAGCTGCCGCCAAGGCTGAAGCCGCTGCTGGCGAAGGCCGTGCATTCCTGGCCGAAAACGCCAAGCGCGAAGGCATCACCACCCTGGCGTCCGGCCTGCAGTTCGAAGTGCTGACCCAGGGCGAAGGCGCCAAGCCGACTCGCGAAGACCAGGTGCGTACCCACTACCATGGCACCCTGATCGACGGCACTGTGTTCGACAGCTCCTACGATCGTGGCCAGCCAGCCGAATTCCCGGTAGGCGGCGTGATCCCGGGCTGGACCGAGGCGCTCCAATTGATGAACGCCGGCAGCAAATGGCGCCTGTACGTGCCGAGCGAACTGGCCTACGGCGCCCAGGGCGTTGGCAGCATTCCACCGCACAGCGTGCTGGTGTTCGACGTCGAGCTGTTGGACGTTCTGTAAGGCAACTGCCTTTTGTGGGAGCGAGCCTGCTCGTGAAGCGGTGTGTCATCGAACATTGATATCGACTGACCTACCGTCTTCGCGAGCAGGCTTGCTCCCACAGGGTTTGCTGCTTCATCCATGGAACCTGCCGCTGAAATCACCCGTCGGGCGCAACGCCCGGGCGTAGCAGAACAGAAACAGGTTACGCACCAGCTCCTTGAGCACCAGCGGCTCACTGGAATTGAGGCTGTTGAGGTCCAGGTCGCCTTGGTCCTGCAGCTCGTTCAAGGCTTCTTCTTCAAGCACCGCACAGACTTCGCCGGTTTCCCGATGCAGGATCCTGAGGTAGGGATGTGGGCGGTCCAGCCAGGCATCGATCAAATAAGTCATGGTTCTCATCTCCTTGATGGGGTTCGATGAGAATAATTCTTATTCGCTAAATAGCAAGTCTCTATTGGCGCAACGCTGGTTTTTCTGACGATGGGTTGGGAAGGCTCAGGTCATCCGCAACTGGCGGGCCTGGCGAAACGGCGGGGGCGAAGCAGCATCCCGCGCGTGACGCGGGATGGCGTGTGACAGGTTCAGACCTTTCTGACGAACTCGGATTTGAGCTTCATCGGGCCGATGCCGTCGATCTTGCAGTCGATGTCGTGGTCGCCCTCGCACAGGCGGATATTCTTCACCTTGGTGCCGACCTTGACCACCAGTGAAGTGCCCTTGACCTTGAGGTCCTTGATCACGGTGATGGTGTCGCCGTCCTGCAGGACGTTGCCGACCGAATCTTTTTTCACTGTATCGTCGGACGGCGCTTCAGCTTCGCCGCTGGCGGACCATTCGTGGGCACACTCCGGGCAGACCAGTTGAGTACCGTCTTCGTAGGTGTATTCGGAATTGCATTTCGGGCAGGGAGGCAACGTGCTCACTAAGGTTCCTTGGGTATCAGGAGGTCAAAAGGGCGCACATTGTATAGGGTTTTGTTGCGGGGTGGGTGATACGGGGCTTTCGTGGCGAGGGAGCTTGCTCCCGCTGGGTTGCGCAGCAGCCCAATTGGATTGCTGTGATCATTCAGACGGATCGCGTCAGCCGGTTTTACGACGGCTGCGCCGCCGAGCGGGAGCAAGCTCCCTCGCCACAAAAGCTCGCCGTTTTCATGCAATCAGTGCGTACGCGCCACCGCAAACTCGCTCAGTTCCACCAGCGCGTCGCGGTACTCGCTGGCCGGCAGGGCGTCGAGGCATTTGATCGCACGGGCGACGTAGTCCCGGGCCAGGGTTGCGGTGTAGTCCAGCGAGCCGGAGGCTTCAACCGCCGCACGGATGCTTTCCAGATCTTCGATCCCGCCTTTCTGGATCGCCTGGCGGACCAGCGCGGCCTGTTCCGGCGTGCCTTCGCGCATGGTGTAGATCAGCGGCAGGGTTGGCTTGCCTTCGGCCAAGTCGTCACCGACGTTCTTGCCGAGGGTGTCGGCGTCGCCCTTGTAGTCCAGCAGGTCGTCTACCAGTTGGAACGCCACGCCCAAGTGATCGCCGAAGGTGCGCAGGGCTTCGCTCTGCTCGGCGGTCGCGCCGGCCAGGGCGGCGGCGCTGTGAGTCGAGGCTTCGAAGAGCATCGCAGTCTTGCCGCGGATGACTTCCATGTAGGTTTCTTCGGTGGTGCTGGCGTCGCGGACCTTGGACAACTGCAACACTTCGCCTTCGGCGATGATGCGCGTGGCCTGGGACAGAATCTTCATCACCGGCATCGAGCCCAGTTCGACCATCATTTCGAACGAGCGCGAATACAGGAAATCGCCGACCAGTACGCTTGGGGCGTTGCCCCACATCGCGTTGGCCGTCGAGCGGCCACGGCGCATGCCGGACATGTCGACCACGTCGTCATGCAGCAGCGTCGCGGTGTGCAAAAATTCGATGGTGGCGGCCAGCAGGCGCATGTCGTCGCCTTCGCGACCCAGGGCCTTGCCGCACAAAAGCACCAACAGAGGACGCAGGCGCTTGCCCCCGGCCGAAGTGATGTAGTCGCCGATTTTCGATACCAGCGGCACTCGGGAAGTCAGCTGCTTCTTGATGATACCGTCGACGGCGCTAAAATCGTCCGCCACAGCGCGGTAGAAAGCTTGGGGTTGCATCAGCGACAGGCGCTCCAGAAGGGTTGCGCGGCATGCTAGGACCCACGTCCGCAGGTGTCAAGGCGCGACCAGACCCTGTTAAAACTGCTGCAGGCTTCGCGCCTTCGGCTCTACGCGCCTAATCCCGCGTCAAAAACAGGCTCGGAATGCTCATTTACAGCCTGTAAACTCCGCTTCCTCGCCTGTTTTTTCCTTGTCTTCCCTTCGCTCGCGACGCTTTAACAGTGTCTGGCGGCTACTTGCAAGGCTCTCCCGGCTTGCGTACAATCGCGCACCCTGAACTTCCTGGGCAGCACCTGCCTTACGCAATTGCATCCGGGCCTTCCAGCCCATGCAGCCATGCCAGCCAATACCTCTTCTTATAAAGCGCTGGGTGAGCAGGATTATCGGAGAAATACCATGTCGTACGCAGTAATTGTTACTGGTGGCAAGCAATACAAGGTCGCCCCAGGTGAATACCTGAAGATCGAAAAACTGGAAATCGCTACCGGCGAATCCGTGACTTTTGATCGCGTTCTGTTGGTCGCCAATGGCGACGACGTGAATATCGGCGCTCCAGTCGTTGCTGGCGCTACCGTTGTGGCTGAAGTGATCTCCCAAGGTCGTCACGATAAAGTCCGCATCATCAAGTTCCGTCGTCGTAAGCACCACATGAAGCGTATGGGCCACCGCCAGTGGTACACCGAGATCAAAATCACCGGTATTCAGGCTTAATTTCAGCCTAATTCCTCACTAGGAGAATTGAACTCATGGCACACAAAAAAGCTGGTGGTAGTACCCGTAACGGTCGCGACTCAGAAGCCAAACGCCTTGGCGTGAAGATGTATGGCGGCCAGGCTATCAAAGCGGGCAACATCATCGTGCGTCAGCGCGGCACCCAATTCCACGCTGGCTACGGCGTTGGCATGGGCAAGGATCACACCCTCTTCGCTAAAGTCGAAGGCGTGATCAAGTTCGAAGTAAAAGGCGCCTTCGGTCGTCGTTACGTAAGCGTTATCGCAGCTTAATTGCGAGACCGCTGGAAAAGCCCTGTCTTGCGACGGGGCTTTTTCGTTTGTGGGGTGAGTCTCTTGCAAAACTGTTTGTATGGGCTGTCGGCGCTGCGGTTGGGGCGTGTTTTCAGGTCGCTGCGCTCATTTTTGCAAGAGTCTTATGTCTTGTTTTTTTGGCTCGTCCGTACGGCGAGAGGCGTGTGTCATGAAGTTTGTTGATGAAGTATCGATTCGAGTAAAGGCTGGCGACGGCGGCAATGGTTGCATGAGTTTCCGTCGGGAAAAATTCATCGAAAACGGTGGTCCGAACGGTGGTGACGGGGGCGATGGCGGCTCGATCTACATGCTCGCCGATGAAAACCTCAACACCTTGGTGGATTACCGTTACACCCGGCATTTCGATGCCGAGCGTGGTTCCAATGGCGGCAGCACCGACTGCACCGGCAAGAAGGGCGAAGACCTGATCCTGCGTGTGCCGGTCGGTACCACAGTGATCGACTCTGCCACCCAGGAGGTCATCGGCGACCTGACCAAGGCCGGCCAGCGCCTGCTGGTGGCTCATGGCGGCTGGCACGGTCTGGGTAACACCCGCTTCAAATCCAGTACCAACCGCGCGCCGCGCCAGACTACGCCGGGCAAGCCAGGCGAGCAGCGTGACCTGAAGCTGGAAATGAAAGTGCTGGCCGACGTCGGTCTGCTGGGCCTGCCGAACGCGGGTAAGAGTACGTTCATTCGCTCGGTGTCGGCGGCCAAGCCGAAAGTCGCCGATTACCCGTTCACCACCCTGGTGCCGAACCTGGGCGTGGTCAGTGTCGATCGCTGGAAAAGCTTCGTGATCGCCGACATTCCGGGGTTGATCGAAGGTGCCTCCGAAGGTGCTGGCCTGGGGATTCGTTTCCTCAAGCATCTGTCCCGTACCCGTCTGTTGCTGCACCTCGTCGACATGGCGCCGCTGGATGAAACCGATGCCGCCGATGCCGCCGAGGTCATCGTCAACGAACTGACCAAATTCAGCCCGGCCCTGGCCGAGCGCGACCGTTGGCTGGTGCTGAACAAATGCGACCAGATCCTCGAAGAAGAGCACGAAGAGCGGGTCAAGGAAATCGTTGATCGCCTGGAGTGGGAAGGTCCGGTCTACGTGATCTCGGCGATTGCCAAAGAAGGCACCGAGCGCCTTTGCCACGACATCATGCGTTACCTGGAAGATCGTGCCGATCGCCTGGCCAATGATCCGGCCTACAAGGAAGAGCTGGCCGAGCTCGACCAGCGCATCGAAGACGAGGCGCGCGCCCAGTTGCAGGCGCTGGACGACCAGCGTGCCCTGCGCCGCAGTGGCGTCAAGTCGGTCCATGACATCGGTGATGACGATTGGGACGAAGAGGATGTGGATGACGAAGACGGTCCGGAAATCATCTACGTTCGCGACTGATCTGCTGCTGATGCAGGCCGCTTGAGATCAAAACCTGTGGGAGCGAGCCTGCTCGCGGAAGGCGGTGTGTCAGTTAGCATTCATGCTGCTGACCCTAGTCATCGCGAGCAGGCTCGCTCCCACAAGGATTCTCGGGTAGCTGGCATGGGGAGCAGGTTCAAGTGTTTCGGCGCGGTGTTATCATCGCAGCCGGCCGGTTTCCAAGGCGCCGCTCATTCGAGCGGCGTTTTGGTATCTGAAAAACGCAAATACGAATAATCCCATGAGTGGCGCTGGGTCGCGCTGTTCGCTGGCAAAGGTTGAAGAAAATGCGGAGCAAGGTGACGGGTGCGCAACGCTGGGTCGTGAAGATCGGCAGCGCACTGCTGACGGCGGATGGCAAGGGCCTGGATCGCCAGGCGATGGCGGTGTGGGTCGAGCAGATGGTGGCCCTGCATGAGGCGGGCGTCGAGCTGGTACTGGTCTCCTCGGGTGCGGTGGCGGCCGGCATGAGCCGTTTGGGCTGGACCTCGCGACCCAGCGCGATGCACGAACTGCAGGCCGCTGCCGCCATCGGCCAGATGGGCCTGGTGCAGGCGTGGGAGTCGAGCTTTGCCGAGCATGATCGCCACACGGCGCAGATCCTGCTGACCCATGATGACCTGTCCGACCGCAAGCGTTACCTCAATGCCCGTAGCACGCTGCGAGCGTTGGTGGAGCTGAAAGTCATCCCGGTGATCAACGAGAACGACACGGTGGTCACCGACGAGATCCGTTTCGGCGACAACGACACGCTCGCGGCGCTGGTGGCCAACCTCGTGGAAGCCGACCTGCTGGTGATTCTCACGGATCGCGACGGCATGTTCGACGCCGATCCGCGCAATAACCCTGATGCCAAGCTGATCTACGAAGCCCGAGCCGACGATCCCGCGCTGGATGCGGTGGCGGGTGGCACTGGCGGAGCCCTGGGGCGCGGCGGCATGCAGACCAAGCTGCGCGCGGCGCGTCTGGCGGCGCGCTCTGGCGCCCATACGATCATCGTTGGCGGTCGGTTGGAGCGGGTGCTGGATCGCCTCAAGGCCGGGGAGCGTATCGGTACGCTGCTGTCGCCTGAGCGCGGCATGCTGGCGGCGCGCAAACAGTGGCTGGCCGGGCATCTGCAAACCCGGGGCACGCTGGTGCTGGACGCGGGTGCCGTGTCGGCGCTGTCTCAAGGTAACAAAAGCCTGCTGCCGGTAGGCGTGAAGCTCGTCCAGGGTAGCTTCCGCCGCGGCGAAATGGTCGTGTGCGTAGCGCCGGATGGTCGAGAGATTGCCCGGGGCCTGGCCAACTACAGCGCGCTGGAAGCACAGAAAATCATCGGCCAATCGTCTGATGCGATTGTTGGTCTGCTGGGTTACATGGCTGAGCCTGAGCTGGTTCACCGTGACAACCTGATCCTCGTCTAAGGAAAAATCATGGGTTTGGCAAAAGGATTGATCGGCTTGCTGGTGGCGCTGCCGCTGCTGGCCTCTGCCGAGGAAATCGGTCAGGTGTCCACTGTGTTCAAGTTCGTCGGGCCAAATGACCGGATCGTGGTCGAGGCGTTCGACGATCCCAGGGTCGATGGCGTGACCTGCTATCTGTCGCGGGCCAAGACCGGCGGCGTAAAAGGAGGCCTGGGGCTGGCCGAAGATCGCGCCGAGGCCTCTATCGCCTGCCGCCAGGTAGGGCCGATCAGCTTCAAGGGTGAGCTCAAGGATGGCGAGGAGGTCTTCAGAGAGCGCACCTCGCTGGTGTTCAAGACCATGCAGGTGGTGCGTTTTCTCGACAAGAAGCGCAATACGCTGGTGTACCTGGTCTACAGCGACCGTGTGATCGAGGGCAGCCCGCAGAATGCGGTGACGGCGATTCCGATCCTGCCGTGGGCCAAGGCCCAATAACTACGCAAAAATCCATTGTGGGAGCGAGCCTGCTCGCGAATGCAGTCTGCCAGTGACATTGATGCTGCCTGGCGGACCGCATTCGCGAGCAGACTCGCTCCCGCAGTTGTTATCGGTGGTGTGGCTGATAAATCCCAGGCAATAAAAAACCGACCCTGAGGTCGGTTTTTTAACGAGCGCGTCGCTTAGGCAGCAGCGGCAACGTTCAAGGCCTTTACGTGGCCATTCAGGCGGCTCTTATGGCGAGCAGCCTTGTTCTTGTGGATGATGCCTTTATCGGCCATGCGGTCGATAACTGGCACAGCCAGAACGTAAGCAGCTTGTGCTTTTTCAGCGTCTTTTGCGTCGATGGCCTTGACTACGTTTTTGATGTAGGTACGGACCATGGAACGCAGGCTGGCGTTGTGGCTGCGACGCTTCTCAGCCTGTTTTGCACGTTTTTTGGCGGAAGGTGAGTTGGCCACCGTCGAGCTCCTCGAAAGACTTTTTAGGAAATAGCAAACAAAATAGGCCGCGAATCATGCCGATGAGTTGAGGTCTTGTCAAGGGCGGGTGACACGTTCCGCTGAATGGCAGGTGCGGCGCACCGAATGATTTCTTTCCGGCGTGCGACCTGTAAACTCGCGGGCTTTGGCGCTGTGCTGTTTAGCGGCGCGAAGTATCGCACAAGTGGGCGCGTTGTTCGCCTGCTGTTTATCGACAGGCACAAACTCTTTTCATGAATCTGCTCAAATCGTTGGCTGCCGTCAGCTCTATCACGATGCTTTCCCGGATTCTGGGATTCGTTCGCGATACGTTGATCGCGCGGATATTCGGTGCCGGAATGGCCACCGACGCCTTCTTCATCGCCTTCAAGCTGCCCAACCTGCTGCGGCGGATCTTCGCCGAAGGGGCCTTTTCCCAGGCCTTCGTGCCGATCCTGGCCGAATACAAAAGCCAGAAGGGCGACGAGGCGACCCGCACTTTCATCGCTTATGTGACCGGTTTGCTGACGCTGGTGCTGGCGCTGGTCACCGCGGCCGGCATGCTCGCCGCGCCTTGGGTGATCTGGGCCACCGCGCCAGGTTTCACCGACACGCCGGAAAAATTCCAGCTCACCTCCGACCTGTTGCGGGTGACCTTTCCTTATATATTGCTGATTTCCCTGTCATCGCTGGCCGGGGCGATCCTCAATACCTGGAACCGTTTCTCGGTGCCGGCCTTCGTGCCGACGCTGCTCAATGTCAGCATGATCGTCTTCGCGCTGTTCCTGACGCCGTACTTCGATCCGCCGGTGATGGCCCTGGGTTGGGCGGTGCTGGTCGGCGGCCTGGCGCAATTGCTCTATCAACTGCCCCACCTGAAAAAGATCGGCATGCTGGTACTGCCGCGCCTGAACTTGCGCGACAGCGGCGTATGGCGCGTGATGAAGCAGATGCTGCCGGCCATTCTCGGGGTATCGGTGAGCCAGATTTCGCTGATCATCAACACTATCTTCGCCTCGTTCCTGGTGGCCGGTTCGGTCTCGTGGATGTACTACGCCGACCGCTTGATGGAGCTGCCCTCCGGCGTACTGGGCGTGGCGCTGGGCACGATTCTGCTGCCTACCCTGGCCAAGACCTACGCCAGCCAGGACCGTCATGAATACTCGCGCATCCTCGACTGGGGCCTGCGCCTGTGCTTCGTGCTGGTCCTGCCTTGTGCCCTGGCGCTGGGGATCCTTGCCGAGCCGCTGACGGTTTCGCTGTTCCAGTATGGCCAGTTCAATGCGTTTGACGCCTTGATGACCCAGCGCGCGCTGATCGCCTATTCGGTGGGCTTGCTTGGAATCATTGTGATCAAGGTCCTGGCGCCGGGTTTCTATGCCCAGCAGAACATCCGCACGCCGGTGAAAATCGCCATCTTTACCTTGGTGATGACCCAGCTGTTCAACCTGCTGCTCATCGGACCCCTGGCCCATGCCGGCCTGGCCCTGGCGATCAGCGCCGGTGCCTGCCTCAACGCCGGGCTGCTGTTCTACCAGTTGCGCAAACAGAAGATGTATCAGCCGCAGCCCGGCTGGGCCAGGTTCGGCCTCAAGCTGCTGATCGCCGTGGCGGTGATGTCGGCGGTGTTGCTGGCGGGGATGCATTTCATGCCGGCCTGGGGCGAAGGGCAGATGCTCGAGCGCTTCCTGCGCCTTGGCGTGCTGGTCGTGGCCGGCGTGGTGGCTTATTTCGGCATGTTGCTGCTGATGGGATTCCGTCTGCGCGACTTCAATCGCAAGGCCTTGAGCTGAACGGTTGCCTTCGATAATCCCGGGCCGGACGGCGGTTTTGTCGGTTCGATCACTTTGGGTTACGGTGTTGCCTGTCGCCGACCGCCGGGTGTGGTTATAATCGGCCACTTTATGAGCAAGAAGCGCGTTATGCAGCTGGTTCGAGGCCTCCACAACCTGCGTCCCCGGCATCGGGGCTGTGTCGCCACTATTGGCAACTTCGACGGTGTTCACCGTGGCCACCAGGCTATCCTGGCGCGGCTGCGCGAGCGTGCGCTGGAGTTGGGCCTGCCCAGCTGCGTGGTGATCTTCGAGCCGCAACCCCGGGAGTTCTTCGCTCCGGACACCGCTCCGGCGCGTCTGGCCCGGTTGCGTGACAAACTGCAACTGTTGGCCGCCGAAGGCGTCGATCGGGTCCTCTGCCTGGCTTTCAACCAGCGCCTGAGCCAGCTCAGCGCCGCCGAGTTCGTCGATACCATCCTGGTGGACGGTCTCGACGTGAAGCACCTGGAAGTCGGCGACGATTTTCGTTTCGGCTGCGACCGGGCAGGGGATTTCGATTACCTGCAACAGGCCGGCATCGCCCAGGGCTTCACCGTCGAAGCGGCACAGACCGTCGAAATGGACGGTTTGCGCGTCAGCAGCACCCAGGTCCGCAATGCCCTGGCGGCGGCGGATTTCGAATTGGCCGAGCGCTTGCTCGGCCGGCCGTACCGGATTGCCGGGCGGATCCTGCACGGGCAGAAACTGGCGCGCCAATTGGGCACGCCGACGGCCAACGTGCAACTCAAGCGCCGTCGCGTGCCGTTGACCGGGGTGTTCCTGGTGAGTGTCGACATCGACGGCAAGACCTGGCCCGGCGTTGCCAATATCGGCGTACGCCCCACGGTGCAGGGGGATGGCAAGGCCCATCTCGAAGTACACATTCTGGATTTTGCCGGCGATCTGTATGACCGGCGTTTGACGGTGGTTTTCCACCAGAAGCTGCGTGAAGAGCAGCGTTTTGCCTCTCTGGAGGCGCTCAAGACGGCGATCCATGCAGATATCGCCGCCGCCCGTGCCCTTGTCGCAACCAGCGCCAATCGCTAATGAAGAGCCTTAAATGACCGACTATAAAGCCACGCTAAACCTTCCGGACACCGCCTTCCCAATGAAGGCCGGCCTGCCTCAGCGCGAACCACAGATTCTGCAGCGTTGGGACAGCATTGGCCTGTACGGAAAGTTGCGCGAAATTGGCAAGGATCGTCCGAAGTTCGTCCTGCACGACGGCCCTCCGTACGCCAACGGCACCATCCACATCGGTCACGCGTTGAACAAGATTCTCAAGGACATGATCATCCGCTCCAAGACCCTGTCGGGTTTTGACGCGCCTTATGTTCCGGGCTGGGATTGCCACGGCTTGCCGATCGAGCACAAGGTCGAAGTGACCCACGGCAAGAACCTGGGCGCCGACAAGACCCGCGAGCTGTGCCGTGCCTACGCCACCGAGCAGATCGAAGGGCAGAAGTCCGAATTCATCCGTCTCGGCGTGCTGGGCGACTTCGCCAATCCGTACAAGACCATGGATTTCAAGAACGAAGCCGGTGAAATCCGCGCCCTGGCGAAAATCGTCGAGGGCGGCTTCGTGTTCAAGGGCTTGAAACCGGTCAACTGGTGCTTCGACTGCGGTTCGGCCCTGGCCGAGGCGGAAGTCGAGTACGAGAACAAGAAGTCCTCGACCATCGACGTCGCGTTCCCGATCGCCGATGAAGACAAACTTGCCGCCGCTTTCGGCCTGGGCAAGCTGGCCAAGCCGGCCGCCATCGTGATCTGGACCACCACCCCGTGGACCATCCCGGCCAACCAGGCGCTGAACGTCCATCCGGAATTCAACTACGCCCTGGTCGACGTCGGCGACAGGCTGCTGGTGCTGGCCGAAGAGCTGGTCGAATCCTGCCTGGCCCGCTACAGCCTGGAAGGTTCGGTGATTGCCACCGCGCCAGGTTCGGCGTTGGAGCTGATCAACTTCCGTCATCCGTTCTATGACCGCCTGTCGCCGGTGTACCTGGCCGACTACGTGGAACTGGGCGCTGGCACTGGCGTGGTTCACTCCGCGCCGGCCTATGGCGTCGACGACTTCGTGACCTGCAAGAAATACGGCATGGTCAACGACGACATCCTCAATCCGGTGCAGAGCAATGGCGTCTACGTGCCGTCGCTGGAGTTCTTTGGCGGCCAGTTCATCTGGAAAGCCAACCCGGCCATCGTCGACAAGCTGACCGAAGTCGGCGCGCTGCTGCACACCACCGTCATCGAACACAGCTACATGCACTGCTGGCGCCACAAGACTCCGCTGATCTACCGCGCGACCGCGCAGTGGTTCATCGGCATGGACAAGCAGCCAACCAGCGGCGACAGCCTGCGCCAGCGTTCGCTCAAGGCCATCGAAGAAACCCAATTCGTTCCGGCCTGGGGGCAGGCGCGCCTGCACTCGATGATCGCCAACCGTCCGGACTGGTGCATCTCCCGCCAGCGCAACTGGGGCGTGCCGATCCCGTTCTTCCTGAACAAGGAAAGCGGCGAGCTGCACCCGCGCACCGTCGAACTGATGGAAGAAGTTGCCAAGCGCGTTGAAGCCGAAGGCATCGAAGCCTGGTTCAAGCTCGATGCCGCCGAGCTGCTCGGCGACGAAGCGCCGCTGTACGACAAGATCAGCGACACCCTCGACGTCTGGTTCGATTCCGGCACCACTCATTGGCACGTGTTGCGCGGCTCGCACCCGATGGGCCACGAGAACGGCCCGCGCGCCGACCTGTACCTGGAAGGTTCGGACCAGCACCGTGGCTGGTTCCACTCGTCCTTGCTGACCGGTTGCGCCATCGACAACCACGCGCCGTACCGCGAGCTGCTGACCCACGGTTTCACCGTTGATGAGGCCGGTCGCAAGATGTCCAAGTCCCTGGGCAACGTGATCGCGCCGCAGAAAGTCAACGACACCCTTGGCGCCGACATCATGCGCCTGTGGGTCGCGTCCACCGATTATTCCGGCGAGATGGCCGTTTCCGACCAGATCCTTCAGCGTAGCGCGGACGCCTACCGGCGGATCCGCAACACCGCGCGCTTCCTGCTCTCGAACCTGACCGGTTTCAATCCGGCCACCGACCTGCTGCCGGCCGAAGACATGCTTGCGCTGGACCGCTGGGCCGTGGACCGCACCTTGCTGCTGCAACGTGAATTGCAGGAACACTACGGTGAATACCGTTTCTGGAACGTCTACTCGAAAATCCACAACTTCTGCGTGCAGGAGCTTGGCGGTTTCTACCTCGACATCATCAAGGACCGCCAGTACACCACCGGCGCCAACAGCAAGGCGCGTCGTTCGTGCCAGACCGCGCTGTTCCACATCAGCGAGGCGCTGGTGCGCTGGATCGCGCCGATCCTGGCGTTCACCGCCGACGAATTGTGGGAATACCTGCCGGGCGAGCGCAACGAATCGGTGATGCTCAACACCTGGTACGAAGGCCTGACCGAACTGCCGCAAGGCTTCGAGCTGGACCGTGCGTATTGGGACCGGATCATGGCGGTCAAGGCGGCGGTCAACAAGGAAATGGAAATCCAGCGGGCGGCCAAGGCTGTCGGCGGCAACCTGCAGGCTGAAGTGACCCTTTACGCCGAAGAGGCGCTGGGCGCTGATCTGGCCAAGCTGGGCAACGAGCTGCGCTTCGTGCTGATCACCTCGACCGCCAGCGTCGCGCCGCTGGTGCAGGCGCCGGCCGATGCGGTGGTCACCGAGGTAAGCGGCCTGAAGCTCAAGGTGGTCAAGTCGGGCTTCGTCAAGTGCGCCCGTTGCTGGCACTGCCGCGAAGACGTCGGCGTGAACCCGGAGCATCCGGAAATCTGCGGTCGTTGCGTCGACAACATCAGCGGTACGGGCGAGGTTCGCCACTATGCCTGATGTGGCGGCTAATGCAGCGGGCCGTTTCGGACGGCTGGGCTGGCTCTGGTTGAGCGTGCTGGTACTGGTCATCGACCAGGCCAGCAAGTACTACTTCGAGAGCTCTTTGACCATGTACCAGCAGATCGTGGTCATTCCCGACTACTTCAGCTGGACCCTGGCCTACAACACCGGCGCGGCGTTCAGCTTCCTGGCGGACAGTTCGGGCTGGCAGCGTTGGCTGTTCGCCCTGATTGCCATTGTGGTCAGCGCCGTGCTGGTGGTCTGGCTCAAGCGCCTGGGGCGTGACGAGACCTGGCTGGCGGTGGCGCTGGCGCTGGTCCTCGGTGGTGCGCTGGGTAACCTGTACGACCGGATTGCCTTGGGCCATGTAATCGATTTCATCCTGGTGCATTGGCAGAACCGCTGGTACTTCCCGGCGTTCAACATTGCCGACAGTGCCATCAGCGTGGGCGCCGTGATGCTCGCCCTGGATATGTTCAAGAGCAAGAAAACCGGAGAAGCCGTCCATGACTGAGCAGCGTATCGCTCAAAACACCGAAGTGAAGCTGCACTTCGCCCTGCACCTGGAAAATGGTGACACCGTCGACAGCACGTTCGACAAGGCGCCGGCGGTGTTCAAGGTCGGCGACGGCAACCTGCTGCCGGGTTTTGAAGCGGCGATCTTCGGTTTCAAGGCCGGCGACAAGCGCACCGTGGTGGTTCCTCCGGAAAATGCCTTTGGTCAGCCCAACCCGCAAAACGTGCAGACCATGCCACGCTCGCAGTTCCAGGACATGGAGCTGTCCGAGGGCCTGCTGGTGATCTTCAATGACGCGGCCAACGCCGAGCTGCCGGGTGTGGTGAAAGCTTTTGACGATGCCGAGGTGACCGTGGACTTCAACCACCCACTGGCGGGCAAGACCTTGAGCTTCGAGGTGGAAATCCTTGAGGTCAGGGCGGTTTAATATTTTTGCAGGCAGTTCCTGCTGCCACTCGGTTCACTGTGGGAGCGAGCTTGCTCGCGATGGCGACGTCACTTTTAATACAGGGGTGACTGGCCCACCGCAATCGCGAGCAAGCTCGCTCCCACACTGAATTGCACCGATTCAGTTTTTTGCGCAAGACACGAGGCACAGCATGCAAATCAAACTCGCCAACCCCCGTGGCTTCTGCGCTGGCGTGGACCGGGCGATCGAAATCGTCAACCGCGCCCTGGAAGTCTTCGGACCGCCGATCTACGTGCGTCATGAAGTGGTCCACAACAAGTTCGTCGTCGAGGACCTGCGCAGCCGTGGGGCCATCTTCGTCGAAGAACTGGACCAGGTGCCGGACGATGTCATCGTGATCTTCAGCGCCCACGGCGTTTCCCAGGCGGTGCGTACCGAAGCTGCCGGCCGTGGCCTGAAAGTGTTCGATGCTACGTGCCCGTTGGTTACCAAGGTCCACATCGAGGTGGCGCGGTACAGCCGTGACGGTCGCGAATGCATCCTGATCGGCCATGAAGGCCACCCGGAAGTTGAAGGCACCATGGGTCAGTACGACGCCAGCAATGGCGGCGCGATCTACTTGGTCGAAGACGAAGAAGACGTCGCGGCCTTGCAGGTTCGCAACCCGGAAAAGCTGGCTTTCGTTACGCAGACTACCTTGTCCATGGACGACACCAGCCGGGTGATCGACGCCCTGCGCGCGCGCTTCCCGGCCATCGGCGGGCCGCGCAAGGACGACATCTGCTACGCGACCCAGAACCGTCAGGACGCGGTCAAGCAACTGGCCAACGAGTGCGATGTGGTCCTGGTGGTCGGCAGCCCGAACAGCTCCAACTCCAACCGCTTGCGCGAGCTGGCCGAACGCATGTCGACCCCGGCCTACCTGATCGACGGCGCCGAGGACATGCAGCGCAGCTGGTTCGACGGTGTCGAGCGGATCGGCATCACCGCCGGTGCCTCCGCGCCGGAAGTCCTCGTCCGCGGGGTGATCGAGCAGTTGCAGGCCTGGGGCGCAACGGGCGCCGACGAGCTGGCGGGTCGCGAGGAAAACATTACGTTCTCGATGCCGAAAGAGCTGCGGGTCCGCTCCCTGCTTTGAGTCCTTTTTCACACAGGGCCTGCTCGGCCTTGATACTTTCCAGGCGGACGCGACCGGAGGGCGCCAGGATCACCTGGTGATGGCTGACCGGCCCGCGTCTGGCGCAGACATGCAGCGTGCCTGCCTGGAACGCGCCGTCGAGGTGCAGGGCTTCTCCCTGGCCGCCGAACCTCACCCGGCGTTTTACTGGCGAGTTGCCAACCACCCGAGCATGACCGCTGCGCTCCCTCAGCAAGCTTTGCTCCTTGTTGTCCAGCGTGATCCGCCAGCCCTTGCCCCAATCATTGTCGATTCCCTGGATCAAGATGCGGCGGTTGCGCGTGATGGCTTCGCTGCGGGCAAAACGCAACCCGCTGATCAGCAACCGGGCGGTATCCTCGCGTTCGATGGACTCGATCAGCTCTTTGTAGCTTGCACCGGCCCACGGCAGAACAATTGCGGCAATCGCCAGTCCCATGAGCAGTTCGATCAGGGTGAAGCCCTGTTGATGCATGACGTCTCCTCCCTGGAGAGCGTGAAGCGGATTTAAGGCTTATGAATCGTTGTGGCACTTCGCATACGGCGACGGTTTGTTCTAGCGTGTAGAAGCAGGTATAGCCGACGGCAACGGAGGGCATCGATGGATCTTCGTACAAAAGGTTTCACGCTGATCGAGGTGTTGGTGGCCCTCGGCGTGCTGCTGATCCTGATCACCATGGCGGTGCCGTCGTTCACCGGCTCGCTGCAAAGTACCAAGGCCGATACCGAGATCGGCGACTTGCGCAGGGCCTTGAACTTCGCGCGAATGGAAGCGATCAATCGTGGCATCACCACGCGCATTCGTCCCACCACCCAGGGCGGAGCCTGGAGCGGTGAATTGATGGTGTATGACAACACTGGCAACCCGGCCAATCCGACCAATGTATTGCGGGTTGTTCCAGCGATGGGCAGTGGCGTGACTCTGACGCTAACCTCAGAAGTGACCAACATTGATTTCAACAACCTGGGCGGGTTATCGGCACCGACCACGCCGGTGGGCTTCAATTACGTGAGAGGGGCGCAGAGCAGGACGCTCAATGTCTGCCTCAATGGACGAATCGTATTGGGTGGAAATTGCGGATGAAGGATTGCAGTAAAACGGCGCAGGAGGGCATGACGCTCATCGAGGTGCTGGTGGCGATGCTGATTCTCGGCGTGGGTTTGCTGGGGGCGGCGATGGTCCAGCTCAATGCTCTCAAATACACCGACAGCTCGCGCATGACCAGCCAGGCCAGCTTCATCGCCTACGACCTGCTGGACCGCATCCGGGCCAATTCCGGCGCCGACTACACCATCACGCCGCCGAGCTCGCCGAACCTCAACGTGGCCCGGGACCAGGATCTTTATGACTTCAAGACCAATATCGTCGCTTTCGGCGGCGCCACGGCCACCGGCACGGTTGCGCTGAACCAGCGGGTCTACACCATCACCATTTCCTGGGACGACGCCCGGGCTGCCAACACGACCAACGCGGCCGAGGCGCGACGCAGCTTTGTGCTGACCAGCCGGGTCGCTGTCGATCCATTGGCGACGACGCCATGAACCGGCATAGCCGGGGTTTCGGGCTGATCGAATTGATGATCGCGCTGGTCATCAGCCTGATCGTCGTGCTGGGCGTCGTGCAGATTTTCATCGCAGCAAAAAATACTTACGTAAGCCAGAGTGCCGCCGCGGTGATGCAGGAGGATGCACGGTTTGCCTTGAGCAAAATGGTTCAGGAAATTCGCATGGTGGGCATGTTCGGCTGCCTGGCGACGATCACCGATGCGTCTTCGAACAATGATTTCGCCGCCAGCCAGATCACCCCGATTCGCTGGGACAACGCCACCCGCAGGTTGACCCTGGTCACGGCGGATATCGGCAATAGCGGCAGTGCGCCGACCTGGACCATCGTTTCCGATTGCCGCAATACGGCCACCGCCTACACCGGAGCGCGAGCACCCGCGAGCGGGCAGATGGCCTTTCCGATCCGGCGGCTGATCTATGGTTTCAACAACAATCAGCTATTGCTGGGGAGCGGCGCTGGCAACCCGACCATGGCGGTGCTGGTGGATAACGTGCGGGCATTCGACGTGACCTTCGGCGTGGCCGGCAGCGCGACGGACATCGCAGCCACCAGCTACAGCGGCAATCCGAGCGACCCGGCGCTGATTCGCAGCGTGCGCCTGACGTTGACGCTGTTCGACCCGAAAAATACCGTGCGCGAGCAGACCTTCAACGTGGTTGCTGCCTTGCGCAACCGGCTGCTATGAGGGGGCGACTGATGAGGTCGACAGGTTTCGGGTATCGCCAGCGGGGCATGGCCTTGCTGGTCAGCCTGGTCTTTTTGCTGCTGCTGACACTGATTGGCTTGTCGTCGATGCAGAGCGCCACGCTCCAGGAAAAGATGACCAGCAGCGTCATGCAGCGCAACCAGTCGTTTCAGATGGCCGAGGCGGCGCTGAGGGTCGGGGAAAGCGCGGTGCAGGCAGAAAGTTATTCGCTGCCGGTCTGTACCGCGGCCCAATGCGCACCACCGCCTGAGTCGGCAACAGTGACGGTGGCGGGGCGCTATTCGTCGTCGGGGGTGCTCTGGGTGGCCGCTGCTGGCGGGTTTTACGGCGTGCAGAATATCGGCACAACCCTTACGGCAGTCAACGTGCCGCTCAATACCTCGGCGACGCTGTACCGGATCACGGCGGTGGCGGTGGTGGGCAACAACCAGCGCAGCGTAGTGGAGAGCATCTATGCGAAATATTAGGGTGCTTCGAAGCTGGCGACAGGCGTTGTGGGGAGCGTTGCTCAGCCTTTACCTGACGGCCCCGGCCTATGGCTTCACACCGTCGGAATCACCGCTGTTGAGTGCAGCGGCGGTGACGCCCAACGTGATGCTGCTGATCGATGATTCGGGGAGCATGAACAACATTATCTGGGCGGCGGGGTTTGATCCGGCGGCAACACAGACGCGTACATTTGCGTGCAATTCCAGTAGCAGCTGCAACGACAGGTATGAACTTGATCTGGACGACACGAACATTCTGTTGGTCAGCCTGTTGCGTGGCGGCTGCTCTTCCGGCTGGTATGGTTTCTATCGATCCACCATCGGGCGGGTCTGTCTGCGGTTGCCCGATCCTGTAGGGGGCGGTAACACTCGTTACACGGCCAGGTACCTGGCTTATCTGGTCACCTTGGCCAACGGTTCGAGCCGCGACTTCACCACCGGCACGATTCCCAACGATTATCGAATCAACGTGGCTCGGGATGTCTCCACCGACCTGGTGGCCAACAACCGCGCCCTGCGCATTGGCCTGGCCACTTTCAACCCGCCCAGCAGTATCAACTCCGGCCCCGGTGGTTATATCGCCCGAGCCATCAGCGACTTGTCGCCGGTCAGCGGCAGTGTCACCCAGACCCAGGCCAACACCAACTACAGCGCTCTTATCAATGCCATCAACGCTTTGGGCGCCGTCGCCAACACTCCGTTGGCCGAAAGTTATTACGAGGTTACCCGCTATTTCCGCGGCATGGCACCGTATTACAACGGCACGCCCAGCACCTATACCAGCCCGATCCAGTATCGCTGCCAGAAGAATTTCGGCGTGGTGATTACCGATGGCCTGCCCACCTACGATCGAACGTTTCCCACCAACGATCCGCTAGGGGCAGGTCGCTTGCCGAATTGGGATGGCATCAGCGCGAATGATGGCGCCAGTGCCACGGGCGATGCGGAGGGCGACACGCTGTACCTGGACGACATCGCCAAGTTCGCCTTCGACATCGACATGCGCTCCACCGGCACCGACGTCACTGGGAAAAGCTGGGATGGAGCCGAATTCCGCCGGCAGTACCTCAATACCTACACCGTGGGTTTTGCTGTCACCAACCAGATGCTTTCCGACGCCGCTCGCTACGGTGCGGGCAAATATTATCCGGCCACCGACAGTGAAGGCCTGAACTCGGCCCTGTCGTCGGCCCTGAGCGACATCACCTCCAAGGCCGGTTCGGGAGGCGGCGGCACCAGCAATGGCGCGACGCTCTCCAGCACTTCCAGTTTTTACCAGACCACCTACGACCCCAGGGACTGGCGCGGCACCATCAAGGCATTCGGCTTCAACTCCACTGGAACGGTGAACACCGCAGCAGCGCAGTGGACCACTGACACCGCTATCGTTCCGGGTGCCACACCGCCGCTCTACCAGTCCTGGAACACCGCGACCAACGTGCCGGTGACCCTGGCCTATGGCAACTTTTCGCCGGCCCAGCAAACCAGCCTGAGCCAGGGCCTGCCAACGGGGATCACCGGCAGCGATCTGGTGGAATGGAGCAAGGGCGTCAACAAGACCGGGCTCAAGGTGCGCAGCGTCCTGCTGGGGGACATCATCAACTCGCCGCTGGTCCTGGCCTCGCCCAATGACCAGACCGCCTCGGACCTGCTGAACGACACCAGTTACAGCAATTACCTGACGACCAAGGCGGCAAACATGAGCAGCAGCCTGGTGGTGAATGGCAACGATGGTTTTTTCAGCGTCATCAACAGCGCCAACGGAACCCGGCGCTATGCGTATATGCCGTCGACCGTGCTGCCCTCATTGCAACTCATCGCGGATCCCGGCTACATCAATGGCGTGAGTCATAAGTTCCTGGTGGACGGACAGGTTGCCGTATTCGATGCGCAGCTGGGCAGCGTCTGGAAAACGCTGGCCCTGGGTGGCACTGGCGCGGGTGGCCGGGCGTTTTACGCGGTGCAGCTGTTCGATGCAGCGGCAGGCAATGCGATCCGGGCCTTGTGGGAGATCAGCGCGCCGACCATCGCCAACGCAGCCAATGCCTTCAATGACCTGGGCTACGCCTATGCGCGCCCTGAAGTCGCGCGCCTTGCGGACGGTCGCTGGGCGGCGTTCATCGCCAATGGCTATGGCAGTAATACCGGCGTGGCGGCGCTGTATGTAGTGGACGTTCGCGACGGCTCGCTGATTCGCAAGATTGTCGTCAACAGCCCCGACACCAATAACGGCCTTTCGTCGGTCAAGTTGCGGGTCAACGCCCAGAACGTTGTGCAGGCGGCCTATGGCGGGGACCTGAAGGGACGGATGTGGAAGTTCGACATCAGCGCAACTTCGCCGAACACCTGGGGCCTGGCGTTTGCCGGCCAGCCGTTGTTCACCGCTCCAGGTGGGGCGACACAGCCGATCACCGCGCAACCGTTGCTGGCGGAGAACCCCCAGGGCGGTATCCAGGTATTTTTCGGCACGGGCAAGTTCAATGAGTCGGCGGACAAGCTCAACAAGGACCTGCAAGGGTTCTATTCGATCTGGGACGCTAGCGGTGGCGCCGGGCAGATCACCGTGGCGAACCTGCAGGCCCAATCGATCACCAGCATTTTTTCCGGTACTACCGGGCAATTCGTGACCACCAGCCAGAATAACGTGGCCTATCCCACGCAGAAAGGCTGGTATCTGCCGCTGATATACAACAACGCGCTGACCGGTGAACGGGTGATCAACCCGGCCAGCCTGGTGCTTGGGCGTGTTGTCTTCACCACCGCCGCCGTGGACACCACTGATCCTTGTGCGAGCTTTGGTACGGGCAAACTGATCGAAGTGGATGCGTTCAACGGTAAGATGCTCAACTACGCGGTGCTCGATACCAACAACGATGGTTCGATCAATACCCTCGACACGATTTCCGCTGGCGTGGTGTTCACCGGGGGGATCCCGACCTTGAGTGCCGTCGTCAGCGCCAATGGAGCAACCAATATGGTGGTGAATGACTCCGGTGGTGGAATCACCGACCTGCTGACCAAGTCCGTCGGTGGCAGCCGTCGTATCATGTGGCGGCAAATACAGTGAGGTAAGGCATGCGCACATCCAACCGGGGTTTCACCTTGATCGAAATCATGATCGTCATCGCGATCATCGGTATCGTGATCACCGTCGGCTATCCGAGCCTGACCGAATACATGAAGAAGGGACGGCGGGCCGAAATCGCCGGGTTGCTGTCGGAACAGGCGCAAATCCTTGAGCGCCACTACTCGAAGACCAACGTCTATACCAACGCGACTGGCCTGAGCGGTGGCAACGATTTCTACACCATCACCCCGACGCTCGCGGACCAGAGCTTTACCCTGACTGCGGTGCGCAAAAGTGGTTCGTCCATGGCGACGGACAAATGCGGCGATTTCACCATCAACAACACTGGCGTACGGAGCATGCTGAACGCATCCGCCGGGCTGACCACCAAGGATTGCTGGGGTCGTTGAGATTTTTACCGGGTGCAGACGAGCGCCCTCTGTCTTGTGAGTCGAAACAGAACATGACCAGGCAACAGCAAGTGGTGATAGTCGGCGGCGGAGTCATTGGCCTGCTGACGGCTTTCAATCTCGCCTCCGAAGGCCAGCGAGTGGTGCTGCTGGATCGCTCCGGCGTTGGCCAGGAATCCTCCTGGGCCGGCGGCGGTATTGTTTCGCCGCTGTACCCATGGCGCTATAGCCCGGCGGTCACTGCGCTGGCGCACTGGTCGCAGGATTTTTATCCACAGCTGGGCGAGCGCTTGTTCGCGGCGACCGGGATCGATCCGCAAGTGCATGTCACCGGCCTGTATTGGCTGGACCTCGACGATCAGGCCGAAGCACTGGCCTGGGCCGAGCGGGAAGGGCGCCCGCTGCGGGCTGTGGATATCTCCGCGGTCCATGATGCGGTTCCGGTATTGGGCTCGGGCTTTTCCCGGGCGATCTACATGGCCGATGTGGCGAACGTGCGTAATCCGCGGCTGGTGAAGTCCCTCAAGACTGCATTGCAGACGATGCCGAATGTCACGCTTCATGAGCATTGCGAAGTCAGCGGGTTCATTCGCGACGGTGAGCGTGTCCGTGGCGTGAAGAGCTCAGCGGGGGGGAGATGCGCGGTGATCAAGTGGTTCTCGCCGCGGGTGCCTGGAGCGGCGAGTTGCTGGGAACGCTGGGGCTGGAGCTGCCGGTCGAGCCGGTGAAGGGCCAGATGATCCTGTACAAGTGCGCGTCCGATTTCCTCTCGAGCATGGTCCTGGCCAAGGGCCGTTATGCGATTCCGCGTCGTGACGGGCACATCTTGATCGGCAGTACGCTGGAGCATGAAGGCTTCGACAAGACGCCGACCGATGCGGCGCTGGAAAGCCTCAAGGCTTCGGCTCTGGAGTTGATCCCGGCGTTGGCCGACGCCGAGTTGGTGGGGCATTGGGCCGGGTTACGGCCAGGATCGCCGGAGGGTATTCCCTACATTGGCGAAGTGCCGGGGTTTGCGGGGTTGTGGTTGAACTGCGGCCATTACCGCAACGGCCTGGTGCTGGCGCCGGCTTCGTGCCGGTTGTTCGTCGACGTGATGCTGGGGCGTGAGCCGGTGATTGATCCTGCGCCGTATGCCCCGGCGGGGCGGCTGTAGGTTCGGCTTTCCCTGTGGGAGCGAGCCTGCTCGCGAAAGCGGTGTGACAGTCAATGAAGATGTTGGAAATGCTGGCCTCTTCGCGAGCAGGCTCGCTCCCACAAGGGTTCGAGCGCTGACTTCAATCCAACCCCAACTTCTTCAACCGATACCGCATCGACCGAAACGACAACTTCAATCTCTGCGCCGCTGCGGTGCGGTTCCAGCGGGTTTCCTCCAGGGCCTGGAGGATGACCTTGCGTTCGACGTCCTCCAGATAATCTTCCAGATTGTCGACCTGCATCAGATCAGGATTGCCCGCCTCGCCAGCCCCGTTGTGTTCGGCGAGACGCAAGTCATCGGCCTCGATCTGCTGGTGCTCGCACAGGGTGTAGGCCCGTTCGAGCATGTTCTCCAGTTCTCGCACGTTGCCCGGGAAGCGGTAGTTCTGCAGCGCTTTGAGGGCGTGCGGATGGAGCGTCACCGCTGGGCTGCAGGCGTTGATGGCCAGGCGCTGGAGCATGTGGTTGGCCAGCAGCTCGATGTCTTCCCGGCGTTCACGCAAGGGTGGGACGCGCAGTTCGATGACATTCAGCCGGTAATACAAGTCCTGGCGAAAGCGACTGGCGGCGACTTCTGCGCCGAGGTCCTTGTGGGTGGCGCAGAGGATTCGCACATCCACCACTTCCTCCTGTTGCCCGCCCACCGCGCGCACGGCTTTTTCCTGGATGGCACGCAGCAGCTTGACCTGCATCGCCAGTGGCAGGTCGGCGACTTCATCAAGGAACAGGGTCCCGCCGTGAGCCGCCTGGAACAGGCCGGGCTTGTCTTCGATGGCACCGGTGAAGCTGCCTTTTCGATGGCCGAAAAACTCGCTTTCCATCAACTCCGTTGGAATGGCCCCACAATTGACCGGCACAAACCCCTGGTTGTAGCGAGGGCCTTGTTCATGAATCAGGCGCGCCACCAGTTCCTTGCCGCAGCCCGATTCGCCGCTGATGTAGACCGGCGCCTGGCTGCGGGCGAGTTTTTCAATCTGTCGGCGCACGCTGCGCATGGGTGGCGAGTCGCCCAACAGGCAGCGCTCGACGGTCGTACTCGGCGCAGCACCCGGCGACAGGCGCAAGGCGCTGCCGATCAGCTCCCGCAGCCGCCCGAGGTCGACCGGTTTGGTCAGGAAGTCGAAGGCGCCGGCCTTGAGCGCGTCGATAGCGACTTCCAGGCTGCCATAGGCGGTGATCATCGCCACCGGCAGTTGAGGAATACGTTGCTGGATGTGTTGCACCAGTTCCAGGCCGGTGCCATCGGGCAGGCGCATGTCGGTCAGGCACAGGTCGAAGGTTTCACCTGCCAGCAGGGCTTGGGCCTCGGCGAGGTTCTTGGCGCTGCGGGTGTCGAGTTTCATCCTTCCCAGGGTGATTTCCAGGAGTTCGCGGATGTCCGGTTCGTCATCGACGATCAGGATTCGTTGCCGTGAGCGTGTATTCAAATCTGTTTCCGTCCGTGAGCAAAGGTGATGCGAAAGCAACCGCCGCCTTGGCGTGATTTGAAGTCTAGGCGGGCCTGGTTGCTTTCGCACAGCTCACGGGACAGATAGAGGCCGAGGCCGGTGCCCTGGCTGCTGGTGGTGAAGAAAGGTTCGAACAAGTGCGCCTGCTGCTCCGGCGTTACGCCAGGGCCGTTGTCGATGATGTCCAGCGTGGCCAACTGACTGTGCGGGTCGATGAAGAGCTTCAACCAGGCCTCGGCCTGTTCATGGACCATTGCGCTATGACGCCAGGCGTTGCGCAGCAGATTGTCGAGCACCTGGGCCAGTTGGTCGGGGTCCATGAGCGTGATGTAGTCGCCCGGGTCGATGCTCAGGTGCAATTGCTGGTTTTCGGCCGCGTTTTCGCGGGTCCGCAGGACGAATTGCTCAAGCCATGTGCGTAAATCCAGGCGTTGCGGCGAGGTTTGCTGGCGGCGGGACAGCTGCAGGACGTTTTCGATGACGCGATTCATTCGTAGGGAGTGGTCTTGAATAATCTGCGTCAGACGTCGGTCGGCGTTGTTCAGTTCCTCGGATTCACCGAGCAATTGCGCGGCGTGGCTGATGGCGCCCAGAGGGTTGCGGATTTCATGGGAAATACCGGCGGTGAGGCGCCCGAGGGAGGCGAGTTTCAGCTGCTGGGCGTGTTGGGCCACTTGGGCCAGGTCTTCGAGAAATACCAGGATCTGCTGCTGATCCTGTGGGCCGAGGGCGATGAAGCTGGGTTGCAGCGTCAGGCCGGTGCCGCTGATGGTCAGGCTTTGCGCGCGCAGGCTGGGATTGTTCCGCCACGATTGCAGCCGTTCGACCAAGGCGCTGGAATAATCGTCTATCCGCTGGCCGATCAGGTCGTGCATGCCCAGCAGGTTCAAGGCGCTTTCGTTGGCCAGCTGCACCCGGTGCTGGTGATCAAGCACCAGGATGCCGGTGCGCATGCGTTGCAGGATCAAGGCGTTGAGCGCTTCGAGGCTGAGCACTTCGCTGGCCCGTTGCTCGGCCAGGGTTTCGCTGGCTTCCAGGCGTCGGGTCAGGCCTTGCACCAGCAAAGCGGCGGCGAAACACAAGGCGCCCAGGGTGCCCGCCTGTAGATAGCTGCTGGGGCGGCTCGCGTCGCTGAGGCCGAGGACAAATGTCGAGCCGACGATGCCAAGGGTGGCAACGGCGGCGATCAGCAGGCCGATGCGCCCTTTCAGCAAGGTGTTGCCGATGGCTACCGAGACAATGATCAGGTTGCCGATGGCGCTGGGGGCGCCACCCGCGACGAAGAACAGCCACGACAGCAGCAATACGTCGGTGAGTGCCAGCCCGAACAGCCGGGCAGGGCGACGCGTATTTTCAAGGAACACCACCAGCAGGATGTTCAGTACCAGATACAACCAGCTGCCGCTGCGCAGCAGGTCGTCGTTGGCGAACTCCAGCAGCCGGTTGTCCATGTTGCTGGTGATCAGCAGCACCAGGGTGATGCCGATGCTCAGGCGGTACAGGTGATACAGGCGCAGCAGACGCTGCGCCTGTTTGACGCGGGGACGCGAGGCCTCAGCGATCACGAGTACCCGGGCCTTGCTCGAGGTGAGCCTGGCTGCAATACCATTGTTGGTCGAGGGCCAGCGCCCGGTCGCGCGGCAGGTGCACCCCGCACTGGGCGCAACGCACCATGGGCCGCGCGTCATGGTCGCGTGGGGCGTTCGATGTGGCGGAGGTTGCCTTGAACTTGCGCCACAACCATATCGCGGCGGCAATCAGGGCGATCCAGAACAGTAAACGAAGCATGATGGGCGGCTTTTTGGCTAGAGATCAGGCAGTTTAGCCAAGGACAGGAACGGCGCACAGCGCAATAAAATGCAGGCATGAAAAAGGGAGACCCAGCGTCTCCCTTTTTATGGCGCCTTGGCTTTCAGTCGAACATGCCGAAGGTCATGTAGCTGAACCAGGAGCGATCGCTGGATTCGCTTTCCGGCTCTTCTTCTTCGATCACGTCGCCATTTTCATCCTTGGGCTTGAGCTCGTTCGGGATGGCTTCCTTGGCGTCCTGGAACTGGCGCTGGACGTCCTGGTTGGCGCGGGTTTCGCCCGGCGGCAGCGGCGGACGGGATTCGATCAGGCCGAGGGTCGCCTTGCTCAGCCACGAACGGTTGTCGGCTTCATCGACCCGCGGGGTGAACTGGCCATCGACCAGCGATGGGTGATCGGGGTAGTTAAGCTTCAATGTCTCAAGGCTGGTGGCCGCGAGGTCATCCAGGTGCAGGCGCTGGTAGGCTTCGGTCATGACAGCCAGGCCGTCGCCAACCGATGGGGTTTCCTGGAAGTTTTCCACCACGTAGCGGCCACGGTTGGCAGCGGCGACGTAGGCCTGGCGGGTCAGGTAATAGTCCGCCACGTGGATTTCGTAGGACGCCAGCAGGTTGCGCAGATAGATCATGCGCTGCTTGGCATCAGGCGAATAGCGGCTGTTGGGGAAGCGGCTGGTCAGCTGGGCGAACTCGTTGTAGGAGTCGCGCGCGGCGCCCGGGTCACGCTTGGTCATGTCCAGCGGCAGGAAGCGCGCCAGCAGGCCGACGTCCTGGTCGAAGGAGGTCAGGCCCTTGAGGTAGTAAGCGTAATCGACGTTCGGGTGCTGCGGGTGCAGACGAATGAAACGCTCGGCGGCGGACTTGGCAGCTTCCGGCTCGGCGTTCTTGTAGTTGGCGTAGATCAGCTCCAGCTGCGCCTGGTCGGCGTAGCGACCGAACGGATACCGCGACTCCAACGCCTTGAGCTTGGCGGTGGCGCTGGTATAGCTGTTGTTATCCAGGTCGTTCTGCGCCTGTTGGTACAGTTCGACTTCGCTCAGGTTTTCGTCTACGACTTCCTTCGACGAGCAAGCAGCAGTCAATGCGAGGATGGCGATCAGCAGCAGGTGTTTCACTTGCATGGCGGCTTGCGTCCCTATGACGGCCGCTGTCTTGGGCGGGGCCGTCCTGTTATGATGAGCGCCCCGTTGAAAGCCTCGGGGCAAAAGACGCCGTATTTAACCACAAGCGCGCAGCCGAAACCAAAGGCTGTGCCGACGCCCAGTCCGAGCATGTCCGATAAAATAGAACTTCGCGCAGAGGTGCCGTCCGAATTGGGCGGCCAACGCCTCGATCAAGTCGCCGCCCAACTCTTCGCCGAGCACTCGCGCTCGCGCCTTTCCGCCTGGATCAAGGACGGTCGCCTGACAGTGGACGGGGCGGTGATCCGTCCGCGCGACATCGTCCATGGCGGTGCCATCCTCGAACTGACCGCCGAGCAGGAGGCCCAGGGAGAATGGGTCGCCCAGGACATTGCCCTGGACATCGTCTACGAAGACGACGACATCCTGGTGATCAACAAGCCCGCGGGCCTGGTGGTCCACCCGGCGGCCGGTCACGCCGATGGCACCCTGCTCAACGCCTTGCTGCATCACGTGCCGGACATCATCAATGTGCCCCGCGCCGGGATCGTGCACCGCCTGGACAAAGACACCACCGGCCTGATGGTGGTCGCCAAGACCATCCAGGCGCAGACACAGCTGGTCACACAGCTGCAAAGCCGTAGCGTCAGCCGCATCTATGAATGCATCGTGATCGGCGTGGTCACCGCCGGTGGCAAGATCAACGCCCCGATCGGCCGTCACGGCCAGCAGCGCCAGCGCATGGCGGTGATGGAAGGTGGCAAGCAGGCGGTCAGTCACTACCGCGTGTTGGAGCGTTTTCGTTCGCACACGCATGTGCGGGTCAAGCTGGAAACCGGCCGGACCCACCAGATTCGCGTGCACATGGCCCATATCAACTTCCCGCTGGTGGGCGACCCGGCCTATGGTGGTCGCTTCCGCATTCCGCCGGCCGCGAGCCAGACGATGGTCGAATCGTTGAAAAACTTCCCGCGTCAGGCGCTGCACGCGCGTTTCCTGGAGCTGGACCACCCGACGACCGGTAAGCGCATGAGCTGGGAATCGCCTTTGCCGGATGACTTCGTCTGGCTGCTGACGCTGCTCAAGCAGGATCGCGAGGCATTCATCGGATGAGTGACTGGCTGATACCCGACTGGCCCGCGCCGGCCCGGGTCAAGGCCTGTGTCACCACCCGCGAGGGCGGCGTCAGCCTGGCGCCGTTCGACAGCCTCAACCTCGGCGACCATGTCGGCGATGAGCCTGCGGCTGTCGCCGAAAACCGTTGTCGCCTCACCGATCGTTTCGCCATGCGTCCGGCCTGGTTGCAGCAGGTCCACGGTATTGACGTGGTCGAAGCTGACCCGGCCGAGGTGGCTGTCGCCGATGCCAGTTGGAGCGCCACGCCGGGTATCGCCTGCGCGGCAATGACAGCCGATTGCCTGCCTGTATTGTTCTGTAACTACGCCGGCACCCATGTCGCGGCGGCCCATGCCGGTTGGCGCGGGTTGGCCAACGGAGTCCTGGAAGCCACCCTTGATCGTCTGCAAGTACCGGCCGAAGAAATCCTCGCCTGGCTCGGCCCGGCCATCGGCCCGCAAGCGTTCGAAGTGGGGCCTGAGGTGCGTGAGGTTTTTGTTGCGCAACTGCCCGAGGCGCAACAAGCCTTCATGCCCAGCCACAATGCCGGGAAATACCTGGCGGATATCTATGCGCTGGCGCGCCTGCGTCTCGCGGCTCGCGGCGTCACCGCCGTGTACGGTGGCGGCCTGTGCACCGTGACCGATCCGCGCTTCTTTTCCTACCGTCGCAACGCCCGCACCGGTCGCTTCGCTTCCCTGATCTGGCTTGAACGCTAGACTCTGCTGATCTGTATCAACCACGCACTGCTTGAATCTTCCAGAATCGGCCACATCTATAGCGGTATCTGGCAGGTTTCTTCATTCAGGATGTTTTTCCAGGTCCGGCCTGCTCATTAGGAAGGTGACCCATGCGTATTGATCGTTTAACCAGCAAATTGCAATTGGCCTTGTCCGATGCCCAGTCCCTGGCCGTCGGCCTGGACCATCCCGGTATCGAACCGGCGCACTTGATGCAGGCCATGCTCGAACAGCAAGGCGGCTCCATCAAGCCACTGCTGATGCAGGTGGGCTTTGACGTCAACAGCCTGCGCAAAGAGTTGGCCAAAGAACTCGACCAACTGCCCAAGATCCAGAATCCGACCGGTGACGTGAACATGTCCCAGGATCTGGCGCGGCTGCTCAACCAGGCCGATCGCCTGGCCCAACAGAAGGGCGACCAGTTCATTTCCAGCGAACTGGTGCTGCTCGCCGCGATGGACGAGAACAGCAAGCTGGGCAAGTTGCTGCTCGGCCAGGGCGTGAGCAAGAAAGCCCTGGAAAATGCCATCAACAACCTGCGTGGTGGCGATGCGGTCAACGACCCCAACCACGAGGAAGCGCGCCAGGCGCTGGACAAGTACACCGTTGACCTGACCAAGCGCGCCGAGGAAGGCAAACTCGACCCGGTGATCGGCCGTGACGATGAAATTCGCCGCACCATCCAGGTCCTGCAGCGTCGCACCAAGAACAACCCGGTGCTGATCGGTGAACCTGGCGTGGGCAAGACCGCCATCGCCGAGGGCCTGGCCCAGCGCATCATCAATGGCGAAGTGCCCGACGGCCTGCGGGGCAAGCGCTTGCTGTCCCTCGACATGGGGGCGCTGATCGCTGGCGCCAAGTACCGCGGCGAATTCGAGGAGCGGCTCAAGGCCTTGCTCAATGAACTGTCGAAGCAGGAAGGGCAGATCATCCTGTTCATCGACGAATTGCACACCATGGTCGGGGCCGGCAAGGGCGAGGGCTCGATGGACGCCGGCAATATGCTCAAGCCTGCGCTGGCCCGTGGCGAGTTGCATTGCGTTGGCGCGACCACGCTCAACGAATACCGCCAGTACATCGAGAAAGATGCGGCCCTGGAGCGACGTTTCCAGAAAGTGCTGGTGGAGGAGCCGAGCGAAGAAGACACCATCGCGATCTTGCGCGGCCTGAAGGAGCGCTACGAGGTTCACCACAAGGTGGCGATCACCGACGGGGCGATCATCGCGGCAGCGAAGCTCAGCCACCGCTATATCACTGACCGGCAATTGCCGGATAAGGCCATCGACCTGATTGACGAGGCCGCCAGCCGCATCCGCATGGAAATCGATTCCAAGCCTGAGGTACTGGATCGTCTGGAGCGGCGCTTGATTCAGCTCAAGGTCGAGTCCCAGGCCCTGAAAAAAGAGAGCGACGAGGCCGCGAAGAAACGTCTGGAAAGATTGCAGGAAGAAATTGTCCGGCACGAGCGCGAGTATTCCGATCTCGAAGAAATCTGGAATTCGGAGAAAGCCGAAGTCCAGGGCTCGGCGCAGATCCAGCAGAAGATCGAGCAGTCTCGCCAGGAACTGGAAGCGGCCCGCCGCAAGGGCGATCTCAACCGCATGGCCGAGCTGCAATACGGGGTGATCCCGGATCTTGAGCGCAGCCTGCAGATGGTTGACCAGCACGGTAAGAGTGAAAATCAGCTGCTACGTAGCAAGGTCACTGAAGAGGAAATCGCCGAGGTGGTTTCCAAGTGGACCGGCATCCCAGTGTCGAAAATGCTCGAAGGCGAGCGCGACAAGCTGCTGAAGATGGAAAGCCTGTTGCACCAGCGCGTGATCGGCCAGGAAGAAGCCGTGGTGGCGGTCTCCAACGCCGTGCGTCGGTCCCGTGCCGGGTTGTCGGACCCTAACCGTCCGAGCGGCTCGTTCATGTTCCTCGGCCCGACCGGCGTGGGCAAGACCGAGCTGTGCAAGGCGCTGGCCGAATTCCTCTTCGACACCGAAGAGGCCATGGTGCGCATCGACATGTCCGAGTTCATGGAGAAACATTCCGTGGCCCGCTTGATCGGTGCGCCGCCAGGCTATGTCGGCTACGAAGAGGGCGGTTACCTGACCGAGGCCGTGCGGCGTAAACCGTACTCGGTGATCCTGCTCGATGAGGTCGAGAAGGCCCACCCGGATGTGTTCAACATCCTCTTGCAGGTGCTTGAGGACGGTCGCCTGACTGACAGCCACGGTCGTACGGTGGATTTTCGCAACACGGTGATCGTGATGACCTCCAACCTGGGCTCGACGCAGATCCAGGAACTGGTCGGCGATCGCGAGGCGCAACGCGCTGCGGTGATGGACGCGATTTCCACGCACTTCCGTCCCGAGTTCATCAACCGGGTGGACGAAGTGGTGATCTTCGAGCCGCTGGCCCGTGAGCAGATCGCCGGTATTACCGAGATCCAGCTGGGTCGCCTGCGCAGCCGTCTCACCGAGCGTGAGCTGAAGCTGCAACTGAGCGACGAGGCGTTGGACAAGCTGATCGCGGTGGGTTACGACCCGGTCTATGGCGCACGGCCGCTGAAACGGGCCATCCAGCGCTGGATCGAAAACCCGTTGGCGCAGTTGATCCTGTCCGGCCGCTTCATGCCCGGCGAAACCGTGACCGGCACCGTGGAAAACGACGAGATCGTCTTCCACTGAAAGCCGCAACAGCCGGTGATTGAAATGGCCTCGCCTGGCGAGGCCATTTTTTTCATCAGGCCGTTGAACTCAAAGGAAAAGGCTTGTAAAGTGCGCCCCGCAGTACGTCACCCCAAGGGCGACTTCTCACTGAGAAGGAATCCAAAATAAGTTGCAAATCATTGTCTTGAAAGCAATTTAAGGGGTTGACAGAGGTTTTTAAGATTGTAGAATAGCGCGCCTCAGACACACGAACGCAGCAATGCAAACGGGTCGAAGAGGTTGCAGCAAGCTTCAACGCTGTAGCGGTAAATAGCAGTAACTTGAAATATCAGTTCCGTGATAGCTCAGTCGGTAGAGCAAATGACTGTTAATCATTGGGTCCCAGGTTCGAGTCCTGGTCACGGAGCCATTTCAATCGGGGTATAGCGCAGTCCGGTAGCGCGCCTGCTTTGGGAGCAGGATGTCAGGAGTTCGAATCCCCTTACCCCGACCATATTTGGGTCGTTAGCTCAGTTGGTAGAGCAGTTGGCTTTTAACCAATTGGTCGTAGGTTCGAATCCCACACGACCCACCATTTTTGAAACCAGTTCGCTGGAATCGAATCTTAAGATCAGAGGCCAAAAGCGCTGATCGAGGAAGGCGACTTGCGAAGGTCGCCTTTTTTTTACCGGGGTATAGCGCAGTCCGGTAGCGCGCCTGCTTTGGGAGCAGGATGTCAGGAGTTCGAATCCCCTTACCCCGACCATATTAAAAATCCTCGTATCGAAAGATACGGGGATTTTTTTTGCCCGCCGGAAAGCCGCTTGCCTTCAAGTCATCATACAACTTGCCGATAACCCGCCGACAGGGGCATGAACAATCGCCCTCTCTTCAGGCCGATAACAAGAAAAGGCGCCCGTTATGTTTCTTCGTCAGTTGAATATCGCCCCCCGTGCCGCGCTGGGTTTCGCCTTGATCGCCGTGCTGGTGGCGCTGCTCGGCGTATTTGCGCTGGGGCAGATGTCGAGTATTCGCGACAGCGAGGTCGCGGTGGAAACCCAATGGCTGCCGAGCATCCGGGGCGGCGACGAGATCCGCGAATTGATGTTGCGCATCCGCACCATTTCCCTGCGCATGGCCTTGGATGAAGACCCGAAGAACATCCCGGTGTATCGCGGGCAGATGGATACCCGCGACAAGGAACTGAGCGAGAAAATCGCCAGTTACGACAAGCTTGTGGTGACACCGGAAGGCAAGGCGCTCTACGAGCAGTTCAAGCAGACCTTCACCGCCTACCGCGCGGGGATCGCCCAGTCATTCACCCTGGCGGAGCAGGGGCGGCGGGACGAATTGATCAAGTTGTTGCTGGTGGACATGAAAACCGTGGTGGATGGCTCGGGCAAGCAGCTCAACGACCTTGCGCAACTGTTCTCCAAACAGGTGTCCATCGAGAGCCAGAAATCCCAGGAGCACTACGTCAACTCGCGGATGATCGTCAGTCTGTTCGTGGTGCTGGCGGCTCTGGCCACGGTGGTCCTGGCAATGTTGCTGACCCGCAGCATCGTCAAGCCGCTGGGCGAGGCGCTGACTGCCGCGGAGAGTGTGGCCCGCGGTGACCTGACCCGGCCGATCGAGACCCATGGCAATGATGAAGTGAGTCGCCTGCTCAAGGCGTTGGCCACCATGCAGCAGAACCTTCGGCAAACCCTGCAGGGCATCAGCGGCTCGGCGACGCAACTGGCGACCGCTGCCGATGAGCTGAACGCCGTCACGCTCGACAGCACTCAAAGCCTGCAACAGCAGAACAACGAAATCGAGCAGGCCGCCACTGCGGTCACCGAAATGACCACCGCCGTGGAAGAGGTCGCGCGCAACGCTGTGTCCACCTCCGATGCGACACGCCAATCCAGCGAGTCGGCGATGTTGGGCCAGGAACGGGTCAGCGATACCGTCAACGCGATCAGCGCCCTCGCCAGCGATGTGCAAATCACCGGCGGCCTGGTGCAATCCCTGGCCAGCCAGTCCCAGGACATCGGCAAGGTGCTGGATGTGATCCGGGCCATTGCCGAGCAGACCAACCTGTTGGCGCTCAACGCGGCCATCGAAGCGGCGAGGGCCGGAGAGAGCGGCCGTGGTTTTGCCGTGGTCGCCGACGAAGTCCGGGCATTGGCCTATCGCACGCAGCAATCGACCCAGGAAATCGAGCAGATGGTCCAGGGCATGCGCAGCGGTGCCACCCAGGCCCTGGATTCCATGCAGGCCAGCTCCAGCCGTGCGGCCAGTACCCTGGCAATGGCCGAGCGCGCGGGGGAGGCGCTGCAAACCATTACCGCGTCGGTGCATCAGATCCATGAGCGCAACCTGGTGATCGCCAGCGCCGCCGAAGAGCAGGCACAAGTGGCCCGCGAGGTGGATCGCAACCTGGTCAATATCCGTGATTTGTCCGTGCGCTCGGCCACTGGTGCCGACCAGACCAGCGCGTCCAGCCATGAACTGTCGCAGTTGGCGAACTCGCTGCGCACGATGGTGCAGCGGTTTCAGGTTTGATCGAGATTAAGTACTGGCTGTGCCGCCCTCATCGCGAGCAAGCTCGCACAGGATGGCCGCGATCAACTGTGGGAGCGAGCTTGCTCGCGATGACGGTGGATCAGTCAGCACCAATACTGCTGATCCAGCACAATCGTCAGTAAGGCCTCAATGCAACTTCAACCGAGGCTCGGTCCCGCGCCCGATCTTGCTGCCCAGCATCAGCATCGCCGTGCGGAACATGCCGTAAAGCGCCATCTGGTGCATGCGGTACAGCGACACGTAGAACATCCGCGCCAGCCAGCCCTCAAGCATCACGCTGCCGGTGAGGTTGCCCATCAGGTTGCCGACCGCCGAGAAGCGCGACAGCGAGATCAGCGAGCCGTAGTCGGTGTATTTGTAGTCAGGCAGGGCCTTGCCTTCGATCCGCAGCTTCAGCGATTTCGCCAACAGCGAGGCCTGCTGGTGCGCGGCCTGGGCACGGGGCGGGACGTTGCGATCGCTGTCCGGTTGCGGGCAGGCGGCGCAATCACCAAAGGCGAAGATATTCTCGTCGCGGGTGGTCTGGAGTGTAGGCAGCACCTGCAACTGATTGATCCGGTTGGTTTCCAGGCCGTCGATGTCCTTGAGGAACTCCGGCGCGCGAATCCCGGCGGCCCAGACTTTCAGGCTCGCGTCGATCACTTTGCCATCCGCGGTGATCAGGCTGTCGGCAGTCACCTGGCTGACGGCCGCGTTGGTCATGACCTTGACCCCGAGTTTTTCCAGAGTCCTGTGCACCGGCCCGCCGATCCGCTCCGGCAGCGCCGGCAAGACCCGTGGACCGGCCTCGATCAGGGTGATGTGCATGTTTTCCGGCTTGATCCGGTCCAGTCCATAGGCATGCAATTCGTGAGCGGCGTTATGCAGCTCGGCCGCCAGTTCGACACCGGTGGCGCCCGCGCCGACAATCGCGACGCTGATGCGCTCGACCACGTCCGTCTGCCCGGCATGGGCGCGCAGATAGTGGTGCAGCAACTGCTGATGGAAGCGCTCGGCCTGTTTGCGAGTGTCGAGGAACAGGCAATGCTGCGCCGCGCCCTCGGTGCCAAAATCATTGGTGGTGCTACCGACCGCGATCACCAGCGTGTCGTAGCCCAGCTCGCGGGCCGGCAACAACTCCAGGCCTGCGTCGTCGTAGGTGGCGGCCAGCTGGATGCGCTTGCGCTCACGGTCCAGGCCGCTCATGCGCCCGAGCTGGAACTCGAAGTGGTTCCATTTCGCCTGGGCGACATAGTTGAGTTCGTCTTCGGAGGAATTCAGGGAACCGGCGGCCACTTCGTGCAGCAAGGGTTTCCAGATGTGGGTCAGGTTCGCGTCGACCAGCATCACACTGGCCGTGCCACGCTTGCCCAGAGTCTTACCCAGACGGGTAGCCAACTCCAGACCGCCGGCGCCGCCGCCAACGATGACAATACGATGAGTCATGGGGATATCTCGCAAGGCTAAAGGAATTCGGTGCCGTCACCCGCGCGAGCATCAATCGGCTCATAGCGTCAGGTAACTGATCAATCGGCTCAACAGGCCCAGGCCAATCGTGATGGCCAGTACCACCACCAGGAGCATCCACGGCCGGAAAGGCCGGCGCTCGACTCGGTGCTGGGACAGTTGCAGGTACTCTTCGACATGCTTCTGGTCTTCTGGGTTCAGGCGGCTGGTCATAAAGGCCTCGTCAGGTAGACGTTGCGAAAGGTGCAGACGTTACAGCATCCGGCTATCCGGCATTAAAAGCAGCGTAGCCGGTTGCCGGGACGGGCTCGACGAACAGGCTGTCGTCCAGGCGAATGATTCCACTTTTTAACACCCGGGCGGTGATTCCGCCATGGCCGCGTACCGCTTGGAACGTGCCTTCGCCAAGGTTTCGCTCAAGTCGCGCGCAGGGTTGGCACCAGCCAGTGGTTTCGAAGATCGCCTGGCCGATGCGAAAGCGCCGGCCCTTGAGGCTGAACAGGTTGATGCCGCTGACCACAATGTTGCGACGCAGCTCCTCGGGACGCACCGGTTGTTCCTCGGGACGGCCCATCAGCGCGCTGATCACGGCCAGGTGTTCCCATTGGATCAACGTCACTTGCCGCGCGTTACGCACCCCTGGGCGAGCGTGATCGCCGGTCAGGCCGGCTTCCAGTCGTGCCTCGACGGCGTCCAGCTCGATCATCGGTGCATGCCCTGCGGGGCGCACGCCGATCCAGCGTACCCGGCCCTGCTGCGGCACGGCGGCGAGCAGTTCCTGTAACGGGCTCAAAGGCTGATCCCCACGTCGAAGACGATGCTGCGGCCCAGGTTGCCCCGCAGGAAGTCGGGTGCATCGGGATGGGCGAACAGCACGCGGGCAAAGGTCGGGCCCACCAGCGACAACGAGCGCCACCCTTGGCGCAGGTACTCGGTGGGCGGCGGGAAATGGCTGTTGAGGTCGAGGACTTCGCGCTTGAGGCTGGCGAAAGCGATGATATCCAGCTCCCCCAGGTCCATGCCGCGCTCGGTGTAGTTATGGGCTTTCTTGCGCAGGGTCGGGGCCAGTCTCATCAGGAACTCGTTGGCCGGAATCCGCCGTGGCTTGGCCTCGCGACGCACCAGTTGGCTCAGGGAAAAGGCGCTGCGGCGGCGTTGCAGTTCGTCGCGCCATTCATCATTGAGGCGCCGGCCTTCATCGAGGACAAAAAACACTTCGAAATTGGCGTCGCGAAACAACACGTCCGGCGGCTCCCCGGCGGGCGCGAACTCATCGGCGCGATAGGGCACGTTGAGCCCTTGCAGCAGGCGCTGGCAGACCCAACGCTCACGCTCCCATTTGCGGGCATTGGAGAGGAAGGCGTTGGCTTGCTCGGCCGCGATGGTCAGCAAGCGTAAATAATCGGAATCATCCATGAGCCCAAGCTTAGCGTTCAATTGTGCTCTGAGAGAATATGTCTGTCCTGACAGCGGCCCAGATCGGAGCGATTGCGAAGAGAGACCTTCCCTCCAGCCGATGTGTTCGAAATGGATGGCGTAGAGCACGGGTGGGAACGGCGAAGCAGATGGTTTGGCTTGAAAACCTTCATCTTAACTTCGGGTGAATGAGCTTTTGGGAAACGATAACTAGCCGCTGGGAGCTGAAGTCATCGAACAGGGAAAGGAATCAACAGGCCAGGGACTGGACCTCACTACACGGGAGCTGGACGTCCTAGGCTGCATGCTGCAGGCCATGGGCTGCAAGCAGACCGCGCGACAACTCGGCATCGGCGAGCACACGGTGCGCAAGCACCGGGGCAACCTGCTGCGCAAATTCGGTGCGCACAATGCCGTGGAACTCGTCGCGCTCGCATTGGCAACCGCACCGCAGAGGGTGTCCGCCGCATCGGACCCAGCCCGCGGGCGTTGGCCGCTCGGCTGACGGGCCGCGAGGTGACCGTCGCCCGGCTTGTTGTGCTCGGTTTGAGCAGCAAGCGCATCGCGCGCACGCTGGGCATCAGTGACCTGACGGTGCGCAAGCACCGAGAGAATCTTCTGGGGAAGCTGGAACTGTGCGACACGGCCCAGCTGGCGGTGTGCTGGCCGTTGATTGCGCAAGCCCTTCAGGACGCAGCGGCGCACGACGCGACCGATTAAGGTCGCTGCGCTGTCAATACGGCATCGGTGCCGTTGCCGGTCCGACGCAGTTGGTCGATGCTTCGTTTGCCTGCTCCTGGTGCCCCGCCTATCCCCGATCGATTGGCAGAACCCGAGGCAGGCGTGCCCTTAACGGATTAACGATCTTCAAGGAGTTCACCATGCCTCGTACCCTCGTCGTTTCTGGAACAACGATGCGCAACTGGCCCCAAGTGCGCGTCTGGCAGCGCAATCATGGGCATTATATGGATGTCACCGGTCATTGGAGCTGGTCGAATCAACCTCACCAGCATTATGAGGTCCTGGCGCTGCAAGGCGGCTCCTGGTGGGTGCCGGTGTCGACGACGCCGCCGCATGTATGGGGCGGAGAGACGCCAGTCACCGGCACCCAGCCCACCGGCGTGCAGCCGGTCAACCCGTACCATGTGGAGTTCCGTCCCACAGGCACCTACATCTGGATTCCGAACGGCAGCATCCCCGGGCATCTGACCCCGGGTGGCACCAGCAACACTGTGGTCTGCCAGGCGCCCGCCACCTATCCGCCGGCCAACGCCGGTGCAGTCTTGTCGCTCAAGCAACCCCCGTTGGCCACTCCGCATGAACTCCTCGGTTCGGTGCTCGCGCTGGCTGACAACGAAAAACCGGTATTCCAGGACTCGGACGGCCTGATCTCGTTCGTGAACCTGTCGAGTTCGTTCGTCACGTCGAATCCGGAATTCAAGACCGGTCGCGCGGTCTGCGACAAGGTCTCCAACTTCTTCGCCACGTTGCGGATCAAGGTCTTCAAGGCCCTGAAGGAACACCCGGAAAAGGTTCTCCCTGGAGATAGCGTACCGACATCGCAATGGTCGGCATCGGTGACGCACTACATGCAGTTCATGCTGGCACAGGCCGGCGGGTTGACCAATTATCGCGTCACCACCGAGACCTACTCCTTCACGCAGGTGATCACGGAATTCAACACGGCATTCCTCAAGCTGGTCTTCGACGCGGTCACCGTGCCCGAAGCGGTGATTACGGACGTGACGGCCTTCATCTCCGGTGTGGGCAAGAGCCTGCGCGCGAGCTGGGACGACCGCTCGCGCAACTACGAGACCGCGATCCTCGCGCAGTGCCACGAGGCAGTGCCTACGGATAGCTCCGGCGCCACGACGGTGTACTTCCCGAAGATCAAGTATTACTACTTGTCCGTCGATTCGTCGCAGCAGGCGTTTACGTCGCCGTGCAGCTCAGTGGAGAAAATCACCTTCAACTTCAGGTACGAGTACTACGTCACGGGGTTGAAGGCGTCGATCCTGGATTCGGAGTCAACCGACTACAAGAGCTTCGTCGCCTTTCTCGACAGAGCCCAGGGCATCTCGTATAAGGAGGCGACCAACAATCTGGACGCCATCCTGAACGATACGACGTCGCCCGTCGCGTCGCCGGCACTGGGTACACTGCTCGATGCCGAACAGATGCTTGGCGTCAGCCTGGTCGAATATCCGCGCACGGCCGGCACGCCGCCACGGACTATCGAGACCCTGCTGAACACGCGCCAAGCGGTGTAGGAGCCTCCGTCGCGCCGAGAGGTGCGGCCAAGCGGCCGGCTGCTGCCCCATCAGGGGTGGCGGCCGGCCTTTTCCATTCCGGGGCTGAGTGGGACCGTTTTTATCCCTCAGATCGACAAGCCGAAAGCGTTGCGTTGATTAATCGCGGCCGGGCGGGGGTGTAGACTGCCGGCTTGAATCTCAGGGCGCTCATGGAGTCTCTGATGCAGGGGCACGCCAAAGGAGTAGGTCGATGATCGGTGCCGAATTGCTCTCCACGCAGACCCTGGCGGTCGGCTGGTTGATCTACGTGCCGGCGTTGGCCTGGGCGGTGGCAAAGGCACCGTGGGTCGAGCTGTTTACCGACAGTCGCCGCCAGCATCTCTTGTTCGGCACGGTATTCGCGCTGTTCCTGTTGTGGATGGTGCGACGGGATTTCGATACGGGGGTCTCGTACCACTTCATTGGCCTGACCGCCGTCACCTTGTTGCTGGACTGGCCGCTGGCGATCCTTGGCGGGTTATTTGCCCAGCTTGCGCTGGTGCTGTTGGGGCGCCAGGACATGATGGCCGTCGGGGTCAATGGCGCGCTGCTGGTGCTCCTGCCGGTTCTGGTCACGGAATGCTGCGCGATACTGGTGGAGCGTGCCCAGCCGCGCAATCTGTTCGTGTATATCTTCTGTTCGGGATTCCTCGCCGCCGCCCTGTCGGCGCTGGCGTGCCTGCTGCTGGGGCTTGGCCTGCTGTGGCGTGACGGTATCTTCGCGATGCCTTATTGGCTGGAGGATTTCATCGGCTATCTCTGGCTGATGATCTTTCCCGAAGCGTTCATCAACGGCATGGTGGTCAGCGCGCTGGTGGTGTTCAGCCCCGAATGGCTGGAAACCTTCAACCGTACGCGCTACCTGTCGGCCCCCTGGAATGATGACGACAAGCCTTGATTCACCTCAAGGCTGCACCGCCTTCAGGCCCTCATGCCATGGTAAACCTAGTGATGGGAGCGAGGGTTGAAGTCTTCGCTGAACAATTCATCCTCGGCATCCGGTGCGACCGGGATCTTGTGCTCTTCCGACGCCCAGGCGCCCAGGTCGATCAGTTTGCAGCGATCGGAGCAGAACGGCCGGGATTTGCTTTCCGGGGTCCATTCGACAGGGGCGCCGCAGGTTGGGCAATCAACGGTTGGGGTTTGGCTCATGGTTGGCCTCCACGCAAAGTAAGGTAGAAGTGATGCAGGCGTTCGACCTCGCTGTGCAGCCAGGCGAGGTCGCGGTCGTTGACCACCACGTCGTCGGCATGGCTCAGGCGGTCCTGGCGACTGGATTGGGCTTTGAGGATCGCCTGGACTTGCTGTTCGCTGGTCTGGTCGCGCTGCAAGGTGCGTTCGATCTGCAATTGTTCCGGAGCGTCGATCACCAGGATCCGCTGGGTCATCGCGTACTGCCCGGATTCGATCAGCAGTGGCGATACCAGAATCGCGTACGGCGATTGGGCCTGGCCCAGGTGATGGACGATTTCTTCGGCGATCAGCGGATGCAGCAATGCCTCCAGCCAGCGGCGTTCCTCGGTATTTTCAAAGATGAGCCTGCGCAGCGCTGCCCGATCGAGCGTACCGTCTGCCTGCAATACACCAGGACCGAAGTGTTCGCTGATCTTTGTCAGCGCCGGGCGCCCGGGTTCAACGACCCAGCGCGCCGCATGGTCGGCGTCAATGACGTGCACACCCAGCTCGATGAAGTGCTCGGCCGCCGCACTCTTGCCGCTGCCGATGCCACCGGTCAGGCCGAGGATCCAGGGGTTTTTCGCAGAGCTGTTCATTAGAAACCGACTGACTGCCAATAGAAGTGGGTTATTTGACCACCCCAGAGCAAGGCAATCCAGCCGGCAATCGCCAGATAAGGTCCGAAGGGGATCTGGGTCGATGTCGGCGCGCCGCGCGTTCGCAGCACAATGACGCCGATAACGGCGCCCACCAGCGACGACAGCAGCAGCGTCAGCGGCAGGATCTGCCAGCCGCCCCAGGCACCGAGCATCGCCAGCAGCTTGAAGTCGCCGTAACCCATGCCTTCTTTTCCGGTCAGCAGCTTGAAGACCCAGAACACCGACCACAGCGCCAGATAACCGGCCACCGCCCCCCACAATGCCTGGTTCAGCGGGACGAACAGCCCGAAGCTGTTGACGATCAAGCCCAGCCATAACAATGGCAGCACCAGGGAATCGGGCAGCAACTGGTGCTCGGCGTCGATCAGGCTCATGGACAGCAGGCCCCAGCTCAGCAGCATCGCCATGGCGGCCTGCCAGCCAAAGCCGAAATGCCAGGCAATGAACGCCGACAGGGCGCCACAGGCCAGTTCGGTCAGCGGGTAGCGCTTGCCGATGGGCGCGGCGCAGTTGGCGCAGCGGCCGCGCAACATCAGGTAACTCAACAGCGGAATATTTTCCCAGGCGCGGATGCGATGGCCACAATGGGGACACTGGGAGTGGGGCAGCATCAGGTTGTAGACCGGACCGGGGGCGTCGGCCTGCAAGCCGAGCAAGTCCTGGGCTTGCAGGCGCCACTCGCGATCGAGCATCTTCGGCAGACGCCATACCAGCACGTTGAGAAAGCTGCCGATGATCAACCCGAGCAGCAGCGCTGTCAGTACGAAGGCCAGCGGGTAAAGCACGAAAAATTCGCTCAGGGGCATGTCAGATCGCAGAGCCAAGTTGGAAGATGGGCATGTACATGGCAACCACCAGGCCGCCGACGACCACCCCGAGGATCACCATGATGAAGGGTTCCATCAGGCTGGTGAGGTTGTCCACCAGATTATCCACTTCGGCCTCATAAAAACTCGCCACCTTGTCGAGCATGTCGTCCAGCGCCCCGGACTCCTCGCCAATGGCAGTCATCTGGATTGCCAGGTTCGGAAAAATGCCCGACGTGCGCATCGAGAAATTCAACTGCATGCCGGTCGAGACGTCCTGCTTGATCCGCTGCACGGCACGCTTGAATACCACGTTACCGGTGGCGCCCGAGACGGAGTCGAGGGCTTCGACCAGCGGCACGCCGGCGGCGAACGTGGTCGAGAGCGTGCGCGCATAACGCGCCACGGCGGACTTGTACATCAAGGTCCCGACCAAGGGCAGCTTGAGCAGCCACTTGTCTCGCCAGTCACGAAACGCCTGGGAGCGCTTGAGGGCATATTTCACCCCGAAAAATCCGCCTACCAGCCCGCCCAGCAGCACCCACCACCAGTCTTGCAGGAATTCCGACAAGCCGATGACCATCAGCGTGAAGGCCGGCAGTTTTGCGCCAAAGCCGGAAAATACCGACTCGAACTGCGGCACGACCTTGATCAGCAAAATGCTGGTGACCACTGCCGCGACGGCGATCACCGCCGCGGGGTAGGTCATGGCTTTCTTGATCTTGGCCTTCAGGGCTTCGCTCTTTTCCTTGTAGGTCGCGACTCGGTCGAGCAGCGTGTCCAGGGCACCGGCCTGCTCACCGGCATCGACCAGGTTGCAGTACAACTCATCGAAATACTGTGGGCATTTGCGCAGCGAGGCGGCGAAGCTGTTACCGGCGGCGACTTCCTGCTTCACCTCGTCCACCAGCTTGCGCATGTTGGCGTTGTCGAAGCCTTCGCCGATGATGTCGAATGCTTGCAGCAAAGGAACGCCGGCCTTGAGCATCGTCGCCATCTGGCGGGTGAAGAGCGCGATGTCCAGCGGCTTGATGCGTTTGCCCTTGCTGAATATCGAAGTGGACTTCTTGCGTACCTTGCCCGGGTTGATCCCTTGCTTGCGCAGCTGCGCCTTGACCAATGCCGGGCTCTGGCCGGTCAGTTCGCCGGACATTTTCGTGCCTTTGCGGTCCTTGCCTTCCCACGTGTAGACGTCGGTTTTTACTGCCTTGACCGCCATGCTCAATCCTTGGTGACCCGGTTGATTTCTTCGAGACTGGTGACGCCTTGCATCACTTTGACCAGCCCCGAGGTGCGCAAGTCATTGAAGCCGTCCTTGCGCATTTGCAGGTCGATTTCCAGGGAGTTGCCTTCGGCCATGATCAGCCGCTGCAGCTCCGGCGTGTTCTTGACCACTTCATAGATCCCCACGCGACCCTTGTAGCCGTTGTTGCACTGTTCGCAACCGACCGGCTCATAGATCGTGAATGAGCCGATGCGTTCCCGTGGGAAACCTTCCTTGAGCAGGGTTTCCTCGGGAATCTCGATGGCTCTGCGGCAATGCATGCACAACTTGCGCGCCAGGCGCTGGGCGATGATCAGGTGCACCGCCGTGGCGATGTTGAAACCGGGGATGCCCATGTTCTGTAGCCTGATCAGGGTTTCGGCGGCGCTGTTGGTGTGCAGCGTGGACAGCACCAGGTGCCCGGTCTGGGCTGCCTTGATGGCGATCTCGGCGGTTTCCAGGTCGCGGATCTCGCCGACCATGATCACGTCCGGGTCCTGGCGCAGGAACGAGCGCAGTGCATGGGCGAAATCCAGCCCCTGGCGCGGATTCACGTTGACCTGATTGATGCCTTCCATGTTGATTTCCACCGGGTCCTCGGCGGTAGAAATATTGATGTCCACGGTGTTGAGGATGTTCAAGCCGGTATACAGCGACACGGTCTTGCCCGAGCCGGTCGGCCCGGTCACCAGTATCAGGCCCTGGGGTTGCTTGAGGGCGGCCATGTACAGGTCTTTTTGTTCCGGTTCGTAGCCCAGGGCGTCGATGCCCATTTGCGCGCTGGAGGGGTCGAGGATCCGGATCACCACTTTTTCTCCCCAGAGCGTGGGCAGGGTATTGACCCGGAAATCGATGGACTTGGTCTTCGACAGGCGCATCTTCAGCCGACCGTCCTGGGGCTTGCGCCGTTCGGAAATGTCCAGGCTCGCCATCACCTTGAGGCGCGCGGCAATGCGGTTGGCCAGTTGGATGGGCGGCTTTGCGACTTCCCGCAGCATACCGTCGGTGCGCACGCGTACCCGATAGGTCTTTTCATAGGGTTCGAAGTGCAGGTCGGAAGAGCCGCCCTTGATCGCATCCAGCAACATCTTGTTGACGAAGCGCACCACTGGCGCATCGTCGCCGTCCTGGCCCGCGATCGAGTCCTGCTTGCGGTCGTCGATCGACTCGATGTCCAGACCGTCGAGGTCGACGTCGGCCATGCCTTCCAGGCCCGTGCTGCTGGACTCGAAGAATTTCTCGATGGCATCGCTGAGCTTGTCATCCTCCACCAGGATGGCTTCGGTGGTCAGGCCGGTGCTGAACTGGATGTCGTTGATGGCCTGGTGATTGGTCGGATCGGAAATGCCCACGTACAGCTTGTTGCCACGCCGCCACAGGGGCAGGGCGTGATGCTGGCGCACCAGTTTCTCGCTGACCAGGCCAGCGGGCTGGTTGTCCTTGTCGAGGCTGTTGAGGTCCAGCAGGGCGATACCAAAATGCTCCGAGGCGATTTCCGCCACCTGGCGGCTCTGGACGAGCTTGCTCTGTACCAGATAGCTGACCAGGGGCGTGCGATTGCGCTGCGCCTGTTGGTAGGCCTGCTGCGCGCTTTGTTCAGTGATCAGTTCGGCCAGCACCAGTTGCTTGGCCAGGCCGCTAAGGGCGATGTCATTCATGGGAATACCGGTGGCGGACTGTTCATGATTTATAGCCTAGTCAAGCATCGGTGCCTCACCAGCGAGCAGAGGTGACAAAAAGCGTCAGATAGTGCGGTTGTTGGGGTAGGACGCTTCCCATCTATAGCTGTAAAGCTCCGGCTGGTGGGGCCGCGGCGCTTGGCATGTGCCGTGCAATGCTCGTTTCATCGCATGAGATCCGACTCATGCACGGGAGATGACTATGAGCAGGCAAAAGGGTTTCACCTTGATCGAGCTGCTGATCGTGGTGGCGATCATCGGCATCCTGGCGACGTTTGCGTTGCCGCAATATTCGAGGTATCAAGCGCGGGCCAAGGCAACCGCTGGTTTGGCGGAAATTTCTGCCTTGAGGGTGGCGTTCGAAGATGTGATGAACCAGGGGACGAACCCGACGCTGGCGAATATTGGCGGCACAACTCCAACCAGCAACTGCACTATGACGGCGTCGGGAACGGCCAACGATGGGGTCGGCACGATCGCTTGCACCCTTCTTAATGCGCCTGCCCCCGTGCTCGGCCGAACCATTACGCTCAGTCGAGCTGCTACAGGGGTCTGGACCTGCACTTCAACCGCTGCTCAGGAGTTCTTGCCGGCGGGTTGTGACGGGGCATAGACCAAGCCGTATGACTTGGCCCCGCTTTTACAGCGGGGCTTTTTATTGGGTGAGAAATGTTTACGGAATTCATGGAGTTAGCAACCGGGTCAAAACCCGCAACTTGCATGTACCAAATCACCCGGTCATGCAAATTGCATGATTATGAAAAATGCCGCTTCGCTTAAGCAGTTGAATTTAAAGGGAAATCTTATTGTTTCAAAACTGGCACAGCCTTCGCACTACTCCTGACAACCTGCCGCGATGCACTTTCGGCAGTTTCTGAGAAAAACAGGAGTTACTCGTATGAAGAAGTTCGCTATCACTGCCGCTGCTGCCACTGCACTGACCCTGACCATGGCTAACGCATTTGCCGAGACCACTCAAGCGACTCAGGCACCGATGATGCTGGCTGCTGGCGAAGTGACAGAGGCTAAGGAAGACGTTTCCGACACCTGGATCACCACCAAGGTCAAAGCTGACCTGGTCACCGAGAAAGGCATTCCAGGCTCCGACATCAAGGTTGAAACCAACAAGGGCGTTGTGTCCCTGTCTTCTATGACCAAAGTCACTGAGGCACAAAAAGACACCGCCGTTGCGATCACCAAGAAAATCAAAGGTGTCAAAGCCGTATCGGCTGACGGCCTGAAAGCCGAGTAATACAAGGCTTCTCGCCTGAACGGGAGAAGGCACGGCACGCGGGCTGAGATATACGTATGCCGTTGCTTTGGAGTTCATGCGAAAGGCCACACGGACGTGGCCATTACAGGCCCCCGGCATTCGTGCCGGGGGCCTGTTCTATTCTGCGGGGGGAAATCTGGTGTCCGGCCCGGAAATCGGGTTGCGCTTTTCGCGAGCAGGCTCGCTCCCACACTAAACCGAGTTTCGTCAGGCAAAAATGCGATCAAGTGTGGGAGCGAGCCTGCTCGCGAAGGCGTCGGCGCTATGCATGAGAAATGCCTGTCCCAAAGGCACAATCACCGCCCACGCTTGCTGGTGATCTCCACCAGCCGATTCCCCACGAAGCGCAAGTATTGGTACATGCCGTTGTTGGGCCCGTAGGTCCATTCCTCTACCGGGTACTCATTCCGTCGATTGGCGCTGCGTTGGTAGCCGAGGTCATCACGCGCCGTGGGCTCGCCACACTTCTGCCGCACCTCGCTGGTGCGATCACCGACGCTGATCAATTGGCTGCCGCAGCGCAGGGTCTCGGCAGCTGATGCCTGGCCGGTCGCAAGCAGCAGGACCAGGCTGATTCCAGACAGACACTTCATTTTCATTCGGCATCCAGATGCATAGGCGTAATGACGCTACCGTCGCTTTCGGCCTGACCGAGGCTGGCGTCGATGAAGTACACGCGGTCATCGGCCAGCTTGCCCTTGTCCACCAGGAAATCCTTGATGCTGCTGGCCCGTTCCTGCCCCAATTCGCGCAACAGCAGATCACTGCCGCTCCAGAACTTGATGACCCCTTCACGGAGTTTTTCGATACGGGCCTGTTTATCCAGTTGCGTCCATTCGGCCGGTGGTTGAGTCTTCAGGCGAGTGCGATAGATGCCTTCAAGCAGCGGGGCTTTTTCGTCTTCCGGTACTTCCAGCAACGAAGCTTTGGCCGGGACCTTGTCGCCCCTGCGCTGCAGCATCTTGTAGTAGTTGTACTGATATTCGCGTTCCAGGCGCTGGGCGGCGAGCAGCGGGCCGTCGCTGCTTTCGGCGGCGGTGCCTTCGATCTCCAGCTTCAGCTCTGGCCGTTTGCCCAGGGCTTCGGACAACTTGAGCAGGGCGTTTTCGTTTTCCTTGCTCAGGTCACTGGAGCCCGGCGCGAACGCCACGCTGCCCAGGTCTTCCGAGCCGCCGCCGGCCACCAGCCCGCCGATCAGCTTGAACGGCGCTTGTGCCGCGCGGACCACCAGGTTGCGCAGGGTTTGCCAGACAATCGGCATCACGCTGAACTGCGGGTCGTTGAGGTTGCCGGAAACCGGCAGCTCGATGGAGATCCTGCCCTCGGAATCTTTCAGCAGGGCGACGGCGAGCTTGAGCGGCAGGCTCACGGCGTCCGGGCTGTCGACCTTTTCCCCTAGCTGCAACTGTTCGACCACGACTTTGTTGTCGGCCTGGAGCTGGCCTTTGGTGATCCGGTAATGCAGGTCGAGATTGAGCCGGCCCTTGCGGATGCGATAGCCGGCGAACTTGCCGGAGTACGGCGTCAGGGTGGTCAGCTCGACCCGTTTGAAACTGGTGGCGATGTCGAGGCTCGCCATCGGGTCGAAGGGGTTGACCGCGCCCTTGATCGTGACGGGCGCGTAGCGGTCGACCTTGCCTTTCACATCGACGGTGGCGGGCTTGGCCTGGCGGCTGTCGATGGTGCCGATCTCGCCGTTGAGCTGCTGGACGGCTGTGGCGAAGTTCGGCGTCAGGCTGAAGTCGGCGAAATTGGCCGAACCGTCATTGATGGCGATTCCGCCGATATGGATGCCCAGCGGTTTTTCCTTGGATGCCGGTTTGGCCGCAGTGTTTCTGGCCGGGGCGTCGGCAGGTTGTGGAATCAGCAGGTCGTCGACGTTGGTGGTGCGATCGTCGTTGATCATGAAGCGTGCATAGGGCTGGAACAGGTTGACCTTGTGGATCGACAGGCTGTCGCCATGCTGGTAATTGAGCCCTTGGAGTTCCAGGCGCTGCCATTTGAGGAAGTCACGGGTCTTGAGCGTGTCGAGGGTATGCAACTGATCGACCTGGGCGCGGCCGGTCACGGCAAATGCCAGCGGTTCGGTACTTTTCAGGTCTACCGCCAGATCGCTGCCGAGCATCCCGGAGCGTAGCTCCAGGCGGATGAACGGGTTGATGTAGGCCTGGGCGACCCGCAGGTCGATGTCCTGGGTCTTGACGTTGAGCTTCGCGGTAACCGGATTCAGATTGACTTGGCCATCGGCGAGCAGCTTGCCTTGTTTGCCTAGCCCGGTGTCCAGCTTGAGGTTGAAAGGCGAGCCGTTGAGTGTGTCGTAGTTCTGCAGGTCGAGGTTCAGCGGGCCGAGGTCCAGGGCCACGGCCGGCTGCGCCTGGCGGTCGGCCAGGTGTACCTGGTAATCGCGCAGTTGCACGTCCTTCAGCAGCACTTGCCAAGGCTTGCTCGGTGTTGTCGGCTCAGGCTTGGGCGAATCGGCGGCTGCCGGGGCCGAGGCCGGTTCGGCCTTGACCTTGGGTTTGGCTGCCTGGCTGGCGAAGAGCTTCTGCCAATCCAGCTGCCCGTCGGCTTCCCGAGCGGCCCAGGTCTCGAGTTTGTGGCTGCGGATCTTGCCCACGATGACCTGCTGCTTGCCCAGGTCCAGCGAGGTTTCGCTGACGTCCAGGCGCTCTAGCCTTGCCAGCGGACGGCCGTCGGGCGCCTTGATGGCGAAGGGCGCGACGCTGACCGACGCGTTGTTGAGCAGCAGTTCCGTGCCCTTGGCGAGGTTGAGCTTGTACTCGGTGCTGAGGTTCAGCACGCCGTTTTCCAGAACGAGCGGCACTGCGTCTCGCACGTAGGGCCACCAGGCTTTCATTTGGCCGCCGGTCACCTTGAGCGTGCCCTCGGAGGCGATCGGCGCGAGGCTGAAGTTACCGGTCCAGTCGATCTGCCCGCCCTCGGGACCGAGGGCCACCAGGGTCATGTCGGCGCTGTCGTCGGGCAGCGTGCTGAGGTTCTTCAGCTCGAAGTCGAGGGTGTCATACAGGAACTCGATGGGTTCGCTGGGGCGCAGGTCCTGGAAGTGCACGTAGCCGCTGGCCAGCTTGATCCGCTCGACTCGCAAGGGAAATGGCTTGGCGTCAGGATCCGCCGGAGTCGGTTCGCTGGGCGGCAGCTTGAACAGGCCCAGCAGATTCAGCTGGCCGTCCTTGGCGAACACGATCTCGGTCCTGGGCTTGTCCAGCTCGACGTCGGCCAGGTGCAGGGCGCCGGACCAAAGACTGTCGAGTTGCAGGTTGGCATAGAGCCGTTCGAAACCGACCTGTTCCTTGCCAGGCTCGCCGACCACCAGCCCCCACAAGGTCACTTCAAGGCTGAAAGGATTGAGCTCGATGCGCTGGATCTGCGCCGGCACCGTCGCATGGGCGGCCAGTTGCTGATTGGCGATCCGCAGGGCAATGCCCGGCAGTATCAGAAAACCCAACAGACTGTAGAGGGCCAGTGCGGTCAACAGGGCGCCGAAAGCGCGAATCAATCCTTTGGGCATGTGTGGCTTCATCTGGTGTGAATCGGAGTGCCTTGGAGTATGGCATGTGATTACGGTTCCGAAGCCACTGTGTTTTATGAGAATTGTCCGTTTTATCGGTGGGAATTCATGAGGCTCAGAGCTGGAGGATCAACGTCTTGAGCGGCGGCTGTTGATCCTGCGAGGGAAAATCGCTGCCAGGTGTCAGCACGCTCCACTCGCGAACCGGGCGGCCAGCTTTTTCCGCACAGCGCAATACCTGCTCGCGCCAGTCGTCCATGGACACCTTCGCCAGGTTGTTGCAGCAGATCAGCACGCCGTTTTCGGCGGTGGTGAGCAGTGCCGGCTTGAGCAGGCTTTGGTAATCGCGCAGCAGGTCGACCGTGCCGAAAGCGCTCTTGGCCCAAGCCGGCGGGTCGAGCAGCACCAGGTCATATTGGCGTTGCTCCAGGCGCACGTAAGCGGGCAGTTTCTGCCCGCGGCGTTGACTGATCGGCAGGCCGGCGAGTTGGCGAATCGCCGGGAAATAATCCGACTGGACGAATTCCATCGTCGGCAGGTCGGGATTGAGCAGGCCATTCTCGCGGCCCACCGCCAGGTTGCCCTCGGCGAAGTCCAGGTTGCACACCTCGCGCGCTCCGCCCGCCGCGGCGCTCAGGCCGACGCCGCAGGTATAGGCGAACAGGTTCAGCACGCTTTTGTTCCGGCTGTGGTCCTTGACCCAGCCCCGGGCGTTGCGCAGATCGAGAAACAGCAACGGATCCTGCCCGGCGTGACGTCCGCGAACCCGGTAATTCAACCCCCACTCATGGCCGACCAGGTCTTGCAAGGCAGCCTCGTCAGCCTGGTAGACGCTGTCCTGGCGGTCGATGCGCGAGTTGCCCCGGGCGCGGTCGTTGTAGACCAGCAGGGTATCCAGGCCCAAGTGTTGATTGACGATGCCGTGCAGTTGCAACAGGGCCTCGCGCTCCAGTGACTGATGAAAACTCTGCACCAGCAGCTGCGGGCCGTAGCGGTCGACCGTCAGGCCGGGAGCGCCTTCCTGGCTGCCGTGGAACAGGCGATAGCAATCGGTGCCTTGCTGATGCAGTTGGTCAAGCAGGTCCTGACGCTGGTCGAGGGCGGCGCGCAGCGCCAGATTCAAGGAAGACATGCCGGGCGCGCCTTAAGGAAATGAAGCGCGGGAGTTTAGCAGTTATAGGCTAGAGACCCACTGTTCAGACTGGCACCGATCATCTGTGGCGAGGGGATTTATCCCCGCTGGACTGCGCAGCAGTCCCCATAGAGAGAGCGAGGTCTAATCGACACTCCGAATGGTTAGGTTGCAGGGCTGCTGTGCAGCCCAACGGGGATAAATCCCCTCGCCACGAGAAATGGGTGCTTCAGGATATTGGGGCGCCTGTCTCAGCGGTTCAGGCGTGTGTCGATCAAACCCTCCACCACGCTCGGATCGGCCAGGGTCGAGGTGTCGCCCAGGCTGTCGAGCTCGTTGCAGGCGATCTTGCGCAGGATCCGCCGCATGATCTTCCCCGAGCGGGTCTTTGGCAGGGCCGGCGCCCACTGAATCAGTTCCGGCTTGGCAAAACTGCCGATTTCCTTGCTGACATGGGCCAGCAACTCCTTCTTCAACTCGTCGTTGGCTTCGACCCCGTTCATCGGCGTGACAAAGGCGTAGATGCCCTGGCCCTTCAAGTCATGGGGATAACCCACGACTGCTGCCTCGGCAATGCTGTCGTGCAACACCAGCGCACTTTCCACCTCGGCGGTGCCGATGCGGTGGCCCGACACATTGATCACATCGTCGATACGCCCGGTGATCCAATAGTCGCCATCTTCGTCGCGACGGGCGCCGTCGCCGGTGAAGTAGTATCCGGGGTAAGGCTTGAAGTAGGTGTCGACCATTCGTTGGTGGTCGCCGTAGACGCTGCGAATCTGCCCCGGCCAACTGGATTTTATCGCCAGTACGCCGCTGCCCGCGCCGCTGATCTCCTTGCCGACTTCATCCAGCAGCACCGGCTGCACGCCGAACATCGGCCGGGTGGCGCAGCCCGGCTTGAGCCGTGGGGCGCTCACCAGCGGGCTGAGCATGATGCCGCCGGTTTCGGTCTGCCACCAGGTATCGACAATCGGGCAGCGTTGTTCGCCGACGACGTTGAAATACCATTCCCACGCTTCCGGGTTGATCGGCTCACCGACACTTCCGAGCAATCGCAGGCTCTTGCGCGAGGTGTCCTGCAACGGCCCGGCACCCTCGCGCATCAGCGCGCGCAGGGCGGTCGGCGCGGTGTAGAAAATATTCACCTGATGTTTGTCGATCACCTGCCAGAATCGCGAACTGCTCGGATGGCTTGGCACGCCCTCGAAGATCAGCGTGGTGGCGCCGTTCGCCAGTGGCCCGTAGACGATATAGCTATGGCCGGTGACCCAGCCGACATCGGCGGTGCACCAGAACACTTCGTTGTCGCGGTAATCGAGCACGTACTTGAAGGTCATCGCCGCCTGCAACAGATAGCCGCCGGTGGTGTGCAGCACGCCCTTGGGTTTGCCGGTGCTGCCGGAGGTGTAGAGGATGAACAGCGGGTCCTCGGCGTCCATCGGTTCGGGTGGGCAGTCGTCGCTCATGTCGTGCATGGCCTGGTGATACCAGACGTCGCGCCCTTCGACCCACTCCACCTCGCCTTGGGTACGCTCCACCACCAGCACGGTGCTGACGTCCGGGCAGCTTTCCAGCGCCTTGTCGACGTTGCGCTTGAGCGGTATGAACCGTCCGCCGCGCACGCCTTCGTCGGCGGTAATGACGGTGCGGCAATCGGCATCGAGAATCCGGTCGCGCAGCGAGTCCGGGGAGAACCCGCCGAATACCACCGAATGCACCGCGCCGATGCGGGTGCAGGCGAGCATGGCGTAGGCCGCTTCCGGGATCATTGGCATGTAGATGCAGACCCGATCGCCTTTTTTCACGCCACGGCTTTTCAGCACGTTGGCCAGGCGGCACACATGGTGGTGAAGTTTCTTGTAGGTGATCTGTGCCGATTCGGCGGGGTTGTCGCCTTCCCAGATGATCGCGATCTGATCGCCGCGCGTGTCCAGGTGACGGTCGATGCAGTTGGCGCTGACGTTCAGCTTGCCACCGGCGAACCAGCTCGCTTCGCCGCTTTTCAAATCGTAGCGCTGGACGGTCTGCCAGGGCGTCATCCAGTCAAGAAAACGCGTGGCCTGCTCGGCCCAGAAGGCGCTGGGGTGCTCGATGGATTCTTTATAGAGCCGCTTGTACTCGTCCTGACTCAATTGCGCAGCCCGGCGGACGGCATCGGCGTGGGGGTACTGGCTGATATCGAACATGACGGTTCCTTATTCTTGTTTTGCGACAAGACATAAAGATGCGCCGAGTAACTGGAGGGTTCAAGTCATGTGCAAAACAACTGTGGGAGCGAGCCTGCTCGCGAAGGCGATGGACCAGTTAACACGGAGGTCGACTGAAACACCGCCTTCGCGAGCAGGCTCGCTCCCACAGGGTTAGCGCAAACTTCGGATCAGCCGCGATGACGTCCGCGGAAGTAGCTGATCAGGCCTTGGGTCGAAGCATCTTCGGCCGGGCTTTCTTCGCTGCCCACCAGGCGGTTGTAGACGCCTTTGCCCAGTTCCTTGCCCAGCTCCACGCCCCATTGGTCGAAGGCGTTGATGCCCCAGACCACGCTTTGCACGAATACCTTGTGCTCATACAGCGCAACCAGTGCACCGAGGCGGCGCGGGCTGATGCGTTCGACCACCAGGGTGTTGCTCGGGCGGTTGCCCGGGATCACCTTGTGGGGGGCGAGCTTCTGCACTTCTTCTTCGCTGGCGCCTTTATCGCGCAACTCGGCCTCGGCCTCGCTGCGAGTCTTGCCGAGCATCAGCGCCTGGCTCTGGGACAGGCAGTTGGCGTACAGCCACTGGTGATGGTCGGCAACCGGGTTGAAGCTGACGATCGGCACGATGAAATCGGCCGGGATCAGTTGGGTGCCCTGGTGCAGCAATTGATGGTAGGCGTGCTGACCGTTGGCGCCGACGCCACCCCAGATCACTGGCCCCGTATCGGTGGATACCGGCGTGCCATCCTGGCGGACGCTCTTGCCGTTGGATTCCATGTCCAGTTGCTGGAGGTGCTTGGTGATGTTGCGCAGGTAGTGGTCGTACGGCAGGATCGCGTGGCTTTGCGCACCCCAGAAATTGCCGTACCACACGCCAAGCAGCGCCAGCAGCACCGGCATGTTCTGGTCGAACGGCGCGCTCTGGAAATGCTGGTCCATGGAATAGGCGCCGGACAGCAGCTCCTTGAAGTTCGACATGCCGATGGCCAGGGCGATCGGCAGGCCGATGGCCGACCACAGCGAGTAACGGCCGCCGACCCAGTCCCACATCGGGAAGATGTTTTCTTCACGGATGCCGAAGGCCACCGCTGCGGCGTTGTTGCTCGATACCGCGATGAAGTGGCGATAGAGCTCCGCTTCCGAGCCACCCTGGGCCAGGTACCAGGCACGCGCGGCCTCGGCATTCTTCAGGGTTTCGAGGGTATTGAAGGATTTCGACGAGACAATGAACAACGTGGTCTCGGCGCGCAGCTTCTGGGCCAGCTCGTGGAACTCACTGCCGTCGATGTTCGCCAGGTAGTGACAGCGCACGCCTTTATGCGTGTAGGACAACAGCGCTTCGGACACCAGCTGCGGGCCGAGGAATGAACCACCGATGCCGATGTTCACCACGTCGGTGATCGGTTTTTCGGTGTAGCCGCGCCACAGGCCATCGTGGATGCGACCGACCAGATCGGTGATCTGGTTCAGCACTTTGTGCACATCGGGCATCACGTTGACGCCGTTGACCAGCAATTTGTCGCCGACCGGGCGACGCAGCGCTGTGTGCAGGGCCGGGCGGTTCTCCGAGGCGTTGACGATTTCGCCTTCGAACAGCGCCTCGATCGCGCCCTTGAGGTCGACTTCGTTGGCCAGGTTGACCAACAGGTCGCGGGTCTGTGCGTTGATCAGGTTCTTCGAATAGTCGAGAAACAGGCCGCAGCTCGACAGGGTGAATTGATTGAAACGCTGCGGATCGGCATTGAACGCTTCGCGCATGCTGAAATCCTGCATGGCTTTGCGGTGGTCATTCAGCGCTTGCCAGGCGGGCAGAGCGGTCACGTCATGAGGAGTTCGGTAATACGCCATCGCTGCGGGTTTCCTTTTACTTTGAACGGCCTTTTTAACACTGAAAATTCCGGCGCAGCCCGAGAAGGGCGTCCGGACAACTGCGTCGACACGATCGCCAGACGCAGGGCGACTACAGTAAACCTCGCGTTGCGATCTGTCTTGACTTTGTCTGACAGTTTCCCGGTACTTTTTTATACAACAGCGGGTGACAGGGGTCGACAGGCGGAACGCAGATTCCCCTGTGGGAGCGAGCCTGCTCGCGAAAGCGCTCTGGCCGATACGTTGGGAGTGACTGACACACCGCCTTCGCGAGCAGGCTCGCTCCCACAGAAGAGGAGCGTGGGAGTCGTGGGATTCGGTCAGGCCACCTGGACCGGAATGGCGTTGCTGGTGTGGCTCAGTTCGTTGCCCGGCGCCATGTAGAGCATGCGCGGCTTGAAGTTGAGCAGTTCGGCTTCGCTGTAATGGGCATAAGCGCAGATGATGACGCGGTCTCCGACCTTGGCCTTGTGCGCCGCAGCGCCGTTGACCGAGATCATCCGCGAGCCTTCTTCGCCACGGATGGCGTAGGTGGTGAAGCGCTCGCCGTTGTCGACGTTGTAGATCTGGATCTGTTCGTATTCGCGGATGCCCGACAGGTCCAGCCACTCACCGTCAATGGCACAGGAGCCTTCGTAGTCGAGCACGGCGTGAGTGACTTCGGCGCGGTGCAGCTTGGCCTTGAGCATGATGGCGTGCATGAGTGTTTCCTCTGGTCGGGTCCAAACGGCGGGCAGTTTGCCCGAAGGGTTGGGGGGCGGCAATACGCGGAGAACTGCAAATACAGTCTGTCAGGCACCCCATACTCCTGTGGGAGCGAGCCTGCTCGCGAAGGCGGTGTATCAGTCGACGCCTGCGCCAACTGACCCGCCGTTTTCGCGAGCAGGCTCGCTCCCACAGGGGCGCTGAGGTGTTCAGGCGGGCGTGTCGAGTTCCAGGTGCAGGTTGTCGATCAGGCGCGTGGTGCCCAGGAAGGCGGCAACCAGAATCACCAGGTCGCGATCCTCGCTCACAGCCGGGCGCAAGGTCCTGGCGTCACGGATTTCCAGGTAATCGGGACGCAGGCCGGCGGATTCGAGCTGTTTGAGCTGCTCGCCGATCAGCGCCGGGAAATCCCGTTGCCCTTGCTTGATGGCTTCGCCGATCTGGCTCAGGGCACGGTAGACCACGGGCGCCACGGCGCGCTGCTCGGGGCTGAGAAAACCATTACGCGAAGACAGCGCCAAGCCATCCTCGGCGCGCACGGTCGGCTCGCCGATGATCTGGATCGGCATATTCAGGTCATGCACCAGCGCGCGGATCACCGCCAGTTGTTGGAAATCCTTCTGGCCGAACACCGCCAGATCCGGCTGGACCATGTTGAAAAGCTTGCTGACCACGGTAGCCACGCCTTCGAAATGCCCCGGACGGCTGGCGCCACACAAGCCTTCGGACAACTGCGGGACGCTGACGCGGGTCTGCCCGGCCATGCCATCGGGATACATCTCCTCCACGCTGGGCGCGAACAGCAGATGGCAGCCGGCCTGGAGCAGTTTCTCCTGGTCGGCCGCGAGGGTGCGCGGATATTTGTCGAGGTCTTCGCCAGCGCCGAATTGCAGAGGATTGACGAAAATACTCGCCACGACAAAATCGGCCCGCTGCGCCGCCTTGGTCACCAGCGCCATGTGCCCGCTGTGCAGGTTGCCCATGGTCGGGACAAAGGCGATACGTTTGCCTTCGCCGCGGGCACGGGCCACGGCGGCGCGGAGTTCGCGTACGGTCTTGACGGTGTTCATGCGGAAAATCCGTGCTCGGCGCCAGGGAAGGTCGTCGCCTTCACTTCAGCGACATAGGCGGACAAGGCTGCCTGGATAGTGGTTTGCCCGGCCATGAAGTTTTTCACGAACTTGGGTACGCGGCCGGTAATCGACAGCCCAAGCATGTCGTGGAGCACCAGTACCTGGCCGTCGGTAGCGTTACCGGCACCGATGCCGATCACCGGGATTTTTACCGCTTGAGTGATTTCCTGCGCCAGCTCGCTGGGTACGCATTCGAGCAGCAACATGGCGGCACCGGCCTGTTCCAGCGCAATCGCATCGGCACGCATCTGCCGCGCCTGGTTTTCGTTGCGGCCCTGGACCTTGTAGCCACCGAGGATATTAACCGCCTGGGGCGTCAGGCCCAGGTGTGCGCACACCGGGATACCGCGCTCGGCCAGCAGGCGGATCGAGTCGGCCAGCCACAACGCGCCTTCGACCTTGATCATGTGGGCACCGGCCTGCATCAGCATGGCGCTGTTGGTCATGGTTTGTTCCAGGGTGGCGTAGGCCATGAACGGCAGGTCGGCGAGGATCAGCGCGTCGGTGTTACCGCGTTTGACGGCGGCTACATGGTAGGCCATCTCGGCGGTGGTCACCGGCAGCGTGCTGTCGTGACCTTGCAGCACCATGCCGAGGGAATCGCCCACCAGCAGCACTTCGACACCGGCCTCGTTGCAGGCATGGGCGAAGGTTGCGTCATAGCAGGTCAGCATGGTGATTTTTTCACCTTTCTGCTTGAGACCTTGCAGCGTGGTCAGGGTAATAGCTGGCATGAAAAAGTCCTCATTAGGCGCTCGAATACAGGCGCACCTTCTATGCGTGGTGCTTGTAAGGCCTGGATTACGCCCATTAGCGCCGCGTTGGCGGCGACGGGACGCCTATAGTCGTGAGGAGCAACCGGGAAGTCAATTGGATGTGTTACCGGTGGGTGTTACCGAGGTTACTGATGCGTTTCAGCGCAGAGGCGTGTTTAAAACCTGACTGCCTGGTCCCGGATTTTTGTGGGAGCGAGCCTGCTCGCGAAGCGGTGTGTCAGTGGATATGTGGATAACTGATCCATCGCCTTCGCGAGCAGGCTCGCTCCCACAGGAGATTGGTGTCAGTTAGCAGGCAAGCGTTCCAGGCCGACAAAGGGGCACGCCGCGAGGAGGTCCTTGAGCAAGCGCCCATCGGCCAGGCGCAGGTCGGCGGGCGCGAGCTCGGCCAACGGATACAGGACAAAGGCCCGGGCGTGCATATGGTAATGAGGGACTCTGAGGCGCGGCTCGTCGATCAGGCGATCACCGAACAGCAGAATATCCAGGTCCAGGGTGCGCGGGCCCCAGCGCTCGAGGCGCTCGCGACCCTGGCCGGTTTCGATGGCCTGTAGTGCATCGAGCAAGTCCAGCGGCGCGAGGTCGCTGTCCAGCGCCGCAACGGCATTGGTATAGCGCGGCTGGCCGGGGAGCAGCGAGTCGCTTTGATAAAACGCCGAAACGCCGGCCAGTCGCGTCTCGGGCAATCGCGCCAGCGCCTCGCTGGCGCTGCGCAATTGTTCGGCGGGTTCGGCCAGGTTGCTGCCCATGCCGATGTAGATGCGTTCCACCGATTATTCGTCCGAGGCGCTTGGTACACCGGTGCGTTTGCGCTTGGCGCCACTGCTGCGGCGACGTTTGCGCGGGCCGCTGGCGCCGTCATCCTTGCCATTCAGTTCGCGAATCATGTCGCGGCGCTCGCTGTCGTTGGCGTCCTGGTAATCGGTCCACCATTCGCCCAGGCCATCGGTCTGTTCGCCGGCGCTTTCGCGCAGCAGCAGGAAATCGTAACCGGCACGGAAACGCGGATTGTCCAGCAGCAGGTCGGCGCGTTTGCCGCTACGCCGCGGCAGGCGCTCTTGCATGTCCCAGATCTCGCGGATCGGCATCGTGAAGCGTTTGGGAATGGCGATGCGCTGGCATTGCTCGGCGATCAGTTCGTGGGCAGCTTCCTGCATCGCCGGAATCGGCGGCATGCCGCGTTCCTGCAAACGCAGGACTCGGGCGGGCAGGGCGGGCCAGAGCAAGGCGGCGAACAGGAACGCCGGGGTCACCGGTTTGTTCTGCTTGATGCGCAGGTCGGTGTTGACCAGCGCTTCGCTGATCAAGGTGTGGGTGTAGGTCGGGTTGTATTCCAGCGCCTCGGCACTGGCGGGGAACAGCGGGTCGAACAACTGCAGGTCGACGAGCATTTCGAAGGTGTCTGCGGCGTTGCCCGACAGGAACAACTTGAGCACTTCTTCGAACAGGCGCGCCGACGGGATTTCTCTCAGCATCGGCGCCAGTTCGCGAATCGGCATGGCGCTGTGCTTTTCAATGCCGAAATCCAGCTTGGCGGCGAAACGCACGGCTCGCAGCATCCGCACCGGGTCTTCCTGGTAACGCTGCCTTGGGTCGCCGATCAGGCGGATAAGCCGGTTGCGGATGTCGTGAACGCCGTTGGCGTAATCGAGGATGCGTTCGCTGACCGGATCGTAATACAGCGCGTTGATGGTGAAGTCGCGGCGCTGCGCGTCTTCTTCCAATGTGCCGTAGACGTTATCGCGCAGGATGCGCCCGCTCTCGTTGCGCGAAGACTGGTTGCTGTCTTCGTCTTCATCGTTTTGCGGGTGGTTGGCGCGGAACGTCGCGACCTCGATGATTTCGCGGCCGAAGTGGATGTGCACGAGCTTGAAGCGCCGCCCGATGATCCGCGCATTGCGGAACTCGGCTCGTATCTGCTCAGGCGTGGCACTGGTGGCGACGTCGAAATCCTTGGGCGTGATATTGAGCAGCATGTCGCGCACGCAACCACCGACCAGGTAAGCCTGGTAGCCGGCGTTCTGCAGGCGTTCGACGATGTTCACCGCGTAACGGCTGAATTGGGCCTTTTGCAACGAGTGCTGGCCGCTGTTGAGCACTTCAGGCGTGCTGCGAATGTGTTGCGTACGACGCAAGGGAGAACGGAATGACTGGAACAGCTTCTTCAGCATGGGATGCACTGTTTGAAGGAATATTCGGCCAAAAACGAGGAATGACCGCATGATGGGCGGGGATTCTAGCATTTAGTCGAGGGATGGTGTAGGACACAGGAGTTTTGAGCTGCAAGCTTTAGGCGACAAGCTTGTAGGCTGCGGGGAAGGCGGAATCACAGAAACCACAAGGGGAGCCGAAGCTCCCCCAGAATTAGTTGCGCTATTTTTATTATTGGTTTCGGGCTTCTTGTTTTTGTTGAGTGCCCGCGCCACGAGGTTTCCCTTCGTGACCCTCCCAATCGGGAGCCAAGAGCAAACGGATTGCTTTGGTCGCTGTGTTGCAGTGATCAATCGATCCAACCAGTTCAGGCACCTGTCTTGAGACAGTTTTATTGTTCTCGGCCTGGTCGTGGGGCAAGCCCCAATTACAACGCCTCTCCAAAAGAATCAGTTAGCTGCGCCTCTCGCCGTCTTGTTTTTATTGTGCGTGAGTCGATTCGTCTTATTTTTATTGTCTTGTGCATTGCTTGTTATTGTTCTTGTACCAAAGCTATAGCAGGGTGCGTGCCAACTTTTGGCAGGCCCAGCGAAACCGGGGGTTCTATGGTTAAAGCGGTTTTTTCGAGGCGAAAAAAAGCCGGGGTTTCGTTACCGTAAGCCCCGGCATCTGTTACGTGAAAAAGCTGAGGTAACAGTTTTTTCACATCCTGCAGTGTTACCTGCGTGTTTCAGCTCTCGCTGGCGACGCCAGTCTTGCGTCGTGGGATACCCAGGCGCTGGCGGCGCTCCCACAGGCACTTGCGGCTCACGCCCAGCTTGCGCGCCAGTTCCGTCTCGGTCATGTGGTCCTGGTGCTCCAGGACGAAGTGCTGGAAGTAGTCCTCCAGCGACAGGTCTTCGGTGGGCTCGTGGCTGGTGTTGTTGGCGCCGCCGCCCTGTTGAGGGGCCAGGCCGATGAACTCTTCATCGTCCAGGTCACTCAATTCGATGTCGATCCCCAGCAGGTCGGCGGAAATTTCCGGGCTCTCGCACAGGATCACCGCGCGCTCCACGGCGTTTTCCAGCTCACGGACGTTACCCGGCCAGGCGTAATGACGAATGGCTTGTTCGGCGTCGGGGGCAAACTTCAGGTCGGTGCGGTTGACCCGCGCGCTCTGGCGGGCGAGGAAGGCATTGGCAATCTCGTTGACGTCCGCGCCGCGCTCGCGCAGTGGCGGCAGCTTCAGGGCAATCACGTGCAGACGGTAATACAGGTCTTCACGGAACTGACCGATTTTCGCCAGGCTCTTGAGGTCGCGGTGCGTCGCGGCGATCAGGCGCACATCGACCTTTTGCGACTGGACCGAACCGACTCGACGAATCTCGCCTTCCTGGAGGACGCGTAACAGCCGCGCCTGGGCTTCCAGGGGCAGCTCGCCGATTTCGTCAAGAAACAGCGTGCCTCCGTCCGCCGCCTCGACCAGGCCCGCACGCCCTGCACTGGCGCCGGTGAAGGCGCCTTTCTCATGGCCGAACAGCTCGGACTCGATCAGGCTCTCCGGGATGGCCGCACAGTTCACCGAAATCATCGGCGCCTTGGCTCGGCGGGACAGGTTATGCAGCGCCCGAGCCACCAGCTCCTTGCCGGTGCCGGACTCGCCCTGGATCAGGACGTTGGAATCGGTCGGCGCCACTTTGCGGATCTTGCTGTAAAGGTCCTGCATGGGTGGGCAGGAGCCGATGATGCCGATTTCGCCGTTGCTGTTGCTGGCGCCCGCCTTGCCTGGAGCAGTGGCCTTGCCGTTCGTCGGTTCCGAAGGCTGGCTGCTCGCCGTTTGTCGGTCACGCAGGATTCGAGCGACGGCCTGGAGCATTTCGTCGTGGTCGAACGGCTTGGCGATGTAGTCGACCGCACCCATTTTCATGGAGTCGACCGCCGAGCGCAGGCTGGCATAACTGGTCATGATCAGCACAGGCGTGCCCTGGCCGAGCTTGATCAACTCGGTCCCCGGGGCACCAGGCAGGCGCAGGTCACTGACGATCAGGTCAAACGTTGGAATGCTGAAACGCTCTTGTGCTTCCTGCACGGAACCGGCTTCGCTGACCTGGTACTGGTTGCGTTCCAGCAGGCGGCGCAAGGCGGAGCGGATAATTGTTTCGTCTTCGACGATCAAAATGTGCGGCATTGATTCGATTCTCTCGACGGTCTCAGTTCACAGCGGACGTCGCTTCGACATGACGCGGCAAGGTCACCCGGATACGGGTGCCGCGTTGGCTCTGAACATCGGCCGGGCTGTCGATGGTGATTTGTCCATAATGCTCTTCAACGATGGAATAGACCAGTGCGAGGCCCAGACCGGTGCCTTCGCCAGGATCCTTGGTGGTAAAGAAAGGTTCGAACAATCGATCCATGATGTTCTGTGGGATTCCGCTGCCTTCGTCTTCGACGATCAGGTCAACCGTGTGTTCAAAGGCTTCGCTCTTGACCCGTACCGCGCTCCCGGCCGGCGAGGCGTCGCGTGCGTTGGAAAGCAGGTTGATCAGCACCTGGGCGAGCCGCTGAGGATCGCCATCGACCCAATGATCGGGGTCGCACAGGTTGAAGAACTGCACTTCGAAATTGCGCCGGTTGAGTGCCAGCAAGCCAATGGCGTCCTGGGCGACTTCGGCCAGGCATACCGGTTCGTCGTTGTGCTGGTGGCCGCCGGCGTGGGCGAAACTCATCAGGGATTGGACAATGCGCGACACGCGCTTGGTCTGTTCGAGAATCTGCCCGCTGATTTCCGTCAGTTCGCCGTCGTCCTCGCGTTCTTCGCGCAGGTTCTGCGCCAGGCAGGCGATGCCGGTGATCGGGTTGCCGATTTCGTGGGCCACGCCGGCGGCCAGTCGACCGATGCTGGCCAGGCGCTCGGAGTGGACCAGTTTGTCTTCGAGCATCTGGGTGTCGGTCAGGTCTTCCACCAGCAGCACCAGGCCGCTGTTGCCCGGCGCCAAAGGCTCGTCGATCGCCGCCTTGTGCAGGTTCAGCCAACGGGTCTGGCCGTCGAGGGCCAAGTGCTGTTTGTGCAGGTGTTCGTCCGGCAGGTCGATGAAGCCTTGCAGCAAGCCTTTCCACGGCTCGCCCAGGGTGCTCAGGCGCGAGCCGACCACGCGCTGGGCGGCGATGCCGGTCAGCTCTTCCATGGCCTTGTTCCACATGAGGATTTCTTGGTCCTTGGCCAGCGAGCAGACGCCCATCGGCAGTTCCTGCAAGGTCTGGCGGTGGTAGCGGCGCAAGGCATCCAGCTCGGCGGCGAGGCCAGTGAGGCGCGAATGGTAGTCCTCGAGGCGGCTTTCGATGAAGTGGATGTCTTCGGTCACGTAGTTTTCGCCGCCCGCCTTATAAGGCAGGAAGGTTTCGACCATGTCCTGGGCCACGCTGGGGCCCATCAGGCCGGACAGGTTGGCTTCGATCCGGTCGCGTAAGCGACGCAACGCGTACGGGCGGCGCTCATCGAACGGCAGGTAAAGATCGCGCAGGGCCTGTTCGACTTCCTTCTGTGCGGCCTTGGCGCCCAGCGGCTTGGCCAGTTGCGTGGCGAATTCCTGGGGCGAGGCGGCGTGCAGTTCGCGGCGTTGCGGGCGACGCACGTTATCCACGGCGCAGGCTTCGGCGGCGCTGGCTTCTTCACTGCTGGCGTTGGTGAACAGCGAAATCAGGGTGAACATCAGCACGTTCGCCGCCAGCGAGGCGATGGCTGCCATGTGCCAGCTGGTGTCGTCGAGCACGTAGATCATGTTCAGCAGCGGGATATAGAACCCCTGCAGGTTGCCCAGCAGCGGCAACAGCATCGCGACCAGCCAGACCAGGATTCCCGCCAGCAGGCCGGCGATAAAGCCGCGGCGATTGGCGGTTGGCCAATACAGGACCGACAGCACGCCGGGCAGGAACTGCAGGGTGGCGACGAACGCGACGATGCCCAGGTTGGCCAGGTCCTGCCCGTCGCCCAGCATCAGGTAGAAACCATAACCGGCCATGATGATCGCAACGATCAACGCGCGACGGGTCCATTTCAACCAACGGTAGATATTTCCTTCCGCCGGCGGCTGGTAGAGCGGCAGCACCAGATGATTGAGGGCCATGCCCGACAACGCCAAAGTGGTGACGATGATCAGGCCGCTGGCCGCCGACAGCCCGCCGATATAGGCCAGCAATGCCAGGGCCTTGCTGTTGGCGGCGATGCCGATACCGAGGGTGAAGTATTCCGGATTGGTGCTGGCGCCGAGTTTCAGACCTGCCCACAGAATCAGCGGCACCGCCAGGCTCATCAACAGCAGGAACAGCGGCAGGCCCCAGCTTGCGCTGACCAGTGAGCGCGGGTTGAGGTTTTCGGTGAAGGTCATGTGGTACATGTGCGGCATCACGATTGCCGAGGCGAAGAACACCAGCAACAACGTGCGCCACGGGCCTTCCTGCAAGGGCGTATGCAGGGCGGCGAGGGCGGTCTGGTTCTGCAACAGCCAAAGCTCGAGCTGTTGCGGGCCATCGAACACGCCGTACAGCGCGTAGAGACCGACGCCGCCGATGGCAATCAGCTTGATCACCGATTCAAAGGCAATGGCGAACACCAGCCCTTCGTGTTTTTCCCGGGTGGCGATGTGCCGGGAGCCGAAAAAAATCGTGAACAGAATGATCAGCGCGCAGAAGCTCAGCGCTACTCGATGCTGCACCGGTTCGCGGGTCAGGATGCTGATGGAATCGGCCACGGCCTGGATTTGCAGGGCCAGCAGCGGTAACACGCCGACCAGCATGAAGATCGTGGTCAGCGCGCCGGCCCAGGTGCTGCGAAAGCGGAAGGCGAACAGGTCGGCCAGCGATGACAGTTGGTAGGTACGGGTGATCTTCAGGATTGGATAAAGCAACACCGGCGCCAGCAGGAAGGCCCCGGACACTCCAAGGTAGCTGGAAAGGAAACCATAGCCATACTGATAGGCCAGCCCGACCGTGCCATAAAACGCCCATGCGCTGGCGTAGACCCCCAGCGACAGGGTGTAGGTCAGCGGGTGACGGATGATCGCCCGGGGGATCATGCCTCGTTCGCTGATCCAGGCCACGCCGAACAGCACCGCCAGGTAGGCGGCGCTGATCAGGATCATCTGGGTCAGGCTAAAGCTCATCGGCATCTTTTTGGCTCTGCAGGATGAAGGTCACGACGATCAGGATCAGCCAGAGCAGATACGGCCGATACCAGGCACCCGTGGCATCGATCCACCAATCCATGATGGCCGGGGAGAACAGGTAGATCCCGACTACCAAAAGCAGGACCAAGCGATAGATGTACATCCCGGCCTCTCTTTGTTTAGGCGCGTGCCCGAAAACGTGCGGCGATGGTAACGGATAGGCGGCAGGCTGCAAGGGCCGTCATGGTATTTGCGCTTCGGGCAGGGTGAGGACGCGCGGGATCTTGCTCGCAGCCCAGTGCCGAATGCCCCAGGCCAGCACCTCGCGGGGGCTGGCATCGCAGAGTTCCGGGCCCGGTTGCTGGCCCAGTGCGCGCAATGCCCGTAACAGCAGCGGCGTAGCCTGGTCCGCTGTCAGCGGCGGTGAACGATAGGATTTGCCGAGCTTGTGCCCGTCGGGCTGGGTGATCAGCGGCACATGCAGGTAACGCGGTTGCGGCAGCCCGAGGAGTTCCTGCAGGTAGAGCTGGCGTGGCGTGGAGTCCAGCAGGTCAGCGCCGCGGACGATATCGGTGACGCCTTGCCAGGCGTCGTCCAGCACCACCGCCAGTTGATAGGCGTAGAGCCCGTCACGACGACGGATCACGAAATCACCGGCCTCACGGCCCAGATGCTGGCGAAATTCGCCTTGGACCCGGTCGGTGAAGTGATATTCAAGCTCGGGGACGCGTAGGCGGATGGCGGCGTCCTCGGTGTCGTGGCCGGCGTTGCGGCATAGCCCCGGGTAAATACCCTGATACGGTTCCAGTTGCTTGCGCGAACAGGTGCAGGCGTAGGCCAGGCCTTGGCTGAACAAGCGATCGATGACCCGTTGATAGGCTTCATGGCGGTCGCTCTGGCGGACCATTTCGCCGTCCCATTCAAAACCATAGGATTGCAGCGCAGTCAGGATCGCCGCTTGCGCGCCGGGCTCTTCCCGCGGTGGGTCGAGGTCTTCCATGCGCAACAACCAGCGCCCGCCCGCAGCCCGGGCATCAAGGTACGACGCCAGGGCGGCGACCAGCGAGCCGAAGTGCAGATGGCCGCTGGGGGTGGGGGCGAAGCGTCCGATGTAAGTGGTCATAGGGCGAATGTTACTGGGGGCCGGTCAGGAGGAATATAGGTCTTGATGACGAAACATAATTCCCTGTGGGAGCGAGCTTGCTCGCGATAGCGGTGGGTCAGCTTGCCTCAATATTGAATGTGCCGCCGTCATCGCGAGCAAGCTCGCTCCCACAAGGGGTTGGGTGTGCGGGAGGTGCGCAAACAAAAAACGGAGCGTATGAACGCTCCGTTTCTGTGACAGCCCCGGCGATTACTTGCCGACCTGTTTTTCCTTGATTTCCGCCAGGGTCTTGCAGTCGACGCACATGTCTGCGGTTGGACGTGCTTCCAGTCGCTTGACGCCGATCTCGACGCCGCAGGACTCGCACCAGCCGTATTCTTCGTCTTCGATCAGTTGCAGCGTCTTGTCGATTTTCTTGATCAGCTTGCGTTCCCGGTCACGGGCGCGCAGTTCGAGGGCGAACTCTTCTTCCTGGCTGGCACGGTCGGCCGGGTCGGGGAAGTTGGCAGCGTCGTCCTTCATATGGTCCACGGTGCGGTCGACTTCCAGCATCAAGTCCTGTTTCCACTTGTTCAGGATCTTGGTGAAGTGAGCCCGCATGGGGGCGCCCATGTACTCTTCGCCCTCTTTGGGGATATACGGCTCAAACCCGCTGAGCGACTGATTTTGATTCTGCTTTGCTTGGGTGGGCATGAATGGACCGCCTCTACTCTTGTAATCCACTACGCAGGATTGCTCCATCACCGACACCTGCCGGCCCTGCGGCTGCAAGCGGGCGAACTTACCAGATCAAATCGGGCCGCGCTACTCCCGGTTGTCGAGCCTGCGGCGGCCGGGGCCTGTAAAACGTGGCCGGGTTCGCTTCGGTGGGGGTGTAATCCTGCTCAATGCTTGATTCTAGTCAAGCCTGGGCCAATCGCCGGAGCCATTTCCAGCGATCTACGCTAGGACCATCGGGTATTCGCGCTCGTTCCCGCACCGCTGCCCGAGTTGGGTAGAATCGGTTCTTTTTTCGTGAAGGATGGCCCCAATGGCCCAGCCCTACAGCGCACGCAGCCGTGCCATCGAACCCTTCCATGTCATGGCGCTGCTGGCACGCGCCAACGAATTGCAGGCTGCCGGGCACGACGTCATCCATCTGGAGATCGGCGAGCCGGACTTCACCACCGCCGAGCCGATCATCCAGGCCGGTCAGGCCGCCCTGGCGGCTGGCAAGACCCGTTACACCGCAGCCCGCGGCATTCCCGAGCTGCGCGAGGCCATCGCCGGCTTTTATGCGCAGCGCCACGGCGTTGACATCGATCCGCGGCGGATCCTGGTCACGCCGGGTGGGTCGGGTGCCTTGTTGCTGACCAGTGCCCTGCTCGTCGACCCGGGCAAGCATTGGTTGCTGGCCGATCCTGGCTACCCTTGCAACCGCCATTTCCTGCGTCTGATCGAAGGTGCGGCGCAATTGGTGCCAGTAGGGCCGGACGTGCGTTACCAACTGACCCCGGACCTGGTGGATCGCCATTGGGATCACGATAGCGTGGGGGCATTGGTGGCATCGCCAGCCAACCCGACCGGGACGATTCTCTCTCGGGACGAGTTGGCGGGGTTGTCCGGGGCAATCAAGGGCCACAATGGCCACCTGGTCGTCGATGAGATCTATCACGGCCTGACTTATGGCACCGACGCCGCAAGTGTGCTGGAAGTCGACGACGATGCTTTTGTTCTCAACAGTTTTTCCAAGTATTTCGGCATGACCGGTTGGCGGCTCGGTTGGCTGGTGGCCCCTTCGGCGGCGGTCAGTGAGCTGGAGAAACTTGCGCAGAATCTTTACATCAGTGCGCCGAGCATGGCCCAGTACGCGGCCCTGGCCTGTTTCGAACCCGCGACCATCGAGATTTTCGAGCAGCGTCGTGCCGAGTTCGCGCGGCGTCGCGACTTCCTGCTGCCGGCGTTGCGTGAGTTGGGATTCGGCATCGCGGTGGAGCCCGAAGGTGCGTTCTATCTTTACGCCGATATCAACGCGTTCGGCGGCGATGCCTTTGCGTTCTGCCAGCATTTCCTGGAAACCGAACACGTGGCGTTCACGCCGGGGCTGGATTTCGGTCGGCACCAGGCCGGTCATCATGTGCGTTTCGCCTACACCCAAAGCCTTCCTCGGCTACAGGAAGCGGTGACGCGAATCGAACGTGGACTGCGGAGCTGGCAAGGCTGATGCGTTTTTCTCCTGCACTGGAAGAAGGTCGACTGATTCGACGTTACAAGCGTTTTCTCGCCGATATCGAGACCGTTCATGGCGAACTGCTCACCATCCACTGCCCGAACACCGGTTCGATGCTCAATTGCATGGCCGAGGGCGCGCGTGTCTGGTTCAGCCGCTCCAGCGACCCCAAGCGCAAGCTGCCGGGGACCTGGGAAATAGGCGAAACCCCTCAGGGCCGGTTGGCCTGCATCAATACCGCACGAGCCAACCCCCTGATCGAAGAGGCGCTGCGCGCGGGTGTCATCAAGGAACTGAACGGATTTATCGGGCTGAAGCGCGAAGTCGCCTACGGCGTGGAGAACAGCCGTATCGATTTTCGACTCGACTATGCCGACCAGACCTCGGCCTGGGTCGAGGTCAAAAGTGTCACGCTGGGTTTCGATGCAACAAATGTGGCGGCATTTCCCGATGCTGTGACGCTGCGAGGCGCCAAACATCTGCGGGAACTGGCTTGTCTGGCCCGCGACGGCGTACGCGCGGTGCAGCTGTATTGCGTAAACCTGAGTGGCATCGACGCGGTGCGCCCGGCGCAGGAAATCGACCCGGTCTACGCGGCGGCGTTGCGTGAGGCGGTGGCCGCCGGGGTAGAGGTGTTGGCCTACGGGGTCACCCTGACGCCGGAGCAGATATGGGTGGACCGCCCGCTGCCGGTATTGCTTGAACCGCTACAGGTCGACCCAGATGCCCTGGTCGTCCTCCCGGCTGTCTAGCGCGGCCAGGAACTGCCCGGCGCAAGGGCCGGCGACGCATTCACCGCTTTCGATCAGGAATAATGCGCCATGGGTTGCGCACTGGATCAGGCTGGCGCTGGGGTCGAGGAACTGGTCGGGTTGCCATTCCAGCGGCACGCCGCGATGCGGGCAGCGGTTGAGATAGACGTAGGCCTGGCCTGCACGCCGCACGGCCAGGACCTTGCGCCCTTCGATGTCGAAGCCGCGACTGTTGTTGTCCGGTAACTCAGCGGCGGCGCAAAGGTATTTCATGTGGGGCTCGACATGTCTGTGAATCCTCCTGTGGGATTAATGTGGCATAGGTTCCGCGCTTGACGGTCAAATGAAAACAATTATCAAATGGCGCCTCCTTCACAGGTAACCGAGGATACGTCGCCAGGCTCGGCCCTGTGAAAAATTTCTCTGAGGAAGCTGTCCGATGCGCTTGAATTTCCACGTTGCTGCGCTCTGTGTCGTCCTTTTGGCCAGCCAGGGAGCGCTGGCGGCCGATCTGCCGCAACGGTGGGTGAGCGCTGGGGGTGCCTTGTCGGAGTGGGTCAGTGCGCTCGGCGGTGAGTCGAAGCTGGTGGGCGTGGACACCACCAGCCAGCATCCCGAGTCGTTGCGAGCGCTGCCCAGTGTCGGTTATCAGCGACAGCTGTCGGCGGAGGGCGTGCTGAGCTTGCGGCCGCAAATTCTGGTGGGCACCGAAGAAATGGGACCGCCGCCGGTGCTCGCGCAAATTCGTGCGGCCGGGGTGCCGGTCGAGTTGTTCTCGGCAGCGCCGAGCCTGGAGGCGCTTCAGACCAATCTTCGCCACCTGGGGCAGCTCTTGGGGGCCGAGACCAAGGCTGCGCAGTTGTTCGATGACTATCAACAACGGCTTTCCCAGCACGCCGTCCGCGTAAACGCAGCCCGGCTCAAGCAGAAGGCGCCTGGTGTATTGCTGCTGGTGGGCAATGCTGGCGGCAAATCGCTGATCGCCGGTAAAGGCACCGCCGCCGACTGGTTGCTGGAGCAGGCCGGTGGTCACAACCTGGCGACCCACAGCGGCTACAAACCGTTTTCCGTGGAAACCCTCGCCAGCTTGAATCCTGAAGTGCTGGTCTTTGCCGATCGAGCCTTGACCGGCGAAGAAGCGCGCGCCGCGCTGTTCAAGGAAAATCCGATCTTGTCCTCGACCCGGGCCGCCAAGAGTGGGCGGGTCATGGAACTGGACCCGACGCTGCTGGTGGGCGGATTGGGTCCGCGCTTGCCGCAAAGCCTGGTGAAGCTCACCAACGGTTTCTATCCGGTCAAGACCCCATGACGGCGCTGGTCAAGCCACGCACTTTATTCATTGGGCTCGGCCTGCTATGCCTACTGGCGATCTGGTTGTCCCTGGCCTTGGGGCCGGTGAGCTTGCCGCTGCTCGATACCCTGCGCGCCGCCATGCGCCTGTCGGGCTTGCCGGTGGCTGCCGATGGCCTGAAACAGGCCGAACTGATCCTTGGCCAGATCCGCCTGCCGCGCACCTTGCTGGGGCTGGCGGTGGGCGGGGTATTGGCGTTATCCGGCGTGGCGATGCAGGGGCTGTTTCGCAACCCGCTGGCGGACCCGGGGCTGGTCGGGGTTTCCAGTGGTGCGGCGCTGGGGGCGGCGTTTGCCATCGTCGGCGGTTCGATGCTGGGCGGGCTGCCCGAAGCGCTGGGACCTTATCTCTTGTCACTGTGTGCGTTCCTCGGCGGGCTCGGGGTCACGGCGCTGGTCTATCGCCTCGGCCGGCGCAACGGTCAGACTCACGTCGCGACCATGCTCCTGGCCGGGATCGCCCTGACCGCGCTGTCCGGCTCGGCGGTCGGCTTGTTCACTTACCTGGCGGATGACGCGACCCTGCGCACCCTGACGTTCTGGAACCTGGGCAGCCTGAACGGCGCCACCTACGCGCGCTTGTGGCCCCTGCTGCTGGTCAGCGTCGGCGTGGCGATCTGGTTGCCGCGTCGGGCCCGTGCGCTCAACGCCTTGTTGCTCGGCGAGTCTGAGGCCGCGCACCTGGGCATTGACGTCGAACGGCTCAAGCGTGAGCTGGTGTTCTGCACGGCGCTGGGCGTTGGGGCCGCGGTGGCGGCTGCGGGCATGATCGGTTTTGTCGGGCTGGTGGTGCCGCATCTGGTAAGGCTGATGGCGGGCCCCGACCATCGCGTCCTGCTACCGGCTTCAATCCTGGCCGGGGCGAGCCTGCTGCTGTTTGCCGATCTGGTGGCGCGCCTCGCGCTGGCCCCGGCGGAATTGCCCATCGGCATTGTCACGGCATTCATCGGCGCACCGTTCTTCCTGTATCTGTTGCTGCGGGGGCGTGCCTGATGCTGCGAGCGCATGACCTGCATATTCTCCGGGGACGCAAAACCGTACTGGCGGATATCGACTTTCAGCTCAATCCCGGCGAAGTGCTCGGTGTGCTCGGCCCTAACGGTGCGGGCAAAAGTACGCTGCTGGCAGGCTTGTGTGGCGAGTTGCGTCCGGCCCGGGGCCAGGTCTGGCTCGACGACAGGCCCCTCGCCCAGTGGGGCGGCGCCGAGCGCGCCCGTCGTCTGGCGGTGTTGCCACAATCATCGACCCTGGATTTTGCATTCCGCGTGGAAGAGGTGGTCGGCATGGGGCGCCTGCCCCACCAGAGCGGCCAATTGCGGGACGCGCAGATCGTTGAGTCGGCATTACAGACCGCGGATGCCACGCACCTGTATGGCCGCAACTACCTGACCTTGTCCGGTGGCGAAAGCCAGCGGGTGCACCTGGCGCGGGTGCTGGCGCAACTGTGGCCGGGCGAGGTGGGGCAGACGCTGTTGTTGGACGAGCCGACTTCAATGCTCGATCCCTTGCACCAGCACACCATCCTGCAAGCGGTGCGTGAGTTCGCCGGTCGCGGTGCCGCCGTGCTGGTGATCCTGCATGACCTGAACCTGGCGGCGCGTTACTGTGACCGCCTGTTGTTGCTCGCGTCCGGCCGGCCGGTGGCTCTGGACACGCCCCGGCAAGTGCTGCGCCCGGAGCCGCTCAAAGCGGTATTCGGCCTGGAAGTGCTGGTGCAGTCCCATCCGGAGCGCGGGCATCCGTTGATCATCGCCCGCTGAGGCAATCTGGAGGATGCAGCTGTGCGCCTGTTTCTGATCCTGGCTTTGAGTGTGTTGACGGCTTGCCAAAGTATCGCGCCGCCTCCGGTCAACGGACGGATCCTTGACTTGCAAAGTGGCCAGGCCCTCTCGTCGCATGCCTTGGTCGCGCGCTTGGCGCAAGCTCCGCGTGTCGTGGTCGGAGAGCAGCACGACAACCGCGACCATCATATGTTGCAACGCTGGTTGCTCCAGGCCTTGGCCGAACAGCGAGCCCAAGGCAGCTTGCTCTTGGAGATGCTGACGCCCCAGCAGCAGCCGAAGGTCGACGCGGTCCGCCAGTTGCCGGCCTTGCCCAAGGATTTGCCCGGCGCGCTGGACTGGTCGCCGGGTTGGGATTGGAACCTGTACGGACCCGTGGTGGAGTTCGCCTTGCCTCAGCCTTATCCGGTGCTGGCAGCTAATCTCGACCGCACGGAGATCCAGCGCATTTATCATCAAATGCCCTCGGTGGAGGGCGAGCGCTCCAATTCGTCTCAGGTGAAGGAAAAGCTGCTGGGACAGATCCGCGAGTCCCACTGCGGCCTGCTGCCGGAATCGCAGATGCCGGCGATGCTGGCGGTCCAGCAGCAGCGAGACCGGCGAATGGCGGAGCAGTTGCTCAAGGCGCCGACGCCTGCATTGTTGTTTGCCGGTGCCTGGCATGGGCGAAAGGACGTCGGCGTGCCGCTGCATGTGCGGGACCTGGCCTCCAACGAAGCGCCGGTTGTGCTGATGCTGGCCGAGGAGGGGAGCGACGTTACGTCGGCTATGGCTGATTATGTGTGGTACACCCCGGCCACCCCGCCTCAGGATTACTGCGCGCAGATGCGTGGACAACACGGCAAGTGATATTCCGGGCAAAAAAAGACCCGGCAAAAGCCGGGTCAAATAACCGTGATTAGCCTGATGAGGAGATATCTGAGAGTCCGAACCAAGGGCTTTTCAAATATCGACCAGTCTCGCGACTGGATGTGGTAATCATAGCGATTCTCATTTCCAAGTCAAACAAAGTTTTTCGATTCGCCAAAAATAATGGGGCGGCGCGATGTGCGCGGCAAAAAACCGGGCGTCAGGCTTTGTGGCGAGCCGAAATGGCATCCAGCTGTTTATTGAGGGCTTCCTTGCGTTCAGCGGGAATATCGTTCCAATGCATGTCCATCAATGCGCCTTCGATGGCATACAGCAATACCTTTGAGGCCCGGAACCCGCGAGTGCGAACGGCGCGGTAGGCGTCCACCGCGCCGAGGCGGCGTAGATCCGAGGCGCTGTGGATGCCCACGGCATGCAGCCACTGGGCTGACGTCTTGCCCAGATTCTTCAGGTGTTGCAGTTCATCATTCATCGAGCCTCCTTGCGACGGCCGACTGGTGCAGTGGGCAAGCTTCTCAGGAGTGTAGCGGTCAGTAGGAAAAGCGTGATTGTTTGGTCGGAATCGACGCAAAACCTTCTAATGCATTACGCACGATAGAGTGCAGAACGACAAATACGGCACATCGTCCAGCGCAGGCGGGGGCGCTGGAGGTCTGTTCGATGCCGGGCCTCGGTTGCTTCAGGCTTAGCGGGTGCGGTAGCGCAGGCGTGTACCGAAATTCATCGACATCAGGATCTCATCGGCCGACAGCTCGGGCGGAAAGTAGGCACCGGAAATCTGCGCGTGGGCGAGGCTCGCCCCTTCCAGCGACGAGTTGCGAAAATCGACGCCGCGCAAATCGGCGGAACGGAAGTAGGCATCGGTGAAATCGACGTTGTCCGCGTTCAGTTCCCGCAGGTCAAGACCACGGAAATCGCCGCCGCGCATGTCGATCGGCCCTTGAGGCCGTTCGCTGTTGAAGCCGGCAATATCGTCGTTGCGCAACAAGGCATAAAGCGGGGTGTCGAGAAGCTTGGGGTGGCTCATTTCATATCACCTGCTGGTTTTATGACGCCAGTATAGTGCCACTATTTGATGGCCGTGAAGCCGGGCGTCGCTTCACGGCCGAAATAATTCCTACAGGCCTGGCAGGCGTTGGCGGATCTGCGCGACCACAACATCCAGCGTGCCGCTTTCGTTGGTCTGAACCCGTTTGCTGCAAAGGATTTCCGCCGGGGTCAACGCTTCGCGGCCGGCCTGTTGGGCGGCGATGACGGCCAGGTTCGCGTCGGACGGGTCCTTCTGGTCCGCCTGGCGCTGTGCGAGCCGGCTTTCGATCACCGCCTGCGGCGCGTCGCAGTCGAGGATCAGGAACGGCGCGCCCGTGCCTTCGGCGATCCTGGCGGCGGCGTCACGCTGCTCACGCTTGAGGTAGGTGGCGTCGATAACCACCGGGAAACCTGCGTGCAGGATCACATCGGCAATTTCATGCAGACGGGTGTAGGTGGTGCTGCTGGCGTCGCTGCTATAAATGCCGGCCTGGGGATCGTTCGATACTTGCTGCTCGCCGAACAGGCGCTTGCGCTCCACGTCCGAGCGCAGGCGAATCGCGCCCAGCGCCTCTACCAGGCGCATGGCGACGTGACTTTTGCCAACGGCGGAAACACCGTGGGTAATCGCCAGGAAGCGCGACGGGATGGTGCTGTAGCTTTCGGCCAGGTTGGCGTAGTTGCGGTACTGGCGCAGAGTCGTCGCGCGCTGCACCGGATCGGCTTCGGCGGGCATGCTGAACAGCGCGACCTTGGCGCGGACCAGGGCGCGGTAGGCCTTGTAGAAATTCAACAGCTCCAGGCCCTGGTAATCGCCCGTCAGCTCCAGGTACTGGCTGACGAACCGCCGCGCCAGTGACTTGAGGCCGCGGTCTTCAAGGTCCATCGCCAGGAACGCGGTGTCGGCGTAGACGTCGGTGAAACGGAACGGCTCGTTGAACTCGATGCAGTCGAAAATCACTACCTGGCCATCGATCACGGTGGCGTTACCCAGGTGGATGTCGCCGTGGCATTCGCGGGTGAAGCCTTCGGTCTTGCGCTGGGCCAGCAGCGGCTTGAGGCGTTCGAAGCTGCTTTCGGCCCAGGCTTGCAGGGCTTCGAGTTGCAGCAGGTCGGCCTTGTCGCTGAGGAACGGACGAATCTGTTCGAAGTTCTGCCGCACCGGCGCCATGACGCTGTCCGGCGTGCCAGCCGCGTTGTCGGCTGGCACCTTGGGGGTCGAAAGATGGAACTGGGCGATCTGCGCGGCCAGTTCATCAATGTGCGCGGTGGTCAGTTCGCCGTTGGCCTGGAGCGTGCTGAGCAGTTGGCTCTGGGGAAATTGGCGCATCTTCAGGGCGTATTCGATGGCCGGTCCATCACCGCCGAGGCCTGGCGCTTCGGCGCTGCCGGTAATCGACAGGACTTCCAGGTAGAGGTCTTGCGTCAGGCGCTGGTTCAGGCGCAGTTCTTCGGCGCAAAAATGCTTGCGCGCCTCGAGGCTGGTGAAGTCGAGGAAGCCGAAATTGACCGGCTTCTTGAATTTGTAGGCGTAGGGCCCGGTGAGCAACACCCAGGAAATATGGGTTTCGATGACCTGGAACCCTTCGACGGGATGCGGATAAAGGGCCGGGTTTTGCAGGGCAGCGATCAGTGACTGGCTCACGGGCGATCCTTCAGAGACTGGAAAATTCAAGGCGGTCATTATGGCGGCAAGCGAGGCTAACGCAAACCTTGGCGGACGCATGTTGAACCACGCCAAAGTGCGTATAATCCGCCGCCATGACTCGTACCCGATCCCCCCGTACCCCCAAGAAACCTCCCGCCAGCCGCCTGCGGCCCTGGCTGGGCTGGGCCCTTAAACTGAGCCTGGTGGGCCTTGTCGTGCTCGCCGGTTTTGCCGTCTACCTCGATGCCGTGGTCCAGGAGAAATTCTCCGGCAAGCGCTGGACCATTCCGGCCAAGGTCTACGCGCGGCCGCTGGAGCTGTTCGTCGGACAAAAGCTCAGCAAGGAGGATTTCCTGACCGAGCTCGATGCCTTGGGTTATCGCCGCGAAAGTGTGGCCAATGGCCCGGGTGCAGCTTCGGTCAATGGCAACACCATCGACATCAACACTCGTGGCTTCCAGTTCTATGAAGGCCTGGAGCAGGCGCAGCCGGTGCGGGTGCGTTTCTCCGGTGACTATGTGGCCGCGCTGACCGGCGCCAACAATGCGAGCCTGTCGGTGGTGCGCCTCGAGCCGCTGCTGATTGGTGGGCTGTACCCGAAGAATCTCGAAGACCGGATCCTGATCAAGATCGACCAGGTGCCGCCGTTCCTGCTTGATACCCTGATCGCCGTCGAAGACCGTGATTTCTATCATCACTTCGGCGTCTCGCCCAAATCGATTGCCCGGGCCGTCTGGGTCAATACCTCGTCGGGACACATGCGCCAGGGCGGCAGTACGCTGACCCAGCAGTTGGTCAAGAACTTCTACCTGACCAACGAACGCAGCCTGACCCGCAAGCTCACCGAAGCGATGATGGCGTTGTTGCTGGAGCTGCATTACAGCAAGCAGGAAATTCTCGAGGCCTACCTCAACGAGGTCTTTGTCGGCCAGGACGGCCAGCGAGCGGTGCACGGTTTCGGCCTGGCCAGCCAGTTCTTCTTCAGCCAGCCGCTGTCCGAGCTCAAGTTGCATCAGGTGGCGTTGCTGGTCGGCATGGTCAAGGGGCCGTCTTCCTACAACCCGCGTCGCAATCCGGAGCGCGCCCTCGAGCGGCGCAACCTGGTGCTGGACTTGCTGCAGCAACAGGGCGTGGCCACGGCCGAGCAGGTAGAAGCGGCGAAAAAGATGCCGCTGGGCGTGACCAAGCGCGGCAGCCTGGCGGATAGCTCCTTCCCAGGCTTCATGGACCTGGTCAAGCGTCAGTTGCGTGAAGACTATCGTGACGAAGACTTGACCGAAGAAGGCTTGCGCATCTTCACCAGCTTCGATCCGATCCTGCAAATGAAGGCCGAGGCCTCGGTCAATGACACGTTCAAGCGCCTGGCGGGGCGCAAGGGCTCTGACGAAGTCGAAGCGGCCATGGTCGTGACCAACCCGGAAACCGGTGAAGTCCAGGCAATGATCGGTAGCCGTCAGGCCAGCTATGCCGGTTTCAACCGGGCGTTGGATGCGGTGCGCCCGATCGGCTCGCTGATCAAGCCGGCGGTGTACCTCACCGCCCTGGAAAAACCGAGCCAGTACACGCTGACCAGTTGGCTCTCCGACGAGTCATTCTCGGTCAAGGGCGCGGACGGCCAGGTCTGGACGCCGCAAAACTATGATCGGCGTCCCCACGGCACGGTATTCCTTTACCAGGGCCTGGCGCATTCCTACAACCTCTCAACGGCTCGCCTCGGGCTGGAAGTCGGCGTGCCGAATGTGCTCAAGACCTTGGCGCGCCTGGGGGTGAACCGCGAGTTCCCGGCGTTCCCGTCGATGCTGTTGGGCGCCGGTGGGCTCACCCCGATCGAAGTGGCGGCGATGTACCAGACCCTGGCCAACGGTGGTTTTAATACGCCGATGCGTGGCATCCGCAGTGTGCTGACCGCCGATGGCGAGCCGCTCAAGCGTTATCCGTTCCAGATCCAGCAGCGTTTCGATCCGGCTTCCATTTATCTGATCCAGAGCGCCATGCAGCGGGTGATGCGTGAAGGCACCGGCAGCTCGGTCTATAACGTGCTTCCGCGGACGCTGACCCTGGCGGGCAAGACCGGCACCAGTAACGATTCGCGCGACAGTTGGTTCGCCGGGTTCAGCCAGGACTTGCTGGCGGTGGTCTGGCTGGGGCGTGACGACAACGGCAAGACGCCGTTCACCGGCGCCACCGGCGCATTGCAGGTCTGGACCAGTTTCATGCGCAAGGCCGACCCGTTGCCGCTGGACATGCCGCAACCGGATAACATCGTCCAGGCCTGGGTCGATTCACGCACCGGGCAGGGCTCCGACGCGAATTGCCCGGGCGCGGTTCAGATGCCGTATATTCGCGGCAGCGAACCGCCGCCCGGTGCGGCGTGTGGCGGCCAGAACCCAGCCGAATCGGTGATGGATTGGGTCAAGGACTGGGTGAATTAAGCAAAGAGGGTTCCAAGTGAACAAGTGGTTGATTCCAGCGGTAACCGCCGTGGCTTTGCTCAGCGGCTGCTCTACCGTACAGCGCGGTTCGATTCCGGTTGTCGACTCCGGCACCGCCGTTTCCAACAGCGAGCGCGTCTCGGCCAATGGCGGTTTCCGTCAGACGACCGTAAAACGTCCGGTGCAGGGGGCTCAGACCCAGGCGATTCCCCAGGGTGATACGGGCGTCGTGGTAATGGTGCCCGGTGGTGGCGCTACCACGTCGGCACCTATCAGCAGCACGCCGATCACACCGGGGCCGATCACGCCGGGTCCTATCGAGACCTCGCCGATCGACCAGGGCAGCTACAGCATGCCATCGACGCCGAGCAGCATTCCGTCGGCGAGCTCCGGTGGCTTGTCCGCCGATGAGCAACTGGATGGTCCGGTGTTGGCGCTGCTGACTACGGCCCAACAGCAGCAGGCCGGTGGTGACCTCAACGGCGCGTCCTCCAGCCTCGAGCGCGCCCAGCGTGTCGCACCGCGCGAGCCGCAGGTTCTTTATCGACTGGCCCAGGTACGCATGGCCCAGGGCGATGCGCCGCAAGCCGAGCAACTGGCGCGCCGCGGCCTGACATTCTCCAGCGGTCGGCCGGCACTCCAGGCAAGCCTGTGGGAACTGATTGCCCAGGCCCGCGAGAAACAGGGCGATTCCGCTGGCGCCGCGCTGGCCCGTCAGAAAGCCAAGGTTTCACTCTGATGGATGTGCGTTTTGCCCAGATCGCCGATCAGTTGCTGTTGATCGAGCGCGAACTGCGCGTCCAGGGTTGGTGGAGCAGTGTTTCGCCTTCGGCCGAGGCGCTGGCGAGTGTCGAGCCGTTCGCGGTCGATACCCTGGATTTCGAGCAGTGGCTGCAATGGATCTTCCTGCCGCGGATGAAGGCGATCCTGGAAAACGACCTGCCACTGCCCAACGCCTCGGGCATCCTGGCCATGGCCGAAATGGTCTATGCCCAGCGGCCAGGGCAGGGCGCCCAGTTGCAGCGGTTGCTGGCGCAGTTCGACCAGTTGATCAGCGGCGCCAGCTGACTGCCTTCACTGGCAGTGTTCTTCGATCTGCTTGCGGGTCTCATCGATGCGCTGGCGCCGCTCTTCATCCGTTAGCCGGCGCATTTCGCCTTCCACGTCTTCCCTGACCCTGGGGTTGTTCTGCAGTTGCGCCAGGTTGGTCCTGGCCTGCTCGCAAAACGCCTTGAGTTGGGCTTCCTGCTCGGCAACCTGCTGCTTTACCTGTTGGTCGATGGCTTTCTGATCGCCGACGACACCGCCGGTAACAGGTGCTGCCGGCTTGGGCGCGGGCGGTGCGGATTTGCCCACGGTTGTCGCCTCTACGCCTTGCGGCGGCTGGGCGCCGAAGTGGGTCACGCCCTGGGCGTCGACCCATTTGTAAATCTGGCCGGCCATGCTCATCGGGCTCAGGCCCGCCAGCAGGCAGGCCGTCAATAACATCATTCGCATGCTGTTTCCTTGTCCTGGGTTGCGCAATTGAAGCTAACAGAGTAGCCGTTTAAAGGTTTTTTCTTGCGTTCTCATGTGCTTACTTCAATAAAGCACATTGACGACTTGACTTGCAGAGGGCGAAACAGAAGAATCCAAAGTCCGCTGTAGAGGGACTGCCAGAAGCAGACCCACTCGGCAGATCATGAGGCGCACATCCGCGCCGACCTGTTACACCCGCAACGCGTTACCTCGCGCTGGGTGGGAAAAGCCCGCAACACTTGGGACGATCCCAATACTTGCTCAGTCAGTGCTGACGTAGTCGGCGACCACCGTCGCTCATGCTCTGCCGAGAAGTAAACCTATTAAGACCCGTCCCCTTTTCGTGGGTCGGTATTCTGGCGTTTTAGAGGTGAACAACGTGGAGCTTTTATCTGGCGGTGAGATGCTCGTCCGCTTCTTGCGTGACGAAGGCGTCAAATATATCTACGGGTACCCCGGCGGTGCTCTTCTTCATGTCTATGATGCCCTGTTCAAAGAACCGGAAGTGACCCACATCCTGGTTCGCCACGAACAAGCGGCCACCCACATGGCCGACGGCTATGCCCGCGCCACCGGCAAGGCCGGTGTGGTTCTGGTGACATCCGGCCCTGGCGCCACGAACGCCATCACCGGTATCGCCACGGCCTACATGGACTCGATCCCGATGGTGATCATCTCTGGCCAGGTGCCCAGCACCATGGTCGGTACCGATGCGTTCCAGGAAACCGACATGATCGGTATCTCCCGGCCGATCGTGAAGCACAGCTTCATGATCAAGCACGCGTCGGAAATCCCGGAGGTCATGAAAAAAGCCTTTTACCTGGCTGAGTCCGGTCGTCCAGGCCCGGTCGTGGTCGACGTGCCGAAAGACATGACCAACCCGGCCGAGAAATTCGAGTACATCTATCCGAAAAAAGCCAAGCTGCGCTCCTACAGCCCGGCCGTACGCGGTCACTCGGGACAAATCCGCAAGGCCGCCGAAATGCTGCTCGCGGCCAAGCGCCCGGTCCTGTACTCGGGGGGAGGGGTCATCCTCGGCGGTGGCTCCGCGCCGCTGACCGAATTGGCCAAGATGCTCAATCTGCCGGTTACCAATACATTGATGGGGCTTGGCGCCTACCCGGGCACCGACCGCCAGTTCATCGGCATGCTCGGCATGCACGGCAGCTACACCGCCAACCTGGCGATGCACCATGCCGATGTTATCCTGGCCGTGGGCGCGCGCTTCGACGACCGGGTCATCAACGGCCCGGCGAAATTCTGCCCGAACGCCAAGATCATCCACATCGACATCGACCCTGCGTCCATCTCCAAGACCATCAAGGCAGACGTGCCGATTGTCGGTCCGGTCGAGAGCGTGCTGACCGAGATGGTCGCCATCCTCAAGGAAATCGGCGAGGCTCCGAACAAGGAGTCCGTGGCCGCCTGGTGGAAACAGGTCGATGAATGGCGCGGTGATCGTGGCCTGTTCCCGTACGACAAGGGCGATGGCAGCGTGATCAAGCCGCAGACCGTCATCGAGACCCTGTGCGAAGTGACCAAGGGCGATGCCTTCGTGACTTCCGACGTGGGCCAGCACCAGATGTTCGCGGCGCAGTACTACCGGTTCAACAAGCCTAACCGCTGGATCAACTCCGGTGGCCTGGGCACCATGGGCTTCGGCTTCCCGGCGGCCATGGGCGTCAAGTTGAGCTTCCCGGACAACGACGTCGCCTGCGTCACCGGCGAAGGCAGTATCCAGATGAACATCCAGGAACTGTCAACCTGCCTGCAGTACGGTTTGCCGGTGAAGATCGTCAACCTGAACAACGGTGTACTGGGCATGGTTCGCCAGTGGCAGGACATGAGCTACGGCAGCCGTCACTCGCATTCCTACATGGAGTCGTTGCCGGACTTCGTCAAGCTGGTCGAGGCCTACGGTCACGTGGGCATCCGCATCACCGACCTGAAGGACTTGAAGTCCGGGCTTGAAGAAGCCTTCGCCATGAAGGACCGCCTGGTGTTCCTCGATATCCAGGTCGATACCAGCGAGCACGTCTACCCGATGCAGATCAAAGACGGTTCCATGCGCGATATGTGGCTGAGCAAGACGGAGCGTACCTAATCATGCGACATATTATTTCCTTGCTTCTGGAAAACGAACCGGGTGCTCTGTCTCGTGTAGTGGGCCTGTTCTCGCAGCGCAACTACAACATCGAAAGCCTGACCGTGGCGCCAACCGAGGACCCGACCCTGTCGCGTCTGACGCTGACCACCGTGGGCCACGATGAAGTCATCGAGCAGATCACCAAGAACCTGAACAAGCTGATCGAGGTGGTCAAGCTGGTGGACCTGTCGGAGAGCGCTCACATCGAACGCGAACTGATGCTGGTCAAGGTCAAGGCCACCGGCGCCCAGCGCGCCGAGATCAAACGCACTACCGATATTTATCGTGGGCAGATCGTCGATGTCAGCGCCAGCGTCTATACCGTTCAGTTGACCGGTACCAGCGACAAGCTCGACAGCTTCATCCAATCGATCGGCACTGCCTCGATCCTGGAAACCGTACGCAGTGGCGTCACCGGGATTGCCCGTGGCGACAAAGTACTGAGCATCTAAACCAAATTAGCGAATGGCCGGAACGGCCGGATATAGGGGAAATTCATGAAAGTTTTCTACGATAAAGATTGCGACCTGTCGATCATCCAGGGCAAGAAAGTCGCCATCATCGGCTACGGCTCCCAAGGTCACGCCCAGGCGTGCAACCTGAAGGATTCCGGCGTTGACGTAACCGTCGGCCTGCGCAAAGGCTCGGCTACCGTCGCCAAGGCCGAGGCCCACGGCTTGAAAGTCACCGACGTGGCTTCCGCCGTTGCCGCTGCCGACCTGGTCATGATCCTGACCCCGGACGAGTTCCAGTCTGCCCTGTACAAGAACGAAATCGAGCCGAACATCAAGAAAGGCGCCACTCTGGCCTTCTCCCATGGCTTCGCGATCCATTACAACCAGGTTGTGCCGCGCGCCGACCTCGACGTGATCATGATCGCGCCGAAGGCCCCGGGCCACACCGTACGTTCCGAGTTCGTCAAGGGCGGCGGTATCCCTGACCTGATCGCGATCTACCAGGATGCGTCCGGCAATGCCAAGAACGTTGCGCTGTCCTACGCCGCCGGCGTGGGTGGCGGTCGTACCGGCATCATCGAAACCACCTTCAAGGACGAGACCGAAACCGACCTGTTCGGTGAGCAAGCCGTTCTGTGCGGCGGTACCGTCGAGCTGGTCAAGGCCGGTTTCGAGACCCTGGTTGAAGCTGGCTATGCGCCGGAAATGGCCTACTTCGAATGCCTGCACGAACTGAAACTGATCGTTGACCTCATGTACGAAGGCGGTATCGCCAACATGAACTACTCGATCTCCAACAACGCCGAGTACGGCGAGTACGTGACCGGTCCGGAAGTCATCAACGCCGAATCCCGCCAGGCCATGCGCAACGCCCTGAAACGTATTCAGGACGGTGAGTACGCCAAGATGTTCATCAGCGAAGGTGCCACCGGCTATCCTTCGATGACCGCCAAGCGCCGCAACAACGCCGCTCACGGTATCGAAATCATCGGCGAGCAACTGCGCTCCATGATGCCGTGGATCGGTGCCAACAAGATCGTCGACAAAGCCAAGAACTGAGTCGCGACTTGATCGAAAAACGCGGCCCTGGCCGCGTTTTTTCGTTTGGGCATTGGCTTCTGGTATAAAGCTGCATCGTTTGCGGCCGAACCGTCGTCCCAGACGCCTGTCGAATTTTTTCACACCGTTGCAAGGTACTGTCCATGAGCGAACGTCCCGACGAGCCGAACCAGGCTCCTGACGCCGAAAGCCTGTTGCCCATCGATGAACACGTCGAAGAGGGCCATGACGCTGAAGGCCGTAAGGTCCGGCATCGTGGCATCTATCTGCTGCCGAACCTGTTCACCACCGCGAACCTGTTTGCCGGCTTCTATTCCATCATCAGCTCCATGAGCGCCCAGGCGGCACTCAGTGCCGGTGACAGTGCCGGGGCAAGCCGCTATTTCGCCCTGGCTGCCATTGCCATATTCGTCGCCATGGTGCTCGATGGCCTTGACGGGCGCGTGGCCCGCATGACCAATACCCAGAGTGCATTCGGCGCCGAATACGACTCACTGTCCGACATGGTCGCGTTCGGTGTTGCCCCCGCGTTACTGGCGTTCGGCTGGGCGCTGGGCGACATGGGCAAGGTCGGCTGGATGGTGGCTTTCATTTATGTGGCCGGTGCCGCGTTGCGCCTGGCACGTTTTAATACCCAGGTCGGCACCGCCGACAAACGCTACTTCATCGGTCTCGCGAGTCCGGCAGCCGCGGGCGTGGTGGCCGGCGTGGTCTGGGCATTCAGCGACTACGGCATCCAGGGTTCGAAAATGTCGTTTCTGGTGGCATTGCTGGTTGCGGCGGCCGGGATGCTGATGGTCAGCAACATCAAATACAACAGCTTCAAGGAACTGGATCTGAAAGGTCGCGTGCCGTTCGTCGCGATCCTGGCTGTGGTGCTGGTGTTCGCCGTGGTCTTCAGCGATCCGCCGCGTATCCTGCTGCTGGTATTTCTCGCCTACGCTGCGTCGGGTCCGGTGCAATATTTGTTGCGTCTTCGCCGACGCTAAACGTTGCCTTAATCTAATTTCCCCCATACTCCGCAGTCTATTGGTGCATCTGCCCTCCAACACTGCGGAGTCGTCATGCTGATCAAGATCCCCAAATCGTCCGACAGCCGTGAATCGGACGTCACGCCTGAATCCTTCTATCTATCCCGTCGCAAGTTGCTAGGGGCATCCGTGGCTGGCCTCGCCGTGGGTAGCTTGCCTCGATGGGCCGGCGCTGCGGATGTGGCGCGTTATCCCAATGTCGAGCCAGGCAAGGCGCCGGCCTGGTTGGCCGAGAAGGTTGCAGCTACCCAATGGGGCGCGGTGACGGCTGGAAATGAGTCGATCACTCCATTCAAGGACGCCACCCACTACAACAACTTCTATGAGTTCGGAACCGACAAGGGTGATCCGGCGGCCAATGCTGGGTCTTTGAAAACCGAGCCCTGGAGCGTAGTCGTGGAGGGTGAGGTGGGTAAGCCGGGCCGCTATGGGCTGGAAGATTTCATGAAGCCTTATCAGCTGGAGGAGCGGATCTATCGATTGCGCTGTGTCGAGGCCTGGTCGATGGTCATTCCGTGGATCGGCTTTCCCATCTCTGCGCTACTCAAGCAGGTCGAGCCGACCTCCAAGGCCAAGTACATTCGTTTCGAGACGCTGCAGGATCCCAAGACCATGCCGGGCCAGCGTTCAGGCTTTGCCCTGATCGACTGGCCGTATGTAGAGGGTTTGCGACTGGATGAGGCAATGAACCCGCTGGCAATCCTCGCGGTTGGGATGTACGGGCGGGAGTTGCCGAACCAGAACGGCGCGCCGTTGCGGTTGGTGGTGCCATGGAAGTATGGCTTCAAGAGCGTGAAATCCATCGTGCGGATCAGCCTGGTCAGCGAGCAGCCCAAGACAACCTGGCAAAGCATCGCGGCTGATGAGTACGGCTTTTATGCCAACGTCAATCCCACGGTTGATCATCCGCGCTGGACCCAGGCGCGGGAGCGTCGTTTGCCGAGCGGGCTGCTCAGCCCCAACGTTCGCGATACGTTGATGTTCAACGGCTATCAGGATGAAGTGGCTTCTTTATATGCGGGGATGGACCTGAGGAAGGATTATTGATGCGTTTTCTGGCGTGGCGGATCGGCGTATTCATTGCGGCGGCGATCTGGCCGATGCTTTGGCTTTACGAGGCATTGGCGAATTACTTGGGGCCGGATCCAGGCAAGGTCCTGGTGGATCGGTTGGGGCTGGGAACGCTCATCCTGTTGCTGGTTACCTTGTGCATGACGCCGCTGCAGAAACTGACGGGGTGGGCGGGGTGGATAGCCGTCCGGCGTCAGTTGGGTTTGTGGTGCTTTACTTATGTCGTACTGCATTTGAGCGGGTATCTGGCGTTCATCCTGGGGTTCGATTGGTCGCAACTGGGTGTGGAGCTGGGCAAGCGGCCTTACATCATCGTCGGAGCGCTCGGTTTTCTCGGATTGCTGGCGCTGGCAGTGACGTCCAACCGGTACAGCCAGCGGCGACTGGGCGGGCGCTGGAAGAAACTGCATCGCCTGGTCTATCCGATATTGGGGCTTGGGTTGCTGCATATGTTGTGGATCGTGCGGGCGGATCTGAAGGAGTGGGCGATATATGCCTCTATAGGTGCGGTACTTTTGGTACTCAGGGTGCCGGCGGTGATGCGGCGTATCCCGCGTCTGATGGGGCGAAAGGAGTCTTCTGCAACAAAAACGTAATTAATGGTTGACGGCAAATTCTGGATGTCTATAATTCGCCCCACTTCCGGCGCAGTCGAAACGGAAAACTCCTTGAGTTTCAATGAGTTAAGTAGGTTTCGAAAGTGTGCGGCTTCAGGTCATCGAAGCGCGGAAGGAGTGGGCAGGCCGGTTTGATGGGCGCTGTCGACGGTTCGATCCTCTCGGTCGAAAGCGGTAAAAAAGAGGTGTTGACAGCAGCGGCTAACGCTGTAGAATTCGCCTCCCGCTAACGAGAGATCGGAAGCGCAAGTGGTTGAAGTTGTTAAGGATTTCCAAGCGAAACTTTAAAAACTTCTTAAAATAACCGCTTGACAGATACACGGGGCGCTGTAGAATGCGCGCCTCGGTTGAGACGAAAGGCTCAACCCACCGCTCTTTAACAACTGAATCAAGCAATTCGTGTGGGTGCTTGTGGAGTCAGACTGCTAGTCAACAGATTATCAGCATCACAAGTTACTCCGCGAGAAATCAAAGATGTAACCAACGATTGCTGAGCCAAGTTTAGGGTTTTCTCAAAACCCAAAGATGTTTGAACTGAAGAGTTTGATCATGGCTCAGATTGAACGCTGGCGGCAGGCCTAACACATGCAAGTCGAGCGGCAGCACGGGTACTTGTACCTGGTGGCGAGCGGCGGACGGGTGAGTAATGCCTAGGAATCTGCCTGGTAGTGGGGGATAACGCTCGGAAACGGACGCTAATACCGCATACGTCCTACGGGAGAAAGCAGGGGACCTTCGGGCCTTGCGCTATCAGATGAGCCTAGGTCGGATTAGCTAGTTGGTGAGGTAATGGCTCACCAAGGCGACGATCCGTAACTGGTCTGAGAGGATGATCAGTCACACTGGAACTGAGACACGGTCCAGACTCCTACGGGAGGCAGCAGTGGGGAATATTGGACAATGGGCGAAAGCCTGATCCAGCCATGCCGCGTGTGTGAAGAAGGTCTTCGGATTGTAAAGCACTTTAAGTTGGGAGGAAGGGCAGTTACCTAATACGTAATTGTTTTGACGTTACCGACAGAATAAGCACCGGCTAACTCTGTGCCAGCAGCCGCGGTAATACAGAGGGTGCAAGCGTTAATCGGAATTACTGGGCGTAAAGCGCGCGTAGGTGGTTCGTTAAGTTGGATGTGAAATCCCCGGGCTCAACCTGGGAACTGCATTCAAAACTGTCGAGCTAGAGTATGGTAGAGGGTGGTGGAATTTCCTGTGTAGCGGTGAAATGCGTAGATATAGGAAGGAACACCAGTGGCGAAGGCGACCACCTGGACTGATACTGACACTGAGGTGCGAAAGCGTGGGGAGCAAACAGGATTAGATACCCTGGTAGTCCACGCCGTAAACGATGTCAACTAGCCGTTGGGAGCCTTGAGCTCTTAGTGGCGCAGCTAACGCATTAAGTTGACCGCCTGGGGAGTACGGCCGCAAGGTTAAAACTCAAATGAATTGACGGGGGCCCGCACAAGCGGTGGAGCATGTGGTTTAATTCGAAGCAACGCGAAGAACCTTACCAGGCCTTGACATCCAATGAACTTTCCAGAGATGGATTGGTGCCTTCGGGAACATTGAGACAGGTGCTGCATGGCTGTCGTCAGCTCGTGTCGTGAGATGTTGGGTTAAGTCCCGTAACGAGCGCAACCCTTGTCCTTAGTTACCAGCACGTTATGGTGGGCACTCTAAGGAGACTGCCGGTGACAAACCGGAGGAAGGTGGGGATGACGTCAAGTCATCATGGCCCTTACGGCCTGGGCTACACACGTGCTACAATGGTCGGTACAGAGGGTTGCCAAGCCGCGAGGTGGAGCTAATCCCACAAAACCGATCGTAGTCCGGATCGCAGTCTGCAACTCGACTGCGTGAAGTCGGAATCGCTAGTAATCGCGAATCAGAATGTCGCGGTGAATACGTTCCCGGGCCTTGTACACACCGCCCGTCACACCATGGGAGTGGGTTGCACCAGAAGTAGCTAGTCTAACCTTCGGGAGGACGGTTACCACGGTGTGATTCATGACTGGGGTGAAGTCGTAACAAGGTAGCCGTAGGGGAACCTGCGGCTGGATCACCTCCTTAATCGACGACCGCAGCGGCTTCATGAGCTCCCACACGAATTGCTTGATTCATTGAAGAAGACGATAAAGCAGCTTTAAGCTCCAAGCTGATAGCTCACAGCTAACAGTTACAAGCTCGAAATTGGGTCTGTAGCTCAGTTGGTTAGAGCGCACCCCTGATAAGGGTGAGGTCGGCAGTTCGAATCTGCCCAGACCCACCAATTTTGTAATGGGGCCATAGCTCAGCTGGGAGAGCGCCTGCCTTGCACGCAGGAGGTCAGCGGTTCGATCCCGCTTGGCTCCACCATAAACTGCTTCTGAAAGCTTAGAAATGAGCGTTCCATCCGTTGGATGATGAATGTTGATTTCTAGTCTTTTGATTAGATCGTTCTTTAAAAATTTGGGTATGTGATAGAAAGATAGACTGAACGTTACTTTCACTGGTAACGGCTCAGGCTAAGGTAAAATTTGTGAGTTCTCTTAGTTGAGAAATTCGAATTTTCGGCGAATGTCGTCTTCACAGTATAACCAGATTGCTTGGGGTTATATGGTCAAGTGAAGAAGCGCATACGGTGGATGCCTTGGCAGTCAGAGGCGATGAAAGACGTGGTAGCCTGCGAAAAGCTTCGGGGAGTCGGCAAACAGACTGTGATCCGGAGATGTCTGAATGGGGGAACCCAGCCATCATAAGATGGTTATCTTGTACTGAATACATAGGTGCAAGAGGCGAACCAGGGGAACTGAAACATCTAAGTACCCTGAGGAAAAGAAATCAACCGAGATTCCCTTAGTAGTGGCGAGCGAACGGGGACTAGCCCTTAAGCTTCTTTGATTTTAGCGGAACGCTCTGGAAAGTGCGGCCATAGTGGGTGATAGCCCTGTACGCGAAAGGATCTTAGAAGTGAAATCGAGTAGGACGGAGCACGAGAAACTTTGTCTGAATATGGGGGGACCATCCTCCAAGGCTAAATACTACTGACTGACCGATAGTGAACTAGTACCGTGAGGGAAAGGCGAAAAGAACCCCGGAGAGGGGAGTGAAATAGATCCTGAAACCGTATGCGTACAAGCAGTGGGAGCCCACTTTGTTGGGTGACTGCGTACCTTTTGTATAATGGGTCAGCGACTTATTTTCAGTGGCGAGCTTAACCGAATAGGGGAGGCGTAGCGAAAGCGAGTCTTAATAGGGCGTCTAGTCGCTGGGAATAGACCCGAAACCGGGCGATCTATCCATGGGCAGGTTGAAGGTTAGGTAACACTGACTGGAGGACCGAACCGACTACCGTTGAAAAGTTAGCGGATGACCTGTGGATCGGAGTGAAAGGCTAATCAAGCTCGGAGATAGCTGGTTCTCCTCGAAAGCTATTTAGGTAGCGCCTCATGTATCACTGTAGGGGGTAGAGCACTGTTTCGGCTAGGGGGTCATCCCGACTTACCAAACCGATGCAAACTCCGAATACCTACAAGTGCCGAGCATGGGAGACACACGGCGGGTGCTAACGTCCGTCGTGAAAAGGGAAACAACCCAGACCGTCAGCTAAGGTCCCAAAGTTATGGTTAAGTGGGAAACGATGTGGGAAGGCTTAGACAGCTAGGAGGTTGGCTTAGAAGCAGCCACCCTTTAAAGAAAGCGTAATAGCTCACTAGTCGAGTCGGCCTGCGCGGAAGATGTAACGGGGCTCAAACCATACACCGAAGCTACGGGTATCACGTAAGTGATGCGGTAGAGGAGCGTTCTGTAAGCCTGTGAAGGTGAGTTGAGAAGCTTGCTGGAGGTATCAGAAGTGCGAATGCTGACATGAGTAACGACAATGGGTGTGAAAAACACCCACGCCGAAAGACCAAGGTTTCCTGCGCAACGTTAATCGACGCAGGGTTAGTCGGTCCCTAAGGCGAGGCTGAAAAGCGTAGTCGATGGAAAACAGGTTAATATTCCTGTACTTCTGGTTATTGCGATGGAGGGACGGAGAAGGCTAGGCCAGCTTGGCGTTGGTTGTCCAAGTTTAAGGTGGTAGGCTGAGATCTTAGGTAAATCCGGGATCTTAAGGCCGAGAGCTGATGACGAGTTACCCTTTGGGTGACGAAGTGGTTGATGCCATGCTTCCAAGAAAAGCTTCTAAGCTTCAGGTAACCAGGAACCGTACCCCAAACCGACACAGGTGGTTGGGTAGAGAATACCAAGGCGCTTGAGAGAACTCGGGTGAAGGAACTAGGCAAAATGGCACCGTAACTTCGGGAGAAGGTGCGCCGGTGAGGGTGAAGCACTTGCTGCGTAAGCCCACGCCGGTCGAAGATACCAGGCCGCTGCGACTGTTTATTAAAAACACAGCACTCTGCAAACACGAAAGTGGACGTATAGGGTGTGACGCCTGCCCGGTGCCGGAAGGTTAATTGATGGGGTTAGCTAACGCGAAGCTCTTGATCGAAGCCCCGGTAAACGGCGGCCGTAACTATAACGGTCCTAAGGTAGCGAAATTCCTTGTCGGGTAAGTTCCGACCTGCACGAATGGCGTAACGATGGCGGCGCTGTCTCCACCCGAGACTCAGTGAAATTGAAATCGCTGTGAAGATGCAGTGTATCCGCGGCTAGACGGAAAGACCCCGTGAACCTTTACTATAGCTTTGCACTGGACTTTGAATTTGCTTGTGTAGGATAGGTGGGAGGCTTTGAAGCGTGGACGCCAGTCTGCGTGGAGCCATCCTTGAAATACCACCCTGGCAACTTTGAGGTTCTAACTCAGGTCCGTTATCCGGATCGAGGACAGTGTATGGTGGGTAGTTTGACTGGGGCGGTCTCCTCCTAAAGAGTAACGGAGGAGTACGAAGGTGCGCTCAGACCGGTCGGAAATCGGTCGTAGAGTATAAAGGCAAAAGCGCGCTTGACTGCGAGACAGACACGTCGAGCAGGTACGAAAGTAGGTCTTAGTGATCCGGTGGTTCTGTATGGAAGGGCCATCGCTCAACGGATAAAAGGTACTCCGGGGATAACAGGCTGATACCGCCCAAGAGTTCATATCGACGGCGGTGTTTGGCACCTCGATGTCGGCTCATCACATCCTGGGGCTGAAGCCGGTCCCAAGGGTATGGCTGTTCGCCATTTAAAGTGGTACGCGAGCTGGGTTTAGAACGTCGTGAGACAGTTCGGTCCCTATCTGCCGTGGACGTTTGAGATTTGAGAGGGGCTGCTCCTAGTACGAGAGGACCGGAGTGGACGAACCTCTGGTGTTCCGGTTGTCACGCCAGTGGCATTGCCGGGTAGCTATGTTCGGAAAAGATAACCGCTGAAAGCATCTAAGCGGGAAACTTGCCTCAAGATGAGATCTCACTGGGACCTTGAGTCCCCTGAAGGGCCGTCGAAGACTACGACGTTGATAGGCAGGGTGTGTAAGCGCTGTGAGGCGTTGAGCTAACCTGTACTAATTGCCCGTGAGGCTTGACCATATAACACCCAAGCAATCTGTAGACTCGAAAGAGGCCAGATTGCGGTGTGTGAAGACGAAATGAACCGAAAGTTCGAGTCAAAACCCACAAACTATCGCATACCCATTCGCTGGAACGTGACCGCAAGGCACGCGCTGGCTACCGAATTTCTTGACGACCATAGAGCATTGGAACCACCTGATCCCATCCCGAACTCAGAAGTGAAACGATGCATCGCCGATGGTAGTGTGGGGTTTCCCCATGTGAGAGTAGGTCATCGTCAAGATTAAATTCCGAAACCCCTATCTGCTGACGCAGGTAGGGGTTTTGTTTTTATCTGTAATAAAACCGGCCGAAGCTCGTGGTAAATTTGCGCAGTTATTTTCGAGCTGGAGCACTAGAATAGCCCCACCTTAGTTGAGCCAGAGCGCTATATGCCCGATCCGTCAGACATCGATAGGTTGTCAGATCTACCCTTGGACGGTCTGGTGGCGTGTCATGAATGCGACTTGTTGATGCGCAAGCCAGAGCTGGCCCACGGCGAAAAAGCCGAATGCCCCCGCTGTGGATACGAACTTTATGCACACCGACATAACGTGGTCGAACGTAGCCTCGCCCTGGTAGTTGCCGCTTTGCTGTTGTTTGTGCCGGCGAACTTTTTACCCATCATGCAGCTCAATCTGCTCGGACAGTCGTCCCAGGACACCGTCTGGAGTGGCGTGGTCGGGCTGTTCAATACCGGCATGCACGGTGTATCGGTGGTGGTGTTCCTGTGCAGCATGGCGATTCCGCTGCTCAAGTTGCTCTGTCAGCTGATTGTGCTGCTGGCCATTCGCTGGAACGTCGGGCGAAGTTACGGATTGTTGTTGTACCGCACTTACCATCACTTAAGGGATTGGGGGATGCTCGAGGTCTATTTCATGGGCGTGCTGGTTGCCATCGTCAAACTTGCCGACATGGCGGCTATTACCGTGGGCCTGGGCCTGGTGTGTTTTGTCAGCTTGTTGCTGGTTCAGGTCTGGCTGGAAGTGGTGATGTCACCGCATCAGATCTGGCAGGCGCTGTCAGGAGAGGATTCTCATGCGGGCGATTGATGCGGGCATTCTGATCTGCGTCGAATGTCACGAGTTGAATCGACAGGATGCAGACACTGACAAACAGACCTGCTCCCGTTGTGGCGCACGCATTCACCCCCGTCGTCCGAACAGCCTCATGCGGACCTGGGCATTATTGATCACGGCCGCGATTCTCTATATCCCGGCCAACATGCTGCCGATCATGACCATCAATTCGCTGGGCCAGGGATCGCCCAGCACCATAATGGCCGGTGTCATCGAGCTGGTTCAGCACGGCATGATCCCTATTGCCACGGTGGTGTTTGTTGCCAGTATTGTCGTGCCCACTTTCAAGCTGGTGGGGCTCGCCTTGTTGCTGTTTTCGGTGCAACGGCACCAGCCCATGTCCGCGCGTCAGCGCATCCTCATGTATCGCTTCATTGAGTTCATCGGCCGCTGGTCGATGCTGGACATTTTCGTAATCGCAATCCTGGTGGCGGTGGTCAATTTCGGGCGGCTTGCCAGTGTTGAAGCCGGTCTCGGTGCCATCGCCTTTGCCAGCGTAGTGATTTTGACAATGATTGCCGCAGTTACCTTCGATCCCCGACTGATTTGGGATAACACGGAGTCGGATGACGACCATGACTGATTTGCCTACTGCTAAAACCCGACCGGCTTCGAACTGGTCCGCCATCTGGGTCTTGCCGTTGATTGCCTTGATCATCGGCGGTTGGCTCGGCTGGCGGGCTTATAACGAGACCGGTATCGAGATCAGCGTACGTTTTGAAAGCGGTGAGGGCATCCAGGTCAACAAGACCGAGATCGTCTACAAAGGCATGACGGTGGGCAAGGTAAAGGACCTTACGCTTGATGATGAGGGCAGCTCGAAGGGCGTTATCGCGACCATCGAAATGAACAAGGACGTCGAGCAATACCTCAAGACCGGCACACGTTTCTGGCTGGTCAAGCCGAGTGTGAGCCTGGCCGGGATCACCGGCCTGGAGACGCTGGTATCAGGCAATTACGTGGCCATAAGCCCGGGGGAAGGCGAGTCGACACGCAAGTTCAAGGCCTTGGCCGAGGAGCCGCCGCTGTCGGACGCCAAGCCAGGTTTGCACCTGACGATCAAGGCTGAGCGCCTGGGTTCGCTGGACCGTGGCAGCCCGGTTTTCTACAAACAGATTCAAGTTGGCCAGGTGAAAAGTTATTCCCTGTCCGAAGATCAGCGCACAGTCGAGGTCAAGGTCTTCATCGAGCCGACCTACGCGAGTCTGGTTCGTAAACACACACGATTCTGGAACGCCAGCGGCATCAGCATCGATGCCAACCTGTCGGGCGTCAAAGTACGCAGTGAATCACTGGCCAGTATCGTGGCCGGCGGTATCGCGTTCGCCACGCCGGAGAACCGCAAAGACAGCCCGCCCACGGACCCAAGCCTGCCGTTTCGTCTGTACGAAGACTTCGATGCGGCCGCCGCCGGGATCCGGGTAAAGGTCAAGCTCAGCGATTTCGAAGGGTTACAGGCTGGGCGCACGCCGGTCATGTACAAAGGCATCCAGGTCGGCAGCCTGAAGACGTTGAAGGTCGACCCCGACCTGTCCAGCGCCAGTGCCGAGCTGACCCTTGATCCTTTGGCCGAGGACTACCTGGTGACCGGCACTCAGTTCTGGGTCGTCAAGCCATCGATTTCCCTCGCGGGTATCACCGGCCTCGAAGCGCTGGTCAAGGGTAACTACATCGCCGTGCGCCCGGGCGACAAGGGCGCGGCGCCGCAGCGCGAATTCGAAGCCAGGGCGAAGGCTCCGCCATTGGACCTGCGTTCCCCTGGCCTGCACCTGGTGCTGCTGACTGAGAATCTGGGATCGCTGGAAGTTGGCAGTCCGATTCTCTACAAGCAGGTCAAGGTCGGCTCGGTGCAGAGCTACCAATTCTCCCGCAAGAAAAAACAGTTGATCATCGGTGTGCACATCGAGAAGGAATACGAAGGGCTGGTGAACGGTTCGACGCGATTCTGGAACGCCAGCGGCGTCACCCTCACGGGCGGTCTGACTGGCGGGATACAGGTCAAGAGTGAGTCCCTGCAGAGCCTGATGGCCGGCGGGATCGCCTTCGAGACGCCGGAGCCGAATGTACCGTTGAAAAGACGCATCCCTCGGTTCCGCCTGCATGAAGACCGCGAAGCGGCACAGCAGAACGGCACGGTCGTGACGATCAAGGTCGATCGCGCCGACGGCTTGCGCAGCGGCACGCCGATCCGTTTCAAGGGGCTGGACGTGGGCAAGATCGAGAACGTCGATCTCAGCGCCGACATGCAGTCGGTGCTGGTCACCGCGCGTATCACCGAGGTGCCGGAGCGTATCGCCCGCGTCGGGACCCAGTTTTGGGTGGTCAAGCCAGAGCTGGGGTTGATGAAGACGTCGAACCTGGAAACCCTGGTGACCGGTCAATACATTGAAGTGCAGCCCGCTGAAAAGCCCGGGTCCACAGAAAAGCTTCGTTGCGTTGGCCGAACCACCGGAAAGCGCGGTTCCGGAGGCTGGGTTGAGCCTGGGTATTGAGTGCGGCGCGCCGTGGTTCGTTGAAGATTGGCGTGCCGGTGACCTATCGCGAGGTGACGGTGGGCAAAGTCACGGGATATGAATTGGGGCAGACGGCGGACCGGGTGCTGATCCATATCCTGATCGAGCCCAAGTACGCGCCGTTGGTGCGCAGTGGTTCGCGCTTCTGGAACAGCAGCGGTTTTGGCCTGGACTTCGGCCTGTTCAAGGGCGCGACGGTGCGGACCGAGTCGTTGGAGACACTGATTCAGGGCGGTATCGCTTTTGCGACACCGGACGGCGAGCGGATGGGCAATCCAGCGCGACCGCAGCAGACGTTCCCGCTGTTCGATAAGTTCGAAGATGAATGGCTGACCTGGGCGCCGAAGATCACGCTCGGCAAGTAATTCAAGGAGTCTGCCCTGACGCAATCGTCGGAACGCCGCCCGGAGCAAGCTCGCTCCCGCAGGGATGCCGGATCGTTCATCCGAATGCATTCCAATGTGGGAGCGAGCTTGCTCGCGATGAGGCCATCAGTTGCACTGAAAGCCTGAAATTAGCGCAATGAAAAAAGGCCGCGATCCAATGGATCGCGGCCTTTTTCATACGGCTGTCTACCTCAGACCGGATCCAGCTCCGGCTCATCGGCCTGGACGTTCACCGTGGCTTTCACCGCATCGTGACGACGGATGTATTTCCAGTCCGCCTCGTCGATGTAGATGCCGTTCGGGCCGCTGCCGCCTTCCAGGTCGATGGCGACACTGGCGCAGACCTGCGGCTTCACACTGGCGAGGATCGGCACGAAGCCCAGTTGCAAGCTGGTTTCCAGCAGCGCTGCCTGGTTCTTTTCGTCGATGTCCGCCGCTTCGTCCAGGTAATACGGCAGGCGCACGCGGCCAGCCTGTTCGCGGTCCATCAGGTGCAACAACAAGTACATGTTGGTCAGCGCCTTGATGGTCATGGTGGTGCCGTTGGACGCTGCGCCGTCGATGTCGGTGTGGATCACCGGCTGGTCGTTGACCTTGGTGATCTCGAACGCCAGTTCGAACAGGTCCTTGAGGCCGAGCTGGTTGTGGTTTGCCGCCACCAGCCGCGCCAGGTATTCCTTGGCTTCTTCGTTCTTGTTGTCCTGCTCGGCGCTCTGGCTCAGGTCGAACACCGACAGCGTCTCGCCTTCCTCGTACTGGCCGGCGCTGTGGATGATCTGGTCGATGTGCTTGAGCGCTTCCTTGTTCGGCGCCAGGACGATGCGGAAGCTTTGCAGGTTGGACACCTGGCGCTTGTTGATCTCGCGGTTGAACAGCGCCAACTGGTGTTCGAGGCTGTCGTAGTCGCTGCGGATGTTGCGCAGGGTCCGGGCGATGTCGGTCACGGCCGCACGACGCGCCTTGCCCAGGGTCAGGGCTTCGTCGGTGCGGTGGGCATAGGCGTTGATCAGCAGTTGCAGACGGCGCTCCATGTCGTCTTCGCTGTCGAACTTGGCCACGCCCTTGAGGCGCACCTGGGCGTACAGCGCTTCGATCTGGCCATCGACCCGCAACAGGCCCTGCCAACTGTCCTGATAATCGTTGAGCAGCGGTAACAGGTTGTCCATGGAGTCGTCGACCGGGTCCATGAACGGCGTGCCGAATGGCAGGTCCGCCGGCAGCAACTGACGACGGCGCAGGGCATCGTCGAGGGTACGCTGCTTGGCTTCCATGTCGGCGATCTGCCGGCCCACCAGTTGCAACTTGGCGGACAGCTGCTGGACGCGCTCGGTGAACGCATCGCTGGAGCGTTTGAGTTCGTCCTGGGCGGCTTCCATCTGCGCCAGTTGCTCGAGTTTCTCGCCTTCCTCGGCGCTCAAGGTCTGGCTGCGGCGGAAGTCCTCCAGGGCTTTCTGTGCATCTAGGACCTGCTGGTACAGCGCTTCGGTCTGGGTCTTGCTCGCGGCACGGTCGGCGGCCACGGCTTGTTGGGTCTTGAGCTGCTTGAGCTCTTTTTCCAGACGCTCTTTCTGGTCGCGCAGCGCGGCGCGGTCGGCAAGAGCTTGCAAGGCCGGCGGTTCGATGTGGGACAGGTCGATGGACAGGCCGGGCACTTCGAAGCGCTCGCCCTTGAATCCGTCGAGAATCAGGCCCATGGATTTGACCCACTCGCCATTCTCGTCCAGCGCGATGCCGTGTTCGCCCAGCGGCAGGCTGAACAAAGCGCTGTTGAACAGGCGCATCAGGCGCTCGACGTCCTGCTGGGAGAACTCTTCGCGCAGGCGCGCGTAGCTGTTGTTGTCGGCGTGATCGAGTTGCTGCTTGACCGACTTCAGGCGTTTTTCCAGATCCCGCAGGCGCTCTTCCAGGTCTTCGGCGCTGAACTGCCGGGACTGAGCCAGGGCGCCGGCCAGTTCGTCGTGGGCGTCCTTGGCGGCGAGCAGTTGCTGCTCCAGGACCTTGACGTCGTCCACCAGGGCAAAGCGATGCTTGAGCACCGACAGTTCGCCGAGCCAGCGCTGGATGCCGCTGATTTCACGCTCCAGGCGCATCAGCTCCTGGGTGCCGCCGCGCTGGTCGTTCTGCAGCGAATCCTGCTCGTTGCGGTAATGCTCGGCCTGGATGGTCAGCTCTTCCTTGCGCGCACTGGCATAGTCCGACCAGGTGCCCAGCAGCGAGTCGAGCAATGGTGACAGGCGATGCAGTTTGCCGCGCAGGATATCGCGCTGCTGCACGCCGTTGGCCAAGGCTTCCACCAACGGGCCGGCCGCCACCAGGGAGTTGTAGTCCTGTTCCATGCGTCGCACGTCGCGGAAGGCTTCTTCGCACGCGGCTATGTAGTCCACGCTGCCGGAGCGCAGGCTGTGCTCGAAGGCATCGAGGAACAGTTGCTTGAGCTTGGCGGCGGTGATTTCGCGCATGTGCAGCAGGTTGATGAACAGCGCGCGGAAGGTCTTGAGGCTTTGCTCGCTGGTGGAGCGCAGCGGGATCAGCGTCAGGTCCAGGGGAATCGAGGTGTGTCCGCCGACCAGCAGACGGCGCAGTTCATCCGGCTTGAGTTCGTAGGCTTTCAGGCCTTCGCGCTCCAGGTTGGTGAACAGCTCTTTCTGGCGCAGGCAAGTGTCATCTTTCTGATAGTGGGCCAGGTCCAGTTTGCCGGCGTAGGCAAAGAACTGATGGCCGAAACCGCCGCCAGGGCCGCGACCGACCACGCCAATCACGTGCGGGCCGTGGGGCAGGGCAACTTCCACGAGGATGTAGCTGGTGTCCGAGGCGAAGTAGAAACGCCGGGATTGCTCCAGGCTGTACTTGCCAAAGCTCATGTCCGACATGCGCGCCAGGATCGGGAACTGCAGGGCGTTGATCGAGGCGGATTTACCCAGGTTGTTCGCGCCGTAAACCGACAGCGGCTCTTCCAGCGGGAACAGGCCGAGGCTGTAGCCGGCGGTGTTCAAAAGGGCAAAGCGGCGGATGCCGTAGCGTTCCTTGCTCATGCGTCGGTCTCCTGTTCTTCGGCAATGGCGCGGGCCAGTGCGTCTTCTTCGCTTTCACCGTCGAACTCGCTGAGGTCCAGCGGGTCGTCGGTCTGCAGCAGTTTTTCGTCGCTGTCGTCGTCGATCAGTACCGGCGCTGGCAGCGGCAACACGCTGTGCAGGCTGGCGGCCAGGTCGCGGTCCTGCTGGACCGACAGGCAGACGTCGAGGAAGCGGTGCATCGGCGGCAGGAAGCGGTACACGCCGTTCTCTTCGCTGGCGAAACCCAGTTGGGTCATGCGGCGCATGATTTTTTCTTCCAGCTCCTCCTGGGTCTGTACTTCGGCCTGGATGAACAGGTCGCGGTATTTTTCCAGCAACGACGGCAACTCATCGCGGCCGAGGCTGCCACCGTCGAGCACGGCGATCGGGTCGCGGCCCTGGTCGGCCAGGTGTTCGACCAGGATGAAGGTGAACAGGGCCAGGCGCTGGGCGGTCTTGTTCACCGCGGCGGCGGCCAGGTCGGGCACGAAGTAATAGAAGCCGCGGGTATCGCACACCAGTTCGAAGCCCAGGGCCTTGAACAGCGTGCGGTACTGGTCCTGGAAGTTCGACAGTTGCGCGTACAGCTCCGGGTCGCGGCGGCTGACGTGGTAACCCTTGAACAGCTCGCGAAAGATCGGCGCCAGCTGGGACAGTTCGGATAGATCAAGATGCATGGGGGATGCTCGCAGAATCCTCGGCGGCGGTATCGCCGGCCGAGAGCAGGGCGAAGGAGCGCAGGCTGACCTGATGCTCGTGGGTGTGGTAATCGCGGCGTTCCAGACGCTCGCGCTTGAAACGTTTTTCCCGCGACAGGCGCGAGAACCAGTACAGCAATTCGTCGGTGGCGCCGTCCGGTTCCTGCTCCAGCAGCCAGCTCATCAGGTCCGGCATCGGCAGGGCGTCTTCGCAACGCTCGACCATCTCGCGTACGGTGCGCGGCGCCCGTGGTGCCTCGCCGCCCTTGTGGGTCTTGTGGGACTTGGGAAAGCGCGCCGGTTTCGGCTCGAAACGGGCCAGGGCATAGACATAGGCTTCGACCTGGCTGGCACTGCCCAAAAACGTACTTTGCGGCCGGGTGAACAGCGGCATGGCGGCTTGCGGCACGGCGTCGATGCCCTTGCGGCGAATGGCCGCCAGGGCCAGGGCGGCGCCTCGGGTCACGGCGTTATGCCGGCGGGCTTCTTCACGCAGCGGCAGGAGCAGTTCCCGGGCGTGGCGCAGGGTCAGCTGGGCGCTGGTCTGCATTTCGAGGATGCGTGCATGGGTACGCAGCAGCATGTCGTCGTCGACGAGGTGGCCGAGGCGCTGTTGTTCGGTGAGCATGCGCAACAGCACGTTCTCGACCTTGCGCACGCCTTGCTCGAAGGCGCCGTCGGCGTTCACCAGCTGGATCATCGGTTCGACGTATTCGTCCCAGGTCGCCAGTACTTCGGCGTAGCGCTGGCGCAGCGGAATCTGTCGGTCGCTGGTCTTGGCCCGTTCGGCCACGGCCACCAGTGCCTGCTCATCGTTGGCGAGCTTCTTCAGGACGTCGCGCACGCGCATGTCCAGCAAGCGCAACTGGCGGGCCAGGTCGTTGCCGTCGCGCACCTCGAAAGCGTCCTGGATGTAACCGGCCAGGCGCTCGAGGTGGCGCAGGTAGGCTTCGATTTCCAGGCACAGGCCCAGGCGGTGTTCGCGGCGCAGGTAGGCGAGGAAGTCGTGGATCTGGGCGTTGAGCTCGAAACGGTTGGGGCTTTTCGCCACCGGCACGAGGATGTCCAGGCGGATCCACACGTCCAGCAGGTGGGTAATGTCCTGGGGCGTGCTGTCCAGTTGTTGGGCGGCCAGTTGTGAACGCAGTTCGTTGAGGCTCAGGGTGCCCTGGTCGAAGTGCTCGCACAAAGGTTCCAGCAATGCCCAGTGTTCAGCGAGGGCGCGCAAGACGCGCTTGGGTTCGATCATCGCAATGGCCGTCGGGTTGGCAATTAAAAGCGGCGATTGTACTGCATCGGGCCGGTTGCTATTCACCCCCGAGACGGACTGTCGTCGCGTATCGCTCAACTATCGGCTCAACAGGGAAGCGATCCGCGCCGAAGGGCGGTAGAATCCTCCCCACTTTCAGTTATCCACAAGTGGCCGACCCTTGCTTATCGAGTCCCGCCGCCGCGCCTATCTGACCGCCATGCAGGTGGTCAACTGGCTGCCGCGTACCGAATTGCCATTTGCCGCCCCGTCGCGGCCCGAGCTGCTGGAAGCGCCTGAGCCGATGGAGGTCGCGCCGCCCCAGGCCGCGCCCGTGTCCAAGACCGTTGCCGAACCGTTGGCGCCCGTTGTCGAACGGCCGAAAGTCGAAGTCCCGCGTCCGAGCCTGGCCTCGACCCGGACTAATGCCAAACCGGTGGAAGAGGTCGACGAAGCGCCGCCCCCGGTGAAGGTCGCACAGGTGCCGCCGCCACGTTTCGCCCTGCAATTGCTTCGAGCCGGGCGCTGCCTGCTGCTGGTGGAGTTACCCACCGGCGAACCCTTCCAGAGCCGCGATCCAGCCTACTTGCTGCTCAAGGACATGCTGCGTGCCGCCGGCCTGCCGGACAGCCCGCAAATCATCGGCGAGCCGGTGCGCTGGCCATTGTTGTCGCGCGGCACGATGGACCAGGGGCCGGAGGCGGCGCGGGATTTTGTCCAGGGATTTGTTTCGGCGCGTCTGGAAGACGAACCGTGCGTGTGTCTGTGGCTGATCGGCCTGCCGGCAGTGAGGTTCGCCGGCGAGGCGGATGCCGAAGCGTTCAACCGTGAGTTGCAGGTCGAAGGCCTGGGCTCGGCCTGGGCATTGCCGGGACTGGAATCGTTAATGGAAACGCCACGGCACAAGGCTGATGTCTGGCAAGCCATGCGCCGGCTGATGGCGCGCTGGAAAGAATCGAATGAGTGATGCTGTATCGTTCCGCCCGATGACCGAGGCGGACCTCGACGCTGTACTGAAGATCGAATACGCGGCCTACAGCCATCCCTGGACCCGCGGGATATTTCTCGACGGGCTGGGCAAATACCAGATCTGGCTGATGTTCGAAGGCCAGCAGCAAGTCGGCCATGGCGTGGTGCAGATCATCCTCGATGAAGCGCACCTGCTCAATATCACCGTCAAGCCGGAAAACCAGGGACGCGGCCTGGGTTTGCGGCTCCTGGAACACTTGATGTCGATTGCCTACAAGGCCGAGGCACGCGAATGTTTCCTGGAAGTGCGCGACAGCAATCGCACGGCGTTCCGGCTGTATGAGCGTTACGGTTTCAACGAGATTGGCCGGCGGCGGGATTACTACCCAGCGGTGGGCGGGCGTGAGGATGCGGTGGTCATGGCCTGTACCTTGGTGGACTGAATCAAGGGCATTGATGTTGACTGAGCCACCGCTTTCGCGAGCAGGCTCGCTCCCACAGGGGGCTGGCGGCGTACATCAAATCCTAGGCCAGCCACAGAACCCATGTAGGAGCGAGCCTGCTCGCGAAGACGGCGGTACATTCAGCATTGATGCAAGCTGAATCACCGCTTTCGCGAGCAGGCTCGCTCCTACAGGGGGCTGGCGGCGTACATCAAATCCTAGGCCAGCCACAGAACCCATGTGGGAGCGAGCCTGCTCGCGAAGACGGCGGTACATTCAGCATTGATGCAAGCTGAATCACCGCTTTCGCGAGCAGGCTCGCTCCCACAAGGGACTGGCGAGGTTGCTCAGCGCTTGCCATCCAACGGGTCGATATCGGCCATTTCCGCTTCGTCCAGGCCGTCGCCGCCGCCGATGTCATTTTCATTCACGACGCTCAGGTCCCAATCGGCCTGTTCACCTTCGCCAGCCTCCAGGGCGTCCCTGGCGCCATCATCACGGATCAGGGTCTCGGGGCTCAGGTCATCTTCGGTCGGCTGGCGGTCATCCATGGACGCCCCCGTCATGCCTGCTTCACGGACACGTTCGTCCGGTAGCAGTTGCTCGCGCTCGTCTTCGGGCAGCTCGTCGCCGATCCTGGCCTCGTATTCATCGTCATCGAATTCCAGCTCACGCATCGAGCCCATGCGGTCTTCGTTGTCGTCGATGGGTTCCGGTTGCACCGCATCGTAGGGACGTCGTGAATCATTCATGGCAATTCCTCATACTGTGGGCCTTACTATGAGTCGACCGGCTGCGGTGCCAGGAATTCCAACGCGCTGCCGACGTGACCTCGACCGGCGGTCGTCTGTCACAGTTGCGCACTCTCTATCGAGGCTGGACAGCATGAATGAATTACAAGATCTGATTGATAACAACGCGCGCTGGGCCGATGCGATCAAGCAGGAGGATCCTGACTTCTTCGCCAAGCTGGCTCGTCAGCAAACCCCCGAATACCTGTGGATCGGCTGCTCCGACGCGCGAGTGCCGGCCAACGAAATCGTCGGCATGTTGCCAGGTGATCTGTTTGTGCACCGTAACGTGGCCAACGTGGTGTTGCACACCGACCTGAACTGCCTTTCGGTGATCCAGTACGCGGTGGACGTGCTCAAGGTCAAGCACATCCTGGTCACCGGCCATTACGGCTGCGGCGGCGTGCGCGCCTCGATGCAGGACCGCCAGCTCGGCCTGATCGACGGCTGGCTGCGCTCGATTCGCGACTTGTACTACGAGCACCGCGAAGCGTTGGCCAAATTGCCGACCGAAGAGGAACGGGTGGACCGCCTGTGTGAACTCAACGTGATCCAGCAGGTGGCGAACGTCGGTCATACCAGCATCGTCCAGAATGCCTGGCACCGCGGGCAGAAACTGTCCATTCATGGTTGCATCTATGGGATCAAGGACGGGCGCTGGAAAAGCCTGGACACCACGATCAGCGGTTTCGAGCAGTTGCCACCGCAGTATCGCTTGCGTCCTGTAGACGCGCCCTGAGCGTAGACGTCAGTGATCAGCATCGTCGCTGATTGACGGCAGCGGCGCTTTCCCGCGTCAGCCAAGGCTCACGCGGGAAAGCTCCGTCAGGTTCAGACTGATTCAGCTGGCAGCGGCATCGGCACCTTCAATTGCTGAAGTTGCGACTTGATCGCCGGCGCCGCGCATTTTGTCGCCGCTTCGGCCGGCGTCAGTTTGCGAATCGAGGTATAGAACAACTCGCAGGTCTTCTCCTTCTGGGTAACCTGCCAGGTCTGCGTGCATTGGTTCAGTTGCTGGGTCGGATCGGTATCGGGCTTGCTGCCCATTCCGGCTTGCCAGCACGCGGCGCTCAGGTCCTGTCCCATGACTTTCAAGCCCGCGGCATCTGCCTTGGCCTGGTCGCCGTCATAGCTTTCAGGGTCGGCGGCGTACCAGATATAGCTGGGGTGATTGGAGCCCAGTACCGGAACCTTGACGCCTTCCGTCGGGGTGATGGTCGCCAGGCCGAGCACATTCACGGTCGGGCCGTATTGGGTCTTGATCCAGTTCCGCACCGGAGCACCGAAAGCCACCATCGGCAGTGCATTGCCGCTGGCGTTCTGGCTGACCTGCTTGACCATGGTGGTCTGGTAGTCATTGAAATAATCGTAGACACCTTCCAGCGCCTGGCCGGCGTTGGACGGGGCCGCGATCGGCGCGATGTCGATGATCGTCTGGTAGGCCGGCGTCTGGTCGGCGGCGATGCCATTGGCGGTCAGCAGCGTGGCCCAGCGGTCGGTAGTGGCCGACTCGAGGTAATCCTGGGCCTGGGTCAGCGAGTAATCCGGCGGGAAGTGCAGCAACTCTACGCTCTTGCGGTTTTCCAGGGCCATGCCCAGGGGCAGGAACAGGTACCAGTTGTAGGCCCACTTTTTGTCATTGTTGAGTTTCGTCGCGCCGTTGTACGCCAGGTCTCCGGCGTTGAGCAGCGCGGCCAGCGGTTGGCCGTAACTTTTCGGCACTCCGCTGATGTTCGCGTAGACGATGTCGTTATCGCGCTTGACGCTGACCTTGGCCGCGCCGTAGCCGTCGCGCTGTACGCTTTGGGTCAGGTAATGCTCGACGGTCTGCTCCAGCGTCCAGTTGCGAAAACAGATGACGTTGCAGTTGTTGGGGTAGGCGAAGAGACGGGTGACACGTTCGGTACTGCCCAGTTGTACGTCAATGTCGGCGGCATGGGCGGCGGCACTGAAGGCCAGGGCGGCGACAGAAAATACGGCGAGTTTGGACATGCTCAGATCCTTTTCAGCGTGTGGGCCCCTTCGAACAGGGTGTATCCATACTGAAACAGACGGAGCCGAAGAAGAAGTGGGCCGATGTAAATATCGGCCCTTTTTTATGGCTTTATGGCATCACGGGCGGCAAATAGGTCAACGTAGTTCCCAACGCCCACAGCAGTGCCAGCACCAGAGGGGTGTGTACCAGCAGCTGCACAAAGGAAAAACCGATCAAATCCCTGGCCTTCAGCCCCAGGACACCCAGCAGCGGCAGCATGTAGAACGGATTGATCAGGTTCGGCAGCGCCTCGGCGGCGTTATAGATCTGCACCGCCCAGCCCAGGTGATAGTTCAGGTCATTGGCCACCTGCATGACGTAGGGCGCTTCGATGATCCACTTGCCCCCGCCCGAGGGAATGAAGAAGCCCAGCACCGCGGAATAGACACCCATCAACAAGGCGTAGGTGTCATGCGACGCGATCTGTACGAAAAAGGTCGAGATATGGTGGGCCAGCGTCTGCGCGTCGCTGCCCTTGACCGTGGTCAGCAGCGCGGCGATCGAACCGTACAGCGGAAACTGGATCAACACCCCGGTGGTGGTCGGCACCGCGCGGGCCACGGCGTCGAGAAAGCTGCGCGGGCGCCAGTGCAGCAATGCGCCGAGCATGATGAACAGGAAGTTGTAGGTGTTCAGCCCGGAAATGGCACTGATCGCAGGCTTGGTCGAAAACTCGTGGAACAGCCACCCGGCAGCCAGCAGCACCAGGGCGATGGTCAATAGCGGGCTGTGTTCCAGCCATTCTCCCGGACGGGTGCGAGGCTGCAATGCCGGCATGCTGAAGCTCGGGTCGATCCCGCAGGCGGCGGCGTCACGAGCGCTGTTGGGCCCTGGAGCGGTGGCGTAGGCGACGATCAGCGAAATCACGATCAGCGCCAGCAACATCACCCCGGACTGCCAGAGGAAAATCGTCTGGGTGAAAGGAATGACGCCCGTAATGGACAGGATCGACGGCGGCAGGCTGGCCGGGTTGGCCTGCAGTTGCGCCGCCGACGAAGACAATCCCAGCGCCCACACCGCGCCCAGGCCCAGATAGGCGGCGGCACCGGCGGCGCGATAATCCATTTTCAAGTCGCTGCGCCGGGCGAGTGCCCGCACCAGCAGGCCGCCGAACACCAGCGACAGGCCCCAGTTGAGCAGCGACGCGACCATGGAAATCAAGGCCACCCAGGCCACCGCGCTGCGGCCGTTTTTCGGGATCCGTGCCAGGCGATCGATCAGCTTGACGGCGGGCGGCGAACTGGCGACCACGTAACCGCCAATCACCACGAAGGCCATTTGCATGGTGAACGGAATCAGGCTCCAGAAACCATCGCCGAACGCCATCGCCGCTGCCGTGGGCGTAGCGCCGATGAATTGCGTGGCGATTGCAACCACCAGCACCGCCAGCGCGGCGAAGACCCAGGAGTCGGGAAACCAGCGCTCGGCGAAACTGGAGCAGCGCAATGCGAAGCGGGCGGAACGGCTGTCTTCAATGTCAGTGGTCACGGCAATCACCTCGGTTTTTATGGTTATGGGTATCTGGTGCGACGAAGCATCAGCGGTCGGACGCCAACGGTGGAACATTCCAATGACCGTGGAAGCCGGACCGGCGTTCGAGCGCCACTTGATTATTTTTCAGGCCGACCAGCGGCACTCTTCAGAAACAAATCGCCAAGCCGATGGCAAGAGAACACAAAAGATTCTCTGCCTGCCGGAGCATGACCATGTTCAACACCCGCCTCAAGCAGGAGCTTCTGGCTCTTCGCCAAGAACTCTCGAGCATCATGCAAGTCAAGGAAAGCCTGGACCGAGAGATGTTGGCGCTGACCCTCGACGCCGAGGGGCGGGTGCAATCGGTCAATCAGAACTTTCTCGACGAGATGCACTACAAGAGCCAGGACCTGATCGGCCGCGCTGTCGAGGACCTGGTGCCGGCCTACCTGAGATCCAATGAATTCCAGATTCGCTTCAAGACCGCGCTGACCCGCGGTGAGCACTTCTCCGGTGCCGTTCGCCTGGCACGAGGCAACGGCGACGAGGCCTGGCTACGCTCGATCCTCCAGCCGGTACGGGATGCCAACGGGCGAATCCGCTACTTCTCGATGTACTCCAGTGACCTGACCCGCACCATCGAAAATTCCCGCGAGCATGAAAACCTGATCGGCGCCCTGGTCCGTTCGACGGCGGTGATCGAGTTCGACCTGGGCGGCCACGTCCTGACCGCCAATGATCGTTTTCTCAATGCCATGGGCTACAGCCTTGCGCAGATCAAGGGCAAGCACCACCGCACGTTTTGCGAACCCGAGGAGTACAACAGCGCGGCCTACCAGAATTTCTGGAAACGCCTGAACAACGGGGAATTTGTCGCCGGCCGCTTCAAGCGCCTCGACAGCAATGGCCGTGAGGTGTGGCTGGAGGCGTCCTACAACCCGGTACTCGACGCCAACGAACGCCTTTACAAAGTGGTCAAGTTCGCCACCGATATCACCGATCAGGTCAACCAGGAAAAAGCCGTCGCCGAAGCCGCCAGCATCGCCTACAGCACGTCATTGCAGACCGATAACAGCGCCCAGCGCGGAACCACCGTCGTGACCCAGGCGGTGGACGTGATGCGTGACCTGGCCCGACACATGCAAACCGCCGGTCAAGGTATCGAGGCGCTGAACGAGCAGTCCCTGGTCATCGGGACCATCGTCAAGACCATCAGCGGCATCGCCGAACAGACCAACCTGCTGGCGCTCAACGCGGCCATCGAGGCTGCTCGGGCCGGTGAGCAGGGACGGGGTTTCGCAGTGGTCGCCGATGAGGTCCGGCAACTGGCCTCGCGAACCAGCCAGGCGACCGACGAGATCATCGGCGTGGTCCGCCAGAACCAGGACATGGCCCGCAATGCCGTGGCGCTGATGACCGACGGCCAGCATCAGGCCGAACAGGGCCTGGCCCTGGCAGCCGAGGCGGGAACGGTCATCGTCGAGATCCAGGACGGGGCGAAAAAAGTGGTGGATGCGGTGAGCCAGTTCGCCAATCAGTTGTCGACTTGAGAACTTGCTGAGTGAGCCGCCTTCGCGAGCAGGCTCGCTCCCACAGTTGATCGGGGTTCACAGGTATCCCGATCACGCAGATCCATTGTGGGAGCGAGCCTGCTCGCGAAGGCGTCAGCCCATCCACCATCAAACCAGGCGGGCCTTACCTGATCCGCGCGCGCTCAATCCCCCAGCGCCTCTCCCTCACGCCGCGGATCCGCCCCGCCGGCCAGTGAAGCCTTGCCTTGCGCATCGCGCACCCGAACGATCGCCTGGGTGCCGCTGGTCATGTCGATCTCGCTCACCGTGTGGCCCTGGTCTTTCAGCGCCTGGATCAACGTCGGGCTGAACTGGCCTTGCTCCAGTTCGGTGGCGCCGTTGCGGCTGCCGAAGTTGGGCAGGTTGATGGCGGCTTGCGGGTCCAGGTTCCAGTCCAGCAGGCCGATCACCGACTTGGCGACATATTCGATGATCTGCGATCCGCCCGGCGAGCCAATCGCGGCGAGGAATTCGCCACTCTGGCGATCGAAAATCAGCGTTGGCGCCATGGACGATCGCGGGCGTTTTCCGGGTTCGACGCGGTTGGCGACTTTCTGTCCGTTCTCTTCGGGTATGAACGAGAAATCGGTCATCTGGTTGTTGAGCATGAAGCCCTGCACCATCAAGTGCGAACCGAAGGCCGACTCCACCGTGGTGGTCATCGACACGGCGCCGCCCTGGTCATCCACCGCCGCCACTTGCGACGTGGAAATGCGCAGGGGCGAGCGGTCCGGTGCGTAGGCCACCTGGATACCCGGCGGCGTGCCGGGCTTGGCGATGCCCATGCTGCGTGGTCCGATCAGGCTCGCGCGACTGGCGAGATAAGCCGGATCGACCAGGCCCTTGAGCGGCACCGGGACAAAGTCCGCATCTGCGACATACTGGGCGCGGTCGGCGTAGGCCAGGCGTTCAGCCTCGGAAATCAGGTGCACCGCTTGCGGCGCCGGCTCGATACCCGCGGGCTTGTCTGACGGCAGCGGTTTCAACGGCGCGAGGGCCGAGCGGCTGTCGTGATGTTCCAGGGCCTGCAATGTCCCGAGGATCTGCGCCACGGCGATCCCGCCGGACGACGGTGGCGCCATGCCACAGACTTGCCAGCGCTTGTAGTCGGTGCACAACGGCGCGCGTTCCCGGGCGGCATAACCCTTGAGGTCGCTCAGCGAAAGGCTGCCGGGATTGCCATGGCCTTGCACTTTGGCGACGATCTCCGCAGCCACCGGCCCTTCATACAACGCGCTGGGACCTTCGTGGGCAATACGCGAAAGTACGCCGGCCAAGGCAGGGTTTTTCAGCAGCGTGCCCACCGCTTTCGGGCTGCCATCGGCGTTGAGGAAATAGGCGGCCATCTCGGGCGAGCTGGGCAAGGCTGTATCGGCGGCGATCATCGAGTGCAGCCGGGGGGAAATCCTGAAGCCCTGTTCCGCCAGTTTGATGGCCGGCTCGAACAGCGTCGCCCATTCCAGGCGACCGTGTTTGCGATGAGCCAGTTCCAGCGCGCGCAACACGCCAGGCGTGCCTACCGAACGGCCGCCGATCTGCGCGGCGGCAAACGGCAAGGGTTTGCCGTCGGTCTGGATGAAGAGTTTTTCGCTGGCGCCGGCCGGTGCCGTTTCGCGACCGTCGTAGGTGCGCACCGCCTTGCCGTCCCACAGCACAATGAAGGCGCCACCGCCGATGCCGGAAGACTGCGGTTCCACCAGCGTCAGCACCGACTGCATCGCAATCGCCGCGTCGATGGCCGAGCCTCCACGCCGGAGCATTTCCCGCCCGGCCTCGGCCGCCAGAGGATTGGCCGCAGCGGCCATGTGCCGGTCGGCGTGGCGAGTCTGCAGGTCGGTGCGGTAGCCGGAAGCGATTTCCGGAGCGGTGGGCAATGGCGGGGCGGTTGTGGAGGCGGGCGGCGTCTTACAGGCAACGAGTGTCAGGGCGACGGCCAGCAGTGAAACGGCTGACAGGCGATGAAGATTCGGTTTGAGGGCTGAAAGCACGTGTCGCTCCATCCATGGGCCAGGGATATTGAGACCGACTGTAGCGATGCGGGACGTGGCGTGCAAATCAGCAAGGGCGTGCTTCTTTCAATCAGCGCTTTTCTGCTTCGCTCCCATAGGCACGTCAGGCATTCTGCGCCTGGAGAAAAATCGAGAACAGCTCGGACTGGGACTTGATCCCCAGTTTGCTGTACATGTGCTTCTTATGGACCTTCACGGTCTCGACAGAAATTTCCAGCTTGCGGGCGACTTCCTTGCTGGAGCAGCCACTGAGCATCAAGCGCCCGACATCCAACTCCCGCGCCGTCAATTGCGCGCCTTTGAGCTGCTGCACTGACGCTTCCAGCTGCACTCGCCAGTCGACTTGCGACGGTGCTGGCGCGAGGGCCACGACCTCATTGATTTCGTAAGGCAGGCGCTGGCGCAACAGGCCGAGTACCCAAGGCTGGATCAGCGACAGCAGTGCGATCTGCTCGCCACTGAAGCGCTGCTTGCTGCCCAACGACAGACACAGCGTGCGGTCGCCTTCGAGCTGGCAATTGAACTGGATTTCATCGGATACCACATTCAGCCGAAAGTAGCGTTGGTAGTACTCGGTCAGCTCGAAATGTTCCGGCGCCACTTCCGACAGGCGATACAGCCCGGTGCGCGACTGCTCGCGACAGGCGATGTAGAACGGATCGAGCAGATACAAACCGCGCAGGTAGTCCTGGAACAACTGATCGGGGCTGCCGTCCGCGCCCGGGCACTCGGCGAACACTTGCGGGCGCTGATCGGCACTGAAAAGCAGCGCCACCCAACTGTCGAAGGGGACGTACTGATCCAGCAACCGTACCAGCTGCGTCCAGAAATTGGGCTTGTCCAAGGCGTCGATCAGTTGCCCGACCGAGCGGTGCCACGCGATGTCATCCAGCGAAAGTGTCATGCCTCTACCCCTATCGGGTTACCCCAGCGGCGTGATTTCCCGGCCGCGGGCTTGCTGCGCATACTGGCGCACAGACACCGAGCGGGCAATCTTTCTACCCGCCGATCAAGAACAAGGAATACCCATGAAAGTCGAACTCGCCCAGTTGGCGGGCCGTGATAACGCCACGGCTTACAACCTCGAACGCGCGCTCAAGGCGATTGCCGCGTGTGCCGCCGATACGCAGATGATCGTGTTCCCCGAAACCCACCTGATGGGTTTTCCGTCGCTTGAGACGGTGGCAGAAACCGCCGAACCGCTGGACGGACCGACCGTCAGCGCGGTACTCGCTGCGGCTCGGGAACATGACGTTGCCGTGGTGATCGGCGTGGCCGAGAACGACCGCGGCCACTTTTACAACACCACGCTGCTGATCACGCCACAAGGCATTGCGCTGAAGTATCGCAAGACACACCTGTGGGCATCGGATCGCGGGGTGTTCGAGCCCGGCGACCGTTACGCCACGTGTGAATGGAAGGGTGTGCGGGTCGGCCTGCTGATCTGCTACGACATCGAATTCCCGGAAACCGCCCGGGCCCTGGCGCAACTGGGGGCCGAACTGCTGATCGTCACCAACGGCAACATGGACCCCTACGGCCCGACCCACCGCACCGCCATCATGGCCCGCGCCCAGGAAAACCAGGCGTTTGCGCTGATGGTCAACCGGGTGGAAGAGGGCGACGGCGGATTGGTGTTTGCAGGCGGCAGTGCGTTGGTGGACCCGCTGGGCAAGTTGTTGTTCGAGGCCGGGCGGGAGGAGGGGCAGTTTGCGGTGGAACTGGACCTGAACCAGTTGACGGCGGCGCGCCATGATTATCGGTATCTGGATGATCAGCGCCTGAAGTTGCCGGGGGAGATTGTCGAGCATGCCTGTGGGACGCGCGAGCTGCTGATTCCTGCGCGTTGATCCTGATCCTGTATTGGCAGTGGCAGGACTGACGCCTTCGCGAGCAGGCCCGCGCCCACACTGGATGTGTGAACGCCCGAGATCAAACTGTGGGAGCGGGCCGGCCCGCGAAGAGGCCCTGAGCAGCAACACCTCTTCGTTGAAGAAAAAAACAGAACAACAACGTAACACCCGAAAACTTGCGCCGAACTCGGCTCTGCCATAAATCCAATAATTCGGAGTAGTCGCTCATGGCTCGTTTACAACGCACCCTGTCATTGGGGTCGGTGGTGCTGTTCGGCATCGCTTATATGACACCGATCATTGTCCTCGGCACCTTCGGCATCCTCGCTCAATCCACCGCCGGCATGGTCCCCGCCGCTTACCTGGCGGCATTGGTGGCGATGTTTTTCACCGCGATGAGCTACGGCCGAATGGCCGCAGCGTTCCCCGTCGCCGGTTCTGCCTACAGCTACGTGCGCAAGGCGATCAGCCCGAAACTCGGGTTCATCGCTGGTTGGGCGGTGCTGCTCGATTATCTGTTCCTGCCCATGGCGATCTGGCTGATCGGCGCGGCCTACCTCCACTCCGCATTCCCGGCGGTGCCGCAGTGGATCTGGGTGCTGCTGTTCATCGGCATAACCAGTGCGATCAATATCGTCGGTCTGAAACTGGCTAACGGTATCAACGCGTTATTGATGCTGGTGCAGTTCCTGGTACTGATCGCCTTCGTTGCGCTGTGCGTTCATTACATCGGCGGTGACGGGAGCACACCGTTGTGGTCGGTCAAGCCGTTCTTCAACGGTGACATGCAGATGCCGCTGATCATGAGCGGCGCAGCCATCGCCTGTTATTCATTCCTCGGGTTCGACGCGGTCAGCACCTTGACCGAAGAAACCCGCGACCCGCGCCGGACCATTCCGCGCGCGATCATGCTGATCACCCTGATCGGCGGATTGATCTTCGTCAGCGTGTCGTATTTCGTGCAGATTGCGCATCCGTCGTTCCAGTTCGACAGCGTCGATGCGGCGGCCTATGAAATTGCCCGCAATATCGGTGGCGACCTGTTCGTGTCGATCTTCCTGATCGGCCTGATCGTTGGCCAGTTCGCGTCGGGGCTGTCGGCTCAGGCCAGCGGCTCGCGCCTGCTGTTCGCCATGGGCCGTGACGGTGTGCTGCCAAAATCGTTCTTCGGTACCTTGCATGAGCGCTTTGGCACGCCGATCAACAGCATCCTGTTGTGCGCCGTGGTCGCGTTGCTGGCGCTGAAACTGGACGTCACTACCTCCACCTCGTTCATCAACTTCGGCGCGTTCCTGGCGTTCAGCCTGGTGAACCTGTCAGTGATCTTTCACTACTGGATCGGCGCAGAGAAGAAGGGCCTGCGTGAATTCGTATTGTTCCTGCTGTTCCCGTTCATAGGGTTGGCAGCGGATGTCTGGCTGATGGTCAGCCTCGATCACCTGGCGATCTACCTGGGCCTGAGTTGGCTGGCGATCGGCGTGGTGTACCTGGCGGTGCTGACGGGCGGCTTCCAGCGCCAGCCACCGGAGATGGATTTCCAGGAGACTGCATAACCGCACTGCAACCTGGAGGGATATACGAAGGAGGGGAGAAGGAGATACAGCCAGAAACAAGAAAGCCCGCACTAGGCGGGCTTCTTGTTGTTCAAAGATATTCGAGAACATCTTTGAACAGGACTTGGTGGCTACACAGGGACTTGAACCCCGGACCCCAGCATTATGAATGCTATGCTCTAACCAACTGAGCTATGTAGCCAAGTGGCGCGCATTATTCGCTGGTAACGAAGATGTGTCAAGCGTGAATCGAAAATATTTCTCTGCGCTTTCAACCGCTTATCCATCCTCGTCGGTAACGCTCGTCAGCCGAGTTGAAATCTCCCCGTGTTCGCGCTCAAGGCCTGGCTGCCTTGGCTCAATGTGTCCGCCGCCAGGTTCACGGCGCGGGCACCTTCCAGCAGGCGCATGGCGGCCTGATCGACTTGTTGGATATTGCCGCTGACCTCGTCGGCGGTGCTGGCCTGTTCGTCAACCGCGGTGGCGATTTGCGCCAGGGTATCGGTGACGCTTTGCACGGCGCTGGCAATTTCGCCCAGTCGTTCGCCAAGCCCCGTGACGGCTTGGGCGTCGGTCTGGGCCTGGCCGCAGGCGGCTTCCATCAGGCTGACGGCCTCGTTGACCGTGGCGCGCAGACTGTCGACGGTGCCGGCGATCTGCTGCGTCGAGGACTGGGTGCGCTGCGACAGGCTGCGCACTTCATCGGCAACCACGGCAAACCCGCGGCCTTGTTCGCCGGCGCGGGCGGCCTCGATGGCGGCGTTGAGCGCCAGCAGGTTGGTCTGCTCGGCCACGCCACGAATGGTGTCGACCACCAACTGGATCTGCTGGCCCTGCTCACTGACCCGGCCCAGTGCCGCGGCGGTTTCGTTGAGACGCTGGTTGAGCTGCTGGATGCTCGCCGTGGTGCGCTGGCTGTCGCGACTGCTGTCGGCGGCGATCTGGCGGGTCTGTTGGGCGCTGTCGGAGGCCTGTTCACAACTTCTCGCGACGCCTTGGGACGTCGCCGCCAGTTGCGTCGCGGCGGCGGCGATCTGGCTGATCTGGATCTGTTGTGCCTCGACCTCGCCCAGGGCCCCGCTGGAATGGGTGTTGAGGGTGCGCACGGCATCGCTCAGTTGCAGGGTCTCGTGGTCGACGCCCAGCAGGCTGTTACGCAATTGCACCACGGCGACGTTGAGAGCGGTGCTGATCGCCGCCAGTTCGTCGCGGCCCTGCACCGGCACTTGCACGCTCAGGTTTCCGTCACGCAGGGCTTCGGCCAGCACGGTGATGCCGCTGGCGCTGCGCCGGATCGAGGTCTGCAGGCAGATGAACAGATACAGCGCGGCCAGCAGCAGGCAGCCCAACACGGTGGCCACCAAGGTGAACTGGCGGATCGCCGAGCTGTGATAATGCTCCAGCCGGCTATCCAGAGCGATCAACGATTGTTGGCGCAGGGTCGCCAGATCGAGGAGGAGCGCATCCATCTGTTTCTCGAAGCCTTCCGGCTTGAGATTGATGGCGCCGCCAAACACGCCGTCATCGAGGATTTTCAAACCGCCGTCGAGGTTTTTCAGGCTGCCCTGGAACTGGCCGGCCCAGGTCTGCAATTCGCTGGGCAGGCGCGTTTCCAGCAGCGCACCGGTCTTGACCAACTGGTCCCGGGCATCGCCGATGCGGCTGCGCAAGTCGCGCAGTTGCAGGCGGCTCTGCAAAGTGAACTGGCCTGACACCACCGAGGCCTGGCCAACGCTGGCCAGGCGGCCGACACGTTCGATCAGGTCGGGTGTCTGCTGGGTCGAGATCTGGGTCAACAGATAGGTTTCCAGCCAGGAGGCGAGTGTCAGGCGATTGTCCATGACGATCTGTTCACGCAACGCTTGCAGTGCGCCGAGGGCCGCGGTGAAACGATCATAGCCGTCCGGCCACCAACCGACGGTGCCGAGGCTTTTGGAATCCAGGCCGTTGAGGCTGGTTTGCAATGTCTGATAGCGGGCGAGCGTGTCGGCCTCCGCGCCTTCGGCTTGCAGGGTCGCGCCAAGGTCGCTGGCGGCCTGGTTGAGCGCCGGTTGCACGGCCTCGAACGCGGCCATGGCGGCCAGTGTCGCCGGGGTCGGTTGGCGGTTGGTTTCCGTTGCTCGCCAGCGCGCCGCGCGATTGCGCTGGGCGGCGAGCAGGTTGTCCAGGTTGTCCAGCGCCAGCAACTGACGCACCCCGGCACGTTCCCCGGAAATCAGGTTGAGCTTGTCCCGGTAATCCTGGCCGATCAGCCACAGGCTGCCCATGAGCGGCAGGATGAACAACAGGAACAACAATTGGAATTTACGGGCGAAACCAAAATGCCCCAGCAACCGGATGCCCGGTGATAGAAAAGCCTGCATGCCCATACTCCCCTGAACACCCTTTGCACTGTTTTTGTGCGTTTCGACACGCGTGTCGAAACAGGTGCCCTTTTAAAAGGCCTCGAAAGTTTGTTCAGGCTGGCTCTGTGGGCCTGCTCTGTAGCGAAACTTCCCATTCTCGGTCTCCTTTGTAAGGAGCCGCGTCGTAGAGCATAAACAAGGCAAGATTCAGACCATGGCGTTGCGCTATCACCTTGTTCGGCGACTATTTTTTATAGGTAGATAGCAAGCTAAGGGGATAGCCTTGCCGCACCGAAAAATGGCACATTGACGCACCTGCCCGTGTGCACCCATCCGCCGTATGGAAACTCCCATGGCTATCAGCAATACCCAGGCCGACACGACGTCGCCAGCCGCCACGCCCCAAAGCAGCCCGTTGGTCATGCGCATCATTGGTGCGGTGGCGCTGGCCCATCTGATCAATGACCTGATCCAGGCCGTGCTGCCGTCAATCTATCCGATGCTCAAGGAAAGCTATGGCCTGACATTTACCCAGGTTGGCCTGATCACGCTGACCTTCCAGCTCACGGCCTCGCTGCTGCAGCCCTGGGTGGGTTATCACACTGATCGGCACCCCAAGCCCTGGCTTCTGCCAGCGGGTACGATCTGTACCCTGGTTGGTATCGTGATGATGTCGATGGTCGGCAGTTTTGCCTTGATCCTGCTGGCGGCCGCGCTGATCGGCATCGGCTCCTCGACCTTCCACCCCGAGGCATCGCGCGTGGCACGCCTGGCCTCCGGCGGCCGCTACGGTTTGGCGCAATCGACGTTTCAGGTGGGCGGGAACGCCGGCTCCGCCTTCGGGCCGTTGCTGGCGGCGGCGATCATCATTCCCTACGGGCAGGGCAACGTGGCCTGGTTTGGCTTGTTCGCGCTGTTCGCCTTGTTCGTGCTGTACCGCATCAGCCGCTGGTACGCCAATCACCTGAACCTGTTCAAGCTCAAGCAAGGCCAGGCGGCGACCCACGGCTTGTCCAGGGGCCGGGTCTTGAGCGCCTTGGTGGTGCTGGGGTTGCTGGTGTTTTCCAAGTATTTCTACATGGCCAGTTTCACCAGCTACTTCACCTTCTACCTGATCGAGAAATTCGACGTGTCGGTGGCATCATCCCAGTTGCACCTGTTCCTGTTTCTTGGCGCGGTAGCGGCCGGAACGTTTTTTGGCGGACCGATCGGTGACCGGATCGGACGCAAGGCGGTGATCTGGTTCTCGATCCTCGGCGTGGCGCCATTCACGCTGATCCTGCCCCACGTCGACCTGCTGTGGACCAGCATCCTCAGCGTGGTGATCGGCTTCATCCTGGCCTCGGCGTTCTCCGCCATCGTGGTGTATGCCCAGGAACTGGTGCCGGGCAACGTCGGGATGATTGCCGGCGTGTTCTTCGGGCTGATGTTCGGTTTCGGCGGGATTGGTGCTGCGCTGCTGGGGCATCTGGCAGACATCCGGGGCATCGAATATGTGTACTGGTTGTGCTCGTTCCTGCCGTTGCTTGGGGTGCTGGCGATTTTCCTGCCGAGGACCAAAAAGGCCTGAGGGCGCAATGCTCCATCCTGATATTCATTTCTGACCGTGGCGAGTTGAGCAAGCGTCCTCGCTACGGTCCTCAGACACTCGCGATAATCTGGCACGGATGCGGACGGTGAGGCTTCTTTGTTACTCTGAGCGCCTTCTATCATGGACGGATACTGGACAAGCTATGGCTGGACACGCCCCTTCACGCCTTGGACAAACACTGCTGGGCCTGCTCTTCGCCCTGATTGGCATTGTTTTGTTGGGCGGCACCGTTCTTCTCATCCTCGAACGCCAGGAATTTCTCGCCCGAGCGCAGATCGCCGATGGCATCGTCAGTCGGTTGAATGCCGGTGGTTCTCACCCTGAAATCGCGTTCACTACCGGCAAAGGTGAAAAAATCTCCTACCCCCAGGGCGGCTTCATCTTCGGCTATGAGCCGGGGCAGCCGGTGCGAGTGTATTACTTGCCGGAGCAGCCGGCCGACAACCCCCTCATCGTTGATCGAGGCGCCCTGTGGGGGACGCCTGTGATGCTGGGGGCAATGGGGCTGTTCTTCACGCTGGTCGGCTCGCTGAAAGCCATCCGCCAGCGCGGTCGCGGTGCGGTTCATTCACTTAAAGGACTTTGAACGTATGAGCTATAACATCCCGATCCCGGTCAACAAAAGTCGCTGGACATATCAGACCGCCAGCGGTGGCGGTCTGACCGTGGTCATGGTGGCGGGCAGTGGCGGCTCAATCATCCTGCGTTCGCCCGAGGGCGAGGACATCAGTTACCGCTATGGCGGCGTCGGTGTAGGTGCGGGGGTTGGCGCGCGATTGCCGCGCTTTGGCAAGATCAATATCCAGATCAAGGGCAAGAGCGTATCGGGTGCGGGTGCGGCGGAGTCTTTTTTCAGCATTGGCAGGGTGTTTGTCAGCGACGCCCTGGCCGATCGCGACCTCACCAGCGACGATATCACGGGGCCTTGCATGTATACCGAAGCGGGCTTCGGATTGGTGGGAGGTGTTTCGGGCACTGCTCTGCTGTTCGGGCTCGATCCGAAGCTGTTGGCATTGTCGGTGGCCCTGAGCTCCAACCCGGCGACCTCGCTCATTGCGTCCGCCACGGTCAGTCGCCGATTGGCTCTGTCAGCCAAGGGAGCGCTGCTCATGGGGGGGGTGAACGCTGGCCTGCAGGCCGGTGGTGGCGCTGCGATCTATATGGGCTATCTTTTTTAGCCACGGCGGGGTTGATCGCACAAGGCGCTTTGCCACCCACCGTCACCGATCCGTAGTCGTTACCAAGTTCGAATAGACGAATCACCCTTCACCTGACTGAGTCGTTGGCTCGCTCCATGTACGGGAGCGAGTCGATGATGCCGGTCACCCACACTCCCCGACGCCAGATCAGCTCCTTTGGTCGTCTTCCTCCAGTCGCAAGTGAACTTGCCGCTCGTGGATATCTCCGTAAAAAAGCGATCATCTCGATCAGCTCCGACGAGGCCAGTGGCCACCAAAACCACTGGTCTTGCTCATGGTCGGGCGGCGTGCAAACCCTGATCGCTTTACTAGAGTGACGAATCCAGCACCCATTTAAAGGATTAAACCATGGCAACTACCGACAGCACGGGGACCAGTTCCCATATCGTGAGAACGGGCCCGGGCACTGTCCAGGTCGACCTCACCGGCCATTCCGATGACAACCAGAGCATCATTATCCAGCCGGACGGAAAGATCCTGATTGGAGGTTATACCGAGTACCTGGCGTGGGGTTACCCCGGCGCGCCAGGCGAGGAAAGCTACGGCTACGAGCAGAACCATTCGGTTGTCCGCCTGAACGCCGATGGCAGCCTGGACACCGGCTTCCACGACGGCGGCGTCGACATTGTTCCTGCCACGATGGCCCCGTCGTCCCGCTACGAGCTGACGGCGGTGCAGGCCGATGGCAAGGTGCTTGTCGCTGTCGCGCTGAACACCGGCATACAGGTGGAGCGCTTCAACAGCGACGGGACACGCGATGCAGCCTTTGGCCAGAACGGCGCCGTGACGGTCGCCATCAGCCATGACTTCAAGGACATCGACCTGACGGCCAACACGGACGGCACCTTCCAGGTCAGCGCGCGCGGGTTCGACCAGGCCACTGTCACCAAGGTCGGCGATGACGGCACCCTTGTCGACGGCTTTGGCAACGAGGGCGTACTGACCGTCAATATTGCCGAAGACCCGTATTTCAACGGAGCAATCTCTACGGCGGTGCAGGCCGATGGAGGTGTCGTGGTCGGGGCTGCCTACAATGCCGCCGGGGCGGGTGATCCGACGTTCGCATTACAGCGCTACAACCCCGACGGTCAATTGGACACCCGTTTTGGTGACAACGGTGTCCTGCACCTGAGCGCCGCGATGGGTTTTGGCGAAGACTCGACGGTCACGGTTCAGGCTGACGGCAAGATCATTGTCATGGGCCACGCTCAGGGCGGTACCTTGGCCACCATCGCACGATTTAACGCTGACGGGTCCTTCGATACCCACTTCGGCGATAACGGCAGGGTGACCTTCGAGGCCGACACGCCAGTGGCGTTGACGGTACAGGCAGATGGCAGGATCCTGGCCGCCGGCACGAGCAACGGCGATTTCAGTGTCATCCGCTTGAACGCCGATGGCAGTCTGGACAGCAGTTTCGGCAGCCAGGATGGCAAGCTCCATGTGGATGGGTACGCCGGTGAGGAAATCCTGCGGGGGACCGATGCCGCCGAAATCATCCACGGCCTGGCCGGAGACGATGTGCTCCAGGGCAATGGCGGGCGTGACGTTCTGCAAGGTGGCGCTGGCGCGGACATCTTCCGCTTTACCGAACTGAGCGACAGCTTCCGCACGGCTGCGCTGAACAACAGCGACCGAGTCCGGGACTTCGATGTCTCACAGGACCGCATCGACCTGATTGGCCTGGGCTTCACCGGGATTGGCGACGGCCATGACGGCACCTTGGCCATCCAGGCCAGCGCGGACGGCACCCGCACCTACCTCAAGAGCTACGACGCCGATGCCGCCGGGCAACGCTTTGAACTGTCCTTGGACGGCAATCTGGTAGGGCTACTGAACAGCACCAATCTGGTGTTCAGTGCGCCCATCATTGAAGGAACGTCGGCCAGCGATACGATCAGCGGTTCTGCCTTGTCTGAAGTCATCCATGGTCTGGACGGCAACGACCGTATCAACGGCGGCGCTGGGGCGGACGTGATCATCGGCGGGAAGGGCGCCGACCGTCTGAACGGCGGAGACAGGGCCGACATTTCGTTGTGGACGGATAACCGTGAAAACGCCGACCTGTTCCGCTATGTCTCCACCGAAGACAGCTATCGCACCGACAGCCAGAGCTTTGCCGACCTGATCGAAGGCTTTACGGTTGACGATCGGATTGATGTATCAGCCTTGGGCTATAGCGGTTTTGGCGACGGTACGGACAGCACGCTGAAGATGGCTTACAACGAGGAACTGGATCGCACTTATCTGAAGGATGCGCAGGCCGATGCGCAGGGGCACTGGTTTCAGATCGCGCTTGCGGGGGATTGGCGGGAAAGCCTTGGCGAAGACAACATGGTTTTTGCTGCCCCTGCTGCTCCCGACGCCGGGTTAGGGCTGGTTGGGGTAGCGCCAGAAGTCGACCAGTGGCATTTGTTGGGCTGACGTACACAGAAAAACACCGCGTGGCAGGCAGTCGCTGCCACGCGGTGTTTTTTCATTTCAGACGTTGAAGCGGAAGTGCATCACGTCGCCATCCTTGACGATGTATTCCTTGCCTTCCAAGCGCCATTTACCGGCTTCCTTGGCACCGGCCTCGCCCTTGTACTGGATGAAATCCGAGTAGGCGATGACTTCGGCGCGGATGAAGCCTTTTTCGAAGTCGGTGTGGATCACGCCGGCGGCTTGCGGGGCGGTCGCGCCAACACGAACGGTCCAGGCGCGGACTTCTTCGACACCGGCGGTGAAGTAGGTCTGCAGGTGAAGCATTTCGTAACCGGCGCGGATCACGCGGTTCAGGCCAGGCTCTTCCAGGCCCAGGGCCTCGAGGAACATGTCCTTCTCTTCACCGTCGTCCAGCTCGGCGATTTCCGCTTCGATCTTGTTGCAGACCGGAACGACCATGGCGCCTTCTTCTTCGGCGATGGCCCTGACCACGTCCAGATGCGGGTTGTTCTCGAAACCGTCTTCAGCGACGTTGGCGATGTACATGACCGGCTTGGTGGTCAGCAGGTGGAAGCCCTTGATCACCAGTTTTTCATCGGTGCCCATGTTCTTCATCAGGCTGCGGGCAGGTTTGCCTTCGGTGAAGTGGGCGATCAACTGCTCAAGCAGGCCCTTCTGGACTACTGCGTCCTTGTCGCCACCCTTGGCGTTGCGAGCGACTTTCTGCAGTTGTTTTTCGCAACTGTCGAGGTCGGCAAAAATCAGTTCCAGGTCGATGATTTCGATGTCGCGTTTCGGGTCGACGCTGTTGGAAACGTGAATCACGTTTTCGTCTTCAAAGCAGCGCACCACGTGGGCGATTGCATCGGTTTCACGGATGTTGGCCAGGAACTTGTTGCCCAGGCCTTCACCTTTCGAGGCGCCCGCCACCAGGCCGGCGATATCGACGAATTCCATGGTGGTCGGCAGGATGCGCTTGGGGTTGACGATGGCTGCCAGGGCTTCCAGGCGCGGGTCGGGCATCGGCACGATGCCGCTGTTCGGCTCGATGGTGCAGAAGGGGAAGTTCTCGGCCGCGATCCCGGATTTGGTCAGGGCGTTGAACAGGGTGGACTTGCCGACGTTAGGCAGGCCGACGATGCCGCAATTGAATCCCATGGTGTTTCCCCTCGGATAAGTGTCAAGCCTTCTGGCTGTGCAGGTTTTTCATCGCACGGTTCCATTCACCGGCGAGGATATCCGGCAGCACGCCGAGGGCAAAGTCGATGCTGGCATCGAGTTTTTCCTGTTCGGCGCGAGGCGCGCGACCCAGGACAAAGTTTGAAACCATACTGGCAACGCCCGGGTGGCCGATGCCGAGCCGCAGGCGGTAGAACGTATTCTGATTGCCCAGTTGCGCGATGATGTCGCGCAACCCGTTGTGACCGCCATGGCCGCCGCCCTGCTTGAGCTTGGCAACGCCCGGAGGCAGATCGAGTTCGTCGTGGGCCACCAGGATTTCTTCAGGCTTGATGCGAAAGAAACCGGCCAATGCCGCCACGGCCTGGCCGCTGCGGTTCATGTAGGTGGTGGGAATCAACAGGCGAACATCCTGACCTTGATGCGAAAAGCGCCCGGTCAGGCCGAAATATTTGCGATCGGCAGCCAGGCTGACGCCTTGGGCGTGCGCGATGCGCTCAACAAAAAGGGCCCCTGCGTTATGCCGGGTCTGTTCGTATTCAGCGCCTGGATTTCCCAGGCCAACGATCAGTTTGATGGCAGTCACGATAGGGGCCCTTCCTGGAGTGTGGATAACATGTCGCGGTCAGGTGTGTGGCGACAACGAACGAAAATTGCGGATCTACCGTTAAGTAAACTTCGCGTTCTTGCCCGTTGTCTCGCTACGTTCCAGTCCGCGATGTTTCCGGTCACCCCGGCGACAGAGTGAAATTACTCTGCAGCGCCTTCTTCAGTAGCTTCTGGAGCAACACGTGGAGCGTGGACGTTGGCAACAGCCTTGTCATCACCGTGAGCCAGGGCAACAAACTCAACGCCTTTAGGGGCCTTGAGGTCGGACAGGTGAATGATCGTGCCGATTTCGGCGTCAGCCAGGTCGACTTCGATGAATTCAGGCAGGTCTTTCGGCAGGCAGGAAACTTCCAGTTCGGAAGTCACGTGCGAGATCTCGCCGCCTTTCTTGACCGGAGCAGCTTCGTTGATGAAGTGCACTGGAACAACAGCAGTCAGCTTCTGACCGGCAACAACGCGGACGAAGTCAGCGTGCATCACGTGGCCTTTGGCCGGGTGACGCTGCAGGGCTTTGATCACGACGTTTTGCTTGGTGCCACCAACGTTCAGCTCGATGATGTGGCTGTAGGCCGCTTCGTTTTCGAGCAGTTTGGCAACTTCTTTGGCCAGCATGCTGATGGACTCAGGGGCTTTGTCGCCACCGTAGACTACAGCTGGAACCAGGCTTGCGAGACGACGCAGGCGGCGGCTCGCACCTTTCCCCAGGTCGGAACGCACTTCAGCATTCAGAGTAAAATCGTTCATGTTGTATCTCCAAAATAGCCATGACCGAGTGGCGTTTGCGACCAGCGCCAGGCACGGTATGGGCAAAAAAGCCCCGCCCCGACAGGTGATGCCGGGGCGGGGCGCTTTTCGTCAACGAGACATCCTGGAAAGGGCAGGGCCCTTAACGGAACATCGCACTGATCGATTCTTCATTGCTGATGCGGCGAACCGCCTCGGCAACTACCGGTGCGATATCCAGTTGACGGATACGCGCACAGGCTTGTGCTGCAGCGGACAGCGGGATGGTATTGGTTACCACCAGCTCGTCCAGCACGGAATTTTCAATGTTTTCGATCGCTCGACCCGACAGCACAGGGTGTGTGCAGTAGGCAAAGACCTTGGCAGCGCCATGCTCTTTCAGGGCCTTGGCCGCGTGGCACAGGGTGCCGGCGGTATCGACCATGTCATCGACCAGAATACAGGTACGCCCTTCGACGTCGCCGATGATGTGCATCACTTCGGAGTGATTGGCCTTCTCACGGCGTTTGTCGATGATACCCAGATCCACGCCCAGGGATTTGGCAACAGCCCGTGCACGCACGACGCCGCCGATATCCGGGGACACGATCATCAGGTTTTCGAAGCGCTGATCTTCAATGTCATCCACCAGGACCGGGGAGCCGTAGATGTTGTCCACGGGAATATCGAAGAAGCCCTGGATCTGGTCAGCATGCAGATCGACCGTGAGTACACGATCGATGCCGACCACGGTGAGCATATCGGCGACGACTTTCGCACTGATAGCCACACGTGCGGAACGCGGACGGCGATCCTGACGGGCATAACCAAAGTAAGGAATAACAGCAGTAATACGAGTAGCCGAGGAGCGGCGGAAGGCATCAGCCATCACGACGAGTTCCATCAGGTTATCGTTGGTCGGAGCGCAAGTCGGCTGAATAATGAAGACGTCTTTACCGCGAACGTTTTCATTGATCTCGGCAGTGATTTCGCCGTCGGAGAACTTACCGACAGAAATGTCACCGAGAGGGATATGCAGCTGACGTACTACACGCCGAGCCAGATCGGGGTTGGCGTTCCCCGTAAAGACCATCATCTTGGACACGCGCAGTACCTGAAGGCTGAGGGTATACCTGGATGAGTATAGGAAAATGGCAGGGGCGGCTGGATTCGAACCAACGCATGGCAGGATCAAAACCTGCTGCCTTACCGCTTGGCGACGCCCCTGTATCTGTTGCTGCGAGTGCCCAGCACTCGATTCCTTTTAGAGCAGACTTTGCAGCTTGCGATGCAACATCGAAACGTTGCTTCCCTTTGCTACAAACCCTGTAAGGGTCTCTGTCAGAAGGGCCGAGACTTTATCAGCTTCAGCTTTGCTTGGGAAGCCCCCAAACACACAACTTCCAGTTCCGGTGAGTTTTGCTTCGGTAAATTTACCTAGCAAATTCAAAGCGTTACGAATATCTGGATAACGCCTTGCTACCACCGGTAAGCAGTCATTTCGACTGTTTCCCTTGGGAACGGGGCGCACTTTAATGGGCTCCGAGTTACGTGTCAACAGCGGATCTGAAAAAATTTCTGCTGTACTTACAGATACTTGCGGCACCAGTACCAGATACCAGGGTTCTTCGGGTTCCACCGGGGTGAGTTTTTCCCCGACGCCCTCGGCAAAAGCCGCGTGGCCACGCACGAAAACCGGTACGTCGGCGCCCAGTGTCAGGCCCAGCGCCGCCAGGCGATCCTGGTCCCAGCCAAGCTGCCACAAATGGTTGAGGCCCAGCAGAGTCGTCGCCGCATTCGAGCTGCCGCCACCGATACCGCCGCCCATGGGCAGGATTTTTTCGATCCAGATGTCGATGCCCAGCGAACAACCGGATTGCTCCTGGAGTTTCTTCGCGGCCTTGACGATCAGGTTGCTGTCATGGGGTACGCCGTCGAACTCGGTGTGAAGATGGATCACGCCGTCATCGCGCACGGCAAAGGTGATCTCGTCGCCGTAGTCGAGGAACTGAAAAATCGTCTGCAATTCGTGGTAACCGTCCGGACGCCGGCCGAGGATATGCAGCATCAGGTTGAGCTTGGCCGGGGAGGGCAGCGTCAGGCGTGTTGCGCTCATGTCATTGCCCCAGCTTGCGCGGCTGCCATTGCTTGATGACCAGCGTGACGTCGAGGTTGCTGCCGTGCAGCTTGATGCGCTCGGGCAACCAGTAACCGTTCTGCTGGGCATAGCTGAGGTATTCGATCTGCCAGTCGTCCTGTTCCAGATTGGACAGGCGACTGTTGGCATCCAGGGTCAGGCGGCTTTTGCTGTCCGGCGCCGGCAGGCCGCGTACCCACCAGGTGAGGTGCGATACCGGCAGTTTCCAGCCCAGCTGTTCTTCCAGCAGCGCCTCGGGGCTGGGCGCCTCGTAGCGTCCCTGGTTGGCAACTTCCAGCGAAACCTGGCCTGGCCTGCCGGTCAGCCGCGCCGCGCCACGACCCAGCGGGCCGGAAAGGCGGATGTCGTAGTAATCCTGGCGCTGCAGCCAGAACAAGGTGCCGCTGCCCGAGTCTTTAGGCGCGCGAATGCCGATCTTGCCGTCGATCTGCCAGCCGTCGAGGCCGCTCAGTTGTTCCTTGTGCACGCGCCACTGGGCCTGGTTGCCTTGGCCCTGGACGGATTCACGGGCGCCGAAGCCCGCGCAACCGGCGAGCAGGGCGATGAAGCTGAAGACGATGAAGTGGCGCAAAAACATGGCTTAAAGAGTCTCTGATCCGGTCAGGCGTTTGATGGTGCTGCGCAGAATCGGGCTGTCGGGCTGTTCCTTGAGGAATTTGCTCCAGATCTGCCGGGCTTCGCGTTGTTTGCCGTTGGCCCACAGGACTTCACCCAGGTGAGCGGCGACTTCCTGGTCGGGGAAGCGCTCCAGGGCCTGGCGCAACAGGCGTTCGGCTTCGTCGAGATTGCCCAGGCGGAAATTCACCCAGCCAAGGCTGTCGAGCACGGCAGGGTCTTCCGGATTGATCTGATGGGCTTTCTCGATCAGCACCTTGGCTTCATCGTAGCGGGTGGTGCGATCCGACAAGGTGTAGCCGAGGGCGTTGAGCGCCATGGCGTTGTCGGGATCACGCTGGATGATCAGGCGCAGGTCCTTTTCCATCTGGGCCAGGTCATTGCGTTTTTCCGCCAGCATGGATCGGGTATACAACAGGTTCAGGTCGTCCGGGTATTGCTTCAAGGCTTGTTGCAGCACGGCCCAGGCTTTGTCGCTCTGGTTGTTCGCCGCCAGGGTCTCGGCCTCGATCAGGTAGAGCTGGATGCCGTAGTCCGGCTGGGTGTCGCGCTGGATGGCCAGGCGACTCTGGGCCTCGGCCGCCCGACCATTGCCGATCAGGATGTCGGCCTGGCGCAACTGCGCGGGCAGGTAGTCGTTACCCGGGCCGACCTGGGCGTACTCGATCAGCGCGCTCTCGGGGTCGTTGCGTTCTTCGGCGATGCGCCCCAGGTTCAGGTGGGCCGAATCGACGTGGCTTTCGCGGGCGATCAGGTCCTCCAGATAACCCTTGGCTTCTTCCCAGGCCTTGGCTTCCAGGCAAACCAGCGCCAGGGAATAGCGCAGGTCGTCGTCTTCAGGATACTGCTGGACCAGGCTGGAGAACTCGACCTTGGCGTCGTCCATGCGATTGTTTTCCACCAGCATGCGTGCATAGGTGAGGCGCAGGCGTTTGTCGTCCGGGTATTTCTTGATGCTTTTTTCCATCAGCGGCAGGGCTTCATCGCCGCGATTCATGCTTTGCAAGAGGCGGGCGCGCAACAGGATAGGCGCCACTTCGCCGGGTTCCGGCGGGTTGTCTTCCAGCAGCGTGAGGGCGCCCTGGGTGTCGCCGTTCTGTTGCAAGAGCAAGGCCTTGCCGAAAATCAGCTGCCCGTTGTTCGGGTGACGCTGCAGCAGGCGGTCGAAACTCTTCATCAGGCCGTCGCGGGTTTCCTGGTCGGTATCGGCCGCAGAAAGCGCGAGGAAATCGAAATGGGTATCGCCCTTGCCCAGCAGGACTTTCTCCATATACATCATGGAGTCGTCGTAACGGCCGGCGCGCGCCAGCTGCACGGCGGCGGCGCGTTGCGCTTCGAGATCGTCGGGAGCGTTCCTGGCCCAGATCAGCGCGGTATCCAGCGCGGGCTGGTCGGCCCCCAGGTATTCGGCGATGCGAAAGGCCCGCTCGGAGATGCCCGGATCCTGGGTGTTGATGGCCTGGGTCACGTAGTTGTCCAGGGCAATATCGAAGCGATTGCGCTGGCCGGCGAGTTCGGCGCTCAACAGGCTGAAGACGGTTTCTTCGCTGAACGATCCGTAGACCTTGGGCTTTTCGGGGGCCGGGGTGCTGTCTTCGACCGGTGGCGTACCGTCCGTCGAGACGGGGGCCATGGACTGGCAGCCGCCGAGGAAGGCAAAAGCGAGGAGCAACGCGAAAGATCTATTCATATAGGAAGAGGGCGACTAACCTGCGGTCGGATCATCATGACACAAGCCATCGGCCAAACATAACCGAGTCTCGGTGGATGCCTCATAGGCACAGGTAATTGTGACAATAGTCGGTGGTGGTTGTTCTGAATCTGACGAAGTAGGACAATTGCCGGCTTCACGTCACCATCAGCGACCTTGAATGGCCTTCCTTGCACTTGGTATCAACCACAAGACTGCTTCAGTAGACGTCCGCGAGCGCGTGGCCTTTACGCCTGAGCAGCTGGTGGAGGCCCTGCAGCAGCTCTGCCGACTCACCGACAGCCGAGAAGCTGCGATTCTCTCCACCTGCAATCGCAGTGAGCTTTATATAGAGCAGGATCACGTTTCGGCCGATTCGGTGCTGCGCTGGCTGGCCCAATACCATGATCTGAGCCTTGAAGAGCTGCGCGCCAGTGCCTATGTGCATGAGGACGATGCGGCAGTTCGTCACATGATGCGTGTCGCCTCCGGGCTCGATTCGCTGGTGCTGGGCGAACCGCAGATTCTCGGCCAGATGAAATCGGCCTACGCCGTGGCCCGCGAGGCCGGAACGGTTGGCCCGCTGCTGGGGCGTCTGTTCCAGGCCACCTTCAATGCCGCCAAGCAAGTACGCACCGACACTGCCATTGGCGAAAACCCGGTGTCCGTGGCGTTCGCCGCCGTCAGCCTGGCGAAACAGATTTTCAGTGATTTGCAACGCAGCCAGGCGCTGTTGATCGGCGCGGGCGAGACCATCACCCTGGTCGCCCGGCACCTGCACGACCTCGGCGTGAAGCGCATCGTGGTCGCCAACCGTACGCTGGAGCGCGCCAGCACCCTGGCCGAGCAGTTCGGCGCTCATGCAGTGCTGCTCTCGGACATTCCCGCCGAGCTGGTGCACAGCGACATCGTCATCAGTTCCACCGCCAGCCAACTGCCGATCCTCGGCAAGGGCGCGGTGGAAAGCGCCCTGAAGCTGCGCAAGCACAAGCCGATCTTCATGGTCGACATCGCCGTTCCCCGTGACATCGAACCGGAAGTGGGCGAACTCGACGACGTTTACCTCTACAGTGTCGATGACCTGCACGAAGTCGTCGCCGAGAACCTCAAGAGCCGGCAAGGCGCTGCCCAGGCGGCGGAGGAAATGATCACCGTTGGCGCCGAGGACTTCATGGTGCGCCTGCGCGAGCTGGCGGCGGTGGATGTGCTCAAGGCGTATCGTCAGCAAAGCGAGCGGCTGCGCGACGAAGAACTGCAAAAGGCCCAGCGCCTGCTGGCCAACGGCGGCAGTGCCGAAGAGGTGTTGGTGCAATTGGCGCGTGGCCTGACCAACAAATTGCTTCACGCGCCCAGCGTCCAGCTCAAGAAGCTGACAGCCGAAGGCCGCCTCGATGCGCTGGCCATGGCCCAGGAACTTTTCGCCCTCGGTGAAGCTTCACCGGATGGCTTATCGGATAAGAAACCGCAATGAAAGCGTCACTGCTCAATAAGCTGGACATTCTCCAGGACCGTTTCGAGGAACTGACCGCCTTGCTGGGCGATGGCGAAGTCATTTCCGACCAGAACAAATTTCGCACCTACTCCAAGGAGTACGCGGAAGTCGAGCCGATTGTTGCGACCTACAAGCAGTTGCTCAAGGTGCAGAGCGACCTTGAGGGCGCCCAGGCGCTGCTCAAGGACAGCGACCCGGACCTGCGCGAGATGGCCGTGGAAGAAGTTCGCGAAGCCAAGGAGCAACTGGTCGAGCTGGAAAGCAACCTGCAACGCATGCTGTTGCCCAAGGACCCGAACGACGGGCGCAACGTGTTCCTCGAAATCCGCGCCGGCACTGGCGGCGACGAGGCGGCGATCTTTTCCGGCGACCTGTTCCGCATGTATTCGCGCTACGCCGAGCGTCGCGGCTGGCGGGTCGAGATCCTCTCGGAAAACGAAGGCGAACACGGCGGCTATAAAGAAGTCATCGCCCGGGTCGAGGGCGATAACGTCTATGGCAAGTTGAAGTTCGAGTCCGGCGCCCACCGCGTACAACGCGTGCCGGCCACCGAATCCCAGGGGCGCATCCATACGTCCGCCTGCACCGTGGCGGTATTGCCCGAGCCGGACGAACAGGAAGCCATCGAGATCAACCCGGCGGACCTGCGGGTCGACACCTACCGGTCCTCCGGCGCGGGCGGCCAGCACGTGAACAAGACCGACTCGGCGATCCGCATCACGCACTTGCCTTCGGGCATCGTGGTGGAGTGCCAGGAAGAGCGCTCCCAGCACAAGAACCGCGCGCGGGCGATGGCCTGGTTGTCGGCCAAGCTCAACGACCAGCAGACCAGCGCCGCCGCCAATGCCATCGCCAGCGAACGCAAGTTGCTGGTGGGCTCGGGCGACCGTTCCGAGCGGATCCGTACCTACAACTTTGCCCAGGGCCGGGTCACCGACCACCGTGTCAACCTGACCCTGTATTCCCTCGACGAAATTCTTGCAGGTGGTGTCGACGCCGTCATCGAGCCCTTGCTCGCTGAATACCAGGCCGACCAGTTGGCCGCGATTGGCGAGTAAGCAGAGGTAAACCCATGACCATCATCGCCAGTTTGCTACGTGCCGCAGAATTGCCGGATTCGCCCACCCCACGACTGGATGCCGAGCTGCTGCTGGCCGCCGCCCTGGGCAAGTCCCGCAGCTTCCTGCACACCTGGCCCGAGCGAATCGTGCCGAGCGAGGCGGCGCTGTTGTTTTCCGAATACTTGCGTCGCCGTCGCTCCGGCGAGCCGGTGGCTTATATTCTCGGGCAGCAGGGCTTCTGGAAGCTCGACCTGGAAGTCGCGCCCCATACACTGATCCCACGACCCGACACCGAACTGTTGGTCGAGACCGCACTGGCATTGTTGCCAGCCACGCCCGCCCGGGTCCTCGACCTTGGCACCGGCAGCGGCGCGATTGCCCTGGCGCTGGCCAGCGAGCGTCCGGCCTGGAACGTCACGGCGGTCGACCGGGTGCTGGAAGCCGTGGCCCTGGCCGAGCGCAATCGCCAGCGCCTGGGCCTGCGTAATGTCACGGTGCTGAGCAGCCATTGGTTCAGCGCCCTGGAAGGCGAGCGTTTCGACCTGATCATCAGTAACCCTCCTTATATAGCCTCCAGCGATCCGCACCTGGCCGAGGGCGATGTGCGTTTCGAGCCGGCCAGTGCGCTGGTGGCGGGGCCGGACGGTCTCGACGACTTGCGTGCAATCATCGCCCAGGCCCCTGATCATCTCGGCGCAGGCGGCTGGCTGATGCTCGAGCACGGCTATGACCAGGCCGAGGCGGTGCGTGGCCTGTTGCAAAAGCAAGGGTTTGCCGAGGTCCACAGTCGCAAGGATCTGGGTAATCATGAACGCATCAGCCTGGGACGCCTGCCGTGCTGAATGATCAAGAACTGCTGCGCTACAGTCGCCAGATTCTGTTGCAGCACATCGACATCGATGGGCAACTGCGCCTCAAGCAGGGCCGCGTATTGATCATCGGCCTCGGTGGCCTGGGCGCCCCGGTGGCGTTGTACCTGGCCGCCGCCGGCGTCGGCGAGTTACACCTGGCGGATTTCGACACGGTCGACCTGACCAACCTGCAGCGACAGATCATTCACGACACCGCTAGCGTCGGCCTCACCAAGGTCGATTCGGCGGTGCGTCGCCTGACCGCCATCAATCCCGAGGTTCGCCTGGTTTCCCATTCGACCGCCATGGATGAAGACTCCCTGGCCGGCGCGGTGGCGGCGGTGGATGTGGTGCTCGACTGTTCCGACAACTTTGCTACCCGCGAAGCGGTGAATGCGGCGTGTGTCACCGCCGCCAAGCCCCTGGTCAGCGGCGCGGCGATTCGCCTGGAAGGGCAGTTGTCAGTATTCGATCCGCGCCGTCCCGAAAGCCCTTGCTACCACTGCCTTTACGGGCACGGCAGCGAAGCCGAGCTGACCTGCAGCGAAGCCGGTGTGCTTGGTCCGCTGGTGGGTTTGGTGGGCAGTCTCCAGGCGCTCGAAGCCTTGAAGTTGCTGGCGGGTTTCGGTGAGCCACTGGTGGGGCGCCTGCTGCTGATCGATGCCCTGGGCACGCGTTTTCGCGAATTACGCGTCAAGCGCGATCCGCGCTGCAGTGTCTGCGGTAACCGGCATGCGTGAGGCGCCGGTCGGTGTGTTCGACTCGGGTGTCGGCGGGCTGTCGGTGCTGGGGGAAATCCGTCGGTTGTTGCCCAATGAGTCGCTGCTGTACGTTGGCGACTGCGGACATATTCCTTATGGCGAAAAAAGTCCGGAATTTATCCGGCAGCGTTGCGCGGTCATAGCCGATTTTTTCCGGCGCGAGGGCGCCAAGGCCCTGGTGGTGGCCTGCAATACCGCGACAGTCGCCGGGGTGGCTGACCTGCGTCGCGACTACCCCGACTGGCCCATCGTCGGTATGGAGCCGGCGGTCAAGCCGGCTGCCGCCGCGACGCGAAGCGGCATCGTTGGCGTGCTGGCAACGACTGGCACCTTGCAGAGCGCCAAATTTGCCGCGTTGCTCGACCGCTTCGCCACGGATGTCCGCGTGATCACCCAGCCCTGTCCGGGACTGGTGGAATTGATCGAGGCGGGCGACCTGCACAGTCCGGCCTTGCACCAACTGCTACAAGGCTACGTCAACCCGTTGCTGGCGGCTGGCTGCGACACACTGATCCTTGGCTGTACCCACTATCCATTCCTCAAGCCGTTGCTCAAACAGATGATTCCGGCCCATATCAGTCTGATCGATACGGGCGCCGCCGTGGCCCGGCAACTCCAGCGCCTGTTGGCGGAGCGGGCGCTACTGGCCGAAGGGCCTGCCAGCGAAACTCAATTCTGGAGTAGCGCTGATCCGATACATTTAAGAAAAATCCTACCGATGCTATGGAATTCGTCTGGCATTGTGCGAAGCTTCGTTCTGTAAAAAAACGTGAAAATTATGTGAATCGTGCTGAACTTCTGATTTGGCGTGGATTTCTATAGCTGTGTCTTCTGTAAGAAAAACTAACTAAGACTGTCGGAAAAGGATGTTTCTAATGAAGCGTTTATTCTGCTTTGCCGCGTTTGCGGCTGCGTTGCTGGGGCACACTTACACCGCACAGGCGGCGGGCGTGGAATTTGGGGTTGGCCAGACCGGCGACTCGACCATGACCTATCGCCTGGGCATGCAATTCGATTGGGACAAGAGCTGGCTGCAGAGCGACGTGGGTCGCTTGACCGGTTATTGGAGCGGTGCCTACACGTACTGGGAGGGGGACGAAACTTCGAGCAACCACAGCCTGTCGTTCTCGCCAGTCCTGGTGTACGAGTTTGCCGGTCAGAACGTGAAACCTTACATCGAGGCGGGTATCGGTGTTGCGCTGTTTGAAAACACTGAAATCGAAAGCAACAAACTCGGCACCGCGTTCCAGTTCGAAGACCGCATCGGTTTTGGCCTGCGGTTCAATGGCGGGCATGAAGTCGGCATTCGTGCCACCCACTATTCCAACGCCGGCATCAAGTCGGCCAACGATGGCGTGGAGAGCTACGCATTGCACTACACGATGCCGCTGTAACTGAGAAACTGTGGGAGCGAGCTTGCTCGCGATAGCGGTAGGTCAGTCGGTCAAGTATCGCCTGGACCACCGCTATCGCGAGCAAGCTCGCTCCCACAAAAAGCCTCTTCTATCTATACGCCGTGGCAATGCCCTGGCGCTCTTCCAGGCACTCCGGCGCGCCCATCTCGAACTCCCGGCAGATCAGCGGACGTTTTTCGTAGATCGTGCATCTCATGGTGTCGCGATCCAGCGCCGCACACCAGCCGTCGTCAAGGCGCAGCATCACCTCTCCACCCCAGTCGTCCGTGTCGATGAAGCGCTCGGGCACACCGGTGTCGGTGATCAACATGACTTCCAATTGGCAGCAGCACGCCGCACACGTTGAACACGTGACGGCGGGCGCGGCGATTTCGTGCAGCGGGATGGTCTTCATGGCGCGCAGTGTAAGGCAAGCGCGCTATTCAGGGGTGTCCCTTGATCGGGCACTGATAGCTGTCCGAACGTGAATGCGCGCCCGCCAGCACCGTGTCGTTCGAGGGCAATGGCCAGAGCAGGTTCATGGACATGGCGGGCAGGATCACTTCAAGGGGACGTTCGGTCAGTTGGGTCAGGATGTGATGGGCCGCCGTTTCAGCCGACCATCGAATCGACGGCGGCAAGCCATCGTCTATGGCCGGCGATGAGTTGTCGAATCCTGGGTGGACGATGGTCACGTCGATGCCATCGCGGGCCAGTTTGCCGCGTGCCGATTCGAATAGAAAGCGCATCCCTTGGTCCCCGGCCTCGAATTGCGAGGGCGGCAGATAGGTCAGCGGACTGGCGATGCCCACCAGATGGGTCCCATTGCCGGCGCGCAGCAATGGCGAGGCCGCCTCGATACACAGGCTGGCGGCCAGCAGGTTGCTGCGCACGATGTGCTCGATGATCGATGGGTTGACGGGGTGTCCGCTGATGTATTCGGCGGTACCGGCGTTGATGATCACGGTATCCAGAGAGCCCCATTCCCGGGCGATTCGCTCGCCCGCCTCGCGTACGGCCTGACTGTCGGTCAGATTGCCGGCCACGATCAGGACCTGTCCTGGATATCTTGCCAAAAGCGTATCGCACGGCAAGCGTGAGCTCACAGCCAGATGGGCGCCGGTGCGCAGTATCGATTCGGCCAAAGAGGCGCCAATTCCATTACCGGCGCCGGTCAGCCAGTATCGCCGTGGCGGTGTCGAAGCCATTCCTCACTCCTTGTTTACCGGACGATGCACAACGGTCTCACGACTATATCGTCATACTATTGAGAATGGCAGCCCGCATCGGCCGACCCCTGTTCGTTCACCGCACAAATTCTCAGCCGACCTCCTGCCGTGACGGCAGGTTCCTGAACGCTGCCAGGGCGCGGGCCCTGGACTGGCTGAGGTCGACGATCGGAGCGGGGTAGTCCACCGCGTCAAACAAATCGCCACGGGTATTCGGGCTATGGACATCCGGCTTATCGAGATCGTTCAGTTCGGGTAGCCAGCGTTTGATGAACAACCCCTCGCGGTCGAATTTTTCCGATTGGCTCAACGGGTTGAAAATCCGGAACCAGGGCGCCGAGTCCGTGCCGGTCGAGGCGCTCCACTGCCAGCCGCCATTGTTTGCCGCCAGGTCACCGTCGATCAGGTGCTGCATGAAAAAGCGTTCGCCTTCCCGCCAATTGATCAACAGATTCTTGGTCAGGAACATCGCCACCACCATCCGTAGGCGGTTGTGCATCCAGCCGGTCTCCAGCAATTGGCGCATGGCAGCGTCAATGATCGGCAAGCCTGTACGGGCTTCTTTCCACGCCGCCAGTGCCTGGGGGTCGTTGCGCCAGGCCAGGGCCTCGGTTTCCGGGCGGAACGCGCGGTGGCGCGATACGCGGGGGAATCCCACCAGAACGTGTTTATAGAATTCGCGCCAGAGCAGTTCATTAATCCAGGTCACGGCGCCGACGTTTCCACTCTCGAACTCGCCCTGATTGGCCTGCAGCGCGGCGTGCAGACACTGGCGCGGTGAAACCACGCCGGCCACCAGATAGGCCGACAGCTGGCTGGTCCCGGGTCTGGCCGGAAAATCCCGTTCGCTCTGGTAGTAATCGATGTGTTGTTCGACGAACGACTCGACCCGGCGCCGGGCTTCGCTTTCGCCGGCGGGCCAGAGATCGCGCAGCGCCGCATTTGGCGGGTTGAACCCTTCGACCTGCGTCGGCAGCGGATCGCTGGCGATGGAGGTCGGTGCCTGCCGGACAGGCGCGGGCACCAGGTCCGGTAAGGAAAAATGCAGGCGGCTATAGCAGACTTTGCGAAATTGGCTGAATACCTGGAAATAGCTGCCGGTCTTGGTCAGGACGCTGCCGGGCTTGAACAGGAGCTGGTCGAGATGGCTGTGAAATTCCACGCCCTCATCCTTTAGCGCCCGGGCGACGTCGGCGTCGCGCCGGGTTTCATTCAGGCCGTATTCCTCGTTGACGTGTACGGCGCCGATGCCCAGCTCGCGACATAACGTGACCAGCACTTGCGGGGCCTGATTCCAATACTCCGTGTTGCGGATCAGCAATGGGATGTTCAGTTCCGCCAGGGCCGTGCTCAATGCCGCGAGGTTGCGCAACCAGAAATCGATCTTGCAGGGTGCATCGTCATGGGCCGCCCATTGCTTCGGGCTCGGCAGGTAGACCGCTACGCAGGGCCCCCGGGCAGCGGCGGCCGCCAGGGCGGTGTTGTCGTGCAGGCGCAGGTCGCTGCGCAGCCAGATCAATTGCATGGATTTTTCCAACTAGAGGAGTTCTCTGCGGCTCAGTTCGCGATGAGCCGATAGCGGGTCTTCGGCCCAGCTGACGTTGCTCATTGCCGCGCTTGCAGACAGCTTGGCCTGGTGAATCGAGGCGGCGGGGCCGGCGATGATGATCGGGCAGTCGAGCCCGCCCAGCAGCCTGGGCAATTGCGACAGGTTCAGTGCCTGGCTCGAATACAGCAGCACGCCGCGGGCCTTGAGCCGTTCGACCGCCAGGGCCAACTCGCCCGCCGGGAGCGGCCCGTCGAACACCTCCACGGGACAGTCGGCGCTGCTTGCCAGCCAGGCGGTGAGCCACAACTGGGGCTCCTGGGGCACCTCGGACTGGTTGATCATCAACAGCGGTGCGCCGCGCAACTGGCGGTTGTTGTGGTAGATCCGGCTGCCGAATTTGCTGCGCAGCCAGGAGTACAGAAAGACCTTTTCCAGCTGCGCGCCGAACTGGCTCTGCCAGCGCAATTGCAACTCACCCAGCAAGGGCAGGAGCAACTGTTCACAAACAGTCCAAGGCGGATACAGCGCCATGGCCTGGTTCACCGACTCATCGACCTGACGCTCGGCCAGTTGCGTCACCGCCAGCATCAGGGCATGGCGCTGACGTTGCCAGTCGTCTTCCAACGGTTCGCCTGACGGCTGCGGTGTGTCGAGCAACGGTTTTATCTTGCTCACGGCCACGCCACGATCGATCCAGGTGAGGATGCTCAGGATCCGCTGCACATGTTCGCGGTTGAACAAGCGATGGCCCTTGGGCGTACGGTGCGGCACGATCAACCCGTAGCGCCGCTCCCAGGCTCGCAGCGTGACGGCATTGACGCCGGTTTGCCGGGCGACTTCGCGGATGGGCAGCCAGCCCTGCGCGAGGGCCTTGGCGAAGTCGGCGCCCAGGTCTTCGCTGGCGCTGGAGTCGAGTTCGTTCTTCATCAGATGGCGTTTCGCAAGCTGAGGTTCTCGGGGTGCGGTTGCAGGTAGACCTGTTGCGCGAGATAGGGGTCGGGGTGCTGGCGCAGATGATGCTTGAGCAACGTCAACGGCACCACCAGTGGCACAATACCAAGACGGTACTGCCCGATCAGGTGCTGCACCTCCTGCTTGTCATCGGCATCGATGGCGCGCTTGAGGTAACCGCTCAGGTGCTGCAGGACGTTGGTGTGCGTGCGTCGGGTGGCGCATTTCTTCAAGGCGGCCATCAGCGCGCTGAAATAACGCTGGCCCAGCTCGTCTGGATCGGCCTTGCCCATGTTGCCCAGCATGTTGCCCAGCGCCTTGTATTGCTCCGGATTGTGGGCCATCAACAGGTACTTGTAGCGTGAGTGAAATTCAATCAGGTCGCGTCGGGTCAGCCCCCGGCGGCGCAGCGGTTGCCAGGCGGCATAGGCGAATACACGGGTCAGAAAGTTCTCGCGCAGTACCGGATCATTCAGGCGGCCGTCTTCCTCCACCGGTAGATCGGGGTGGCGCTCGCAAAAGGCCTGGGCGTAGACACCACGTCCACCGCCGTCCTGCGGGACGCCGTTGTGGTCGTAGACCTTGACCCGCTCCAGCCCGCAGGACGGCGACTTCTGCATGAAGATATAGCCGCAGATGTCGTCCAGCTCAGCGGCCATTTGTCGTCCGTAATCGGCCAATGGCTGGGTCACGTCGAGGTCTCGCTTCACCGTGCCGACCGCGTCGGGGCGCGCGGGGTTGCCAACCAGCCGGATCGGCTCGCGCGGGACGCCCAGGCCAATGGCGACTTCCGGACACACCGGCACGAAATCGAAGTACTCGACCAGCGTGCGGCTGCACAACGGCGATTGCTTGTGACCACCATTGAAGCGCACCTCGGCACCCATCAGGCAGGCGCTGATGGCAATTTTCGGTTTGGTGATAGTTTCGTTGGGCATGGGCGACCTCTGCTGGGTAAATCTTGTACATATATTATTGCTTGTACAATATTTTCATCATAGGTCGGTACGCGAACAAGTCAACCGATTGTTCCAGGTCGAAGGACGATGTCGTGACCTGGCCGCCGGCTGCTGCCTCTCGTGACAGCAGCGGATGGCTTGGGGAATGCGCTCATTGAAGGCTGGCGTGCAAGCGACGGGCGGCGTCCTGACCACTGAGCCACGCTCCTTCGACCCGGCCGGACAGGCACCAGTCTCCGCACACATACAAGCCCAGGTCGGCGTCGGCCAGGGCGCCCCATTCGTGGCTGCCGGCGGGACGCGCGTACAGCCAGCGATGGGCCACGCTGAAGCTCGGCGCGGGCATCGCGCTGTGCAGCAGTTCTGCGAAGGCGCCGTGCAAATGCTCGATCACCGCTTCCTTGGACATGTCGATGTGCTGGCGGCTCCAGTCGCTGGTGGCATGCAGCACCCAGGTATCGAGCGTGGCATCGCGCCCTGGTTTACTGCGGTTGCGGGCCAGCCAGTCGAGGGGGCTGTCCTGGACGAAGCAGCCCTCCATGGGTGTATCCAGGGGTTGTTCAAAGGCCAGCGCCACTGCCCAGGTGGGGTCCATTTTCACCCCGGCGGCGACGCCGGCCAGTTTCGGCACGGCGGCGAGCAATGCCGTGGCCTGGGGCGCGGGCGTGGCAATCACGACCTGGCCGAACGGGCCGTGGGTAAAACCCTCGGCGTCCTGCAGGTGCCAGTGTTCCTGGCCACGAAAGACCTCGGTGATGCGGCAGGAGAACTGCACCTGCAGCTCGCCGAGCAGGGCGCGGGTAATCGCGCTCATGCGCGGGGTACCGACCCAGCGGGTCTGCTCGTCCGGAGAGGGGCTCATCTGCCCGTCCTGGAAGTGATAGAGCTGCGGGTTCCATTCCGCCGCCCAGCCGTTGGCTTGCCAGCGCTGGACTTCCGTGACGAAGCGCCGATCCCGGGCGGTGAAATATTGTGCGCCCATGTCCAGTGCGCCGGCGTCGCTGCGCTTGCTCGACATGCGGCCGCCGCTGCCATGGCTTTTATCGAAGAGTTGAACGACATGCCCGGCCTCCGTCAGGGCCTGGGCGGCTGAAAGTCCGGCGATGCCGGTGCCGATGATTGCGATGGGTACAGTCATGAGGGCCTCGTTTACCTTTCTGTACAGACTACGCCGTCGTTTAATCCTGTACAATTCTGGTTTTTGGTATAAGTTTTACCGTTCGCGTTTTGGCGGGTTGTCCTATTGTTAGGTACAGACCCTGTCCGATATGAAAAATGCCTACTTATAAAAATAGACTAATGGGCCAGGTAAAACGCGAGCCGAGGAACATCTCATGCACATATTGCTGACCGGCGGTACTGGTTTGATCGGACGTCAACTCTGCCGGCACTGGCTGGAGCAGGGACATCGCCTGACGGTCTGGAGTCGTCGGCCCGAACAGGTGGCGAAAATCTGCGGCGCGCAGGTGCGCGGTATCGCCAGCCTCGATGAGCTTGGCGAACCGGTGGACGCGGTCGTCAACCTTGCCGGCGCGCCTATTGGCGACCGGCCCTGGAGCCATAAACGCAAGATGCTGCTGTGGAGCAGCCGCGTCACGCTGACCGAGGGTCTGCTGGCCTGGCTGGAGCGTTGCGAACAGAAACCGCAGGTGCTGATTTCCGGCTCTGCGGTGGGCTGGTATGGCGACGGCGGCGAGCGGGAGTTGACCGAAGAGTCCGGGCCGGTCAGCGAAGACTTCGCCAGCCAGTTGTGCATCGCCTGGGAAGAAACCGCGCAACGTGCCGAAGCGCTGGGCATACGCGTGGTGCTGGTTCGCACCGGCCTGGTCCTGTCTGCCGAGGGCGGCTTTTTGTCGCGGCTGTTGCTGCCGTTCAAACTGGCTATGGGCGGGCGTATCGGCAGCGGCCGGCAGTGGATGCCCTGGATTCATATCGACGATCAAATCGCCCTGATTGATTTTCTTCTGCTCCGCAGCGATGCCAGCGGTCCTTATAATGCCTGCGCACCGAACCCGGTGCGCAACCGCGATTTCGCCAAGGCCTTGGGGCACGTGCTGCATCGCCCGGCCGTGGTGCCGATGCCGGAGCTTGCGTTGAAAATCGCGTTGGGGGAGTTGTCATTGCTGTTGCTGGGAGGCCAGCGCGCCACGCCCGCCCGATTGCAGGCGGCGGGGTTTTCATTCCGGTTCACTGAGTTGTCTGCGGCCCTGGAAGATTTGTCGGGTCGCCTTTGAAATAGGACGTTGCATGACCGATCACGCGTTGCTTCTGGTGAATCTGGGTTCGCCTGCCTCCACCTCGGTGGCCGATGTACGCCGCTACCTCAACCAGTTTCTGATGGACCCCTACGTCATCGACCTGCCATGGCCGGTGCGGCGGCTACTGGTGTCGCTGATCCTGATCAAGCGCCCCGAGCAATCGGCCCACGCCTATGCCTCGATCTGGTGGGAAGAGGGCTCGCCGCTGGTGGTCCTCAGTCGTCGTCTGCAACAGGCCATGAGCGCGCAATGGACCCAGGGCCCGGTGGAGCTGGCAATGCGTTATGGGGAGCCATCGATCGAATCGACCCTGGTGCGCCTGGCAAGCCAGGGGCACACGAAAATCACCCTGGCGCCGCTGTACCCGCAGTTCGCCGACAGCACCGTGACCACGGTCATCGAAGAAGCCAAGCGGGTCGTGCGCGAGAAAAAGCTCAAGGTGCAGTTCTCGATTCTCCAGCCCTTCTATGACCAGCCGGAATATATCGATGCCCTGGTTGCCAGCGCCAAGCCGTACCTGATGCAGGATTACGATCATTTGTTGCTGAGTTTCCATGGCCTGCCGGAGCGGCATCTGACCAAGCTCGACCCTACGGGCTATCACTGCTTCAAGGACGCCGATTGCTGCCGGAACGCGCCGCCGGAAGTCATGGCCACGTGTTACCGCGCCCAGTGTATTCGTACCGCCGAGCTGTTCGCCCGGCAGATGGGGCTGGCGGATGGCAAATGGTCGGTGTCGTTCCAGTCGCGACTGGGACGGGCCAAGTGGATCGAACCTTACACCGAGGCGCGCCTGGACGAACTGGCCAAAAGCGGCGTGAAGAAAGTACTGGTGATGTGCCCGGCATTCGTTGCCGATTGCATCGAGACGCTGGAAGAAATCGGCGACCGCGGGCGCGAGCAGTTTCGCGAAGCGGGAGGGGAGGAGTTGGTACTGGTGCCGTGTCTCAATGACGATCCGCAGTGGGCGAAGGTGTTGAGCACCCTTTGCGAGCGGGCGCCGCTGGCGTTGTAGATATCAGCGGCCCCTTCGCGAGCAGGCTCGCTCCCACAGGGAAAACGGTGGTCACAAAGTTTGTGTCCACAACATCTTCTGTGGGAGCGAGCCTGCTCGCGAAGCTTTCTGACTGACGACAGAAAACTCAGATCAGCGGCTCATCCGCCTTCTTCTGCTTCCAGCCATCATTACCCGGCAAAATCAGGTTCAACGCGATCGCCACCACGGCGCACAGCGCGATGCCCTTGAGGCCGAAGTCGTCCGGGCCGGTACCGGTGCCGACCAGTACGCCGCCGATGCCGAACACCAGCGTCACCGAAACGATCACCAGGTTGCGTGCTTCGCCCAGGTCGATCTTGTGGCGGATCAGCGTGTTCATGCCCACCGCCGCGATCGAACCGAACAACAGGCACAAAATCCCGCCCATCACCGGCACCGGAATGCTTTGCAGCAGTGCGCCGAACTTGCCGATGAACGCAAGGCTGATGGCGAAAATCGAGGCCCAGGTCATGATCTTCGGGTTGTAGTTCTTGGTCAGCATCACCGCGCCAGTCACTTCGGCATAGGTGGTGTTGGGCGGGCCGCCGAACAGGCCGGCTGCGGTGGTGGCAATACCGTCACCGAACAGCGTGCGATGCAGGCCGGGTTTTTTCAGGTAGTCGCGACCGGTCACGCTACCCACGGCGATCACCCCGCCGATGTGTTCGATCGCTGGCGCCAGGGCTACCGGCACGATGAACAGGATCGCTTGCCAGTTGAACTCCGGCGCGGTGAAGGCCGGCAGGGCGAACCAGGGGGCGGCGGCGATTTTCGCGGTATCGACGACACCGAAGAAAAAGGCCATGGCAAAACCCACCAATACGCCGGAGATGATCGGCACCAGGCGGAAAATGCCTTTGCCGAACACGGCGACGATCAAAGTAGTGAGCAACGCCGGCATCGAGATCAGCATCGCGGTCTGATAGTGAATCAGCTCGGTGCCGTCGCCGGCCTTGCCCATCGCCATGTTGGCGGCGATTGGCGCCATCGCCAGGCCGATGGAAATGATCACCGGGCCGATCACCACCGGTGGCAGCAGCCGGTCAATGAAGCCGGTGCCCTTGATCTTCACCGCCAGGCCCAGGAACGTATAGACGAAACCGGCCGCCATCACGCCGCCCATGGTCGCCGCGACGCCGAACTGGCCCTTGGCGAGAATGATCGGCGTGATGAAGGCAAAACTCGACGCCAGGAACACCGGCACCTGACGCCCGGTAACGATCTGGAACAGGATCGTCCCCAGGCCCGCGGTGAACAGCGCCACGTTCGGGTCCAGACCGGTGATCAGCGGCATCAGCACCAGCGCGCCGAAGGCGACGAACAGCATCTGTGCGCCGGACAACACCTGACGCCAGAGCGGATCGTTGAATTCATCCTGCATGCTCAGGCGTCCTTCTGCTTGGTGCCGAAGATCTTGTCGCCGGCATCGCCCAGGCCCGGGATGATGTAGCCGTGCTCGTTGAGTTTCTGGTCAATGGAGGCGGTATAGATGGTCACGTCGGGGTGGGCATCTTCCACGGCCTTGATGCCTTCGGGCGCGGCGACCAGGACCATGGCGCGGATGTCCCGGCAACCGGCTTTTTTCAGCAGGTCGATGGTGGCAACCATGGAGCTGCCGGTGGCGAGCATCGGGTCGATGATCATCGCCAGGCGCTCGTCGATCTCCGGCACCAGTTTTTCCAGGTAGGTATGGGCCTGCAGGGTCTCCTCGTTGCGGGCCACGCCGACGGCGCTGACCTTGGCACCCGGAATCAGGCTCAGGACGCCTTCGAGCATGCCGATACCGGCACGCAGGATCGGCACCACGGTAATCTTCTTGCCGGCGATTTTTTCCACCTGCACCGTGCCCGCCCAACCGGCGATCTCGTAGGATTCCAGCGGCAGGTCCTTGGTGGCTTCGTAGGTGAGCAGGGCACCGACTTCCTGGGCGAGCTCGCGGAAGTTCTTCGTGCTGATGTCGGCGCGGCGCATCAGGCCGAGTTTATGTCTGATCAGCGGGTGGCGGATCTCGAGGATGGGCATGGGGAAGGCTCCGGCGGCGGGCAAAAAAACCGGCCTAGATTAATCTATCCGAGGGTGTTGTCCTATAGACAATACAGAACGTTAGTCCACAAACGCTTGATCTGGCCGGGCGGGATGCGTACCTTTGCCCGCTTTTCCGCAAACGCCACCCTTGGAGAGCGCCATGTCCGCTGATCTCGAGCATATCCGTCAAGTCATGCGAGAGGCTGACTGCCTGTACACCGAAGCTGAAGTCGAAGCGGCCATTGCCCGTGTCGGTGCGCAAATCAACGATCAGTTGGCTGACCGCAACCCGGTGGTGTTCTGCGTGATGAACGGCGGGCTGATTTTCTCCGGCAAGCTGCTGACCTACCTGGACTTCCCGTTGGAAGCTTCCTACCTGCACGCCACCCGCTATCGCAACGAAACCAGCGGCGGCGACCTGTTCTGGAAAGCCAAGCCGGAAGTCTCGTTCATCGACCGCGACGTGCTGATCATCGACGATATCCTCGATGAAGGTCACACCCTGGGCGCGATCATCGATTTCTGCAAACACGCTGGCGCCCGTGCCGTACATACCGCCGTGCTGATCGACAAGGACCACGACCGCAAGGCCCGTCCCGACCTGAAGGCCGACTTCGTCGGTTTGCCGTGCATCGATCGCTACATCTTTGGCTACGGCATGGACTACAAAGGCTACTGGCGTAACGCCAATGGTATTTTTGCCGTCAAGGGGATGTAACCACACAGTCAAACCAGTCTTGAGTGCGCTGCGCTCGCGGCCAGCCAGCGCTCACTCTTGCTCCGCGCCTGTTCCAGCGTCTGCACATACGCCAACTGCCGCTGCTCGCGGTGGACCCCGGCGCGGCGCAGTTTCAGGCGTACCCTCGGTGCCGTCGCGACCAGGATCAGGCCGATGCCCTGCTTTCGATAGTCCCTGAGGATATTTTCCAGCGCGGCCAGGGCCGTCATGTCCAGCATCGGCACCGCGCTCATGTCCACGACCACCACCCGGACGCCCGGGTCGAACCGGCGCAATACATCCAGGGCCTTCTCCGCCGCCCCGAAGAACAGCGGCCCGCGAATGGCGTAGCAGCGAACATGCTCGGGCATGTCCAGCAAGGCCTGGTGGGTATGGCGTGGCAATTCGGCACTGTCGGTCAGTTCGCTCATGCGCTTGATGAACAGCCCGGCGGCCAGCAACAGGCCGACGGCGACGGCCAGGACCATGTCGAACAGCACCGTCAGGCCCAGGCAGGTCAGCAGCACCAGCACATCGCTGCGCGGGGCGATGCGCAGGGTATGCAGCACATGCCCGGCCTCGCTCATGTTCCAGGCGACCATCACCAGCAACGCCGCCAGTGCCGCCATCGGCAAGTAACTGAACAGCGGCGCGAGCAATACAATCGCCACCAGCACCACCAGGCTGTGAATGATCGCCGCCAGGGGCGATGACGCGCCGCTGCGCACGTTGGTTGCGCTGCGGGCAATTGCGGCGGTGGCGGTGATGCCGCCGAACAACGGCGCCACGAGGTTGCCCAGGCCCTGGCCGATCAATTCGGCGTTGGGGTCGTGCCTGCTCCCGGTCATGCCATCCGCCACCACCGCGCAGAGCAATGACTCGATGGCGCCGAGCATGGCGATGGCGAAGGCCGGGCCCAGTAATTGGCGGAACAGGTCATAGGAAAGTATCAACGCACCGCCCTGGCCATTCGGTAGGTTCCAGGGCCAGTCGAAGCGCGGCAGGAAAGGCGGGATGCCGGGGTAGACGATGCCATCGACGACGTAGCTGAAGCGCTCCCCCAGGCTTGCGACCGGAAGCCCGGCGCGCTCGATGGCCAGTCCCAGCAACGCGCCGATCAGCAGCGCGACCAGATGGCCCGGAACGCGTGGCACCCAGCGCGGCCAGATCATCAATACGGCCAGACACGCCGCGCCGATAATGGCGTCGCCAAGCCGTGCGCCGGGCAGCGCCACGATCAATTCGCCGAGCTGTTCGATGTAATGCGTGGCCTGGCCCGCCGTGCTCAGGCCCAACAGGTCCTTCAATTGCAGGGTCGCGATCACCACGCCGATCCCGGCGGTGAAACCGAGGATCACCGGATAAGGGATGAACTGGATCAAGCGCCCGGCGCGCATCAGCCCCAGCGCAATCAGGATCAGTCCGGCAAGCATTGTGCACAGCAGCAGGCCACCCAGGCCGTATTGCTGGGTGATGGGCAGCAGGATGACGACGAATGCGGCCGTCGGCCCGCTCACGTTGAATCGCGAGCCGCCGGTCAAGGCAATCAAGGGGGCGGCCACCAGCACGGTGTAAAGACCGTGTTGTGGCGGCACGCCAACGGCGATTGCCAGGGCCATGGCCAGGGGGATGGCGATGATGCCGACCGTAAGCCCGGCTACCAGGTCGCCGCGCAGGCGCTCAAGGGTGTAACCGGCACGCCAGGCTTGGCGCCAGGCGGCGAACAGCGGTGGGGCGGAGAAGGCCATGATGCTCCTCGCATAGACTGGACAATAAACCCGTGGCGAGGGAGCTTGCTCCCGCTGGGCTGCGCAGCAGACCCGAAATGGGCCGTTGAAATCTTTCAGACGGAACGCGTTAGCCGATTTACGACGGCTGCGCCGCCGAGCGCGAGCAAGCTCCCTCGCCACAAAAGGCATACGCCAGCGGGCCGACACCGATGGCCTCACTGAGTATGCCGCGCCGCAAGCCCCGCTGTATTGACCCGGGTCGCATATTTTTTCAAGGGATGCTAGCGTGCCCAGCCATGCCTTCCGGAGCCTGTCATGAGTGTATCGATCCGCCGCTGTGCCGCTCTGCTGCTGATCTGCGGCTTGCCGTTGCTGGCCATGGCCGCGCCGATGCACAGCCAGTTCCTGCCTCCCGATGACCTGGTGGCGCGTCAGGAACAGCCCGAACAGCAGCAGCTTCTGCAAGTCACCGAGTATTCGGTGGTGTTGGGCAACCAGCGCCCATCCAACCAGCAGCCGATCCCGGTCACCTCGCCATTGATGGTGCGGCTCAAAGGCAAGCCCCTGAACAAGGGCGCCACCATCAGCCAGGTGATCCTCAATTTCGATGGCGAAAGCAAAAGCCTGAAGAAACCGGTATTCGATGAGGCGAGCAAGACCCTGACACTGTCTTATCCACAGGCCCAGTACCGGGTGGTGATCGATCTGTTGCGCAACGACACGGTCTATGTGCAGTTCCTCAGCTACGCCAATGGCCATATCTGGGCCGACCTGCACACTGGCGCCGCACGCCCGCGTTGAGCCCCGAGGCCCGCCGGGGGGTAAACTGCCCGCCCCGTGAACTGTGCGAGCTGGAGCCGGCAATGCGTAAAGACAAGAAACAAGTGATTGGTGACGAGATTGGCGACGAACAGATCAAGCTGTTCCTCAATTTCGAGCCCGTCGATGCCACTTCGCCGTCGCTGCACAAACTGATCAAGGCCTACCGTGGGCTGCGTGTCGACGATTTCGAGCGCTTCCTGACGTTCTTTGTCGAGGCCGGCCATGACCTCAACGCGGCAAGGACGAGCACGGTAATGATTTCGTTGCGTTGATCCAGGATCAGCGTAATGCCGAGGAATACATCGAGTTGATCAACAAGGCGCGTGGCTGATTGATTCAGGACCTGCTTCGCAGGCCAGCGGGAGCAAGCTCCCTCGCCACGAAAAAAACGCCCCGCTCTCATGGAGAACGGGGCGTTTTTTTATCCGGGAGAATCAAGCGTAGCTTTGGGTTTCGCTGCTTGCTTCAACCAGTTCCAGCGCGATGTTGTTCTGCGCGTTGACCTTGCGATACAGCGCCGCATCTGTTTCCAGCACCTTCTCCCGGGCCGGGAAGATTTCCGCGAGCTTGGCGGCCCACTCTCCCTTGGTTTTTTCCGGGAAGCAGCGCTCGATCAGTTCGAGCATGATCGACACGGTGACCGAAGCGCCTGGGGACGCGCCGAGCAGGGCGGCGAGGGTGCCGTCCTTGGCTGCCACCAGTTCGGTACCGAATTGCAGGATGCCGCCTTTCTTCGGGTCTTTCTTGATGATCTGCACGCGCTGGCCAGCCACTTCCAGGCGCCAGTCCTCGGCTTTCGCCTCGGGGTAGAAGCGCCGCAGGGATTCCAGGCGCTGCTCCATGGACTGCATCACTTCGCTGATCAGGTACCTGGTCAGGTCCATGTTGTCCCGGGCCACGGCCAGCATCGGGCCGATGTTGCCGGCGCGTACCGACAGCGGCAGGTCCATCAGCGAGCCATGCTTGAGGAACTTGGTGGTGAAGCCGGCGTATGGCCCGAACAGCAGGGATTTCTTGCCATCGACCACGCGGGTATCGAGGTGCGGCACCGACATCGGCGGCGAGCCCACCGCGGCCTGGCTGTAGACCTTGGCCTGGTGATGCTTGACCACTTCCGGGTTGTCGCAACGCAGCCACTGGCCGCTGACCGGAAAACCGCCGAAGCCCTTGCTTTCTTCAATACCCGAAGCCTGCAGCAGCGGCAACGCGGCGCCGCCGGCACCGAGGAAGACGAATTTGGCGTCGACCTCACGGGTGCTGCCGGAATTGACGTCCTTGATGCTCACGGTCCAGCCATCGCCCTTGCGCTTGAGGCCGGTGACGCGCTTGCAATATTTGATCTGGGTATCCGGCGCGCTGCCCAGGTGCTTGAGCAACTGGTTGGTCAGGGCGCCGAAGTTGACGTCGGTACCGTTCATGACGCGGGTCGCGGCGATGACTTCGTCAGCCGGGCGGCCTGGCATCATCAGCGGCATCCACTCGGCCATCTGGTCGCGGTCTTCGGTGTACTCCATGTCGGCGAAGGCATGGTGCTGGCGCATCAGCTCGAAGCGCTTCTTGAGGAATTCCACGCCTTTCTCGCCTTGCACGAAGCTCAGGTGCGGCACCGGGGCGATGAAGGACTTCGACGAGCCGAACGTGCCTTTTTTGGTCAGGTACGTCCAGAACTGCTTCGACACCTCGAACTGGGTGTTGATGTGCACGGCTTTCTTGATGTCGACACTGCCATCGGCGGCCTGGGGCGTGTAGTTCAGCTCACACAGCCCGGCGTGGCCGGTACCGGCGTTGTTCCAGGGATTGGAACTCTCCGCGGCACCCGAATCCATCAGCTCGACGACTTCCAGCGAAATCGCCGGGTCGAGCTCCTTGAGCAGCACGGCCAGGGTGGCACTCATGATGCCGGCCCCTACCAGAACTACGTCGACTGCTTCGTTATGCGCCATTTAACGCGTCTCCAAAATCTGCAGCACCAAATTGTCGGCATAGCGGCCAGGAAGCGGGGCAGGTCAGTTGCGCCCCAGGTATCCATGGCCAGGATCGCCATGTCCGAATCTTCGCAATTTTTCGCAACACTGCGGATGCATGCAGCCTGGCCTCAAGAGTCCCATGAACTCATTTAAGCGCCGGGCGGGCAATTCGACTTATGGCCGAGACATCCGTTCGTGCAACCAAATCCGTAGCGGACAGGCTTCAGGCGCCGGTTCTTGAGCGATATCCGGTCCTGTCTCGTTGGGCTGTTCCAGACGCCAATGGTGCTTGTTCAGACGCAAAACTCTTCATTTGCTCGCCACACTCTTGTGAAGTTGTGAAAACCCGTTTTTTCACGCTCTTTTGAAGACGTGAACCTCAAAAAGGGCTGTCCCAGCCTGGCACCGCGCCCGATCTGGATGCCCCCCATGTAATACATGACAGGCAAAACGGGCAGACAGCTCAGTGACCGAGCGTAATGACAGCTCTGCAGATTCGCGAAAAGCAGTGATTTGCCAGGGAAACAGCAAGCGCGCCAGCTTCACTCGATCTGTGTGGGCGGCTCTCTGTGGGCGGTGCGGGGTGCCAATACAAGCGCATCAGCGGCGTTGCGGGGCCCGATCAGGAGACGTCCTTATAATCGGGGGGAGATTGTAGCGAAGAAACGCGCGGAAATGGTCGTGTTTTATGACTTTTATTAGCCTTGCGGTCAGACGGCCAACAACTGGCGGCTACGTGCACGAGCGCGGGGCGCTTGTACCAGGGCGCTTGCAGGCAATGGCTGATGCAGCCAGTTGAGACGGATCTCTTCGATTTCGACCCAGCCATCGCCCATGGGCTGCAGGCTGCATTGCTTGAATGCCTGGCAACGACCGCTGCGGTCGAGCAGGGCGAAGCAACGGTGATGCGGGCGCGGGGTAAACAGGGAGATGAGAAAACGCATGGTCGGATACCGTGTCCGGGGAACTTGAGACCAGCCTGACAGCCCGGCATGACACCCCGGTGTAAGGACAATGACAACACGGTGACAGGAACCGGCCACCGCGGCCCCTGTCAGACATTTCAGTATTCATGCGGCGACGCTAGTTCGCCGCGATGGCGCACCGCTATACTGCCGGCCTGTTTGTGCCCGATTCTGGAGAGAAGAGCATGTTGCAACGCCTGTTGTTCGGTTTGATCGCCGTGACCAGTCTGACCCTTGTCGGCTGTGCCCACAGCCCGCAACAACTTAACCCGGAACCCAAGCTCAACGCCCAGCTGGCGCCGGTGGGTCGCGGCCAGCCGGTGGTGGTGCGGGTCGTCGACGGTCGCCCGTCGCCAACCCTCGGCACGCGTGGTGGTCTGTATCCTGAAACCAGCGTGATCACGGTGCAGGGCGCGCAGGTCCTGCCAAAATTGCAGGCCCAGGCTGAAGCGGCCGTGCGGCTGCTGGGCTTCACCCCGACGCAGAACGCAATGAACGCCCCGCAACTGACCGTGACCCTGGCCGAACTGAAATACCAGTCGCCCAAGGAAGGCATGTACGTGACCGAAGCCACCATCGGCGCGACGTTCCGCTCCGACGTGCAGAACGCCAACCGCCGCTACAGCGGTCGTTACGGTGCTTCGCTGGATCAACGCTTCGGCATGGCGCCCAACCAGGACACCAACACCAAGCTGGTCAGCGACGTGTTGAGCGATGCCCTGACCCGTCTGTTCAAGGACCCGACCATTGGTCAGGTGCTGGCGGAGTAACGTTCCGACACCCATGAAAAAGCCCGCTTTTGCGGGCTTTTTCATGGGTGCGATTCAAGCAGCTTGGGAATAGAGTTCCAGCACGCTGATCCCGGTCAGCAGGTCTGTCTCCGGGAGGTCCGCATGTTGATGGCCGCCGAGGGCGCAGTACACCAGCCAATGACGATCCTGCACATTGAAGGACAGGCTGCCGACAAGGTTCTGTTGTTCATCGCTCGGGCTGATCAGGTAGAGACGATCCTGGTTTTCGGCGTGCAGCATGACGGATTCCGTACGGGTTTTGGAGGGCGACAGGGTGGCCTATCCATATGACGAAACCGTGACGGATGAAATTAGATAGAAGAGCCTCTGTGGCGAGGGGATTTATCCCCGTTGGGTCGCGAAGCGGCCCCAAAATCTGAGACCTCGGCATGCCTGGCAAACTGAATGTGCAGTTTTGGGGCCGCTTCGCAGCCCAGCGGGAGCAAGCTCCCTCGCCACAAAAGCATCCGACATTGCGAGGAATCGTTACCGGTCGGAAAAAGCCGCGCAAGGCGACTGGCTTTCGGTAGAATCCGCGCCCTGTTCGTAGGCTCCGGGCGCAGCGCGTCCGTTTTCGCTTGAGGTTTGTGATGTCGTTGCAACTGTTCTCGCTGTTCGCTGCCCACCCCGCCAAACTGATCAACCTGCTCGCGCTGCTGTTTGCCTGTCCGGGTAGCTGGGTGCTGCACGCGACGCGTCGCCGTGAACTGCGTGCGCGGGCCTGTCTTGCGGAGCGCAGCAGCGAAGGCAATGAGCGATTCGAAGCGCTGCTGGACCTGGCGACGCAACGCATGAACCGGTTTTTCTACCGTTTCGGTTTCGCTTGCCTGGGGTTGGCGCTGCTGATGTCGTGGATCAGCACAAAACTCTGACGAAACAAACGATGAGAGGCCCCTGTGGCGAGGGGATTTATCCCCGCTGGGTCGCGTAGCGGCCCCAAGGTTTGGCGAACCAGTCGATCTGGTTTAATCGATCAGGGCTGCTACGCAGCCAACGGGGATAAATCCCCTCGCCACAGCAAGCTGCCTCCCACGGTTTCCCCATCAGGCCGTGCTTAAAGCGCCAACCCCGCCCTGACCCGATACTGGTTACGCACCGGTGTCGCGTATTGCAGCACCAGGAACGGTCGGTGTTCCTCTGGGCAGGCTTCCAGCCGGCGCTGCCATTCTTCTTCGGCCTTGGCCAGTTCTTCGGCACCGAACACCTCGGCCGCCGTCGGAACCTGCAACTGCGGGTCGGCATCGGCCCATTGTGCGTAGGCCAGGTAATGCACCGGGAACAGGCGATAGCCGCCGAGTATCTGCCGGTCCATCTCCATGGCCAGTTGTTTGGTGTCCTCGAACAGTTCGGTGATCGGCGCGGCAAAGTTCACGTGGACCCGACCCTTGTAGCCGGTGATGCCCTTGGCAATGCTGACGTCGTCTTCGCCCGGCGCCTTGGTGTACGTGCCGGTGGTGGCGCGGATGTACAGCTCGCGGGCCTTGGCCTGGTCGCACGGGTCGTACTCGTAGCTGATCGACACCGGCGTCAGGTTCAACGAGCGGATGACCTCGCCGAACGGCTCGTCCTTGCGGCTCATGTGGAACATCTTCAGGATCGCCGACTCGGTCCGGTCATCACCGTCCTTCGCCCGGCCCTCGGCCTGGGCGATCCAGATCGAGGCGCAATCGTTGCGGATCGAGTGGTTTATGTAGGCCGACAGCAACTGGTACGCCGCCATTTTTTCCCGGCGTCCGGTGATGGAACGGTGCACGATGAAGCTCTTGTTCAGGCGCATCAGGTCGCTGACGAAGGGCTTTTGCAGCAGGTTGTCGCCAATCGCGATGCGCGGCGTCGGCAGGCCGGCGTGGTACACGGCATAGTTGACGAACGCCGGGTCCATCACGATGTCGCGGTGATTGGCGATGAACAGGTAGGCATTGCCAGACTTGAATTGCTCGACCCCGGTGTAGGTCACGCCATCGGTGGCACGCTCGATGGTGTGGTCGACGTAGAACTCGACTTTGTCCTGCAACGTGGCAACGGAGGTCACACCGGCGAACTCTCGACGCAACTTCTGCGCTATAAGAGGTTTGAGCATCCAGCCGAAAGCGCCGGCCAGGCGCGGGAAGCGGAAGTGGGTGAGGATATCTAGAAACGCCTTGTCGCTGAGCAGCCGTGCCAGCACCGCTGGGACTTCGCTGTCGTTGTAAGGTCGGATGGCATCGAATTCGCCCATCATGCTCTCTTGTTGGAAACGGCTAGGGTAAGTAAAGGTTCGATCGAAAAACCGACGGGGCACGACCTGGAAGATAGTCCAGGCAAAAATAGCCCTGCAAATAGACCGGCGATTATACGCACAAGTCACTTGGGAGACCGCGATGCTGGAAGCTGCTCTTTATGAATGTCCGTATTGTGGGGAAGAGGTGGAGTCTTCCGTGGATTTGTCCGGTGGCGACCAGACCTACATCGAAGACTGCCAGGTCTGTTGCCGACCGATTACTTTCGTCCTGCAGGTTCCCGAAGACGAATGGCACCTTGAGGTCTTCAGCGAAAACGAATAATGGGGCGGCCATGCAGCGGATCTACGAGCTGGAAAACCTGATGGAAGGCGAATTGCTCCAGGGCATGCTCGCCAGCGAAGGCATCACGGCGCACCTGGTGGGCCGCGATCTGGTGGGCGGTGCCGGTGAGCTGCCGATGTACGGCCTGCTGGGGCTGGCGGTGGAGGACGAACAGGCGCAATACGCCCGGGAGCTGATCGCCGCCTACAATGCCGCGATGCCGGTGCCGGGCGATGAGCCTGACAGTTACCCCGGTACGCTGGTCTGTTAGGCTGGCGGCCGTTTGATACAAGAGTCGTGTTGCCCCATGTGTGGACGTTATGCCCTGTTTCGCTGGAACCCCGCTTTCGCGGCCTTGCCCGGCTTCCCCGCCGACCAGAAGGCCCAATGGAATATCTCGCCCAATGACTCGGTGCTGATGCTGCGCGCCGGCGCCGATGGCCAGCGCGAACTGGCCCGGGCGCGTTGGGGCCTGACGCCGCCGTGGCTGACCGATCTGTCCCGCACCCCGGCGCACGCCCGCGCCGAAACCGTGGCCGAGCAACCGATGTTCCGCGAAGCGCTGCGTTTGCGTCGTTGCCTGCTGCCCGCCAATGGTTTTTACGAGTGGCGCGGCGGCACGCGCAAGCGCCCGTACTGGCTGACGCCGGGGGAGGGCTCATCGCTGTTCTTTGCGGCGATCTGGGAAGCGTACCCGGTGCAGGAGCAGGTGTGGCTGAGCACGGCGGTCATCACCCAGCCGGCGGCCGGTCAGCGCCGACCGTTGATTCTGGATGAAGAGGGCCAGCGCCTGTGGCTCGACCCCGAGACACCCTTGCATGCCCTGCAAGGGTTGCTGGCGAGCGAGCCAGGGCAACTGCGCGAGCGGGTTTTGGCGAACATGGTCAACGACCCGAAACTCAATGGGCCGGAATGCCTGACCCCGGCCTGAGTTCTTTGGCGACAGCACTGCCCTCTTCGCGAGCAAGCTCGCTCCCACAGGGTTCGGCGCAGATCTATAGCCTCAAACCCTGAACTGATTGATCAACCGCCGCTGCTGCTCCGCCAGCCTGGTCAGCCCGGCACTGGCCGCGCTGGACTCGTCGGCGCCGCTTGCCACTTCGTTTGCCACCTGGCCGATGTTGATCACGTTACGGTTGATGTCATCGGCCACCGCGCTTTGCTCCTCGGCAGCGCTGGCGATCTGGGTGTTCATGTCGCTGATCACCGACACGGCCTGGGTGATCGTCTCCAGGGCCTGCGCCGCTTTTGCCGCGTGTTGCACGCTTTCATCGGTACGCTGCTGGCTGTCTTCCATCACCCGTACCACGTCCCGCGTACCCTGCTGCAGCTGCTGGATCATCGACTGGATTTCTTCAGTGGCCTGCTGGGTCTTCTGCGCCAGGTTGCGTACCTCATCGGCGACCACGGCAAAACCGCGACCCTGCTCACCGGCCCGGGCTGCCTCGATGGCCGCGTTGAGCGCCAGCAGGTTGGTCTGCTCGGCGATCCCGCGGATGGCGGTGAGAATCGCGTTGATGTTTTCGCTGTCCCTGGCCAGCGTCTGCACCACGCCCACGGCCTTGCCGATCTCCACGGCAAGGGCTCCGATGGAACTGGAAGTGTCGCGCACGATTTGCATGCCCTGGCTGGCGGCCTGGTCGGCGTGGCTGGCGGCTTGGGCTGCCTGGCTCGCATTCCGCGCCACGTCCTGGGCAGTGGCGGTCATCTCGTGCACGGCGGTGGCAACCTGATCGATTTCCGACATCTGCTTGTGCACGCCCTGGTTGGTGCGGATCGCGATATCGGCGGTGTGTTCCGACGAATCGCTGACGCTCTGCACCGAGGTCACTACCTGAGTGATCATCCCCTGCAATTTGCTCAGGAACGTGTTGAAGCCCTTGGCGATGGCCCCCAATTCATCGGCGCGGTCGCTGGTCAGCCGACGAGTCAGGTCGCCTTCGCCCTGGGCAATGTCGTCGAGCATCGCCACCATTTGCTTGAGCGGCCGGGCGATACCGTGGCCCACCAGCCAGATCACCAGCAGGCCGATCGCGGCAATCGCCAGGCCGACCATGGCCATGCCGAAGATGTCGGTTTCGCGCTGATCGTCGAGGTCTTTCTGCAAGGCTTGCAGATCCGCCATCACCGCATTCAGCGGCAACTGCAACATCAAGGTCCAGCGCGCCTCGGTCTGGCCGATACCGAAAGGCATGTACACCTCGATGTGGCCGTGTTCTTCATCGATGTCGTAACGCACTTCACCGATGCCGAGCCGGGTCAGGTTATCCAGTTCGTTGGCGTCCAGCAGGTCGCTGGCTTTCTCGCCGAGCTTGCCGGGGTCCTTGGTGAAGGCCACCAGCCGGTTGTTGCTGGCGAGCAGGGCCATTTCCCCGGCGCCGTCGTACAGCTTGGTGTCGGCGGCGACGAGCATGTCCTGGATGAAGTTCACCGACAGATCGGCGCCGACGATGCCTTGGAACTTGCCATCGATCAGGATCGGCTCGATGAACGAGGCGAGCATGGTCATGGTGTCGCCGACGCGGTATGGCGCGGGATCGATCACGCAAGCTTTTTTGCTGTCCTGGGAGCACAGGTAATATTCACTGGCACGAATGCCGGTGGACAGCAGTTTCTGGTCCGTCACGTCGGCGAGTTTTTCCAGGCCCAGGGTGCCGTCCTGATTGCGAAACCACCACGGCAGGAAGCGCCCGTTGGTTTCCATGCCCAGCACCTGGTTGTCGACATAGCGGGCGTCGTCGTGGTCGATGGCGTTCGGTTCCCAGGCGATGTAGGCACCGAGAATCTTCGGATTGCGCACCACGGTTTCACGCAGCAGGCTGATCATCTGCTCGCGCGGGATCTGCAGCTGCCGGTTGCCGTCCGTTCCGTTCATGCCCATCAAGGCGTTGCTGGTGGCAAGCCCACGAGCGAGCAGCAGCGGCGCTTCGAGCTCGCGCTGGATCAGGCTGGCCTGGGTGCGGGCCAGGGCACTGAGGCGTTGCTCGATGAGTTGCTCGAACTGCGCCTTGGTCCGCTGTTGCACCATGTCCTGGGTGCGGGCGCCGGCGAACAATGCGTACAGCACCAGGGCGCCGACCACGCTGAGCACGATGGCACCAGCCAGGGCGGCAACGGAAAACTGGATCGATCTGAATTTCATAAAGGCTCCGGACGCGGATGTGACGTCTGGACTTTTTATCGGCGTTTCCGGGGCATGGCATGAGGCGCTGTTCGTCGGATGACTGTTTTGGCTAGACCAGTGTCGCAATCGGGCCAAGCGGGACTTGTCCGAAAATCGGTAATCCCTCGCTTCGTATCTGGCGCCGATACCAATCAGGGCCTAGGATACGCCCACGATTCCATGGAGCTTCTTTTGTATGAACAAGACTTTGATGGTGAGCGCTCTGGGCGCGGCTCTGCTGCTCGCCGGTTGCCAATCGGTCAACACCACCAGCGGCGGAGCCGTAGGGGTGGAACGCAAGCAGTACATGTTCAGCATGCTGTCGACCGCTGAGGTCAACCAGATGTATGCGCAGTCCTATCAGAAGACGTTGGGTGAGGCGAGCTCCCAAGGAGCTCTGGACAAGACCAGCAACGACGCCAAGCGCCTCCAGGTCATTGCCGACCGTCTGATTGCCCAGGCGCCAGTGTTCCGCCCGGATTCGGCGCAATGGAACTGGGAAGTGAACCTGATCAAGAGTGATGAGCTCAACGCCAACTGCGGTCCTGGCGGCAAGATCATGTTCTATACCGGCCTGATCGACCAGTTGAAGCTGACCGACGCTGAGATCGCCGCGATCATGGGCCATGAAATCGCCCACGCCTTGCGCGAGCACGGTCGTGAAGCGATGTCCAAGGCTTATGGCATCGAAATGGCCAAGCAGGGCGCCGGTGCCATATTCGGCCTGGGCCAGGACAGCCTGGCGCTGGCCGACACCGTGGCCAACTACGGCATGACCTTGCCCAACAGCCGTGGCAACGAGAACGAAGCCGACCTGATCGGCCTAGAGCTGGCCGCCCGGGCCGGCTACGACCCGAACGCGGCGATCACCCTGTGGAACAAGATGGCCAAGGCCTCGGAAGGGGCTCCACCGGAATTCATGAGCACCCACCCCTCGTCGACCAGCCGGATCGCCTCGTTGCAGGCGGCGATTCCGAAGGTGATGCCGCTTTACCAGCAGGCCAGGAAGTAATCACCGTCATGCGGTGAAACTGTTTTTGTGGCGAGGGAGCTTGCTCCCGCTGGGCTGCGAAGCGGCCCCAGAATATTGCGGTCGCTGCGCAACCGAGCGGGAGCAAGCTCCCTCGCCACAACAGCATCAAACCCACCCACTACTCTGCATCGCCTTGTACACCGCGACGATCGCCAGGATGAAAAACGCCGAGGCGGCCAGGCGGCGGATGAGGGCGAGCGGCAGTTTCTCGGCGGCGAAATTGCCCGCCAGTACCACCGGCACGTTAGCGATCAACATACCCACGGTGGTGCCGATGATCACCAGCCACAACTCCGGGTATTGCGCGGCAAGCATCACCGTGGCGATCTGGGTCTTGTCACCGATTTCCGCCAGGAAAAACGCGATCAGCGTGGTCAGGAAAGGTCCGAACCTGCGAGCCGTATTGGCTTCCTCGTCGTCCAGTTTGTCCGGCACCAGAGTCCACAACGCGGTGGCGGCAAAGCTCGCCGCGAGGATCCAGTGCAACACCGAGTCGGAGAAGAACCCGCTGACCCAGGCACCCACCGCGCCGGCCGCCGCATGGTTGGCCAGGGTTGCGGCGACGATGCCGGCAATGATCGGCCAGGGTTTGCGAAAGCGTGCGGCGAGGATGAGCGCGAGCAATTGCGTCTTGTCGCCGATTTCGGCCAGCGCAACGATGGCGGTGGGTACCAGGAAAGAGTCCAGCATCAGGTGATTCCTAAGAGGGGCGGGTCGACACGGCTATGACACGTACAGCCTTCCCGCCCCGGGTAAGGTGTGCGTGTCATAGGTCTTGTCAAACCCAGCGACCATCTGCGTGGACGCTTGGGCCGCATACGCCATGGTCTGCTGACCAAGTATGTTGACGTATGCCGGGCGAGCATGGCGCTCGCGGGAGACTACTCCCCTAGGACGGAGCGGATTCTGCCTAGGCAAATCCGTTTGGGCAAGCGCTGTTTTTCAAAAACGCCTTAGCCGCGCTTGGCCCGGTAGATGCGAAAACCCTGGCCTTCGGCCTTGATCGTGCACGTGCCCAGATGCTCCTCGATCAGCGGCTGGTACTTGAGGAAACTGTTCGCGACCAAGCGCAGTTCGCCGCCATTTTTCAGATGTTTGGCCGCTTTTCTCAGCAGGTTTTCCGTGGCGTGATAATCGGTGTGCACGCCGACATGGAACGGTGGATTGCTCAGGATTGCGTTCAGGCCCATGGGCGCGGCATCGATTCCATCACCGGTCAACACCTCGGCTTCCAGCCCGTTGGCGGCCAGGGTCAGGCGGCTGCTGGCGGCGGCAAAGGCGTCCACGTCCAGCAGGGTGACGGTATTGTGCGGGTAGCGGCGCTTGACCGCCGCGCCCAGTACACCGGCACCACAACCGAAATCCAGCAGATGGCCGCTGGGCAGCTTGTCCAGGTGCTCGAGCAGCAACGCGCTGCCGCGATCCAGCCGACCATGGCTGAACACCCCCGGCAGGCTGATCACTTTCAACGGGCCTTCGGCCAGGGGCAGCTCGTAGGTTTGCGCCAGGCTTTCCAGCGCTTTGGCCTGCGGGGCGTTGGCGACGGTGACTTGCCACAGTTGGCAATGCCGCGCGCTGTCGAGCTTGCGTGGCTTGCCGAACGGGTTGAGCTGCTTGGAAGCGCCTTCGATGCCGCTGCGCTTTTCCCCCACCAGATACACCTCGCGACCGGCCAGGCGCGCGGCCACGGCGTTGAGAATGTAGTCGGTGAGGTCCTTGGCCTTGGGCAGGAACACCACGGCCGTTTCGAATTCCCGCTCGGGTACGTTCACGCCAAAGTGGCTACGTTGCGCAAAGCGCGCATCCAGCGCGGCCTGGTCGCCGGCATGCCAGCACCAGCCGTGGGCCTCGGGCAACCGGCCGAGCAGATCGTCGGCGGGCAGGCCGGCCAGCAGGACCGGGCCCTGGAACAATTCGGGCTGACGAAGCAGTACTTCACTGCGCGGATCCATGGTCTGCTCCTTGTGAAAAAGTGCGGCAGTTTATCAACTGACGACCCGGCGCGCTGTACCGCTGAAAAAGCCTTGGGCGTTTTCCGTCAGTTGGCCGACGATCCGCTGCCGCGCCTCGCGGCTGCCCCAGGCGTTGTGCGGGGTGATGATCAATCGCGGAATGTCGCCGGCCAGCAAGGGATTGCCTGGGGTCGGCGGCTCCACGCTCAGCACGTCGCTGGCCGCGCCGCCCAGGTGACCGCTGCGCAAGGCGTCGGCCAGGGCCTGTTCGTCAATCAGGCCGCCACGGGCGGTGTTGACCACGAACGTGCCGGGCTTGAGCAGCGCCAGTTCGCGCGCGCCGATGAAGTGGCGGGTGTGTTCGTTGAGCGGGCAGTGCAGGGTCAGGGCATCGATTTGCGGTAACAGCTCATCCAGCGGCAAGCGATCCGGCCGTGCCGGACGCCCGGGAATCTGCCCCAGCAGCACGCGCATGCCAAAAGCTTGCGCCAGCCGCGCGACGGCGCCGCCCAGTTCGCCATGGCCAAGCAAACCCAGGGTCTTGCCTTGCAGCTCGACAATCGGATAGTCCAGCAGGCAGAACTGCGAAGCCTGCTGCCAGCGACCTTCAGCCACGGCTTTCTGGTAGTCGGCGAGGCGCGTCGCCAGGTTCAGCAACAGCATGATCGTGTGCTGGGCCACCGACGGCGTGCCGTAGCCCTGGCAATTGCACACGGTGATGCCGTGGTGGCGGGCAGCGGCGAGGTCGACGTTATTGGTGCCGGTGGCGCTGATCAGGATCAGCTTCAGTTCGGGGCTGGCGGCCATGGCTGCCGCGTCGATCACTACCTTGTTGGTGATCGCCACCGTCGCCCCCTTGAGTCGCTCGGTCACCTCGTCGTGGCGGGTCCCGGCGAACAATTGCAGTTCACTGAAGCAATCACGCAACGGGCCCAGGTCCAGGTCGCCGAGGTCCAGGGAAGGGTGGTCGAGGAAAACGGCGCGGGCGGTGTTCGTCATCAGCTGTACCTGTCATGTAAAGAACCGAAGGCGTAATGTGGCGAGCCTATCAGATGAATCGTGGCGAGGGAGCAAGCTCCCTGGCCACGGGATTTCATTCACCAAGAGATGTCGCAAGGAGCCCATCATGTACCTCACCGAATTCCTCACCGTCGCCCTGATCCACCTGCTGGCGGTTGCCAGCCCCGGTCCGGACTTTGCCGTGGTGGTGCGCGAAAGCGTGACCCATGGCCGACGTGCCGGGACCTGGACGGCGCTGGGCGTCGGCACGGCGATTTTCCTGCATGTGGGGTATTCGTTGCTGGGCATCGGCCTGATCGTGTCCCAATCGATCGTGCTGTTCAACGCGCTGAAGTGGGCCGCCGCCGCGTACCTGCTGTACATCGGCTTCAAGGCCCTGCGCGCGCAACCGGCCAAGGCTTCCGGAGAAAACCTGCACAAGGAGGCTGGCGAGCGTACCGCTCGCGGTGCGTTCACCGCAGGCTTTGTTACCAATGGCCTGAACCCCAAGGCGACGCTGTTCTTCCTGTCGCTGTTCACCGTGGTGATCAATCCCCATACGCCGCTGGCGATCCAGGCCGGCTACGGCGTGTACCTGGCGATCGCCACGGCGGCGTGGTTCTGCATGGTGGCGATGCTGTTCAGCCAGGCGCGGGTGCGTGCCGGTTTCGCCCGCATGGGCCACTGGTTCGACCGGACCATGGGCGCCGTGCTGGTGGCCATTGGCGTGAAACTGGCCTTCACCGAGGCGCACTGACCGCGCCTGAACATGTCCCTGAGATGGCTCAAGGCTAGTATTTGCGGGCGGATCAAATCATTCCTTCGGCTGATTTGATCCGCGGGCAGGCACTTTAGAGTGCTTACCTTCCAGCCAAGACCGTGCAGTCAGAAAAGGGACCCTTATGTTGCAGACTCGCGTTATCCCTCCAGCCGAAGGCGCCTACCAATACCCGTTGCTGATCAAACGGCTGCTGATGTCCGGTGCGCGTTACGAGAAAACCCGCGAGATCATCTACCGCGACCAGTTGCGCTACAGCTATCCGACGCTGATCGAGCGCGTCGCGCAGCTGGCCAACGTGCTGACCGAGGCCGGGGTGAAGGCCGGTGACACCGTTGCGGTGATGGACTGGGACAGTCATCGCTACCTGGAATGCATGTTCGCGATCCCGATGATCGGCGCGGTGATCCACACCATCAACGTGCGCCTGTCACCGGAGCAGATCCTCTACACCATGAACCACGCCGAGGACCGCTTCGTGCTGGTCAACAGCGAGTTCGTCGGCCTCTACCAGGCGATCGCCGGCCAACTGACCACGGTAAAGAAGACGCTGCTGCTGACCGACCTGGCGGACAAGACCGCCGACCTGCCGGACCTCGTGGGCGAGTATGAGCAACTGCTGGCCGCCGCCAGCCCGACTCATGATTTCCAGGATTTCGACGAGAACTCCGTCGCCACCACGTTCTACACCACCGGCACCACGGGTAATCCCAAGGGCGTGTACTTCACCCATCGGCAACTGGTGCTGCACACCCTGGGCGTGTCGACCATCATGGGTTCCATCGACAGCGTGCGGCTATTGGGCACCAACGATGTGTACATGCCAATCACGCCGATGTTTCACGTGCATGCCTGGGGCCTGCCGTATGTAGCGACCATGCTCGGGCTCAAGCAGGTCTACCCCGGGCGTTACGATCCGGAGTTCCTGGTCGAGCTGTGGCGCAAGGAAAAGGTCACCTTTTCCCATTGCGTGCCGACCATTCTGCAGATGGTCCTCAACGCCAAGGGCGCCCAGCAAACCGATTTCGGCGGCTGGAAAATCGTCATCGGTGGCAGCGCCCTCAACCGCAGCCTGTACGAGGCGGCCAAGGCCAAGGGCATCCAGCTCACCGCCGCCTACGGCATGTCCGAAACCGGGCCGCTGGTGTCCTGCGCACACCTCAACGACGAGCTGATGGCCGGCGGTGAAGACGAACGCATCACCTACCGGATCAAGGCCGGCGTGCCGGGGCCGTTGGTGGAAGCAGCGATCGTCGACGGCGAAGGTCGTTTTCTGCCCGCGGACGGCGAGACCCAGGGCGAACTGGCTGCGCGCGCCGTGGCTCACCGAAGGTTATTTCAACGAACCGCAGAAAGGCGCCGAGCTCTGGAAGGGCGGCTGGCTGCACACCCGGCGACGTCGCCACGCTCGACGGCATGGGCTTCATCGACATCCGCGACCGGATCAAGGACGTGATCAAGACCGGCGGCGAATGGATCTCGTCCCTGGACCTGGAAGACCTCATCAGCCGTCATGCGGCGGTACGCGAAGTAGCAGTGGTCGGCATCCCTGACCCGCAGTGGGGGGAGCGCCCGTTCGCCTTGCTGGTCATTCGCGAAGGACACCAGCTCGGGGCTCGCGAGCTCAAGGAGCACCTCAAGCCGTTTGTCGAACTGGGGCACTTGAGCAAGTGGGCGATCCCGAGCCAGATTGCCCTTGTTACGGAAATTCCCAAGACCAGCGTCGGCAAGCTCGACAAGAAGCGCATCCGCGTCGACATCAGCGAATGGCAGAGCAACAACAGCACCTTCCTCTCGACGCTCTGAGCGTACCCGCCGTGCCTGAAAAGGGCACGGCAGGCCCACCCGGCAAGCGCTTGTCTTGTCAAACCGGAAATTTCAGCCATCCTTGCCGTGCCGACATCCGTCGGCCTGGCGAAGGACTGTTCCAGAGTGGTCGAAGGCTGCAAATCACACTTTAGAGGGATCAAGCCGTACTACCTGCTGGCTATAGTCCGCTCAAGGATTTTCGGAATGGGACGCGCGTGCCAGCACGGCGAAGGGTTTCCGGAAATGCCCACTGCCATAACAATAAAACACATGGAGTTGCGTCGATGACCTCAGCAAACACTTTCTGGCGCCGGGCAAAACTGCCTCTGGCCGTCAGTCTTGCCTCTTCGCTCGCCGGCCCGGCATTCGGCGTCAGCTTCAACATCGGTGAAATCGAAGGCCAGTTCGACTCGGCCCTGTCGGTCGGCGCAAGCTGGTCCACGGCCAAGGCCAACCGCGACCTGATCGGCGTCAACAACGGTGGCAAGGGCCTGTCCCAGACCTCCGACGACGGTCACTTGAACTTCAAGCGCGGGGAAACCTTCTCGAAGATCTTCAAGGGTATCCATGACCTGGAGCTGAAGTACGGCGACACCGGTGTGTTTGTACGTGGCAAGTACTGGTACGACTTCGAGCTCAAGGACGAAAACCGCCTGTACAAGGACATCAGCGACAGCAATCGCAAGGAAGGCGCCAAGTCGTCCGGCGGGCAGATCCTCGATGCGTTCGTCTACCACAACTACGATATCGCCGATCAGCCGGGCTCGGTCCGCCTCGGCAAGCAAGTGGTCAGCTGGGGTGAAAGTACCTTTATCCAGGGCGGTATCAACGCTATCAACCCGGTCGACGTGTCCGCGTTCCGTCGCCCCGGCGCCGAGGTCAAGGAAGGGCTGATCCCGGTCAACATGTTCTACGTGTCCCAGAGCCTGACCGACAACCTGTCGGCCGAAGCGTTCTACCAACTGGAATGGGACCAGACTGTCGTCGACAACTGCGGCACGTTCTTCTCGCAGCCGGACGTCATCGCCGACGGTTGTGACGACAACCTGCGCGTCTTGAACAAACGTTCGCGGATTCCGGGCGCAGCCTTGCCGACCCTGACAGCGTTGGGCGTCAACGTGAACGAGGAGGGCGTGCTGGTTCGCCGTGGTCCCGACCGTGATGCTCGTGACAGCGGCCAGTGGGGCCTGTCGTTCAAATACAACTTCGAGCCGCTGGACACCGAGTTCGGCGCCTACTTCATGAACTACCACAGCCGGGCGCCAATCTTCAGCGCCACCGGCGCCGCGTCACGGTTCTATACCCAGCCGCTGGGGCCGTTGGCCGCATTGCGTCCGGTGATCGTGGCCGGTAACTCGAACTACTTCGTCGAGTACCCGGAAGACATCCGGCTCTATGGCCTGAGCTTTTCCACCACATTGCCCACCGGCACCGCGTGGAGTGGTGAGCTGAGCTACCGGCCGAACGCTCCGGTACAACTGAGCACCACCGATATCCTGTTCGCCGGTGTCACGCCAATTCCGGGCTTTGGTAACGCCTCCGTACTGGACGGCGCGCCGGGTCAGGACCTGCATGGCTATCGCCGCAAGGAAATCACCCAGTTCCAGACCACCTTCACCCACTTTCTCGACCAGGTCATGGGCGCCAGCCGGCTGACCCTCGTCGGCGAGTTGGGCGTGACCCACGTTGGCGGCCTGGAAAGCCGCTCCGAAGCGCGCTACGGCCGTGATCCGGTGTTCGGCCCGGGCGAACTGCCCAACGGCTTCTGCAATACCCTGAACACCTCGACCGCGGCAGGTGGCGGCCAGACCATCAGCGGGGTGAACAGCAACTGCAACAACGACGGCTTCACCACGTCGACCTCGTGGGGCTACCGCGCTCGCGCCATCTGGGAATACCCGGATGTCTTCGCCGGTGTGAACCTCAAGCCCAACGTGGCCTGGTCCCATGACGTCAAGGGCTACTCGCCAGGTCCTGGCGCCAACTTCGAGGAAGGCCGCAAAGCCGTCAGCCTCGGGCTGGATGCCGAGTACCAGAACACTTACAACGCGAGCCTGGCCTACACCAATTTCTTTGGTGGCGACTACAGCACCGTGGATGATCGCGACTTCCTGGCGCTCAGCGTCGGCGTGAACTTCTAAGCACCGTATTTCAGGACGACACACTATGAAAATAACCAAGAATCTGTTGCAAGTCGGTGTGCTGGGGCTGTCGCTGTTGGCGGCCAGCGTCATGGCCGCCGTGCCTGCCGCCGAAGCCGACAAACTGGGCAAGAGCCTGACGCCGATGGGCGCCGAAATGGCCGGCAACGCCGATGGTTCGATTTCCGCCTGGAAACCCATGGCCAAGAACGCCGGCAGCGTCGACGGTAAAGGTTTCCTCTCCGACCCGTACGCCAGTGAGAAGCCGCTGTTCACCATCACCGCGCAGAACGTCGAGCAGTACAAGGCCAAGCTTGCGCCCGGCCAGTACGCGATGTTCAAGCGCTACCCGGAAAGCTTCAAGATGCCGGTCTACCCGACCCATCGCGGCGCTACCGTGCCGGACGAAGTGTTTGCCTCCATCAAGAAAAACGCGCTCAACACCAAACTGGTGTCCGGTGGCAACGGTCTGGAGAATTTCGAGACGGCCGTGCCGTTCCCGATTCCCCAGAGCGGCGTCGAGGTGATCTGGAACCACATCACCCGCTATCGCGGCGGCAGCGTGACACGCCTGGTGACCCAGGCCACGCCGCAGCCCAACGGCTCCTACAGCCTGGTGTACTTCCGTGACCAGTTCGTGTTCCGCGACAAGATGAAGGATTTCGACCCGGCCAACCCTGGCAACATCCTGTTCTACTTCAAGCAGCAAGTGACCGCGCCGGCGCGTCTGGCCGGCGGCGTGCTGTTGGTCCACGAAACCCTCGACCAGGTGAAGGAACCGCGTTCGGCGTGGGTCTACAACGCCGGCCAGCGCCGTGTGCGTCGCGCCCCGCAAGTGTCCTATGACGGCCCGGGTACCGCCGCCGATGGCTTGCGTACCTCCGACAACCTGGACATGTACAACGGTGCGCCGGACCGCTACGACTGGAAGCTTGAAGGCAAAAAAGAGCTGTACATCGCCTCCAACAGCCACAAGATCGATTCGCCGCAGCTCAAGTACGCGGACATCATCAAGGCCGGCCACATCAACCAGGACCTGACGCGCTACGAGCTGCGTCGTGTCTGGCACGTGACCGCGACCCTGAAGGAAGGCCAGCGCCACATCTACGCCAAGCGTGACTTCTACATCGACGAAGATACCTGGCAAGCCGCGGTCATCGATCACTACGACGGCCGTGGCCAACTGTGGCGCGTGGCCGAGGCCCATGCCGAGAACTACTACGACAAGCAAGTGCCGTGGTATGCCCTGGAAACCATCTACGACCTGCAGTCCGGTCGCTACCTGGCCCTGGGCATGAAAAACGAAGAAAAATCGGCCTATGACTTCGGCTTCACCGCCAGCACCGCCGACTTCACGCCTAACGCCCTGCGTCAGGACGGCATCCGCTAAACGCTCCACCCGAGGCCGCATCCTCGAAAAAACGCCCCGGCTGGTTCGGGGCGTTTTTTTTTGGCCTGAAAAAAAGCTCCCTGGCCACAATAGCGGCCAACCGCTTGTAGCCTTTTTGTAGCCATTTGTAGCACTCCCTTCAATACCTCCTCGTTTACCGCTAGTCTGCGGACATCTGCAACGCCGCCACCCGCATTCCAACAAGAGCCGGCCATGACTGATTTGTCTTCACCTGCGGATTCTGCCCGCGCAGCCATCGCGGTACAGGACGGGCGTTTCTACCGCCCGCCCTTGCCCGACGGTCACGTCCCGCGGCCGCGGTTGTGCGAGCGTCTGAGCGCTGGGCTCGGCGGTCGCTTGCTGCTGGTGAGTGCACCGGCGGGGTTCGGCAAAAGCTCCCTGGCGGTGGAGTTCTGCCAGAGCCTGCCGGCCCATTGGCGAAGTCTCTGGTTGGGGCTCAGTGCCCGGGACAACGACCCGGGCCGCTTCCTGGAGCGGCTGCTCGAAGGGCTCCAGGCCTTTTATGCGCAGCTGGGCGGACGGGCGTTGGGCCTGCTGAAGATGCGCCAGCGGCACCAGCCCTTTGCTTTCGAGGAGTGGCTCGACGGCTTGCTGGATGAACTGTCCAGCCACCTTTCCTCCCGCGCCCCGCTGTTGCTGGTACTCGACGATTACCACCTGGCCCAGAGCCCGGTGCTGGATCGTTGCCTACAGTTTTTCCTCAATCACCTGCCCGAGGGTTTGCTGGTGCTGGTCACCAGCCGCCAGCGCCCGGACTGGCACCTGGCGCGCCTGCGCCTGTCGCGGCAATTGCTCGAACTCAACGAGCAGGACCTGCGCCTGACCCATGACGAGGCGTTGACCTTGCTCCAGCACCACAGCAGCTCGCTGCGTGGCGAGGCACTGGAGAGCCTGATCCAGCGCAGCGAAGGCTGGGTCGCCGGGCTGCGTTTCTGGCTGCTGGCCGCTTCCGAGGCCGGTAGCGAAGGCCGGCTGCCCCAGGCGCTGCATGGCGGTGAAGGGCTGATTCGCGATTATCTGCTCGAAGAAGTCATCGATTGCCTGCCGCCCGAGGTGCAGGCGTTTCTCTACGACATCGCGCCACAGGAGCGCTTTTGCAGCGAACTGTGCGATGCGGTGCGCGACGCCCATGACAGTCACGAAATTCTTCAGTACCTGGCCGCCCACCAGGTTTTTCTGGTGCCGCTGGACGAGCACGGCCACTGGTATCGCTACCACCACCTGTTTTCCGACCTGTTGCGCAGCCGCCCCAGCGCACCGGCCATGGTGCCGGCCGCGACTCTGCACTTGCGCGCCTGTCGCTGGTTCAATGCCCAGGGCCTGATCGACGAAGCCGTGGAACAGGCGTTGCGTGCCGGGCACCTGGACGTGGCGGCGAACCTGGTGCAGAACCTTTCGGAAGAACAACTGCTGGCCGAGCAGAACGTCGGCATGTTGCTGCGCTGGAAAATGGACCTGCCCGACAGCCTGCTCATCAGCACTCCACGGCTGATCGTGCTCTACAGCTGGGCGTTGGGCCTGGCCAGCCAGCTGGATGCCGCCGAGGAACTGGCTGCCCACTTGAGTCGCTTCCTGCCGGCGCCGTCGGCCACCGCGCAAAAATCCATGCTCGCCCAGTGGCTGGCCCTGAGCGGCATCGTCGCCCGCGGGCGTGGCGACCGGGAGGCCACGCTGCGCTATTGCACCGAAGCCCTGGAAAGCCTGCCGCAGAAACGCTATGGCCAGCGCCTGATGTGCTTGTCCACCCTGTCGAACCTGGCGATTGCCGACGGTGACCTGTGGCGCGCCCGCGCGCTGAACCGCGACTCCCTCGAACTGGCGCAGCGGGTCGGCAATCCGTTGTTCGAGGCGCTGGCCCATTACGATCGTGCGCGGGTGTTGCAGGCGCGAGGGGAGATCCTGCGCGCGCTCGATGAAGTGAAGCAAGGGTTGCAGCGGCTGCATGGATTGTCGCCGCAACGGCTGTATGCGGTGCGCGCGCGATTGGTGCTGTACGAGGGTTTCCTGTTGACGCTGCGCATGCAGTCCCAGGCCGGATTGACACGGCTGCAGGCCGGCCTGACCGAAGCCCGGGCCTGCCGCGATATCAGCGTGTTGATCGGCCACTGCGTGATTGCCCGGGTCGAAGGCTATAACGGCGAATTCGCCCGGGCCTTCGCCGAGCTGGCCGAGGCCGAGCGGCTGATGCACATCTGGGATGTGCCACCGGTCTACTACCTGGCGATGATTACCCTGGTCAAATGCGAGCTCTGGCTGGCCCAGGGCCGTACCGAGCTGGCCGAAGCCTGGCTGGCGCGGCTGGGCCAGACCTACACCGGCGAACGGGCCGCCGCGCCACCGGAATTCCACCCGCAGTTGCCGTTGCATGTCGAGCTGCAGCAGGCGTTGCTGGAATCCATAAAGGGCCAACCGATGCAGGCCGAGGGGCGCCTCGATGCCTTGCTTGAGCACGCCCAGCAAACCGGGCGGCAGATGCTCAGTGTGATGGTGCTCAACCAGAAGGTGGCCTTGCTGCTGCGCCTGGGCCGCGAACCCGAGGCCCGCAGCACCCTGGCCCAGGCGTTCGATGCCGCCATCGGCGGCGTGTTGCAGCCTTTCGAATGGTTGTTTCGGGAGCATCGTGAATGGTTGCGCGAACAGTTGCTGCACGCGCCGCCCAGCGACGTGCGTCAGCACTTGCTCGAATGCTTGCCGTCGGCCGCGACGCCAGCGATCGAACCCTCGGTCCCGGTCGAAACCCTCAGCAGCCGCGAGAGGGCAGTGCTGCAGCTGATCGCCCAGGGCTGTTCCAACCAGGAAATAAGCGAGCAGTTGTTCATCTCGCTGCACACGGTAAAAACCCATGCCAGCCATATCAACAGCAAACTCGGGGTCGAACGCCGCACCCAGGCCGTGGCGCGGGCGAAGGCCTTGGGGTTGTTGGGCTGAGTTCTTTACTTGACCCGTGGCGAGGGAGCTTGCTCCCGCTGGGGCGCGAAGCGGCCCTGAGACCTGACAGCGCGGTGTGGCAAGCTATGAGTTGCTCCGCAACTCAGCGGGGATAAATCCCCTCGCCACAAAAGCCAATGAGCGTGAGCCAAGGAACCACTTGAATGCTGCCCCTGTACCAAACCATCCAATCCCCCGTAGGCGAGCTGATCCTTGTCGCCCGCGGCACGAAGCTGGCGGCCATCCTGTGGCAGAACGAGCGGCTCAATCGGGTGCGCCTCGGACCGTTGGAGCCGGACAGTGATCATCCGACACTCAAGGAAACCGAGCGTCAACTGCTGGAATATTTCTCTGGCCAACGCCGCCGTTTCGAACTGGAACTGGATTTCGCCGGCACCGACTTCCAGGTGCGGGTCTGGCAGGCTCTGCTGACCATCCCGTTCGGCGAAACCCGCAGCTATCGCGACATTGCCATCCAGATCGGCCAACCGACCGCGACGCGCGCGGTCGGTGCCGCCAACGGACGCAATCCCATCTCGATCATCGCGCCCTGCCATCGGGTCATCGGCACCTCCGGCAGCCTCACCGGTTTTGCCGGCGGCCTTGCCGCCAAACAGTTCCTGCTGAGCCTCGAAGGCCAACAGAGCCTGCAACTGACGTTCTGAACCCTGACCCTGCCCAATCCCTGTAGCAGCGAGCCTGCTCGCGAAAGTAGCCGTTCAGCTCAAGGGCGACTTCGGCGCGAGCATGCGCGTGGGCGGCTTGCCGTTGGCGTTGTGCTGGTAGATCTGCGCCGGTTGCCCCTGTTCGTTGAAAAACACCTGGCCGATCCCCGCCGAGTTCCACAGCCGTTCCCCGGCTTCGGCGTGTTCCGGGACATGGGGGACGATGCGCATGCTGCGGCGCTTGGTGAACCAGTTCAACGGCGAGCGGGGTGAATAGAGCCAGCGGTTCAGGCGATCGAACCATTCCAGCAGCGCCGGCGGGAACTCGTTCTTGATACCGCTGCTGGTGATCTGCCAGACCCGTGGGCCGCCCTTGCGGTGCGGGATCAGCACCTCATAGACGAAGGAATAATGCACATCGCCGGACAACACCACGTAGCTTCCGGGCGTGCGCGAGTGGCGGAAAATATTCAGGATCACCTGGGCCGCGCCACGGTGGGCCATCCAGTTCTCCGCATCCACCAACAGCGGGTAGCCGCACCAGCTGAACAGCCGCTGCACGGTCTCGATCAGCTTGACGCCAAAGATCGGCGCCGGCGAGACGATGATCGCCGAGGGATGGTCCAGCAGTTCCTGCTGCAGTTCGCTCAGGGCTTCCCAGTCCAGCAGGCCCGACGGCTGCTTGAGGCTGTTCTCGCTGCGCCAGCGACGGGTGCGGGTGTCGAGCACCACCAACGCCGGCGTGCTCGGCAACACGTAATGCCATTGCTGGAAACCGAGCAGGGTGTCGATCAACGCATCCTGGGGCCCGCTGTCGATGTAGCGGTCCCGGGCGGTGTCGCTCAAGGCCATGGTCTGCTCGATCACTTCGCCAAAGGCATCCGGGTTGTTGCCCCAGCCTTGGCAGAGCAGGTAGGCGATCAGCGCGTTGCCGATGATGCGTTTGGAGAAGGGATGGCCGTAGGCCGTTTCCTCCCATTGCGCGGACAGATTCCAGTCATCGGTGATGTCGTGATCGTCGAAAATCATCAGGCACGACAGATGGGCAAACACCCGTGCCACGCCATCCAGCCCAGTCTTGAATGCCTCGATGCGCTGCTGTTCAAGGTCGTAGCGCTGGCGCCGTTCGGCGGTCAATTCAGGCGGTTGTGGATCGATCAGCGTCCACGGCACGGGCGACCACACCAGCAGGTACATTGCCATGACTTCGGCGAAGGTCACCAGATGGTTGTCGGCGCTGCTGCTGGTGAAGATCGGCTTGCGCGCCCCGCCGAAAAAGCGTTCGCGCAGAGTTTCGTTGCTCTCCAGTGCCGGTAACAGATCCGCGCGGTGATAATAACTGGCCGGGTGTTGGTAGAGTCTGGCGCTGTCCTCCACCACCGCACCTTCCAGGCACTCCTCGAACAGGCCCAAGCGCTCGATCAGGGCATGAATCGCCCGCAACATCGGCCCGGCGACATCGTCGGCGTACACCTGGTCGCCGCTCATCATCAGCAATGCCGGACGCTGTTCGGGAGACTGCGCCAACAAGCGATCGACACAGAGCAGACCATCATTGGCCGGGTAATGAGGCTTGCGGCAGGAGCCGTGGACCAGCTGTTCGATACGCGAATGCAGCATGAAGCTCGGACGTCTGCCATCGCCATACAACAGATGCGGCGCCCACTCGGCGATGGGGGCGCCGTCCACCAGCAGGTCGTAGTCAATCGCCACGTCCTGGGGCAGGGGCATATCGAGTGTCACATCGATCAAATGCACAAACGCTCGTTGCCCCACCGGCACCACGGTGCAGCGCGACGCATCCAGCGCCAGGTCGCCGACGCCGTCGATACTCAGCGTCAACACCAACGCTCGTGTCCCCACCAGCCACATCACCAGCCGCGTCGGCTCCAGTCGTCGCAAGAGCGGGCCGACAAGGACGGGGGGGAGGGTGATCGGGGTATCGGAAGGGGCCGGCAACATGCGTGGGAAAAGCTCTGCTTCAGAATAAAGCAGGGATCATAACGCATGCGCACGCTGGGAGGGGGCATGCGCACCTGCGGCAATGGAGCATTGCTCCCTCACCACAGGGCGGTATGTTCAGCTCGGAATAATCAGCTCATCCCCAACCAGTTAGGCAGCGCGAGCGAGATCCACGGTACATAGGTAATCAGCACCAGGAACGCCAGCAGAATCATCAGCCACGGCATGGCTGCACGGATGGTGGCCGTCAGCGACATGCCGGTCACCGCCGAAGTGACGAACAGATTCAAGCCCACCGGCGGCGTGATCAGCCCGATCTCCAGGTTCACCACCATGATGATCCCCAAGTGGATCGGGTCGATGCCCAGCTTCATGGCGATAGGGAACAGGATCGGCGCCAGGATCAGGATGATCGCCGACGGCTCCATGAACGCACCGGCAATCAGCAGCACAATGTTGACCACCAGCAGGAACGTTACTGGCGTCAGCCCGGCCTCGATCACCCACGCAGTGATTTGCTGCGGCAGTTGCTCGGTGGTCAGCACGTGGGCGAAGAGCATGGCGTTGGCGATGATGAACATCAGCATGATGCTCAGCTTGGCCGACTCCAGCAGCACCTTGGGGGTTTCGCGGAACGTCAGGTCCTTGTAGACGAACAGCGCGATAAACGCTGAGTAGACCGCCGCCACTGCTGCTGCTTCGGTGGGTGTGAACATCCCCGAATAGATCCCGCCGAGGATGATGACCATCAGCAGCAAGCCCCAGATCGCCTGGCGTGCCGTGCTCAGCCATTCCCGCAGCGTCGCCCGAGGCATCGCCGGGAGTTTTTTCTTAACCGCGACGATATAGATCGCCACCATCAAGAAGAAACCCAGTAGCAGGCCCGGTATCACACCGGCCATGAACAGTTTGCCTACCGAGGTTTCGGTCGCGGCGGCATACACCACCATGACGATCGACGGCGGAATCAGGATGCCCAGGGTCCCGGCGTTGCAGACGATACCGGCACCAAACGCCTGCGGATAACCTGAGCGCACCATGCCGGCGATGGCAATCGAACCCACCGCTGCCACCGTCGCGGGACTGGAACCGGACAACGCGGCAAACAGCATGCACGCCAGCACCGCCGCAATCGCCAGGCCACCGCGGACGTGTCCGACGCAGGCGTTGGCAAAGTCGATCAACCGTCGCGCCACGCCACCTGTGGTCATGAACGCACCGGCCAGCAGGAAGAACGGAATCGCCAGTAGGGTGTAGTGCTCGGATGTCTCGAACAGCTTGATTGCCAGGGAGCGCACGGAGTCGGGGCTGAAGAAGATGATCGTCAGCGAACCGGCCAGCCCGAGGGAAATGGCGATGGGCACGCCAATGAACATCAGCACGAACAGCGCGAGAAAGAGGAAGGCAATGGTCATGGCTTGTCTTCCTCGATCTCGGTCAGTTTGATCGCTTCGGCCGCTTCATCGGCCAGCCCCAGGCCCGTCTGACGGTTCATCAGGATGCGCACCAGGATTTCCGCGAAGCGGATAAACACCAAGGCAAAACCTACTGGCACGATCAGCCCTACGTGCCATTGCATGATGCCGAAATGGCCGAGGTCTTCCGCGCCGATCTGGGCAATCATCAAGGTATTGATCCATTCGTAACTCGCTACGGCCAGCAACCCGGCGTAGGCCAGGCAGCACAGGCAGGCGATCACGCCGATAATGCGCTGCAGCGGTTTGCTCGCCAGTTTCACCAACGCGTCGACGCCGATGTGCCCGGCCGTGCGCACGCCATACGACAGGCCAAAGAAAATCAGCCAGCCAAACAGCGCCTTGGTCAGCGCGCTGCTCCAGGTCATGGCCTGGGCCATGCCCATGATGCCGTCGCCAATGGCGAACATCGGTTCGCTGGCGGCTGGCCAGTTATCGCCAAGGCTGTAGAACACTGCATAAAGGTTATTGAGGACCACGTAGACGAAAGTGACCAACGTCATGGCGGCCAGAAGGAAGGCAATGAAACCTTCCTCGAAATGTTCCCAGGTGCGCCGAAGGGCGTTCATGGATGGCATCTCCTGCAGGGAGGACGACAGGTCGGCGCTGCCACGGCGGCAGCGCCGACCAACCCATTACTGAGCCTTGTTGGAGGCTTCGGCGGCTTGGATCAGGTCAGCGCCGATGTCACCTTCGAACTTCTTCCAGACCGGTTTCATCTTGTCGCGCCATGCGTTGCGTTCTTCAGGCGTGAGGGTAATGATCTCGGTGGTCTTGGCATCAAGGATGCGCTGCTTGTCGTTCTGGTTCAGTTGCGCCGCTTCCTTGTTCACATGGGCGGTGACTTCCACCAGGATCTTGTCCAGTTCGCTGCGTACGTCCGGCTGCAGGCCATTCCAGAACTTGGTGTTGGTGATCAGCATGTAGTCGAGCAAGCCATGGTTGGACTCGGTGATGTACTTCTGCACTTCATGCATTTTCTGGCTGTAGATGTTCGAGTAGGGGTTTTCCGCACCGTTGACCACGCCCGTCTGCAGGCCTTGATACACCTCGGCGAAACTCATCTTGCGCGGGTTGGCGTTGACGGCCTTGAACTGTTCTTCCAGCACTGCCGATGCCTGTACGCGAAACTTCAGGCCGCGTGCGTCCTTGGGTTCGCGCAGGGGTTTGTTGGCAGAAAGTTGCTTCATGCCGTTGTGCCAGTAAGCCAGGCCGGTAATGTTCTTGCTTTCCATGGACTTGAGCAGCTTCTGGCCCTCAGGGCTCAGTTGGAAACGGTCCACGGCAGAGATGTCATCAAACAGGAACGGCAGGTCGAACAACTGCACCGTCTTGGTGTATTGCTCGAACTTGGCGAGTGATGGCGCGATCATTTGCACGTCACCCAGGAGCAGAGCTTCCATTTCCTTGCCGTCGCCGAATAGCGACGAGTTAGGATATACCTCGACCTTGACCTTGCCCGGCAGCCGTTCTTCCACCAACTTTTTGAAGAGCAACGCGCCTTTGCCTTTGGGGGTTTGTTCGGCCACCACGTGCGAGAATTTGATAATCACCGGATCAGCCGCCATGGCGCTGCTCAACGCGCTGAGGGCCAGTGTGCAGACGAGTGCTTTCCACATAGGTTTGAACATAGGGGTTCCTTTTATTTTTAGTTTTTCGCGTGCGGGCTCATTCAAAACGACGCACGGTGGGACACTTGCAAGTCTAGGCAGAAAAACAGCTTGCCGGGGCATTGTGACATCAAGTGCAGGGCTTTACTGCGTCTTGTTGGACGCTTCGGCGGCTTTGATCAGCTCCGGGCCGATATCCTTTTCGAACTTCGCCCATACCGGTTTCATTTTCTCTCGCCAGGCATTCCGCTCTTGCGGCGTGAGGGTCATGATCTCGGTGGTCTTGGCGTCCAGGACGTGCTGTTTGTCCTGCTGGTTGAATCGCTCCGCTTCCTTGTTGGCATGAGCGGTGGATTCGACCACGATCTTTTCCAGCTCAACGCGGATATCCGGCGGCAGGCCGTTCCAGAAGTCCGACGTGGTGATCAGCATGTAGTCCAGGATGCCGTGGTTGGACTCGGTAACGTATTTCTGTACCTCATGCAGTTTCTGGTTGTAAAAATTCGAATAGGTATTTTCCGTGCCGTTGACCAGGCCCGTACGCAAGCCCTGATACACCACCGAGAAAATCATCGGTTGGCCTTTGGCGCTCACCGCCTTGAACTGCTCCTCCAGCACCGCGGAGGTCTGCACACGGAAGACCAGGCCGCGCGCATCTTCGGGCGTGCGCAGGGGTTTGTTCGCCGACAGCTGCTTCATGCCGTTGTGCCAATAGGCCAGGCCGGTGACGTTCTTGCTCTCCATGGACTTGAGCAGTTGCTGGCCCTCGGGGCTCTGTTGGAAACGGTCCACCGCGGCAATGTCATCGAACAGGAACGGCAAGTCGAACAACTGCACCTTGCGGGTGTACTGCTCGAACTTGGCCAGCGACCGCGCGATGATCTGCACGTCTCCCAGCAGCAACGCTTCCATTTCCTTGTCGTCGCCATACAGTGTGGAGTTGGGATAAACCTCCACCGTGACCTTGCCCGGCAACCGCTCCTCCGCCAGCTTCTTGAACATCAGGGCGCCCTGGCCCTTGGGCGTCTGTTCGCCCACCACGTGGGAAAACCTGATCACGATGGGGTCGGCTGCGTAGGCGCTGCCCAGTGCGCTGAAAGCCAGGGTGCAGATGAGCGCTTTCCATAAAGGTTTGAGCATGGCGTATCCCTTCGATTTATGTGTATCGTACGAGCTCATTCCAGCCCCGACGAACTGCAAACACTGGCAAGTCTAGGAGCAAAAAGTGCGGGCTGCCGGAAAGTTGCGGATCCTGAAGGAGAACCAGCCGCGCCTGTCAGGCTTGGGCTCCGGGATCACTGGACAGGACGTTTCAAAAAACTCAACAAGGGACTCAACAATGATCGACTTCAACAACAAAGGCTTCTTCAAGCTCAAGCAAAACAACGAGTACGCCGAACGCGTCTCGGATCTGTTGCTGGACGGTGAACAGGTGATCGACGCCTACAAGTCGATGCGCGATGGCGTGGTCTTCACCAACAAACGCATCATCGCGGTAAACGTGCAGGGCATCACCGGCAGCAAGAAGGATTTCACCTCGCTGCCCTACAAGAATATCGTTGCGTACTCGGTGGAAACCTCCGGCACCTTCGATCTGGATTCCGAACTGGAGATTTATTTTTCGTCCTTGGGCAAGGTGAAGTTCGAGTTCACCGGCAAGACCGGCATCGTCGAAATCTCCAAGGTCATTTCCCGGCACCTTTTGGTCTGAGTCGATACAAGCGCACCCCGGCAGCGTAAGTCCCGCTGGAGCTCAAGGCTCCAGCGCCGGCCCCTTCAACTCGATCTGGTTGCCATCCGGGTCGAAGCAATAGATCGACCAGCCTTGCCCCTCCGCGCCATAGCGCATCTGTGCCTTCTCGACATCCAGCCCGGCTGCGCCCAGATGAGCGAGCAGGGCCTGTTCGTCAAACGGTTCGACGCGCAGGCAGAAGTGATCGACGTTGTGCCCCTGCCTGCCCGACGCCGCGCCACCCTGACGGCCGAGCGGCCCTTCGACATCCACCAGATCGATCATCGACGCACCGGCGCCGAGATGGACCAACCCCAGATCGTCCCGCCGCTTCTTCAGTTCGCAACCGAGCACCGAGGTGTAGAAGGCGAGGCTGCGCTCGATGTTCGTCACGCGCAGTACGACGTGGTCGATGCGCTCGATGGTGAAATTTTTCATACCAGTCTCCACAAGGCGGGCATAAATGGGCCACGTCACTGTAGCCAGAATTCCCCAGGGGAAACGAGCCGATCATCAGCAAGGGCAAGCGGCGTGGTATGACGACATTTTAAGTTGTCATCTTTCAAAAATAGAGCTTATCCGAAAAAAACCTCATATTTACCTGAATGTAAGGGTTGACAGCTTGGAGTGACCGTACGAATAATCCGCTACGTTGTATGACGACATACAAATAAAAATAACCACACGGTGGCTCCTTCCTATGAGAATCACAGGCGTTCACGTCGAAATCTTTTCCACCCCGTCGCGCCGCGCCCAGGACAGCGCCGGCCACGCCCATCCAGGCGACGAAGTCATGATCAAGATGGCCCTGCTGCGCATCAGCTGCGACGATGGCTCGGAGGGTTACGCCTTCGGTACGCCCGAGTTGATTCGTCCACACATCATCGAATCGTTCGTGCGCAAGGTGCTGATCGGCCGCGACCCGATGGACCGTGAGAGCATCTGGCAAGACCTTGCGCACTGGCAGCGCGGCAGCGCCGGCCAGTTCACCGACCGCGCGCTGGCACTGGTCGAGCAAGCCTTGTGGGACTTGGCCGGGCGCAAGCTGAAGTTGCCGGTGCACAAGCTCATCGGCGGTTACCGTGACAAAGTCCTGGCCTACGGCTCGACCATGTGCGGCGACGATTTGCCAGGCGGTCTGTCGACGCCGGATGAGTACGGCCAGTTCGCCGAAAAGCTCGTCAAGCGCGGCTACAAGGCGATCAAGCTGCACACCTGGATGCCGCCGATTTCCTTCGCGCCGAATCCGCAAATGGACATCCAGGCCTGCGCCGCCGTGCGCGAGGCGGTCGGCCCGGACATCGCCCTGATGCTCGATGGCTATCACTGGTACAGCCGCATGGATGCACTGACCATCGGCAAGGCCCTGGAAAAACTCGATTTCGCCTGGTTCGAAGAACCGATGATGGAAGACTCCGCCGAGTCATATGCCTGGCTGGCCGCCAACCTGGACATCCCGGTGCTGGGCCCGGAAAGCATTGCCGGAAAATTCCACAGCCGCGCCAGTTGGGTGACGCAGAAGTCCTGTGACATCCTGCGCGCCGGCGTGGCTGGCGTCGGCGGTATCGGCCCTTGCCTGAAAGTGGCGCACCTGGCCGAGTCGTTCGGCATGGATTGCGAGGTCCACGGCAACGGCGCGGCGAACCTGGCGGTGGTGGGCGCGATCAGCAACTGCCGGTGGTACGAGCGCGGCCTGCTGCACCCGTTCCTCGATTACGAGGAAGTGCCGGCGCACCTCAACAGTATTGTCGACCCGATGGATACCGACGGTTACGTGCATCTGTCTGATCGGCCGGGGTTGGGCGAGGACATCAACTTCGCGTATATCGAAGCCAACACGTTGTCTCGACACTGATGGCGCACCGCGTCCGAGGCTGAGCGGCCCGGGCGACAAGTCTTTATAAATATAAGAAAGGACTGAACCATGAAACTCTGGCCCAAGCGCCTGACCAGGCTGCTGTGTGTCATAGTGGCCCTGTGCGCAGTGCAGGTGCCCGTCAGCCTGGCCCAAGGCGAAACGCCCGCCGACCAATTGGTGGTGGGCATGAGCATGATCAACCTGCTGTCCCTGGACCCGGCGGCCGCGACCGGCCTGGAAGTGGCCGAGGTCAACGCCAACGTCTACGACATGCTCCTGGAGCAGGACGCGGCGCAGCCGGACACGCTGGTGCCGGCCCTGGCGAAAAGCTGGGAAGTCAGCCCGGACCGCATGCGTCTTACCTTCCAGTTGCGTGATGACGTTCGTTTTCACTCTGGTGCGCCGCTCACTGCGCAAGATGTCGCCTGGTCCTTGCAACGTGTGGTCACCCTCAACCGCGCCCTGGCGTCCACCTGGAAAGCCTACGGTTTCACCGCCGACAACGTCGCCCGGCTGATGCGCGCCGAAGGGCCGCACACCTTCGTCATGGAGCTGCCACGCGTCACCGACCCGCTGTTGGTACTCAACACCCTGGCCACCTCGCCGAGTGCGTTCATCATCGATCGCTCGGTGGCCTTGCAGCATCAGGTCGGTGACGACCAGGGCGCGGCCTGGCTGGCGACGCACACGGCCGGGTCCGGTGCGTTCAAGCTGGATATCTGGCGCGCCAACGACGTGATCCTGATGAGTCGCAACGAGGACTACTGGCGCGGCGCGCCGAAGTTGCGCCGGGTGATCATGCGCAACATGACCGAGTCCCAGGCCCTGCGCCTGATGGTCGAGCGCGGTGACCTGGATGTCGCCCGCGGCATGGCGGCCACCGACATCAAGGCGCTGGGCAAGGTGGATGCGGTGCGCATCCAGAGCATCGCCCGCGGCACGCTGTACTACGTCGCGATGAGCATGCAGCAGCCGTTGTTCCAGGACATCCGGGTGCGCCAGGCGATCCGTCTGTTGATCGACTACCAGGGCATCAACGACGTGGTGATGCCGCACTACGGCGTGATCAACCAGCGCCCGATGCAACTGGGCTTGCCGGCACGCCTGGACGATCCGGGTTATCGCCTGGACGTGGCCGAGGCTCGCCGCCTGCTGGCAGAAGCCGGTCACGCCGAGGGTTTCAAGGTGAGCATCCGTTCGTTGACCGACCCGCCCTTCATCAACATCGCCACCAGCCTGCAAGCGACGCTGGCCCAGGCGGGCATCCAGGCGACGATCATCACCGGCACCGGCAACCAGATCTACGGGGCGATGCGCGACCGCCAGTTCGACATTCTCGTGGGGCGTGGCGGTGGCGGGGCGGAGCGCCATCCGCATTCGAGCCTGCGGGCCCTGGTGTACAACCCGGACAACCGCAGCGAGGCCAAGTTGAGCAACTTCCAGGGCTGGCGCACCTCGTTCTTCAACCCGCAGCTCAACCAGTTGATCGAACAGGCCGAGCGCGAGCGCGACCCCGAACGGCAGCGGCAGATGTATGCCCAGATCCAGACCCTCTATGACCAGCAGGCCGGGGCAATCATGCCGGTCTCGCAGATGGTGGACGAGGTGGTGATTCACGCCGACGTGCGCAACTACATCGGCCACACCGCCGCTACCACGCGTCTTCGCGACGTCTACAAGCAGCGCTGAAATCGACGGCCTCAAGGCCAAGGCAGGAAATGAACATGTCGACTGCATCCTTTTCAATCTGGACAACCCGGGCCGCTTCGGCGACCCGGCGCGGCGGTTCGGTGGCGGTGACGCTGCTGGGGTTGCTGCTGCTGACCTTTTTTATCGGCCGGGTGATGCCGCTGGACCCGGTGCTGGCAATCGTTGGCCCGGACGCCGACGCCTCGGCCTACGCCCAGGTCTATCAGGAACTGGGCCTGGACAAGCCGCTGTGGACCCAGTTCGCGATCTACCTCGGCGACCTGCTCCACGGTGACTTCGGCATGGCCTTGCTGACCGGTAACCCGGTTATCAGCGACATCGCCCGGGTCTTCCCGGCCACCTTGGAACTGGCGACCCTGGCCATTCTGTTCGGCGTGCTGGCGGGCCTGCCGCTGGGTGTCTACGCGGCGACTCATCAGGGCCGCGCCGGTGATCATGTCGCGCGGTTGATCACGCTGTTCGGCTATTCCACGCCAATCTTCTGGATCGGCATGATGGCTTTCCTGGTGTTCTACGCCTGGTTGGGCTGGGCCGGTGGCGTCGGGCGAATCGGCCTGGCCTACGACGGGCTGATCCCGAGGCACACCGGGCTGCTGTTGATCGACACCGCCTGGTCCGGCGATTGGGAAGCCTTTCGCAGTGCGCTGCGGCACATCCTGCTGCCGGCGGTGATCCTCAGTTTCAACTCGGTCGCCTACATCAGCCGCATGACCCGCAGCTTCATGCTCGAGCAGCTGTCCCAGGAGTACATCATCACTGCCCGGGTCAAGGGGTTGTCCCAACGCAAGATTGTCTGGGGCCACGCCTTCGGCAACATCCGCGTGCAGCTGTTGACCATCGTCGCGCTGGCCTACGGCGGGCTGCTGGAGGGCGCGGTGCTGATCGAAACCGTGTTCGCCTGGCCGGGTTTCGGCCAATACCTGACGAGCAGTCTGTTGCTCGGCGACATGAACGCAGTGATGGCCTGCGTGCTGCTGATCGGCCTCATCTTCGTGACGCTGAACCTGATCAGCGATGCGCTGTACAAGATCTTCGACCCGAGGACTCGCTAATGAATCTGCCCCTTGCTTCCAGTGCAGCCGGCAGTGCCGCGCTGCCCGCTTCGAGTACGGCAGCACTGGTCGCCAGCGCCGCACGGCTGCTGCGCTTTCTGCTGCGCAACCCGATGACGTTCGCCGGCCTGGTTGTCGTCGCGACCTTGATGGTGGTCGCGGCGTTCGCGCCATGGATCGCCGGTCACGATCCGTTGCTGCAGAACCTCGCCGGTGCGTTGCAAGCGCCCAGCAGCGCGCACTGGTTCGGCACCGATGAATACGGTCGCGATGTATTCGCCCGGTTGGTGTACGGCTCGCGCATCACCTTGTACATCGTCTTGCTGGTGACGGTGATCGTCGGCCCCATCGGCCTGTTGGTCGGGACCATCTCCGGCTACTTCGGCGGCTGGGTCGACAGCCTGTTCATGCGCATCACCGACATCTTCATCTCGTTTCCGAGCCTGGTGCTGGCGCTGGCCTTCATCGCGGCGCTTGGCCCGGGCCTGGAGCACGCGGTGATTGCCATCGCGCTGACGGCCTGGCCGCCGATCGCCCGATTGGCTCGCGCAGAAACCCTGCCGCTGCGCAACGCCGACTTTGTCGTCGCGGTGCAGCTCCAAGGCGCGTCGAGTACCCGGATCATCCTGCGCCATATCATCCCGATGTGCCTGTCGTCGGTGATCATCCGCCTGACCATGAACATGGCCAGCATCATCCTCACCGCCGCCGCCCTGGGCTTTCTCGGCCTCGGCGCCCAGGCACCGCTGCCGGAGTGGGGCGCGATGATCTCCACCGGCCGGCGCTACATGCTCGAAAGCTGGTGGCTGGTGGCGGCGCCGGGTGCGGCGATCATGCTGGTCAGCCTGGCCTTCAACCTGTTGGGCGACGGCTTGCGCGACGTCCTCGACCCCCGCAGCCAATCCTGAGGAACCTCCCATGACTGAGATAAAACTGGCTGTGCAGGATTTGTGCGTGGAGTTTCGCAACGCCGGCAAAACCTCCCCGGCGGTGCGTGATGTGTCGTTCAACCTGAGGCGGGAAAAACTCGCCATCGTCGGTGAATCCGGCTCGGGCAAATCCACCGTCGGCCGCAGCCTGTTGCGCTTGCATCCGCCGACGGCGCGGGTCACCGCCAAGACCCTGCGTTTTGCCGATATCGATTTGCTGAAGGCCAGCGAAAAGCAGATCCAGGCGATTCGTGGCGCGCGCATGTCGATGATCATGCAAGATCCGAAGTACTCGCTGAACCCGGTGGTGCGAGTCGGCGAGCAAATCGCCGAAGCCTATCTCGCCCATCACAAGGTGCCCCATCACCAAGCCCGGGAACGGGCCCTGGATATGCTCGGCAAGGTACACATTCGAGACCCTCGACGAGTCTATGACCTGTACCCCCATGAAGTCTCGGGTGGCATGGGGCAGCGGATCATGATCGCCATGATGGTCATCACCGATCCCCAGGTGATCATCGCCGACGAGCCCACCTCGGCGCTGGACGTGTCGGTGCGCCGGCAGGTGCTCAATGTATTGGAGGAGCTGGTCAGCGAGCGTGACCTGGGACTGATCTTCATCAGCCATGACCTGAACCTGGTGCGGCATTTCTGCGACCGCGTGCTGGTGATGTATGCCGGCCGGGTGGTCGAGTCGATTGCCGCCGCCGATCTGGATAACGCCACCCATCCCTATACCCGAGGCCTGTTGGCCGCGTTGCCAAGCCTGGATCACCGGCGCGCCACGCTGCCGGTGCTGCAGCGCGACCCACGTTGGTTGAACGCTTGAGGAGCCTGTCATGAACATGATCGAAATCGCCGGCCTGAACCTCAGTTTCGGCACCGGCGCGGCACTGAACGCGGTACTGCACGACGTCGACCTGAGCGTTGGCGAGGGCGAGGCATTCGGCCTGGTGGGGGAGTCCGGTTCGGGCAAGACCACCGTGCTCCGTTGCCTGGCCGGACAGTACCAGCACTGGGCGGGACGGTTGCAGATCGCGGGGCGGGCGGTGACGCGCAAGTTGCCGCTGGATCATTACCGCACCGTGCAGATGGTTTTCCAGGATCCCTACGCTTCATTGCATCCGCGCTACACCATTGACGCCGCGTTGCAGGAACCATTGCGCATCCACGGCATCGACGGGCGCGGGCAAAAAGTCAGCGAGATCCTGCGCAAGGTCGGCCTGAACGACAGCTTCCGCTTTCGTTATCCGCATCAGTTGTCCGGCGGCCAGCGCCAGCGCGTGGCGATTGCCCGGGCGCTGATCCTGCGCCCGCGGGTACTGCTGCTGGACGAGCCAACCTCGGCTTTGGACGTCTCGGTGCAGGCGGAAATTCTCAACTTGCTGGCTGATCTGCGTCGTCAGGAAGGTCTGACCTACCTGATGGTGACCCACGATCTTGCCGTCGTTGCGCACTTGTGTGATCGGCTGGCGGTGATGCAACAGGGCCGAGTGGTGGAAACCCTCGACAGCCAGCTGCTGGCGAGCGATGGCGCCGCCCACGAGTACACCCGTTTGCTGGTGCAAGCCAGTCGCGACCTACAGCGAATACCCATCGCCGTATGAAGTAACCAAGCCGCTGTAACTGTTTTAAACCGCAGCACACGTTGAACCGCAAGTTTCAATGCGCGCACGCGCTCGCCTGCGATTTGACGTTCACCCCAACTATTGATTTCAACCAACAAGAATAAAAAACATGAAAAAGATACTCACCGCTTTGTCGATCGCTTCATTGTTCACTTCGGTGGTCGTTCAGGCCGATACCGGTTACATCAACGTTCGCCATCAATACGCCGAAAAGACCCGCATGCATGCCGACCGCGCCAAGTTCGGCATCAGGCTGGATAACGGTGTGGGCCTGGAAGGCGAACTCAAATACAAGACCGCCGGGGATCGGGAAGACGTCGCCTTCGACAACACTGTCGGCAGCGGCCATGAGTTCACGGTCAACTACCAGCACAAGATCGACGACCGCTGGACGCTGACGCCTTCGTTCGCCATGGAAAGCGACGAGGAGTCCACCACCTACAAGATGGGCTTGCGCCTGGGCTACAAGATCACCAAGGAACTGAGCATCGCCGGGCGTTACCGTTATGACGCCAGCAAACTGGACCGCGACAAGGTGGATCACGACGTGCCGGACAATGGCCAGGACGACCAGACGATCCATCGCTACGACGTCTATATCAACTATGCGAACCAGGGGCCGTGGGCCTATGAATACCAACTGACTTACTTCGATGCCGATTACATTCGCTACAACGGCGGTACGGACGACTATGAGCAGAATGCCGTGGTCAAGTACAAGTGGGATAAGCGTTGGGCACCGTTCTTTGAGGTCGGTGACATCAAGGTCAATTCGGTGGACAGTGATCGGCAGTTGCGCTTGCGGGTGGGCATTCAATACAACTTTTTCTGAGTCGCAGGGAGTACAAAGTACTCAAGGGATCGATGAAACCGTGGCGAGGGAGCTTGCTCCCGCTTGGGTGCGAAGCGCCCACAAAGAAGGACTGCTACGCAGCCCAGCGGGAGCAAGCTCCCTCGCCACCATGAATTGCGCCTTTGATATAGATGCACCACAGGAGGGCTGTGGAGCGTTTTATTCGTTGTAGAACGCCTGGCGTTGTTGGGTTTCACACAGGCGCATGCGGCTGTTGCTCAAGTGCAGGTACATGGCCGCCCGCGCCGCGTCGGCATTGCGGCTGGCGATAGCATCGAAAATCTGCTGGTGTTCGGCGTTGATCCCCTGCAGGTAGGCGCTGCGATCACTTTGCCCGGAGTAGGCGGAGTTCATCCGCGTACGCGGGATCAGCTTTGTACCCAGGTGCTTCATGATGTCGATCAGGTAGTAATTGCCGGCCGCCTTGGCGATTTTCAGATGGAACTGGAAGTCGGCGTTGATCGTGGTGCCGGATTTTTCCGGCCCTTGCAGCAACGCCTCCAGCGCCTGGGCCAGTTCGGCCAGGGCTTGGGGCGTGGCGCGTTCGGCGGCCATGCCGGCGGCCTGCACTTCCAGGCTCAGGCGAAACTCCAGCAAATTGAGTACGTCCGACAACGTCGCAATCGTCGCCGGCCCGAGGGTGAACCCCTCCGGCGCCGGCATATCCAGGACAAACGTACCGACGCCATGGCGGGTCTCGACCAACCCCGCCGCCTGCAGGCGCGACAGCGCCTCGCGCACCACCGAACGGCTGACACCCTCGGCTTCCATGATGTGCACTTCGGTGGGGAGCTTTTCGCCGCATTTCAGGATGCCGTCGCGCATGCGCTGGGCAAAACGGTCGACCAGTGTTTCGGCCAGGCGGCGCGGCTTGTTCAATGGAGATAACGCTTGGTCCGTCATCGGCGTGCTCTAGTGTGATCAGCGGGCATTATAGTGAGTTTTGGCCCAAGGTCGCGGCTATAATGCCGCGATCGTCTGGCTTGATGGATAGGTGCAATGGAGCGTGTCACAACCGATCGACGCCTGAGCATGACTCAGCAACTGGTGGTCGACCTGACGCAGCAGATACTCGCGGGCGAGCTGCCGGCGGGCAGCAAACTGCCAACCGAACAGGTGATCATCAAAGAGCGCGGCGTCAGTCGGACCGTGGTCCGCGAAGCCATGTCACGGCTCCAGGCCGAAGGCTTGGTCGAGACGCGCCATGGCATCGGCACCTTCGTCGTCGACACCGCGCGCCCGGGTGATTTCCAGGGCGGCAAGCACATCAAGGGCGGCGCCCATGACGCGCTGGCCGTCATCGAACTGCGCCTGAGCCTGGAAGTGGAAGCGGCCGGCATCGCTGCGCAACGCGCCACGCCGGAGCAGTTGCTGGCCATGCGCGAAGCGCTGAATGCGGCGAATGCCGTCGACGCAACGGACGACAACAGCGCCCGGACGGATTTCGAATTTCATCGGCAGATTGCCCAATGCACCGGCAACAGCTTTTTTTATCGACGCGATGGCGCACGTCGGCAATACCCTGATTGCCGTGGTCCAGCAGGCGATGCCAGCGATGGCGACTGAAAATCGAGCATTGGTGGTGCGTGAACGCGAGCAGGTCTACGCGGCATTGGCGCGACGGGACGGCGAAGCGGCGCGGGCGTCGATGCGGTTGCATCTGATCAACATGCAGCAGCGGGTCCGGGGCGCAGTAGAATTGGCGAAGCAATAATTCGCACCACAGACCCTGTGGGGGCGGGCGGGCGGGCTTGCTCGCGAAGGCGGCGGCCCATCCTCTTGCTAATTGCGCTTCCAGCACTCCGCAAACCGCGTACATACCCCCGTAATGCTCGTCCATCTGCGCCATCCTTTCCAGGTGACGAGTTACCGCTTCGACCGTCACCCCATTCCCGATCCGGAAGTACTCCACCATCATCGCAACGTCCAGGTCGATCTCGGCTTTCTCCGGCTTGGCATTGGCGGTTTTGGGTAACGCCCATTGCTCCAACTGCTCGTCCTTCAGCTGTCGCAGACGCGTCTGGTATTCCTCCTTGAAACGTTCCATCGAGTGCGTCTTGTTCTGCGCCATGTCATCGCCAAACGTCTGCAGATTTTCCCGGTACAGCGTCCAGTAGTCAGCCGGCAGATCGAAACCGAGCTTGGCCTTGCGTTCGCTGATCAGGGTGTCCAGTTTCTCGGGTGAATAACTCTCGACTTTTTCCTTGGCCGGATCCGTCTTCACCGTGACGACCAGGCTTTTATCGATGACCCGGCTCATCAGTTCCAGGCGATGGGGTGTGTCCGGGTAGGTCTTGGGGAACAGCGCATTGCGGCCGGAGCAGGCGGGAAAGTCTTTTTTCAGGATCGGGATCGGTGTGCGCACGTCCTTGCCGTCGACCCGTTGCAAGCGTTGCAATTGAGTCAGGCAGAAGTTCTTCTCGGACTTGAACGTCACCTCGTATTCGGCATTGGCCTCGGGTGTGAAGTTGAAGCCCTTGCCACACACGGCATAACCGCTGTTCATGTTGGTGCGCAGGTGAATCTGCTCGCCGGGCTTGAGCTTGACCTCCAGATAACCCCTGGCATCCTTGGGCGCCGGAACGCTCATTCCCACCCGCCGCGCGGTATCGCTTAACAGCATATTGTTGAGGATGCCCGTGGTTTGTCCGTCACAATGGGCCGCGTCGAAATAATCCAGCGTGGCGTTGCTGGTATTGGCGACGAACCTCAACTTGGCGGCGTCCGGTTCGACGGCATCGGGGTAGCTGCCATTGACGCTGCAACCGCCGAGCAATACAAACAACGCGGACAATGCTAGCAACGGGGCAGGACAGCGAGGCAGGGCGAGCATAGGTCATCCTTGAAGGATCGATAAAGTGACGAATGCTACTAAAATGCCATTATCGCGTCCATCACCTGCCGCTGGACAGCAGGCGATACCCTCCTCTTTTCCGAAAATGACTCCAAAAATGAATGCAGCAAACCGTGGAGCGAGCAAGCTCGCTCCCGCAGGTCTTTCGTGGAGATCAAACCTTCGCAGGGTTCTGCTTTTGCGGATCGATACCGTAGAGCCTGATTGCCTCCGCTACTTTTTCCCGGGGAATTCTCCCGTCATCGGCCAAGGCCTTCAACGCCGCCAGTGCGATGAAGTGACGATCCACTTCGAAAAACCTGCGCAGTGACTCCCGGGTATCCGATTGGCCGAAACCGTCGGTGCCGAGGGCCACGAAGCGTCGATTGGATACGAACGGGCGGATCTGGTCGGCGAATATCTTCATGTAGTCAGTCGCGACCACCACCGGCCCCTGTTTGTCCTGCAGGCAACTTTCCACATAACCGATACGCGGCGCGTGCTCGGGATGCAGCAGGTTCCAGCGTTCGGCTTCCTGGCCGTCGCGACGCAGTTCGGTCAGGCTGGTTACGCTCCAGACTTCGCTGCTGACGCCGAAATCCTGCTCTAGCAACTGCGCCGCCGCGACCACTTCCTGAAGAATCGAACCGCAGCCCATCAGTTGGACATGCTTGCCTTCGACAGGCTTTTCAGGCGCCGAGAGCCGGTACATGCCCTTGAGAATGCCTTGCTCGACACCTTCGGGCATTGCAGGGTGGGCGTAGTTTTCGTTGAGTACGGTGATGTAATAGAAGATGTCTTCGTTTTCGGCATACATCCGTCGCATGCCGTCCTGGATGATCACGGCCAATTCATAGGCGTAGGTCGGGTCGTAGGACACGCAGCAGGGGATGGTCGAGGACAGCACATGGCTGTGGCCGTCGTCATGTTGCAGGCCTTCGCCCATCAGCGTGGTCCTGCCGGAGGTGGCGCCGAGCAGGAAGCCGCGAGCCCGGGCGTCACCGGCGGCCCAGGCGAGGTCGCCGACGCGCTGGAAGCCGAACATCGAATAAAAGATGTAGAAGGGCACCGTCATCACGCCGTGGGTGCTGTAGGACGTACTCGCGGCGATCCATGAAGAAATCCCGCCGGACTCGTTCAGCCCCTCCTGCATGATCTGGCCGTCCCGGGCTTCCTTGTAATAGCTCAACTGGCCGGCGTCTTGCGGCGTATACAGCTGGCCTACATGGGAATGGATACCGATCTGGCGGAACAGGCTTTCCATGCCGAAGGTCCGTGATTCGTCCGGGACAATGGGCACGATCAGCTTGCCGATGTTCGGATCCTTGAGCAGCGTGCCGAGGATGCGCACGAACGCCATGGTGGTGGAGATCGCCCGTTCGCCAGTGCCTTTGAGTTGGGTATCCAGCGACGACAAAGGCGGGACCTGCAACGGCGCCACGGCATTAAAACGGGCCGGGATATAGCCGCCCAACTGGCTGCGCCTGGCTTGCAGGTACAGCGCCTCGACGCTGTCCGCGCCCGGCTTGAGGTAAGGCATGTCGCCCAGCTGGTCATCGCTGAGTTCCAGGCCGAACCGATCACGGAACGCCTTGACCGCATCGTCGCCCATTTTCTTGAGCTGGTGGTTGATGTTCTGGCCTTCACCGGCTTCGCCCATGCCGAAACCCTTCACGGTCTTGGCCAGGATCACGGTTGGCCCGCCGGTGTGGCGCATGGCGGCGGCATAGGCGTTGTGGACTTTTTCCGGGTCGTGGCCGCCGCGAGACAGCTTCCAGATATCGTCGTCGCTCAGGTCGCTGACCAGCTCCAGCAGCTCTGGATACTTGCCGAAGAAGTGCTCGCGTACATAGGCGCCGTTCTGGGATTTATAGTTCTGATAATCGCCGTCCACGCACTCCATCATCCGCTGGCGCAGCAGGCCGCTCTTGTCCTTCTCGAGCAGGGCATCCCAGCCGCTGCCCCAGATCACCTTGATCACATTCCAGCCGGCCGCCCGGTACAGGCTTTCGAATTCCTGGATCACCTTGCTGTTGCCACGCACCGGGCCGTCCAGGCGTTGCAGGTTGCAGTTGACGACAAAGATGATGTTGTCGAGCTTCTCCCGGCCCGCCAGGGAAATCGCCGCCAGGGATTCCGGCTGGTCCATTTCACCGTCACCGAGAAACGCCCAGACCTTGCGGCCCTGGTGTTCCTTCAGGCCGCGATCTTCCAGGTAGCGCATGAACCGGGCCTGATACGCGGCCGTGATAGGGCCCAGCCCCATCGACACCGTCGGGAATTGCCAGAAGTCAGGCATCAGCCGTGGATGCGGATAGGACGAAACGCCATCGCGGTCGGTCTCGCGGCGAAAGTTGTCCAACTGTTCTTCGCTCAGGCGTCCTTCCAGATAGGCGCGTGCATAGATGCCTGGTGACGAGTGGCCCTGGATGTACACCATGTCACCGGCGAACTGCTCGGTGCGACCACGGAAAAAATGCTCGAAGCCGACGTCATACAAAACCGCCGCCGACGCGTAGGACGCGATGTGCCCGCCGACGTTCGAATGTTTGCCGGCGCGCAGCACCATGGCCAGCGCGTTCCAGCGGATATAGGCATTGATCCGGCGCTCCACGGCCAGGTCGCCGGGGTAGGGCTGCTGGCGGTCGGCCGGGATGGTATTGACGTAGGGCGTCGTCACGCGCCCGTAGAAATCACCGTGGCGGTTGGCGTCGAAATCAAGCATCTGATCGATCAGGTAGTGGGCACGAGAGCGCCCTTCGACACTCGCCACCGATTCAATGGATTCGAGCCATTCGCGAGTCTCTTGTGGATCCTCGTCGAGAAACATGGATTGTTGTGCCATCGTTGTCGTCTCCTGGACAGTGCAGCAGCACCGAGTCGTTTGGTGCCTGACTAAGGGGCGTGGGTCGACGCCAACCTTCGAGAATTTTGTAGTTGCACTTGCAACTACGTGCGAGAACTTAGCCTGCCACGCGCTACAATTGCAACTAAATCGATTTCTTGAGAAAGGTGCTGCATGTCATCCAGCGAGCCGGATACCTGGTTCAGATTCGTCAGGGCCCACCGTTGCCTGATCCGCGAAATCGAGCGTCGGCTGGCGGCCGCCGGGCTGCCGGCCTACGCCTGGTACGACGCGTTATGGGGCCTGGAAAGCGGCCCCGACGGCGCCCGGCGGATGAGCGAACTGGCCGACGTCATGGCCATCGAGCGCTACAACCTCACCCGCCTGGTGGACCGCCTGGAGGCGGAAGGCCTGGTCACCCGCAGCCGCGCCAGCGATGACGGCCGAGGGGCGTACGCCGCCATCACCGAGAGCGGGAAAGTGCTGCGCAAGAAAATGTGGAAAATCTACGAAGGGGCGGTGGACGAATTGTTCCTGGCGCAGTTCGACGACGACCAGCAGCGAGTCTTCAGCGAAGCGCTGGAGCGTGCGGCCACAGCGGCGCGCAGCAGTGGTCGAGGGAAATAGGCGCGGGCTGTCATTGCAGCAGGTACCGACTCATCGCTTGCTTGACGCAGGCCTGTTCGATGACGCCCTCCTGAGCCAGCGCCTGCAAGGCCAACACCACGATCCAGTGTTTATCCACGGCTTGCGCGGAGACTCCGGTCGAATCGGCGCCGAGTGCCACGAACCGTGACGTGAGGTGCGCGCCAATCTGATCGGCAACGTGTTGGGCGTAACCCGTCACCGCGACGACCGGGCTGCCCGTTTTGCCCAGGCAATCGAGCAAATGCGACGAGCGCTTCGGCTTCTCGGGATGCAGTCGATTCCAGCGTCGTGCGGTGTCCGCATCACGGGCCAGGCGGGTGTAGCTGGGGCAACTCCACAACTCACTTGCCACTCCCCAGTGTTCAGCCAGCATTTGCGCCGCGTTCGCCACCGACTGCAATGCCAGCCCGGCACCCAGCAAGCGAACCCGGGGCGCCCCGACCTCCGTCTCGATCTCGGTGAGCTTGTACATCCCCTTGAGCGCCTGGCTTGCACTGATGTTGCCAACAGGGCCGAGGAAATCGTTGGGCTCGTCGTGAAGCGCCATGTAATAAAAACCGTCGTTGCCCTCCACGTAAAGGCTCTCCAAAGCGGCCAGGGCAATGGCGTGCGCTTCGGCACCGCTGGCCGGATCGAATGGCAGGCATTGTGGGTTGGCCGCCAGCCAGAGCGGTAACCACGGGTGAGCCCCCTTGGGCCATCGCGAGGGCAGGGTCTCGATGTCGTTACACAAGATTCCCCGGTTCGCGGACTCGTTCGACAGCGCGCAAAGTTCGGCCGATGTCGCCGAGCTGGTCAGGTAGAGCAACGGTTTTTCACTGGCACGGGCGTCGGGGCTCAGGCGCAGGGGCCAGGCGCTGATGCGGGTGTGACAGTGCTCGACCTGGGGTTGCTTGTTGGCGCGGATCACCCAGACATGCCTGGCTGTTCCAGGGTCCCTTTCGAGGCGATTGGCGATATCGATCATGGTGTAGAGCGGCGAGGAGAAACCATCCATGTGCAGCGCTGAAAGCGTTCGGATCTTATCGATACAGGCCTGAGCGGCCAGGCGGGTCTCTGGTGTTTTACTGAAGCTGGAAAAGCCGATCATTCCACAATCTCCGTGCGTTCCGTCGTGCTTGCACCATACGGCACGGCTCAATATGATTGCAAATGCAATGAAATTGACCTGGAATGGAGTTCCTCATGAACGCGGCTTCCCCCATCACGCTGTATACGGCTGATACACCCAATGGGCAGAAAATCAGTATTTTCCTGAAAGAGGCGGGCATCGATTACCAATTGGTGAAGCTCAACCTGGCTGAAGGACGGCAGCATTCAGCGGAGTTCCTCGCCATAAACCCCAACGGGAAAATACCCGCCATCGTCGATCACCAAGCTGGGGTTTCGGTTTTCGAATCCGCCGCCATCCTGGGTTATCTGTCGCAGAAGTACGCTTGCCTGCTGCCTGATACAGCTGCCGACCAGCTTGCAGTCCAGCAGTGGCTGTTCTTCCAGGTAGGGGCCATCGGCCCTATGCTCGGCCAGCTCTGGTGGTTCTTGCACGGCAGCACCACGCATAACGAGGAAGCGATCGCGCGTTATCGCAAAGAAGCCTTGCGTCTGTATGGCGTGGTGGACAAGCAATTGGCCGAGCGCAGCTACCTGGCGTGCAACCAGTATTCCATTGCCGATATCGCGGCGTTCCCCTGGCTGCGAACTTCTGAAGAACTGGAACTGGATATCACGCCGTTCCCTCACGTGCTGCGCTGGCTCAAAATGATCGAGTCCCGCCCTGCCGTGCAAGCCGGGCTGGCAGAGTCTCGAGAAACACCTGCAAGTTGATGGCTTGCTGCGCCGGAGCGAGTCGCCTGATCGGCAAGAAAAGGTGACTCCGCCTGAGAGTTGAGCCGCGTCAAGTCTTGCTTCGTTCGGATCACCGAGTATGTAGTAGTGATTTTGGCTTTACTACGAATTGATACTTGGATTGAATGCTCTTCATCACGCGACAACAGGAAAAACAAGACAATAAGTAATCCATAAAAAAGGGAATTTTTATGAGCAGTCAAGCTGTAAAAGGCCGGCGAGTCATAAATACCGGGTCTGAATTGGATGAAAGACTCAAGAGTACATTTGAGAAATGCCTGCGTCCGTTGGACGGCTGCCATTATGCTTACTTTGTCATGTACAAGGGGCGAGAGGTAAAACCGAGGATTTTCTCCAACTACCCCAAACGCTGGCTCGATGTGTACAAGGCCGAGAATTATCATCTTGTCGACCCGGTCATCAAGCACGGTTTGAAGTGCATAGCACCTTTCTTCTGGCATGAAGCGCTTGAGTCCAAGGCGACTGATCAAGGCCAGGCGGTATTTGCATCCTCGGAAAAATATCAGATATCCGACGGCTTCACGTTCAACTTGCATGATGCCAATGGCCTGTTCGCTGCACTGAGCATCAGCAACACCGAGCGGCGTAAGGATTTTGAGCAAACCATGATGCGCAGGGCGGCCGAGATCCAGATGACGCTCATTCAGTTTCAACACAGGTTGACTGATTGTTTTTCCTTGAGCGAGCTGTTTCCCGAGTTGACTGAGGCCGGTCTGTCGGACAGGGAACTTGGCGTATTGAAATGGGTGGTCATGGGCAAGGCCTACAGCGAAATCGCCGCCATTCATGCCATTTCCGTGCGCACCGTGAAATTCCATATGGCCAACATTGTCGACAAGCTTAGCGTTTGCAACGCCAAGCAAGCCGTCTACAAAGCGGTCAGCCTGGGGTTGGTCTGAATCTGGCAGGTCAACGGCGGTTTTTCGGCAGCGGATACGCCACGACGCTGCCTTGCCTCTATCGTTTGCCTGAGGCTCCAGTCGTTCTCGGGGCGCACCGGCATTCTGAGCAGCAGAACCTTTTCGCCGGGGGAAGCTTCGCCGGTATCCAACACCTCGTAGTGCCAACCCGCTCTTTGGACGATGCGCGACATGGCGTGGCTGACCACCGTTATGATCGAATCCAGGTTCTGCCGAGCAGCATGGTCGTGCATGGCCAGAAGCAGCATCTCGGTCAGCGGCACCTGACTCAGTCCCATGGCTCGGGAGCGGGTCTTATCAACAAAAAAACGACTGGACTCGGCGATCGCCTGGTCTTTAGGAAGTTCGCAGTTGAAGAAGTTTCGGAATGGACCTTCGACCATATAAGGATTCAACGTATTGATCAGGCGCAAACTACTCAGGGGGCGGCCCGCATAAAAACCTACCAGGTAAGTTGCGCAGACAGTGTCATACTCATCAATCTCCCTGCCCAGGTGAGTGGTGACGCGCCAGTCAAGTCGATCGGAAAAAACTTCCTTCCTCAAGCCATACAGGTCAGCCAGTAAGTCTTCCGAGGCGTCTGAGTAGTTGATGGCGTGAAAGCTGACCTTGTCCATATGCCCTGCAATGTCCTTGCGTATTTGATATTTGAACTGTTAGCGCGCGCAGAGCATGGCACACCATTCAAAAAAAGCAGCTGTACCTAGATACAGGCGCAAAAATTAAAGCTGCACCCAAGTACAGTTGTCGGACAATAAAACAATGATAACTATAGAACAGGGTTTATCCACGGCGCCGTGAGCCAGCCAAATGGGATAAGCATCTTTAGCACCTATAGGAATAACAACATGAGTGTCATGACCCGTCTGGATGATAAAGAAGATATCACCCAACATGAAATTTCTGCCTTGAAGACCCGCTTCAATCTGGCTGACGCCCACACCCATCAGGACCAAAGTGTCACCCAACAAGAGATCGTCAATCGGCTTCCCGAACTCTGGTATCGCGCTCAAGGCCAAAGCCAGTACCAGAGCGAGCAGGAATTCATCCAGGCGTTCTTTACCTTTCATGGCCAGGAGCACGCGCTCAAGCGCCATGATGAAATCTATCTGGTTTACGCAGCCTCGATCGCGATGCACATCACCGCGACCTACCTGCGCAAACGCAACATGAGTGTCGGCTTGATCGAACCATGCTTCGACAACCTGCATGACCTGCTCAAACACATGGAAGTGCCGTTGACGCCGCTGGACGAAGCCCTTTTGCAATCGTCAACCGATGTCTATGCGAAGCTTCAATCGGCGGCCGCAAATGTCGATGCGATTTTCCTGGTCGACCCCAACAACCCGACCGGTACCAGCATGTTCGCCGAGGGCGCCGACACCTTTGTCGAAGTGGCGCGCTATTGCAAGGACCACGGCAAGCTGCTCATCCTGGACTTCTGCTTCGCGGCGTTTATCAAGGCGGCCGGGGGCAGTCGCGTTGATGCCTATGCCATCCTCGATGACATCGGTACCCAGTACATCATCATGGAAGACACCGGGAAAACCTGGCCGCTACAGGACACCAAATGCGCCACGATCATGTCCAGCCAGGCCATCAACGCTGACATCTACAGCATCGTGACCAGCGTATTGTTGAACGTGTCGCCCTTCATCCTGAATGTCGTGACTCAATACATTCGCGATAGCAGTGATGATGATTTCGAATCGGTGCGCTCGGTACTTGACGTTAACCGCGCTGCCGCCCGACGCCATCTGCAGGGCAGCTTCCTGAATTACCTGACGCCCAAGATCGAAACCAGTGTCGCCTGGTTCGAGATCCTGCGTGACGGTGTTACTGCCGATGATCTGCAGGCCTACCTGATGGCGTACGAAGTCTACGTCCTGCCGGGCAAGTACTTTTATTGGAGCCAGCCGCAGGCGGGGCAGAAATATATCCGCCTGGCACTGGCACGCAAACCCGAGGAGTTCGAACAGGCGGTCGAAACCATCGCACGCGCTTTGGAGAACTATCATGGCTGAAGCTTCCATGGCGGTTATCGACGCTACTGTTTTCATGGGCATGCACCATAGCGACCCTGAGATTCGGGCCAGGTCGCTGGGTTTTTTCGGCGCGTTTTATTCGCGTCAGGTGCAGATGAGTTTCGGTCAGATTGGTATCTGTGATGCCATTATCTGGAAAAAAAGCCGGCACTTGCAGGACGTCTATTACCCCTTCATGGATGTCCTCCATACAGACATGGATATCCAGCGTCAGGGCTATTGCAACAAGGTTCTGAAACGCGCCTGCCTGGAGCCTGACTGGGCGCACCTGAGCGTGGAAAAAAAGTTATTGGTGGCTCATGTCGTTGAGCACCAACAACCTTTTTTCACCCATGACGAGTCGCTGCGCGAGGTGGGTTTACTCAAGCCATTCCTGAAGACGTTTCCGCCCTCGGTTTCGCAATCCGCATTTCCTGAAAAACTTCAGCGCTTGTACGAGCAGTCCATGGAAATGACCATCGGCCAGGAGGACTTCCAGCATGTCGGCTAAGCACATCTATGTACCGTTGATTACGCCCCTTGATGAGCATTCGCATGTCTGCGAAGCCAGCGTGCGCAAGTTGCTGCATAGTTCGCGGCCGTTTGTCGATGGCTACATCCCGTGCCTGACATCCGGTGAAGGTTGGCGGCTTGGGAAGCGCGACTGGCAGCGCATGCTGGAGCTGACGCTGGCGCACGCGCAAGATAAAACCGTCATCGCCGGCATTGAACGGGCGACCACCGCCGAAGTCATCGAATATGCGCGGTTGGCGCAAACCCATGGGGCCCAGGCGGTCATGTTTACTTCGCCTTTCGCTTCAGGCACCAGCCAGCAAGACATGATCGATCACTACCGGGCGGTCCATGACGCCACGTCGCTGGATATCTTCATCTACAACGAGTCGGCCCTCTCAGGTAATGAAAAAAGCTTCGACACCTTGCTTGCCATCGCCCAGTTACCGAGAGTCATCGGCATCAAGGATTCACCTTCCCAGCCGCGCGTCCAGAGTGAAATCGAGCGCCTGCGCAACGAGGGGCTGGATTACTTCATCGGTTGGGAAATGCTGTTGGCGAGAGAGCTGGAGTCCGACGGCAATGTCGTGTCGTTGGCCAATCTTGAGCCAGCGCTTTGCCGGCTGGCGATCAGTGCCCGACAAACCATGGTCGGTGGCCTGGTGGCGACGCTCAATGAGCAATTCGAACTGGCCGCGGACGATTGGTACGCTCATGTCAAAAAGGAACTCAAGGCACGCGGCGTCATCAGCACCGACCGAGTCTTCGCAGAGCAGGAGGTCATGGCATGAGCGACCTGCAGAAACAACTGTTCCTGGCAAATCGCGCCTGCATCAAGCAGCTCAAGCCATTGGAAAGCCATATCCTGGCCTTCGAGCGTGACTGGATCGAGTCGACCATCGACAAGACGCGGACCGCCAATCCGCCGACTGATCTCGCCACGTTACGCAAGCAACTGGCTGAACTGGTGGAGATCGACCGCAGCGAGGTGCCGCCCAGCGCGGTGTATGTCAGCGAGCATATGAACCTTGAGGAATTCAAGATCCTGGTGCAGGAATTCGCCCTGGATGGCTTGACCGAGGCGCAGGTCTTTTACCACCTCATGCCCCGTCTCAGCCTGGCCGCGCAAATGCCGATGTTACGCATGATGATCGACGAGTTCGGGTCCGGTAACCTCAAGCGGTCCCACACCACGTTGTATATCGATCTGCTCAATGAGTTGCAGATGCCCACTGACCTGGCCTTCTATATCGACGTCAACGCGCCGGCCGGTTTCTCGTTTCCCAACATGTTCTGCTGGTTGACGATGAGGGCGGATGATCCGTCGTACTTCGCCGGCGTCATCACCTACTTCGAAACCGTCGTGCCATTCTTTTTTGAATGCTACACGTCGATCTGCTCGCGGTTGCAGATCAAAGCCCACACCTACTATTCCGAGCATGTCCATATTGATGTTTTCCACGCCATTGAAGGCCAGCGGTTGCTCAAAGCGATGGACGTGGCGGGCGACCTCGATCCTGTCAAGGCGTGGGAGGGCATCTGCATGGGACGTGACATCACTAACGCCGCGTTTGATGCGGCCGTCGATAAGGCCAGGCGCCAAAAACACTTCGACAAGGAGCGCATGATTGAGCGAGCCATCTGAATTCTATCGTCCGGGCACGTTCGCCGTCGTAATCGACGATCAGCACTTTGAAGTGCCGCATACTTGCCCACACCGCGCCGGATGGCTGGAGCACGGGGTGATCAATCAGCAGCGTAAAAGCATCACCTGCCCCTTGCACTTTTCGGTGTTCAGCCTGGAAACGGGCGAGCAACTCAGTGGACCGCCTTGTGGGCGCCTTGAGGTGAAGCGCTTGAGTTAGCACCCAAGTTGACGGTGCGGTATTACTGTCGTTCGCCGCGTCCTCTTGGGGATGCGGCGGTTTCCGTCAAGGTTGGCAGTTGCGCGCCAGCCCACCGATTGCCCATGCCCGGATAGCCCACCCATGATCAAATGGTTCAAGACCCTCACCCGAACGGATGTCATTGCAACACTCGCCTTGGTCGTCTCCATTGCGTCCGCCTACTTCAGCTACCAGCAATACCAGGACGGCATCGCCAGTCGCAAGACGCCGATCATTGTCCGTGTCGGTGCTGAACACGACAAAATTTCGTTCTTCAAGCCCCACGCCGACTTCCCGGTACTCTTCAAACAGCGTTACAAGATCATCCTGACCAACAACAGCTTCAATCCGGAAAGCGTCATTGACTGGCGAATATGGGAGCGCCGGGAGGAGGGCGGCGGGCAGTACATCGGCATGAAATCCAAGCTGCTCGACTCCACGGGAATGCCGATGACCTTGCCATTCCTGATCGCTGCGAAAGAAAGCAAAGTGCTCTTCGTCGACGTTGGCCAGAAAGTCACGCCAGAGGCGTGGGCGGCGGTGGGACCCGCGGTGAACCTTGGAAGAGAACTGGACTGGTTCGACGCAGACAGGATTTTTGCCGACGCGGGTTATCCACAGTTCGGCCAGCTTGCGCCGGGAGAAAGCTCCCGGTATCAGGACCTGCAAGTCAACCGCTGGACCAAGGGCCCCGCGTACCAGGAATTCCAGTTGAACTTCACCAAGGCCGATGGCTACGAAGTAGCTGCGCAGTTATCGCTGAATGTCAGTGATGTTTATCCACAGGGGGAGGCGGTGCGGTAGATGGACGCCAGCTAGGCTAGGACACCAATAAACAAATCCAGATTTGTTGGGAGAGGTACGCCGATAATTTTAGAAATTTCTGTGACCTGTTCATTCGTCAGCAGCCATTCCCCTTCAGCCATTGCGTTAAGACTTCCATGGCCTAAAAGCTGCACGATTTGACCATTGAAGGATTCATCCAAATCGAGATCGAATTGAAGCGAATCATCTTCTTCCCCGTCCGGTAAGAATCCACTGATAGATAGGTACATAAGAACTCCTATTTCTCTACTTTGCGGCCGGGTTTGGCCGGTTTGGTTTGCGCGCCGGTATCGGCGTTGTACTCCCCCAAATGCTCGCCCTGCTTGTTGTACAGTTCCACTCTACCGTTTTCAGAATCCCATTCGTAGATACGCCCCTTCTTATCTTTCCAACGCCTGCGAGAGCTGCCGCCACCTTGCACCCGTGATTTGAACCGGACATGACGTGCATCAGGAAACGCAGCCAGCAATTTTGGAGCAGGATGATAACTATGATCCCCACCAAAGGGCCGGGTAAACACTACATAAAGCGACTTCAGCCCCGTATCCGCCGGAAATACCAGAATCCAGTCTTCGGCCGTGATGTCTTCACCGGGCAACCCACCAATCTGGCTGTCGACATCCTCCGCTATCGGATGGACGAAGATCGTGTCCAGCTGTTTGCCAATATCCTCCGGATAGGTCAGCGGCGGAAGCGAGCCATGCGGGGTCTCCTGGGGTGTCCAGATAAGGGTGACGTCGTTGAGCTTGGCTTCCATGGCGGTCTGGCCGGCGTTCCAGGTCACCTGTACGGTGCGCACCGAGTCGTCGCCGGACGGGCCGCTGTGGATGCCATATACCTGGAGCACGCCTTCGGCATCGCGGCGTAATTGGAAGCGCACGCGGGTGGTGGCGTGGCTCAGGCGGCGTAGCTGGTCATCGGTGTACAGCGTGCCGTCGTTCATCTTCGCCGGGAGCATGCCCAGGACGAAGACGCTGGCTGGGCCGCCGGCACCGCGTAGCGCCCAGGTCAGGCGCTGTTGCATGATCCCGCCGCCAGCGATGCGGCCCAGCGCCAGGTCAGCGCCGAGGGCCGAGGCAATGGCGGTACTCGCCGAGGGCATGAGCATGGCGCCCGCCACCATGATCCGGCCGAAATTCGAGGCCGGTTCGCGGGTGGTGCCGGCGCCTGTGTTGCACCAGTTTTCCGCGCTGCAGGATTTGGCAAACACCAGGTCTTCGCGTGGCTTGGGCTGCGGCCATCGTTCCGGGGGCCTGCGAACCGGTTCAGGCTCCGGTTTGTGGCGCGGCATCGAACCAGCGCCCGAGCCGACGAACGCCATGCTCACCAATAACAAGTCGCCGTTCCTGACGGCCTTGACGATATCGATGCCTCCGTGGACTCTCGAGTGTATTCGATACTGATCCGGCCCATAGACGGTGAGGCCGTTCATCAGCGCGCTCTCGACCGTAAGCGCGGCAACATCGGCAGCCACGGTCGACTCAAAGCTTTTTTCCCCCCACCTTATCAAGCGCATTGCGTTCCTTTGCGTTTCAAGTAGGCGGGCCATTCTGGTGAGGCGTTCCCTGACCAGCAATGCAAGGACCTTTGCGGCATATGTCTGGCTTGGAAAAACGCTACAGATCTGAGCAGTACATCATCCCCGTGGCGAGGGAGCTTGCTCCCGCTGGGGTGCGCAGCAGCCCCCGGCGGTACGCAAGACGAAAATGGTTGGCAGGTTATGCGACTGCTGCGCAGCCGAGCGGGAGCAAGCTCCCTCGCCAGGGGATTGATGTGGTTCAACGGATCGCGGTGCGGCAGCGGTGGTTCACTCGAAGCTCAACACTTCACAGCCCTTGGCCTCGACCATGTCGCTGAAGACCGGCAAGCGCGCCACAAACTCCGTCTCGAACGCCAGATACCGATCCTGCGCCGGCACATAACGAATCTCCGGTTTGATTCGCGGCAGGTCCTTGGACGTCAGCTTCAGTACCTCGTTGCTCCGTTGGTTCCAGAACCACGCCAGCGTGTGTGTGCCGAAAGTGTTGGCGCGGTAGCTCCACACCCACCAGTCGCCATGCCCACGCGCGACGTGAAGTTGGCCATGAAACGTGCGCAAAGTGATCACCTGTTTGGGCTGGGTGACCAGCAGGCGGGTGTCCTGGCGCAGCTCACTGCCGAAGCCGTCCAGCGTCGCCTGGGTCTTGGCGCCGGTGATGAAGTTGAAGCGCCACGCCAGCAACACTGTCTCCTGATACCCCGCGTGCTCGAGGTTCTGCCGCGCGCCTTCGCTGAACAGCAGAATCTCGTCACCGCCCAGATACGCCGTGGCTGGCCGCAGCTTGTAGGCTTCGGCTGGCATCGGTTTGGCGGGGACGGCCCGGTGCGGCGGGTCCAGGTTCCAGACCCAGCAGCGCTTGCCGTTGTGCTGCATGAACAACAAGCGGCGGGGGCCGATGGGCAGGATTGTCAGCTCCTCCGAATCCTCGAAGATCACCTCGCTGCTGTCCCCCGTGATCCGCCAGATTCGCGTCAGATGCTCGGGCTGGTAAATGCGCTGGCGCTCGAAAATCTCCTCGTCGACCACGACACAAGGCTCTTCGAATGCCTGCCAGTGCATTCCGGCAGGGCCGAACTCTTCGATGATATCGCCCCGGAGGACCTCGTATTTGAACCGATCATCCGCACTGTAATCGCCGTGTTTGACCTGGCGCCTCCACAGGCTGCGCTGGGCGTTGGCGTCGATCAGCCGCAGATCGGCGCCGTCCACGCCATCGGTGCGCTGTTCGAGCATGTCCTGTTCGGCGGGCGGCCATTGGTTGTAGTCGATCAGAAAGCACAGCCAACGGTCTTCGTCCTGCTCGGTTATCGCGGCCCAACCGTTGCGGTAGTTGTATGCATGAACATAGGTGGGGCCGGGATAGTCATGGACTTCCTGCAACCATTTGACTTTGCCGCGCTTGGGTTTGGCCGGTTTGCGCGCTTTCACCGCAGGTGGCTCGATCAACGTCGCCGTGATCCTCGGCTCCCCGTGGGGGCTTTGCCAATGCTGGGCAAACGCCTCACGCTGATCGGAAGGAAAAATCACCGGCCGATAATCGTCGCCACCGGCATCCAGGTTCCACAAGTCATAACCCTGACCCGCCAACACCGGTGCCAACGCCTCGAAGCAGACCTCGGGCATCTCGTTGGACAGCTCATCCAACAAAACCTCGAACCCCGGGCCGGCAAACACACCGACGTCGGGATAGTAATGCTGCAACAGCCCGAGCAAGTCGCTGCCCGGTGTTTTCCAATCGATATGAACCAATGGGTCAAAACGAGCTGCCATCACCGCTGTTTCCTTGTGGTTTCTCTGCGTATCCTAGCTGCACACCACCCACCTCAAGCAAACCAATAAGCCGATTTGATTGATTGGTCGGGCACAGACTACTGTGGGAGCGAGCCTGCTCGCGAAAGCGGTGGGTCAGCTTGCAAAGGTGTTGGATGTACCGCCGCCTTCGCGAGCAGGCTCGCTCCCACAGGTAGTTCAGTGACTCAAAACTCCGGAAACTCCCCCAGATAACAAACCGGCGAACTCGAATCCGCCTGCTTCTCCACCTCATCCTCCAGCCACTGCGCCAACACCACCGCATTGTTCTCAACCGTCGACTTGGCCGCATACACCAACGTCAACGTCCCACACCGCGCAACATCTACCAGTTTCCACCAGTGTTCTGGCCGCGCCGCCAGCTGACCCCGATAGGCCGCGCTGAACTCGGCAAATGAAAGCGTCCCCGCTTTGAACGCCTTGCGTAACTCATGCGAAGGCCCCACCTCCGGCAGCCAGTCAGCAATTGCCAATGCGTCCTTGCGACAATTACGTGGCCACAAGCGGTCCACCAAAACCCGCACGCCGTCCTCGGCGCTGGCGGTTTCGTAGGCGCGCTTGCATCGGATCATCAACATCTGCCTGTCGAAGTGGGACCGCGTCAGCATAGGTCGCCCGCGACGAGGCGACCAGCCTCCATCCACTGCACTTTACCCAGCCTTTGTGAAAAAAAGTTCACTCGATCCCTTCAATCAAAAGCCGTGGGCGCTCAAGCAAAGGTGCGCTCCGCAGGCGGCAGAGATGATGACGCGGAGCACTGTGGGGATTTTCGAGCCGTCATCCGTCCGGAGGCGGTTTTCCATTTGATTTGTCGACAGCGAACCGCCTGGTCGTCATGGCACGGCCCGCCGTATTAAGGATGAGTGAACAAAAATGAACAGAGTTTACCGAGTCGTCTGGAATGCCGTGATGGGCGCATGGCAGGTGGCATCCGAGTTGGTCAAGAGCCACGGCAAGGACAAAAGCCGTACCTCGCTCAGCCTCGTCATCGGCGTGGGCGGCGGACTTTTCGCCTCGGTAGCGGCGGCGGGAGCGTTGCCCACCGGAGGGAACATTGTCGCGGGTAACGGCAGCATTCAGCAGAATGGCAACAACATGTCCATTCATCAGGGCAGCGACAAGCTCGCGATCGACTGGCAGGGCTTTTCCATCGGCAAAGGCAACACCGTCGAATTCGTCCAGCCTGGCAAGGCGTCGGTCGCCTTGAACCGTGTGCTGGGCTCGGATGTATCGGTAATCCAGGGCGCGCTGAAAGCCAACGGCCAGGTGTTCCTGGTCAACCCCAACGGCGTACTGTTTACCCCCGGCGCACAGGTTGATGTGGGCGGCCTGGTGGCCTCCACGCTCAACTTGAGCACCGAAGATTTCCTCGCTGGCAACTACCGTTTCAGTGGCAACAGTGCCGCCTCGGTGGTCAACCAGGGCAACATCAATACAGCGCAGGGCGGCACCATTGCCTTGATCGCCGCAAAAATCGTCAACGAAGGCAACATCACCGCGCACAAGGGCAATGTACTGCTCGGCGCCGGCAGTGTCGTGACGCTCGACCTGGGCGGGCCGGTGCAACTGGAAGTGAAAGAAGGCGCGCTTCAAGCGTTGATCGAAAACGGCGGCGCCATTCGTGCCGATGCCGGGCGCATCCTGCTGACCGCCCGTGCGGCGGAAACCCTCGCAAGCACCGTCATCAACAACACCGGGTTGATCGAAGCGCGTTCCCTGGACATCGGTGAAAATGGCCTGGTCACGCTGATGGGGGACCATGGCGATGTGCAAGTCGCTGGGCGTATCGATGTGTCCTCCGACACCGCCAAGGGCGGCAAGATCGTCGTGACCGGCGAGCGCGTGGCGATCAAGGCGGGTGCCGAGCTCGACGCCACCGGCGCCAAGGGTGGCGGCGAAATCAATGTGGGCGGCAGCTGGCAAGGCAAGGACCCGTCGATCAAACAGGCCAGCCAGACCACCATCGCCGCAGGTGCCGTGCTCGACGCATCGGCCACCGACAACGGCAAGGGCGGTACCGTGGTGGCCTGGTCGGATGTCAAGAAGCCGGGCAGCGTGACCCGCGTGGACGGCACCCTGAAAGCCACCGGCGGCGCCAAGGGCGGCGACGGCGGCAAGATCGAGACCAGCGGTGCGAAGCTGGCGGTGAGCAAGGCGGCCGATGCTTCGGCTAAAAACGGCAAGGGCGGCTTGTGGTTGCTCGACCCGGACAGCGTCACGGTGGGGCCGGGTGACGGAGGGTTGACCGGCGGCGCCAACGGGACAGAAGCCACGGTTGGCTTCAACGCGATCGATACGGCCCTGGCCGGCGGCACCGATGTGGCGATCAAGGCTGACAACAGCATCCACTGGAATGGCGACTACACCCCGTCGAGCATCAGCGGCGAGCGGACGCTGACCTTGCAGTCCGGACACAACGACGGCGGAACCGGCCGCTACGTCTTCGGCAATATTTTCCTCAACGGTGATATCGACGCCAGTGGCGCCGGCAATGGCAACAGCCTGGCATTGATTCTCAACGGCAAAGTCGCGCTCAACACCGATGTGAGCCTGAAAAGCAACGGCGGCAACGTCGTGTTTGCCGGCGTGGTGGACTCCGACGCGGTAGCCAACAACCGCCAACTGCGCGTCGATGCAGGTTCAGGTTCGATCATCTTCAGCGACATGGTTGGCGGTAACAGCGCGTTGGGCGCGCTGTACGCGACCACCAGTGGCGCCGGCAAAACCTACATCAACGGCGCGAAAGCCTTCACCATTGGCGAACAGGTCTACACCGGTGCCGTCGAGCTGGGCACTTCGCAGTTCCTGAACGCCGACTTCGAGAACGGCCTGGTCGGTTGGCAGACGTCCATCGCCCAGTTCTTCACCGGCGTCACCGTGGTCGACGGCGTAGTATCGCCGGATGACCCGACGCTCCCGACCACCTCGCCCACCAACGGCAATGCGCCGAGTGTTTCGCCTGGCGACCAGGGCGACATGAACTACAAACCGCTCACCCCGGTTGCCGCCGCTGGCCAGGGCAAGGACGGCGGCGCTGCGCTGCTGCTGGGTACCGAGAACAATTCCAACTGCCTCAACGCACCCGCCGGCTGCATCATGCGCGGCCCGTCGGTCGTGAGCGAGGGCACGGTTTCGCTGGCGGCAGGGGAGGCGGTCAGTTTTGATTACAAACCGGTCGCGGGCGGCGACACCTACGATGTCTTCGGCTATCTGTTGAACGTCAACACCGGCGAATACCAGATCATCCTGAACGAAACGGGGAACGGTACCGGCGCGGTGAATTGGCAAACCCGCACGGCAACGGCTGATAGGGCCGGCACGTACAAGTTCGTCTTCGTTTCCGGCAGCTTCGACCAGACCGCCGGCAAGCAGGTCGGTGGCTCGCTGTACGTCGACAACATCAAGACCAACACTTCGGGCAGCAAAGGCCTGCAGGGCAGTTCAATCACGTTCAACGGCAGCCTCAACAGCACCGATAACAACCTGGCCATCAAGGCGGACGATATCAACTTCAACGGTGGCGTTGGCAGCGTCACCGGCAACGGCAGCATCGCCCTTGAAACCAACACCCCGAGCAAGAACATTGCCGTGGGTGGCAGCACCGGCGATGCCCCCGGAGCGTTGGAGCTGACCGGCACCGACATCGGCGCACTGAGCGACGGGTTCACCTCCGTCAAGATCGGTGGCGCGGACATGACCGGTGACATCAACGTCATCGAGCAGACGCGCTTCAACGACAGCCTGGTCCTCGATGCCGGTACCGGCAATATCCACATCAATGACCAACTGACCGTGGCGGATGCACCGGGCACTGGTAACGACGACAACAAACCGGCTCCGGTGCTGGCGTTGCAAAGCAATGGCGGCAAGATCGACCAGACCGCTGGCGGCGCCATTACTGCCGATGGCCTGGTGCTGTTGGGTAACGGTGCCGTCCATGACCTGGACAACGCCGGCAACGACGTCAATACCATCGCCAGCAACACCGGCACGGTCAGCTTTGCCGATGTCGATGACCTGACCGTCGGCGTCGTGACCATTCCCGACAGCCAGACTCCGGCAAACCCGCAAGGCGTACCGGTTGCCGGCATGACCCAGACCGGTGACCTGAACCTTGTCTCCGACACCCTCACAGTCGGCCAGGCCTTGGTCACCCAGGGCGATACCAGCCTGAGCGCCGACGAAATCGACCTCGCCGCGAGCGTCGCCGGTGGCGGAAGCCTCACCCTGCAGCAGAAGACCGATGGCCTGGATATCCACCTGGGCGGCAGCGACGATCCGGAAGTGACCGGGCCAAACGATCCGCTGGTGCTGTCCGACGCCGACCTGGCCAATATCCAGGATGGCTTCGACAAGGTCGTCATCGGTAACGACAAGACGCGCAATATCACCGTCGACGACGAGGGCGCGACCTTCAAGGACGACCTGGCCCTGGTCGCCAACGGCGTCCTGGACCTGCTGGGCAATCTGGCGCTCAAGGATCCCGAAGGCACGGACGAGGACGGCGCCACCGGCAAGGGCCTGACCCTTAGCGTCGACGCGGGCAAAGGCGCGACCCAGGCAACTGGCGCGACCATCACTGCGGACGAACTGGCCTTGCGCGGCGAAGGTGATTTCAACCTGGGCAAGGGCGGGCATGACGTGAGTGTTATCGCCGCCGATGTCGGCAGCCTGAAATTCGCCGGTAACGGCGACCTGACCGTGGGCGTCGTGGACGGTACCGTGGGGATCACCTCCGATGAGGCGGTCACCCTGAAAACCGATCACGACCTGACGCTGGCCAAAGGCATCACCATCGAAAACGGCCCACGCGATGACGCCAACAATGGCGAAACCCGTGCCGACGACATCATCACCCTGGAAGTAGGGGGCAACACCACCCAATCCAGCGACGTCGGGGCCAAGCTGGATGCCAGTGGCCTGGTGCTGCTGGGCGGCAACTACGCGCTGAACAACTCGGGCAACGTGATCGGCGATATCGCCAGCGAGGCGGGCAAAGTCCGCTTCGACAACAACGGCGACCTCAAGGTGGGCACGCTGACCGCGACCCATGCCGACGGCACGCAGACCAGCCTCACCGGCGTGAACAACACGGGTGACGTGAGCATTGGCACCCAAGGCAATCTGGCAATCAACGAAGGGCTCGCCACCAGCGGCAACGTGTTCCTCAACGTCGCTGGCAAAACCACTCAGGATGGCAACGGCAACATCACTGCAGACGGTCTCGCGCTCAACGGTGGCGACTTCGAGTTGCGCAACAACGGCAACGTGGTGGGTGACATTGCGAGCGAGGCCGGCAAGGTCGCGTTCAACAACACCGGCAACCTGAAGGTCGGCACGCTGACTGAAACCGACGGCAGCGGCAACGTGGTCAAGACCACCACCGGCGTGAACAACACTGGCGACGTGAGCATCGGTACCCAAGGCGATCTGGCGATCAACGAAGGGCTCGCGACCAGTGGCAACGTGTTCCTCAACGTCGCTGGCAAAACCACCCAGGACGGCAACGGCAACATCACTGCCGATGGTTTGGCTCTCAACGGCGGCGATTTCGAGTTGCGCAACAACGGCAACGTGGTCGGTGATATCGCCAGCGAGGTGGGCAAGGTCGCCTTCAACAACACCGGTAACCTCAAGGTCGGCAAGCTGACTGAAACCGATGGCAACGGCACCGTGGTCAGGACCACCACCGGCGTCAACAACAGCGGTGACGTGAGCATCGGCACCCAAGGCGATCTGGCGATCAACGAAGGGCTCGCCACCAGCGGCAACGTGTTCCTGAACATCAGTGGCAAGACCACCCAGGACGCCAACGGCAACATCACCGCCGATGGCCTGGCACTCAAGGGCGGCGATTTCGACCTGCGCAATGCCAGCAACTGGGTCGGCGATATCGCCAGCCGCGCGAAGGACGTCAACTTCGTCAACCGCAGCGACGTCACCGTCGGCAGGTTGACCGAGACGGCGCTGGACGGCACCCAGCTGGACCAGATTGTCGGCATCGGCAACACCGGCAAGGTTCAGGTCGTTACGACGACCGGCAATATCACCCTGGCCGAGAGCGTCAGCACCACCAGCAACGCTTCCGATGCGATCGTGCTTAACGCCGGTCAATCGGCTTCGGCGGGCGTGGCCGCGGGCGGTGACGTGAAGGCTGATGCCGGCGTGACGGTGTCTACCGGCGTTGGTGGTCGGGCAGTGATCTACACCGGCAGCCTCGCCGGCAGCACCCGCATGGTCGATGTGGTCGGCAGTGGCAGCGGCAATTTCCGCTACAACAGCGACGAGCAGCAGAGCAACTTCGGCAGGGCGCTGGGCAACAGCGGCGTGCATGCCGTGTACCGCGAGCAACCGACCCTGGTGGTTTCCACCAACGGTACGACCACCCAGACCAAGGTGTTCGACGGCAGCACCACCTTCGACGGCGGCGGTATCGGCGGTTATGACGCCAACGGTCTGTGGAACGGCGACACCAAGCAGATGCTTGGCAACCCGTTGTACTCGGTGGGGGCTTCCGGCCCGGGCTCGCACCTGATCAACATCGGTGGGCTGGCTGACCTGGGTTACCTGATCGTCAGCAATCCGGCCAACGCCAACCTCACCGTGACCTCCTCCATTGACTATGAGGCCGTCCGGCAGAGCGTCGCCGATGCAACTCGCGTTGGCGCGCAGCAGAACTCGCCGCATGCCCCGGAGCTCGATCCGGCCCAGCCGAAACCGGCTGACTGGTCTGACTACGGCGTCGAGGACGGCGGTCTCCTGCTGGTGGACCAGGGCGGTACTCGGGCGAACGGCAATGCGGGCGACAGCGTTTCGGCCGCCCAGGCCGAGGACGCCGACAGCGAGCGGGAACTGGCCGGGAACGTCTGCTCCGACGGCGGGGTATCCGCCGGCGGCGCGTGTGCGGCCTATCCGCCGCAGACCGTGTTCGTCGTGCGTGGCGGTGTGCGCTTGCCAAGTCTGGCCATGCGTCCCTGAACCCTGACATTCACCTTTTCATTTGAAGGAGCCCCCTGGCCACGTCCGCGGACGTGGTCATGGGCCCAGGCAAGCCGAATTTTTCGAGATTGATCCAATGCATAACAAACTGATGTCCTGCGCCGCCGGTCTGGCGTTGTTGTCCACCTCCCCGGCCTGGGCGGCGACTCTGCCGGCACGCCCGATCCCCGACGCCGGTCGTATCCTGCAGGAACTGCCGATTCCGCAGCAGGAGCTGCCGCAAAGCATTCGCCTGGATGTCGAGGCACCACAGCCGACACAGGAAAAAGTCGGCGGCGCCAAAGTCCAGCTCAACGCCGTGCGCTTCACCGACAACACCCGCATCGACGAGGCCAGACTGCAACGCGTCGTCGCCCCGGCCATCGGTCAGGCCCTGGACCTGGATGCGCTGCGGGAAGTGGCCCGGCAGGTCACGCTTTACTACCGCGAGCAAGGCTACCCCTTCGCCCGCGCCTACCTGCCGGCACAACGGATGGAGAAAGGCGAGCTGACCATCGCCGTGATCGAAGGCCGCTATGGCAAAGTCACCGCCGTCAACAACGATGCAAAACTGGCCGCCCAGGCGCAGCCGTTCCTGGATGACTTGCAGCCGGGCGACGTGATCGAGCGTGAGCGCCTGGAGCGCAGCATATTGGTGCTTTCCGACTTGCCGGGCGTGGCGGTGCGTCCGGTCATCCGTCCGGGTGAAGCGCTTGGCACCGGTGACCTCAATGCCCAGGTAAGTAAAACCGAGACCTTCGAGGGCAAGGCCACGCTGGACAACCACGGCAACCGTTATTCGGGGCGCAATCGCCTAACGGTACAAGGCGACTGGAACAGCCCGCTGATGTTGGGCGATCGCCTCAGCGCCGCGGTGATGGCCACCGATGAAGACTTGTATTTCGGCAGCCTCGGTTACTCGATGCCACTGGGCACCTCTGGCCTGCGTGGCAACGTCGGTTACGCCCAGAGCTCTTATGACCTGGGCGCCGAATTCGCCGACCTGGGTGCGACCGGTACCGCCGAAGTCAGCAGCATCGGCCTGAGCTATCCACTGCTGCGCAGCAACCAGGCGAACCTCATGCTGGCCGGGCAGTACCAGCACAAGGACCTTGAAGACAAATACGAAGTGCTCGGCCTGAGCTTTGAGAAAAGCAGCAACTCGCTGCCCATCAGCTTGCAGTTTGACGTCAGGGACACGTTGTTCGGCGGCGGCATCACCTACGGCGGCGCAACGCTGACCTACGGTGACCTGAAGCTGGATTCGGCCCTGCGCGAAGGCGACCGTCAGACCGCCCAGACTGAAGGCGACTTCAGCAAAGTGAATGTCGACCTCGCCCGCCTGCAAGCGCTGCCAGCCAACTTCACGCTCTTCGCCCGTTTCCTTGGCCAGTGGAGCAAGGACAACCTCGACTCCTCCGAAGATTTCAGTCTCGGCGGTATCGATGGCGTACGCGCTTATCCACAAAGCGAAGGCTCGGGCGACGAAGGCATGCTGACCCAGATTGAGCTTCGCTACCCGATCGACAAGCTCACGCCGTACCTGTTCTGGGACGCCGGCAAGGTGCGCATCAACCACAACGAGTGGGCCGACGAGGAGAACACCCGCAGCATCTCCGGCGGCGGTGTCGGCTTGCGCGCTCAATACGGCCAGCTGTCGTTCGACGCAACGGTCGCATGGCGCCACTCCGGCGGCGAAGCGCAAAGTGATACACGCCAGGAAAACCCGCAACTGCTCGCTCAGATCGGTTATTCGTTCTGATTGCATAAAGCGGTGGCGAGGGAGCTTGCTCCCGCTGGGCTGCGTAGCGGCCCTATGAAAAACAGTTCGGCAATTTGAGCGCCTTACCTCTGTGGCGAGGGGATTTATCCCCGTTGGGCTGCGCAGCGGCCCCTGAACCAGGCACCTCGGTGTGCCAGGAAAATTGGGTTTGCTGCTTTGGGGCTGCTGCGCAGCCCAGCGGGAGCAAGCTCCCTCGCCACGGGTTGAGTGAATGGCATCAACTGCGTCGGCCATCTCGCCTGTTGGCTTCAACCAAAACTCGCCTGGACTGAAGGCGCAGCCAATCTTGCCTGCCATCCTCCACCGGATCTGAAATAGAAACCGAATCCCTGTGGGAGCGGGCCTGCCCGCGAATCGGCGGTGGTAACACTGTTCATCCAAGGATTCACACTAACCCCGTGGCGAGGGAGCTTGCTCCCGCTGGGCTGCGCAGCGGCCCTATGAAAAACAGTTCGGCAATTTGAGCGTCTTTCCTCTGTGGCGAGGGGATTTATCCCCGCTGGGCTGCGCAGCGGCCCCTGAACCAGGCACCTCGGTGTGTCAGGAAAATTGGGTTTGCTGCTTTGGGTCTGCTGCGCAGCCCAGCGGGGATAAATCCCCTCGCCACAAGGGGGCGTCGTTCGCTGTCAAAACTCGCCTGGGCTGATGTCCAGGCGCAGCCAATCTTGCTTGCCATCCTCCACCGGATCTGAAAATAGAAACCGAATCCCTGTGGGAGCGGGCCTGCCCGCGAATCGGCGGTGGTAATACCGTTCATTCAAGATTCACACAACCCCTGTGGCGAGGGGATTTATCCCCGCTGGGCTGCGCAGCGGCCCCTGAACCAGGCACCTCGGTGTGTTCAGGAAAATTGGGTTTGCTGCTTTGGGGCTGCTGCGCAGCCCAGCGGGAGCAAGCTCCCTCGCCACGGGGTTAGTGAACGGCAGCCCCCGCATCCTTGGTCGCCCGCAAACGAGACGACCGTTTATCGCCCCTCAAAAATTTGATAGCTTCAGTTCTCGCTTTACCTGCCGCTATATCGATTTGTTGCCGGCCCGGTACATAATTCCTCGCTTGGCAATTCGCGACAGTGACCTGGCTGAACACAACAAGAGACCTGGCGAATGGACAACGGACGATACGAAAGGCCGGCAGCGGCGGCGGGGGGCTCGGCGGCGTCCGATGCGTTGCCGCATATTCTGCTGATCGACGATGTCCCTGAAGACATCCGCGCCACGCTCATCCTGTTGAAGACCCAGCCCTGGCGCATCTCGCTCGCCAGCGACGCCTATCAAGGCTATCAACGGGCACTTGCCCTGCGCCCGGACCTGATCGTGCTGGATGTGCACATGCCACAAATGGACGGCTTCAGCCTGTGCCGGCTGTTGCGCGAGGCACCGGCCACCCGGCATACGCCGATCCTGTTCCTGTCGTCGGCGAATACTTCATTGGAGCGCCTCGAAGGGCTGACGGTCGGCGCGGTGGACTACATTCCCAAATCCTGCGCCCCCGAAGAAGTGCTGGCGCGGATCAAGATCCACCTGCAACTGACCTGGCGAGCGCCACCGGCCCTCCACGAAAGCCCGGCCGATCCGGAACCGCAAGGCGATGAAATCGTGCTGCGCGCGGCGATGCGCCTGATCGAAAACCAATTGGATGACATGCCGTCCCTCGGCATTCTCGCGCAAAAAGTCGGCACCCATGAAAAACGCCTCTCGGCGATTTTTCGCGAACACCTGGGGATGACCGTGTTTGCCTACATCCGCGACGCCCGCTTGCGGCGCGGCCAGGATCTGCTCGCCGAAAGCGCCATGAGCGTGCAAGACGTCGCCGAACTGGTGGGTTTTCGCAACGCCTGCAATTTCACCACGGCGTTCCGCCAGCGAATCGGCATGACGCCCAGTCAGTTTCGCCAGCAAACCCTGGGCCTTAGCGAAATCGAGTCGGCCGGGCGCGCCTGATGCGGCTACTACAGTTTTTCTTGCTGACGATAATGTTGTTATCCACAGGCCTGCTGCGCGCGGCGCCTGTGGATATCTGCCGGGCTGACCAGCTGGACCTGATGCCCTCGGCGCAGATTTTCGAAGACGCCCAGGCCAGCCTGAGCCTGGAACAAGTCGCCCAACTGCCCGAAAATGATTTCAACGCCGCAACTTCGCACTGGCCGACCCAAGGCTATAGCCGGTCCGCGTTCTGGTTGAAATGGCAGTTCACCAATTCGAGTGTTGAGGCATGCTCGCGCATGCTGGTCGTCGGGGCGCCGCGCCTGGAAGACATTCGTGTCTACCAGCCGGGGCATGACGCCCATGCCGGCGGCGCCTATCCCTTGGCCGAATGGCCGCAGCCAGCGGCGCGTCAGCCGGCGTTCCCGGTAACGTTGGCGGCAGGGCAGAGCACCACGGTGTTCGTCCGGGCGACAAGCAATTTCCAGATGCTGCTGGAGCCGGAGCTGTGGTCCGAACCGGCGCTGCTGCGCAGTCAGCAACAGACGTATCTGAGCGACGGGCTGACCCTCGGCATCGTCCTGCTGGTCGTCCCGTTCGGCCTGATCGTCGGCGGGATCCTCCGTTCGCGACTGCTCAGCGTGAACGCCGGCGCGGTCCTCAGCTACATCCTGCTGACCTGCATCCTCAACGGCTACCTGATCTACTGGCCCAGCGCGCTGGGCTGGACGCGTGAGCTACTGACCTGTGCCAGCGCGATCGCCTTCGTACTGTTCCTGGCCTACTTCCGCGTGTTGCTGCAGGTGTCGCAACTGCCCAGGATCATCGCTTGGAGCTATTGGGTGCCGCTGTTGGGTTGTGTTTTCGGCCGACTCTGGTGGTTGAAGATCGATCCGGTCCAGGGCGCGCTGTTAGTCCAGATAGCCCTGTTCAGTTTTTATGGCGTGCTGCTCGCCACGCTGTTCATGGCCTGGCGCAGACGCCTGAGCTACAGCTGGATGGCCTGGCTGGTCCCGGCGCTATTGCTTGGGCAACTGCTGATGCGGATCTTTTTCCCTCAGGAACAATTGCCCTGGCAGTCGCCGCAAAGCAAGTACAGCTTGTCGTCCACCCTGCCGGGCGTGGTGTTGCTGGTGTGCACGTTGATCATGGAAGTCAGCCGCAGCCGCCACCGCGAGAAGCACGCCCTGTCCACCCTCGAACAACAACGCCAGGCCGAACACGAGCGCCTGGAAAGCACCGTGGCGCTGCGCACCTCGCAACTGCGTGAATCCCTGGCGGCCCGCAGCGCGTTGATGGCGCGGATCAGCCACGACCTGCGCTCGCCGCTGGTGCGCATCATCGACTACGCGCGCCTGCTGCACGCCGGGCCCAACCGCGACTATCAAGCGACGATCGAACGCAACGCCCGCCAGCAACTGGAGTTGATTGACGAGATGCTCGAATTCTCCCGGGGCGAGCTGGAGCAAATGCAACTGACCCTCGCGCCGGGCTACCTGTACGGCTTCCTCAAAGAGATCGCCGACGAGGCGGGTTTCCTCGCCGCGCGCCAGGGCAACAGTTTCGAGGCGGACTTGGCCGATGACCTGCCGCCGCTGGTGGAGGCCGATTTCAAACGCCTTCGCCAGGTCCTCATGAACCTGCTGGCGAACGCGGCAAAATTCACCCGCAACGGCCAGATTCGCTTCGAAGTGAGCGCGGGTCCAGGCGCCAGCGCAGACACCGTGGAACTGCACTTCAACGTGATCGACAGCGGCATCGGCATCGACCCGCAAGAATTCGAACAACTGCTGCAACCGTTCCGCCGCGGCCGCAATGCGCAGCGCTACGAAGGCAGCGGGCTCGGTCTGTCCATCGTCACGCAATTGCTCGAACGCATGGACAGTCGCCTCGAGCCCCAGGCCACCGGGCAGGGCAGTCACTTCAGTTTTCGCCTGCAACTCAAATGTGCCGAGGAGCACGACCTCGAAAACGGCATCGTCGACAACAACGCCACGCCGTTCGACGGCCAGGGCAAGCATGTGCTGCTGGTGGACGACATCGAGCAGAACAGCGAATGGCTCTACGACCTGCTGGCCGGCTACGGGTTTGACGTGAGCATGGCGACCAGCGGCGAAGCGGCTTTGGCCTGCCTGGCCGAACAACCGGTCGACCTGCTGATCAGCGACCAGATGATGCCCGGGATGGACGGTTGGGAACTGCTGCGACAGGTGCGCAAGCGCCGGCACCCTCTGCCCGTGATGCTTTATTCGGCGGTGCCGCCACGCAGGCCGCAGGATTATCCAGAGGACCTGGAGTTCAACGCGGTACTGCTCAAACCCGCCGACAGCCGCGAACTGCTGGCGTGGGTCAAGGCGCTGGCCTGCCCGGACACAACGCGTCGTGCGTTGGCTCGGGAGTTCTAGGATGCCGGGTTTGCGTTACCGGTTGCTCCTGATCGGCAGTCTTTCGGCATGGCCCTGGGCGTCGGTGACCGCTGGCGAAGAGGCGCCCAGCGCCCTCACGCTCGACGAAACCACGGTGACTGCCCGACGCCGCGAAGAGGACCCGCAGGACGTGCCCATCCCGATCAACGTCCTCTACGGCGAGCAACTCGACGAGGCCGGCCTGCACTCGCTTCGAGACATTCAACAGCGCGTGCCCGGCCTGATTGTCTCTGGTCACGACGCCCGCTACGCCGGTGTCGGCCTGCGCGGCTTCGGTGCGACCGCGTACAACGATGGCCTGGAAGGCAGCGTCGGCACCTATGTCGATGGCGTCTACCAGGCGCGCCAGGGCATGGCCTTCACCGAGCTGATGGACATCGAGCGCATCGAAGTCCTGCGCGGGCCGCAAGGCACCTTGTTCGGCAAGAACACCACCGCCGGCGCCCTGAACATAATCACTCGCCAGCCGACCTTCCAGCCCGAAGCCAACCTCGAAGCCAGCTATGGCGAGCGCGGTTTGCGTGAGTTTCGCGGGACGATTTCCGGGCCGCTGCAGGACGACGTGCTGGCCGGGCGGCTCAACGTTTTCGACAGCGCCGCCGAGGGCAGCGTCGAAAACCTGCAAGACGGCAGCCGCCTCGGCGACGCCGACAGCCAGGGCCTGCGCGGCCAACTGTTGTGGACGCCGAACGCCGATTTCAGCGCTCGCCTGATCGCCGACTACGCCGAGCAAAACGAAGCCGGCAACGTCCTGTTGGCCAATCACTACAGCCAGCAAACCCGCAAGCGCGCCCAGTTCGTCGGTTATCCGCTGGCGGAGCCCGATCCTTACAAACGCGAGACCCGCATCGACGCGCCGGGCCGTCCGCGAACCCTGCAGAACGGCGTGTCGCTGGAATTGAACTGGGACCTCGACGAGGCGCTGCGCTTCACCAGCATCACCGCCTACCGCGACTGGGACTACCGCGCCACCCGTGACGGCGACAGCACCGCGCTGGCGGTGGCGCAGTCCGAAACCGAGCTCGGCCATCGGCAGTTCAGCCAGGAATGGCGCCTGTCCGGCACGGCCGGTTCGTCCGTCGACTATGTCGCCGGCCTCTACTATCTGCGCCAGCAGCTCGACCGTGAGATCGACGCCGAATTCGGCAAGGACGCCGCACCCTGGTTCGTCGGCGATCAGCTCGACCAACTGAAAAAACTCTTCGGCATCAATTTCACTAATCCAGGGCAGGTGCCTTCGATGCTGCTCAACGGCGCCCGACAACGTTTCGACGGCGAGCAGAAGGGCGACAGCCGAGCGATCTTCGGCCAGCTTTCCTGGCGTCCGATCGACCCGCTGGAACTCACCGGTGGCCTGCGCTACAGCCATGAGCGCAAGGACGGCTGGATCTCCCGGGACGTCAGTAATCTCGCCCCGCTGACCGGCTTGCCCCCGGTGTTCCAGGCCGGTGGTCAACTGCTGCGCGACATCGCCCTCGGCCGTGGTTACTACCGCGAGGACTCGATCGAAGAACACAACGTCTCCAGCCTCGCCAGCGCCAGCTACCGTTTCAGCGACGCGGTGATGGGCTACGTCAGTTGGTCGCGGGGCTACAAGGCCGGCGGCATCAACTTCGACGTGGTCGGCCCGTTCACCGCGCCGACCTTCGAGCCGGAGAGGGCCACGTCCCTGGAGTTGGGCGTGAAAACGCGCTTCTGGGATGAGCGAGCGTTGCTCGACCTTGCCGTCTACCAGACCGACGTCGACAACTACCAGGCGCTCACCTACAGCCCGCCGACCTCGCTGTTCGCGCCGCCGCTGCGGGACAACCTGATCAATGTCGGCAAAGTCCGCCTGCGCGGCATCGAACTGGATTCCGCCTGGCAACTCACCTCGCAACTCACCGGGCGCCTCGGCCTGGCCTGGAGCGATGCGCGCTACCGCAGCTTCCCCAACGCGCCGTGCCCGCCGGCCTCGGGCCAATGGACCTGCGACCTCAGCGGCGACCGCCTCTACAACGCACCGGAATGGAGCCTCAGCAGCGGCCTCGACCACAGCCATCCGCTGCCCTATGGTTTGGAAGCTTTCAGCGGCATCGACTACAGCTTTCGCACCGGCTACTACGGCACCCTCGAAGGCGGCGAAGGCAGCTATCAACCGAGCTACGGCCTGACCAACCTGCGCCTTGGCCTGCGCAGCCAGGACCGCGCGTGGGAAGTGGAAGGCTGGGTGCGCAACGTCTTCGACCGCCACTACATCACCGCCGTCTATTCACTGCTCGGCGCTGGCGACTACGGCGTCATGACCGGCAGCGAACGCACCCTCGGCACCACCGTCAGACTTCGCTATTGACCGAAATGAACCGCGTCGGACAAAACGCCAGACGATTGCCGCCAGCCTTCTTCGACAGGTACATGGCCTGATCCGCCTTGCTGATCAGCGCATCGACCTCCAGCCCATGCTCCGGATAAAACGCCACGCCGATACTCGCGGCAATCTCCACCGTCTGCGCACCAATCAGGATCGGCGCATTCGCCGCCGCCAGCATCCGCTTGAGCAACGACTCGCTGTCCTCCACCTCCTGCAAACCCACCAGCCCGGCGACAAACTCGTCACCGCCGAGGCGCGCCAGCGTGTCGCCTTCACGCAACGTCGCGTTGATCCGCGCCGCGACAATCTGCAACACCCGATCGCCCCAGTCATGGCCATAACTGTCGTTCAGCGCCTTGAACCCATCCAGGTCAATAAACGCGATCGCCACCTTCTGCTGATGCAGGCGCGCCTTGCCCAACGCCTGGCGCATCCGCTCGGCCAGCAACAAGCGATTGGGCAATTGCGTGAGCGCGTCATACCGCGCATCCCGCTCCAGCAACTGCAAGCGCTGCTTCATCTGCGTCATGTCGCTGCACAGCGCCACATAGTGCTGAACGTTGCCGTGACGGTCATGCACCGCACTGATGCTGATCCGCGACGTCATCTCCCGGCCGTCCTTGTGGCTGCTTTGAATCTCACCGGACCAATGCCCGTGGAAATCCAGCGCATTCTTCATCGGTGCATAAAACGCCGCGAGCCGCCGCACCATGCGATGAGAATTCAACTCCCGCCCCTGCACCTCGTCCTGCGCGTAACCGGTAAGCCGCGTAAACGCCTCGTTCACGCCGATGATCCGACCAAACGCATCGACCATGATCACCCCGTCGCGGGCATGGCTGAACACCGTCGCGGCCAGCTCCGGGCAAACGTCGCTGAGGTAACGGTCCAGCGCACCTTCGTCACGGGGCGCGGGCCAGGTCCTGGAATCAAAACCCTGCTGCGCCAGATAGGCGGCCAGGGAAGAAAGGAATTTATGCAGGCGGGTCAGGGCATTCGTAGCGAGCCTGGAGTTGAGGCAGTAGCTGCGAATGAAGGTGCGTAGGTTCATGGGAGGTACACGGTGCTCGGGTTGCAGCGGTTGGGGGTGAGTGGAGGGGGGCATTATCGGGGTGGGGGAGTGGAGGGGCGTTTGCTGGAGGGGATGGGGGCTTTGCGGGAGGGGAAAGGTTAGGAAGATTTTTGCGTGGGTTGTATCAGCGCCAGTCGGCGCTCCTCGGCTAGTCGAGTGCCTTCCTTTGTGGCGAGGGGATTTATCCCCGTTGGGCTGCGAAGTAGCCCTCAAACCAGACAACTCAGTGTGTCAGGGAGACTGGCTTCATTTTTAGGGCAGCTGCGCAGCCCAACGGGGATAAATCCCCTCGCCACAGGGCCCGGTTCGGTGCGCGATAGCCCAGTGGCTCGGACGCGGTGGATACTCCCTCGTCACAGGTAACTGGAAGTCTACTGAGTCCCAGGCACAACACTCACCCCTTTGTGGGAGCGAGCTTGCTCGCGATAGCGGTGCTTCAGTCAACGAATATTCAAGCGGGTCCGGCCTTTCAGGACGCAATCCGCCCTGTGGGACCTATGCACAACTTCAAAGGGCGGCGTGACCATCCACCGCCAGCACAACCCGGCCAAACCTGGCGTGCTTATCCAGCGGTGTAATCGCCAACAAGCGATCGAGGCGAATCTCCTGGCAACCGTCAGCGGTTTCGACTTCGAGAAATTCCTCCCGTGTGCTGGCGGTTCGTGTGGTGATCGCGCGGGCCGTCAGGTGCTGGCGGTCGATCAGCTCAATATCCAGCATGTAGCCGCACAGGCAAGCGATCTCCACATAGTCATGCAGGTCGCAGTGCAGCGGTTTATAGGTATCCATTTCACGCCTCCCAGCCTCGCAGTTCCAGGATGAACAAGCCCTGCCTGCCGACACGCGCGCAGGATTGGGCGAAGTCCAAGTCGTGGCAGTCAATCAGCACGCCGAAGTGTAAGCATCGCCGCTTCTGAGGGCATACCGATCACCCACCATTCCCCAAGAGAAACCACTGTCCTCAAGAAAAACACCAAGCCCGTGGCGAGGGAGCTTGCTCCCGCTGGGCCGCGAAGCGGGCCCAAAACCTGCCAAATGCTGAGCATCAGGCACGACGCCCCCGCCGGTTGCGACTGCTTCGCAGCCGAGCGGGAGCAAGCTCCCTCGCCACAGGTACATCATTCTCTCAAGTGAACCGCATTGCGTGTACAGCGGGACCTTTCTTATCCGAAGAGCACCAGTCCTCCTGATCTCCCATCCCCGGCGCCCTGACAAAAGGGGCGAAGCACGGACTCAAAATTCAAGTAGTCGGATCGGACGCCGATAGTGTTGCGCAAGAAACATCAAACGAAGGATCGAGCATGTTCTACCCACGTGAAGCTGAAAAAGATCATCTCTATAACCGAATAGTTCTGCTGACCGTGGCTTGCTGTGTGTTGCTGCTCCTGGCCTCCTTGGCAAAACACTCCGGGACCATCTATGGGGCCATTCAATGGAGTGCTGTCGAGGTGAAAGGCACCGTGACGCAACTTGAAAGCATTCCGATGAATGAAAACGGCATGATCATTCACTACCGCTATACCGACAGTGATCAGCAAGTCCACGAAGACGATTACGCGGACCAACGCTATAACGAACACCATCAGTTCGAAGTAGGCGGGGACGCTCCGCTGCTTTACTCACGCTGGCTTCCTCGAATCAGCAGCATCGCCACCGAGCTTCATACGTATCGCTCTGGCTTCATCATCATGGCTGGCGGGGTGTTGCTGACGTTAGTGTTTCTCGGGATCTCCTTCATGACGTTCGGTCAGATTTATCGGATGAAGGAAGAAGACCGCCTCTATTGAAAGACTGGTAGGTCTTGCACCCCAGGGCTTTCATTCATCCATGTAATCGGTTTTCCCTCCCATGAAAAAGCTGTTTCTCGCGTTGCTTTCGGTCGCCCTGCTTTCCGGGTGTGTCACCAAGTCGTTGAGTGTCGAAGACCGCCACCAGATCAAAACCATCAAGATCCTTCCGGTGTACTTTGCGGTGCAGAACTTCAAGTACACCAGCATGACTCAGGCCTGGGGAGCAGGCTTGGGTGCCGGAGCAGGTGCCGCAACCGGCATGGCGGCCGGAGCATCCAGCGCTGCCACCAGCGCATTGACCGGCGCCGGATCGGTCGCGGGCACCAAGGCGGCAGACGGCACGACGGCGGATATTTCCCAAGCGATCCTGAACAACATGCAGGCCCACGGTATCGATGTGGGCACGCTGGTGCGTGAAAGCTTCGAAAGGCGCATCAAGCAAGAAGGGCTGTTCACCATTGTGGCTGAAGGCGAGAAAGCGGATGCCGACGTCGAAATTATGGTCATGCAGTGGGGGCTGAGCCTGAAAAACTACAGCACCGTGCTTTACCCGGTCATTGGCGTGAACGGATTCATGAAGCGCGGCGCTACATCGGTTTGGCGCAACTTCAATACCATCTCGCCCTTCAATGAAAGCAATACCCTCGCTTACACCCCTGAACAATACGCCACCGATCCCGAAGCACTGCGCGCGGCGTTTTCCCGCGTGTCCGATCTGGCAGTCGGCAAGCTGATTGAAGACCTGAAACAGTAACTGCCCAGGTGAACCGGAGTGCTGCCTCATGGTTCAGGGGCGATGGATTGCCGTTGCGTCAGCCGGGTCTGTCAGACACCGGACGCCCCCCGCCCGTAAGCCCACATCACCTTGCGCCTTTACCTACAACTACGCCAGAATCCGCCGGCTTGTGCGCCCCGGGCCGCGTCGGTAGTCTGAGTCCTGTCACTGCTCATCAGTGATCGGGTTTAGCAGCTCGTGGTGAAACAGGTTGTGCAAGGCGTCATCCAGTCAGGAATCTCCTTCCTGCACTTGATGGTGGCTGTGCGCAGGGCGTCCCCGGACGCGCCGGTTTCTTGTTTCCCCGGTCTGCTAACCTGCGTACAGCTGCCTCCCATCGTTTAGCAGCGAGCGGGTGATGGCTCCAAATACAGGAAGCAAGACGATGGCAAAAGTCACCCCAAACCCACCTGCGGCAGACGAATCCGTATCCCGCGCCCAATCCGCCCCCAACAAGAAACTCGAAGACGCCACCAACCGCGCGTTGAATTTCTATCTGAAACCCAAGCCTGAGGGTGAAGCCTCCGGCAACTACAGCACGCTTTTCCTTATTGATCCGGATGTGGATACGGAGTGCTTGCTTGCGAATCTGAGCGAGAGCCTGGCTTCGGCGAATGCGATGATCAGTGATTTGGCGTTTGATCTGGAAGGGTCGAGGCGGCATGTTGCGTTGGGGATTTTGCAGGTGATTGAGTTGAGTGAGCTGTTGGCGAATAGGGCTTTGGATATTGTGGAGGAGAGGTAGGCGGCAGCGTCACGCGCAATCTAGATTCGAAAAGGTCTTGCCCGGCAAGACCTTTTTTGTGCCCGAGGAAGACTCGAGCGTTTCATATAATTCGTGCCTTGTAGCGGAATTATACTATTAGGGATACAGGTAGGGATACATGCTGCTAGCTCCTGACGCACTCAGGCTTGAGGCACAACACGTTGACGCTCACGTTGCCGTTCACGCACGAGGTACTCCATGCGATTGTTACCCAGTAACGTATCCAGTTCTGCTTCTGGGATGATTCCCGTGCGACTTACCTGGTCGATGAATTGTTCGAATCTGTTGGAGCCAATTAGATCCGCGGTCGTTTCAGTAGGCATGCGGATCACTCTCTCGATGTCATCCCTTGTCAGATGGGAAAACAAAGGCGAAACCAACCGATCAAAGACGTCGTTCGTCTCGTGCCAGTTGCTGGATTCTGAAATTATGACAAATACGCGTTCCTTTGCTAGGTCAGCGAGCTCGTATTCCTGAATAGCGGTCACGAGCAAACCTGTCCCAAAACGAAGAATCCTGGCTCGGACAATTTCGATTATTAACGGATGACGTCCCAATCCCGCCATTGCTGGGAGAACGTCTAGGTCTGGACCTACCCGCACAAACTCACGCAGCCGGAGGCGCGCTGCCTCGTCGATGAGAGCAACTGCTTCGGGTATTGCCGCAATAAGACGTGCTACGGCAGGAAGTCCGTTGTCGTCAACACGGCGAACAAGTGTGCTCAACTTTTGGGCAATTCTGGTTTCTGCAATGTCCCGGTGGGTATCCAGCAGTGAAGATAAGGCAGCCCCGACCTGAATTTTTCCATACAAAGGGCTATCTGCCTCAGCGTATTTAAATACTAATTCGTCAACGAGTCCCCGAACCAATGCTTCTGAGGGATTGGCCAAAGGTGTCTGGCGCAACGCGGTCGCAGCCTGATATCGATCTTTAGGAAAATACTCTGATGCGATGGTTGTGATGATCTCTGCGATAGCAGGACGACCCTGGATCGGAGGTTGGGAGAGCACGTGTTCGACTGCGTTTCTGAGATGTAGTCTGGCTAGCTCGGCTGAGGGGCGATGCGGCACGCCGGCTCTTTGGAACGAAGGGTGTGCGCACTGGTGACGGTCTTCACGCAGGCGCTCAAGATCCGTAATTTGTTGGTGGTTGAAAAAATCCAACTCTCTTCTGCATATCGACAGAATCGTACGTTCGAACTCAAGTGCATTTTTGACCCCCTGATCATTACCTTGGTTGATCTGGGTAATGTAGGTTTCGTACTTTGCATTGATACGAACCGCAATGGGATCGTTGGCTAGAGCAAGCTCTCTGATCTTGTCCACCAGATCGAATACTACGGCGATCCAGGTGTGAACAATGGAGGAGCGATAAGCCCCAGCTCGATAACACTGAATAGATTCTGCAATGTAGTCCCGAGAGCGTTCCGCTCTGCACTTCAACGCTAAAGCGTCGATGTCAGCTAGAGAGTCAGTCATGGTGCACCTTCTTCCAAGTAGGTGGATGGACGGTAATATCCATTTACGAGCTGGGTGCGATTTTTAGCACACCACGTCGATTTCGTATGCGGGAAAGACGCCGGGGACCCTGGGGATTTACGTGGTTCACGGGGTCGGTAACCCGCGGGATCTTGGTAGCGACAGAGATTGCAGCTTACTGAAATTTCAACGTTGAAATTGAAAGGATCCTGACGAAAAAAGGGGATCGTTACCGCAACGGTAAAGGTGAGCCATTGTGTTGTTGATAGCGAACGGTTGAACCCGGTCAACCTTGGGGGCGCTGTCAACCACGTCAACCTGTCAACCGACGTAAAAAACTCGGTCGCTAACAAGATGCTGCGGGTTCTTTGCCCCGTATCCATTCGAGATGCCCAGGGTCCCCGGAGCTACCAAACGATAGGGCAAATGCTCAGGTGAACCACCAGTTCACTAAGCTGTGCACTTTTTCGCTAACACGATCACGCGGATTTCCGACCCCGTGTGATACTGCCTCAGGGACCCCGATTCCTGCTGGAATTTCTCCGCTGATGGACCCCATTGCTTACGGGGGGCGGGAAGGTACCTATGGAGTGTCGTGTAACAGGTGTAACAGGTGTAACAGAATCGATTAACCCATTGAATTTAATAGATAATTTTAGAGTTACACATGCTGGAAGCTCCCGGCGTGTAAGGTGTAACGATGTCGAGCGGTGTAACGCTATAGTCAATCCAGGCTCGAAGGAAAATTAGCGAAAGGTTTGCAGCCGGTTAAACGCAGAGGTTGCCACGGTCTACTATCGGCCAAAAGCATTTATTTTAAGGGTCTATAGCAGCACAGGAGATCTAGTGCACCGCATGCACTTGTTCAAATTCGAATCCATATGGTCATTGACGATTGCAGCCTATCAAACCAACGCTCGTCTACCTCGATAGTTGCGATTACTCCGCCTTGAGTAAACCTCACCTCAGTGAGTCGGAAGCGGAGCACTTGGCAACTCTAAAAGCGCTCAGGCTTAGTGGAGAGGTCTTTTTCGTGTTCTCCGGAGCACACATCTCAGAGATGTCTCCTTTGGATCAGCAGTATTCCGCTGCCGCAGTGGCGCGCACTAGCTTGATGGTGGACCTATGCGGACGTAATACATTGATCTCGTTTGATCGGCTTATGAAGGCTGAGCTTTCCAGATTGGTCATGCGAAGCTCGCAACCTGTGAACGCTCTTGATAGAAATGGTGAGTGGTTTCCAGAAATGGGGTCACTCATGAACCCTATCGATGAGCTAGACGTTGCTGGAAAATTACGGCAGGAAATGGAAAAACATGTGCTCAATCGCAAAATGCGGAGGATGGTCAAGGCAGGCACAACCAACAAAAATGGCAGACTTCGTGGCGATGTTGAAAAACGCTTCGGTCAGGCGGATTACAGCGAGCTGATCAGTAAGGCGCCGATGCGACCTCGTGATTTTGCGGTGCTTAAGAACTACGTTTTAGGCCGAGCGACTCGGGAGGAAGCCGATAAAGCTTTCCTAGAAAGCCTGCGCGACCCCAGTTACATGGTCCAATGGTTTATCCACCATCATCAGCAATTGGGCCCTATCGTGGAATGGGTGAGGCGTCCTGCTCGGCAACTGATGGAGAGCTGCGGCGTGACGATCACGGAATTACGGGAGCAAATGGCCAGACTGCCAGAGAGTGATCGTGCTGCAGCCATTAAAGGCGTAAGCGGCACAAGGTGGGAGAAATTGAAACAACAAGGATTGATCGACATAGTGAACCGCTTGCTCACACTTCTTGTGCCCGGTGCATCGGCATGCCATAACACAAAAGATATTGAGGATTATTGTCCTGGCCTTTATGTCTGCATCAATACGTTCTATGACTCGCTTCAGAACTCTTTTAAAGAACGTCCCCGCGTGATGAAAGCCAGCGACTTCGTGGATATCATTCACGCTATCTACACCCCTTACGTTTCCTATTTCAGGGCTGACAGATACATGTGCAGTGTTGTACAGCCGATTATCCCCAAACAGTTTGGGACGCAGGTTGTGGCCTCTCTAGGGAAGCTACTCACGGCGATGGGAGTTCAGGGGGGGTAAGGATCCTCGATAAATAGGCATATGACTAGGAAAAAAAGCTCGTTCGCACCTTCCCCACTGGCCTTGCTACCAAGTATGCGCTATAGGTAGTTCTTCTTAACTGAATGCCTGTGCGAGGTACTGATTAGGTTGTTATATGGACTTGGTGCTATCTCTCCATGCGAGCCACGTTATTGGGCATCGAGTATTGGGCGAAAAAATCTAGGAGCAGGCAGGGATGATCCTCACCGAAAATCAGCTGGACGAATGGGTTCGTGGAAACGCTCGTGATGCTCAGGGAGTAATAGTTGAATTAATTTGGCGTTTGGTGGCTGCGTCATGTCCGGCCCCGCTGGAGCGCCGGTTTCCATTGGGAGATAGCATCGGTCAACACGGTCCGGATGGTGTGTTGCGTGTGAATCTATCTTTTGATCCGTTCGTACCGGAAGGAAGATCATTTTGGGAGGTAGGCACTGGGCTCAAAGCGCGGGTGATAAAGCTACCGCTGACTACAACGGCTTGGTCGAGGCAATCCCCGAAAATATTCGGCGACAGTCGAGCTTTGTATTTGTCACGCCCCTCTCTGGCAGAAGGGATTGGGAACACACTTGGAAGGAGGACGCTCAAGGGCGGTGGCTAGAGGATCGAATAGCCAGAGATGAATGGGCCGAAGTAAGAGTCATTGACGGCACAAAGCTAATTGACTGGATTTGCCAGTTCCCGGCGGTGGAGCTATGGCTTGCAAATATAATCAATGGGTTGCCCCAAGCCATCGAGACACCCGACCAGCGCTGGAACTCGATTCGCTCTATTGGTGAGCCACCATCCTTGACGCCCCGCGTCTTTCTTACAGGCAGGGATGAAGCCTGCTCAAAAATTCATGAAATTTTTGTTGGGAATGCAATTCAATTAAAACTCACCACGCGCTACCCAGATCAGGTTGTGGATTTTGTCTCTGCATATTTGGCTGAGCAGAGTGACGAGTTCAGAGCTGATGCCGCTGGACGCTGTCTCGTTGTGTCGACGGTGGAAAGTTGGAAGGCTTTATCCTTTCAGAGAGAAAAACTCTTCTTGATTGCAGACTCAGGGCTAGATCTGAGCGGAGATTCAGGCACCAGGTTGATCCAAATGGCAAGGCGTGCAGGACACGCAGTTATTTTTGGAGGCGCCGCGGGCGGTATTCCAGACCCTGCGAGTGCGTCGTTGCCCAATCCTCGTTCGCAGGATGTTAAAGAAGCACTCACTCTCTCGGGATACGCAGAGGAACGAGCGCGCTCGTTGGCCCAAAAGTGTGCCGGAAATCTCGGATCCTTACTCCGGTGCCTCCAAAACCTTTCATTGATGCCTGAATGGGCTGAAGGATCTGTCGCATCGGAATTAGCAGTTGCGATGATGCTTGGGACTTGGGCTGATGAATGCTCCGCTGATCGTACTATTGTGGAAAACCTAACGGGAAAATTTTACGGGGAGTGGATTGAGTTAATGCGAATTGCAGCACTCGCCTCGGGCACTCCCCTAATTCATCAATATGGAGATTGGAAATTTAGCTTACGCTTTGAAGGCTGGTATGCGTTAGGTCCAAGAATATTTGACGAACATCTCGAGCGTTTTAGAACGGTCGCTGTTTCGGTATTCACAGAGGCAGATCCTCAGTTTGATCTTCCGGTTGAGGAACGTTACGCGGCAGCTGTTCACGGAAAGGTTTTACTTCATTCGCAAGAGCTGAGAAGAGGGTTGGCCGAAACCCTGGCTCTATTAGGTAATCATGCTAAAGCGTTGATTTCTTGTAAGCCTAATAAAGCGGAGGTAACTGTCTCTAGTATCGTTTATGAAACGCTATCCGGTGCTGGCTGGGTACAGTGGGCTAGTTTAGGGGGTTTATTGCCCTTGTTTGCGGAAGCTGCACCCAGTATTTTTCTCAAGGCTGTTGAGGATGCATTGGCACATGAAAATGGTCCGCTCGAGATATTGTTTCGCCAAGAGGGTGACGGAATAACGGGTCAAAATTATATTAGCGCCTTGTTGTGGTCGTTAGAGACTTTAGCATGGGATCCTGTTTATTTAAATAGGGCGGTATGTTGCCTTGCAGAATTATGCATGCTCGACCCAGGTAGTCAGTGGGCAAATCGTCCAGCAAACTCACTAAGAGATATTTTTCTCCCTTGGTATCCACAAACCTGTGCTTTTTTAAAACAAAGATATGTAGCAGTATTACTTATAGTAAATGAACAGCCCGTCGTGGGCTGGAAGCTTCTATTGGCTCTCTTGCCTAGCTCCCACTCATCATCTTCGGGCACTCGGAAACCTGAGTGGAGAGAAACGATTCCAGATGACTGGGCGGATGGAGTAAGAACATCAGAATACCATTCTCAGGTTCTACGATATGCAGATATGCTCGTGGACGAAGTGACAAGTGACCCTGCAAGATTTTTAGATGTACTAGATTGCATTGAACGCCTGCCTACAGAGGCCGGTGAAAGGTTTCTAAGTTGTTTAGAAAACGAGGCGCCTACACTTTTGTCTGAGGACGATATCGTTGTTTTGTGGAACAAGTTGGTTGATGTCGTTTCTAAACATCGAAGATTCAGTGATTCTGAATGGGCAATGTCATTGGAACGAATCAATAGAATTGCTGGCACGGCGGAAAAACTATCTCCAACATCGCCAGCCTTTATCCATCGCCGCCTATTCAGTGAAAGGGATTTTGATTTTTATGAGGAAGAAGGGAGCTTTGAAGAAAAAAGCCAGCGCCTTAGTCTAAGCCGTGAAAATGCTTTGGTCGAAATCGAAACTTTAGGTGGTTATGCATCCATCATAAATTTTGCTTTAGTTGTAAAGTCTTCTTGGCGAGTGGGGCTCGCATATGGAAAAATTGCTTCTGGTCAAGTGGATTCGATAATTCTCCCCGACTTAATAAGTGGCAGTGATAGCAAGATTGTAAGTTTTGTCGAAGGGTTTGTGTTGAGTCGGTTTAACTCGCTAGGTTGGTCTTGGGTTGACAAGCTTGATTTGTCGAAATGGACACCATTTGACAAGGGGCTTTTCTTATCATATTTACCTTTCAATGAAAAAACTTGGGAGTACGTGACGCGATTACTCGCATCTGACGATGGTGAGTATTGGCGGACCACTTCTGCTCATTTTTTTGAGGAGTCTGAAAATATTGATTTTGCCATTGAGAAGCTCATCATTAATGATCGCCCGAACGCAGCTTTAAGGTGTATTAGTGTTTGCATCCATAGAAAATCGCCATTCAATCCTCAATTAGCAGTGAAAGCACTTTTGGCAGCACTTCGCTCAGACGAGCCTCAAAGTTCTAATGACTCATATCAGACTACGAAAGTTATTAAAGCGCTACAGTGTCATTCTGGCGTGAATTTGAATGATGTAATTAGTGTCGAATGGGCATACTTGCCGTTGCTGGACAAACATAGCGATGCCTCACCTGTTTTTTTGTGGAAAAAACTCGCCCAAGAACCTGATTTTTTTTGTGAGGTCATACGTCTTGTTTTCAAACCTAAGAATCAGAACGAGACTGATGAATCAACTCCTCTTGATGAAGGGCAGCAAAGGGTCGCGACCAATGCCTACCGTCTTTTAAATAATTGGCAGCATCTGCCGGGGTTGGTGCTAGACGATGAATTTGACGGAGACTTTTTCAAGAATTGGATTATCTCCGTGAAAGAGATATGCACCACGTCTGGGCATCTGGAAGTGGCAATGTCCATGACCGGCCATTGTCTCATCTATGCACCGCAGGATCCCGATGGACTTTGGATTCATCGCTCGGTAGCCACTGTATTAAACGCAAAATATGCAGAGCCCATGAGGGATGGTTATAGAACCGCTTTGTACAATCAGCGCGGAGCGCATTGGGTTGATCCTACGGGTGCAGGGGAGAAGGTTTTAGCCGAAGGGTGCAGGTCCAAAGCAAGCGATTTAGAGGAGGCAGGGTATCATCGCCTTTCAACCTCGCTGCGTGATATGGCGGAGTCGTATGAGCGTGAAGCTGAATTTGTTGTAGCGAGAAGCATCAAGAGAGATTTATGAAGCTGCCATTCACAAGTTGCTTTGTGAGTTTTTTTTAAAAAAGGCCCACTTGGGCCCTTTTTGGTGTGGCTCTTTTACTTCTTTCGCCATCTCTCAACGACGTCAGTACCGTGCTTTGCTTTCCATTCTTTCAAAGCTTGTGATTTCCACCGTTACTTTCGATGACCTATCCGGTATTGGGAAAAGGGGCAGATTTATTTATGTGCCATGTCCTGCTCAAAGAACATCGCGCAGATAACTCCTAAGCATGACAGCCGGAGCGTAAAGTCCGTCCATCGTGTGCACAGCCGCTAAATCCTGCGCCAACCGCCCCAACTCCCGCCCCAACACCGAATCCACCCCACCAACCGCCCCCAACGCCAAATCCAAACACCGCCCAATCTCCCTCTGAATCCCAACCAAATCCCCCCGCCGCACCAACAACCCAAAAATCTCCCGATCACAACCCCCCATCAACGGATCATCCCGCAGAATCGGGCTATGACCCTCCGTCTCATAAGCCAGCTTGAGCGAGTAAAGAGCGACCGTTTCCAGCAGCAATTCCATGGGGTGAGATCCTTGGTGACTGGTTGAGGAGGGTGGGGTGGTGGTTATGCCTTGGCCATGGCAACTCGGAGTATCGGTGTGGGCAGTGACTTTTTTGTGAGCGCTTTGCGCTCAAGCGGGAGCAAGCTCCCTCGCCACGGGTTTTCCCTATCACCAGTTCTTCTTGCCACAGATCCTTTCACATTAGGGGTTGGGTATTTGGGGCTGCTTTGCAGCCCAGCGGGGATAAATCCCCTCGCCACAAAAGGCGGCGCCCTGAGGTGGGATTTGCGCTGATCACAGCCAAGCCACTTTCCTGCAGACGAAAAAAAAGACCTTGAATTTCAAGGTCTTTCTTTAAGATGGTGCCCCGAGGGAGACTCGAACTCCCACTCCTTTCGAAAACGGATTTTGAATCCGCCGCGTCTACCAATTCCGCCATCAGGGCTCAATGGCGGCGAAGTATAGAGAGGTGCCTACCGTTGGTCAATCACGTTTCATGGTGAATTTTTGATAATTCCGCTAGACTTTCCGGCCCTGCTAGACGAACCCCATCATGCGTGTTGCTGACTTTACCTTCGAACTCCCGGATTCGCTGATCGCTCGCCACCCTCTGGCCGAGCGTCGCGCCAGTCGACTGTTGACCCTGGACGGGGTCAGCGGTGCCATGGCTCACCGTCAATTCACTGATTTGCTTGAGCATTTGCGCCCGGGCGATTTGATGGTGTTCAACAATACCCGAGTCATTCCGGCGCGGTTGTTTGGCCAGAAGGCCTCCGGCGGCAAGCTGGAGATTCTGGTGGAGCGGGTGCTGGACGGGCATCGGGTGCTGGCCCATGTGCGGTCGAGCAAGTCGCCCAAGCCGGGCTCGTCGATCTTGATCGACGGCGGCGGTGAGGCGCGGATGGTGGCGCGGCATGATGCGTTGTTCGAGCTGGAGTTTGCCGAAGAGGTGTTGCCCCTGCTCGACCGTGTCGGGCACATGCCGTTGCCTCCTTATATAGACCGCCCGGACGAAGGTTCGGACCGCGAGCGTTATCAGACCGTGTACGCCGAGCGCCTGGGGGCGGTGGCGGCGCCGACGGCGGGGCTGCATTTTGATCAGCCGTTGCTGGAGGCGATTGCCGCCAAGGGCGTGGAGACGGCTTTCGTGACGCTGCACGTCGGCGCCGGCACGTTCCAGCCGGTGCGCGTGGAGCGCATCGAAGATCACCACATGCACAACGAATGGCTGGAAGTGAGCCAGGAAGTGGTCGATGCCGTGGCGGCGTGTCGCGCCCGCGGTGGCCGGGTGGTGGCGGTGGGGACCACCAGCGTGCGTTCGCTGGAAAGCGCCGCGCGCGATGGCGTGCTCAAGCCGTTCAGTGGCGACACCGATATCTTTATCTACCCGGGCCGGCCGTTTCACGTGGTCGATGCCCTGGTCACCAACTTTCATTTGCCCGAATCCACGCTGTTGATGCTGGTTTCGGCGTTCGCCGGTTATCCCGAGACCATGGCCGCCTACCAGGCCGCCGTCGAGCATGGGTACCGCTTTTTCAGCTACGGTGATGCGATGTTCATCACCCGTAACCCCGCGCCACGCGGGCCCGAGGAAACCGTATGAGTCGCACCTGTCGCATGTCCTTCGAGTTGCTTGCTACCGATGGCAAGGCTCGTCGCGGTCGTCTGACCTTCCCCCGCGGTACGGTGGAAACCCCCGCGTTCATGCCGGTGGGCACCTACGGCACGGTCAAGGGCATGCTGCCGCGTGACATCGTTGCCACGGGCGCGGAGATCATTCTCGGTAACACTTTCCACCTGTGGCTGCGTCCGGGTATGGAAGTGATCAAGGCCCACGGCGACCTGCACGATTTCATGCAGTGGAAAGGCCCGATTCTGACCGACTCCGGCGGTTTCCAGGTGTTCAGCCTCGGCGCCATGCGCAAGATCAAGGAGGAGGGCGTGACCTTCGCCTCGCCGGTCGACGGCTCCAAGGTGTTCATGGGCCCGGAAGAGTCGATGCAGGTGCAGCGCGACCTGGGCTCGGACATCGTGATGATCTTCGACGAATGCACGCCGTACCCGGCCGATGAAGACGTGGCGCGGGTGTCGATGGAGCTGTCGTTGCGCTGGGCCCAGCGTTCGAAGAATGCCCACGGCGAAAACACGGCGGCGCTGTTCGGCATCGTGCAGGGCGGCATGCACCAGGATTTGCGCATGCGCTCGCTCGAAGGCCTGGACAAGATCGGCTTCGACGGCCTGGCGATTGGCGGCCTGTCGGTGGGTGAACCGAAGCACGAAATGATCAAGGTGCTCGATTACCTGCCGGGCCAGATGCCCGCTGACAAACCTCGTTACCTTATGGGCGTTGGCAAACCGGAAGATCTGGTTGAGGGTGTGCGCCGCGGGGTGGACATGTTCGATTGCGTGATGCCAACCCGTAATGCCCGCAATGGGCATCTGTTCATCGACACTGGTGTGCTGAAGATCCGTAACGCGTTCCATCGCCATGATGATTCGCCGCTCGATCCGACGTGCGATTGCTATACCTGCCAGAACTTCTCCCGCGCTTATCTGCATCATTTGGACAAGTGCGGCGAAATGCTCGGCAGCATGCTCAATACCATCCACAATTTGCGCCATTATCAGGTGCTTATGGCTGGTTTGCGCGAGGCTATCCAACAGGGTACATTGGCCGCCTTTGTCGAGGCCTTCTATGCCAAGCGCGGGTTGCCTGTTCCGCCTTTGGACTGAGTTTTCCGATCCCTAGATTCAATATTTGCAACTGGAGTGCTAAATGAGCTTTTTTATCTCTAATGCCATGGCTGACGCGGCTGCACCTGCTGCAGCCAGCCCTATGGGTGGCGGTTTCGAGTGGATTTTCCTGGTCGGCTTCCTGGTCATCTTCTACCTGATGATCTGGCGTCCACAGGCCAAGCGCGCCAAAGAGCAGAAGAACCTGCTCGGCAGCTTGCAGAAAGGTGATGAAGTGGTCACCACCGGCGGCATCGCCGGCAAGATCACCAAAGTGGCGGATGACTTCGTGGTTCTGGAAGTGTCCGACACTGTTGAAATGAAGTTTCAGAAGGGCGCCATCGCGGCCACGCTGCCAAAAGGCACGCTGAAAGCGATCTAAGTAACAACTTCTCTTCAATCGACGGGGCGCGCAAGGCGCCCCGCGTCATAAGCGGGCGGCGTGATGCTGAACAAATACCCTCTGTGGAAATACCTACTGATCCTGGCGGTGCTGGCGGTCGGTGTGATTTATTCCGCTCCCAATCTCTACCCGGATGACCCGGCCATTCAGGTTAGCGGCGCCAGCACGGCGTTGCAGGTCACCCAGGCCGATCTGGACCGCGCGAGCGCTGCGCTCAAGGCGTCCAATATCGAGGTCAAGGCTGCGTCCATCGCCGAAAACGGCAAGGGCGGCCTGTTGCGCCTGGTCAAGTCTGAAGACCAGTTGCCGGCCAAGGATGTGGTTCGCAAGGCGTTGGGCGACGATTACGTTGTGGCCCTGAACCTGGCCCAGACCACCCCGCAGTGGCTGCGCAATCTTGGCGCCCACCCGATGAAGCTGGGCCTGGACTTGTCCGGCGGTGTGCACTTCCTGCTGGAAGTGGACATGGAAAAAGCCCTCGACGCGCGTCTGAAAGTCTACGAAGGCGACGTCAAGAGCCTGCTGCGTAAAGAGCGCGTGCGCTATCGCAGCCTGCCGCAGTTCGAAGGTGCCATTCAGCTGGGCTTCAGCGATGAAGATGCCCGCGAACAGGCCCGTGCCCTGATCCGCAAGAATTTCAACGATTTCGACATTGTGCCGGCCGACCTCAATGGTCAGGCGGTGCTGCGTCTGGCGATGACCCCGGCCAAGCTGGCGGAAATCCGCGAATACTCCATCAAGCAGAACTTGACCACGGTGCGTAACCGCGTCAACGAGCTGGGTGTGGCCGAGCCGATCGTCCAGCGCCAGGGCGCCAACCGCATCGTGGTTGAGTTGCCGGGTGTGCAGGACACTGCCGAAGCCAAGCGTATCCTCGGCAAGACCGCCAACCTGGAATTCCGCCTGGCCGCTGAGCCGGGTGCTTCCAAGGCGACTTCCGAGAGCTTCGAGTTCCGCGAAGGCGGTCGTCCGGCGGCGCAGATCGAGCGCGGCCTGATCATCACCGGTGATCAGGTGACCGACGCCCAGGCGGGCTTCGACGAGCAAGGTCGTCCACAGGTGAACATCCGTCTCGACGGCCACGGCGGCGAACTGATGAGCCGCGCCACGCGCAGCAACGTCGGGCGCAGCATGGCGGTGATTTTCATCGAGCAGAAGCCGACCACCACCTACACCAAACAGGTAGTCAACGGCGTCGAGAAAGACGTACCGGTCCAGACCTTCAAGGAAGAGAAGAAGATCATCAGCCTGGCGACCATCCAGTCGCCACTGGGCAGCCAGTTCCGCATCACCGGCCTGAACGGCCAGGGCGAATCCTCGGAGCTGGCCCTGCTGCTGCGTGCCGGTGGCCTGGCCGCGCCGATGTACTTCGCTGAAGAACGCACCATCGGCCCGAGCCTGGGTGCCGACAACATCACCAAGGGCGTCGATGCGTCCCTGTGGGGCATGCTGTTCGTGTCGCTGTTCATCATCGCCATCTACCGCTTCTTCGGCCTGATCGCCACGGTTGCGCTGGCGGTGAACATGGTGCTGTTGCTGGCCCTGATGTCGTTGCTGGGCGCCACGCTGACCCTGCCGGGTATCGCCGGTATCGTCTTGACGATGGGTATGGCGGTGGACGCCAACGTGCTGATCTTCTCGCGGATACGTGAAGAGATTGCCGCGGGCATGTCGATCCAGCGGGCAATCAACGAAGGCTTCGGCCGGGCATTCACCGCGATTCTCGACTCCAACCTGACCACGTTGCTGGTCGGTGGGATTCTCTTTGCCATGGGCACCGGCCCGGTCAAGGGCTTCGCAGTGACCATGTCCCTCGGGATCTTTACCTCGATGTTCACAGCCATCATGGTGACCCGCGCAATGGTCAACCTGATCTTTGGCGGTCGTGACTTCAAGAAGTTGTGGATTTAAGGGGCTGCCATGTTACGTACAATCAACTTCATGGGCGTTCGCAACATTGCGTTCGGCGTCACATTGTTCCTCACGGTCCTGGCGTTGTTCAGCTGGGCCACCAAGGGCCTGAACTACGGCCTGGACTTCACCGGCGGTACGCTCATCGAGCTAACCTACGAGCGTCCGGCCGACGTCACCAAGGTGCGTGAGCAACTGGCGAGCTCGGGCTACAGCGATGCCGTGGTGCAGAGCTTTGGCGCCACCACCGATTTGCTCGTGCGTATGCCGGGTGAAGACCCGCAACTGGGCCACCAGGTCGCCGAAGCCTTGCAGAAGGCCGGTGGCGATAATCCGGCCCAGGTCAAGCGCGTCGAGTTCGTCGGCCCGCAGGTGGGTGAGGAGCTGCGCGACCAGGGCGGCCTAGGCATGCTGTTGGCGCTGGGCGGCGTGATGCTCTACCTGGCTTTCCGCTTCCAGTGGAAGTTCGCGGTCGGCGCGATTGTCTCGCTGATCCACGACGTGATCGTGACCGTGGGTATCCTGTCGTTCTTCCAGATCACCTTCGACCTGACGGTGCTGGCGGCGGTGCTGGCGATCATCGGTTACTCGCTCAACGACACCATCGTGGTGTTCGACCGGGTGCGTGAAAACTTCCGTGTGCTGCGCAAGGCCTCGTTGATCGAGAACATCAACATCTCGACCACCCAGACCCTGCTGCGGACCATGGCGACGTCGATCTCCACCTTGCTGGCGATTGTCGCGCTGCTGGTGTTTGGCGGTGACAACCTGTTCGGCTTCTCCATCGCGCTGTTCATCGGTGTGATGGCGGGTACCTACTCCTCGATCTACATCGCCAACGTGGTGCTGATCTGGTTGAACCTGAGCTCCGAGGATCTGATTCCTCCAGCGGCCACCGAGACCGAGGTGGACGACCGCCCGTAAGGCCCGGTCTTCCGTCCGTCACCGCTCAAAAGGCGCGAGTTGAACTCGCGCCTTTTTTTGTGCTCCAAGGCTGGGAGAAGCGCGGATTAATCCGCTTGTAATGGCCTGGAGGTTCAAGTGAACAAATCGATGCTGGTTGGTGCGGTATTGGGTGCTGTCGGTGTAACAGCCGGTGGTGCGGTCGCCACCTACAGCTTGGTAAAAAGTGGCCCTGAGTATGCGCAAGTACTGGCCGTGGAACCGGTCAAGACCCAGATCAAGACCCCGCGTGAAGTGTGCAAGGACGTGACAGTGACCCGGCAGAAGCCGGTTCAGGATCAACATCAGATCGCCGGCACCGTGCTCGGCGCCGTGGCCGGTGGCCTGTTGGGCAACCAGATCGGCGGCGGCACCGGCAAGAAGATCGCCACCGTGGCGGGTGCGGCCGGCGGCGGTTATGCCGGTAACAAGATTCAGGAAGGCATGCAGGAGCGCGACACGTACACCACCACCCAGACTCGCTGCAACACCGTCAATGACATCAGCGACAAGGTTGTAGGCTACGACGTTCGCTACATGCTCGACGGCAAGGAAGGCAAAGTCCGCATGGACCGCGACCCGGGCAACCAGATCCCGGTCAGCAAGGAAGGCCAGCTGATCCTGGGCCAGAACGAACCGGCCCAGTAATCCAACCGCTATGAAAAAGCACCCTCCGGGGTGCTTTTTTTTGCCCGCACTCCTTACCGCCCCCAATCCCCTGTGGGAGCGAGCCTGCTCGCGAAAGCGGTGGCTCAGTCTGCTCCATATTCAAGTTGTAACCCATCGTGGCGAGGGAGCTTGCTCCCGCTGGGCTGCGCAGCAGACCCAAGATCTTGCGGCCGCTGCGCAACCGAGCGGGAGCAAGCTCCCTCGCCACGGATTACCTGTATCCGGGTGGAGCGGCAGGCAAAAAAAAGCACCCCGAAGGGTGCTTCTCTTGAGCCGAGCGGCTTAGCGCTTCAGCGAGGCCGGCAGGTGCGGCTGGATCGCCGTCAGCACAGCCTTGAAGCATTTGGTGTTGCCGGCAACGATGTGGCCTTTTTCAAGGAAGTCGTGGCCGCCGGTGAAGTCGCTCACCAAGCCGCCCGCTTCCTGGATCAACAGGGCGCCTGCCGCCATGTCCCACTCGGACAGGCCCGACTCCCAGAACGCATCGAAACGACCGGCAGCTACATAAGCCAGGTCCAGGCTCGCGGCGCCGGCGCGGCGGATGCCGGCGGTCTGGCCGACGAGGGCGCGGAACATGCCCAGGTAGTTGTCGAGGTTGTCCATCTGGTCATCACGGAACGGGAAGCCGGTACCCAGCAGGGCGCCGTCCAGGCTGGTGCGGCCGCTGACGCGCAGGCGACGGCCGTTCAGTTGGGCGCCACGGCCACGGCTGGCGGTGAATTCTTCCTGGCGAACCGGATCCAGCACGACGGCGTGTTCCAGGCGGCCACGGTATTTGCAGGCGATGCTGACAGCGAAGTGAGGAATGCCGCGCAGGAAGTTGGTGGTGCCGTCCAGCGGATCGATGATCCACAGGTACTCTTCACCTTCGATGCCGGTACCGGCGTGCATGCCGGTCTCTTCGCCGAGGATGGAGTGGTTCGGGTAAGCCTTGCGCAGGGCGTCGACGATTTTCTGTTCGGCGGCGCGATCAACCTCGGACACGTAGTCCTTGGCATCTTTTTCATCGACCTTGATGGTATCCAGGCGCTCGATGGAGCGGAAGATCAGTTCACTGGCGCTGCGGGCGGCGCGCAGCGCGATATTCAGCATGGGCTGCATGGATGTGTCACCTAAGGTTGTTAAAGAAAGCCGCGCATTCTATCAGAAACTTTTCTCAGGAGAAGGTTGGTGTTCGCTTTCATAGCTTAACGGTAGGTGCTTAGGTAAGATTTGCTCCCTTTTATATGTTCGAGAGCGCCTCCCTTGTTGCAGAACATTCGTGTCGTCCTGGTCAATACCAGCCATCCGGGTAACATCGGCGGAGCTGCGCGGGCCATGAAGAACATGGGCCTGTCGCGGCTGGTGCTGGTCGAGCCGCGCTCGTTTCCCCATCACGAAGCCGACGCGCGGGCATCCGGCGCCGGTGACATCCTCGCCAATGCCCAGGTCGTCGCTACCCTGGAAGACGCCTTGGTGGGTTGCAACCTGGTGCTCGGCACCAGCGCCCGCGACCGCCGTATCCCCTGGCCGCTGCTCGATCCTCGCGAATGCGGCACCAAGGTGGTCGAGGAGGCGGGGCAGGGCGCGGAAATCGCCTTGGTGTTCGGTCGTGAAGATTCCGGCCTCACCAATGAAGAGCTGCAGCGATGTCATTTCCACGTGCATATCCCCTCCGACCCCGGCTTCAGCTCGCTGAACCTCGGGGCGGCGGTGCAGGTGTTGAGCTATGAAGTGCGCATGGCCTGGCTGCAAGCCGAAGGCCAGCCCAGCAAGGTGGAAAAATTCGAGGCGACGTCGCCGCGCAGTGAGACACTGGCGACCATGGACGAGCTGGAGCGATTCTATGAACACCTGGAGCAGACCCTGGTGGACATCGAATTCCTCGACCCGGAGAAGCCTCGGCACTTGATGGCGCGCCTGCGTCGGCTGTACGGACGAAGCTCGGTGAGCCGGGCGGAAATGAATATATTGCGCGGCATCCTCACGGAAACCCAGAAAGCGGCCCGTGGCGAGCTGATTAAGCGGAAGGAATAAAATGTTCGAACGTTTGCGTGAAGATATCCAGAGCGTCTTCCATCGTGACCCGGCGGCGCGCAATGCCTTTGAAGTGCTGACCTGCTACCCCGGCATGCACGCCATCTGGATCCATCGCCTGTCCGGCGCCTTGTGGAACATGGGATGGAAATGGCTGGCGCGGCTGGTCTCGAACTTCGGCCGCTGGTTGACCGGCATCGAGATCCATCCGGGCGCCAAGGTCGGCCGGCGGTTCTTCATCGACCACGGCATGGGCATCGTCATCGGCGAGACCGCCGAGATCGGCGACGACGTCACGCTCTATCAGGGCGTGACCCTCGGCGGCACCAGCTGGAACAAAGGCAAGCGCCACCCGACCCTGGAAAACGGCGTGGTCGTCGGTGCTGGCGCCAAGGTGCTCGGCCCGTTCACCGTGGGCGCGGGGGCGAAAGTCGGCTCCAACGCCGTGGTCACCAAGGCTGTGCCGCCCGGCGCCACCGTGGTGGGTATTCCGGGGCGGATCATCGTCAAGCCGGACGAAGAGCAGGACGCCCGGCGCAAGGCCATGGCCGAGAAGATCGGCTTCGACGCCTACGGTGTCGGCGAAGACATGCCCGACCCGGTGGCGCGCGCCATCAACCAGTTGCTTGATCATCTGCAAGCGGTGGACGGGCGCCTGGAGGGGATGTGCGGCGCCCTGAAGGAGCTGGGGAGCGATTATTGTGCCAAGGATCTGCCGGAACTGCGCGAGGAAGACTTTGCGTGCGTGAAGGACAAGGACCAAAGCCAGGCTAGCTGAAACCTGGCAGGTCTCTTCGCGAGCAGGCTCGCTCCCACACTGGATCTGTGCTGCACCGCCAATCCCCTGTGGGAGCGAGCCTGCTCGCGAAGAACGATAACGCGGTACAGCTGGTCGTTAACCGCCTACCTTTGCTATCATGCGCGCGCTCTTTTGCGGGTAAACCCGAGTAAAGCACTAGGTCTTATACTTGACTTAAATACTCGGGAATTGCATACTCGCCCCCATTCCGAACTTCGTGGTAATTGTCCATGCGACTGACTACAAAAGGCCGATACGCCGTGACCGCAATGCTCGATCTGGCATTGCATGCGCAGCACGGGCCGGTGTCCCTGGCCGATATCTCCGAACGCCAGGGCATCTCCCTGTCCTACCTCGAACAGCTGTTCGCCAAGCTGCGCCGCAGCAACCTGGTCTCCAGCGTTCGTGGCCCCGGTGGCGGCTACCAGCTGTCGCGCGAGATGCAAGGCATCCAGGTCGCCCAGGTGATCGATGCCGTGAACGAATCGGTCGATGCGACCAAATGCCAAGGGCTGGGCGACTGCCACGGCGGCGATACTTGCTTGACCCATCATCTGTGGTGCGACTTGAGCCTGCAGATTCACGAATTTCTGAGTGGTATCAGCTTGGCCGACCTTGTGACTCGCCGTGAGGTGCAAGAAGTAGCCCAGCGTCAGGACCAGCGCCGTTGCAATGGCAAGGCGCCGCACCTGGACAAGATTGAAGCGTCCGCCGTCGAATGACTGCCGCAGAGCACGCGGAACGCCAGCCAGCCTGATTTAGGAGAGAGTCCATGAAATTGCCGATTTACCTTGATTACTCTGCGACCACCCCGGTTGATCCGCGTGTCGCGCAAAAGATGAGTGAATGCCTGCTGGTCGACGGAAACTTCGGCAACCCGGCCTCGCGTTCCCACGTGTTTGGCTGGAAAGCCGAAGAGTCGGTCGAAAACGCCCGTCGCCAGGTCGCCGACCTGGTCAATGCCGACCCGCGCGAGATCGTCTGGACCTCCGGTGCCACCGAGTCCGACAACCTGGCAATCAAGGGTGTCGCGCATTTCTACCACACCAAGGGCAAGCACCTGATCACCTCCAAGATCGAGCACAAGGCTGTCCTGGACACCATGCGCCAACTGGAGCGTGAAGGCTTCGAAGTCACCTACATCGAGCCCGGTGAAGATGGCATCATCACTCCGGCCATGGTCGAAGCCGCCCTGCGCGACGACACCATCCTGGTTTCGATCATGCACGTGAACAACGAGATCGGCACCGTCAACGACATCGCGGCCATCGGCGAACTGACCCGTTCCAAGGGCGTCCTGTTCCACGTCGACGGCGCGCAGTCCACCGGCAAGGTCGACATCGACCTGTCCAAGCTGAAAGTCGACCTGATGTCGTTCTCGGCCCACAAGACTTATGGCCCTAAAGGCATCGGCGCCCTGTACGTCAGCCGCAAGCCGCGTGTTCGCCTCGAAGCGACCATGCACGGCGGCGGTCACGAGCGTGGCATGCGTTCCGGTACCCTGGCGACCCACCAGATCGTTGGCATGGGCGAAGCCTTCCGCGTGGCCAAGGAAGACATGGCCGCCGAGAACGTCCGTATCAAAGCCTTGAGCGACCGTTTCTTCAAGCAGGTCGAGCACCTCGAAGAGCTTTACGTCAACGGCAGTATGACCGCCCGCGTTCCACACAACCTGAACCTGAGCTTCAACTACGTTGAAGGCGAGTCGCTGATCATGGCGCTCAAGGATCTGGCCGTATCGTCCGGATCGGCGTGCACCTCGGCGTCGCTGGAGCCTTCCTACGTACTGCGTGCCCTGGGCCGCAACGACGAACTGGCTCACAGCTCGATCCGCTTCACCTTCGGCCGCTTCACTACCGAAGAAGAAATCGATTACGCCGCGCAGAAAGTCTGCGAGGCCGTTACCAAGCTGCGTGCTCTTTCGCCGCTGTGGGACATGTACAAAGACGGCGTCGACATTTCGAAAATCGAATGGGCGGCGCACTGAGAAGTCGCCACCAGAGCGGCTCCACTGATGAGGATTGAAGCAAATGGCATATAGCGAAAAGGTCATCGACCACTACGAGAACCCGCGCAACGTCGGCAAGATGGACGCGCAGGATCCTGACGTCGGCACCGGCATGGTCGGCGCCCCGGCGTGCGGCGACGTGATGCGCCTGCAGATCAAGGTCAACGAGCAAGGCATCATCGAAGATGCCAAGTTCAAGACCTACGGCTGCGGCTCCGCCATCGCGTCCAGCTCCCTGGCAACCGAGTGGATGAAAGGCAAGACCCTCGACGAAGCCGAAACCATCAAGAACACTCAGTTGGCCGAAGAACTGGCCTTGCCGCCAGTGAAAATCCACTGCTCGGTACTCGCTGAAGACGCCATCAAGGCCGCCGTTCGCGATTACAAGCAGAAGAAAGGCTTGATCTGATCCGCGTTACGGTAAGGAGTTTTCCATGGCTATCCAGATGACAGAAGCGGCAGCTAACCATATCCAGCGCTCTCTTGCGGGGCGCGGCAAGGGCGAGGGTATCCGCCTGGGTGTTCGCACCACGGGTTGTTCTGGCCTCGCCTATGTACTGGAATTCGTCGACGAAGTCGGTGAAGACGACCAGGTGTTCGAGAGTCATGGTCAGAAAGTGATCATCGACCCCAAGAGCCTGACGTACCTGGACGGCACCGAGCTGGATTTCGTCAAGGAAGGGTTGAACGAAGGCTTCAAGTTCAACAACCCCAACGTGCGCGGTGAATGTGGCTGCGGCGAAAGCTTCAATATCTGAGGCTGCTCGTGGGTACTCCTTGTCATTTTGCGTTGTTCCAGTTGCAGCCGGCTTTCCAGCTGGACCTCGATCAGTTGTCCGCGCGTTATCTGGAGCTGGCCCGTGGTGTCCACCCCGACCGCTTTGCCGATGCCTCCGAGGCTGAGCAGCGGCGGGCGCTCGAGCAGTCGGCGAACCTCAACGAGGCCTACCAGACGCTCAAGAGTCCGGCCAAACGCGCGCGTTACCTGCTCGCCATCAGCGGTCATGAGTTGCCCCTGGAAGTCACGGTGCACGATCCCGAGTTCCTGTTGCAGCAGATGCAATGGCGCGAGGAGCTCGAAGACCTGCAGGACAGCGCCGACCTGGCGGGTGTCGCGGTCTTCAAGCGTCGCCTGAAAGACGCCCAGCAAGAACTCAACGAGAGCTTCGCCGCCTGCTGGAACGACGCTGCGCAACGCGAACAGGCCGAACGCCTGATGCGGCGCATGCAGTTCCTCGACAAGCTGACCTACGAAGTGCGCCAGTTGGAAGAGCGCCTCGACGATTAACCCAGTGCCGCTCCGGTCGCACGCCTGATTACAGATAAGTCCTGATTACGATGGCCCTACTGCAGATCGCCGAACCCGGCCAAAGTCCACAACCGCACCAGCGTCGCCTGGCTGTCGGGATCGACTTGGGTACCACCAATTCCCTGGTCGCTGCTTTGCGCAGCGGTCTTTCCGAGCCGCTGGCCGACGAGCAGGGGCGGGTGATCCTGCCGTCTGCCGTGCGCTACCACACCGATCGCGTCGAAGTCGGCGAGTCGGCCAAGCTGGCCGCCGCCACCGATCCACTCAATACCGTCGTGTCGGTCAAGCGCTTGATGGGCCGTGGTCTGTCCGACGTCAAACAATTGGGCGATCAACTGCCGTACCGCTTCGTCGGCGGCGAATCCCACATGCCGTTCATCGAAACCGTGCAGGGCCCGAAAAGCCCGGTAGAAGTCTCCGCCGATATCCTCAAGGTCCTGCGTCAGCGCGCCGAAGCCGCTTTGGGCGGTGAATTGGTGGGCGCGGTGATCACCGTTCCGGCCTATTTCGATGACGCCCAGCGCCAAGCCACCAAGGACGCGGCCAAGCTCGCCGGTCTCAACGTGCTGCGCCTGCTCAACGAGCCGACGGCGGCTGCGGTGGCGTACGGCCTGGACCAGCACGCCGAGGGCCTCGTCGCCATTTACGACCTGGGCGGCGGCACGTTTGATATTTCGATCCTGCGCCTGACCGGCGGTGTCTTCGAAGTCCTCGCCACCGGTGGCGACAGCGCCTTGGGCGGCGACGACTTCGATCACGCTATTGCCGGCTGGATCATCGAGCAGGCTGGCTTGTCCGCTGATCTCGATCCGGGTACCCAGCGCCATCTGCTGCAAACCGCCTGCGCCGCGAAGGAAGCCTTGACCGACGCCGCCAGCGTTGAGGTCGCTTACGGTGAGTGGAAAGCCACGCTGACCCGCGAAGCTTTCAATGCCCTGATCGAACCCATGGTCGCTCGCAGCCTCAAGGCCTGCCGCCGTGCCGTGCGTGATTCCGGCGTCGAGCTGGAAGATGTCAAGGCCGTGGTCATGGTCGGTGGTTCGACCCGCGTGCCTCGGGTTCGCGAAGCCGTTGCCGAAGCTTTTGGCCGCCAGCCGCTGACTGAAATCGACCCGGACCAGGTGGTCGCCATCGGCGCCGCGATCCAGGCCGATACCCTGGCTGGCAACAAGCGCGACGGCGGCGAATTGCTGCTGCTCGACGTGATTCCGTTGTCCCTGGGCCTGGAAACCATGGGCGGCCTGATGGAGAAGGTGATCCCGCGCAACACCACCATCCCCGTCGCCCGCGCCCAGGACTTCACTACTTATAAGGACGGCCAGTCGGCCATGATGATTCATGTGCTGCAAGGCGAGCGTGAATTGATCAGCGACTGCCGCTCCCTGGCGCGTTTCGAATTGCGCGGCATCCCGGCGATGGTCGCCGGCGCGGCGAAGATTCGCGTGACCTTCCAGGTCGACGCCGATGGCCTGCTCAATGTCTCCGCCCGCGAGCTCGGTTCGGGCGTCGAGGCAAGCATCCAGGTCAAGCCGTCCTACGGCCTGACCGACGGCGAAATCGCCAAGATGCTCAAGGATTCGTTCCAGCACGCCAGCGACGACAAAGTCGCCCGTGTGCTGCGCGAGCAGCAGGTCGACGCCCAGCGCCTGATCGAAGCCGTGCAGGCCGCCCTCGAAGCCGACGGCGAGCGCTTGCTCGACGCCGAGGAGCGCATGGTTATCGAAATGCAGATGCAAGAACTCTCCGAATTGATCAAGGGCATCGATGGATATGCCATCGAGCAGCAGACCAAGCGTCTGTCGCAAGTCACCGATGCCTTTGCTGCCCGCCGCCTGGACTCGACGGTGAAAGCCGCCCTGGCGGGGCGCAACCTGAATGAAATCGAGGAATAACTGATGCCGCAGGTGATTTTTCTGCCCCACGAGAAGTTCTGTCCTGAGGGCATGGTCGTGGAGGCCGAGCCCGGGATATCCATTCTTGAGCTGGCCCATGAGCACCATATCGAGATCGAGAGTGCCTGTGGCGGCGTCTGTGCTTGCACGACCTGCCATTGCATCATTCGTGAGGGCTTCGATTCGCTGGAAGAGGCAGATGAGTTGGAAGAAGACTTCCTCGATCGGGCCTGGGGGCTGGAGGCACAATCGCGCCTGAGCTGCCAAGCCATCGTCGGCACTGAAGACCTGACTGTCGAGATTCCGAAATATTCGCTTAACCATGCGGCCGAAGCGCCGCACTGATGGTGACACTGTCATGAGCTATGGTTGGAATGATGTACAACGCATCGCGGAAGAATTGGCCGAAGCCCACGAGGGTCTCGATCCGTACTCTGTAGGTTTCGTCCGTCTGCAGCAGATGATCCTTGAGCTGCCTGGCTTCGATGCCACCTCTGGCCGAGTCGGCGAGAAGGTGTTGGAAGCGGTTCAGGAGCTCTGGGCCGCAGAATTGGACTGATCGCCTCGCAGGTTAGGCAATACCCAAGAACCCGCGTATAATTCGCGGGTTTAATTTTTCGTAAATTACCGTTTCTGGAGTTACACCATGGCTGTTCAACGTACTTTCTCCATCATCAAGCCTGACGCCGTTGCTAAAAACGTGATCGGCAAGATCGTTACCCGCTTCGAAGACGCTGGCCTGCGCGTTGTAGCTTCGAAAATGAAGCAACTGTCCAAAGCCGAAGCCGAAGGCTTCTACGCTGAGCACAGCGAGCGCGGTTTCTTCGGTGAACTGGTTGCCTTCATGACTTCCGGTCCGGTTGTCGTTCAGGTGCTGGAAGGCGAGAACGCCATCGCTCGCAACCGTGAGCTGATGGGCGCTACCAACCCTAAAGAAGCTGCTGCCGGCACCATCCGTGCTGACTTCGCTGAATCCATCGACGCCAACGCCGTCCACGGTTCGGACTCCGAAGCCGCCGCTGCTCGCGAAATCGCTTACTTTTTCTCCGCTACTGAAGTAACCACTCGCTAAGCCCAGGCTTTTGAGTGAAGGTGAATCCATGACTACATCGAACGGCAAAACCAACCTGCTGGGCCTGACCCAGCCGGAAATGGAGAAATTCTTCGACTCGATCGGGGAGAAGCGTTTCCGTGCCGGTCAGGTGATGAAATGGATTCACCACTTTGGCGTCGACGATTTCGACGCCATGACGAATGTCGGCAAGGCCCTGCGCGAAAAGCTCAAGGCCGTTGCCGAGATTCGCGGCCCCGAAGTGGTCAGCCAGGACATTTCCAGCGACGGCACCCGCAAGTGGGTGGTGCGCGTGGCGTCCGGCAGCTGCGTCGAGACCGTCTACATTCCCCAGGGCAAGCGCGGCACCTTGTGCGTTTCGTCCCAGGCAGGCTGTGCCCTGGATTGCAGTTTCTGCTCCACCGGCAAGCAAGGCTTCAACAGCAACCTCACTGCCGCCGAAGTGATCGGCCAGGTGTGGATTGCCAACAAATCCTTTGGCAGCGTCCCGGCAACCGTCGACCGTGCCATCACCAACGTGGTGATGATGGGCATGGGTGAGCCGCTGCTGAACTTCGACAACGTCGTCGCCGCCATGCACCTGATGATGGATGACCTGGGCTACGGCATCTCCAAGCGCCGCGTGACCCTGTCCACCTCCGGCGTGGTGCCGATGATCGATGAGCTGGCCAAGCACATCGACGTCTCGCTGGCGTTGTCGCTGCACGCACCGAATGACGCATTGCGTAACCAATTGGTGCCGATCAACAAGAAATATCCGCTTAAGATGCTGCTGGAGTCGTGCCAGCGCTACATGTCGTCCCTGGGCGAAAAACGTGTGCTGACCATCGAGTACACCTTGCTCAAGGAAGTGAATGACAAGGTTGAACACGCGGTCGAGATGATCGAGCTGCTCAAGAACATTCCGTGCAAGATCAACCTGATCCCGTTCAACCCGTTCCCGCATTCCGGCTACGAGCGTCCGAGCAACAATGCGATTCGTCGGTTCCAGGATCAGCTTCACCACGCTGGCTTCAACGTCACCGTGCGCACCACCCGTGGCGAAGACATCGATGCCGCGTGTGGCCAATTGGTAGGACAGGTGCTGGATCGCACCCGTCGCAGCGAACGCTACATTGCCGTGCGCGAATTGAACGCCGCGGACGATGCAGTACAGAACGCTGCGAACAGTCATTAAGAGAGGAACTCTATGTCCCTGCGCTTTGCGCTGCTGTTGCTGTTGGCCGGCCTTTGTTCCGGTTGTGTTCTGTCGGGCGACTATAACCCGATGAAAACCAGCAAGGGCCGTGACGAAGCGCGCGAGGCCTATGTGCAGCTGGGCATCGGCTATTTGCAACAGGGCATGACCGAACGGGCCAAGGTGCCGCTCAAGAAGGCCCTGGAGCTGGACAGCTCGGACGCCGATGCCAATGCGGCGCTGGCCCTGGTGTTCCAGGCCGAGATGGAGCCGGAATTGGCCGACGAACACTTTCGCAAGGCGTTGTCCGCCCGCCCGCAAGACGCCCGGATCCTCAACAACTACGGCAGCTTCCTCTACGAGCAGGCGCGCTACAAGGAAGCCTACGAGCGCTTCGAGCAAGCGGCCGCCGATACCCTTTACCCTGAGCGTTCGCGGGTGTTCGAGAACCTCGGCATGACCGCCGCGAAACTCGGCCAGCGTGACCTGGCCCGCCAGCAGCTTGAAAAGGCCCTGCGGCTTAACCGCCAGCAACCGCGCGCGTTGCTGGAAATGGCTGAGTTGTCTTACGAAGACAGGCATTATGTGCCCGCTCGCGACTATTACGAGCGGTTTAGCCTGCTCAGCGAGCAAAATGCACGTAGTCTATTGCTCGGCGTTCGGCTGGCGCATGTGTTTGAAGATCGTGACAAGGCCGCCAGTTATGGCCTGCAACTCAAAAGACTCTATCCCGGTACGCCGGAATATCAGCAATACCTGTCGGAGCAATGATGAAAGCGGCGCATCCCGAAGTTGTAGCAGCGACTCGCGTAAATCCCGGTGAGACCCTGCGTCAAGCCCGCGAAAGCAATGGTTGGTCGCTGGCCGAAGTGGCCCTCAAGCTCAATCTCACCGTGACTTCCCTGAGCAACCTGGAAGCCGGCGCGTTCGACAAATTGCCTGGGCATACTTTCGCCCGGGGCTACATCCGCGCCTATGCCAAGTTGCTTGGCATGGACCAGACCATGCTGGTCCAGCAATTCGATCAATACACCGGTTCCGACGCCCAAGGCAGCAGTGTGCACAGCCTGGGCCGTATCGAGGAGCCAGTGCGCGTCTCCCACACCATTTTGCGTATCGTCAGCCTGTTGCTGCTGATTGCGGTGATCGGTGGCGGTTTCGTCTGGTGGCAGGATCAGGCTTCCTTGCGCAGCAAGGAGCCGGTTGCGATGAACCCTGAGCATGTCGAAGTCGAAGGCGCCGACGGCACCACCCAGATTCATCCGCTGGATGAGCCGGAAGACCAGGCTGTTGTCGAAGGGCAGACCGAGGGTGAAACTGCCCTGGCATTGCCTCAAGGCCAGGATAACGGCGAGACCGATGCCGCCGCGGGTGCCGAGCCTGTCGTGCCATCCGTTCCCGCGCCAGCCCCAACGCCTGCCGCCCCCACGGCTCCGGCCCATGCCGGCAGCGCGCCGACCAACCCGGCGGCTCCTGCTCCTGCCACGCCAGCGCCAACCGTGGCCGTGCCAGCAGCGCCAGCAACCCCGGCGGCCCCGGCTCCTGCGCCCGGCGATGGCCAGGTACAGATCCAGTTCACCGCCGATTGCTGGACGCAGATCACCGACGGCAACGGCAAGGTCCTGTTCAGCGGCCTCAAGCGCAAGGGCGACAGCACGTCCGTCAACGGCAGGCCGCCGTTTGCCGTACGCCTGGGCTATGCCCGTGGCGCGCAGGTCAGCTACAACGGCCAGCCGGTCGATGTGGCTCCGTTCACCAGTGGCGAGACCGCTCGCCTGAAGTTGGGTCAATAAGTCATGCACGGCGAATCTCCTATCAAGCGTCGCGAATCCCGGAAAATCTGGGTCGGTAACGTGCCCGTGGGCGGCGATGCGCCAATCGCTGTGCAGAGCATGACCAACAGCGACACCAATGACGTGGCCGCCACGGTCGCGCAAATCAATCGTCTTGAAGCCGCCGGCGTCGACATCGTCCGTGTATCCGTGCCGGACATGGACGCCGCCGAGGCGTTCGGCAAGATCAAGCAGCTGGTCAAGGTGCCGCTGGTGGCGGATATCCACTTCGACTACCGCATCGCCTTGCGCGTGGCCGAGCTGGGCGTCGACTGCCTGCGCATCAACCCGGGCAACATCGGTCGCGAAGATCGGGTGCGCGCGGTGGTGGATGCCGCCCGTGACCGGGGCATTCCGATCCGCATCGGCGTCAACGCCGGTTCCCTGGAAAAAGACCTGCAGAAGAAGTACGGCGAACCGACTCCGGCCGCCCTGGTGGAATCGGCGCTGCGCCATGTCGAGCACCTCGAACGCCTGAATTTCCCGGACTTCAAGGTCAGCGTGAAGGCCTCCGACGTGTTCATGGCTGTCGAAGCCTACCGCCTGCTGGCCAAGGAAATCGTCCAGCCTTTGCACCTGGGCATCACCGAAGCCGGTGGGTTGCGCTCGGGTACGGTGAAATCTGCCGTCGGCCTCGGTATGCTGCTCGCCGAAGGGATTGGCGATACCATCCGCATCTCGTTGGCGGCGGACCCGGTCGAGGAAGTGAAAGTCGGCTACGACATCCTCAAGTCCCTGCACCTGCGTTCCCGTGGGATCAACTTCATCGCCTGCCCGAGCTGCTCGCGGCAGAACTTCGATGTGGTCAAGACCATGAACGAGCTGGAAGGGCGTCTTGAAGACCTGCTGGTGCCGCTGGATGTCGCGGTGATCGGTTGCGTGGTCAACGGCCCCGGCGAAGCCAAGGAGGCCCATATTGGCCTGACGGGCGGCACGCCGAACCTGATTTACATCGACGGCAAGCCGTCGCAGAAACTGACGAATGACAATCTGGTGGATGAGCTGGAAAAGCTGATCCGCCAGAAAGCGGCCGAAAAGGTCGAAGCCGACGCAGCGGTCATCGCGCGCGGTTAAGTCGCAAGATTAAGGAATACACGTGAGCAAGTCTCTGCAAGCCATTCGTGGCATGAACGACATCCTGCCCGAGCAGACGCCCCTGTGGCGCTATTTCGAGGGCACCGTCGCACGCCTGCTGGATAACTACGGTTACCGGCAGATCCGCATGCCCATCGTCGAGTTCACCGAGCTGTTCAAGCGCTCCATCGGTGAAGTGACCGACATCGTCGAAAAGGAGATGTACACCTTCGACGACCGCAACGGCGATTCCCTGACCCTGCGCCCCGAAGGCACGGCAGCATGCGTGCGTGCAGTGCTTGAGCACGGCATCACCGGCGGCGGCCAGGTGCAGAAACTCTGGTACATCGGCCCGATGTTCCGCCACGAGCGTCCGCAGAAAGGTCGTTATCGCCAGTTTCACCAGATCGGCCTCGAAGTGTTCAACCTGGAAGGTCCGGACATCGACGCCGAGCTGATCGTGATGACCTGGCGCCTGTGGGGCGAGCTGGGCCTGCGCGATGCGGTCAAGCTCGAGCTCAACAGCCTGGGCACCAGCGAATCCCGTGGCCGCTACCGCGAGGCGTTGGTGGAATTTTTGTCCGCCCATGTCGACAAGCTCGACGAAGACAGCCAGCGCCGCCTGAAGACCAACCCGCTGCGCGTGCTTGATACCAAGCACCCGGAGACCCAGGCGATCCTGGTGGACGCGCCGAAAATGGCCGACTACCTCGACGACGAATCCCGCGCGCATTTCGAAGGGCTGAAGGCACGTCTCGACGCCGTTGGCATCCCTTACGTGATCAACCCCAAATTGGTCCGTGGCCTGGATTACTACAGCAAGACCGTCTTCGAGTGGGTCACCGACAAGCTCGGCGCCCAGGGCACCGTGTGTGCCGGTGGCCGCTACGACGGGCTGGTGGAGCAGATGGGCGGCAAGCCGACCCCGGGCGTGGGTTTTGCCATGGGTATCGAGCGCCTGGTGCTGATGCTTGAAGCGCTGGACAAGGTGCCGGAAGAACTGGCCCGCCAGGTCGATGTGTACCTCTGCGCCTTTGGCGAGGCCGCCGAACTGGCCGCACTGGCCCTGAGCGAGCGAGTGCGTGATCAGTTGCCCAACCTGCGCCTGCAGATCAACGCCGGCGCCGGCAGTTTCAAGAGCCAATTCAAGAAGGCCGACAAGAGCGGTGCACTGTACGCCCTGATTCTTGGTGACGACGAACTGGCCCAACAAGTGGTAGGTTTCAAACCCCTGCGTGGCCAGGGCGAACAACAAAGTATTGCCTGGGATGCGCTTGCTGCACACCTGGCCACCTGCGTCGTGCAGGGTTGAAGCTGTCAAACAGCCGATTTAGCGATTAAGGAGTATTGGGGTGTCGAGTACCGAAGATGAAACAGCTGGCGGATTTGAAGGACTGGTGGACGCGCAACGGCAAGCCGCTGGTCACCGGCGGCCTGTTGGCGCTGGTCATCGTGTTCGGCTGGCAGGCCTATCAGAAATACCAGAGCAACCAGTCGCAAGGTGCCTCGGTGCTTTACCAGCAACTGCTGGAAACCACGCTGACCCCGGACGGCAAGCCTGACGCGGCGCGCGTGGCGGACCTGGCCGGCAAGCTCAACAAAGAGTTCGGCGGCACCGCCTACGCCCAGTACGGCAGCCTGTTCGTGGCCAAGGTCGCGGTTGACAGCGGCAAGCTGGACGACGCGGTCACCGAGCTGAAAGCCATCGTCGACAAACCGGCCAACCCGACCCTGGGCGAAGTCGCGCGTCAGCGCCTGGCGCAGGTGCTGGCGGCACAGAAACAAGGCCGAAGACGCGCTGAAGCTGCTCGACGGCGACGCCGACAAGGCGTTCCTGGCGACCCGCGAAGAACTCAAGGGCGACCTGCTGGTACAGCTGGGCCGCGCCGATGAGGCCCATGCGGCCTACCAAAAAGCCAAGGCTGCGCTGTCGGATGAAGCCGCAGTCGGTGGCCTGCAAATCAAGCTGGACGACCTGGCCAAAGGGGATGCGTGACGTGATCCGTTGGAAACATGCAGCATTGCTGGCCCTGGCCATTCTGGCCGCGGGTTGCAGCAGCAACAGCAAGAAAGAACTGCCTCCGGCCGAACTGACCGACTTCAAAGAAGAAGTCGTGCTGCAGAAGCAATGGAGCCGCTCCATCGGTGACGGCCAGGGTGAAACCTACAACATGCTGGTACCGGCCATCGACGGCGACACCATCTATGCCGGCGACGTGACAGGCGTGGTCATGGCCATGGATCGCATGAGCGGCGACGTCAAATGGGAAAAGGATCTTGAGCTGCCTGTGTCCGGCGCCGTTGGCGTGGGTTACGGGCTGGTCATGATCGGCACGCTCAAGGGCGAGATCGTCGCTCTGGACGCGAGCAGCGGTGAAGAGCGATGGCGCGCCCGCGTGACCAGCGAAGTGCTCGCGCCGCCCGCCACCAACGGTGACGTGGTGGTGGTGCAGACCCAGGATGACCGTCTGATTGGCCTGGATGCCGCCACCGGCAACCAGCGCTGGTTGTACGACAGCACTCCGGCGGTACTGACTCTGCGTGGCACCAGCGCGCCGATCGTCACCAACCGCCTCGCGGTGGCTGGCTTGTCGACCGGTAAAGTCGTGGCCCTGGATATTTCCAACGGCGTACCGGTCTGGGAGCAGCGCGTAGCGATCCCGCAAGGTCGTTCGGAGCTGGAGCGTGTGGTCGACATCGACGGCGGCCTGCTGCTGTCCGGCGGTACGCTGTACGTCGCCAGTTATCAGGGCCGCGTTGCGGCGCTGGACCTGGAAAGCGGTCGACCATTGTGGCAGCGCGATGCGTCGAGCTACGCCGGTGTCGCCCAAGGTTTCGGCAGCGTCTACGTCAGCCTGTCCTCGGGCACCGTCGAAGGCGTTGACGAGCGTTCCACCACCGCATTGTGGAGCAACGATTCCCTGGCCCGTCGTCAACTGTCGGCCCCGGAAGTGTTCTCCAGCTACGTTGCAGTGGGTGACCTGGAAGGTTACCTGCACCTGCTCAGCCAGGTCGACGGTCGTTTCGTCGGTCGCGAGCGCATCGACAGCGACGGCCTGCGTGCCCGTCCGCTGGTGGTGGGAAACATGATCTATGTGTATGGCAACAGTGGCAAACTGGAAGCCCTGACCATCAAGTAAGACTATGCTTGGGTTAATTCCCAAGCGGCTTCACCTTTGTAGGAGCGAGCCTGCTCGCGAACGCGCTGGTCCAGCGGCCTGTATGTCGACTGACTCACTGCTTTCGCGAGCAGGCTCGCTCCCACAAGGTGGCCCCCGAGCACCAGCCGCTGCCTCGCAGCGGCTTTTGTATTTTCTGAAATAACGAAGTGGAGAGCCGCATGGTTCCCGTAATCGCCCTGGTGGGCCGACCGAACGTCGGCAAGTCCACCTTGTTCAACCGCCTGACCAGGACTCGCGACGCTATCGTCGGCGACTTGTCCGGTCTGACCCGTGATCGCCAATACGGTGAGGCCAAGTGGCAAGGGCGTACCTATATTCTGGTCGACACCGGCGGCATCTCCGGTGATGAACACGGCATGGATGAAAAAATGGCCGAGCAGTCGCTGCTCGCCATCGAAGAAGCCGATGTGGTGCTGTTCCTGGTAGACGCCAAGGCTGGTTTTACCGCCGCCGACCAGATGATCGCCGAGCATTTGCGCAAACGTAACAAGCGTTCCTACGTCGTTGCCAACAAGGTCGACAACATCGATCCGGACATGGCTCGCGCCGAGTTCGCACCTTTGGGCATGGGCCAGGCGATTCCGATCGCCGGTGCCCACGGTCGCGGCATCACCCAGATGCTGGAAATCGCCCTGGCTGATTTCCCCAAGGACGACGAAGACGAGCCGGAAGAGGGCGAGGAAGAAATCGTTGCCGAGGGCGAGGAAGCCAAGCGCATTCCGGGTCCGAGCGAAAAGGACGGCATCAAGATCGCTATCATCGGCCGCCCGAACGTCGGCAAGTCGACGCTGGTCAACCGCATGCTCGGTGAAGACCGGGTCATCGTCTACGACCAGCCCGGCACCACCCGTGACAGCATCTACATTCCCTTCGAGCGTAACGAAGAGAAGTACACGCTGATCGACACGGCCGGTGTGCGCAAGCGCGGCAAGATCCACGAAGAAGTCGAAAAATTCTCCGTGGTCAAAACCCTGCAGGCGATCAAGGACGCCAACGTGGTGATCTTTGTGATGGACGCCCGCGAAGGCGTGGTCGATCACGACTTGAACCTGCTGGGCTTTGCCCTGGAAGCCGGTCGTGCACTGGTCATCGCGATCAACAAGTGGGACGGCATGACGCCGAGCGAGCGCGATTACGTCAAGGTCGAACTGCAGCGTCGGCTGTTCTTCGTCGACTTTGCCGACATCCACTTCATCTCGGCCCTGCACGGTACCGGCGTGGGCAACCTCTACGCCTCGGTGCAGAACTCGTTCAAGTCGGCGGTTACCCGCTGGCCGACCAACCGCCTGACCCAGATCCTTGAAGACGCGGTCGGCGAGCATGCGCCACCGATGGTCAACAACCGTCGGATCAAGCTGCGCTACGCCCACTTGGGCGGTGCCAACCCACCGATCATCGTGATCCACGGTAACCAGATCGAGAAGGTGCCCAAGTCCTACGTTCGTTATCTGGAGAACACTTACCGTCGCGTCCTGAAACTGGTCGGTACGCCGATCCGCATCGAGTTCAAGGGCGGCGAGAACCCGTACGAAGGCAACAAGAACACGCTTACCGACCGCCAGGTCAACAAGAAGCGCCGCTTGATGTCGCACCACAAGAAGGCCGACAAAAAGCGCCGCGACAAGCGCTGACCTGTAGTCACTGCAGATCAACTGTGGGAGCGAGCTTGCTCGCGATAGCGGCAGTACATTAAACATTGATGTAACTGATCCACCGCAATCGCGAGCAAGCTCGCTCCCACAGGTTGTTCAGGCAATTGAAGAGGGTGCCCACGGGCACCCTTTTTCATGCCCGGCGATTGGGCTATCCTCGACCTCTCCCGCGCCGCGCCAGAGCCGGGTGCAGACCCAGGGAACCCTCGATGATCACCAGCAAGTTGCCGAATGTCGGCATCACCATTTTCACCCAGATGTCCCAGCTTGCCGCGCAGACCGGTGCGCTGAACCTGTCCCAGGGGTTTCCCGATTTCGATGGCCCGCAGGCCCTGCGTGATGCAGTGGGCCGGCATATCGCCCAAGGCCACAATCAATATTCGCCGATGACCGGCCTGCCAGCCCTGCGCCAGCAGATCGCGGCGAAGATCGCCCGCAGCTATGGCGCCAGTGTCGACGCCGATCAGGAAGTCACCGTGACCCCCGGCGCGACCCAGGCGATTTTCTGCGCCATCGCGGCGGTGGTACACAGCGGCGACGAAGTGATCGTCTTCGACCCAGCGTACGACAGCTACGAACCTGCCGTGCAACTGGCCGGCGGGCGTTGCGTACATGTGCAACTGGGCCTGGACGACTTTGCCATCGATTTCCAGAAGCTTGGCGAAGCCCTGAGCCCACGCACACGGATGATCATCCTCAACACGCCGCACAACCCCAGCGGCGCATTGATCAGCCGCGCCGAGCTGGACCAGTTGGCGGCGTTGATTCGCGATCGCGACATCTACCTGATCAGCGACGAAGTCTATGAACACCTAGTGTTCGACGACGTGCCCCATGTCAGCGTCCTTGCCCACGAAGAACTCTACCGCCGCGCCTTCGTCGTCAGTTCGTTCGGCAAGACCTACCACGTCACGGGCTGGAAAACCGGCTACGTCGTCGCACCAGCGGCCCTGACGGCGGAGCTGCGCAAGGTTCACCAGTACGTCAGTTTCTGCGGCGTGACACCGTTGCAGTACGCGTTGGCCGACTACATGGCCGAACATCCGGAGCACGTCGATGAGCTGCCGGATTTCTATCAGGCCAAGCGCGACCTGTTCTGCGATCTGCTGGCGCCGTCGCGCTTCAGCTTCAAGCGTGTCGCCGGCACGTATTTCCAGTTGGTGGATTATTCGCAGATCCGCCCGGACCTCAATGACGTCGACATGGCGCTGTGGATGACCCGCGAACACGGCGTGGCGACCATTCCGATTTCGGTGTTCTACCAGAACCCGCCGCAGGGTCAGCGCCTGGTGCGCCTGTGCTTTGCCAAACGCGAGGAGACGCTGCGTGAAGCGGCGGAAAAACTATGCGTGATCTAAGCGCGTTGCCCAATCTGAACATTGCCTTGATCCAGACCACGCTGGCCTGGCATGACCGCCGGGCCAACCTGGAACATTTCGACGCGCTGCTCGAACAGGCGCGCGGGGCGGACCTGATCATCCTGCCGGAAATGTTCACCAGCGGTTTTTCCATGGAGTCCGAGGCCCTGGCCGAACCGGAGAACGGCCCCGCCAGCCAGTGGCTCAAGGCCCAGGCGGCAAAGCTGGACGCAGTGATAACCGGCAGCGTGATCATCCAGGCCGCCGACGGCAGCCATCGCAATCGCTTGCTGTGGGCGCGTCCGGATGGCGAGGTGCTGCATTACGACAAGCGCCATCTGTTTCGCATGGCCGGCGAGCACAACCATTACACACCGGGTGACCAGCAGGTGTTGTTCGAGCTCAAGGGCTGGCGCATTCGGCCGCTGATCTGCTACGACCTACGCTTCCCGGCGTGGAGTCGCGATGCCGAGGACACCGACCTGTTGCTGTACACCGCCAACTGGCCGGGCGCCCGGCGCCAGCACTGGAACCGGCTGCTGCCGGCACGGGCTATCGAAAACCTCTGTTACGTGGCGGCGGTGAACCGGATCGGCACCGACGGCAAGGGCTTCGCTTATACCGGTGACAGTCAGGTGCTGGACTTCCAGGGCGAGACGCTGCTCAGTGCCGGCGAGGCCGACGGCGTGTTCACGGTGTGCCTGAGCGCGGCGGACCTGGCGGCGTATCGCACACGCTTCCCGGCGAACCTGGACGCTGATCGCTTCGAATTCGTCTATTGAAACGATTCAGCCCTCAAGGAACGGTATTGCACGCCGATAACAGGTCAGCCAAGGAGAAGTCCCCATGACCAGTATCAGCGCAACGACCGTAAACCCATATCCGTTGTCGGCCCCCAAAGTCTCCATCAGGGGCGCCGAGGAAGAAAAAGCCGTCAGTCCGGTGGTATCGCCTGACACCGACGAAGACAAGGACAAGGAACTGAAAGTCGATACCAGCGGCGCGAATATCGCCGGTGTTGGCGGCAGCAACGGCAGCGATATCATCGAGCAACTGAAGAAGCAGATCGAGCGGACCGAAAAGTTGCTGGCCGACCAGCAGGCCCAGTTGGCCCGCGTGCAGAAAAGCCGAGCCAATGAGGAGCAGAAAGCCCAGCAGGCCATGGCGATCCAGACCCAGATCATGGGAACCCAGGCCACATTGCAGACTTTGCAGGCCGCGCTGCTGCAGGCGATGACGGTTTCGATCGATACCCATGCCTGATATTTGTGTTGCCTGTTAGGCCGCTATCGCGAGCAAGCTCGCTCCCACATTGTTTTGCATAACGCCGACTATTGTGGGAGCGAGCTTGCTCGCGATGAGGCCCTGACAGACAGCGCAAACCACCAGCCAAACAAAAGGCCCCGAGGTTCACACCCCGGGGCCTTTTGTTTTTCAGCGACCGATCAAGCCGCCTTGGCTTCCGGCTGGCTCAGCGAGCGGTTCAGCGCGCTGAACAGCGCCTTGAAGCTCGCCGTGGTGATGTTTTCATCGATGCCCACGCCATGCACCGCACGTTCGCCATTGACGCGCAGTTCGATGTACGCCGCAGCCTTGGCGTTGGTGCCGGCGCCGATGGCGTGTTCGTTGTAGTCCATGATTTCCACCGGAATCGGCAGCCCGGCCACCAGCGCTTCCAGCGCGCCGTTGCCTCTGCCACGCCAGTGCAGGTTGGTCTCGCCCTGGCCCTTGCTGGCGACTTCCACTTCCACGGCGCTGTTGCCGTTCTCTTCCTGCAGGCGATGGCTGACCAGCGCGTACGGAGTGTTGGCTTGCAGGTATTCGCGCTGGAGCAGGGCGTGGATCTGCTGGGCAGTCATTTCCAGGCCCAGGCGATCGGTTTCACGCTGTACCACCTGGCTGAACTCGATCTGCATGCGACGCGGCAGGCTGATGCCATATTCCTGCTCCAGGAGGTAGGCGATGCCGCCCTTGCCCGACTGGCTGTTCACGCGGATCACCGCTTCGTAGCTGCGGCCGATGTCGGCTGGGTCGATCGGCAGGTACGGCACTTCCCACAGGGTGTCCGGTTTCTGCTGGGCGAAGCCCTTGCGGATTGCGTCCTGGTGCGAGCCGGAGAACGCGGTGTGGACCAGGTCGCCGACATACGGGTGACGTGGATGGACCGGAATCTGGTTGCATTCCTCGACGACTTTGCGCACGCCGTCGATGTCGGAGAAGTCCAGCTCAGGGTCGATGCCCTGGGTGTAGAGGTTCAGCGCCACGGTCACCAGGTCGACGTTGCCGGTGCGCTCGCCGTTGCCGAACAGACAGCCTTCGACACGGTCGGCGCCGGCCATCAGGCCCAGCTCGGTGGCGGCCACGCCGGTGCCACGGTCGTTGTGGGTGTGCAGGCTGATGAGCACGCTGTCACGCCGGGTGATGTTGCGGTGGAACCACTCGATCTGGTCGGCGTAGATGTTCGGAGTGGCGACTTCGACGGTGGCCGGCAGGTTGAGGATCACCTTGCGCTCAGGCGTCGGGTTCCACACTTCGATCACCGCGTCGCAGACTTCCTTGGCGAACTCCAGCTCGGTCGCGCTGAAGGTTTCCGGCGAGTACTCGAACTGCCATTGGGTTTCCGGCTGCTGGGCGGCGTATTTGACGAACAGCTTGGCCGCGTTCACGGCGATTTCCTTCACGCCTTCCTTGTCCTGGTTGAACACGATGCGGCGGAACGACGGGCAGGTGGCGTTATACAGGTGGACGATGGCTTTCTTCGCGCCACGCAGGGACTCGAAGGTACGAGCGATCAGGTCTTCACGGGCCTGGGTCAGCACCTGGATGGTGGTGTCATCCGGGATGTGGCCTTCTTCGATGAGGGTGCGCACAAAGTCGAAGTCGGTCTGCGAAGCGGCCGGGAACGATGCTTCAATTTCCTTCACGCCCACTGCAACGAGGGTTTTCCAGAAGCGCAGCTTCTTGGCCGCATCCATCGGCTCGATCAGCGACTGGTTGCCATCGCGCAGGTCGGAGCTGCACCAGATCGGCGCGGCGGTGATGGTCTTCGACGGCCAGGTGCGATCCGGCAGGTTGATGGTCGGGAAGGCGCGGTACTTCGAAGACGGGTCTTTGAGCATGCTCATGGGGAAATCCTTATTGTCGTGGCCGGGAAAAGGCGGCCTGCCGGTGGTTCGAACGGGTTGGCTTCACGCCTGGACGAGGTGCCGCGATTCAGCCCGGCAGTCGTGCGCTGACGAGGCACAGGCTGCGGTGCTGGCGAAGCTGAATGAGGGTGTGAGAGGTTTTCATGCCCTCAACCCTAACCGCGTGGCCGGGGGGTTGCAAGCAGTCGGGGAAAATTGGGAGAAGTTCTGTTTTTGGGCGGGTTTGCGAGATTTAATCGCTGGTTTCTGGATTAAATATTATGGAAATTGCGTTGATGTTTTGAGCTTCGCAATTTCTGAGGTGGGGGCGATACGACTGCCGTCTTCGCGAGCAGGCTCGCTCCCACATCAGGTCCGTAGCGCAACGCGGATCCCTGTGGGAGCGAGCCTGCTCGCGAAGAGGCCAGTAGCCGCACCGCAAATATTCAGGGTTGAAACGCCCCGATAAAAATCGCCGGATCCACCCGCGCATCGTTCAGGCTGATGTTCCAGTGCATATGCGGCCCGGTTGCGCGGCCGGTGGCGCCGACCCTGCCGACCACGGTGCCGCGCGCCAGTTGCTCACCGACCTTCACATCGATCTTGGACATGTGGCAGAACATGCTGATGAAGCCTTGGCCGTGGTCGACGAATACGGTGTTGCCATTGAAGAAGTAGTTGCCGGTGAGTATCACCTTGCCAGCGGCCGGGGTCTTGATCGGCGTGCCGGCGGGCACGGCGAAGTCCAGGCCGGAATGCGGGTTGCGCTCTTCGCCGTTGAAAAAGCGGCGCACCCCGAACTTGCTCGACAGCGGGCCGTTCACCGGTTTGTCCAGCAGCAGGTTGCTGGGGATGTTGGGGCTGAAGCTGCGGTAGGCCTTCAACTGCACCGCAAGCTCGGCCTCGATGCGCTTCAGATCCGCCGGGTCCGGATTGACCTGGCGCTTGTTTTTCAGGGTGATGTGCTGCTCGGGGTACTTCTTGTAGCCGACCACGAAGGGCTGGTTGGTGCCGCCGCTGCTGATCTGCTGGGTGCCGGGTTGGACGGTCAGCGGAATGCCGACAATTGCCAGCCAGTTCTGCTGTTCCTTGACCACCAGCACCGGTTTGCCCTGGTACGTGGCTTTCGGCGCCTGGGCCGCGCTGCCCAGATCCACCACGGCCACGCCGCCGGGCACCGGCTTGTTCAGCAGGCGAGTGATGTAGCTGTCAGCGTGGGCGTTGGCGGCCAGGCACAGCAAGAGCAGGGGAGCGAGAAATCGCGGCATGAATCAATCCAGTAGAGAAAGGGTGACCGGTGTCAGGTGGTTGTCTTCGACGCGCACCAGCAGTTCGCCTTCGCCGAGCCTGGCGGTCAGGCGCTGGCCGGTGCGGGTTTGCCCGGCGTTGCGGATTGCATGGCCGCGTTCGTCGAGCAGGATGCTGTAGCCGCGACCCAGGGTCGCCAGCGGGCTGACGATATGCAGCGTCTGCATCTGATTGTGCAACTGTACGCGGCGGGTTTTCAGGCCTTCGCGCATGGCTCGGGGCAGGCGTTCGGCGAGACTGTCGAGGCGATGGCGCAACATGGCCAGCTGACGGCCCGGATGTTGCCCGGCCAGGCGGGTTTCCAGGCGAATCAGGCGTTCGCGGCGGGTATTGAGGCTGCGTTCGAAGGCGCGGCGCATGCGCATGTCCAGGTCGTCGAGGCGCTGGGCTTGCTGGCGCAGGCGTTCGCCGGGATGGCGCAGGCGGCGGGTGAGGCCCTCGAGGCGAAGTTGATCGCGCATCAGGCGGTCGCGCATGCGCATCACCAGGCGCCGGTGCAGGCTTTCGACCCGACGCACCAGGTCGCCGGCGTCCGGTGCGAGCAGTTCGGCGGCGGCGGACGGAGTCGGGGCGCGCACATCGGCGACGAAATCGCTGATGGAGACGTCGGTCTCATGGCCTACCGCGCTGACGATGGGCGTGACGCAGGCGTCTACCGCACGAGCCACGGCTTCTTCGTTGAAGCACCACAAGTCTTCCAGCGAACCGCCGCCCCGAGCCAGGATCAGCGCATCGAAGCCACGGGCATCGGCCAGTTTCAGGGCGCGGACGATCTGTGCGGTGGCTTCACGGCCTTGCACGGCGGTTGGAATCAGCGTCAGGGAAATCTGCGGCGCGCGGCGACGGAACACGCTGATGATGTCGCGGATCGCCGCGCCGGTGGGCGAACTGATGATGCCGATGCGTTGCGGATGGGCCGGCAGCGGCACCTTGCGCTCGGCACTGAACAGGCCTTCGGCGCTGAGCTTTTCCTTCAGGGCGTCGAACGCCAGGCGCAGGGCGCCATCGCCGGCCGGCTCCACGGTGTCGAGGATCAGCTGATAGTCGCCACGGCCCTCGAACAGCGAGACCTTGCCGCGTACCTTCACCGCCAGCCCGTCTTTCAATGCCTGGCGCACCCGCGCGGCGTTCTGTCGGAACAGCGCGCAACGCACCTGGGCGCCGCTGTCCTTGAGCGTGAAATACACGTGGCCGGAAGCGGGGCGGGCGAGGTTGGAGATCTCGCCCTCGACCCAGATGTTGCTGAACACGTCTTCGAGCAACACCCGCGCACGGCCGTTGAGCTGGCTGACAGTCAGGACCTCGCGGTCCAGGCCCAGTCGGGCAAAGGGATCTTTAATCATGGGCGGCATGATAAGGGGATTCGCTTGCGAATCTCCATGTATGTAGAAATTTCCTCCTGCGTACCTCCAGTCAAGCGGAGTCGCCTGCTTCGAGCGGGCCCGTTTCCACAGCTTATGCGTTGCGCCGCCCGTCGCCTGCGCGGAATTCACCTCGCCTGCTTCCAATCTATTTCAAGAGACGAATATCCCTGCGAAAGGAGGCCATCCATGCGTATCCACCACCTGAACTGCGGGTGCATGTGCCCGGTAGGCGGGGCGCTGTTCGATGGTTACAGCCGGGGGCTGACGGCGTGCCTGGTGTGTCATTGCCTGCTGATTGAAACCGACACCAACGGCCTGGTCCTGGTGGACACCGGGTTTGGCCAGCGAGATGTGCAGACACCGCAACGCCTGAGCCGATTCTTTCGAGTGTTCAACAACATCCAGTTCGAGCATCGCCTCACGGCTTTGGAGCAGGTGCGGCGCCTGGGTTTTGAGGCCAACGATGTACGGCACATCCTGCTGACGCACCTGGATTTCGATCACGCCGGCGGGCTCCAGGATTTTCCCCAGGCCCGGGTGCATGTAATGCGCGACGAGATGGCGACGGCCCGCAGCGCCGACACCTGGATAAGCCGGCGACGGTTCCAGGCGCGGCAGTGGCAGGGCGTCGATAGCTGGGAGTTCTATGCCCCCGAAGGCGATACCTGGTTCGGCTTCGATTCGGTGCAAGCACTGATCGGCGCCGAGGAAGAGGACATTTTCCTGGTGCCGCTTCAGGGGCACACCGCCGGACATGCCGGGATTGCCCTGCGCACTCCGGACGGTTGGCTGCTGCACGCGGGTGATGCCTATTTTTTCCATGACGAAGTCCATCAACCCGAGCGCCATTGCCCGCCGGGGCTGAGGTTCTACCAATACATGATGGACACCTACCGTTCAGCACGGATGCGCAATCAGGATCGTCTTCGCGAGTTGGCGCGAGTCCAGAACGGGCACGTCGAGATTCTCTGCAGTCACGATGCCAGGGAATGGGAGCGGGCGGTAAACCAGGCGCACACGGTCCGGGTGGATTCCACTGCCATGTCGCCGGCGGCTGGTAAACAATCGTCCTGAGCCGCCAAGGCGCAATAACTGCTTCCCTTTTGCCCACGTTTCGTGGGCTTTTTTTTTCCGTAGTGCCGTTCGTCACCGTTTCCAGATGTTTCTCTCAACTTAGCCGGAAGGGCCAATTCTAAAAATCGTGTACCCGACAACCTGCTAAAAGGAGAAGGCCATGCCTGCTTCTCATGATCTCTACCAGGATTTGAATTGCAGCAAAGAAACGGTCCAACAGCGTCGCCAGCAAGACCCGGAACTTGATCGGCTGCTGGACGAATACACGGACGTGGATAACCAGGTCCTGGCGGCCGAATCGATATCGGCGGGCAACGTCGAGGACGACGACATCCGCAGACTCAAGGAACAGCGCCTGTCGATCAAAGACAGGATCGCCCGGCAACTGACAGCCACTCAATAAGCGAAGCGTAAGACATGCGAATTCGACTGCCTTGGCATCTATCAAGGTTGTTGCTGGTCGGCGGGATGCTGTTGCTCGGCGGTTGCGACATGGTGTTGTTCAATCCCAAGGGACAGGTCGGCGTTGACCAGCGCAACTTGATCATTCTCTCGACGCTGTTGATGTTGCTGGTGGTGCTACCGGTCATCGTCATGGCATTGGTCTTTTCCGTGAAGTACCGCGCCTCCAACACCAAGGCCAGGTACACGCCAGAATGGGCGCATTCACGCAAGATCGAAACGGTGGTCTGGGGCGTCCCGCTGGTGATCATCATCATTCTCGGCGTGGTCACCTGGAGGTCGACCCATGCGCTGGATCCGTACCGACCGCTGGATTCGGACGTCAAGCCGCTGGTGGTGCAGGTCATCGCGACCGACTGGAAATGGCTGTTCATCTATCCGGAGCTGGGCATTGCTTCGGTCAACGAACTGGCCATGCCGCTGGACACACCGGTGAACTTTCGCGTGACCTCGGACGGCGCCATGACCTCGTTTTTCATCCCGGCGCTGGGCGGGCAGATCTACGCCATGGCCGGCATGCAGACCCAACTGCACCTGATCGCCAACGAGGCCGGGGAGTACCGGGGCATCGCCGCCAACTACAACGGCCCGGGATTTTCCGACATGCACTTTCGGACACTCGCTACCGATGCGGCGGGCTTCGACAAGTGGGTCGCCAATGTGCGGGCAGGGCAGGGGCGGTTGGACAAGGACAGTTATGCCCGGCTTGCCAAGCCGACGTTCAAGCATCCGGTGGAGCATTACGCATCGGTCCAGCCGGACTTGTTCCAGAGCATCATCGACAAGTACGAAGGCATGAATCGTTCCCGTGAAGTAGAGCATCGGATGCACGACATGCAGGGCAGCATCGAGTCTCCCGTCGGGACTCAAAGATCCGCGCAGGAGTAAGACATGTTTGGAAAACTGACGCTTGAGGCGATCCCGACGGATGAGCCGATCATCATGTGGACGCTGGCAGTGGTGGGCCTGATCGCCTTGGCCGGCATGGGCGCCATCACCTACTACCGCAAATGGACCTATCTGTGGAAAGAGTGGTTTACCTCGGTGGACCACAAGCGCATCGGCGTGATGTACATCGTCGTGGCGCTGGTAATGCTGCTGCGCGGTTTCTCCGACGCGATCATGATGCGCACGCAACAGGCCATGGCGTCCGACGGTTCGCCCGGTTACCTGCCGCCGGAACACTACGACCAGATCTTCACTGCCCACGGCGTGATCATGATTTTTTTCATGGCGATGCCGCTGGTGGTGGGCTTGATGAACATCGTCGTGCCGTTGCAGATCGGCGCCCGGGACGTGGCGTTCCCGTTCCTCAACGCGTTGAGTTTCTGGCTGTTCGTGGCCGGCGCGATGCTGGTGAATATTTCCCTGGCGATCGGCGAGTTCGCGCGCACCGGTTGGGTCGCCTATCCGCCGTTATCCGGGTTGTCCTACAGCCCCGGGGTCGGGGTGGACTACTACATATGGTCATTGCAGATATCCGGCGTCGGGACGCTGCTCACCGGGGTAAATTTCTTCGTCACCATCCTGAAAATGCGCACGCCGGGCATGACCCTTTTCCGCATGCCGGTGTTCACCTGGACGGTGCTGTGTACCGCCGTGCTGATTCTGGCGTCGTTCCCGATCCTCACCGCGACGCTGTTCATGCTCAGCCTCGACCGCTATCTGGACATGCACTTCTTCACTAACGAGCTGGGCGGCAACCCGATGATGTACGTCAACCTCATCTGGGCCTGGGGCCACCCGGAGGTATACATCCTGATCCTGCCGGCGTTCGGTATTTTCTCCGAGGTGGCTTCCACTTTCAGCCGCAAGCGTCTGTTCGGGTATCACTCGCTGGTGTGGGCGACGATTGTCATCACCATCCTGTCGTTCATCGTCTGGGTGCACCACTTCTTCACCATGGGCTCGGGGGCGAGCGTCAACGCGTTCTTCGGCATCATGACCATGATCATCGCCGTGCCCACCGGGGTGAAAATATTCACCTGGCTGTTCACCATGTATCGCGGGCGCGTGCGCTTCGAAACGCCGATGCTGTGGACCGTCGGCTTCATTGTCACTTTCAGCATCGGCGGCATGACCGGGGTGCTGCTGGCGGTGCCCGGGGCGGATTTCCTGCTGCACAACAGCCTGTTTCTGATCGCGCACTTTCATAACGTGATCATCGGCGGCGCCGTGTTCGGCTACCTGTGTGGACTGACTTACTGGTTCCCCAAGGCGTTCGGCTTCAAGCTTCACGATCGCCTGGGCCGGGCAGCGTTCTGGTGCTGGATCATCGGTTTCTACTTCGCCTTCATGCCGTCCTACTTCCTTGGCTTCATGGGCATGACCCGGCGCCTCAACCATTTCGACGTACCCGAATGGCGGCCCTGGCTGGAGCTGGAGTTGCTCGGCGTCGGCATCATCCTCTGCGGCGTGGTCTGCCAGATCCTGCAGTTCTATTTCAGCATTCGCCAGCGTCACCAGAACCGTGACCTGACAGGCGATCCGTGGGACGGTCGCACCCTGGAATGGTCCACCGCCTCGCCGCCGCCGTTCTACAACTTCGCCCAACAACCGGTGGTCGAGGGCATCGACGCCTACTGGGGCATGAAGGAGCGCGGCCAGAAGACCGCCGTCGAAGCCGACTTCCAAGCCATCCACATGCCGCGCAACACCGCGATGGGCCTGGTCATCAGCCTGTTCAGCCTGATCATGTGCTTCGCCCTGGTCTGGCATATCTGGTGGCTGGCCATCGTCGGGCTGGTCGCGACCATCGGTGGGGTGATCTGGCGCAGCGCCGACGACGACATCGATTACTACGTGCCCGCCGAAGAGGTAGCGCGCATCGAAAACCAACGTATCAAGGCACTGGCGGAGGCTTGATCCATGTCCAATCTCGTTCAGCCACACGCCACCGCGCCGGAATCCGAACACGGTCACTCGGACGCAAGCTCCATGACCCTGTTCGGGTTCTGGATCTACCTGATGACCGACTGCATTCTGTTCGCGACGCTATTCGCGACCTATGCGGTACTCGGTCAGAGCGTCGCCGGCGGGCCCGGCGCCGCCGATATCTTCGAATTGCCCTACGTCCTCACGGAAACTTTCATCCTGCTGTTCAGCAGCATCACCTACGGCTTCGCCATGCTCGCGCTGAGCGCCGGGAACAAGCAGAGGGTATTGGCCTGGCTCGGCCTGACCTTCGTCCTGGGCCTGGCGTTCATCGGCATGGAAATCCATGAGTTCCAGAAACTCATCGCCGAAGGCTACGGCCCCAGCCGCAGCGCCTTCCTCACCGGCTTCTTCACGCTGGTGGGTACTCACGGCCTGCACGTCGCCACGGGGCTGCTGTGGATGGCCGTGCTGATGTTCCAGGTGCAACGCAACGGCCTGACCACCGTCAACGCCACCCGCCTGGGCTGCCTGAGCCTGTTCTGGCACTTCCTCGACGTGGTCTGGATCTGTGTGTTTACCGTGGTCTATCTGTTTGGAGTGATGTAATGAGCAGTCATCAAAGCAGCGTCGATGCCAGCCACGGCAGCGCAAAATCCTACCTCACCGGTTTCGTTCTGTCGGTCATCCTCACCGTTATCCCGTTCGCCCTGGTGATGTATCCCACATTGCCCAAGCCCTTGACGGCCGGGATCGTGGCGATCTTTGCGGTGATCCAGATCGTTGTGCACCTGATCTATTTCCTGCATTTGAACTTCTCATCGCAACAACGCTGGAACCTGACGGCCCTGGTGTTCTCGACCGTGGTGATTGCGCTGTTGGTGGGGCTGTCGCTGTGGATCATGTACAGCGTGCATCACAACATGCTGGCGCATTGAGCGCATTGAGCGCATTGAGCGCATTGAGCGCAGGGGGCACCTGGCACGCAGGCGCCTGCGGCAAGCCAGGTGTTCGCGATGGCGCGCCACGGTAATAGTGGATATGCCGCAATAAATCTGGCTAAAGTCGCCGGTGCTCTCGACAAGGACGTGCCGGATGGATCTTTTCTCGTGGTTGGGTGAGTGGGCTTTCGCCCCCACGCAATGGCTGGTGATCGGGCTGGCCATTACCCTGGCCTACATCGTGTTCGGCATCGCCAGGTTCGGCACGGCGCTGGTGGCCGCGCCTATCCTGCTGCTGTACATGCCACTGGCGAAAATCATCCCGCTGCTGGTGCTGCTGGATTTTGTCGCGGCATTCGGCAACTTGTTGCCATCGCGTCGGGACGTCGCCCGGCCCGAGTTGCTGCGATTGTTGCCGTGCATGGCGGTGGGTTGCACCCTCGGGGTGATTTTCCTGCTCAACCTCAAATCCGACCTGTTGCTGTTGTTGATGGGCCTGTTCATCAGCGCCTATGCGATCTACAGCCTGTGGATAAAGACCCGACCGACGCAGCTGTCGGCGCTGTGGGCGCTGCCGATGGGCACGGTCGGCGGATTGTTCGGCGCGTTGTTCGGCAGCGGTGGCTTTTTATATGCCATCTACCTCAACAGCCGCCTGTCCAAGGAGGCGGCCCGGGCGACCCAGAGTGCGCTGATCAGTTGCAGCACGGTGGTGCGCTTGAGCCTGTTCGTCGTCGCCGGGGTGTATGCCGAGCTACCCTTGCTGGTACTGGCGCTGTGTTTGTTGCCGGCCATGGCGCTAGGGCTGTGGGTTGGGCGCCGCTTGACCATGAAGATGTCGCGAGAGGCGTTTGTGCGACTGGTCACCTGGCTGGTGCTCGCCAGCGGCCTGGCATTGATCGGGCGCTATCTGAGTGCTTGACCTGGCCGGGCCAGAGATTAAGCTGCCGGCCTTTTACAAGACCCGCCAGGGAAACAGCCAGGCCTCGCCATGAATTCGCAAAGCATCATCGTCCCGAAAATTTCCACCTTGCCGGTTCACGAGCCCCGGGCTCGGGCGATCGTGCGCTGGTTGGTGCGCAAGAACATCGTCGAAGAGCAATTGACCACTTGCGGTCGCACTGGCAATCGCATGGCCCACGCCATCGCTCCCGGCGCCCGCCAGGTGGTCCTGCATCCCGACGCGTTGCCGTTCGGCGAGCCGGTCAACGGCCTGGAGATCATCACCAAGCGCTGCATCTACACGCCGGCCAAGGGTTTTCTTGAAGAGGCCGGCTGCGCCGAGTGCCGCAAGGAAATTGGCGAAGCGCTGTTCGAAAGCCTGGAGGAGTGGATGCCGGGTCGCACCGACAACTTCACCTGCCCTGAATGCGGGCATGAGGATGACATCAACGGGTTCCTGTTCCTGCAGCCCTGCGCCTTCTCCAACCTGGGCTTCATCTTCAATAACTGGCTGGAGGCGGGGTTCAGGCAGGAGTTCATCGATGAGTTCGCCGATTGGCTGGACCAGCCGGTGAGTTGGGTGAGGGTGGAGTTGTAGATAGGTACATCACAGGATGCTTTTGTGGCGAGGGGATTTATCCCCGCTGGACTGCGCAGCAGTCCCAAAGCAGTCGACTCAATCTGCCCGATGTCCCGCAGGGCCTGGGTTTAGGGCCGCTTCGCGCCCCAGCGGGGATAAATCCCCTCGCCACAGGGTTTGGTGTACCACAAGGACTGTGGTTTCAGCCCCTCAATCACCCCGCCAATAATAGACAGAGTTTTACATTGAGCCAGACGGGGTCCATGAGTATAATGGCGCGCTTCCATTTTCCCGCTCGGGAGCCCCCGCGATGCTGCGTATCAGCCAAGAAGCTCTGACCTTCGACGACATTCTCCTAGTGCCCGGTTATTCCGAGGTACTGCCTAACGAAGTCAGTCTCAAAACCCGTCTCACCCGTGGCATCGAACTGAATATCCCGCTGGTTTCCGCCGCCATGGACACCGTGACCGAAGCCCGTCTGGCCATTGCCATGGCCCAGGAAGGCGGTATCGGTATCATCCACAAGAACATGACCATCGAACAGCAGGCCGCCGAAGTGCGCAAGGTCAAGCGGTTCGAGGCTGGCGTGGTCAAGGATCCGATCACCATCGAGGCTGACGCCACGGTCCGGGATCTGTTCGAACTGACCCGCATGCACAACATCTCCGGCGTTCCGGTGCTGCACGATGGCGACCTGGTCGGCATCGTCACCTCCCGTGACGTGCGTTTCGAGAATCGCCTGGACGCCAGCGTTCGCCAGGTGATGACGCCGAAAGAGCGTCTGGTCACGGTCAAGGAAGGCACCAGCAAGGACGAAGTCCGTGAATTGCTGCACAAGCACCGCATCGAGCGCGTGCTGATCGTCGATGACAAGTTCGCCCTCAAAGGCATGATGACCGTCAACGATATCGAAAAAGCCAAGGCTTATCCGCTGGCGAGCAAGGACGACCAGGGTCGTCTGCGCGTTGGCGCGGCGGTCGGCACCGGCAAGGACACCGGCGATCGCGTCGCCGCCCTGGTCAATGCAGGCGTTGACGTGGTGGTGGTCGACACTGCCCACGGTCATTCCAAAGGCGTGATCGACCGCGTTCGCTGGGTCAAGCAGAACTTCCCTGACGTACAGGTGATCGGCGGCAACATCGCCACCGGCGAAGCCGCCAAGGCCCTGGCCGAAGCTGGCGCCGACGCGGTCAAGGTCGGTATCGGCCCAGGCTCGATCTGCACTACCCGCATCGTTGCCGGTGTCGGCGTGCCGCAGATCAGCGCCATCGCCAACGTCGCCGCCGCCCTTGAAGGCACTGGCGTGCCGCTGATCGCCGACGGCGGTATCCGCTTCTCCGGCGACCTGTCCAAGGCCATCGTCGCCGGTGCCTACTGCGTGATGATGGGTTCGATGTTCGCCGGTACCGAAGAGGCGCCGGGCGAGATCGAACTGTTCCAGGGCCGTAGCTACAAGGCTTATCGCGGCATGGGTTCGCTGGGCGCCATGTCCCAGGCCCAGGGCTCTTCCGACCGTTACTTCCAGGACTCCTCCGCGGGTGCCGAGAAGCTGGTGCCGGAAGGCATCGAAGGTCGCGTGCCGTACAAGGGCACTCTGAGCGCGATCATCCATCAACTGATGGGCGGCCTGCGTTCTTCCATGGGCTACACCGGCAGCGCGGACATCGAAGAGATGCGCACCAAGCCGGAATTCGTGCGCATCACCGGCGCCGGCATGGCCGAGTCCCATGTCCACGACGTACAGATCACCAAGGAAGCGCCGAACTACCGTGTAGGTTAAGGCTTCCAGCAAAACGTTAATCACCGGGGCTGTTCATTCAGCCCCGAGTTGTTTCTGATTCACTACATGAGAATGAGTCATGGCCCTCGACATTCACGCTCACCGCATCCTGATCCTCGACTTCGGTTCCCAGTACACCCAGCTGATCGCCCGCCGCGTGCGTGAAATCGGCGTGTACTGCGAGCTGCATCCGTTCGACATGGATGAAGAAGCGATTCGCGAGTTCGCTCCCAAAGGCGTCATCCTCGCCGGCGGCCCCGAGTCCGTGCACGAAGCCGACAGCCCGCGCTGCCCGCAAGCGGTGTTCGACCTCGGCGTACCGGTGTTCGGCATCTGCTACGGCATGCAGACCATGGCTGAGCAACTGGGCGGCAAGGTCGAAGGTTCCGACCTGCGTGAGTTCGGTTATGCCCGCGTCGACGTGGTCGGCAAGAGCCGCCTGCTGGACGGCATCGAAGACCACATCGACGCCGACGGCCTGTTCGGCCTCGACGTGTGGATGAGCCACGGTGACAAGGTCACGAAGATGCCGGAAGATTTCCACATCCTCGCCAGCACCCCGAGCTGCCCGATCGCCGGCATGTTCAACGACGATCGCCGCTACTACGGCGTACAGTTCCACCCGGAAGTGACCCACACCAAGCAGGGCGGCCGCATCCTGTCGCGCTTCATCCTCGACATCTGCGAATGCGAAGCCCTGTGGACGCCTTCCAAGATCGCTGAAGATGCCATCGCCCAGGTTCGCGCCCAGGTCGGCACCGACAACGTATTGCTCGGCCTGTCCGGCGGTGTCGATTCCTCGGTGGTTGCCGCGCTGCTGCACAAGGCCATCGGCGACCAGCTGACCTGCGTCTTTGTCGACAACGGCCTGCTGCGCCTGCACGAAGGCGAGCAAGTGATGGCCATGTTCGCCGAGAACATGGGCGTCAAGGTGATCCGCGCCAACGCCGAAGAGCAGTTCCTGAATAACCTGGCCGGCGAGTCCGACCCGGAAAAGAAGCGCAAGATCATCGGTCGCACCTTCATCGACGTGTTCGATGCCGAATCCTGCAAGCTGGACAACATCAAGTACCTGGCCCAGGGCACCATCTACCCCGACGTGATCGAGTCGGCCGGCGCCAAGAGCGGCAAGGCCCACGTGATCAAGTCCCACCACAACGTCGGTGGCCTGCCGGAAGAGATGAACCTGAAACTGGTCGAGCCGCTGCGCGAACTGTTCAAGGACGAAGTGCGTCGCCTCGGCCTGGAACTGGGCCTGCCCTACGACATGGTCTACCGCCACCCATTCCCCGGCCCGGGCCTGGGCGTGCGGATCCTCGGCGAAGTGAAGAAGGAATACGCCGACCTGCTGCGTCGCGCTGACCACATCTTCATCGAAGAACTGCGCAAGGCCGACTGGTACCACAAGGTCAGCCAGGCATTCGTGGTATTCCAGCCAGTGAAATCGGTCGGCGTGGTCGGCGATGGCCGTCGCTACGCCTGGGTCGTGGCCCTGCGCGCCGTGGAAACCATCGACTTCATGACCGCTCGCTGGGCACACCTGCCGTATGAACTGCTGGAAACCGTGTCCGGGCGCATCATCAACGAAATCGAAGGCATCTCCCGCGTCACGTATGACGTGTCGAGCAAGCCACCGGCGACGATTGAGTGGGAATAACCGAACCTCAACAGGGGTAACCCCCCTGTTGTCCTGAGTCGATGCAACGTCGATTTTGTGATCGGAGGGAGAAAGGGGCGGGTTCAGCCTCTTTCTCAGCTCTGACGAGCCGGTTGTTGAAATAATCGTTTTTGCGCACAGCTCTTGTTATCTAATCGTTTTTATCCCTCCCTAATCGTTAGCTGCCAGGATCAGGCACAGCATCATCGATGCCTTCACGCGGGCGTGGGTATTGGTGTGATTGGTCGATATCGCCCGGGAAAGCCCGTCGAAGGCCTCTGCCATGCAGTTTCCCCGTCACGTTTCGCTACGATTGCCGTCTCAGTGAGCGCCGAGACGCGCTTATCATCGGGCGTTATGGCCGTGCGGGTATCGCAGCCACTCGAAGTGAACGAGGTTGTCGGTTGACAACCTTTCCGGCCGCGCGAATACTGGAGATCACGGATGATTCGTCCCTCGCACCCGAAGAAAGAGCTCGAAGAAGCGCTCAGGCAGGAATAGAACAATGGAATTCATCTTTACCTTGAAATATCAGCTTGCCGACGACGGCTGTGCCATGGAGGAACTGGTTGAGCGGTTGGGCGAAGCGGGGTGTGACGATGCCCTGGTAGGTATCGGACAGCCAGGGCGGCTGGCGCTTGAGTTCACTCGCGATGCGCCTGATGCCGCTGACGCGGTGCTTGGCGCGCTAGAGGACGTTCGTCGCGCGGTACCGTCGGCCAGACTGATCGAGGTTGCGCCTGATCTGGTCGGGCTGACCGATGTCGCCGAGATCATAGGGGTGTCTCGGCAGAACATGCGCAAGCTGATGTTGACTCACCCGGGCAGCTTTCCGACGCCCGTGCATGAGGGCACTGCATCGATCTGGCATCTGGCGGACATTCTGACCTGGCTGCAGGCCCGGGGCAGTTATTCGTTTGCCTCGGGTGTGTTGGATGTGGCCCGGGTGGCCTTGCAGGTCAACGTTGCGAAGGAAGGCCGACGGCTAGCCGAGGTGGGTTCCAAGGAGTTGGAAGCGCTGGTTGGGTGACAGCGGTCATCGTCCGAGCGCGGCCCGCGACAATCCTTCACTTAATCTTTCTCAATTGCAGGTGTATCGTATTCGCCTTTTCCGGGCCCCACCGGCCCGTCGCAGATTCAAGAGGTAGTCGCGTTCATGTCCTTTACCCGTCGCCAAATACTCGGTGGCCTGGCCGGTCTTGTTGTCGTTGGCGTAGGTGCGGGAGGCGCGTCGCGGTATTGGTTGGGCAAGATGGCCGATGCCGAGGCCGGTCACGACTATGAGCTGATCGCGGCGCCGCTGGATGTGGAGCTGGTGGCCGGACACAAGACCCAGGCCTGGGCCTTTGGTCCGTCGGCGCCGGGCACCGAGTTGCGGGTGCGCCAGGGCGAGTGGTTGCGGGTGCGATTCATCAACCATTTGCCGGTCGCGACGACCATTCACTGGCACGGCATCCGCTTGCCGCTGGAGATGGACGGCGTACCGTATGTCTCGCAACTGCCGGTGTTGCCAGGCGAGTACTTCGATTACAAATTCCGCGTGCCGGACGCCGGCAGTTATTGGTATCACCCGCACGTCAACAGCAGCGAGGAGCTCGGACGCGGGCTGGTAGGGCCGTTGATCATCGAAGAGCGTGAGCCTACCGGCTTCAAATACGAGCAGACGTTGAGCCTCAAGAGTTGGCATGTGGATGAGCAGGGCGAGTTCGTCGCGTTCAGCATCCCTCGCGAGGCGGCGCGTGGCGGCACCGCCGGGCGGCTGTCGACGATCAACGGCGTGCCCCAGGCGGTGATTGATTTGCCGGCCGGGCAGATTACCCGGGTGCGTTTGCTCAACCTCGACAACACGCTGACTTACCGCATCAATATCCCCGGCGTCGAGGCGCAGATCTATGCGCTCGACGGCAATCCCGTCGCGCCGCGCCCGTTGGGCAAGGAGTACTGGCTGGGCCCGGGTATGCGCATCTGCCTGGCGATCAAGGCGCCGCCGGCCGGTGAAGAGTTGTCGTTGCGCAATGGCCCGGTGCGCCTGGGGACTCTGCGTTCGGTGCCCAACAATGACGCACCGACCCAGTGGCCGCCGGCGCTGCCGGCTAACCCGGTGGCCGAGCCGGACCTGGCCAATGCGGAGAAACTCAACTTCAATTTCGAATGGGTCGGTTCGGTCTCGGTCAATATCGACAATGGCAAGCCGCCGAGCCTGTGGCAAATCAATGGCAAGGCCTGGGATATCACCGACAAGACCTGCGCCGATCGACCGATTGCCACGCTGAAGAAAGGCCAGAGCTATATTTTCGAATTGAAGAACATGACCCAGTACCAACACCCGATCCATTTGCATGGCATGAGCTTCAAGGTGATTGCGTCGAACCGGCACAAGGTCATTCCGTATTTCACCGACACCTACCTGCTGGGCAAGAACGAGCGGGCGCAGGTGGCGCTGGTGGCGGATAACCCCGGCGTGTGGATGTTCCACTGCCATGTGATCGATCACATGGAAACCGGCCTGATGGCCGCCATCGAGGTGGCGTGATGCGCCAGATTCGTCCCGCGCGGATCATCGACCGCAGCCGCGACCAGGATTTCATGCGTGAAGCCCTGGCCCTCGCCGCGCAAGGTGCTGCGCTGGGCGAGGTCCCGGTGGGCGCGGTGCTGGTGCACGACGGTGAGATCATCGGGCGTGGCTTCAACTGCCCGATCAGCGGCCACGACCCCAGCGCCCACGCGGAGATGGTCGCCATCCGCGCCGCGGCCCAGGCGGTGAGCAACTATCGCCTGCCTGGCAGCACGCTGTACGTGACGCTGGAACCGTGCAGCATGTGCGCCGGCCTCATCGTCCACTCACGCATCGCGCGGGTCGTCTACGGGGCGCTGGAACCCAAGGCTGGGATCGTGCAGAGCCAGGGGCAGTTTTTCAGCCAAGGTTTTCTGAATCATCGGGTGATGTTCGAGGGTGGGGTATTGGCGGGGGAATGCAGCGCGGTGTTGAGCGAGTTTTTCAAGGCCAGGCGAGCAAAGCCTTCAGACTGAACACTGCCCCTGTGGGAGCGAGCTTGCTCGCGATGGCGTTGGGTCAGCTTGCATTCATGTTGGATGTGCCGCCGTCATCGCGAGCAAGCTCGCTCCCACAAGGATTTCCGGTGCTTGAAAGATTTGGGTTACTTACGCGCCACAATCACCGCCCGCATCGGCGCCGGCATTCCTTCGATGGTTTTACTGTGGTCGGCAGGATCGAGGAAATCACTCAGCGACTGGTACTTCATCCACTCGGTGCCGCGCTGTTCCTCCACGGTCGTCAGGCTGACGTCCACGCAGCGCACATCGCTGAACCCGGCACGGCGTAGCCAGCGTTCCAGGGCCGGGACCGACGGCAGGAACCAGACGTTGCGCATCTGCGCGTAGCGGTCCTCGGGCACCAGCACCTGGTGTTCGTCGCCTTCGATCACCAGGGTTTCCAGCACCAGCTCACCACCTTTTACCAGGCAGTCCTTCAAGGCCAACAGATGCTCGATCGGCGAACGGCGGTGGTAGAACACGCCCATGGAGAACACCGTGTCAAAACCTTCCAGCTCCGGCGGCAGAGCTTCGAATGGGAACGGCAGGTGCCAGGCGTTGGGCTGTGACAGGTAGCGCTGCACCGCCTGGAACTGGCAGAAGAACAGCCAGTTCGGGTCGACGCCAATCACCGTGTCCGCGCCGGCACCGAGCATCCGCCACATGTAGTAGCCGTTGCCGCAGCCGACATCGAGGATGCGCTTGCCCTTGAGGTCCAGGTGCGGGGCGACGCGTGACCATTTCCAGTCCGAGCGCCATTCGGTGTCCACGTGCACGCCAAACAGATCGAACGGGCCCTTGCGCCACGGAGAAAGACCCATCAGCGCGGTACGCATCTGGGCGCGGGTTTCGTCAGGGCAATCCGCGTCCAGCGTCAGCCCGTTCAGCAGATCCACGGTGGTGGGCTGCAAGGCTGGCAGCGCATCGAGGGCGCTTTGCCAACGCTCCAGGTCGCCGTGGCCCTTTTCCATCTTGATATCGAGCTGCGTTTGCAGTGTCGCGGCCCAGTCGGCCAGGGGCGTGCCGGCCAGATGGCGGGCGAGGGGGGACAGATCAATCATGGCAAGGCAATCAACGAGGCGAAGTTAAGACACTGGAACCACGGCACGACTTTCGAAAAGCCGGCCGCCAGCAGGCGCTCGCGGTGTTCTTCGAGGCTGTCGGGCTTCATGACGTTTTCGATGGCGCTGCGTTTCTGGGCAATTTCCAGTTCGCTGTAGCCGTTGGCGCGCTTGAACGCCACGTGCAGGTCGGTCAGCAGGGCATGTTCCTCGGCATCGTTGAAGCGCAGTTTTTCCGAGAGGATCAAGGCGCCGCCGGGCAGCAAGGACTGACGGATACGGGTCAGCAACGCGGTGCGTTGTTCGGGTGCGATGAATTGCAGGGTGAAGTTCAACGCCACCACCGAGGCCGGCTGGAACGCCAGCGCAAGGATGTCGCCTTCGATCACTTCCACCGGCAACAGCTCCTGGAACATCGAGTCCTGGCCGTTGAGGTATTCGCGGCAGCGCTCGACCATGGCCGCCGAGTTATCCACCGCGATCACCCGGCAACCGTCGGTGCGCACATGACGGCGCAGCGCCTGGGTCACCGCGCCCAGGGACGAACCGAGGTCATACAGCACGCTGTTGGGCTGGGCGAACTGTGCGGCGAGCACGCCGAGGTTCTCGACGATGGTCGGGTAGCCTGGCACCGAGCGCTTGATCATGTCCGGGAACACTCGCACCACGTCTTCATTGAAGGCGAAGTCGGGCACCTGGGCCAAGGGCTGGGCGAATAGGCGATCGGGTTCTTTGCTCACGACGGTTCCGGCGGCAGGGATAGTGAAAAGGCCGGCATTTTAACCAAAAAACCTGTGGGAGCGAGCTTGCTCGCGATGGCGATGGTTCAGCCAGTCGTTCGGTTGGCTGACAGATTGCTGTCGCGAGCAGGCTCGCTCGCACATTCAATCTCTGTCTAGTGATGTTTTTGATGGAGAAAGGTGGCCGCACCCATCAGCACGAGTATCAGCCAACCCACGTTCAATTCACCGAAATGGCGCAGTCGAAGGTTTCCACGGGCGGTACTTCGGGCGCCCAGGGCTGTTGATAAGTCAGGCGCAACCGCCCGGTGCCGGCGTTGAACGCCTGGAAGCGCCAGGTTGACACCCCGGCGGCGCCGACGATGCCGGCGTCTTCCGGGTTGCGATAGACCTCCGGGCCCAATGCCTTCAACACGCCGCCGGCTGAATCCTGGACCGTCCACCGGTAGCCGGTGCTGGGGTTGGTCGGCAGGCTCAGGATCAAGGTCTGCCCATTATTGAGCCGAACCGGGCACTGGCCCGTTTTCTCCACCGTCACGTTGTGTTTCGGTTGCATGGCACAGGCGCTCAACAAGGCGAGGCTGACGGGTACGAGCAGGCGGGTGAGAGACATAAGGGCTCCGGCGTTCACGACGAACGGCGAGCATAACCGAAGATGCTACCGGGTGTGTCAGATGAGGGTGTGTTGATGCTGAAGGCCATTCGCGAGCAGGCTCGCTCCCACAGTGGATTTGTGTCGTTCACTTGATTCGTGATCCACACCGATTTCCCTGTGGGAGCGAGCCTGCTCGCGAAGGCGCCGGTATAGGCGCTACAGGACCGTCAGAACAACACCTTCGCCACATCCGCAAACCGCTTGGCAAAATGCACCGTGACGCCTTCCTTGAGGTAGTCCGGCAGTTCCTCGAAGTTACCCCGGTTGGCCTCCGGCAGGATCAGTTCATTGATCTTCTGCCGGCGCGCCGCAATGACTTTTTCGCGTACGCCGCCAATCGGCAGGACATGCCCGGTCAGGGTCAGCTCGCCGGTCATGGCCACGCCTTTCTTCGGCGGCTGGTTGCGCGCCAGGGACAGCAGGGCGCTGGCCATGGTCACGCCGGCACTCGGGCCGTCCTTGGGCGTGGCGCCTTCCGGTACGTGCAGGTGAACGAAAGCCTCGTCGAAGAACTTCGGATCACCGCCGAATTGCTTCAGGTGCGAACTGACGTAGCTGTGGGCAATTTCAGCCGATTCCTTCATCACTTCGCCCAGTTGCCCGGTGAGTTTGAAGCCGCGATTGAGCGTATGGATACGCGTTGCCTCGATCGGCAGGGTCGCGCCGCCCATGCTGGTCCAGGCCAGGCCGGTGATCACGCCAATGCCGGACAGCACCTGCTCGTTGCGGAACACCGGTTTGCCCAACGAGGCCTCGAGATCTTTCGGCCCGAGTTTGATCACGGCTTTCGGCTCGTCGATCAGCTTCATCACCGCCTTGCGCACCAGTTTGCCCAGCTGTTTTTCCAACTGACGGACGCCGGCCTCCCGTGCATAGCCGTCGATCAGTGCCTTGAGGGCGCTTTCGTTGATGCTCAGGCTGCCCTTGGATACGCCGGCCTTGGCCAGTTGCTTGGGCCACAAGTGGCGCTTGGCGATGGCGACTTTTTCTTCGGTGATATAGCCCGACAGGCGAATCACTTCCATGCGGTCCAGCAGCGGGCCGGGAATCGAGTCCAAAGTGTTGGCAGTGCACACGAAGAGCACTTTCGACAGGTCCAGGCGCATGTCCAGGTAGTGGTCGAGGAATTCGACGTTCTGTTCCGGGTCGAGGGTTTCCAGCAGCGCGGAAGCCGGGTCGCCCTGGTAGCTCTGGCCCATCTTGTCGATTTCGTCGAGCATGATCACCGGGTTCATCACTTCGACGTCCTTGAGCGCCTGCACCAGCTTGCCCGGCTGGGCGCCGATGTAGGTGCGTCGGTGGCCCTTGATCTCGGCCTCGTCGCGCATGCCGCCGACACTGAAACGATAGAACGGCCGTCCGAGGGATTCGGCGATGGACTTGCCGACGCTGGTCTTGCCCACGCCCGGTGGACCGACCAGCAAGACGATCGAACCGCTGATCTCGCCTTTGTAGGCGCCCACCGCGAGGAACTCCAGGATGCGGTCCTTGATGTCGTCCAGGCCAGCGTGGTGCTGGTCGAGAATCTTGCGGGCGTGCTTGAGGTCAAGTTTGTCCTGGCCATACACCCCCCACGGCACCGATGTTGCCCAATCGAGGTAGTTACGGGTGACGGCGTATTCCGGCGAGCCGGTTTCCAGGATCGAGAGCTTGTTCATTTCCTCTTCGATGCGTTTCTGTGCCTGGGCCGGCAGTACCTTGCCTTCCAGGCGCTGCTCGAATTGTTCCAGGTCGGCGCTGCGATCGTCCTTGGTCAATCCCAGCTCCTGCTGGATGACCTTGAGTTGCTCCTTGAGGAAGAACTGGCGCTGATGTTCGCCGATCTTGCTGTTGACCTCGGCGGAAATCTCTTTCTGCAGTCGCGCCACTTCGACTTCCTTGCGCAGCATCGGCAGGACTTTTTCCATGCGCTTGAGCATCGGCACGCAATCGAGCACTTCCTGCAATTCACTGCCGGTGGCGGAGGTGAGCGCGGCGGCAAAGTCGGTCAACGGCGAAGGGTCGTTGGGGCTGAAGCGGTTGAGGTAGTTCTTCAGCTCTTCGCTGTACAGCGGGTTGAGCGGCAGCAGTTCCTTGATCGCATTGATCAGCGCCATGCCGTAGGCCTTGACCTCGTCGGTCGGCTCACTTGGCTGATGCGGGTATTCGACTTCCACCAGGTACGGCGGGCGATGGTGCTTGAGCCAGGTGCGAATGCGTACGCGGGTCAGGCCCTGGGCAACGAACTGCAATTTGCCGCCTTCACGGCTGGCGTGGTGGACCTTCACCAGCGTGCCGTACAGCGGCAGTTTCGAGGTGTCGAAGTGGCGCGGGTCTTCCTGAGGCGTGTCCATGAAGAACAACGCCAGGGAATGATGATCGGACTTGGCCACCAGCTCCAGGGTCTCGGCCCACGGTTCTTCGTTGACGATGACCGGCAGTACCTGGGCCGGGAAGAACGGACGATTGTGGATCGGGATGATGTAGACCTTGTCCGGCAGGCTCTGGCCGGGCAGGGCCAGGCCCGTACCGGAAACGGTGTGTTCGATGTGTTCTGAATCTGCGTATTCGTTGTTGGCTTCGGTCGAGTGCTGGTCGCTCATGGGGCACCTGCGCAATGGAGTATGGGTCTTAGATGGGGCAGGTGAGGGGTTGTTTCAATGCTGGATAATTGTCAGGGGTTATTTCAATGGCCTGCGTTCAGGCTGGCGACAGGTTGATGTAGCGAGGGAATCATCCCTCGCCACCCCCTTCAACCGATGCGATTCAAGTCGTTATGGCGCGTTTCCTTCAGGCATAGCACCGCGATCACGCTGAGCACCGCCGCTGCGGAAACGTATCCACCGACGTAGCTCAAGCCGCCCATCGCCACCAGTTTCTGGGCAAAGAACGGTGCCGCCGACGCACCGACGATGCCGCCCAGGTTGTAGGCCGCCGACGCGCCGGTGTAGCGCACGTGTGTCGGAAACAGCTCCGGCAGCAGCGCACCCATGGGGGCGAAAGTCACGCCCATCAGGAACAGTTCGATGCACAGGAACAATGCCACGCCAGCAGTGGAGCCGTGGGTCAGCAACGGTTCCATGAGGAAGCCCGAGGCAATCGCCAGGACGCCGCCGATAACCAGTACCGGTTTGCGCCCGTAGCGATCGCTGGCCCAGGCCGATAGCGGGGTGGCGGCGGCCATGAACAGCACGGCAAAGCACAGCAGGCCGAGGAAGGTCTCGCGGCTGTAGCCGAGGGTGGACACGCCATAGCTCAGGGAAAATACCGTCGAGATGTAGAACAGGGCGTAACACACCACCATCGCGGCCGCGCCGAGCAATGTTGGCGCCCAATACTGGCCGAACAGCTCGACCAGCGGGATCTTCACCCGTTCCTGACGGGCCACGGCATTGGCGAAGACCGGCGTTTCATGGAGCTTGAGACGCACATAAAGGCCAACGATGACCAGGGCGGCGCTCAGCAGGAACGGAATCCGCCAGCCCCAGGAGCGGAACTGCTCGTCGTCGAGGGTCATGGCCAGGGTCAGGAACAGGCCGTTGGCCGCCAGGAAGCCGATGGAGGGGCCCAGTTGGGGGAACATGCCGAACCAGGCGCGCTTGCCTTTCGGGGCGTTCTCGGTGGCAAGCAGCGCCGCGCCGCCCCATTCGCCGCCCAGCCCCAGGCCCTGGCCGAAACGCAGCAGGCACAGGAGAATCGGCGCCCACGCGCCAATGCTGGCGTAGCCGGGCAGCACGCCGATGAGGGTGGTGCACACGCCCATCAACAGCAGCGACGCCACCAGGGTGGACTTGCGCCCGATCCGGTCGCCGAAATGGCCGAACAGCGCCGAGCCCAGCGGGCGGGCGAGGAAGGCGATGCCGAACGTCAGGAAGGACGACAGCATCTGTGCCGTGCCCGAGGTTTGCGGAAAGAATACCGGCCCGATCACCAGGGCGGCAGCGGTCGCGTAGACGTAGAAATCGTAGAACTCGATGGCGGTGCCGATGAAACTCGCGGTTGCCACGCGGGTGGCCGAGTTGGTCGGTTGGTTCGCCACGGCGTCATTGCAAGTGGTGGTGGTCATGCGGTTATCCCTGACAGTCATGTGCTCCGTTGGAGCGAATTATTATGGTCGAACACCCAGGGATGTGGGTTGGGGCGCTGTCGCTGTTTCGGGTAGGAACAGTCGCAGGGTTGCAGCGGATATTGCCGGTGGACTGCCCGGAACGGTCTGAGTGCCGGGTAGGCACTGGGTTCGGGCGGGGCTGGGTAAGCGGGTTGAGTATAGGAAGGGGGCTAACGAATCGACAAGAGAGCCTGCAAACAATATCGAAGCGTGTGCTTGGCTTTTGTGGCGAGGGAGCTTGCTCCCGCTGGGGCGCGGAGCGGCCCTGAAACCTGAGCACTCGGTGTGTCAGGCAGGTTGGGGTGGATGCTTTGGGGCTGCTGCGCCGCCCAGCGGGAGCAAGCTCCCTCGCCACGGGTACGGCGGTTAGATAGCAGCGGGCACCGAGCTGTTATGCCACACCAGCACCTGGCTGACGCGGTTGTCGACGGTCTCGATGATTTCCAGCCGGTAGCGGCCGATTTTCAGGCAGACCGGGCTTTCGGGAATGGTTTCCAGCGCTTCGGTGACCAGGCCGTTGAGCGTCTTCGGGCCATCGCAAGGCAAGTGCCAGCCGAGGGTCTTGTTCAACTCGCGGATCGACGCCGCGCCTTCGATCATCAGACGGCCATCGGGCTGGGGATGGACATGGGGGTTGTCGAGGCTGTGCTCGCTTTCGAACTCGCCGACGATTTCCTCGAGAATGTCTTCCAGAGTCACGATGCCCAGCACTTCACCGTATTCATCCACCACCATGCCCAGGCGTCGCTGCTGCTTGTGGAAGTTGAGCAACTGCAGTTGCAGCGGCGTGCTCTCGGGGACGAAGTACGGCTCGTGGCAGGCCGCCAGCAGCGCTTCCTTGGTCAGGCTCGCGTCCGCCAGCAGGTGGCGGATCTGGCGAGTATTGAGCACCGCTTCGACCTGGTTGATATCGCTGTGGAACACCGGCAGTCGGGTCCGACGATTCAGGCGCAGCTGTTCGATGATCTCGCCGATGGGGTCGTCGAGGTTGATCCCGTCCACCTCGCTGCGGGGCACGAGGATGTCGTTCACGGTGATGTTGTCCAGCGCATGGATACCGGATACCGGATGAACCCGGCCGCTGTGTTCCTGTTCATGTTCAGCACGGGCCGGTGCGGGCATCTCATCGTCGCTGTGCTGGACGGTGCCGGTCTTGCGGGCAAAGGGGCGCAGCAGCAACTGGCTGAAACCATCGAGCAGCCAGGCGGCCGGGTAGACAATCTTCAGCGGCAGGGCGAGCAGGCTGTTACCCAGGCCCAGCACGGCGTCAGGGTGGCGGGCCGCCACGGTGCGAGGCAGGTAGTCGGCAAAAACCAGCAAGGTTGCGCTGCTGCCAAGCCATGCCAGCCATGGGCCGTTTTCCAGCCAGGTAAAAATTGCCAGCCAGGTGCCGATCACCACGGCCAGGGCACGACAGAGGGTGTTAGTCAGGATCAGACTGGCGATAGGGAACTTCAGCTTCGCCAGTGGCTTGTCGCCAACGCGCGACGCTCTGCGCTGCGCGAGCAGACACTGTTGGGCCGCTTCGATGGCCGTGAACAGCGCCGACCAGAGGATCAGTACGACCATGACCGCAAACAATGGCCCCAAGGGCAGCCTATCCATCAGTGTCGTCCGTCAGACATGCAGGATGTATTCGCGGACCAGCTTGCTGCCGAAGTAGGCGAGCATCAGCAGGCAGAATCCGGCCAGGGTCCAGCGAATTGCCTTGTGGCCCCGCCAGCCGAGACGATTACGCCCCCACAGCAGCACGCTGAACACGATCCACGCCAGGCACGCCAACAATGTCTTGTGCACCAGGTGTTGGGCGAACAGGTTTTCGACGAACAGCCAGCCGGAAATCAGCGACAGCGACAGCAGCGTCCAGCCGGCCCAGAGGAAACCGAACAGCAGGCTTTCCATGGTTTGCAGCGGCGGAAAATTGCGGATCAGCCCGGACGGGTGCTTGTGCTTGAGCTGATGGTCCTGTACCAGCAACAGCAAGGCCTGGAACACCGCGATGGTGAACAGGCCGTAGGCGAGGATCGACAACAGGATATGAGCGAGGATGCCTGGCTCTTCGTCGATGATCTGCACGGTACCCGACGGCGCGAACTGCGCCAGCAGCACCGTGGCCAGTCCCAGCGGGAACAGCAGCACCAGCAGGTTTTCCACGGGGATGCGCGAGCAGGCCAGCAGCGTCAGGGCAATCACGGCCACGGCAATCAGGCTGGCGGCATTGAAGAAGTCCAGGCCCAGGCCGATCGGCGTCATCAGGTGGGTGACAAGACTGGCCGCGTGGACGAGCACCGCCAGCACGCCGAGCGTGACCAGCAGGCGCTTGTTCGCCTTGGCGCCGGAGGCCAGGCGGGTGCCCTGATAGAAGGTCGCAGCGGCATAAAGACAAGCGGCGGCGAGGGAAGCAAGCAAACTGGGTGACAAGGGGAGCATAAATCCTGTTAGGCAAGCCCGAAAGGCGCTGAGTTTGGCATAGAACCCCCACCGCACGAAAGACCACCGCAACCGACGGCGAGGTGTACGTCGCACGCTTCTTCGCTATAATCCGCGACCTGCCCACGCCGCAGGCTCGCCGAGCACATATTTCACGGTCTGGGCCGCCATTATCCCGGTCTTATCTGGGCCTGAAAGGATCGCGCATGTTTGAAAACCTAACCGACCGTCTCTCGCAGACGCTGCGCCATGTCACCGGCAAGGCGAAACTGACCGAAGACAACATCAAAGACACCCTGCGCGAAGTGCGCATGGCGTTGCTCGAAGCCGACGTCGCCCTGCCGGTGGTCAAGGACTTCGTCAATTCGGTGAAGGAACGCGCCGTCGGCACCGAAGTGTCGCGCAGCCTGACGCCGGGCCAGGCCTTCGTGAAGATTGTCCAGGCCGAACTCGAAAGCCTGATGGGCGCCGCCAACGAAGACCTCAACCTGAGCGCCGTGCCTCCGGCGGTCGTGCTGATGGCCGGCCTGCAGGGCGCGGGCAAGACCACCACTGCCGGCAAGCTGGCGCGCTTCCTTAAAGAGCGCAAGAAGAAGTCGGTGATGGTGGTGTCCGCGGACATCTACCGCCCGGCGGCGATTAAGCAGCTGGAAACCCTGGCCAACGACATCGGCGTGACGTTCTTCCCGTCCGACCTGAGCCAGAAGCCGGTGGACATCGCCCAGGCTGCTATAAAGGAAGCGAAGCTCAAGTTCATCGACGTGGTTATCGTCGACACCGCCGGTCGCCTGCACATCGATGAAGAGATGATGGGCGAGATCAAGGCGCTGCACGCCGCGATCAACCCGGTGGAAACCCTGTTCGTGGTTGACGCCATGACCGGCCAGGACGCGGCCAACACCGCCAAGGCCTTCGGCGACGCACTGCCGCTGACCGGCGTGATCCTGACCAAGGTCGACGGCGACGCCCGTGGCGGTGCCGCGCTGTCGGTCCGCGCGATTACCGGCAAGCCGATCAAGTTCATCGGTATGGGCGAGAAGAGCGAGGCGCTCGAGCCGTTCCACCCCGAGCGTATCGCCTCGCGTATCCTCGGCATGGGCGACGTGCTCAGCCTGATCGAGCAGGCCGAACAGACCCTCGACAAGGATAAGGCCGACAAACTCGCCAAGAAGCTGAAGAAGGGCAAGGGCTTCGACCTCGAAGACTTCCGCGACCAGCTGCAACAGATGAAGAACATGGGCGGCCTCGGCGGCCTCATGGACAAACTGCCGAACATCGGTGGCGTGAACCTGGCGCAAATGGGCAATGCACAGGGCGCGGCCGAGAAGCAGTTCAAGCAGATGGAGGCCATCATCAACTCCATGACCCCGGCCGAGCGCCGCGACCCTGACCTGATCAGCGGTTCGCGCAAACGTCGTATCGCCATGGGTTCCGGCACGCAGGTGCAGGACATCGGCCGCTTGATCAAGCAGCACAAGCAGATGCAGAAGATGATGAAGAAGTTCTCCGCCAAAGGCGGGATGGCCAAGATGATGCGCGGCATGGGCGGTATGTTGCCCGGCGGCGGTATGCCGAAAATGTAAAGAATCTGCGCCGGCTGTCATGTCGGCGTTGCCCCGCACGGATGCGGGGATCTTCAGCAAACCCGTGCTATGCGGGAGCTACCTGCCGTTTTTTATGACGGCTCTACGGCAAATCTTGATTGCACGGCGCCATGCGCCGGAAAAAGTCATTTGCAAAAGTCCGGATATTCCTTAGAATATGCGGCCTTTCGGGCACCTATGCCCGCTGTGCATTTAGATTTGCAGCACCGACTACAGGAACGATGTTCACATGCTAACAATCCGTCTTGCCCTTGGCGGCTCCAAAAAGCGCCCGTTTTACCACCTGACCGTAACCGACAGCCGCAATCCGCGTGACGGTTCCCACAAGGAACAGGTTGGTTTCTTCAACCCTGTTGCCCGTGGTCAGGAAATCCGTCTGTCCGTGAACCAAGAGCGCGTAGCCTACTGGCTGAGCGTTGGTGCACAGCCTTCTGAGCGTGTTGCTCAGTTGTTGAAGGAATCGGCTAAGGCTGCGGCCTGAGCAATATGAACGCGACGCCAAAAGATGCTGATGATCTGATCGTTGTCGGCAAGATCTATTCTGTTCATGGCGTTCGCGGCGAAGTGAAGGTTTACTCCTTTACTGATCCGATCAAAAACCTGTTGGACTACAAAACCTGGACGCTCAAGCGCGAAGGTAGCGTGAAACAGGTTGAGCTGGTCAGCGGACGTGGGAACGACAAGTTCCTGGTCGCAAAGCTCAAGGGTCTCGATGATCGTGAAGAAGCGCGTCTTCTGGCCGGTTATGAGATCTGCGTGCCGCGCAACCTGTTCCCTGAACTGACCGACGGCGAGTACTACTGGTACCAGCTTGTAGGTCTGAAGGTCATCGACCACCTCGGGCAACTGCTCGGGAAGATCGATCACCTGCTCGAGACCGGTTCGAACGATGTCATGGTGGTAAAGCCTTGCGTCGGCAGCCTGGATGATCGCGAACGCCTGTTGCCCTATACCGAGCAATGCGTGTTGGCCGTTGACCTTGCAGCAGGCGAGATGAAGGTGGAATGGGATGCGGACTTCTAGACGTGGCTAATCTGCGCGTTGAAGTCATCACGTTGTTTCCCGAGATGTTTTCCGCCATCAGCGAGTACGGCATAACCAGCCGCGCGGTGAAACAGGAGCTGTTGCAGCTCACTTGTTGGAATCCGCGGGACTACACCACGGATCGACATCACACTGTGGACGATCGCCCGTTTGGCGGTGGTCCGGGCATGGTGATGAAGATCAAGCCCCTGGAGGATGCGCTGGTTCAGGCCAGGACGGCAGCCGGGGAGGGTGCGAAGGTGATCTACCTGTCGCCCCAAGGCCGTCAGCTGACTCAGTCGGCGGTACGCGAGCTGGCGAAATCGGATGCATTGATCCTGATTGCCGGCCGTTACGAAGGCATTGACGAGCGTTTCATTGAAGCTCATGTCGATGAAGAGTGGTCGATTGGCGACTATGTACTGTCTGGCGGTGAGCTGCCGGCGATGGTCCTGATCGATGCGGTTACACGACTGCTGCCTGGAGCTTTAGGGCATGCGGATTCCGCCGAGGAAGATTCCTTTACGGATGGTCTGCTGGATTGCCCGCACTACACCCGACCGGAGGTGTATGCGGATCAGCGTGTTCCCGACGTGTTGCTAAGTGGCAACCACGCGCACATCCGGCGTTGGCGTTTACAGCAGTCCCTTGGTCGGACCTATGAACGACGCGCCGATCTTCTGGAAAGCCGCTCGCTTTCTGGAGAAGAGAAGAAGCTGCTCGAGGAATACATCCGCGAGCGGGACGATAGTTAACAACGTATCGATGGTAAGTCCGATGACTTGCCTTAGGAGCACAGCATGACTAACAAAATCATCCTTGCACTCGAAGCAGAGCAGATGACCAAAGAAATCCCTCCCTTTGCCCCGGGCGACACCATTGTCGTTCAGGTGAAAGTGAAGGAAGGCGACCGTGCACGTCTGCAAGCGTTCGAAGGCGTTGTTATCGCCAAGCGTAACCGCGGCGTAAACAGTGCATTCACCGTTCGTAAAATCTCCAACGGTGTCGGCGTAGAGCGTACTTTCCAGACCTACAGCCCGCAAATCGACAGCATGGCTGTGAAGCGTCGCGGTGACGTGCGTAAAGCCAAGCTGTACTACCTGCGTGACCTGTCCGGTAAAGCAGCTCGCATCAAGGAAAAACTGGCTTAAGTCCAGCTTCCGATGCAAAAAAAGCAGCCTGCGGGCTGCTTTTTTGTTGCCTGCGATTTGGTCTTTGCGCACCCTGCATGGCTTCATTCCCGTTGAATCCGTGTACGCCCGTATTTTCAAGAGTCTTTATGCCAGCCATCGATCACCCGCTGATAGACCAGTTTCTCGATGCCCTGTGGCTGGAGAAGGGGCTGTCCGATAACACCCGCAATGCCTATCGCAGCGATCTTGCCCTGTTCAACGGCTGGCTCCAGGAAAACAACCTGGAGCTGGCCAATGCCGGACGCGAGTTGATCCTCGATCACCTGGCGTGGCGCCTGGAGCAAAACTACAAGCCACGCTCGACTGCCCGGTTTCTCTCTGGCTTGCGTGGGTTCTATCGCTATTTGCTGCGGGAAAAGCTGATCGCGGTGGACCCGACCTTGCGCGTGGAAATGCCGCAACTGGGGCGTCCGCTGCCCAAATCCCTGTCGGAAGCGGACGTCGAGGCGCTGTTGGCGGCACCGGACCTCAGCGATCCCATCGGTCAGCGCGACCGGGCCATGCTGGAAGTGTTGTACGCCTGTGGCTTGCGGGTCACTGAACTGATCAGCCTGACGCTGGAACAAGTGAACCTGCGCCAGGGCGTGCTGCGGGTGATGGGCAAGGGCAGCAAGGAGCGCCTGGTGCCGATGGGCGAAGAAGCGATCGTCTGGGTCGAACGCTACATGCGCGATGCCCGTCATGACTTGCTGGGCGGGCGTCCCAGCGACGTGCTGTTTCCCAGCCTGCGCGGCGAGCAGATGACCCGCCAGACTTTCTGGCACCGCATCAAGCACCAGGCCAAGGTGGCCGGGATCAACAAATCGCTTTCGCCCCACACGCTGCGCCATGCCTTCGCCACGCACCTGCTCAATCACGGCGCCGACCTGCGGGTGGTGCAGATGCTGCTGGGGCATAGCGACCTGTCCACCACCCAGATCTATACCCATGTGGCCCGGGCGCGGTTGCAGGAGTTGCATGCCCGGCACCATCCGCGCGGCTGAATAAAGAACCCTGTGGGAGCGAGCCTGCTCGCGAAGGCAGTGTGTCAGTTATCCTTGATTCCACTGATGTACCGCATTCGCGAGCAGGCTCGCTCCTACAGAAAGCAATCAGCAATACCTCGTATCACCGGCATTCGGCCATGCGGGCCTTATGTGGTAGGCTTTCCCGGTTTGCACAGTGGGCGGCTGGAACCCGAATCCATGCCTCGGTGTCCCCGCCTATTTGTCCGCCTCAGGAGTCCTCATGCGTTTGATCCAGATGTTCACCGCCGCCGCCATTGCGTTGGCCAGTACCTTTGCCATCGCCGATGACGCGGCCGACCAGGCGATCCGCAAAAGCCTCGCCAACCTCGAGCTTGAAGTGCCGATCGAGGCCATTTCCGCCAGCCCGATGTCCGGCCTGTATGAAGTCAAGCTCCAGGGCAGCCGTGTGCTGTATGCCAGCGCCGACGGTCAGTACATCGTCCAGGGCAACCTGTTCGCGCTCAAGGACGGCAAGCCGGTGAATCTCACCGAGATCACCGAGCGCCAAGGCATCTCCAAATTGATCAACGGTATCCCGGTTGCCGAAACCGTGGTCTACCCGGCGGTGGGCGAAACCAAGTCGCACATTACCGTGTTCACCGACACCACCTGCCCGTACTGCCACAAACTGCACGCCGAAGTGCCAGAGCTGAACAAGCGCGGCATCGAGGTGCGCTACGTGGCGTTCCCGCGTCAGGGCCTCGGCTCGCCGGGTGATGAGCAATTGCAGGCAGTCTGGTGCTCCAAGGACAAGAAAGCGGCCATGGACAAAATGGTCGACGGCAAGGAAATCAAGGCCGCCAAGTGCGAGAACCCGGTCTCCAAGCAATTCGCCCTCGGCCAGTCCATTGGTGTGAACGGCACGCCGGCCATCGTTTTGGCCGATGGCCAGGTGATTCCGGGCTACCAGCCGGCGCCGCAAGTCGCCAAACTGGCCCTTGGGGCGAAATGATCGTGGCCAGTGCGCTGCAGAAGATCACGGCCTGGCGAAAACCTTCGCCGGGCCGTTAAACACAAAGTCGCGTTGCTGCGCGGCTGTATTCACGGCCGACCTTGTGTCGGCCGTTTCATGGGGAGTCAAGAGTGAATCCGGTCAAAGTAGGCATCTGTGGGTTAGGTACCGTCGGTGGCGGCACCTTCAACGTACTTCAGCGCAACGCCGAGGAAATTGCTCGTCGTGCCGGGCGTGGAATCGAAGTGGCACAAATTGCCATGCGCACGCCAAAGCCTCAGTTCCAGACGACCGGTATTGCGATTACCAACGATGTCTTCGAAGTGGCCACGAACCCTGAGATCGACATCGTGATAGAGCTGATGGGCGGCTATACCGTTGCCCGCGAGCTGGTACTCAAGGCCATCGAGAATGGCAAGCATGTGGTCACCGCGAACAAGGCGCTTATCGCCGTTCACGGCAATGAAATTTTCGCCAAGGCCCGCGAGAAGGGCGTGATCGTGGCTTTCGAGGCCGCCGTGGCCGGTGGTATTCCGGTGATCAAGGCGATTCGCGAAGGGCTGTCGGCCAACCGGATCAACTGGGTGGCCGGGATCATCAACGGCACCGGCAACTTCATCCTCACCGAGATGCGCGAGAAGGGCCGCACTTTTGAAGACGTGCTGGCCGAAGCCCAGGCACTGGGCTACGCCGAGGCGGACCCGACGTTCGACGTCGAAGGCATTGATGCGGCGCACAAGCTGACGATCCTGGCGTCGATCGCCTTCGGTATTCCGCTGCAGTTCGACAAGGCCTACACCGAAGGCATCACCAAGCTGACCACCGCCGACGTGAACTACGCCGAGGCCCTGGGCTATCGCATCAAGCACCTGGGTGTGGCGCGCAGCACCGCCAGCGGCATCGAGCTGCGTGTGCATCCGACGCTGATCCCGGCCGATCGCCTGATCGCCAACGTCAACGGTGTGATGAACGCGGTGATGGTCAACGGCGACGCCGCGGGCTCGACCTTGTTCTATGGCGCTGGCGCTGGCATGGAGCCGACCGCTTCCTCGGTGGTGGCCGACCTGGTAGACGTGGTTCGCGCCATGACATCCGACCCGGAGAATCGCGTGCCGCACCTGGCGTTCCAGCCGGACTCGCTGTCGGACCATCCGATTCTTCCGATCGAAGCGTGCGAAAGTGCCTACTACCTGCGTATCCAGGCGAAGGACCATCCAGGGGTGTTGGCCCAGGTTGCCAGCATTCTTTCGGAACGCGGCATCAACATCGAGTCGATCATGCAGAAGGAAGTCGAGGAACACGACGGCCTGGTACCGATGATCCTGCTGACCCACCGCGTGGTCGAGCAACGCATCAACGATGCGATCGCGGCGTTGGAGGCGCTTCAGGGAGTCGTTGGCCCGGTGGTCCGTATCCGCGTCGAGCATTTGAACTAAGCAGCGGCGAGCGGCAAGCTGCAAGCTGCAAGTGAAAGCCCGGCGCTTTCCACTTGTCGCTTGTGGCTTGAGGCTTGAAGCTCAAACCGAAGGTTTGCCCCTATGCGCTATATCAGTACCCGCGGCCAGGCACCGGCCCTGAATTTCGAAGATGTCCTGCTGGCCGGCCTGGCCACGGACGGCGGCCTCTATGTGCCGGAGAACCTGCCGCGCTTCACCCAGGAAGAAATCGCTTCCTGGGCCGGCCTGCCGTATCACGAGCTGGCCTTCCGAGTGATGCGCCCGTTCGTCACCGGGAGCATTCCGGACGCCGATTTCAAGAAGATCCTGGAAGAGACCTACGGCGTCTTTTCCCACAACGCCATTGCGCCGTTGCGCCAGCTCAACGGTAACGAATGGGTGATGGAACTGTTCCACGGTCCGACCCTGGCCTTCAAGGACTTCGCCCTGCAATTACTCGGTCGCCTGCTGGACTATGTGCTGCAAAAACGTGGCGAGCGCGTGGTGATTGTCGGTGCTACCTCCGGCGACACCGGTTCGGCTGCCATCGAAGGCTGCAAGCATTGCGAGAATGTCGACATTTTCATCCTGCATCCGCACAACCGTGTCTCGGAAGTGCAGCGTCGGCAGATGACGACGATTTTCGGCGATAACATCCATAACATCGCCATCGAAGGCAACTTCGATGACTGCCAGGAAATGGTCAAGGCCAGCTTCGCCGACCAGAGCTTCCTCAAGGGCACCCGGCTGGTGGCGGTGAACTCGATCAACTGGGCCCGGATCATGGCCCAGATCGTCTATTACTTCCACGCGGCCCTGCAGTTGGGCGGCCCGGCCCGTTCGGTGGCATTCTCGGTACCCACCGGCAATTTCGGCGATATCTTCGCCGGTTACCTGGCACGCAACATGGGGCTGCCGATCAACCAGCTGATCGTCGCCACCAACCGCAACGACATCCTGCACCGCTTCATGAGCGGTAACCAGTACGTGAAGGAAACCCTGCACGCGACGTTGTCGCCGTCGATGGACATCATGGTGTCGTCGAACTTCGAGCGTTTGCTGTTCGACCTGCACGGTCGCAATGGCGCGGCGATTGCCGGCCTGATGGACAGCTTCCGCCAGGGCGGTGGTTTCAGCGTCGAGGCCGAGCGCTGGACCGAAGCCCGCAAGCTGTTCGATTCCCTGGCGGTGGATGACGCGCAGACCTGCGAAACCATCGCCGAGGTGTTCGAGCAGAGCGGGGAGTTGCTCGATCCGCACACCGCCATCGGGGTGCGAGCGGCGCGCGAGTGCCGCCGCAGCCTGGATATTCCGATGGTCATCCTGGGCACCGCTCACCCGGTGAAGTTTCCAGAAGCAGTGGAGAAAGCTGGCGTAGGAAAAGCGCTTGAGCTGCCTGCACATCTTTCTGATTTGTTTGAGCGAGATGAGCGTTGCACCGTATTGCCTAATGATCTGAAGGCCGTGCAGGCCTTTGTCAGCCAGCATGGCAACCGCGGCAAGCCGCTCTGATCGCTGGAAACTGTCACATCTTGAAGCCCGTCTCCTGACGGGCTTCTTGGTTTCTGCATGCCAAAATGGCCGGGTTTCGCCCAAGGAAGGACGGGTGAGTTATCTCGAAGGAAGTGCAGATGCTGTTCGTTAACCGATGCAAACCGACGTTTTGTTTGATGATGGGCCTGGCCCTGATGTACTGGAGCCAATGGGGCGGCGCTGACCCGTCGACGACTCCCGGGCAGTCACCGCTCGAAGCGGGCGAAAGACTGGTGCTCGACGCCCGGGAGCTGGACTGGATCAGGCAGAACCCGCGTGTCGTTGTGGCGTCGATGCAAATCCCGCTGTATCTGTTCAAGAATGCACAGGGAGAATGGAGCGGCCTGAACGCTGACATGCTCCATGCCATCGAGCAAATGACCGGACTTGAATTCATCCATCGGGAGTCGTTCTCTGCCGATCAATTGATAGAGATGCTGGAAAACGGCGAAGCCGACATGTCTAGCGTCCTGGCGATGAATGACGAGCGCCGGGCTGTGCTGAATTTCAGCCATGCGTTCGGCGGTTTCGACTGGGTATTCGTTGGCCGTGAGGGGGAGCCCGCGCTTCGTTCGCTGGATCAGTTGGCGGGCAAGGTGCTGGCGTTGCCGGCGCGGCATGCCCTGGAAGCGGAAATCCGCCGTGAGCATCCGACCATAGCGCTGCGCACGGTGATGACCCCTGCCGAGGCCAGGGCGTTAGTGGAAAATCGCGAAGCCCATGCCACCATCGAAAGCGAAACCGCCGTGCACCTCTATCCTTCAGGGCAGCTGCAAGTGGGAGGCAGTCTCGAAGGCATGTGGGAACCCGACTATCTCGCTGTACGGCAGGATTCCCAAACATTGCTGGAGATCCTCAACAAGGCGCTGGAAGCGTTTCCCGCCGAAGACATGCGCGCGCTACGTTTCAAGTGGTTCGCCGAGAAAACACCTGATCAGGAACCGTCGTTCTGGTCGCGCATCCCCCTGCAGGGCTATTGGTGTGTGATCGCGGCAGGGGTGTTCGGCCTGTTGTCGCTGCTCTGGAACCGCCGCTTGCAGGGCCAGATCGGACAGCGCCTCAAGGCCGAGACCGTACTCAACGACCAATTGACGTTCCAGCGCGCCTTGATGGATGCCATTCCCGATCCGATCTTCATTCGAGATCTCGAAGGGCGGCTGATCATGTGCAACAAAAGTTATGAGGAGCGGTTTGCGACTCGCTTCGAGACGCTGCGAGGCACGCGTCTGACAGAGTCCGCGGCGATGCCGTCTGCAACTGCCGAACTGTTGCACGGGGAGCTGATGGAGCAGCTGCGAACCCGTCAGCCTCGGTTTGTCGACCGCCAGCTGATGTTGCGCGGTGGATTGCAGGACATCTATCACTGGTCGGTGCCCTTTTATGCCGCCGATGGTCGGTTGCGCGGTGTCCTGGGCGGTTGGATCGAGGTTGGACGCCGGAGGGATCGTTCCAAGCGGCTGCCGGTTTGATCGATGGCATCCGCTGAGGCTGATATCCAGCTGTCATATTGAACGCGCATGCTCGGTTGAACAGGTCGCCGTTGTGCCGGTTCGTTGCGCTGGCGAACTTTCTGCCGGGCCGCGGGGTCACTTAATGTGCAGTTGTTTTTTTTCGGACTATTGAAGGGTGATCGAATGGAAAGTATCAGCCTGTTGCTCAATGAAGCCTTGAGCCCGTATCAGGTTACGCTCACGCCCTCCGGTACCAAAGGCGAATGCCTGGTAACGCTGAAGAATTCCTCGGGGGCCATCATGGTCGAACGGCTGTTCAACCAGGCCCAGCTGACCGACAAACGCCAGCTGACCGACGTGGTCGACGGCCTGCATCGCGATGTGCTGATTGCCGAGGGGCGCCTGGAGCCGTGTGTCATCGCGGCGTTACGTAATGTGGCGCGCGACAAGGTCATGCTTGCTGCTAATTGAGCGACATCCCGCGGGAACCTTCCTACGTTCTAGCGAGTCAGACTTTTTACCAACAAGAGCAAGCATTGTGCTCCGGTGCTTGTAGCTTGTTGTACGGACCTTTAAGGGTCACGTTTAACCCCGAGTTGTCTCCCCACTTCTCGGGGTTTCTTTTTGCCTGGTGTTTATGGCCAGGATGCTCTGCGTCAGCCAAGACAGAATCCTTGTGGGAGCGAGCCTGCTCGCGAAAGCGGTTTGTCGGTCGATAGCATGTCGACTGGTCCGATGCCTTCGCGAGCAGGCTCGCTCCCAGCGTGGATCTTCCTCTATCCGAAGATTTGCTCCTTAGACGGCACCATCGGTGCGCAGCCTGGCGACCTGCTGCGCATCGTAGCCAAGCTCACCGAGCACCTGTGCCGTGTGCTCGCCCAATGCTGGCCCGACCCATTCGGCTGTCCCTGGTGTGTCGGAAAGCTTCGGTACGATCCCCGGCATCTTGAACGCCTTGCCATCCGGCAGCCTGGCTTGCAGGAACATCTCGCGGGCGAGAAATTGCGGGTCGCTGAACATGTCCTCGGCACTGAAGATCCGGCTCGCCGGCACGCCGGCCTGGTTCAACTGGTCGATGACGGCATCCAACGGCAGCGAGTTAACCCAGCGATCAATGACCCCATACAACTCGTCGCGGCGTTCGTCACGGCCATCGTTGCTGGCGAGCTGCGGGTCGTTCGCCAGGTCGTCCCGGCCAATGACCTGCATGAAACGCTTGAAGATGGCGTCACCGTTGGCGCCGATCTGTACATGCTTGCCGTCGGCGCTGGTGTGGATGGACGACGGCGTGATACCGGGCATGATGTTGCCGGTGCGTTCGCGGATGAAACCGAACACGTCGAACTCCGGCACCATGCTTTCCATCATGGCAAAAATCGCTTCGTATAGCGCCACGTCCACCACCTGGCCGGTTCCGCCGTTGACCTCCCGGTGACGCAAGGCCATCAGCGCGCCGATCACCCCCCAGAGCGCGGCGATCGAGTCGCCGATGGAGATACCGGTGCGCACCGGTGGGCGATCCTCGAAGCCGGTGATGTAGCGCAGTCCGCCCATCGACTCACCGACGGCGCCGAACCCGGGCTGATCCTTCATCGGCCCGGTCTGGCCGAAGCCTGATAGCCGGACCATGACCAGCTTCGGATTCAGTGCGTGCAACACGTCCCAGCCCAGGCCGAGCTTTTCCAGCACGCCGGGGCGAAAGTTTTCGATCAGGATGTCGGCTTCGCCAAGCAGTTTTTTCAGGATCGCCAGGCCTTCGGGGTGCTTGAGGTTCAGCGTCACGGACTTTTTGTTGCGTGCCTGGACGAACCACCACAAGGACGTGCCTTCATACAATTTGCGCCACTTGCGCAGCGGATCGCCGCCGTCCGGCGATTCGACCTTGATGACCTCGGCACCGAATTCACCGCAGATCCGCGAGGCAAAAGGGCCGGCGATCAGTGTGCCGAGTTCGATGACCTTGACGCCGGCAAGAGGTTTGGCAGTAAGCGACATGACGGATCCTGTAGGACAAAGGCAGAACGAATAGAGCGTTTTATCATAGGCCGACCGTCGTCGCCGCAGGTTGATGGTCGGCAATTCGTGGATTAGCCGTCGCATCGGTTAGACTTGCCGCCTTTCCTCGTATCAAGAAGCCCGTTCATGGCCCAGCCGTCCACGACCTACAAGTTTGAACTGAACCTCACTGACCTCGACCGCAGCGTGTACGAGAATGTGAAGCAGACCATTGCCCGTCATCCTTCGGAAACCGAAGAGCGCATGACCGTACGCCTGTTGGCCTACGCGTTCTGGTACAACGAGCTGCTGGCGTTTGGTCGTGGGCTGTCGGATGTCGACGAACCCGCGCTGTGGGAAAAAAGTCTGGATGACCGTGTGCTGCACTGGATCGAAGTCGGCCAGCCGGATGCCGATCGCCTGACCTGGTGCTCGCGCCGCACCGAGCGCACCAGCCTGCTGGCCTACGGCAGCCTGCGGGTGTGGGAAGGCAAGGTGATCCCCGCGGTGAAGAACCTGAAGAACGTCAACATCGCCGCCGTCCCCCAGGAAGTGCTCGAAACCCTGGCCAAGGACATGCCACGGGTGATCAAGTGGGACGTGATGATCAGCGAAGGGACGATTTTCGTGACCGACGACCGTGGCCAGCATGAGGTTCAGTTGCAATGGCTGCTGGGCGAGCGTGGTTGAGCCGTTGACCAGATATTGAGTGAACCCTGTGGGAGCGAGCTTGCTCGCGATGGCAATCTTATAGTCGACATCTCTGTTGGCAGTACATCAGTCATCGCGAGCAAGCTCGCTCCCACAAGGGCTCGCCACACTTTCATGATTGATAGAGAAAACACCGTTACCCCATGCGCATAGAACCCCGCCAGTTACCCGCCACCCTGCCGTTTCTCGGTGACCTGCCGCCGTTGTTGACCCGTCTTTACGCAGCACGTGGCGTGCAGTCCGAAGCGGAGCTGGACAAGAGCCTGGCGCGCCTGATTCCTTATCAGCAACTCAAGGGGATTGATGCCGCGGTGGACCTGCTGGTGGTGGCGCTGGAGCAACGCCAGCGCATCCTCATCGTCGGCGATTTTGATGCCGATGGCGCGACCGCCACTACCGTGGGCATGCTTGGTCTGCGCCTGCTCGGTGCGGCCCATGTCGACTACCTGGTGCCCAATCGCTTTGAGTATGGCTATGGCCTCACGCCGGAAATCGTCGAAGTCGCCCTGACACGCGCGCCGCAATTGTTGGTCACCGTGGACAACGGCATCTCCAGCGTGGAAGGCGTGGCAGCGGCGAAAGCGGCCGGCCTCAAGGTGCTGGTCACCGACCACCACTTGCCGGGGCTCGAATTGCCGGCGGCCGATGCCATCGTCAACCCGAACCAGCCCGGTTGTGAGTTCCCGAGCAAGGCACTGGCGGGCGTCGGGGTGATCTTTTATGTGCTGATGGCGCTGCGGGCCCGTCTGCGCAGCCTCGGTTGGTATGCCAGCAAGCCGCAACCGAACATCGGCGAACTGCTCGACCTGGTGGCGCTGGGCAGCGTCGCCGACGTGGTGCCGCTGGATGCCAACAACCGGATCCTGGTGCACCAGGGCCTGGAGCGTATTCGCGCCGGACGCGCCCGGCCCGGCATCAAGGCCATCCTCGAAGTAGCCAAGCGCGATCACTCGCGCATCACGTCCACCGACCTCGGATTCATCCTCGGGCCGCGCCTGAATGCGGCGGGGCGGTTGGACGACATGAGCCTGGGCATCGAGTGCCTGCTCACCGACGACCCGGCGCTGGCGCGGGACATGGCGGCGCAGCTGGATGGCATGAACCAGGACCGCAAATCCATCGAACAGGGCATGCAACGTGAAGCCATGGCCCAGCTCAAGGATCTGCCGGTGGAGTCGATGCCGTTCGGCTTGTGCCTGTTCGATCCGCAGTGGCACCAGGGCGTCATCGGGATCCTGGCGTCACGCATGAAAGAGCGCTATTTCCGTCCGACCATTGCTTTTGCCGATGCCGGGGACGGCCTGCTCAAAGGGTCGGGCCGCTCGGTGCCGGGATTTCATATCCGCGATGCGTTGAGCGTCGTCGCGGCGCAGCATCCGACCCTGATCAGCAAATACGGCGGTCACGCCATGGCGGCGGGGCTGACGTTGCCGGAGGCGAACTTTGCCTTGTTTGCCGAGGCTTTTGACGCGGAGGTGCGCCGGCAACTGCGTGAAGAAGACCTGACGGGGCGGCTGTTGTCGGATGGCTCCCTGGCGGTGGAAGAGTTCCACCTGGAACTGGTCCGGGCACTGCGTCATGCCGGGCCGTGGGGACAGCATTTTCCGGAGCCGGTGTTCCACGGCGTGTTCCAGCTGGTCGAGCAGCGAGTGGTGGGTGAACGGCACCTGAAGGTCATTCTCAAGACTGAGTGTGGTTCGGTGAAACTCGATGGCATAGCCTTCGGCATCGATCGGGAAATCTGGCCCAACCCCACCGTGCGCTGGGTAGAGCTGGCCTACAAGCTCGACCTCAACGAGTTCCGTGGCCAGGAAACGGTGCAGTTGATGATTGCCCATATCGAGCCGCGGTAGCCTTACCGTCCCCCCAGGCGAACCCCGTGGCGAGGGAGCAAGCTCCCTCGCCACGGGAGTTCACACAAGCCTTGAAGCCGCAGCCTGGTTTCACCAGGGCGGTTTTTGACTCTGAACCCTTCCTCCTCCCTGGTTGTCGACTAGTCTCTAAGCACTGCTTGATAGGCCTTGTGACGTCTTGTCGATTATTTTGCCCGCGGGGGCGGGTGTTGCACCGTTTGTCACTCGTCGACTTTTCAAACAGAACCCTGGAGCCTGCCCACTGATTCGAGAGGTGCCCCATGAGTCTGCTGCTGGAACCTTATACCCTTCGCCAACTGACCCTGCCCAATCGCATCGCGGTTTCGCCGATGTGCCAGTACTCGAGCGCCGATGGCCTGGCCAACGACTGGCATCTGGTGCATCTCGGCAGTCGTGCCGTGGGCGGTGCCGGCCTGGTGTTCACCGAAGCCACCGCCGTCACGGCTGATGGCCGGATTACCGCCGAGGACCTCGGGTTGTGGAACGATGAACAGATCGAGCCTTTGCAACGCATCACCCGGTTCATAACCGCCCAAGGCGCCGTGCCCGGCATCCAGCTGGCCCACGCCGGGCGCAAGGCAAGCACCTGGCGGCCCTGGCTGGGCAAGCATGGCAGCGTCAAGCCGGAAGAGGGCGGCTGGGTTCCGGTCGGCCCTTCGCCGATCGCCTTCGACCCCCAGCACACTCAACCGAAGCAGCTCGATGAAGGACAGATCGCCGATGTCATCCAGGCGTTCGTCGACGCGGCCAAACGCGCCCTGACGGCAGGTTTCAAGGTCGTCGAGGTCCATGCAGCCCACGGCTACCTGCTGCACCAGTTCCTGTCGCCGTTGAGCAACCAGCGTCGGGATCAATACGGTGGGTCGTTTGAAAATCGTATCCGCCTGGTACTGCAAGTGACCGAAGCGGTCCGGGCCGTATGGCCGGAGGAGCTGCCGGTTTTTGTTCGGGTATCCGCCACCGACTGGGTCGAAGACGGCTGGAACCCCGATGAAACCGTGGAACTGGCGCGGCGATTCCGGGCGCTGGGGGTGGACTTGATTGATGTGTCGTCGGGCGGTACCGCCGCCAACGCCGAGATTCCCACCGGCCCGGGCTACCAGACGCGCTTCGCCGAGCGGGTGCGCAAGGAGTCGGAAATCGCCACCGGCACGGTCGGCATGATCACCGAGCCGGCCCAGGCCGAACACATCCTGCGCACCTGCCAGGCCGACATCATCTTCCTCGCTCGCGAGCTGTTGCGCGATCCGTACTGGGCGCTGCATGCCGATGATGACCTGGGCGGACGCAAGGCCACCTGGCCGGCGCAGTACCAGCGGGCGACGCATCGGGACCAGCCGATCCATGAATCGGATCTGCGCGACTGAGCGGCTGATAAAACAAACAGCCCCGGTCGATTGGCCGGGGCTGTTTGTTTGTCTGATTGGAAAAAATTGGTGCTTGTACCGGCCTCATCGCGAGCAGGCTCGCTCCCACAGTAGAATGCCCTGTGATTCATTTGTGGGAGCGAGCCTGCTCGCGAAGGCGTCATTTCTGACGCAGCAGGGCTCAGGGGTACTTACGCTTATCCGGCGCAGGCGGGAAGTACTGGTACAACCAGGTCTCGCTCAACGTCCGGTCCTTGGAGCGAATGAACAGACGCATCTCCACCGGATCCACGCGGTCGTCGGTCGGGTACCAGTCGAAGGTGATGCGATAACCCTTGATCGCGTCCAGCACCAGCACGTTGAAATCCTTGACCTCGCCGTGGGAGCAGGTCACCACCGGTTCGATGCCGGTGCCCGGTGGCAATTGATCGAGACCGCCCCCGGTGAAGTCCACCGCGAAGCGCCGTGCCCAGACGGTGGGGTAGTGTTCGCCGGGAGCCCAGCCTTCGATGAAGCCGCCCATGCCGGAACGGGTGGCGTCGACGCGGGCCAGGTCCGTGCTGACTGGTGGCAGGGCGCTCCAGTAGAGTTTGTAGCCATAGTTCAACGAATCGCCGGCAGCGACCGGTTTTTTCGGCGTCCAGAACGCAACGATGTTATCCAGGGTCTCGCCGGTAGTAGGAATTTCCAGCAGGTCGACCGAGCCTTCGCCCCAAGCGGTCGTTGGTTCGACCCACAGGCTTGGCCGTTTGCTGTACCAGTCCACGGTGTCCTGGTAACTCTCGAAATCATGGTCGGTCTGCACCAGGCCGAAACCTTTCGGGTTGTTGTCGGCGAACGCATTGAACTGCAGGGTGGCGGGGTTGTTCAGCGGACGGCAGACCCATTCGCCGTTGCCGCGCCACATGGCCAGGCGATCGGAGTCGTGGATCTGCGGGTGAATGGTGTCGCACATGCGTCGCTCGACGGTGCCGCAACTGAACATGCTGGTCATCGGCGCGATGCCCAGCTGCTCGATGGCGGTACGCGCGTTGACGTGCGCATCGACTTCCATCACCACCCGGGTAGGTTGGCAGTCGATGTCAAAGCGGTAGGCACCGGTGGCGCTCGGTGAGTCGAGCAGGGCATAGACCACGAAGCGGGTGCTGTTCTTGTCCGGCGTTTCGAACCAGAACTTGGTGAAGTCGGGGAATTCCTCGCGTTTTTTCGCATACGTGTCGATGGCCAGGCCGCGGGCAGACAAGCCGTACTGGCCGGTGGCGTCCACCGCGCGGAAGTAGCTGGCGCCGAGAAACGAAACGATGTCGTGCCGGTCCAGCTCCGGTGCCTTGAACACCCGGAAGCCTGCGAAACCGAGGTCGCCGGTGAGCTGCGAGGTATTGACCGTGGTCTTCTCGTAGTTGAACAGTTCCGGGCGAAAGTGCACTTCACGCGCCATGCGGGTCTTCGGGTCGACGCTGTACATGCGCACCGGCTGCTTGAAGCCCATGCCTACATGGAAGAACTGCACGTCCAGCTTGCCGTCCAGGTCATTCCACAGCGAATGATTGGCATCGTACTGAATGGCATTGAACTGCAAGGGGGACATCTGGGCCAGCGTCGGCGGCAGGACTTGCTTGGTGTCGACGTAGCGGCTTGCGGCCAGTCGCAGGGCCTGGTCTTTCAATTGGTTGAAATCGAAGGGACGGGCTTCGCCGTCGGCGGTCTGATCGGCAGCCCAGGCACGTGCGGCCATGAGCCCGGAGGCCGACAGTCCGGTGTAGGCGGCGAAGGCCATGGAGGCCTTGAGCAGATTCCTGCGGTGCATAAATACAACCTTATCTGAAGACAATCCCGAGCCGATCCTGGCAACAGAGACTGGTAAAGGAGTTCGGACATGCCTTTGGCCAAACGCGACGAACGTTAGAACAGATGCCTGAGAGCTGGATCGGTTCACCGAAACGCAAAATCATAGGGGAAATGCCCGCTTGGAGAGATGGGAAAGCGTGGCTTGGTTAAAAATTCTTACAGTTATTTCTGTTTTTGTGAGAATTCGGGAATTTTTTGATCAATTACCTTAAGACTGTCTTTCCATGCCCTGAATCGACGTAACGAAGGACAACCCATGACCAGAATACAGAGCATTACCGAAATGCTGGGGATCTCTCCTGGCCTGACCAGAACACGGAGCAAGCGCCCGCTCAGCCTGGAGGAAGCGAGGCTGGTCGAGCGTTATCGAGAGTTGTCGGAAAGCGACCGGATCGCCATGCGTTATCTGATGGATGCGTTGGGCCGTGTTTCGCGGTTTTGAAAGTCGTCGCAACGGGGTTAGCAGCCGCCCGCCCTTATTGCACTGACCAGTCTTGAGGGCGTTCGCTGCGTTGATGCAGTATCCGAAGGACCTGTAATTGTCCGCCCTTGAGCCGATAGGGGGCAACGAACGGGTAGCGCGTCAGCACCAGCTCCCGAATATCGGGGACCACCGAAGGACGCCCCGAGCCGGGAAAACGTTGCAATTGCCGCAGCGATTCCAGAATCGTGGCGATGACATCGTCAGCGCCTTCGGCGCCGAGTGCGCTTTGGTAACGTTCGTGGATCGAGTCGAGGTCACTCTGTGCTTTGTTGGTCAGTACGATGCTCGGCACGCTTTGCCCACTTAGCCTTCACGGCATCCAGATCGGTCAGATTCCCGGCGTCGGCATCCGCTATGCCTTCGCTGATCGCTTGCAGGTGCCAGGACTCGGCCTCTACGTATCGAACCAATGCACGCTTCAGGTGATATTGACGGTCGCGGTCGGTGGCGGCAGCCAGCAAGTCCAGCTGTTGGGCCAAACCTTCCTCCACGCGGAAGGACAAAACGGGCGAGGCCATGGGGAATCTCCAAGATGTATACGTTGTAGACACCCTAGGCGGTACCAGGTTTTCCGTCAACCGGCGAGCGTGCACCGATCGACGAAAACCTTAGCAGGACGAACGCAGGGCAGGCGTTGGCATGTGTTGCCAACATTGTCTTGTGTCAATGCTTGAACATCACATGCCGCACCACCGTGTAATCCTCCAGCCCATACATCGACATGTCCTTGCCATAGCCAGAACGTTTCTGACCGCCATGGGGCATTTCGCTGACGAGCATGAAGTGCGTATTCACCCAGGTGCAGCCGTATTGCAGGCGCGCCGACAAGCGATGGGCGCGGCCGATGTCGGCGGTCCACACCGATGAGGCCAGGCCGTAGTCCGAATCGTTGGCCCAGGCCAGCACTTGTGCTTCGTCGAGGAATGGCGTGACGGACACCACCGGGCCGAACACCTCGCGGCGGACGATTTCGTCATCCTGCTGGACGTCGGCCAGCACCGTCGGTTCGAAGAAAAAGCCGTTGCCGTCCACGGCCTTGCCACCGGTGACCAGGCGGATATGGGGTTGGGCGATGGCGCGCTCGACGAAGCCGGCCACGCGGTCGCGGTGCTGGGCGGTGATCAACGGTCCCATCTCGGTATCGGGCTCGTTCTGCAGGCCGTACTTGATGCTGGCGACGGCGGCGCCGAGTTTTTCGACAAATTTGTCGTAGATGCCTTGCTGGGCATAGATGCGGCAGGCGGCCGTGCAGTCCTGGCCGGCGTTGTAGAAGCCGAAGGTGCGGATGCCTTCCACCGCAGCGTCGATGTCGGCGTCATCGAAGATGATCACCGGGGCCTTGCCGCCCAGCTCCATGTGCGTGCGCTTGACGCTCTCGGCGGTGCTCGAAATGATGTTCGAACCGGTGGCGATGGAGCCGGTCAGGGAGACCATGCGGACTTTCGGGTGCGTGACGAGCGGCTGGCCGACGGTTTGCCCGCGACCGAAGACGACGTTGAGCACACCTGCCGGGAAAATTTCCGACGCCAGTTCCGCCAGGCGCAACGCGGTCAGTGGCGTCTGTTCCGACGGCTTGAGCACCACCGTATTACCGGCGGCCAGGGCCGGGGCGATTTTCCAGGCGACCATCATCAACGGGTAGTTCCACGGGGCGATGGAAGCGATCACGCCCACCGGGTCGCGACGGATCATCGAGGTGTGCCCCGGCAGGTACTCGCCGCCCGCCGATCCGTTCATGCAACGGCTGGCGCCGGCGAAGAAACGGAACACGTCGGCGATCGCCGGGATTTCATCGTTCAGCGCGGCGCTCAATGGCTTGCCGCAGTTATCCGATTCGAGCCTGGCCAGTTCTTCGCCATTGGCCTCGATGGCATCGGCCAGCTTGAGCAACAGCAAGGAGCGGTCCTTGGGCGGCACTTGCGACCAGGCATCGAAGGCGCTGTCGGCGGCGCGCACGGCGGCATCGACCTGGGCCTCGCTGGCTTCATTGATTTCCACCAGGACCCGGCCCAGCGCCGGATTAAAAACGGCCTGGCCAGGGCCGTCGCCGTTCACCAGATGGCCGTTGATCAACAGTTTGGTTTGCATGTCCGTGTCCTCTTGAACGCTGTTGTTTTCCTGTGGGAGCGAGCCTGCTCGCGATGGCGGTGCAACAGTCGACATCTCTGTTGAATGCTGATCTGTCATCGCGAGCAGGCTCGCTCCCACATGGGATAGTTTTCATTGGGGCCTGGGTTACTTCCCACCACTCCCCGCCACGCTCTCCCCACCGCGCGTCAGGTAATACGCGCCGAGTATCGGCAGCATCGTTACCAACATCACCAGCATCGCCACCACATTGGTCACTGGCACATCGCGAGGGCGGCTGAGCTGGTTGAGCAGCCAGAGCGGCAGCGTGCGCTCATGACCGGCGGTGAACGTGGTGACGATGATTTCATCGAACGACAAGGCAAACGCCAGCATTCCGCCGGCCAGCAGGGCCGACCCCAGATTAGGCAGGATGATGTAGCGAAAGGTCTGCCAGCCGTCGGCGCCCAGGTCCATCGACGCTTCGATCAGGCTGTGGGAGGTGCGGCGCAGGCGGGCGATGACGTTGTTGTAGACGATCACCACGCAGAAGGTCGCGTGGCCGACGATGATGGTGAACATACCGGGTTCGATGCCCAGGGTCTTGAAGGTCGCCAACAGCGCGATGCCGGTGATGATCCCCGGCAGCGCAATCGGCAGGATCAGCATCAGCGAAATACCCTGCTTGCCGAAAAAATCACGGCGGTACAGTGCCGCCGACGCGAGTGTGCCGAGCACCATGGCAATCAGGGTGGCGACGGCTGCGATCTGCAATGACAACTTGATCGCCTCCAGCACGTCCGGGCGCGAGAAGGCGACGCTGAACCACTTCAGGGTCAGGCCCTTGGGTGGGAAGCTGAACGCAGCGTCTTCGGTGTTGAAGGCATAGAGGAAAATGATCAGGATCGGGAAATGCAGGAACACCAGCCCGCCCCATGCCGCGATCCGCAAGCCCCACGAAGCCTTGGAGTCAGAGTGCATCGAAAGCCCCCAGGCGCTTGACGACAGATAGATAGATGGCGATCAGCACGATGGGCACCAGCGTGAACGCCGCCGCCATCGGCATGTTGCCGATGGCGCCTTGCTGGGCGTAGACCATGCTGCCGACGAAGTAGCCCGGCGGGCCCACCAGTTGGGGCACGATGAAATCCCCCAGGGTCAGGGAAAAGGTGAAGATCGAGCCGGCGGCGATGCCCGGGATCGACAGCGGCAGGATCACCTGCATGAAGGTCTGGCGTGGCCTGGCGCCGAGGTCCGCCGAAGCTTGCAACAGCGATGGCGGCAGCCGTTCCAGGGAGGCCTGGATCGGCAGGATCATGAACGGCAGCCAGATGTAGACGAATACCAGGAAGCGCCCCAGGTGCGAGGTAGACAGCGTGCTGCCACCGACGCCGGGAATGCCCAGTACGAACTGCAACACCGGCCCCAGTCCCAGGTGCTGGATGAACCACTGCGCCACGCCGCCCTTGGCCAGCAGCAGTGTCCAGGCGTAGGCCTTGACGATGTAGCTGGCCCACATCGGCAGCATCACCGCGATGTAGAAAAACGCCTTGGTCTTGCCGCTGGTGTAGCGCGCCATGTAGTAGGCGATCGGGAAGGCGACTATGGCGCTGGCGATGGACACTGCGATCGCCATGGTCAAGGTGCGCGCAATGATGTCGAAATTCGACGGTTGGAACAGCGCCGAGAAATTGGCCAGGGTCAGGTCCGGCGTGACCGCCATGGTGAAGTCGTCGAAGGTATAGAAGCCTTGCCACAGCAAGGTCAGCAGCGAGCCCAGGTAGATCGCGCCGAACCAGATCAGCGGTGGCACCAGCAGCAGCGACAAATACAGGTTGGGTCGTCGGTACAGCAGGTTCGAAAAGCGTCGCAACGGCGAACCGTGCGTCTCGGTTTCAGTCATGGCCAGGGTGCTCATCTCAGGCCTCGCTGCCGGCGGTATCGTGCAGGGCGACCATCGCCTCGCGGGCCCAGCGCACGGCGAGGTGCTGGCCGGTCTGGTGCTGGGCGCCGCTGTCGTTCCATTGGCTGTTGGCCTGGCTGAGACTCAAGGTCTGGCCGTTTTCCAGCTTCAACTCGTAGCGCGTGGCGCTGCCCTGGTACTGGATGTCGTGGAGCAGACCGTTGACTTCGATTTCATCGCCGGCCAGCGGACCTTCGGCAAAGCGCACATGTTCCGGGCGGATCGAGAACGGCTGTGGATATCCGCTCAGTTGCCTGGCCAACTCTCCGCGAATCACGTTGGAAGTGCCGACGAATTCGGCGACGAAGGTGGTGGCCGGCTTCATGTACAGGTTGCGCGGGGTATCGACCTGTTCGATCCGGCCCTTGTTGAACACCGCCACGCGATCGGACATCGACAGTGCCTCGGTCTGGTCGTGGGTAACGAAGATGAAGGTGATACCCAACTGGCGTTGCAGTTTTTTCAACTCGCTTTGCATCTGTTCGCGCAGCTTCAGGTCGAGCGCGCCCAAGGGCTCATCCAGCAGCAACACACGCGGGCGATTGACCAGCGCGCGGGCCAGGGCGACACGCTGGCGCTGGCCACCGGACAGTTGCACCGGCTTGCGTTCGCCATAGCCGCCCAGGGCAACCATCTCCAGCGCTTCATCGGCACGCTTGATGCGCTCGGCCTTGGCGACGCCTTTGACTTTCAGGCCGTAGGCGACGTTGTCGCGTACGTTCATGTGCGGGAACAGAGCGTAGTCCTGGAACACCGTGTTGACGTCCCGCTGATACGGCGCGAGCCCGACGGCTTCCTCTCCATGGATGCGAATCGAACCGGCGCTGGGCTGCTCGAACCCGGCAATCAGCCGCAGGCAAGTGGTCTTGCCCGAGCCGGACGGGCCGAGCATGGAAAAGAACTCGCCGTCCTGGATGTCGATGGAGACCCGATCAACGGCCTTCACCTCGCCGAACTGACGGGAGACGTGAGTGAACTGGACTGCAAGCGTCATGGTGCGGTGCTCCAGAAAGCGCGACTTCTGTTGAATTGTTGGTGGGTTGGTCGGGCACCAAACTGTGGCGAGGGGATTTATCCCCGCTGGGGCGCGAAGCGCCCCCAAGCTGAAGCCTCTGACTATCAGGCAGATTGAGTCGCCTGCTTTGGGGCTGCTTCGCAGCCCAGCGGGGATAAATCCCCTCGCCACAAAAGCAGTGTTCGGCTGCGTTTAGCGCCCACCCATGATCGCAATGTAATCCTGCGTCCAGCGGCTGTACGGCACGAACTTGCCGCCTTCGGCCTGTGGGGTTTTCCAGAAGGCGATCTTGTCGAACTGGTCGAACCCGTTGGTCTTGCAGCCCTCGGCACCGAGCAGTTCGCTTGCCTTGCACGCCTCCGGCACGGCTGGCAACGAGCCGAACCAGGCGGCTACGTCGCCCTGGACTTTCGGCTGCAGCGACCAGTCCATCCATTTATAGGCGCAGTTGGGATGCTTGGCCTCGGCGTGCAGCATCGTCGTGTCAGCCCAGCCGGTGGCGCCTTCCTTGGGGATGGTCGAGGCGATCGGCTGTTTTTCGTTGATCAGGCCGTTGACCTGGTAGGGCCAGGCGCCGGATGCGACCACGCCTTCGTTCTTGAAATCGCTCATCTGCACGGTCGTGTCATGCCAGTAGCGGTGGATCAACGGCTGCTGGGCACGCAGTAATTCGAGCACGGCCTTGTACTGGGCTTCGTCGAGTTGATACGGATCCTTGATGCCCAGCTCGGGCTTGGCGGTCTTGAGGTAGAGCGCCGCGTCGGCGATGTAGATCGGCCCATCGTAGGCTTGCACCCGGCCCTTGTTCGGCTTGCCGTCGGGCAGGTTCTGCGCCTCGAACAGTACGCTCCAACTGGTCGGTGCCTGCTTGAATACTTCGGTGTTGTACATCAGTACGTTCGGCCCCCACTGGTACGGCGTCCCGTAGGTCTGTTGGCTGACCACGTACCACGGCGCGTCCTTGAGGCGCGGGTCGAGGTTTTTCCAGTTGGCGATCAACGCGGTGTTGATCGGCTGCACGCGTTTGCCGGCAATCAGCCGCAGCGAGGCATCGCCCGACGCGGTAACGAGGTCGTAGCCACCCTTGGTCATCAGGCTGACCATTTCGTCGGAAGTGGCGGCGGTCTTGACGTTGACCTTGCAGCCGGTTTCTTTCTCGAAACCGCTGACCCAGTCGTAGGCCTTATCGCTTTCGCCGCGTTCGATGTAGCCCGGCCAGGCGACGATATCCAGTTGGCCCTCGCCAGCGCCAATGGCCTTGAGCGGTTCGGCGGCCTGGAGGCTGGCGCTGGCCAGCAGCGCCGTGGTGAGTGCACTGAGCAATGCGGTCTTGTGCGCGTACATGGAAATCCCTCTTGCTTTAATTATGGTCGGGGCAGTTTTCGAACGGGGTGAAGCGCCATGGCTGGCCTGTTATTAGAGTAGTGCTGTTCCCTACAGATGCTGGCCGTGGCGGGCCATGATGTGGCGCACCACGCTGTAGTCCTGAAGCGAATCGCTGGACAGGTCTTTCCCATAGCCCGAGCGTTTCAGGCCGCCGTGGGGCATTTCGCTGACCAGCATGAAATGACTGTTGATCCAGGTGCAGCCGTATTGCAGCCGCGCCGCCACCTGCATCGCCTTGTCAAGGTTTTGGGTCCAGACCGAGGAGGCCAGGCCGTATTCCGAATCGTTGGCCCAGTCCACCGCCTGGCTGAGTTCATCGAAACGGGTCACGGTGACCACTGGGCCGAATACTTCGCGCTGGACGATCTCGTCGCTTTGCTTGCAGCCTGCCAACAGCGTGGGCTGGTAATAGAAACCGGCGCCGGAATGCACCGCCGCGCCGGTGATGCGCTCGATATGCGGCTGGCCGAGGGCACGCTCGACGAAACTGGCGACGCGGTCGCGCTGGCGGGTGCTGATCAGCGGACCGATTTCGTTGTCGGCGTCGCGCTTGCCGGCAAAACGCAGGCTGCCGACCGCCGCGCCGAGTTCAGCCACCAGTTGATCGTGAATCCCGGCCTGGGCGTAGATCCGGCACGCGGCGGTGCAATCCTGGCCGGCGTTGTAATAACCATAGGTACGTACGCCCTCGACCACTGCCTGCAGGTCGGCGTCGTCACAGACGATCACTGGGGCCTTGCCGCCCAGTTCCAGGTGCGTGCGCTTGAGGGTTTTTGCCGCGGCCTGGAGGATTTTCTGGCCAGTGACGATATCGCCCGTCAACGAGACCATGCGCACCTTGGGGTGGCTGACCAGATGGCTGCCGACACCTTCGCCGCCACCACAGATGATGTTGATGACGCCGCGCGGCAGGATTTCGGCCAGGATCGGCGCAAGGGCCAGGATCGACAGCGGCGTGTGTTCCGAAGGCTTGAACACCAGGGTATTGCCGGCGGCCAGGGCCGGGGCGATTTTCCAGGCCGCCATCATGATCGGGTAGTTCCAGGGCGCAATGGACGCCACCACGCCAATCGGGTCGCGACGCACCATGCTGGTGTAGCCGGGCAAGTATTCGCCGCTGAGCTGGCCGGTCTGGCAGCGTACGGCGCCGGCAAAAAAACGGAACACATCCACCGTGGCGCTCAGGTCGTCCTGACGCGCCAGGTGCAGTGGCTTGCCACAGTTCAGGGATTCGAGACGGGCCAGGTAATCGGCGTTTTTTTCGACAGCGCCGGCGATGTCCAACAGCAGGTTCGAGCGTTGTTGCGGCGTGGTGCGCGACCAGCCGTCAAAGGCTTGATGAGCCGCAAGGATAGCGGCTTCGACCTGTTCGGTACTGGCCTCGGCGATGTGGGCGAGCACTTCACCGGTGGCCGGGTTGAGGATCGGCTCGACAACGCCCTCGCCGGGTACGCTTTCGCCGTCGATCAGCAACGCTGTACATAATGGGATTTGCGTGCCGGCCATTTTTTATAGATCTCAGTTTTACCGAAAACCTGTGGGAGCGAGCCTGCTCGCGAAGGCGGTATGACAGGCAGCATTAAATTGACTGAAAAACCGCTATCGCGAGCAAGCTCGCTCCCACAATGACTCCCACCAATTGGATTGTGGTGATGCAGCAAGACTAGTGCCCAGCCACTAAGCCGACAAATTCGAAATACTCAAGGGAGCATTCGATTAAATAGATGGCTTGCGTCCGTGGGGCTGTTCGCGGGCAACGGCCAGGAACGGGTCGACCGAGGCCGGGCGTGCCGTGCCCCGGCGCCAGGCGAGTCCGACATCCAGCGTCTGGTTGAGGTCGGCGATGGGCCGTGCCTCGATGATGTCGCCTTCCAGCGACCATGGGCGGTAGGTCATGTCCGGTTGGATTGATACCCCCAGCCCGGCCGCCACCAGGCTGCGCACCGCTTCGGTCGAGGCGGTACGCAGGGTGATCTGCGGTTGCAGGCCGGCACCGCGCCACAGGCGTTGCGCGTTGCGATCCATCTCGTCGACGTTCAGTTGGATCAACGGCTCGCGAGCCACATCCGCCAGGTTGATGCTGTCGTGTTCGAGCAACGGATGCTGGGCCGGCAGCCACAAACGATGGGGCGAGTGGGTCAACACTTCGGTCTGCAGGGCGTGGCGGTCTTCCAGGTTGGACAGGATCAGCACGCCGACGTCGATCTCGCCGCTGACCAGCAGATGTTCGATATAGGGGCGTTCGTCTTCCATCACGCGGATGGCCACGTTGGGGTAAGCGCGCTGGAAACGGGTTAAAAGGTCCGCCAGATAGTACCCGGCGACCAGGCTGGTCACGCCGATGGTGACCTGGCCGGCCACCTGATCGGTGCTTTGTTGCAGGCTGCGCTTGGCGTTGTCGACGGTGGCGAGTATCAGGTGCGCCTGACGCAGGAACTGATGCCCCTGGTGGGTGAGCGTCATGCCCTTGGCGTGACGGTTGAACAGGCTGACGCCGATTTCCTCTTCCAGTTGCTGGATGGCCAGGGTCAGGGTGGACTGGGAAATGAACGCGGTTTGCGCGGCGGCGGAAATCGAACCGGTTTCGGCTACCGCGATGAAATGACGGATCTGGCGCAGGGTCATCATTGGTGGATACCCAGGAGACGAATTTATCGATGTCCTGGAGTGTATATCGTTTTTATCGAATGACTGCGGCTGCCTTCAAATCAGCGTCGAGCCCGTAGGCAACATCTCGAAGCAATCTGGCCAAGGGCGGTGGGGCACTTTCGATCTACGCTGGGGGCCTTATGATCCAGTTAACCCGAATGCGTGGAGGCAGCAAATGAACACCCGTGGATTGCTCGATCAGTTACTCAAGTCCGGTCAGGAAATGTTGCAGAACAAGGCCGGCGGCTCCCAGGGCAAGTCGTCCGGCGGTCTGGGTGGTTTGCTCGGCGGCTCCGGCAACCTCGGCGGAATGCTCTCCGGCGCAGGGGGCGGGGCGCTGGCGGCCAGCGCCATGGGGTTGCTGCTGGGCAACAAGAAAGCCCGTAACTTTGGTGGCAAGGCCCTGACGTATGGCGGCCTGGCTGCATTGGGTGTGATTGCCTACAAGGCTTACGGCAACTGGCAGGCCCAGCAGGGCAATGCGCCGAAAACCGAACCGCAGACCCTCGACCGCGTCCCACCGGCTCAGGTCGAGCAGCACAGTCAGGCGATCCTCAAGGCCCTGGTCGCGGCGGCCAAGGCCGACGGCCATGTGGACGAACGCGAGCGTCAACTGATCGAAGGCGAATTCACCAAGCTCGACAACGACCAGGAACTGCAACACTGGCTGCACGCCGAGCTCAACAAACCGCTGGATCCCGGCGACGTCGCCCGGGCGGCCAGCACACCGGAAATCGCCGCCGAAATGTACATCGCCAGCGTGATGCTGGTGGATGAGGAGAACTTCATGGAGAAATCCTACCTCGACGAACTGGCGCGACAACTCAAGCTGGAACCTGGACTGAAGGCGGAACTGGAGAAGCAGGTGCGTCAGGCGGCTGCCTGATCCTTACCCAAGGATATTTTTTTGGTGTTTGAACAATAATTGCCCACCCCTTTCCCTGTGGGAGCGAGCTTGCTCGCGATGGCGTCCGGCCAGTCGATATGTATTCACTGACCCACCGCTATCGCGAGCAAGCTCGCTCCCGCAGGAGCAGCGCTCAACCTGAAAAATCACGATCCTCGGCTTCGTCAAATTCCCCCAGACCGCCATACAGACGCACCACCACCCTCGGCTATACTCCCGGCAATTCAAAGTACCCGAGGTTTTCCTGTGAAGAACTGGACGTTGCGCCAACGCATTCTGGCGAGTTTTGCGGTGATTATCGCCATCATGTTGCTGATGGTGGTGGTCACTTACTCGCGGTTGTTGAAGATCGAGGCCAGTGAACAGGAAGTACGTACCGACGCCGTTCCAGGGGTGTATTACAGTTCCATGATCCGTGGGGGCTGGGTCGACAGTTACGTCAAGACCCAGCAGCTCGTGGGACTGTCCGATCAGCGGGAAATCACCGACGAAGACAAGGCGCTCTATCAGCGGTACGAGCAGCATCTGCGCGATGAAATGCAGCAATACCAGAAGCTGATCCAGGACCCGGCCGACCAGGCCTCTTTCGATGAATTCGAAGTCAATCACCAGGACTTCAACAAAGCCCTGGCCAAGGTACTGGACCTGTACCAGCGCAAGGATTACCAAGGCGCCCGGCTGGCGGTGGAGAAAGACCTGACGCCTGCGTGGCTAGAGGGTCGCGGGCACTTGAACCAGATCATCGAGCGCAATCGTGAGTTGGCTGAGCAGGCCGCCCTGACCATCGGCCGTGCGGTGACAGCCGCCGAGGTCGCCATGGGCCTGTCCTTTGTCGTCGCGGTGCTGGTGGCTGTTCTTTGCGGCCTGTTGCTGATGCGCGCGATCATGGCGCCGATGAGCCGCATCGTCGAGATACTCGATGTCATGCGCAGCGGCGATTTGAGCGGACGCCTGAACCTGGCGCGCAAAGACGAATTCGGCGCTGTGGAGACCGGCTTCAACGACATGATGGCCGAGTTGACGTCGCTGGTGTCCCAGGCCCAGCGTTCCTCGGTGCAGGTCACCACCTCGGTGACCGAGATCGCCGCGACCTCACGGCAGCAACAGGCCACGGCCACCGAAACCGCCGCCACCACCACCGAGATCGGTGCGACGTCCCGTGAAATCGCCGCCACCTCTCGCGACCTGGTGCGCACCATGACCGAAGTCTCCAGCGCCGCCGACCAGGCCTCGGTCGCCGCCGGCTCAGGTCAGCAAGGCCTGGCGCGCATGGAAGAGACCATGCATTCGGTGATGGGCGCCGCCGACCTGGTGAACGCCAAGCTGGCGATCCTCAACGAGAAGGCCGGCAACATCAACCAAGTGGTGGTGACCATCGTCAAGGTTGCCGACCAGACCAACCTGTTGTCGCTCAACGCCGCCATCGAGGCCGAGAAAGCCGGTGAGTACGGGCGCGGTTTCGCCGTGGTCGCCACAGAGGTGCGGCGCCTGGCCGATCAGACCGCTGTCGCCACCTACGACATCGAGCAGATGGTGCGCGAGATCCAGTCCGCTGTCTCGGCTGGTGTGATGGGCATGGACAAATTTTCCGAAGAAGTGCGCCGTGGCATGGCCGAGGTACAGCAGATCGGCGAGCAATTGTCGCAGATCATCCATCAGGTCCAGGCGCTGGCGCCGCGGGTGTTGATGGTCAACGAAGGCATGCAGGCCCAGGCCACCGGTGCCGAGCAGATCAATCACGCCCTGGTGCAACTGGGCGATGCCAGCAGCCAGACCGTGGAGTCCCTGCGCCAGGCCAGTTCCGCCATCGACGAGCTCAGCCAGGTGGCCGTGGGCCTGCGCAGCGGCGTCTCGCGTTTCAAAGTCTGATGAGCGATTTCGACGCCCGACGCGGTACCGGGCCGGCGGCCCGGCAGGCGTTGTTCCTGGTGTTTTGCATCGGTAACGAGCGCTACGCCCTGCAAGCCATCGATGTGGTGGAGGTGCTGCCGCGCCTGCCGCTCAAGCCGATTGCCCGGACGCCGTCCTGGGTGGCCGGGGTATTCGCCTGGCGGGGCCGGGTGGTGCCGGTGCTCGACCTGTGTGCCTTGACCTTCGGCCAGGCCGCCGAGGCGCGCACCAGTACCCGGCTGGTGCTGGTCAATTACCGGCCCCAGGCGCAGCAAGCAGCGCACGTGCTGGGTTTGATCCTGGAACAGGCCACCGACACCCTGCGTTGTGATCCGGCCGACTTCAAGCCTTATGGCCTGGATAATCCCCAGGCGCCTTACCTCGGCCCGGTACGCGAGGATGCCCAAGGAATGCTGCAATGGGTACGAGTCAACGATTTGCTCGATGAGTCGGTGCGTGCGGTGCTGTTCCCCACGCCGCCGCTGGACCTTGATGGTTTCGAGGATCGGCGATGAACAACGACCAGCGTTTTTTCGATTTCCTCAAGGAGCGCATCGGCCTGGACGTGACGTCCGTCGGCACCGCGATTATCGAGCGGGCCGTGCGCCAGCGCGTCCTTGCCGTGCCCGGCCGGACCACCGATGACTATTGGCAAAGCCTGCAGCATTCTGCCCAGGAGCAGCAGGCGCTGATCGAAGCGGTGATCGTCCCGGAGACCTGGTTCTTCCGTTATCCCGAATCCTTCGCGACGCTGGGGCGACTGGCCTCCCAGCGCCTCGCTGCGATCAAGCACCTGCGCGCGCTGCGCATCCTCAGCCTGCCGTGCTCCACCGGCGAAGAGCCGTATTCGATCGCCATGGCCCTGTTCGACGCAGGCCTCGGGCCGCATCAGTTCAAAGTCGATGCAATGGACGTCAGCCCGCTGTCGGTTGATAAAGCCCGGCAAGCGCGTTACGGCAGGAACTCCTTCCGTGGCGCGGACCTGGGGTTTCGTGAACGATATTTCAGTGCCGAGGAGGACGGCTATTACCTCGATGAGCGCATACGTGAACAAGTGCGCCTGCAAGTGGGCAACCTCTTGGATCCGGCCTTGCTGGTGAATGAGGCGCCGTATGATTTTGTGTTCTGTCGCAACCTGCTGATCTATTTCGACCAACCGACCCAGCAACAGGTATTCGAGGTGCTCAAGCGCCTGACCCATCAGGACGGCGTGTTGTTCATCGGCCCCGCCGAGGGCAGTTTGCTCGGGCGGTTGGGCATGCGCTCGATCGGCATCCCCCAGTCGTTCGCCTTCAGCCGCCAGGGCGCGCCCGAGCCGCAACCGCTGCCAACACTGTTGCCAAGTCCGTTGCCGATTCGCCAGCCGCCACCACGAGCCGCTGCGCCGCCGCTTCAGCGTCGACCGTTTGCAGCCAGCGTGACGCCGATCGCCCCACCGAGGAGCAGCGACGCGATGACCTTGCTGGCCAATATCGCCGCCCTGGCCAACGGCGGCAAAAGCGCTGAGGCCCGTGCGGCTTGCGAAGAGTATTTGCGCAGCCATGCGCCCAGTGCGCAGGTGTTCTATTGGCTGGGCCTGCTCAGCGACATGGCCGGCAACGCGCTCGAGGCCCAGGGTTTTTATCGCAAGGCGTTGTATCTTGAACCGCAACACGCCGAGGCCCTGGTGCATCTGGCGGCGCTGCTGGCATCCCAGGGCGACGTGGCCGGTGCCCGTCGATTGCAGGAACGTGCGGCCCGCGGTGGGCGCCCGGTTGAGAGTGAGCGCAAACGATGAGTGGTTCGGCTTCCTATAACGTGACTCATGACGATGCCCAGGCCATCGATGACTGCTGGAACCGCATCGGGGTCCATGGCGACAAGACTTGCCCGTTGCTGGTCGAGCATATCCATTGCCGCAACTGCTCGGTGTACTCGGCGGCGGCCACCCGTTTGCTCGACCGTTATGCCCTGCGCCAGGATGATCGAGAACTGGCTCTTGCGCCGGTCGACAATGACATCGTCACGCGCTCGGTGTTGATGTTCCGCCTGGGCGAAGAATGGTTGGGCTTGAGTACTCGCAGCCTGGTGGAAGTGGCGCCGTTGCAGCCGATCCATTCGCTGCCGCACCAGCGTTCGAGGGCCTTGCTCGGCGTTGCGAATGTGCGCGGCGCCCTGGTGGCCTGCCTGTCGCTAGTCGAGTTGTTGGGGCTGGAGCCTGGCTCGGCCGCGCCTGCTGGCGGGCGAATCATGCCGCGCATGCTGATTATCGCCGCCCAGGGCGGACCGGTATTGGTGCCGGTGGATGAGGTGGACGGCATTCATGCAATTGACGAACGCATCCTGGCGGGTGCTTCGCAATCGGCGGGCAAGTACACCCGTGGCGTGTTGCAGTACAAAGGCCGCAGCCTGCGTTGGCTGGATGAAGAGCAGTTGTTGTCCGCCGTGTCCCGGAGCCTGTCATGACCCCCGATCAGATGCGCGACGCCTCGTTGCTCGAACTGTTCAGCCTGGAAGCCGAGGCGCAGACACAGGTGCTCAGCGCCGGCCTGCTGGCCCTGGAGCGTGACCCGACCCAGGCTGACCACCTTGAGTCATGCATGCGCGCGGCCCACTCGCTCAAGGGCGCCGCGCGAATCGTCGGGATCCCCGCCGGAGTCAGCGTGGCCCATGTCATGGAAGATTGCCTGGTCAGTGCCCAGGAACGCCGCCTGGTCTTGCGTGCCGAGCATATCGATGCCTTGCTGCAAGGCACCGACCTGCTGACGCGCATCGCGACCCCAGGCAACAGCGTCGGCGCCGAGGACATCGAGGCCTATGTCGCGTTATTGGGGCGCCTGCTGGATCCTGCCGCTGCGGCGGCTTCAACCACCAGGTCGCCGACCAGCGAGATACCCCTCGAGCCCATGCGGGTCGAGATGCCTGAGCCTGTGCCCGCGCCCATGGAGCCTGGAGAACCGGCGGCCAGGAAAAAGCATGTCACCGAGGAGGGCGAACGGGTCTTGCGGGTCACTGCCGGGCGCCTCAACAGCCTGTTGGACCTGTCGAGCAAGTCGCTGGTCGAAAGCCAGCGTCTCAAGCCTTGGCTGGCGACCCTGCTGCGGCTCAAGCGCCAGCAAGGCAATGGGCTGCGTGCTCTTGAAGACCTGAATGTGCATCTCAAGGACCATGCCTTGAGTTTGCAGGCCCAGGAGGCGCTCAACGATGCCCGGCGCTTGTTGGCGGAAACCCAGCAGATCCTGGCGCAAAAAACCGCTGAGCTGGATGAGTTTGCCTGGCAGGCCGGCCAGCGCGCACAAGTGTTATACGACACGGCGCTGGCCTGCCGCATGCGCCCGTTTGCCGATGTGCTTGCGGGCCAGGCGCGGATGGTTCGTGACCTGGGACGCAGCCTGGGCAAACAGGTACGCCTGGAAATCGAAGGCGAGAAAACCCAGGTCGATCGCGATGTACTGGAAAAACTCGAAGCGCCCCTGACTCACCTGCTGCGCAACGCCGTCGACCACGGCATCGAGACGCCGGAGCAACGGCTGTTGGCGGGCAAACCCGCCGAAGGCCTGATCCGCTTGCGTGCCTCGCACCAGGCCGGCCTGCTGGTGCTGGAGTTGGCGGACGACGGTGCCGGCGTGGATCTGGAACGGGTGCGCCGCAGCGTGGTGGAGCGTGGTCTTTCTCCCGAACACGCCGCCGCCAGCCTGAGCGAAGAAGAACTGCTGACTTTCCTGTTCCTGCCCGGCTTCAGCCTGCGGGACAAGGTCACCGAGGTGTCCGGGCGCGGTGTCGGCCTGGACGCTGTCCAGCATATGGTCCGGCAGTTGCGTGGCGCAGTGGTGCTGGAGCAGACGGCGGGCACGGGCAGTCGCTTCCACCTTGAGGTGCCGCTGACGCTTTCGGTGGTGCGCAGCCTGGTGGTGGAAGTCGGCGGCGAGGCCTATGCGTTTCCGTTGGCCCATATCGAACGCATGTGCGACCTGTCGCCCGAGGACATCGTCCAGGTCGAAGGTCGCCAGCATTTCTGGCATGAAGGCCGCCATGTGGGGTTGGTCGCCGCCACGCAATTGCTCAACCGCCCGGTAGCGCCCAACAACGGCCAGAGTCTCAAGGTCGTGGTGATCCGCGAGCGCGAAGTGATCTATGGCGTGGCGGTGGAACGCTTCATCGGCGAGCGAACCCTGGTGGTGCTGCCCCTGGATGAGCGCTTGGGCAAGGTTCAGGACATTTCCGCCGGTGCCTTGCTCGATGACGGCTCGGTGGTGTTGATCGTCGATGTCGAAGACCTGCTGCGTTCGGTAGAAAAGTTGCTCGACACCGGGCGCCTGGAACGCATCGCCCGGCAGAACGAGGCCCAGGCCCCTCGCAAGCGGATCCTGGTGGTCGACGACTCGCTGACCGTGCGGGAACTGGAGCGCAAGCTGTTGCTCAATCGAGGCTATGACGTGGCAGTGGCGGTAGACGGCATGGATGGCTGGAACGCGTTGCGTTCGGAGGATTTCGACTTGCTCATCACGGACATCGACATGCCGCGCATGGACGGTATCGAACTGGTGTCGCTGCTGCGCCGCGACAACCGCCTGCAATCGCTGCCGGTGATGGTGGTTTCCTATAAGGATCGCGAGGAAGATCGCCGCCGTGGCCTGGATGCCGGGGCCGACTATTATCTAGCCAAGGCGAGTTTTCATGACGACGCCTTGCTCGACGCCGTGGTCGAATTGATCGGAGGAGCGCGCGCTTGAAGATCGCCATCGTCAATGACATGCCCCTGGCGGTCGAGGCCCTGCGCCGCGCGCTGGCATTCGAGCCCGCGTATCAGTTGGTCTGGGTGGCGGCCAACGGCGCCGAGGCGGTGCAGCGTTGCCATGAATACACGCCGGACCTGATCCTGATGGACCTGTTCATGCCGATCATGGACGGTGTCGAGGCGACCCGGCGAATCATGGCCGACACGCCGTGCGCCATCGTGATTGTCACTGGCGACAGCCAGCAGAACGTCCATCGGGTGTTCGAAGCCATGGGCCATGGCGCCCTGGACGTAGTGGATACTCCGGCGCTGGGCGTCGGCAGGCCCGAGGACGCCGCTGCCCCCTTGCTGCGCAAGATCGCCAACATCGGCTGGCTGATCGGCGAGCGGGGCAACCGTGAGCGCGCCGCGCCGGCTGCGCAGCGGGCGTCGGTGTCACGCAACAGCCTGGTGGCGATCGGCTCGTCGGCCGGCGGCCCCGCCGCGTTGGAAGTGCTGCTCAAGGCGCTACCCCGCGATTTCGCCCCGGCCATCGTGCTGGTCCAGCATGTGGACGAAGTGTTTGCCGCCGGCATGGCCGAGTGGCTTGGTGGCGTGTCGGGCCTTGAGGTCCGGCTGGCCCGCGAGGGCGAGACACCGCGAGGCGGGGTGGTGCTGTTGGCCGGAACCAATCATCATTTGCGGCTGTTGAAAAATGGCACGCTGGCGTACACGGCCGAACCCGTCAACGAAATCTATCGGCCCTCCATCGATGTGTTTTTCGAGAGTGTCGCCAATTTCTGGAGTGGTGAGGCGGTAGGCGTGTTGCTCACCGGCATGGGCCGCGACGGTGCGCAAGGGCTTAAACTGATGCGCCAGCAGGGCTGCGTGACCATCGCCCAGGACCAGCAGAGCAGCGCGGTCTATGGCATGCCCAAGGCGGCCGCCGCTATCGACGCGGCGACGCAGATACTCGCGCTGGACCGGATAGCGCCACGCCTGGCGGAAATTTTCAGCCAATAATGCCCTTTTGCACCCCAGCAGTACTCAGGTGAGCCCCATGACTGATTTACAGCTCGACGACTTCAAGCGCGATGAGAACGCCGCCATGGTCTTGCTGGTCGATGACCAGGCGATGATCGGCGAGGCAGTGCGACGCGGGTTGTCGAACGAGCAGAACATCGACTTCCACTTCTGCTCCGACCCTCACCAGGCCATCGCCCACGCCGTGCGCATCAAGCCGACGGTGATTCTCCAGGATCTGGTGATGCCCGGTCTCGACGGCTTGAGCCTGGTGCGCGAATACCGCAACCATCCGGCCACTCGCGACATCCCGATCATCGTCCTGTCGACCAAGGAGGACCCGCTGATCAAGAGCGCGGCGTTTGGCGCCGGCGCCAACGATTACCTGGTCAAGTTGCCGGACGACATCGAGCTGGTAGCCCGGATCCGCTATCACTCGCGTTCCTACATGATGCTGTTGCAGCGCGACGCGGCCTACCGCGCGCTGCGGGTCAGCCAGCAACAGTTGCTCGACACCAACCTGGTGCTGCAACGGCTGATGAACTCCGATGGCCTGACCGGGCTGTCCAATCGCCGGCACTTCGATGAATACCTGGAGCTGGAGTGGCGAAGGGCGCTGCGGGACCAGTCCCAGCTGTCGTTGTTGATGATCGATGTGGATTATTTCAAATCGTTCAACGACAACTACGGTCACCTTGAGGGCGACGAAGCCCTGCGCAAGGTTGCCACGGCGATCCGCGAGGCCTGCAGTCGTCCGTCCGACCTGCCGGCCCGTTATGGCGGCGAGGAGTTCGCCCTGGTCTTGCCCGGCACCTCGCCTGGCGGTGCACGGCTGATGGCCGAAAAACTGCGCCAGAGCATCGTCGCCCTGAAAATCCCGCATAGCACGCCCGACGGCGGCGAAAACCTGACCATCAGCATCGGCGTCGCGACCTTCACCCCGCAACAGGGCGGCGAGTGCCGCCAACTGATCTCGGCGGCGGACAAGGGGCTGTACCTGGCCAAGCACAATGGGCGCAATCGGGTGGGGGTTGAATAAACCCTGCCTGGCGAGATTGCTTTTGTGGCGAGGGAGCTTGCTCCCGCTGGGGCGCGCAGCGGCCCTGAAACCATTTGGCTCGGTGTGCCAGATCGATTGAGGAGGTCGTTTTGGGGCTGCTGCGCAACCCAGCGGGAGCAAGCTCCCTCGCCACAGGGGCCGTACGCTCAATCTCATTGCCCCTAAAGCCGCCAGGCGGGCTGCCGCCGACGCTTGATTACGTTATACTCGCCGGCTTTCAAAAGTTCGCCAACGAGTGCTGCCCGCCATGGAAATCAACCCGATCCTGAACACCATCAAGGACCTGTCCGAGCGCTCCGAAACTATTCGGGGGTATCTTTGACTACGATCAAAAGCATGAGCGTCTGACCGAAGTCAATCGCGAGCTTGAAGATCCGAATGTCTGGAACAACCCTTCCTACGCCCAGGAGCTGGGCCGCGAGCGTTCTGCGCTGGCGCAGATCGTCGAGACCCTGGACGAGTTGTCCAGCGGCCTGGCCGACTGCCGCGACCTGCTGGACATGGCCGTCGAGGAAAACGACGAAGGCGCGGTCGGCGATGTGGTCGCCGAGCTGACGCGCCTGGACGAGAACCTGGCCAAGCTGGAGTTCCGCCGCATGTTCAGCGGCGAGATGGACATGAACAACGCCTACCTGGACATCCAGGCCGGCTCCGGCGGCACCGAGGCCCAGGACTGGGCCAACATCCTGCTGCGCATGTACCTGCGCTGGGCCGACAAACGCGGTTTCGACGCGACCATCATGGAACTGTCCGCCGGTGAAGTCGCCGGGATCAAGGGCGCTACCGTGCACATCAAGGGCGAGTACGCCTTTGGCTGGCTGCGCACCGAGATCGGCGTGCACCGCCTGGTGCGCAAGAGCCCGTTCGACTCCGGCAACCGCCGCCACACCTCGTTCTCGGCGGTATTCGTCTCGCCGGAAATCGATGACAACATCGAGATCGAGATCAACCCGGCCGACCTGCGTATCGACACCTACCGTTCCTCCGGGGCCGGTGGTCAGCACGTCAACACCACCGACTCGGCCGTACGGATCACCCACGTACCGACCAACACCGTGGTCAGTTGCCAGAACGAACGGTCCCAGCACGCCAACAAAGACACCGCGATGAAGATGCTGCGGGCGCGTTTGTACGAGCAGGAAGTGCAGAAGCGCAACGCGGCGTCCCAGGCCCTGGAAGACACCAAGTCGGACATTGGCTGGGGTCACCAGATCCGCTCGTACGTCCTCGACGCTTCGCGGATCAAGGACCTGCGCACCAGCATCGAACGCAGCGACTGCGACAAGGTGCTCGACGGCGACATCGATGAATATCTGATCGCCAGCCTCAAGCAAGGGCTGTAACGCGACACCCACGTGGCGGGCGGGCACGCTTTCGAAAGCGCGGCTCGCCGGCAGACTCCGGCCCGGGCCGGGGGCAACGAACCTGTGATGGAAACCTTAAAGACATGAGCGACCAAGAACTCGACCCGCAAGCCCTGCAACAGGAAGAAAACTCCCTGATCGCCCTGCGCAAGGAAAAGCTTGCTGCCGAGCGCGCCAAGGGCCAGGCCTTCCCCAACGACTTCCGCCGCGATTCATACTGCGATGCCTTGCAGAAGAAGTACGCGGACAAGACCAAGGAAGAGCTGGCCGAAGCGGCGATTCCGGTCAAGGTTGCCGGTCGCATCATGCTCGACCGTGGTTCGTTCCTGGTGATCCAGGACATGACCGGTCGCATCCAGGTCTACGTCAACCGCAAGACCCTGCCGGAAGAAACCCTGGCCGCCGTCAAGACCTGGGACCTGGGCGACATCATTGCCGCCGAAGGCACCCTGGCCCGTTCGGGCAAAGGCGACCTGTACGTCGAAATGACCAGCGTGCGCCTGCTGACCAAGTCCCTGCGCCCGCTGCCGGACAAGCACCACGGCCTGACCGACACCGAGCAGCGCTACCGCCAGCGCTACGTCGACCTGATCGTCAACGAAGACGTGCGCCACACGTTCCGCGTGCGCTCGCAGGTCATCGCGCACATCCGCAGCTTCCTGATGAAGCGTGACTTCCTGGAAGTCGAGACGCCGATGCTGCAGACCATTCCGGGTGGCGCGGCGGCCAAGCCGTTCGAAACCCACCACAACGCCCTGGACATGGAAATGTTCCTGCGCATCGCGCCGGAGCTGTACCTCAAGCGCTTGGTGGTCGGTGGTTTCGAGAAGGTCTTCGAGATCAACCGCAACTTCCGTAACGAAGGTGTTTCGACCCGGCACAACCCCGAGTTCACCATGCTCGAGTTCTACCAGGCCTACGCCGATTACAACGACAACATGGACCTGACCGAAGAACTGTTCCGCGAGCTGGCACAGTTGATCCTGGGCAGCACCGACGTGCCGTACGGCGACAAGGTGTTCCACTTTGGCGAGCCGTTCGTGCGCCTGTCGGTGTTCGATTCGATCCTCAAGTACAACCCGGAAATTACTGCGGCCGACCTGCAGGACATCGACAAGGCGCGTGCCATCGCCAAGAAGGCCGGCGCCAAGGTGCTCGGCTTCGAAGGCCTGGGCAAGCTGCAGGTGATGATTTTCGAAGAGCTGGTCGAGCACAAGCTGGAGCAGCCGCACTTCATTACCCAGTACCCGTTCGAAGTGTCGCCGCTGGCCCGTCGCAACGACGAGAACCCGAGCGTGACCGACCGTTTCGAACTGTTCATCGGCGGCCGTGAGATCGCCAACGCCTACTCCGAGCTCAACGACGCGGAAGACCAGGCCGAGCGCTTCATGGCCCAGGTGGCCGACAAGGACGCCGGTGACGACGAAGCCATGCACTACGACGCCGACTTCGTTCGCGCGCTGGAGTACGGCATGCCGCCGACGGCTGGCGAAGGCATTGGTATCGATCGTCTGGTGATGTTGCTGACCAACTCACCGTCGATCCGGGATGTCATCCTGTTCCCGCACATGCGGCCCCAAGCGTAAGTGTTTCAATTAAAAAGCCGCCTCGATGGGCGGCTTTTTAATGCCTGTCTGGTACAAACGTATCAATTGGTTACTTCTGAAATAGCGAGGAAAGACCTGTCGTGAATCGTGCAATGGCTCCAGAAGGTGCAGCGGGCGTCGCCACTGCTGTCGCTGAAAGTGTTCAGTACCAGGGTCGCAAGGCCAGCCGACAGGGCAGTGAACAGCGCCGCCAGGAGATTCTCGACGCGGCCATGCGCATTGTCGTGCGCGATGGCGTGCGTGCGGTGCGCCACCGCGCGGTGGCCGCCGAGGCGGGCGTGCCGCTGTCGGCCACCACTTATTATTTCAAGGACATCGACGACCTGCTCACCGACACCTTCGCCCAGTACGTGGAACGCAGCGCGGCGTTCATGGCCAAGCTGTGGACCAACAATGAAGGCCTGCTGCGCGAGATGGTCGCCTACGGGGATGGCAGCGCCGCGTCGCGCTCGCAACTGGCGGACGACATCGCGCGGATGACGGCGGACTACGTGCAGCATCAATTGCACAGTCGTCGCGACTACCTGATGGCCGAACAGGCCTTCCGCCAGGAAGCGCTGCTCAACCCGCGCCTGGCGGTGTTGGTGCGTTCTCACCAGCAGATTTTGCTGCACGGCACCTGTCAGTTTTTCCAGGTCCTGGGCTCCCGCGAGCCACAACAGGATGCCAAAGTGTTGACGGCGATTATCGGACGGATGGAATATCAGGGCTTGCTCAATGGCGCCGAGCCGGTAGCTGACGAAGACATGCTCGGCATCCTGACCCGTTACATGCACTTGGTACTGGCGTCGGTGTGACCCAAATGGGTTCACCACAGCCCCCTGTGGCGAGGGGATTTAGCGAAACGTCGCACCGCCCCGCTGGGCTGCGAAGCAGCCCCAAAACCAGCCAACTCGGTACATCTGGCTAACTGAGCTGACTGCAAGGGGGGCTGCTCCGCAGCCCAGCGGGGATAAATCCCCTCGCCACAGACCATAGGGAGTTCCAATGAAAGCCTGGCGTGCCGTTGCACTGGCCGTGTCGTTGCTGCTGCTCAGTGGCTGCCTGGTGTCGTTCAAGGCGCCGTTGCCCGACAGCGAAGCCGCGCCCAAGGGCCTGCTCGGCCACTGGACCAGCACCAACGCCTGGGGTGAGCCGGTGAACCTGGAACTGACGGAAGTCGGCAAGCATCGCTACCAGGCCGTCAGTTATTTCCGGGCCAGGCCCCAGGAGCGCGAAGCCATTCCCCTGACCGTCTCCCGTCACGGCAGTCGCTGGTATTTGTCGGCCAAGGTGCCGGCGCGCTTCGGCGGCCATTTCGTCATCGCCGGTTTCGAACTGACCGATAAGCAGGAACTGGTGGTCTACAACCTGGACATGGAACAGATCAACCAGGCCATCGGCCAGAAGCTCCTCAGCGGCCAGCCAAACCAGAGCGAGGAGGGTGATGGCGTGCTGGTGGACAGCGACATGAACAAGGTTTTCAGCTACCTCGACGACCCGGCCAATTCCGATGTGTTCTCGGAAGCCGTGCGCTACCAGCGACTGAGCAAATCCCAATAACGGCTACAAGCGGACGTTTTTTCACAGGAGTTTCGGGTGGACGATTACCAGCAGACGATACGCACCTTGTCCGATCGCATTGTGCTGGCGCAAACGCCGATTCGCATTCTCGACGCGGTGAAGTGGGACGAGAGCATCCGCAAGGGGTTCCTCAAGGCCAAGGGCAAGGAAATGCCCGCGGTGGATCGTGATTATTACCTCAACCGGCCACTCTCCTTTGATTCCAGCAAGGTGAAGCTGGAGTTCCAGAACATCGAGCGCGACATCACCCGTCAGCTTGGGCAGTTCAACCCGGTGGGCCAGATCATGCGGCGCATGTGCAAGGAATACCGCATGGTGGTGCGCATGCTCGAAGCGCGCGGCACCGAGGACTTCGGGCTGATTTCCCAGGAGCTGTACGGCGCCGCTTCCGATGCCTTCCACGCCGGTGACCCGACCCTGGCCGACCTGGGCCTGATGCTCTCCGATTACCTGAACAACATCGATGGCCGTGGCGACCTCAAGGACGAGCCCAAGGTGCTCAGTGCCAAGGAGGCCGTCAGCCTGCTGCAGCATCGCCTCAACCGGGTGTTTGGCGAGGCCGAGGAAACCATTCGCGTATTCGAGTCCGACGGTATCGTCGCCGACGCGGCGGCGGGCGCCGACTACATCAAGATCCGCACCGACGCGATGTTCAACGAGCGCGACGTACGGGCGCTGGAGGTCCATGAGGGGCTGGTGCACGTTGGCACCACCCTCAATGGTTTGAACCAGCCGATCTGCACCTTCCTGTCCAAGGGCCCGCCCTCGTCGACGGTGACTCAGGAAGGCCTGGCGATCCTGATGGAAATCATCACCTTCGCCTCCTACCCGAGTCGCCTGCGCAAACTCACCAACCGCACCCGCGCCATCCATATGGTGGAGGAGGGGGCCGACTTCCTGCAGGTCTTCGAGTTCTTCCGCGAGCAGGGCTTCGAAATGGCCGAAAGCTACGGCAACGCCAGCCGCGTTTTCCGTGGCTCGGTGCCGACCGGTCTGCCATTTACCAAAGACTTGTCCTACCTCAAGGGCTTCATCATGGTTTACAACTACATTCAGCTGGCCGTGCGCAAAGGCAAGCTGGAGCAGGTGCCGCTGCTGTTCTGTGGCAAGACCACCCTGGAGGATATGCGCACCCTGCGCCAGCTGGTGGATGAGGGCCTGGTCGTGCCGCCCAAATACCTGCCCGAGCAGTTCCGCGACATGAACGCCTTGTCGGCGTGGATGTGTTTTTCCAACTTCTTGAACCACCTGAGCCTGGACCGGATCGAAGCGGATTATTCGAACATTCTGTAACCACAACACCCAGCCCCTGTGGGAGCGAGCTTGCTCGCGATAGCGTCAGAACAGTCAGCACGGCTGTGACTGACCCTCCGCTATCGCGAGCAAGCTCGCTCCCACAGGGAACTGCGTTTACTTCTAACTTGCGAGGCTTCACCGGATGCGAACCCTCGGCATCATTTGCCTGCTGCTGGCCCTGAGTGGCTGCAGCTCCCTGCTGTTCTATCCCGAACGCGGCCTGCCATTCACGCCGCAGCGGGCCAAGCTCGAATACCGCGACGTCACCCTGACCACGGCCGACGGCCTGAAGCTACGTGGCTGGTGGCTGCCGGTGAAACCGGGTGTCGAGGTCAAGGGCACGGTGCTGCATTTGCACGGCAACGGCGGCAATCTGTCCTGGCACCTCGGCGGGAGCTGGTGGTTGCCGGAGCAGGGTTATCAAGTGCTGATGGTCGATTACCGGGGTTATGGGGTGTCCGAGGGCGAGCCGAGCCTGCCGGCGATCTACCGGGACATCGACGCTGCGTTCAAATGGCTCGACCAATCGCCCGAGGTCCAAGGCAAGCCGCTGATGCTGCTCGGCCAAAGCCTGGGTGGCGCGCTGGCGGTGCATTACCTGGTGGAGCATCCTCAGCGTCAACGGCAGCTCAAGGCGCTGGTGCTTGATGGCGTGCCCGCCAGCTATCGCGACGTCGGACGTTTTGCGCTGAGCACGTCATGGCTGACCTGGGCGTTGCAGGTGCCGCTGTCGTGGCTGGTGCCGGACGGCGACAGTGCCATCGGTTCGATCGCTCAACTGAACGGCGTGCCGAAACTGATCTACCACAGCCTTGACGACCCCATCGTGCCTCTTTCCAACGGCATCCGCTTGTATCAAGCTGCGCCGCCGCCCCGCGTCCTGCAACTGACCCGGGGTGGTCATGTGCAGACTTTCGCCGACCCGACCTGGCGAACCGTGATGTTGCGCTACCTCGACGATCCCCAGCACTTCGATGGCTTGCGCCGCCTGGGCGAGGTGCCGAACTACCCGAAATCATCCGTTGAATCATCCGAGAACCCGCAATGAGCGAAGAACGCAACGCCATCCCCCTGATCATCACCGGTATCTGCAGCATTCTCGGCACCGTCGCGGCGCTCTGGTACTACGGCTACCTGCATTTCGCCAAGCCCGAGGATGCGTTGCTGCTCAACCAGTTCACCATGCTCAAGACCGTGCCGGGCGAAGACTATAAAGTCGCCCTGGAGCCGGCGCCCCAGGTCGCCCAATGCATCGATGGCGTACTGGTGCTGTTCGATACCGAGCAGAAAGGCCTGACCGGTGTGCTGATCAACGAGAAGAAGCGCGCGGTGCGGTGTATGGGGCAGGAGACGCCGCAGAAGCTGCAACCGTAAGCCAATCCAAGGACACCACATTTTCCCATGTGGGAGCGAGCTTGCTCGCGATAGCGGTGGTTCAGCAACATTGTCAGTGGCTGACACTCCGCCATCGCGAGCAAGCTCGCTCCCACAGGGAAGGGGTACTGCCAACATATTCGGCCAATAAAAAGCCCCGCCTGATTGAAGTCAGGCGGGGCTTTTGCGTTGCGTCAGCCGATCAGTTGGCGCTCATGGTCGAGCGCGGGGCGACTGGCTGGTTGTCGTTGGAAATGGTCACTTCCACGCGACGGTTCATGGCACGGCCCGAGACGCTGGTGTTGTCGGCGACCGGAAATTCCTTGCCGTAACCCTGGGTCACGATGCGGGCCGGGTCGACGCCCATTTTCACCAGAGCGGTGCGCACCGAGCTGGCGCGGCGTTCGGACAGCGACTGGTTGTAGGAATCCGAACCGGTGCTATCGGTATAACCTTCGATGATCACCTTGCGATCCGGGTTTTCCTGAAGGAACTGCGCCAGTTTGCTCACATTGGTCATGCCGCTGGCGCGCAGGTCGGATTTGTTGGTGGCGAACAGCACGTCACCGAAGGTCACCAGCGTACCGCGCTCGGTCTGCTTGGCGTTGAGGCTGTCCTGCAACTGCTTGATCTGCGCGTTGCGGGCGTCGAGCAGTGCGCGGGCGCGTTCGTCACCGGCGTTTTTCAGCTCGGCTTCAGCGTTGCGCAAGGCGATGGTCTGCTTGGCCACTTCGACGCGCTGGTTGGTCAGGTAGGCCAGTTGGTCAACCTTGGCTTCGTCTTCGTTGTCCAGGTAGGCCTTGTCGGCCTTGGCCAGGAAGTCGGAGGCCTCCTTGGTTTCCAGGGCCGCGACCTTGGTGGCCGCCGGGTCGGCCTGCAGGCCGTTGTAGTTGGTACGGGCCTGTTCCAGGTTCGCGTTCGGGTCGTGGGAGCAAGCGGCCAGGGCTACGCAGGCGGCAAGCAGGGCGGGCATCATGAAATGTTTGTGCGTCATAGTCTGTCGTCCTTTTATCAATGAGAAGTACGTCGTGGCTCGAACAGGGTTACTGAACCTTGTTCATGCCTTCCTGACGCAGTTCCTGAACCCCTTTCTGGGAATCCTTGAGGGCCTGTTCGGCCTTGGCTGCCTGGGCCTTGCGTTCGGCAACGCGGGCATCCCATTCGGCCTGTTCGGCCAGACGCTTGGCCTCTTCGTAGTTCTCGTCGTGCATGGCGATCTCGGCCTGCTTGAGTTTGTCCTGGGCCGATTTCATTTCCACCGCGGCGAACTCGGTGCCGCCCGCGCTGACGGCGCTGTTGACCGCCGATTGCGTGACCGCGTATTGCTCCGAAGGTGGGTTGCCGGCGCAACCGGCCAGGATGAAGCTGCTACCGATAGCCAGGGCAGCCAACTTCAGGCCGCGCAAGCCAGTGGATGAGGGTTTGGCAGTGCAGGTATTCATAGGCTTCAACTCCATTGGAAAACTCCTGAAAAAACACTAATCCATGCTGGGACCGAAGCCGTGACGTCTGTTTTGGCGCTGGCGCCAGGGCGCGTTTATTTAAACGACCGTTCCAGTATGGTTACTCGGTGTGACCCGAGGCGTTTTTCAAAAGTTCAGGGAAGGATGGCCAATCGCCAAAAGAAATGCTGACTGATCGGTCAGTTGCCAAAAAGCTGAACTTTCAAGGCGGGCAGCGGTATCCCGGCACCACAAACTCGCTAGCGGTGCCGGGATAACGCGACGCGGGGAGGGGGAATCAGTGCTTGGACTTGTCGTTTTGCGAGGAGAGTTGGCGCAGATGACGACGGGACAAGGCGAGAAATCGCGGGGTCGGACCGACGTCTTCGTACAGCGGGTCGCCTTCTTCATCGGTGGCCACGACCTGCGAGCCCTTGATGTAGGGAAAGCTGGCTTCCAGCTCCTCCAGCGCCGCGCCGATCAATTCACCGAGCAGTTCTTCGGGCTGGCGCTTGGGGTACATGTCGCAGATCGCCGCCAGGCGTGCGGCGGCTTCCACATCCAGATGAATCGTATAACCGGTCTGGGTCAGGTGACCCTTGGCGTTTTCTTCCCAGTGCTGAGCAAGTTCACGGATTTTCATGATGGCGCCTCAATGGACCCGCTCGTGGCGGGCGCGACAGTGACAAGCCGTTGTGTGGCTTACCCATGAGACTAGCTTTGGCTGACAAGGTTTAAAGTCCCTTCGTCGCTTGTCATAAGCGACCGGCATCGGCACTCTCTCCTACAAAGCTGTCCGGACCTTTTTGCTGGAGACCTGCTGATGACCGATATTGATGCCCGCTTGCGCGAGGACGTCCACCTGCTCGGCGAGCTGCTGGGCAATACCATTCGCGACCAGTACGGAGACGCCTTTCTCGACAAGATCGAGCAGATTCGCAAAGGCGCGAAGGCTGACCGACGCGGATCGATGGATGCGGAACTGAGCGCCAGCCTCAACCAGTTGAGCGAGGACGAACTGCTGCCGGTAGCGCGGGCGTTCAACCAGTTCCTCAACCTGGCCAATATCGCCGAGCAATACCAGCTGATCCACCGCCGCGAAGAGTCCAGGCCGGCACCGTTCGAAGCACGCGTGCTGCCCGAGCTGCTGGCGCGCCTGCGAGCCGAAGGCCATGGCGCCGAGTCATTGGCCCGGCAGTTGGGCCGGCTGGAAATCGAACTGGTGCTCACTGCGCATCCCACGGAAGTCGCTCGGCGTACGTTGATCCAGAAATACGACGCGATCGCCGCGCAACTGGCCGCCCAGGACCATCGAGACCTCACCAGTGCCGAGCGCGCGCAGATCCACGAACGCTTGCAGCGGCTGATCGCCGAAGCCTGGCACACCGAAGAGATACGCCGGACCCGTCCGACTCCGGTGGACGAGGCCAAGTGGGGCTTCGCGGTGATCGAGCATTCGCTGTGGCACGCCATCCCCAATTACCTGCGCAAGGCTGACCAGGCCCTGCATGCCGCCACGGGGTTGCGCCTGCCGCTGGAAGCCGCGCCGATCCGCTTTGCCTCGTGGATGGGCGGCGACCGGGACGGCAACCCGAACGTCACCGCCGCGGTCACTCGCGAGGTGTTGCTGCTGGCGCGCTGGATGGCGGCTGACCTGTATTTGCGCGACGTCGATCATCTGGCCGCCGACTTGTCCATGCAGAAAGCCAACGAGGCCTTGCGCGCCCAGGCCGGTGACAGCGCCGAGCCCTATCGCGCGGTGCTCAAGCAATTGCGCGAACGCCTGCGAGCCACGCGCAACTGGGCCCAAGCCTCCTTGAAGGGCACGACGCCGGCGACCGCCGAGGTGTTGCAGGACAACCGTGAACTGCTCGATCCGTTGGAGTTGTGCTACCAGTCCCTGCATGAGTGCGGCATGGGCGTGATTGCCGACGGGCCGTTGCTCGATTGCCTGCGCCGAGCGGTGACTTTCGGCCTGTTCCTGGTGCGCCTCGACGTGCGCCAGGACTCGACGCGGCACACGGCGGCGATGACCGAGATCACCGATTACCTCGGGCTGGGGCGTTACGAGGAATGGGACGAAGAGCAGCGCATCGGTTTCCTCCTCGGCGAGCTGAATAATCGTCGGCCCTTGTTGCCGCCTTACTTCAAGCCGTCGGCCGATACGGCGGAAGTCCTGGCCACGTGCCGCGAGGTTGCGGCGGCACCGGCAGCGTCCCTGGGCTCTTATGTGATTTCCATGGCCGGCGCGGCTTCCGATGTGCTGGCGGTGCAGTTGCTGCTCAAGGAGGCCGGTGTATTGCGGCCGATGCGCGTAGTGCCGCTGTTCGAAACCCTCGCCGACCTGGATAACGCCGGGCCGGTGATCGAACGCCTGCTGTTGCTGCCGGGTTATCGCTCGCGCCTGCAAGGTCCCCAGGAAGTGATGATCGGCTATTCCGACTCGGCCAAGGACGCCGGGACCACGGCGGCGGCCTGGGCGCAATACCGCGCCCAGGAGCGGTTGGTGGACATCTGCCGCGAGCAGCAAGTCGAATTGCTGTTGTTCCATGGCCGCGGTGGCACCGTCGGCCGTGGTGGCGGCCCGGCGCACGCGGCGATCCTGTCCCAGCCGCCGGGCTCGGTGGCCGGACGTTTCCGCACCACCGAACAGGGCGAAATGATTCGTTTCAAATTCGGCCTGCCGGACATCGCCGAACAGAACCTCAATCTTTACCTCGCCGCAGTGCTCGAAGCGACCTTGTTGCCACCACCGCCACCAACCCCGCAATGGCGGCATCTGATGGATGAGTTGGCTGCCGACGGGGTCAATGCCTACCGGGCCGTCGTGCGGGAAAATCCGCAATTCGTCGAGTATTTCCGCCAGTCCACGCCGGAACAGGAACTGGGCCGCCTGCCCTTGGGCAGCCGTCCGGCCAAACGTCGGGCTGGCGGTATCGAAAGCCTGCGGGCGATCCCGTGGATTTTCGGCTGGACCCAGACCCGGCTGATGCTGCCGGCCTGGCTCGGTTGGGAAACCGCCCTGGGCAAGGCGCTGGAGCGCGGCGAGGGCGAACTGCTCGGTCAGATGCGTGAGCAATGGCCGTTCTTCCGCACCCGCATCGACATGCTGGAGATGGTCCTGGCCAAGGCCGACGCCGATATTGCCCAGTCCTATGACGAGCGTCTGGTGGAACCAGCGTTGCTGCCTTTGGGCGAGCATTTACGCGACCTATTGTCGCAGGCCTGTTCGGTGGTCCTGGGCCTGACCGGCCAGTCGCAGCTACTGGCACATAGCCCAGACACGCTGGAATTCATCCGCCTGCGCAATACCTACCTCGACCCGCTGCACCTGTTGCAGGCCGAGCTGCTGGCACGTTCGCGGCAGCAGGACGTGGCCCAGGGCAGCCCTGTGGAACAGGCGTTGCTGGTGTCTGTGGCAGGGATTGCCGCCGGTTTGCGCAACACCGGCTAACCTTCCGGAAAGTTGAAAAACAGCACGCCCGGCCTGTCCGGGCGTAGCTGTTTGCAGGGGCAGGGAGGTCGACCAGGCGACAGTTTGTTGCCCGGTTGCGACTCCCACTACCCCCTACGAAGGTCGCGTGCGGCGCGGGTTACTCCGACTTTCGGCGGCTTGTGTGGGTCGGGCCCGCTGTGTATCTTGATCAGCCTTTGGCCGTTTGGGCGGTCACGATCAAGTTTTTCGAAGATTGGCCCCACGAGGCGAATCCGAGCGTTTTACATAAAAAAATTGAGGAGCACATCGATGCGCGTCATTCTGCTGGGAGCTCCCGGGGCCGGTAAAGGTACTCAGGCAAAGTTCATCACCGAAAAATTCGGTATCCCGCAAATCTCCACTGGCGACATGCTTCGCGCCGCGGTCAAGGCTGGCACCCCACTGGGTGTTCAGGCCAAGAGCATCATGGATGCCGGCGGCCTGGTGTCGGATGACCTGATCATCGCGCTGGTCAAGGATCGCATCGCTCAATCCGACTGCGCCAACGGCTTCCTGTTCGATGGCTTCCCACGCACGATCCCTCAGGCTGAAGCCCTGGTGAGCGCTGGCGTGGAGCTCGACCATGTGGTCGAGATCGCGGTCGATGACGAGGAAATCGTCCAGCGTATTGCCGGGCGCCGCGTTCACGAAGCGTCGGGGCGTGTCTATCACACGGTCTACAATCCGCCGAAGACTGCTGGCAAAGACGACATTACTGGCGAAGAACTGGTGCAGCGCAAGGACGATACGGAAGAAACCGTGCGTCATCGCCTGTCGGTCTACCATTCGCAGACCAAGCCGCTGGTGGACTTCTACCAGAAGTTGTCTGCTGCTCATGGCAAGCCGAAGTACAGCCATATCCCGGGCGTCGGCTCGGTCGACGCGATCACCGGCAAGGTGCTTGAAGCACTGAGCTGAAAACGCTGATCGCAGCCTCAACTACGGCCCGCTTGCGGGCCGTAGTTGTTTATACTGGCGCACTTTTTCCCACCTGATTTACGGACATATCGATGAGCACCTTGCTGGCCCTGGACACCGCGACTGAAGCTTGCTCCGTTGCCTTGCTGCATGACGGCAAGGTCACGAGCCACTACGAGGTGATCCCGCGCCTGCATGCGCAAAAATTGCTGCCGATGATCCAGCAATTGCTCAGCAACGCCGGGATCACCTTGCAAGCCGTGGATGCGATCGCCTTTGGTCGCGGCCCGGGTGCGTTTACCGGCGTGCGCATCGCCATTGGCGTCGTGCAGGGCCTGGCCTTCGCCTTGGAACGCCCGGTATTGCCGGTCTCGAACCTGGCCGTACTGGCCCAGCGCGCCTTGCGCGAGCACGGCGCGCATCAGGTTGCGGCCGCCATCGATGCGCGCATGGACGAGGTGTACTGGGGCTGCTATCGCGAAACCGCTGGCGAGATGCGCCTGGTCGGTGCCGAGGCGGTGTTGCCACCCGAAGCGGCGGCGTTGCCGACTGACACCCGCGGTGACTGGTTCGGCGCCGGTACCGGTTGGGGCTACGGCGAGCGAATCGGCGTCAGCCTTGTCGGCCAGGATGCCTCGATGTTGCCCCATGCCGAAGACCTGCTGGCCCTGGCACGCTTTGCCTGGGAGCGCGGCGAAGCCATCCCGGCCGACGATGCGCAGCCGGTCTACCTGCGGGACAAGGTAGCGACGCCCAAGTCCGAACGGTAAACCCAAACTTGACCACACTCTCGAGCGAGCACAATTGTGGCGAGGGAGCTTGCTCCCTCGCCACAAAGGCGTTGCTCCGGCTCAAAACCCGCCAAAGTCATCCTAAGAGCCAAAAGTCACACGCAAAATTGCCAGTCGTCACTTTTTTCGCCGGTTTTTAAACCTTTTTGCCTTTATGTGTTCTAGTTATCACTTGCGCATTTGCGCGGATACGAATGTGCCGCTAAATTGCCATCATTGATACCGAGCATTCTGTTATGCGTATAGACGGCGTTTCATCCCAGTCCTACCCCATCAAGCGTCGGCCTCGTGCGGGTAAAGCCGCTGAGCCGGAAAACTTCGATGACATCGATGGTGAGCTGGAATTTCCGTCCGAAGAGCAACTGGCCGCCCGCGCCGCCAAAGCCTCTGCGCAACGCCTGAGCAATCTTCCCGCCCGTCAGCAGGACATGCTGTATCACCGCGCCATGAGCCGCAGTGTCGCCACGGCGCTGGCCAGCTACCTGAGCACCGCCGGTTTTGTTGATTGGGATATGGAAGTGCTGGGCCTCGACCTCTACATCTGATGCGGTTGCCCTACTATCTGGGTTGCCCGTCCTGGAGCGAAAACGCCTGGCGCGATTATCTTTATCCCCAGGACGCCAAAAGCTCCGATTTCCTCAGTCTCTACTCTCAAGTATTCAATGCCGTGGAAGGCAACACGACCTTCTACGCGAGCCCGGCCGCGTCCACCGTTCAGCGCTGGGCCGAGATCATGCCCGAGCACTTTCGCTTCACCGCCAAGATCCCCGGTGACATCAGCCACGGCGGCGACCTGCGCGAACACCTGACCGCCACCGAAACCTTTGTCCAGTTGCTGAGCCCGTTGGGCAAGCGCGTCTCGCCGTTCTGGCTGCAACTGTCCAAGGCGTTCACGCCCAATCGATTGCCGGAGCTGGCGGCATTCATCGAGGCGTTCCCACGGCCGTTGGCCGTAGAGGTGCGTCACGCTGAGTTTTTTGCCAAAGGCGACGCCGAACGACAGCTCAACCGCTTGCTGCTCGATCGCGGTGTCGAACGCATCTGTCTCGATCCCCGCGGCTTGTTCAGCTGCGCGTCGACCGCCCCTGAAGTCATTCATGCGCAATACAAGAAGCCCCGGGTGCCGACGCGGCCGGCGGCGTTCACTCAATACCCGCAAGTGCGCTTCGTCGGTCATCCGGTAGTCGAGGCCAACGAGCCGTTCCTGACGCCATGGGTAGAAAAAATCGCCGTGTGGATCGAAGAGGGGCGCACGCCGTATATGTTCCTGCACACCGCCGACAATCTGCTGGCGGCGAAACTCGCGATGCATTTTCACAGCCGCCTGATGAAGCGTTTGCCTGGCTTGCCGGCGCTGCCTGAGCTATATAGAGAACCCGCCGCCGAGCAACTCGGTCTGCTCTGAGGCGAACTCCGCAAAATTGCCCAGGAGCGACTTTCATGGATGCACAAACCCGCCGAGCCCAGGCGTTCAAGGCCTTGCACGAACGCGATGGGGCGTTTGTCATTCCCAATCCATGGGATGCCGGTTCGGCAAAGATGCTCGCCAGCCTCGGCTTTGAAGCATTGGCGACGACCAGTGCCGGTCACGCTTTTTCCCTGGCACGACCTGACGGCGCCCTGGGCCTTGATGACACGCTGGCGAATGTGCGAGCGATTGTTGCGGCCACGGACCTGCCAGTGGCCGTCGACCTGGAAAACGGCTTTGCCGATGCGCCCGAAGACTGCGCCCGCAGCTTGCTCAGCGCGGCGCAAGCCGGCGCGGTAGGGGGCTCCATTGAAGATGCCACGGGCCGCGAAGACAGCCCGATCTACGATTTCGAGCACGCCGTGGCGCGGGTCAAGGCCGCCGCCGAGGCGGTGCGCAGTCTGCCTTTCCCTTTCCTGCTGACCGCGCGGGCGGAAAATTTCCTGCATGGCAGGCCGGATCTGGACGACACGATCCGGCGCCTGAAGGCCTTCGCCGACGCCGGCGCCGATGTGCTGTACGCGCCGGGGCTGAGCAGCGCCGAGCAAGTGCTGGCGGTGGTCCGGGCCGTGGCGCCCAAGCCCGTTAACGTACTGATGTCCGGCGCGCTGGACCTGACGGTGGCCCAATTGAGTGAACTGGGCGTCAAGCGCATCAGTGTCGGATCGGCCCTCGCGCTGGCGGCGTATGGCGAGTTTTTCCGCGCCGCCGAAGAAATCCAGCGGCAGGGGACCTTCACTTTCACCCGTCGCTCAATGCCTTTCAACCAGGCCAATCAATTATTCAAGGGTTGAAGCCCGGGGCGTTGTCGTGCGGTTTTTGAAAGGACTGATGGTATTGACGCTGATCGCTGGCGTCGCGGTGGTGGCGGTATGGCGCGGTTGGCTGGCCGTACCGCCGCAATGGAACCCCTGGGCGCCGCTGGACGTGAAAGCGCCGCCAAATCTGCTGACCCGCTACAAACTCATGGCGCTGCGCAACGATCCGCAACTGTGTGACCAGGCGCTCGCCACGTCGGGGCTGCGCACCGCTCGCCAGGCTGACAGCGGCGCCAATACCTCGTGCCCGCTGACCAATGTGCTGCGGGTGCAGGGCGGTGAGGTAGGGTTGAGCAGCAGCTTCCTCGCCAGTTGCCCACTGGCGGTGGCCTTCGCGCTGTTCGAGCGCCATGCATTGCAGCCGGCGGCAATGGCCGCCTATGGCAAGCAAGTCACGCGGGTCGATCACCTGGGCAGTTTTGCCTGTCGCAACATGTACGGTCGTGAAAGCGGCGCGCGCAGCCAGCACGCCACTGCCAGCGCGTTGGACATCGCCGGGTTTCGCCTGGCCGATGGACGAACCGTCAGCGTGCTCAGGGATTGGCCGAAGGACAACACCGATGCGCAGTTTCTACGGCAGGTGCGCGATGGCGCCTGCGACATGTTCAGTGTGGTCTTGAGTCCGGATTACAACGCGGCGCACCGCAACCATTTTCATCTGGATGTGGGGCCCTGGTGGATTTGTCGTTGAGGACTCAGGCAGCGATGCGCAGGTTCTGCAATACGATCGGACGCGCCCAGCGAGTGTCGAAGTCCAGTTGTTTCTGCTGTGCCACCAGTTCCTCTTCCGGGAATGGAGGGAATGGCTTGTCCAACAGGTCGAGCTCGAATTCGGCAATCGGCAGGGGCAGTCGACGCGGCTGTGGCGCCGGGCCCGGTTCTGGCAACGGTTGACCGGCGGCGAGGACAATCGGGCGAACCCAGTTGCTCTCGAAGGTCTGCTGCTTTTGCTGTGCGACGATTTCTTCTGGCGGGAAGGGCGGGAACGGCTTGTCGAGCAAATCGAGTTCGAACTCGGCGATCGGCAGGAACAACGGCTCGGGTGGCTTGACCTGGGTTTCCGTCACGTCGCAGGTGCGCTGGCTGACGATATGCTCCAGCAGCTCGGCGCCCAGGGTCGGTTCAACCGCTTCATCGAGGGCGACTGGCTGGTAGCTGCCGGGCGCCGGTGCGTTTTCACCTAACTGGTCGGCCAGGGCCCGGGCAAAAAAATCCTGCCACAGGTGACTGACGCCGCTCAGCGCTTGGGTGTTGCGCAGGCTGTAATCGCCGTAAGGGGAGATAACGCCTATCGATGTGGATTGAATGTCTGACATTTTTCTCGGTCGACGCTCAGCTCTGGCAAAATGCCGTTCACCGTTGTTATCGGCCGTTTTTGCCGATCCTTAATTTTTTGAGCATGTTTTCATGATTGAGCAACCCGCGGCTTGCCGCATCCACGTCGAGGCTCTGGCCCCGGCGTTCCAGCCCCGCGCCGAGCAGTGGGCCGAACAGCTCGGCCTGCCGTTGCAGATGGATGACGGCGAGTTCGCCTTGCAGGTCGGCGAGCACGGGTTGCAATTGCAGCAGCTGGGTCCCGATGCGCCGGGACCGGTGCGCGTGGATTTCGTCGAGGGCGGCGCAGCCCATCGTCGCCTGTACGGGGGCGGCAGTGGCCAGATGATCGCCAAGGCAGTCGGTGTCGCCCAGGGTGTCCGTCCGCGAGTGCTGGATGCCACGGCGGGGTTGGGCAAGGATGCGTTCGTGCTGGCGAGTCTCGGTTGCGAGATGAGCCTGATCGAGCGCCAACCCTTGATCGGTGCTTTGCTGGAGGATGGCCTGGCTCGCGGTGCGGAAGATTTCGATGTGGCGCCAATTGTGGCGCGGATGCGCTTGCTCAAGGGCAATTCCATCGAAGTGATGCGCAACTGGCAAGGCGAGCCGCCCCAGGTGATCTACCTGGACCCGATGTTTCCCCATCGGGAGAAAACCGCCCTGGTGAAAAAAGAGATGCGCCTGTTCCGCCCGCTGGTGGGCGATGATACCGACGCCCCGGCGCTGCTTGCCGCCGCGCTGGCGTTGGCGACCCACCGGGTGGTGGTCAAGCGCCCGCGCAAGGCACCCTGCATTGAAGGGCCGAAGCCGAGCCATGGGCTGGAAGGCAAGTCCAGTCGGTACGATATCTATCCGAAGAAAGCGCTCAAGGCTTGAGACCGGGGTGACTTCATTCGCGAGCAGGCTCGCTCCCACATTGGACTTTGGCACTCTCAACCCTGTGGTAGGGAGCTGTTCACAGAATCCATATTCACCACCGTCCTCCTGTGGGAGCGAGCCTGCTCGCGAAGAGGCCCTCCCAGCCAGCGAAAGTGACCGGTCGAACTAAGGCCGATAAGCCCGCACAAACAACCCCACCACTTCCTGCACATGCGCTTCGGCCGCTTCGGCGTCCTGCGGCCCGTCGCAGCCGTACAGCAACCTGAAGTTCGCCGCGCCCTTGATCAGGCAGAAGAAATGTTCGGCGGCGTTGCGCGGTTTGTCGATGCTCAGGGCGCCGCTCTGGTCGATCTTGGTCAGCAACCTTTCCATCTCTGAAAGCATTCGCTGCGGGCCGGCCTGGTAGAAAATGGTCGAGAGTTTCGGATCCTGGCTACCCAGCGCCACCATCAGCCGATGCAGGTTCACCGATTCGTCGCTGTTGATCAGTTGGTTGAAGCCGCGGGCGATGTTCAGCAGCACGTGTTCAATCGGAACACCGTCGGCCCATTCGAAGAAAAGCGGCGGCACCTGTTCCTCGCACTTGGCAATCACGGCGGCGGAAAACAGCGTTTCCTTGTCATTGAAATGGCTGTAGACGGTCAGCTTCGAGACGCCGGCCTCGGTGGCCACGGCGTCCATGCTGGTGCTGGCGTAGCCCAGGCTCAGGAACAGGCGTTTCGCGGCCTCGAGAACGGCCTGGCGCTTGGCCAGATCCTTGGGACGACCAGGGCCGCTGGAGGAGGGAGGATTGTTCGACATTATTCGCTTTTAATACTGGACTGGTGAGTTTGCTATTAATAACATACTCGCCAGTATAATTATTCCAAGCATCATTAGCGAAAGGTCATCCACCATGTTCCGCTATGTCCTGCCCCTCGCCGTGCCAGTCAGCCTGGCTTTTTTATTGTCTGCGTGCGGTCATGAGGAGCCGACGCCGGTCGCCGTGCGCCCAGCGATGGTCGTCAAGCCGGAGCCTTCGGCCCAGGCGATGGACAGTTATCCCGGCGAAGTACGGGCGCGGTTCGAGCCGGACCTGGCGTTTCGCATTGGCGGCAAAGTAAGCCGCCGGCTGGTGGAAGAGGGCCAGCGGGTCAAGGCCAACCAGGCGCTGGCCGAACTCGACCCCGAGGATGTGCGCCTGCAACTGGAAGCGAGCCGGGCCCAGGTCGCCGCGGCCGAGGCCAACCTGAGCCTGGTGAAAGCCGAGCGTGACCGCTACAAGACCTTGATGGAACGGCAGATGGTCAGCCGCTCACAATACGACAACGCCGAGAATCTCTATCGCTCCGGTGCCGCGCGGCTCAAGCAGATCAAGGCCGAATTCGACGTTGCCAGCAACCAGGCCAGCTATTCGGTGTTGCGTGCACCCCAGGACGGCGTGGTGGCCCGGCGGGCGGTGGAAGTCGGTCAGGTGGTGTCGGCTGGACAGACCGTCTTCACCTTGGCCACCGATGGCGAGCGTGAAGTGTTGATCAGCCTGCCGGAGCAGGGATTTGGTCGGTTCAAGATCGGCCAGCCAGTGTCGGTGGAGTTGTGGAGCCAGCCCGATCAGCGCTTCAGCGGACGCATCCGCGAACTCTCGCCGGCCGCCGATCCGAAATCCCGTACCTTCGCCGCTCGCGTCGCCTTCACCGCGGGCAGCGTCCCGGCGGAACTGGGCCAGAGCGCCCGGGTGTTTATCCAGACCGCTGAAAAGGCGCCGCTGTCGGTGCCATTGTCGGCCCTCACCGCCGAGAACGGCGCCACCTTCGTCTGGGTGGTCAAGCCCGACAACACGCTCAGGAAAGTCCCGGTGCGCGTTGGCGCCTTCGGTGAAAAGACCGTGCCGGTGCTCGAAGGCCTGAGCGCCAATGACTGGGTGGTGGCTGCTGGCGTGCATGTGCTTCTGGACGGCCAGCAGGTACGGCCGGTGGATCGCTCCAATCGCGTGGTCAACCTGGCGGCCAAGGAGTAATCCCCGATGGGCTTCAATCTCTCCGAATGGGCGTTGCGTAACCGCCAGATCGTACTGTTCCTGATGCTTTTGCTGGCGATCGTCGGCGCGCTTTCCTACACCAAGCTGGGTCAGAGCGAAGATCCGCCATTCACCTTCAAGGCCATGGTCATCCGAACCGTCTGGCCAGGGGCCACGGCCGAGGAAGTGTCGCGCCAGGTCACCGAGCGTATCGAAAAGAAGCTCATGGAAACCGGCGACTACGAAAAGATCGTCTCGTTTTCCCGCCCGGGAGAATCCCAGGTGACTTTTGCGGCTCGCGACTCCATGCATTCCAGGCAGATTCCCGAGCTGTGGTACCAGATCCGCAAGAAGATCGGCGATATCCGGCAGACCTTGCCGCCCGGTATCCAGGGACCGTTCTTCAACGATGAGTTCGGCACTACCTTCGGCAATATCTACGCGCTCACCGGCGACGGCTTCGATTATGGCGTGCTCAAGGATTACGCCGACCGTATCCAGATCCAGCTGCAGCGGGTCAAGGACGTGGGCAAGGTCGAGTTGGTCGGCCTGCAGGACGAGAAAATCTGGGTCGAGCTGTCGAACGTGAAGCTGGCGACCCTCGGCTTGCCCCTGGCGGCTGTCCAGCAGGCTCTGCAGGCGCAGAACGCGGTATCGACCGCCGGCTTCTTCGAGACCGGCAGCGAGCGATTGCAGCTCCGGGTCTCGGGGAATTTCCAGACCGTGGAAGAGATCCGTGACTTTCCGATCCGCGTGGCCGACCGGACCTTCCGCATCGGTGACGTGGCCGATGTTCGTCGCGGCTTCAATGATCCACCGGCGCCGCGCATGCGCTTCATGGCGGAGGACGCCATCGGTCTGGCCGTGGCGATGAAGGAGGGCGGCGACATCCTGATCCTCGGCAAGGCCCTCGAAGCCGAGTTTGCCCGCATCCAGAACACCCTGCCGGCGGGCATGCAACTGCGCAAGGTTTCCGACCAGCCGGCTGCGGTGAAGACCGGCGTCGGCGAGTTTGTCCAGGTACTGGTGGAAGCACTGACGATCGTGTTGCTGGTGAGCTTCTTTTCCCTGGGCCTGCGCACCGGAATGGTGGTGGCGCTGGCGATTCCGCTGGTCTTGGCGATGACCTTCGCCGCGATGTATTACCTGGGCATCGGTTTGCACAAGATTTCCCTTGGCGCGTTGGTGTTGGCGCTGGGGCTGTTGGTGGACGATGCGATCATCGCGGTGGAGATGATGGCCATCAAGATGGAGCAGGGCTACGACCGGATCAAGGCGGCCAGCTTTGCCTGGACCAGCACGGCGTTCCCGATGCTCACCGGTACCCTGATCACAGCGGCGGGGTTCTTGCCGATCGCCACCGCGCAATCGGGCACCGGTGAGTACACCCGTTCGATTTTCCAGGTGGTGACCCTCGCACTGCTCGCTTCGTGGGTGGCCGCGGTGGTATTCGTGCCGTATCTCGGGGAAAAACTCCTGCCGGACCTGGCGAAGATTCACGCAGCCAGGCATGGCACCGCTGACGGCCAGCCGGACCCCTACGGCACGCCGTTCTATCAGCGAGTCCGGCGAACGGTGGAATGGTGCGTGCGTCGACGCAAGACGGTGATCACCTTGACCGTGTTGTTGTTCGTTGGCTCGGTGGTGCTGTTCCGTTTTGTCCCGCAGCAGTTTTTCCCGGCGTCGGGACGACTGGAGCTGATGGTCGACCTGAAACTGGCCGAAGGCGCTTCGCTGGTCAACACAGCGGAGCAGGTCAAGCGCCTTGAAGCGCTGCTCAAGGACCACGCCGGTATCGACAATTACGTGGCCTACGTCGGCACCGGCTCACCACGCTTCTACTTGCCGCTGGATCAACAACTGCCGGCGCCGAGCTTTGCCCAATTCGTCGTGCTGGCCAAGACCATCGAAGACCGCGAGCCCCTGCGCAGTTGGCTGATCAGCACACTGAACGAGCAGTTCCCGACCCTGCGCTCGCGGGTCACACGCCTGGAAAACGGCCCGCCAGTAGGGTATCCGGTGCAGTTCCGGGTGACGGGCGAGCACATCGAAGAAGTTCGCGCGCTTGCCCGGAAAGTCGCGACAAAGGTTCGCGAAAACCCCTACGTCGCCAATGTCCACCTGGACTGGGAAGAGCCGAGCAAGGTGGTGTACCTCAACATCGATCAGGATCGCGCCCGCGCGTTGGGCGTCACCACAGCCAACCTGTCGAGCTTCCTGCAAAGCTCCCTCACCGGCTCCAGTGTCAGCCAATACCGCGAAGACAACGAGTTGATCGAGATCCTGCTGCGCGGCACCGTGCATGAGCGCACCGAGCTGTCACTGTTGCCGAGCCTGGCGGTGCCTACCGACAACGGCACGAGCGTTGCGCTGTCGCAGATCGCGACGCTGGAATACGGCTTTGAAGAAGGGGTGATCTGGCACCGCAACCGTCTGCCCAGTGTGACCGTACGTGCCGACATCTATGGCAAGGAGCAACCGGCGACGCTGGTGCAACAGATTTTCCCTACCCTGGACCCGATTCGCGCAGAGTTGCCGGACGGCTACCTGCTGGAAGTCGGGGGCACGGTGGAGGATTCAACCCGCGGACAGAAATCGGTGAATGCGGGCGTGCCGCTGTTCATCGTGGTGGTGCTGACGTTGCTGATGCTGCAGTTGCGCAGCTTCTCGCGCACGGCGATGGTGTTTCTTACCGCGCCGCTGGGACTGATCGGCGTCACGCTGTTCCTGCTGGTGTTCCGCCAGCCGTTCGGTTTCGTCGCCATGCTCGGCACCATCGCGTTGTCCGGGATGATCATGCGCAATTCGGTGATCCTGGTGGACCAGATCGAACAGGACATCAAGGCGGGGCTCGCCCCCTGGCAGGCGATCATCGAGGCGACCGTGCGCCGTTTCCGGCCGATTGTACTGACTGCACTGGCGGCGGTCCTGGCGATGATCCCACTGTCGCGCAGCCTGTTCTTCGGGCCGATGGCGGTGGCTATCATGGGCGGCTTGATCGTGGCGACGGCGTTGACGCTATTGTTCCTGCCGGCGTTGTATGCGGCGTGGTTCAGGGTCAGGAAAAACTGACCCACAGGCGCACATCGGACCTGTGGCGAGGGAGCTTGCTCCCGCTCGGTTGCGCAGCGACCGCAAAAGACCTGGGGGCGCTACGCGCCCCAGCGGGAGCAAGCTCCCTCGCCACAGGTATTGTATTTGTCGGATAGGGCTTAGAGCGTGCCAAACACTTTCTTGGCCAAACTGGTCGCCGCGGCCGCCGGGTTCTGGCGGATCGTTGCTTCCTGCTTGGCGATCATCTCGAACAGACCGTCCAGCGCCTGCTCGGTCACGTAGTTCTCGACGTTGGCGCTCTTGGTGTCCACCACGCCGAGTGTCGCAGCCTGGCCGGCGAAGGCGTTGTATTTCTGGACTAGGCCGACCTTGTCGGTGGCTTGCTTGACGATCGGCAGGAACTTCGCGCGAATCTGCCCGCGGCTGCTCTTGTTCAGGTATTGCGTGGCCGAGTCGTTGCCGCCGCTCAGAATGCCCTTGGCATCCGTCACGCTCATGTTCTTCACCGCATCCACCAGGATCGGCTGGGCCTGCACCACGGCGGCTTCGGCAGCCTGGTTCATGCTGGTTTCCAATTGATCGACCTGAGCGCCCATGCCGAAGGCCTTCATCTTGCTGGCGACTTTACCGAGCTTGCCCGGCAGCTCGATCTTCACCTCGGGGTTGTTGCTGAAACCGCCGGGCTTACCCAGTTGCTTGACCGCGATCTGGGCGCCTTGGGTGAGCGCATCCTTCAGGCCGCCCGTGGCGTCCTTCTGCGAGAGATCACCGAGCGACAGGGCCATGGCGTTGGCGCAGATCAACAGGCCGGCGCAGAGGCCGGTGAAACGGAGGGTAGGGCGGAGCATGGGCACTTTCCTTGAACGTTTGAAAGGGAATCAGCGTACGGCATTGCCAGGGATCTTCATATTCAGGGCGCCCGAATGCAACCAGGCGCCCAGGGTTCACTCCGCAGCCGTCGGAACGCCCTGATCCGCCGCATCTTCGCTGCGGTGCAACGCCACCTGGCGGATCGACAGGCGAATTTCCGCCGGCAGCACCCGCTTGGCCGCGCCTTCGGCCAGCTCGCCGAGCAGTTCGTGATAGCTCAGCTTGCCTGCTTCGTCGCGCCGCAGGACATCGAGGTCGAGCATCGTCTGGATGAAGTGGCGGAACAGGCTCTTGTCGAAGAACTCCGGTGCGTTCAGCCCATGCAGGATCGACAGGCGCTGGGCCATGACGGTGCAGAGGTCTTCCAGTTCTTCGGCGCTGATGCTGTTCTGCCCGCTGTTGAGCAGCAGCGAGACGGTCATGTAGAAGCGTTGCAAGGTCTGGGCGATGCTTTTCGACAGCAGCGTCAACAGCACGAAATGCCGCGAACTCGGCGCCGGGCGCAGGTAGAGATCTTTTTCGAAACGCAGCAGGCCCTGCTCGACGAACGCGTCGAGCCACTGGTCGACCACCGCGTCCAGTTCTTCCAGCGACCAGCGGATGAACAGCTCCGATTGCAGGTAGGGGTACAAGGCCCGGGTGTAGCGAAGGATCTGTTCGCGACTCATGCGCGAGCTGCTCTGGAAGAAACTGGCGAGCAGCGCCGGCAGGGCGAAGATGTGCAGGACATTGTTGCGGTAGTAGGTCATCAGCACTGCGTTCTGCTCATCCAGATACAGAATCTTGCCCAGGGCATCCTTCTGTTCCGACAGCAGGTCCATGCCTTTGACGTGCTCGATCAGCGCCTGGCCGTCGCCTTCGGGCAAGGTGGTGTGCGGCGAGTACGGCACTTTGCGCAGCAACGCGAGGTACAGGTCCAGCACGCGGGCCATGGCGTGATCGTCCAGGGCCAGACGGCTGGTGGACAGCAGCGCGAGCGCGACCAGGTTGACCGGGTTGATGGCCGCGGCTTCGTTCAGGTGGCGGGCGACACGTTCGCCGAGGCGGTTGGTGGTCGCGTTGAGCCAGTCGGGTTTGAATTGCGGTCCGAGTTCCTGCTGGCGCCAGCCGGGTTGTTCGCCGTCGAGGAACTCCGCCAGCTTGATTGGCTCGCCGAAGTTCACCGCGACCTGGCCAAAGCGTTGCTTGAGGGCGCCGATGACCTTGAAGATGTCGAAGATCGACTCCTTCTTCTTGCTCGCACCCCGCAGTTCACCGAGGTAGGTGCGGCCTTCCAGCACGCGCTCATAACCGATGTACACCGGCACGAAGACGATCGGCATGCGCGAGGAGCGCAAAAAGCTACGCAGGGTAATGGCGAGCATGCCGGTCTTCGGCTGCAGCATGCGTCCTGTCCGCGAACGGCCGCCTTCGACGAAGTACTCCACCGGGAAACCCTTGGTGAACAGCGTGTGCAGGTATTCGTTGAACACGGCGGTGTAAAGCGGGTTGCCCTTGAATGTGCGACGCATGAAAAACGCGCCGCCACGGCGCAGCAGGCCGCCGATCACCGGCATGTTGAGGTTGATGCCGGCGGCAATGTGCGGTGGGGTCAGGCCATTGCGAAACAGCAGGTATGACAGCAGCAGGTAGTCGATATGGCTGCGATGGCAGGGTACGTAGATAACTTCGTGGCCTTGGGCAACGTTCTGCACGCCTTCGATGTGGTTGACCTTGATGCCATCGTAGATCTTGTTCCAGAACCAGCTCAGCACCACTTCCAGGAAGCGGATCGCGGTGTAGGTGTAGTCCGAGGCAATCTCATTGCCATAACGCAGGGCCTGCGCCTTGGCTTTTTCGGCCGGGATCTTTTCCCGCTCGGCCTCTTCGAGAATGGCCTGCTTGACCAGCGGCTGGTTCAGCAGCCCCTTGACCAGGTTGCGCCGGTGGGAAATGTCCGGGCCGATCACCGCTGCTTTCAGATTGCGGAAGTGCACCCGCAGGATCCGCTGGGCCATGCGCACGGTGCGTTCATGGCCTTTGTCGTGCTCGATCAGTTCGCGCAGATGAATTGGCGCGGAGAACTGCACCCGCGTCTTGCGCCCGAGAATCATGATGCTCAGCAAGCGGCGCAGGCGCCCGGTGACCGCCCAGCTGTCGGCGAACAGCAGCTTCCAGGGGCTGGATTCGCTGTCGGGCGACTGGCCCCAGAAGACGCTGACCGGAATGATCTGGGCGTCTTCGGCGGCGTTGTGGGTCAGTTCGTCGACCAGCCGCGTCAGGGTCGGCGGCGCACCGCGTTTGTCCTGGCGCCCTAGCCAGTCCGGCGCCGGCGTCAGGTAGAAAAACGCCGCCGGCTCCAGCAGGCCGCCCACCGAGACGGGCAGCACCGGACGTGGCAGGCCGGCCTTGGTGCACTCGGTGTCGAGCACCGCCAGATCGGTGAGCGAAGGATCTTGCAGGACGTAGAACACCGGACGACTGCGGTCGAGGTTGAGGGTGAAGGACGACTGGTTGATGGTCTCGGAGCGAACCCAGAGGTACAACAGTCGGCGCAGGGTGCCAAACACAAGACGGCGGAACGGGGAGCGGGTCATACGGCTTCTGCGTGAGTGGATAGAGCAAGCGGTACTAGTGTGCCGGATTCACCGAAAATCGGCAAAAAAGCGGCGAAGTAAAGTCAGTTGAGAGTTTTTCCGGGTGTCATATACTCGGCCAGTGACTGCCCCGGCCTCCCGACGGACGGTGGGACGGCGGCTGAAGCGCGTACGGCTTTCCCTCGAAAAGCCGGCTCAGAAAACAAGAACGGGAGTGAGCATCATGGCAGCACGCGAAACTGGCAGTGTGAAGTGGTTCAACGACGCCAAGGGTTATGGCTTCATCCAGCGCGAAGGCGGGGCGGATGTGTTCGTCCACTACCGCGCGATCCGTGGCGACGGCCACCGTTCACTGACCGAAGGCCAGCAGGTCGAATACGCGGTGGTGGAAGGGCAGAAGGGCTTGCAGGCTGAGGATGTGGTGGGGTTGTAACCCGCATTCACTGGCTACACAAAACCCATTGTGGGAGCGAGCTTGCTCGCGATAGCGGTGTATCAGCCAATACTTCATCAACTGTCACACCGCTATCGCGAGCAAGCTCGCTCCCACATAGGGTCATTGTTCACATTGGATCTTTCATAGGCATGGCGATTGTGGCATGCCTCCAAGCCTTACGCCGTCTTCCAGGTAATCTCTTCTTCCCCATCGGCGCTGATGCGAATCCAGCGATCCGCCGAATCCTCGCCTTCTTCTTCCACCCATGATCCCGGCGCGCAGCGCACTTCGACGTTCAGCGCGGCGAAGGCGGCGCGGGCGCAGGCGATGTCGTCTTCCCACGGGGTCTGGTCACTTTCCAGGTACAGGCTGTTCCATTTGCCTACAGCCTTGGGCAACCAGGTCACCGGGATGTCGCCGGCCTTGCACTTGTACGTCTGACCTTTCTGCACCCAGTCGCTGCACGGGCCGAGGGCCTGGCCGAGCCAGGCGGCGATCGCCTTGTGGTCGACGTCGGCGTCCTTGAGGTAAATCTCGATATCGGGTTGGCGCATGGATGTCCTCACTGCGGTCTCGAAAAATCCATTCGCGGATTTAACTGGCCCCGGACAGTTGTCCGAGGCCCGGAATAAAAAATTTACTGAAGAACGAAATAATCGTAGCGCATCGACACGCTGACCTCGAACGGCTCGGCCTGCTCGATCACGCTGGCGCGGCGTTCGGCGCTGGCGCGCCAGCCGTGGGGCGTCATCGCCAGCAGGTTGGCGCGATCCTGGCCGTTGTCGAGCGTGAGCTTGAACTCAAGGGTTTCACTGTGATCCAGCGCCATCCCCGACGGCACCAGGGCCAGGTGTTTGTCATCGGTGTATTCGCGAACCTCGTCATACAGCCGCTCGCGCAGCTCCATCAGGTGGCCGCGGGTAGGCCCGACTTTCATCAAGCCGCCGCCGGGGCTGAGCAGGCGCTTGGCCTCCTGCCAGTCCAACGGGCTGAACACGCTGGCGAGGAACTGGCAGCAGCCGTCGGCCAGCGGCACCCGCGCCATGCTGGCGATCAACCAGGTCAGCTGGGGGTTGCGTTTGCAGGCGCGCTTGACGGCTTCGCGGGAAATATCCAGGGCGTAGCCATCGGCGCCGGGCAGGGCATCGGCGAGTTGCGCGGTGTAGTAACCTTCGCCACAGCCAATGTCCAGCCAGCGTCCGGGCCCGCGTTCGGCGGCCAGTTCAGCCAGGCGCCGGGCGACCGGGGCGTAATGGCCAGCGTTGAGGAAATCGCGGCGGGCCTCGACCATCGCCTGATTGTCGCCAGGGTCGCGGCTGTTCTTGTGCTGCACCGGCAGCAGGTTCAGGTAACCCTGCCGCGCGCGGTCGAAACGATGCCCGGCGGGGCATGCCACGCCGTTGTCCACCGCATTCAAGGGTTCATTGCAGATCGGGCAGGCGAGCATCAGGCGAGCAACTTGATGAGCGTCTTGTAGTAGATCTCGGTCAGCACGTCGAGATCGGCGGCCAGCACGCGTTCGTTGACCTGGTGGATCGTCGCGTTGACCGGCCCCAGCTCAACCACTTGAGTGCCCATGGTCGCGATGAAGCGACCGTCGGAGGTGCCGCCGCTGGTGGAGGCCTTGGTCTCGCGGCCGGTGACGTCCTTGATGCTCGACGACACGGCGTCGAGCAGCGCGCCCGGTTCGGTGAGGAACGGCAGGCCGGACAACGCCCAGTCGATGTTCCAGTCCAGTTGATGCTTGTCGAGGATGTCGGCGACCCGCTGCTGCAGGCCTTCGACGGTGGATTCGGTGGAGAAGCGGAAATTGAACACGGCTTCCAGGTCACCGGGGATCACGTTGGTCGCGCCGGTGCCGGAGTTGAGGTTGGAGATCTGGAAACTGGTCGGCGGGAAGAAATCGTTGCCGTGATCCCAGTGCTCGGCGGCCAATTCGGCCAGGGCGGGCGCGGCCAGGTGGATCGGGTTCTTCGCCAAGTGTGGATAAGCCACGTGGCCCTGCTTGCCGCGCACCGTCAGTTTTGCGCCGAGGGAACCGCGACGGCCATTCTTCACCACATCACCCACCAGCGTGGTGCTCGACGGCTCGCCAACGATGCACCAGTCCAGGCGTTCCTGGCGGGCCTTGAGGCGCTCGACCACGGCTTTGGTGCCATGGTGGGCCGGGCCCTCTTCGTCGCTGGTGATCAGGAAGGTGATCGAGCCCTGGTGATCCGGGTAGTCGGCGACGAACCGTTCGGCCGCCACGACCATCGCCGCCAGGCTGCCTTTCATGTCCGCGGCGCCACGGCCGCAGAGCATGCCCTGTTCGTCGATGATCGCATCGAACGGGTCGAGCTGCCAGGCCTGCACCGGGCCGGTCGGGACCACATCGGTGTGACCGGCGAAGCACAATACCGGACCGTCATGCTTGCCATGGCTGGCCCAGAAGTTATCCACATCCTCGATACGCATGGGTTCGAGCTTAAAACCGGCGTCGCCCAGGCGCTGCATCATCAGTTTCTGGCAATCGGCATCCACCGGCGTCACGGACGGACGGCGGATCAGGTCGCAGGCGAGTTGCAGGGTCGGCGAGAGGTCGGCGTGGGCCGTCATGGAAACTCCGGAAAATAGTGTGGACGCAAGGCTTTTACTGGCGCGGGCTGGTTCGCGCAAAATGGCGGTTATCTTATAGCAAAACGACCGCCATGGGCCCCTGGTGCGGGACAGGAGGAATACAAATCCTGTGGGAGCGAGCTTGCTCGCGATGGCGGTGGATCAGTCGATACTCTATTGAGTGGACAGACGCCATCGCGAGCAAGCTCGCTCCCACAAGAAGGATGGAGTTTCATTTTGCGAACGGCTCGAATTGCTGCGGCAAAGCCCTATAATGCGCGCCGGTTTTTGGGGTAATGGTCATGAGTACAGAAGATCCACGGTTCGCCGGCATCGCCCGTTTGTATGGCATCGAAGGCCTGGAGCGCCTGCGGGCGGCCCATGTGGCGATTGTCGGCGTCGGCGGCGTTGGTTCCTGGGCGGCGGAAGCCATTGCCCGTTGTGGCGTGGGCGAGATTTCGCTGTTCGACCTGGATGACGTCTGCGTCAGCAACGCCAACCGTCAGCTGCACGCCCTGGACAGCACTGTCGGCAAGCCCAAGGTCGAGGTGATGGCCGAGCGGCTGCGGGGGATCAACCCCGATTGCACCGTGCACGCGGTGGCCGACTTTGTCACCCGCGACACCATGGCCGAGTACATCACGCCGAACATCGACTGCGTGATCGACTGCATCGACAGCGTCAACGCCAAGGCTGCGTTGATCGCCTGGTGCAAGCGCCGCAAGATCCAGATCATCACCACCGGCGGCGCGGGCGGGCAGATCGACCCGACGCTGATCCAGGTCTGCGACCTCAACCGTACGTTCAACGATCCGCTGGCCTCCAAGGTGCGCTCCACCTTGCGCCGCGACTACGGTTTCTCGCGCACGGTGACCCGTCATTACAGCGTGCCCTGCGTGTTTTCCACCGAGCAATTGCGCTATCCGAAACCGGACGGCAGCATCTGCCTGCAGAAGAGTTTTGTCGGCGACGGCGTCAAGCTCGACTGCGCTGGCGGGTTTGGCGCGGTGATGATGGTCACCGCGACGTTCGGCATGGTCGCGGCGACCAAGGCTGTGGACAAGATCGTCGCGGGTGTGCGGCGGCCGGCGGACCGGCTTAAGCCCGAGGTTTGAAGGTGGGGCTGATGGCCTCATCGCGAGCAAGCTCGCTCCCACATTGGATCGGGCTGAATGCGGTATTTGCGTATATCCTGATCCCCTGTGGGAGCGAGCTTGCTCGCGATGCTTCTGGCGGTTATCCAGCCAGCTCGCGCATCCGCTTCAACACCGCATTCAAGCCATTGCTGCGCGAAGGCGACAGCTGCCGTGACAACCCCAACTGATTGAACCAGTCCGGCAAGTCGACCTGGCGCAAATCCTCAGCCGACAACCCGTTGACCCGCGCCAGCAACAACGCCACCAACCCGCGTATCAAGCGCGCATCGCTGCTGGCGGAAAACTGCCAGTGCCCATCATGCAGCCGACCCACCAGCCACACCTGGCTTTCACAGCCGTTGACGAGGTTGGCCTCGCACTTGTCTGCATCGCTCAGCGGTGGCAAGCGATCGCCCCACTGCATCAGCAGCCGGGCGCGTTGCTCCCAGCCGGAGGCGTCCTGAAAAATCCGCAGCGCCGCAGCGGCATCGGCCGGCAGGCTCATCGCAGCATCTCCAGGGCCTGATCCAGCGCCTCGAAGAACCGCTCGATATCGGCGGAGTCGTTGTACAGCGCCAGCGATACACGAATCGCCCCGGAAAGCTTCAATTGCTTGAACAGCGGCATCGCACAGTGATGCCCGGCGCGCACGGCGATGCCTTGCTCGGTCAACAGATGCGCCAGATCGGCGTTATGAACGCCTTCGACGCCGAAGCTGACCAGCGCCAGTTGTGGGTTGCCCACCAGCCGCACGCCGTTGCGCGCCAGCAGGCCGTGAAGCAGATAATCGTGCAGTGCGGTTTCGTGATCGATAACCGCCTGCCCGTCGAGATCGGACAGGTAGTCGAGCGTCGCTCCCAGGCCGATCACGCTGGCGGTGGGCGGCGTGCCGGCTTCGAAACCCAACGGCGCCGGGCGGAACGTGGCGCTGTGGTAATCAGCCGTTTGCACCATTTCGCCGCCGAACTGCCAATGACGCAATTGAGCGAGGGCTTCGGTACGTCCGAACAGCACGCCCAGGCCTTCGGGACCGTAAAGCTTGTGGCTGGAAAATACATAGAAATCGCAGCCCAGCGCTTCCACATCATGGCGACCGTGGACCACGCCCTGGGCGCCATCGACCACCGTCAGCGCACCTTGCGCCTTGGCCATCGCCAGCAGCGCCGGCACCGGTTGCCAGGTGCCAAGCACGTTGGACAACTGGCTCACCGCCAGCAGGCGGGTGCGCGGACCGATCAGCCTGGCGGCGGCCTCCGTATCGATCACCCCGTCGGCATCCAGGGGCAGCACCACCAGCGCCAGCGAGCGGCGCTCGGCCAGTTGCTGCCAGGGCAGCAGGTTGGCGTGATGTTCGAGGGCGCTGATGACAATCTCATCGCCCGGGTTGAACAGGTGTTCCAGCCCATAGGCCAGCAGGTTCAGCGCCGACGTGGCGCCGTGGGTAAAAACGATCTGTCCGCAATTTCCCGCATTGAGCCACTGGGAAACCTTGAGCCGGCTGTCCTCGAACGCCTGGGTGGCCAGTGCACCGGGCAGATGTTGCGCCCGGTGCACGTTGGCCGCGCCGTTGGCGTAGTAATGCGCCAGGGCGTCGAGCAGGGCTTGGGGTTTCTGTGTGGTGGCGGCGTTGTCCAGATAGGTCTGGCCTTGCCGTTGCAGGGCGGCGAGGGCCGGAAAATCGGCACGCCAGGAGGATTGAATCAACATGCTTTCGGGCCCTGCTGGAGTTACGCCGGACCCTGTGGGAGCAAGGTTGCTCCCACAGGTGAGGTGTGAAGCGGTTCAGTTATGCGCGTGCAGTGCTTCGTTCAGCTCGATGGCCGACTTGTGGGTCTTGCATTCCACTGCGCCGGTCTCGGAGTTGCGCCGGAACAGCAGATCCGGCTGGCCGGCCAGGTCGCGAGCCTTGACCACTTTGACCAGTTGGTTGTTCTCATCCAGCAGCGCGACCTTGGTGCCGGCGGTCACGTACAGGCCCGACTCCACGGTGTTGCGATCGCCCAACGGAATGCCGATGCCGGCGTTGGCGCCGATCAGGCAGCCTTCGCCAACCTTGATCACGATGTTGCCACCACCCGACAGGGTGCCCATGGTCGAGCAACCGCCGCCCAGGTCCGAGCCCTTGCCGACGAACACACCCGCCGAGACCCGGCCTTCGATCATCCCCGGCCCTTCGGTACCGGCGTTGAAGTTGACGAAACCTTCGTGCATCACCGTGGTGCCTTCGCCCACATAGGCGCCCAGGCGCAGGCGCGCGGCGTCGGCGATACGCACGCCGGCCGGAACCACGTAGTCGGTCATCTTCGGGAATTTGTCCACCGAGAACACTTCCAGTAACTCGCCACGCAGACGGGCTTCGAGCTGGTGCTCGGCCAGTTCGGCCAGGTCGATCGCGCCCTGGCTGGTCCAGGCCACGTTCGGCAGCAGTGGGAAGATGCCGGCCAGGTTCAGGCCGTGAGGCTTGACCAGGCGATGGGACAACAGGTGCAGCTTGAGGTACGCCTCAGGCGTGGATGCCAGTTGGGCATCTTCGGCCAGCAGCGTGGCGACCAGCGGCTTGTGGCTTTCAGCCAGGCGGGTCAGCAGCTTGGCTTGCGCGGCGTCGACGTTGCGCAGCGCTTCAGCCAGTTGCGAGGCCTGGGCCGTGGTGAACGTGATGGCCTGGTTGCCTTCGCTGTAGCCAAGGATCGGCGCGATGGCGGCAACGATCTCGACCGACGGGTTGAGCAGCGGTTGGGCGTAGAAGACTTCCAGCCAGGCGCCTTCACGGTTTTGAGTGCCGACACCAAAGGCCAGGCTGAACAGGGTAGTGGACATGAAAATTACCTCAACAAAATGGACTGGGCAGGCTTACTTGATCTCTGCCGCATAGATATCTGGCTTGAAGCCAATCAGGGTTCGGTCACCGAGATCGAGCACCGGGCGCTTGATCATCGAGGGTTGGGCGAGCATCAGTTCGATGGCTTTCGTCTGGTCGAGATCGGCTTTGCGTTCGTCGTCGAGTTTGCGAAAGGTCGTACCGGCACGGTTCAACACCACTTGCCAGCCATGCTCGTTGCACCATTGGGTCAGGTGCTCACGGTCGATGCCGGCAGTCTTGTAATCGTGAAAGTCATAGTGCACCGCGTGTTCATCGAGCCAGGTGCGGGCTTTTTTCATCGTGTCGCAGGCTTTGATGCCGAAAAGGTGCAACGTTTTGCTTGAATCGGTCAAGGAACTGCCCCCTTTGCAGGTGCTGGAAATAAAAGGTGAAGGATTATGCCATGACCGGACGGTTTCGCGGCGGCCCAGGTTGATGCGCTGCAAAAACCTGTGGGAGGTGGATTGCGACATAGGTGTAACGGCCAGGCCAATGCTAAGCGGTTAATATGGCACTTCAACGGCAAGCTGTTGCCGGATGTGTGTGGCTGTCACTGGAAAGCTGTTATGCAAAGCGCCTATACCGTCCTGATCCTGTTGATGCTGGTGGGCGTCTCGCGCCTGGTCGGACGATTGATCCCGCTGCCGTTGCCCCTGGTGCAGATCGCTGCTGGCGCCGTGCTGGCCTGGCCGTCGCTGGGGCTGCACGTGGCCCTTGATCCCGAGTTGTTCCTGTTTCTGTTCCTCCCGCCGTTGCTGTTCTCTGACGGCTGGCGCATGCCCAAGCGGGAACTGTGGCGCCTGCGCGGGCCGGTCCTGACGCTGGCGGTCGGGCTGGTGTTGTTCACGGTGGTCGGGGCGGGTTATTTCATCCATTGGTTGTTGCCGAGCATTCCGTTGCCGGTGGCCTTCGCCCTGGCAGCGGTGCTGTCGCCGACCGACGCGGTGGCCGTGTCGGCAATTGCCCGGGACCGCTTGCCCGCGCCGTTGATGCACATGCTCCAGGGCGAGGCGCTGATGAACGATGCGTCGGGCCTGGTGACTTTCAAGTTCGCTGTGGCGGCGGCCATCACCGGGGTGTTTTCCCTGGCCAGTGCCAGCCTGACTTTTGTCTTGGTCGCTGTCGGTGGCCTGCTGGTAGGCGTGGCCCTGAGTTGGCTGGTGGGCCGTCTGCGGGCTTGGATGATCGCCCGGGGCTGGGACGACCCCGCTACCCATGTGGTGTTCATGCTGTTGCTGCCGTTTGCCGCTTATGTGCTGGCTGAACGCCTGGGCGCCTCGGGCATTCTCTCGGCGGTGGCGGCGGGGATGATGCAGAGCTGGCTTGACTTGCTGCCGCGCCAGACCGGCACGCGGTTGCTCAATCGCAGCGTCTGGGCGCTGTTGGAATTTGCCTTCAATGGCTTGATTTTCTTGCTGCTGGGCTTGCAGTTGCCAGACATCATCAAGGCCGTGACCAGCCACGAGACCACGTTGTGGCCGATGTTGTTCTATCGCTGCCTGGATGTGGTGGCGATTTTCCTGGTGCTGCTGGTGTTGCGTTTTGTCTGGGTGCAAAGCATCTGGCGCTTGTCCGGGCTGTTGCGCCGTTGGCGCGGCAAGGGCGAGTTGACCCTGGTGCCGACCGCGCGCTCTTGCTGGTTGCTGACGTTTGGCGGCGTGCGCGGGGCGGTAACGCTGGCGGGCGTGATGTCAGTGCCGTTGCTGTTGGGGGCGGGTGAGGCGTTTCCCGAGCGCGACTTGCTGATCTTCATCGCTGCGGGGGTGATTCTGCTGTCACTGGTCGCCGCTTGCATCGCTTTGCCCCTGCTGTTGCGCGGCGTCGAGAAGGGGCCGGACGACAAGCGCCGCAACGAAGTCCGTGAGGCTTGGCGTAAAACCGCTGAAGCGGCGATTCATGCCTTGGAAGTGGAGGAGCCCGCCGAGACAGCCGCGCCTGACGCGGCCACGGCGGCTCTGGCGACGGAGGTCAAGGCGCGGCTGATGTCCGAGTATCGTCATCAGCTTGAGGTGTTCAACGACTCGGCCGAAGCCCAGGCGCTGGCGTTCGAGATGGACTTGCTGGAGCGCCGATTGCGTTTGAAGGCGTACCGAGCGCAGCGGTTGGAGTTGTATCGGCTCAGTCGTGAGCACCAGATTGGCGATGATGTGTTGCGTGAGGTGCTGGCGGAGTTGGATTTGGCGGAGGCCAATTTGCGCTTGGGCAAATAAGTAGTGGGCCGGAGCCTTGGATTTGATGCCGTGAGGGCCGGCCTCATCGCGAGCAAGCTCGCTCCCACAGGAGATTAGTTTAAGCACAGGTTTGTGAACAACACCCATCCACTGTGGGAGCTTGCTCGCGATAAATCAGCCGAACACAATGTCCCGTCGAAGCGACGGCTCTGTGGCTAGGGAGCAAGCTCCCTCGCCACGACAGCGGTCCGTTTCGGCTTGATAGCCATCAACCCCGGCGCTGGATGAATGCGCGGATTCGTTCCGCCGCTTCCACGCATTCGGCCAATGGCGCGACCAGGGCCATGCGCACGCGACCGGAGCCGGGGTTGACGCCGTCCACATCGCGCGACAGATACGAGCCTGGGACGACCGTCACGTGTTCCTGTTCGAACAGGTCACGGCAGAATGCCGCGTCGTCGCCGGCCACGTTCGGCCACAGGTAGAAGCTGCCATCGGGGCGTTGCACGTCGAGCACCGGGCTGAGGATTTCCAGCACCGCGTCGAATTTTTCCCGGTACAGCGCGCGGTTGGCCCGGACGTGCACTTCGTCGTTCCATGCGGCAATGCTCGCCAGTTGGGTCTGAACCGGCATCGCGCAACCGTGATAGGTGCGGTAGAGCAAAAAGCCCTTGAGGATGTCGGCGTCGCCAGCAACGAAACCGGAGCGCAGGCCGGGCAGGTTGGAGCGCTTGGACAGGCTGTGGAACACCACGCAGCGCTTGAAGTCCTTGCGACCCAGTTCGACGCAGGCGCTGAGCAGGCCTGGCGGCGGGGTCTGTTCGTCGAAGTAGAGCTCGCTGTAGCACTCGTCCGCGGCGATGACGAAGTCGTGCTCGTCAGCCAGGGCGATGAGCTTCTTCAGCACGTCCACCGGGATCAAGGCGCCGGTCGGGTTGCCCGGGGAGCAGAGGAACAGGATCTGGCAGCGTTTCCAGATGTCCGACGAGACGGCATCGAAATCCGGGTTGAAGCCGTTCTCGTCCAGGCACGGCAGGTAGTGCGGCTTGGCCCCGGCCAGGAACGCTGCGCCTTCGTAGATCTGATAGAAGGGGTTCGGGCTGACGACCAGGGCGTCATCGCCACGGTTGACCACGGTCTGGGTAAAGGCGAACAAGGCTTCTCGGGTGCCGTTGACCGGCAGCACATGGCGCGCTGGGTCGAGCCAGCCGTCCGGCACGTTGAAGCGGCGCTCGCACCAACCGGTGATGGCTTCGCGCAGCTCGGGGATGCCGAGGGTGGTTGGGTACACGGCCATTTTTTCCAGATTGCCGGCCAGGGCTTCAGCCACAAAAGCGGGCGAGCGATGCTTGGGTTCGCCGATGGACAACGCGATCGGGCGCTTGTCCGGATTGGGCGTGACGCTGCCGAGCAAGGCGCGAAGCTTCTCGAACGGGTAGGGCTGGAGCTGGGACAGGGCGTTGTTCATCGGGGGCCTCGTTCAATGTGGGCACTGCCCCTTGTGGGAGCGAGCCTGCTCGCGAATACGCTGTGTCAGTCGACAAAACCATGACTGACCCGCCGCTTTCGCGAGCAGGCTCGCTCCCACAGGGGGAATATGTTCGTTCAGATGCTGATGCGCGTCAGGTTGATGTCGGGTTCCTGGTTGACGCTCAGGTGCCGCACGATCGCTTCCTGCAAGCGGCTGCACAGCTGCGGGTCGGACAGCGGCTGGTTATGGGCGTCGGTGATGAAGAATACGTCTTCCACCCGCTCGCCGAGGGTGGCGATCTTGGCGTTCTGCAGCGACAGGTCGAATTCCAGGAAAATATGGCCGACCCGCGCCAGCAGGCCCGGGCGGTCCGGTGCGCTGAGTTCCAGCACGGTAACCTGGCGCTGTGCGTCGTTGTGGATCGTCACTTGCGGCGCAAAGGCAAAATGCTTGAGCTGGCGCGGCACCCGGCGCTGGATGATGGTCGGGTAGTCCGCCGGGTTGCGCAGGGCTTCGGTGAGTCCATCGCGAATCTGCTTGACCCGCGCCGGGTTGTCGCCGATCGAGTCGCCGTCAGTGTCGAGCACGATGTAGGTGTCGAGGGTGAACTGGCTGCTGGACGTGATGACCCGGGCGTCATGGATGTTGAGGTTGAGCTGGTCCATCGCCGCCACGGTCACGGCAAAGAAATCGTGCTGGTCCGGGGCGTAGATGAAGATCTGCGTACCGCCCTCGAATTCGCGCTGGGTGGTTTCCTTGATCAATACCAGCGGCCCGCCATCGGCCGGCTGCTGGAGAATCGCATCGGTGTGCCAGGCCACATCGCCGGCGGTATGGCGCAGGAAGTAGTCATCGCCCAGTTGCGACCAGAGTTGCTCGACATCATCCGGATCGGTGCCGCCGCGTACCAGGATGTCCAGGGCCGCGCTCTGGGTGCGGCGGATCTGTTCTTCGCGGTCCACCGGGTTTTCCAGGCCACGGCGCAGGGCCCGCTTGGTCTCGGTGTACAACTGGCGCAACAGGCTCGCGCGCCAGGAATTCCAAAGGGTCGGGTTGGTGGCGTTGATGTCGGCCACGGTCAGCACGTAGAGATAATCCAGGCGGGTTTCATCGCCAACCGCCTGGGCGAAATCGTGGATCACCTGCGGGTCGGACAAGTCCTTGCGCTGGGCGGTGGTCGACATCACCAGGTGGTTTTGCACCAGCCAGACGATCAGCCGGCTGTCCCACACCGGCAACTGGTGCCGCTGGCAGAACGCCTCGGCATCCACCGCGCCAATCTCCGAATGGTCGCCTTGGCGGCCCTTGCCGATGTCGTGATACAGCCCCGCCATGTAGATCAGCTCGGGCTTGGGCAGCTTGGCCATGAGCTTGCTGGCCAGCGGGAATTTCTCCGACACCTGGGTGTACTGCAACTTGCGCAGGTGTTTGATCAGGTTCAGCGTGTGCGCATCGACCGTATAGATGTGGAACAGGTCGTGCTGCATTTGCCCGACGATGTAGCCGAACTCCGGCAGATACCGCCCGAGGATGCCGTAGCGGTTCATGCGCCGCAGGTTGCGGTGCACGCCGATCTTGCACTTGAACAGCTCGATGAACAGGCTGGTGTTGCGGATATCGTGGCGAAAGTCGTCATCGATCAGGTGACGGTTTTCCCGCAGCAGGCGGATCGTGTCGGCGCGCACGCCCTTGATTTCCGGCTGCTGGGCCATGAGCACGAAAATCTCGAGCATGGCAAACGGCGTGCGGCGAAACACGTTGGCGTGGCGCGCCTCGATGTAGCCGTCGTGCAACTGGAACCGGGAGTTGATCGGCTGCGGCGGCGCCTCGTCTTCCGGCGCGAGGATGACTTCCTCGAAGTGCTGGATGATCAGTTCGCTGAGCTGGGCGATGCTCATCACCACGCGGTAGTACTGCTGCATGAAGTTTTCAATGGACTGCTTGGCGTCCTGGCCTTCGAAACCCAGCAGGCCGGCGATGGAGCGCTGGTGATCGAACAGCAGGCGGTCCTCGGAGCGCCCGGCGAGCATGTGCAACGCGTAGCGGACCTTCCAGAGGAATTCCTGGGAGGAGGCCAGCAGGGCGTTCTCGCTTTCCACCAGGAAACCTTCGCCGGCCAGGGCGCGCAGGTTCAGCGTGCCGTACTGGCGACGGGCGACCCACAGGATGGTCTGGATGTCCCGCAGCCCGCCCGGCGAGCCTTTGACGTTGGGTTCCAGGTTGTACTCGGTATCGTTGTACTTGTGATGGCGAGCCTTCTGCTCGGCGCGCTTGGCGAGGAAGAAGTCCTTGCTCGGCCACATGTGCGCCGTGCTGGTAACGTCGAGCATGCGCTGGCGCAAGCGCTCGGGGCCGGCAATGGTGCGGCTTTCCATCAGGTTGGTGATCACCGTGAGGTCGGCGCGGGCCTCGTCGGCGCATTCCTGCACCGAGCGCACGCTCTGGCCGACTTCCAGGCCGATGTCCCACAGCAGCGTGAGGAACCGCTCGATGGAATCACGAAAAATCTCGTGGTCGGCGCTCTCCAGCAGGATCAGCAGATCGATATCGGAGTAGGGGTGCAGTTCGCCCCGCCCGTAGCCGCCCACGGCGACCAGGGCGATGTCGGCGTCTTCGCTCCAGTTGAACTGCTCCCAGGCCTTTTGCAGGATGTTGTCGACGAACCAGGCGCGGTCCTCGATCAGCCGGCGAATATCGCGGCCACTGCGAAAGCGCTGGTCGAGCACTTCGTGGGCCTGGCGGATCGCCTTCTTGAATGCCGAGATGGGGCTTGCCTTCAGGGCCAGTTCAGCCTGGAACTGGCCGCGGTCGAAGAGTTCGGGATCCACCTGCGGCATTGAATGGCTTTCCTTTCTATCTATATCTATCGGATCGGTCAGGCTGGGTTCTGATCAGGCGGAAACACGGGGAATGGTGTCATCGCTGCGCAGGGTGAAGATCTCGTAGCCAGTCTCGGTGACCAGCAGCGTGTGCTCCCACTGCGCCGACAGCTTGCGGTCCTTGGTGATGGCGGTCCAGCCGTCGCCCAATACCTTGGTGTCGGCGCGGCCCTGGTTGATCATCGGCTCGATGGTGAAGGTCATGCCCGCCTGCAGTTCCATGCCGGTACCGGCGCGGCCGTAGTGGAGGATCTGCGGTTCTTCGTGGAACACCTTGCCGATGCCGTGGCCGCAGAACTCCCGCACCACCGAAAAACCGTTCTTCTGCGCGTGCTTCTGGATCACTTCGCCGATGTCACCCAGGCGGCAGCCCGGCTTCACCAGTTCGATGGCCATGTACATGCATTCCTGGGTGACCTTGGACAGGCGCTCGGCCCACTCCGGTACGTTGCCGACGTGGAACATGCGGCTGGTATCGCCGTGGTAGCCGTCCTTGATGACGGTGACGTCGATGTTCAGGGTGTCGCCATCCTTCAACGGTTTCTCGTTGGGGATGCCGTGGCAGACCACGTGGTTGATCGAGGTGCAGATCGACTTCGGGAAGCCTTTATAGTTGAGCGGAGCCGGGATGGCCTTCTGCTCGTTGACGATGTAATCGTGGCAGATGCGGTCCAGCTCTTCGGTGGTGACGCCCGGCTTGACGTAGTCGGCAATCATTTCCAGCACTTCGGCGGCAAGTTTGCCGGCGACACGCATTTTGGCGATGTCCTCGGGAGTCTTGAGGGTGACGGTCATACAGGCTCTCTCTGCGCCCGACGGCGCTGTTCAAAACGGAATGGGCGGCGGATGATGTCGTCGCGGCCCTGAAAAAGGCGATTCTACCAGACGATCAGCGCAAATCCGCGCCTGCGTGCATCGCTTCTCTCTATAAGGGTGCCTATTTCCAGGCAGTGAGCGGGCGGCGTGCAAGCGCTTCGCCAGGTTTTCAGAATCCGGGTTTCGTTTTCATCCTTGCTGTGGTATAAAATGCGCCGCTTTCCGGGGATGACCCCGTAAGCTTAAATCCACACACGTGTCGACACGATGACCTGGGTGCCTTCGGCTTTTACAGTCGCTGGTTGGTCATTGGGATACGTGGAGGCCAAACCCGACTTACCAAGGAACTATCATGTCCCAAGTCAATATGCGCGATATGCTGAAGGCCGGTGTGCACTTCGGCCACCAGACCCGTTACTGGAACCCGAAAATGGGCAAGTACATTTTCGGCGCGCGCAACAAGATCCACATCATCAACCTTGAAAAAACCCTGCCGATGTTCAACGAAGCACTGACCTTCGTAGAGCGCCTGGCCCAGGGCAAAAACAAGATTCTGTTCGTCGGCACCAAGCGTTCCGCTGGCAAGATCGTTGCTGAAGAAGCAGCACGTTGCGGTTCGCCGTACGTCGATCACCGCTGGTTGGGCGGCATGCTGACCAACTTCAAGACCATCCGCGCTTCCATCAAGCGTTTGCGTGACCTTGAAGTCCAGTCCGAAGACGGTACTTTCGCCAAGCTGACCAAGAAAGAAGCGCTGATGCGCACTCGCGATCTTGAGAAGCTGGACCGCTCCCTGGGCGGTATCAAGGACATGGGCGGTCTGCCTGACGCGCTGTTCGTGATCGACGTTGATCACGAGCGCATCGCGATCACCGAAGCCAACAAGCTGGGTATCCCGGTCATCGGCGTTGTCGATACCAACAGCAGCCCGGAAGGCGTTGACTACATCATCCCAGGCAACGATGACGCCATCCGCGCCATCCAGCTGTACATGGGTTCGATGGCTGACGCTGTCATCCGTGGTCGCAACAATGTAAATGGCGGCACCGAAGTCTTCGCTGAAGAAGCTCCGGCAGCAGCCGCTGAGTAATTGACGCCCTGGCGTTGACTCAGTAAGCAAAAAGGGGGCTTGGCCCCCTTTTTGCCACCTCGAAAACCACTTGTCGCCAGCGCAGCTACCTGTTTGTAACCTGCCGCGGTCTATAAGCAGTGGTTTTTCAGGAAGAATTGATCGCCCGTTCGGTCGGGTGGAATGGTTGAAAACCTATCCAAGAGGATTTTGAAATGGCAGAGATTACTGCAGCGTTGGTCAAAGAACTGCGCGAGCGTACCGGCGAAGGCATGATGGACTGCAAGAAAGCCTTGACCAAGGCTGGCGGCGACATCGAGAAAGCCATTGATGACATGCGCGCTTCGGGCGCCATCAAGGCTGCCAAGAAAGCCGGCAACATTGCCGCTGAAGGCGCGATCGGCATCAAGGATGACGGTAAAGCTGCCGTTATCATCGAAGTCAACTCGCAGACCGACTTCCTGGCCCTGCAAGACGACTTCAAGGCGTTCGTTGCCGCCAGCGTCGAAAAAGCATTCGCCGACAAACTGACCGACGCAGCTCCGCTGATCGCCGCTCAGGAATCGGCTCGTGAAGCCCTGGTTGCCAAAGTAGGCGAAAACGTCAACATCCGTCGTCTGGTTCGCGTCGAAGGCGATGTTGTCGGTTCTTACCTGCACGGCAACAAGATCGGTGTTGTTGTGGCCCTCAAGGGCGGCAACGTCGAGCTGGCCAAAGACATCGCGATGCACGTCGCTGCCAGCAACCCTGAGTTCCTGCTGCCGTCGGAAGTTTCCGCTGACGCCATCGAGCGTGAAAAAGCTGTGTTCATGCAGCTCAACGAAGACAAGATCAAAGGCAAGCCAGCCGAAATCGTTGAAAAAATGGTTGCCGGTCGTATCACCAAGTTCCTGGCAGAAGCCAGCCTGGTTGAGCAGGCGTTCGTCAAGAACCCTGAAATCAAGGTCGGTGAACTGGCCAAGAAGGGCGGCGCTGAAATCGTTTCCTTCACCTACTTCAAAGTGGGCGAAGGCATCGAGAAACCAGTAGACAACTTCGCTGAAGAAGTAGCTGCTCAGCTGGCTGCCAGCAAGCAATAAGACAATTTGTATAACTGTCGCCCTGAAGAGGCTGCCCGCTCACGCGCGCAGCCTCTTTTCGGATAAGGATGCCGATTTATATTGGTTTCCTGTCGGAACTGGCTTACAAAGCCGTGTTCCGATGGCGCTGTGTCAGCGTCAAGCTAGAGTGAACGCAGGCTGCAAACAGCCCGCAACAGAATTTTTTGAAAAATACGCCGCAGGAGAGATTCGCAATGGCTCAGCAGGGCAGTGGTTATCAGGCTCGCTATAAACGCATTCTACTCAAGCTTAGCGGCGAGGCCCTGATGGGCTCGGAAGAGTTCGGGATCGACCCGAAAGTGCTGGATCGCATGGCCCTGGAAGTGGGCCAGCTGGTCGGGATCGGCGTTCAGGTCGGCCTGGTCATCGGCGGCGGCAACCTGTTCCGTGGCGCGGCGCTGAGCGCGGCGGGCATGGATCGGGTCACGGGCGACCACATGGGCATGCTGGCCACTGTGATGAACGCCCTGGCTATGCGCGACGCGCTGGAGCGTGCCAATATCTCCGCCATCGTGATGTCGGCCATTTCCATGGTCGGCGTGACTGATCACTACGATCGCCGCAAGGCCATGCGCCACCTCAATTCCAAGGAAGTGGTGATTTTTGCCGCGGGTACCGGCAATCCGTTCTTCACCACGGATTCGGCCGCGTGCCTGCGAGCGATCGAGATCGACGCCGATGTCGTGCTCAAGGCAACCAAGGTTGACGGAGTGTATACCGCAGACCCATTCAAAGACCCGCATGCCGAGAAGTTCGATCATCTGACCTACGATGAAGTGCTGGATCGCAAGCTGGGTGTAATGGACCTGACCGCTATCTGCCTGTGCCGCGACCACAAGATGCCGCTGCGCGTTTTCAACATGAACAAACCCGGGGCCCTGCTCAACATCGTGCACGGTGGCGCCGAAGGAACACTGATCGAGGAAGGCAAGCAATGATCAACGACATCAAGAAAGACGCTCAAGAGCGCATGCAGAAATCCCTGGAGTCTCTGAGCCACGCATTCGGCCAGATTCGTACCGGCAAGGCTCACCCGAGCATCCTCGGCAGCGTCATGGTGCCTTACTACGGCACTGACACGCCGCTGAGCAGCGTCGCCAACGTCACCGTGAAAGACTCGCGCACCCTGCAGGTCGTGGCTTTCGAGCGCAACATGCTCGCTGCTGTAGACAAGGCGATCCAGAGCGCCGGTTTGAACCTCAACCCAACCAACCTGGGCGAGCTGCTGCTGATCCCGATGCCGGCCCTCACCGAGGAAACGCGCAAAGGCTTCACGAAACAGGCCCGTAGCGCCGCGGAAGATGCGCGTGTTGCCGTGCGCAATATTCGTCGTGACGCGTTGGGTGAGCTGAAGAAGCTGGTCAAGGACAAGGAAATCAGTGAAGACGAAGAGCGTCGTGCCATCGCTGATATCGATAAGCTGACCAAAGAATCCGAGGCCCAGATCAGCAAGGCTACGGACGAGAAAGAAAAAGACCTGATGGCCGTATAAGGGTCTCGTTTTCATGGATAAGACCAAGCAGGCCGTGCCGTTCGCGGTACCGCGCCATGTGGCGATCATCATGGACGGCAATAACCGCTGGGCCAAGAAGCGCTTTATGCCCGGTGTTGCCGGGCATAAAGCCGGGGTCGACGCGGTTCGGGCGGTCATTGAGGTGTGCGCCGAGGCCGGGGTCGAGGTGCTCACCCTGTTCGCGTTTTCCAGCGAAAACTGGCAGCGTCCGGCCGACGAGGTCAGCGCCTTGATGGACCTCTTCCTCAAGGCGTTGCGGCGTGAAGCCAAGCGCCTCGACGAGAACAGGATCAGCCTGCGGATCATCGGTGATCGCTCGCGCTTTCATCCGGAACTGCAGGCTGCGATGCGCGAAGCCGAGACCGCCACGGCTGGCGCCGATCGGTTCGTGCTGCAGATTGCCGCCAATTACGGCGGTCAGTGGGATATCGCCCAGGCGGCCCAGCGCCTGGCGCGGGAAGTCCAGGCCGGCCACTTGCGGCCCGAAGACATCACGCCCGAGCTTTTGCAAACCTGCCTGGCAACCGGCGACCTGCCGTTGCCGGACCTGTGCATCCGCACCGGTGGCGAACATCGCATCAGCAATTTCCTGCTCTGGCAGCTGGCTTACGCCGAGCTGTACTTCTCCGACCTGTTCTGGCCGGACTTCAAACACGAAGCCATGCGTACTGCGCTGGCCGATTTCGCTTCCCGTCAGCGTCGTTTCGGTAAAACGAGCGAGCAGATCGAAGCTGGAGCCCGGGTTTAATGCTCAAACAACGAATCATCACCGCCCTGATCCTGTTGCCCATCGCCTTGGCTGGTTTTTTCCTGCTTGAAGGAGCCGGCTTCGCCCTGTTCATCGGCCTGGTCGTGACGCTGGGCGCCTGGGAATGGGCGCGGCTGGCAGGTTTTGCTGCGCAGTCGGCGCGCATGATCTACGCGGCAGTAGTCGCCGCCATGCTGTTCATCATGTACCTCGTGCCTGGCATCGCGCCGTGGGTGCTGGGGGCGGCAGTGCTGTGGTGGGCGACGGCCACCTTCCTGGTGTTGACCTATCCACGCACTACGCACCACTGGGCCAATGCCGCGACCAAGCTGGTGATCGGCCTGTTGATCCTGCTACCGGCCTGGCAAGGGCTGATCTGGATCAAGCAGGGCGCACTGGGCAACTGGCAGATCATGGCGGTGATGGTGCTGGTCTGGGGGGCTGACGTTGGCGCCTATTTCTCCGGTCGTGCCTTTGGCAAGCGCAAGCTGGCGCCGAAGGTCAGTCCGGGTAAAAGTTGGGAAGGTGTCTACGGTGGCCTGGCCCTGAGCCTGGTCATTACCGCCGTGGTCGGTTTTGTGCGGGACTGGACCGTCGCGCAATTGCTGATGGGCCTGTTCGGCGCGGCCCTGGTGGTTTTCGTATCGGTCGTCGGCGACCTGACCGAAAGCATGTTCAAGCGTCAATCCGGGGTCAAGGACAGCAGTAACCTGCTGCCGGGCCACGGTGGTGTGCTGGACCGTATCGACAGCCTGACCGCCGCAATCCCGATCTTCGCCGTGCTGTTGTGGATGGCGGCACCGTGAGTCGTCCTCAGCAGATTACCGTCCTGGGGGCCACGGGCTCCATCGGCCTGAGTACCCTTGATGTCATTGGTCGCCATCCGGAGCGCTATCAGGTATTCGCTCTCAGTGGCTTCACCCGCCTGAGCGAGCTGCTGGCGCTGTGCATCCGCCACACGCCGCGCTTTGCCGTGGTGCCCCATGCCGATGTGGCGCGGGCGCTGCAGGACGACCTGCGCGCCGCTGGCCTGCAAACCTGTGTGCTGGTGGGGGAGGAGGGCCTTTGCCAGGTCGCTTCCGACCCTGAAGTCGACGCCGTGATGGCGGCAATCGTCGGGGCGGCGGGCCTGCGTCCGACGCTGGCGGCGGTGGAGGCTGGCAAGAAAATCCTGCTGGCGAACAAGGAAGCGCTGGTGATGTCCGGTGCACTGTTCATGCAGGCGGTGCGCAAAAGCGGCTCGGTACTGCTGCCCATCGACAGCGAACACAATGCGATTTTCCAATGCATGCCGCAGGATTTTTCCCGCGGCCTGGGGGCGGTCGGCGTTCGGCGGATTCTTCTGACAGCGTCTGGCGGCCCATTCCGGCAGACACCCCTGGAAGAACTGGTGCATGTTTCGCCCGAGCAGGCTTGCGCCCACCCGAACTGGTCCATGGGACGCAAGATTTCCGTGGACTCCGCCAGCATGATGAACAAGGGGCTGGAGCTGATCGAGGCCTGCTGGCTGTTCGATGCCCGGCCGTCCCAGGTCGAGGTGGTGATCCATCCGCAAAGCGTGATCCACTCCCTGGTGGATTATGTCGATGGTTCGGTCCTCGCCCAGTTGGGGAACCCGGACATGCGCACGCCGATCGCCAATGCGCTGGCCTGGCCGGAGCGGATCGATTCGGGGGTGGCGCCGCTGGACCTGTTTGCCATCGCCCGCCTGGATTTCCAGGCGCCCGATGAACAGCGGTTTCCTTGCCTGCGCCTGGCGCGGCAAGCGGCCGAGGCCGGCAACAGCGCCCCGGCCATGCTTAACGCGGCCAACGAGGTGGCGGTCGCAGCGTTTCTCGATGGGCGTGTCCGTTACCTCGAGATCGCGAGTATCATCGAGGAGGTCTTGAATCTCGAGGCCGTGGTTTCGCTTGATGATCTCGATGCGGTATTTACCGTCGACGCCAGGGCTCGTGAGCTGGCGGGCCATTGGTTGAAGCGCCACGGGCGTTGAGACTGCGGTACCTTAGCCAGGGTTGTCCCGGGCAGGATTGTGGAGAAAACAGATGAGCGCGCTCTATATGATTGTCGGCACCCTGGTTGCGCTGGGGGTGCTGGTCACTTTTCACGAATTCGGCCATTTCTGGGTCGCGCGTCGCTGTGGCGTCAAGGTTCTGCGTTTTTCCGTTGGCTTCGGCATGCCTTTACTGCGCTGGCACGACAAGCAGGGCACCGAGTTCGTCGTCGCGGCCATCCCGCTGGGCGGCTACGTCAAGATGCTCGATGAGCGCGAAGGCGAAGTGCCTGTCGATCAGCTTGATCAATCTTTCAATCGCAAGACCGTTCGTCAGCGTATCGCTATCGTGGCGGCGGGCCCGATCGCCAATTTCCTGTTGGCTCTGGTGTTTTTCTGGGCGTTGGCCATGCTTGGCAGCGAGCAGGTGCGCCCGGTCATCGGTGCGGTAGAGGCCGGCAGCGTGGCGGCTCGGGCCGGGTTGGGCGCAGGCCAGGAAATTGTCGCCATCGATGGTGAACCCACCTCGGGCTGGGCGGCAGTCAACCTGCAGCTGGTGCGTCGCCTGGGCGAAAGTGGCTCGCTGCAATTGCTGGTGCGCGAGCAGGGCTCGACGGCGGATTCGCCGCGAGAGCTGATTCTCGACAACTGGCTCAAGGGCGCCGACGAGCCGGATCCGATCCGTTCCCTGGGGATCCGCCCATGGCGTCCGGCGCTGCCGCCTGTGCTGGCCGAGCTCGATCCGAAAGGCCCGGCTCACGCCGCGGGTCTGAAAACCGGCGACCGCTTGCTGGCATTCGATGGCCAGTCGGTGAATGACTGGCAACAGGTGGTTGATTCGGTTCGTGTACGTCCTGATACCAAAATCATGCTGCGCGTCGAACGCGACGGTGCTTCAATCGACGTCCCGGTGACCCTGGCCGCCCGTGGCGAAAGCAAGGCGCCAACCGGTTACCTGGGGGCTGGGGTCAAGGCTGTCGAGTGGCCACCGGAAATGATCCGCGAGGTCAGCTTCGGCCCTCTTGAGGCGGTTGGCGAGGGTGCGCGTCGTACCTGGACCATGAGTGTCCTGACCCTGGACTCGCTGAAGAAAATGTTGTTCGGCGAGCTCTCGGTAAAAAACTTGAGTGGACCGATAACCATTGCTAAAGTGGCGGGCGCTTCTGCCCAGTCGGGCGTCGCTGATTTCCTGAATTTCCTTGCTTATCTGAGCATTAGCCTGGGGGTTCTGAATTTGCTGCCCATTCCGGTACTGGATGGGGGGCATCTGCTGTTTTATCTGATCGAGTGGGCGCGTGGTCGTCCCTTGTCGGATCGGGTGCAAGGTTGGGGGATACAGATCGGTATCAGCTTGGTGGTCGGGGTGATGTTGCTTGCTCTGGTCAACGATCTGGGTCGTCTGTAACGCTTCGCTGAATTGCGAATCTGCCGCATTTTGCGGCAGTTTGTTTATTGCCAGTTGGAATAAGAAAGGACTTCATGAAACGTCTGCTGCTAACTGCGGTTCTCACCGTATTGATGATCGCCGAAGTTCACGCCGAGTCCTTCACTATCTCTGATATTCGCGTCAACGGCCTCCAGCGGGTTTCCGCGGGTAGCGTCTTTGGTGCCTTGCCGTTGAACGTCGGCGAGCAGGCGGATGATCGGCGCCTGGTGGAATCCACTCGTGCGCTGTTCAAGACCGGCTTCTTTCAAGATATCCAGCTGGGCCGCGACGGCAATGTCCTGGTCATCACGGTCGTCGAGCGCCCATCGGTTGCCAGTATCGAGATCGAAGGCAACAAGGCGATCTCTACTGAAGACCTGATGAAAGGCCTCAAGCAATCCGGCCTGGCCGAAGGCGAGATCTTCCAGCGCGCGACCCTCGAAGGCGTCCGTAACGAGCTGCAACGCCAGTACGTTGCCCAGGGCCGTTATTCGGCGACTGTCGATACCGAAGTCGTGCCGCAGCCGCGCAACCGCGTCGGCCTGAAGGTCAACATCAACGAAGGCACCGTCGCCGCCATCCAGCACATCAACGTGGTCGGCAACACGGTGTTCCCGGATGAAGACCTGATCGACCTGTTCGAACTCAAGACCACCAACTGGCTGTCGTTCTTCAAGAACGACGACAAGTACGCTCGTGAAAAACTATCCGGTGACCTGGAGCGCCTGCGCTCCTACTACCTGGACCGTGGCTACATCAACATGGACATTGCTTCGACCCAGGTGTCCATCACCCCGGACAAGAAGCACGTCTACATCACTGTCAACGTCAACGAAGGCGAGAAGTACACCGTTCGTGACGTCAAGCTCAGTGGTGACCTGAAGGTTCCCGAAGACCAAGTCAAATCGCTGTTGCTGGTGCAGAAGGGCCAGGTGTTCTCGCGCAAGCTGATGACCACCACGTCCGAGCTGATCACCCGTCGCCTGGGTAACGAGGGTTACACCTTCGCCAACGTCAATGGCGTGCCACAGCCCCACGATGAAGACCATACCGTCGACATCACGTTCGCCGTGGACCCTGGCAAGCGTGCCTACGTCAACCGCATCAACTTCCGTGGCAACACCAAGTCCGAGGACGAAGTGCTGCGTCGGGAAATGCGCCAGATGGAAGGTGGCTGGGCTTCGACCTACCTGATCGACCAGTCCAAGACCCGCCTGGAGCGCCTGGGCTTCTTCAAGGAAGTCAACGTCGAGACCCCGGCCGTACCGGGCGTCGATGACCAGGTAGACGTCAACTACAGTGTCGAGGAACAGGCCTCCGGTTCGATCACCGCCAGCGTCGGTTTCGCCCAGAGCGCCGGCCTGATCCTGGGTGGTTCGATCACCCAGAACAACTTCCTCGGTACCGGTAACCGCGTCAGCGTGGGTCTGACCCGCAGCGAATACCAGACCCGCTACAACTTCGGTTACGTGGACCCCTACTGGACCGCCGACGGCGTGAGCCTGGGCTACAACGCCTTCTATCGCACCACCGACTACGACGAGCTCGATACGGATCTCTCCAGCTATGCGGTGGACAGCCTGGGGGCGGGCGTCAACATCGGCTATCCGATCAGCGAAACTTCGCGCCTGACCTTCGGCCTCACCGCCCAGCAGGACGAGATCAGCACTGGCCGCTACACCGTTGACGAAATTTTCGATTTCGTTGAGAAAGAAGGCGATAAGTACCTGAACTTCAAGGCGTCTGTTGGTTGGTCTGAGTCGACCCTGAACAAGGGGGTGCTGGCAACCCGTGGCCGTTCGCAAAGCCTGGTCCTGGAAACCACCACGCCTGGCAGCGACCTGTCTTTCTTCAAGCTCGACTACCGCGGCCAACTGTTCCAGCCGCTGTCCGACAACTACACCATGCGCTTGCACACCGAGCTGGGTTATGGCGATGGCTACGGTTCGACCGACGGCCTGCCGTTCTACGAGAACTACTACGCTGGTGGTTTCAACTCGGTACGTGGCTTCAAGGACAGCACCTTGGGCCCGCGCAGTACGCCAAGCCGCGGTGCAGCTGTCACTGGCAACCAGGGGACCATCCGGGATCCGGACCAGGATCCGCTGCCGTTCGGTGGTAACGTCCTGATTCAGGGCGGGGTTGAATTGCTGTTCCCCATGCCTTTCGTCAAGGATCAGCGTTCCCTGCGTACCTCGGTATTCTGGGACGTGGGTAACGTATTCGACTCCAGTTGCGACAAGCCCACCAACAACAATGGCACGGCATCCAACGCAGAGTGCAACGACATCAGCCTGAGCAATCTCGCCAGCTCCGTCGGCGTCGGCGTGACCTGGGTCACCGCGCTGGGCCCGTTGAGCTTTGCCTTGGCGATGCCGATCAAGAAGCCGGATGAAGCTGAAACCCAAGTTTTCCAATTCTCCCTCGGCCAGACGTTCTAAGCGTCTGACCCAAGATAACGACAATGGATTTTGTAGGAGTACATCGTGCGTAAGTTGACTCAATTGGTTCTCCTGGCGACCGTACTGGTCGCAGGTCCGGCTTTTGCCGACATGAAGATCGCCGTCCTGAACTATCAGATGGCCCTGCTGGAATCCGACGCGGCGAAGAAATACGCTGTAGACGCGGAGAAAAAATTCGGCCCGCAACTGACCAAGCTCAAAGGCCTGGAAAGCAGCGCCAAGGGTATCCAGGATCGTCTGGTGGCCGGTGGCGACAAGATGGCCCAGGGTGAACGCGAGCGTCTGGAGCTTGAATTCAAGCAAAAGGCCCGCGACTTCCAGTTCCAGTCCAAGGAGCTGAACGAAGCCAAAGCCGTTGCCGACCGTGAAATGCTCAAGCAGCTCAAGCCGAAACTCGACAGCGCTGTGGAAGAAGTCATCAAGAAGGGTGGTTTTGACCTGGTGTTCGAGCGTGGTGCAGTGATTGATGTCAAGCCTCAGTACGACATCACGCGCCAGGTTATCGAGCGCATGAATCAGCTGAAGTAATCCATGACAGCGACTATCAAGCTCGGCCAGTTGGCCGAGTTCCTCGGCGCCACCCTGCGTGGCGACCCGGAGAAGGTCATCACTGGGCTAGCCACTTTGCAAGAGGCTGGCCCAGCTCAGTTGAGCTTCCTGGCAAATCCTCAATATCGCAAATACCTGGCTGATAGCCGGGCTGCCGCGCTGTTGCTCAAGGCCGGTGATGCCGAAGGGTTTGCCGGTGATTCGCTGATCGTGGCCGACCCCTACCTTGCGTATGCGCGGATTTCCCATCTGTTCGATCCCAAGCCCAAGTCGGCTGCCGGTATTCACCCGACTGCAGTGATCGCGGCGGACGCCGTGGTGGATCCCTCGGCCAGCGTTGGCCCGTTTGTCGTGATTGAAAACGCGGCCCGGATTGGCGCCGGCGTGACGCTGGGCGCCCATTGCTTCATCGGCGCGCGCTGCGAGATCGGCGAAGGTGGCTGGCTGGCGCCCCGGGTGACGCTGTATCACGATGTGCGCATCGGCAAGCGGGTAGTGATCCAGTCTGGCGCAGTGCTCGGTGGCGAAGGCTTCGGTTTTGCCAATGAGAAAGGCGTCTGGCAAAAGATTGCCCAGATCGGTGGCGTAACCGTCGGCGATGACGTGGAGATTGGCGTCAACACCGCCATCGACCGTGGCGCGCTGGCCGATACGGTCATTGGCAATGGCGTCAAGCTCGACAATCAGATCCAGATCGCCCACAACGTCCAGGTCGGTGACCACACCGCCATGGCCGCCTGCGTGGGCATCTCCGGCAGTACCAAAATCGGCAAGCACTGCATGCTCGCCGGTGGCGTGGGCCTGGTGGGCCATATCGATATCTGTGACAACGTGTTCCTGACCGGGATGACCATGGTGACCCACTCGATTACCGAGCCGGGTGCCTATTCTTCCGGCACAGCCATGCAACCGGCTGCCGAGTGGCGCAAGAGCGCGGCGCGTATCCGCCAGCTCGACGACATCGCGCGGCGCCTCAAGCAGGTGGAAAAGCGTGTAGGGGACGTGACCCCTGGCGGTAATGCTTCATCAGATGGCTGATACCATTTCCATATCAAGTGTGCACAGCCGCTAGGCCCTGGCCTCCTTGATTTGCTAGCGGGGTGCGCGTCAATCGTGCGCTCCCAATCTTTACATAGGCTTCCCCCCGAAATGATGGACATCAACGAGATTCGCGAATACCTGCCTCACCGTTACCCGTTCCTGCTGGTGGATCGGGTCGTGGACCTGGATGTTGAAGGCAAGCGCATTCGCGCCTACAAGAATGTCAGCATCAACGAACCCTTCTTCAATGGTCACTTCCCCGCGCATCCAATCATGCCGGGCGTATTGATCATCGAGGCGATGGCTCAGGCTGCCGGGATCCTTGGTTTCAAAATGCTCGACGTGAAGCCCGCCGACGGCACGCTTTACTACTTTGTTGGCTCCGACAAGCTGCGCTTCCGCCAGCCGGTCACTCCGGGCGATCAGTTGATCCTCGAAGCCAAGTTCATCAGTTGCAAGCGCCAGATCTGGAAATTCGAATGCCAGGCTTCGGTCGATGGCAAGCCGGTCTGCTCCGCTGAAATCATCTGCGCGGAACGCAAGCTATGAGTTTGATTGACCCTCGCGCAATCATCGATCCGACGGCCGTATTGGCCGCCGATGTCGAGGTTGGCCCTTGGTCGATCATCGGCGCAGGTGTGGAAATCGGCGAGGGCACGGTGATCGGGCCCCATGTGATCCTCAAGGGGCCGACCCGGATCGGCCGGCACAACCGCATCTACCAGTTCTCATCGGTAGGCGAGGACACGCCCGACCTCAAGTACAAAGGTGAAGAAACCCGCCTGGTGATTGGCGATCACAATGTGATCCGCGAAGGTGTGACGATTCACCGTGGCACCGTCCAGGACCGTTCCGAAACGACGCTGGGCGACCATAACCTGATCATGGCCTATGCCCACATCGGCCACGACAGTGTCATCGGCAACCATTGCATCCTGGTCAACAACACCGCGTTGGCCGGTCATGTGCACGTGGATGACTGGGCGATCCTGTCCGGTTTCACCCTGGTCCACCAGTATTGCCACATTGGCGCCCATAGCTTCTCCGGCATGGGCACCGCCATCGGCAAGGACGTCCCTGCCTATGTCACGGTGTTCGGCAATCCGGCCGAAGCTCGCAGCATGAACTTCGAAGGCATGCGTCGGCGTGGTTTCAGCGAAGAGGCCATAACTGCCCTGCGTCGCGCCTACAAGGTTGTGTATCGCCAGGGCCTGACGGTCGAGCAGGCGCTCGCCGAACTGGCCGAGGCAGCCGCACAGTTTCCGGAAGTCGCGATTTTCCGCGACTCCATCCAGTCTTCGACCCGTGGCATCACCCGCTGACCATGGCTAACCTGCGTATCGCACTGGTGGCGGGCGAAGCGTCCGGTGACATCCTGGGCGCCGGCCTGATGCGCGCGCTCAAGGCGCAGCACCCGGCGGTCGAGTTTATCGGCGTGGGTGGGCCATTGATGGAAGCCGAGGGACTGGTCTCCTACTTCCCGATGGAGCGCCTGTCGGTGATGGGGCTGGTGGAAGTGCTCGGCCGCTTGCGTGAGCTGCTGGCCCGGCGCAAGAAGCTGATCCAGACGCTGATCGAAGAAAAACCGGATGTGTTCATCGGTATCGATGCGCCGGATTTCACCCTCAATATCGAACTCAAGCTGCGCCAGGCCGGGATCAAGACGGTGCATTACGTCAGCCCGTCGGTCTGGGCCTGGCGACAGAAGCGCGTGTTGAAGATTCGCGAGGGCTGCGACCTGATGCTTACGCTGCTGCCGTTCGAAGCCCGGTTCTACGAAGAAAAAGGCGTGCCCGTGCGATTTGTCGGTCACACCCTGGCCGACACCATTCCCCTGGAGGCGGACCGCGAGGCGGCTCGCCAGGGGCTGGGCCTCGCCGCGGGGCCGCTGGTGGCGTTGATGCCGGGGAGCCGAGGCGGCGAAGTGAGTCGCCTGGGCGGGTTGTTCTTCGACGCCGCCGAGCGTCTGCGGGCGATGCGTCCGGACGTACGATTCATCTTGCCGTGCGCCAGTCCACAGCGGCGGGTCCAGCTCGAGGCGCTCCTGGCCGATCGCGATTTGCCGGTCACGCTGCTCGACGGCCAATCCCATCAAGCGCTGGCGGCCTGCGATGCCGTGCTGATTGCTTCCGGCACCGCTACCCTTGAGGCATTGTTGTACAAGCGCCCGATGGTGGTTGCCTATCGCCTGGCGCCGTTGACGTTCTGGATTCTCAAACGCATGGTCAAGAGCCCTTACGTTTCCCTGCCGAACCTGCTGGCCCAGCGCCTGCTGGTGCCTGAACTGCTGCAGGATGACGCGACCGCCGAGTCCCTGGCCAGCACGCTTTTGCCGTTGATCGATGGCGGCGAGGAACAGACCCGGGGCTTTGACGAAATCCACCGTACCTTGCGTCGCGATGCCTCCAACCAGGCAGCAGACGCGGTACTGACCTTGATCGGCGCCAGACGATGAGCAACGTGAAGCTGCAGATGGGCCTGGATTTCAACCTGGTCGCCGAAGTCGAAGAGTTGGTCGCGGGTGTCGATGAGGTGGGCCGTGGCCCGTTGTGCGGTGCGGTGGTGACGGCGGCGGTGATCCTCGATCCGAAGCGGCCGATCCTGGGGCTCGATGACTCCAAGAAGCTCACCGAGGCCCGGCGTGAAAAACTCTACGACGAGATCTGCGAAAAAGCCTTGAGCTGGTGCATTGCCCGGGCCGAGGTCGAAGAAATCGACGAGTTGAACATCCTGCACGCCACCATGCTGGCGATGCAGCGGGCGGTACACGGCCTGCACATCACACCGAAGCTGGCGATGATCGACGGCAACCGTTGCCCCCAGCTGTCGATGCGCGCTGAAGCGGTCATCCAGGGCGACGGCAAGGTGCCGGCTATCGCAGCGGCGTCGATTCTGGCCAAGGTCAGCCGCGACCGGGAAATGGCCGCGTTCGAATTGATCTACCCGGGCTATGGCATCGGCAGCCACAAGGGCTATCCGACCCCCGTTCATCTGGAAGCCTTGGCGCGCCTCGGGCCGACGCCCATCCACCGGCGCTCGTTCGCCCCGGTGCGGCTGGCCTATGAAGCTCGCGAAGGCTTGATTGTGAGTAGTCAGGCTCTGGTTTCCTGATGCAGGCCTTTGTCAGGCTGACCGCTCATGGCTGATGTTTTACCCAAGGCCCGGTACAATCCGGGCCTTGTTGTTTTCATGACTTAACGCAGGATCACTATGCCGGCTTCATTCGTTCATCTACGCCTGCACACTGAATATTCCCTGGTCGACGGCCTGGTGCGGATCAAGCCATTGGTCAAGACCCTGGTCGGCATGAACATGCCTGCCGTGGCCGTTACCGACCAGAACAACATGTGTTCGCTGGTCAAGTTCTACAAGAACGCCATGGGCGCCGGGATCAAGCCGATCTGCGGTGCCGACCTGTGGCTGGCGAACAAGGACCCGGATGCGCCGCTGAGCCGTATCAGCCTGCTGGTGATGAACGCCGTCGGCTACCGCAACCTCACCGAGCTGATTTCCCGCGGTTTTATCGAGGGCCAGCGCAATGGCTCGATCATCATCGAGCGCGAGTGGGTGGCCGAGGCGAGCGAAGGCCTGATCATGCTGTCGGCGGCCAAGGAGGGTGAGATCGGCCTGGCCCTGCTCAGCGACAACACCGAGGAAGCCGAGCAACTGGCTCGCGACTGGATGACGGTGTTCCCGGACCGCTTCTATATCGAGGTGCAACGCACCAACCGTCCGAATGACGAAGAGCACCTGCACGCCGCCGTGGCCCTGGCCGACAAGCTGGGCGCGCCGCTGGTGGCGACCAACGACGTGCGGTTCATCAAGCAGGAAGATTTCGAAGCCCACGAAACCCGCGTCTGCATCGGTGAGGGGCGGGCCCTTGATGATCCTCGTCGGTCAAAGAACTACAGCGACCAGCAGTACCTCAAGAGCGCCGAGGAGATGGCGGAGCTGTTCAGCGACCTGCCCGAGGCGCTGGAAAACACCGTCGAGATTGCCAAGCGCTGCAACATCGAAGTGAAGCTGGGCAAACATTTCCTGCCCAACTTCCCGATTCCCGATGGCATGACCATCGATGAGTATTTTCGCAAGGTTTCGTTCGACGGCCTGGACGAGCGCCTCAAGGTCCTGCTGCCCAAGGACACCACCGAAGATTACGAAGCCAAGCGCCAGGTCTATGTCGACCGGCTGAATTTCGAGCTGGATATCATCATCCAGATGGGTTTTCCCGGTTACTTCCTGATCGTGATGGATTTTATCCAGTGGGCCAAGAGCAACGGCGTGCCCGTCGGCCCAGGGCGGGGGTCGGGTGCCGGGTCGCTGGTGGCCTACGTGCAGAAGATCACCGACCTCGACCCGCTGGAATACGACCTGCTGTTCGAACGTTTCCTCAATCCGGAACGGGTTTCCATGCCCGACTTCGACGTCGACTTCTGCATGGACGGTCGCGACCGGGTGATCGACTATGTGGCCGAGAAGTACGGCCGCAACGCGGTAAGCCAGATCATCACCTTCGGTTCCATGGCCGCCAAGGCAGTGGTGCGTGACGTGGCGCGAGTGCAGGGCAAGTCCTACGGCCTGGCGGATCGTCTGTCGAAGATGATCCCTTTCGAAGTCGGCATGACCCTGGAAAAAGCCTACGAGCAGGAAGAGATCCTGCGCGACTTCATCAAGGTCGATGAAGAAGCGGCGGAAATCTGGGAGATGGCCCGCAAGCTCGAAGGCGTGGTGCGTAACGTCGGCAAGCACGCCGGTGGCGTGGTGATCGCGCCGACCAAACTGACTGACTTTTCGCCGATCTATTGCGACGAAGAGGGCGACGGCCTGGTGACCCAGTTCGACAAGGACGACGTCGAGGCGGCGGGCCTGGTGAAGTTCGACTTCCTCGGCCTGCGGACCCTGACGATCATCGATTGGGCGCTCAAGACCATCAACCGCGACCGGGCCAAGGTCGGCGAAGAGCCGCTGGACATCGCCTTCATTCCGCTGGACGACAAGCCGACCTACAGTCTGTTGCAAAAAGCCGAAACCACCGCGGTGTTCCAGCTTGAATCGCGCGGCATGAAGGAGCTGATCAAGAAGCTCAAGCCCGACTGCCTCGAAGACCTGATCGCACTGGTGGCCCTGTTCCGTCCGGGCCCTCTGCAATCGGGCATGGTCGATGACTTCATCAACCGCAAGCACGGGCGCGCCGAGCTGGCGTACCCGCACCCGGACTACCAGTACGACGGCCTCAAGCCGGTGCTGGCGCCGACCTACGGCATCATCCTGTATCAGGAACAGGTGATGCAGATTGCCCAGGTCATGGCCGGTTACACCCTCGGCGGCGCGGACATGCTGCGTCGAGCCATGGGTAAGAAAAAGCCCGAGGAGATGGCCAAGCAACGCGGTGGTTTCATCGAGGGTTGTGCGAACAACGGCATCGATGCGGACCTGGCGGGCAACATCTTCGACCTGGTGGAAAAGTTCGCCGGCTACGGCTTCAACAAATCCCACTCCGCCGCCTATGGCCTGGTTTCGTACCAGACCGCGTGGCTGAAGGCGCACTACCCGGCGCCGTTCATGGCCGCGGTACTCTCGGCGGACATGCACAACACCGACAAGGTCGTGACCTTGATCGAAGAAGTGCGGACCATGAAGCTGCGCCTCGACGCGCCGGATGTGAACGCTTCGGAGTTCAAATTCACGGTCAACGACGAAGGCCGCATCATCTATGGCCTTGGCGCGATCAAGGGCGTGGGCGAGGGTCCGGTGGAGGCGATCACCGAAGCGCGCCAGGACGGGCCGTTCAAGGACCTGTTCGATTTTTGCGCGCGGGTCGACCTCAAGCGCATCAACAAGCGCACCCTCGACGGGCTGATCCGCAGTGGCGCGCTGGACCGCTTGGGCCCGTACTTCCAGGATGAGCCCAAGGCCTACCAGGCCAACATCGACCGCAACCGCGCGGTGTTGCTGGCGGCGATGGAGGAGGCGATCAAGGCTGCTGAACAGACCGCCCGTACCCACGACAGCGGCCACGCCGACCTGTTTGGCGGGCTGTTTGTCGAGGAAGACGCCGATGTGTATGCCAACCATCGCAAGGCCAAGGAACTGACCCTCAAGGAGCGCCTCAAGGGCGAGAAAGATACCTTGGGCCTGTACCTGACCGGCCATCCGATCGACGAGTACGAGGGCGAAATCCGCCGCTTCGCTCGCCAGCGCATCATCGACCTGAAGCCCGCTCGCGATACGCAAACCGTCGCCGGCATGATCATCGCCCTGCGGGTAATGAAGAACAAAAAGGGCGACAAGATGGGCTTCATCACCCTCGATGACCGCTCCGGGCGTATCGAGGCGTCGTTGTTTGCCGATGCGTTCCATTCGGCGCAGTCGCTGTTGCAGACGGATGCAATGGTTGTGGTGGAAGGCGAGGTCAGTAACGACGACTTCTCCGGCGGCCTGCGGTTGCGGGTCAAGCGGGTGATGAGCATGGAGGATGCCCGCACCAACCTGGCCGAGAGCCTGCGCCTGAAGTTGCAGACCCAGGACCTCAAGGGCGATCAGCTACGCTGGTTGGGCGAGTTGTTCAAGCGTCACCGTGGTGCGTGCCCGATCACCATGGAATACGTGCGCCCCGATGCCAAGGCCGTGCTGCAGTTCGGCGAGGGCTGGCGGATCGACCCGGCGGATGCGTTGATTCAAGCCTTGCGTGACCAGTTCGGCAAAGACAACGTCTTCCTCCAATACCGTTGACGGCCAGGGGCCACTCCTGAACCTGGAGCGCCCCTGACCTCGACTCGAATTTTTAATCTCGACCTGAACGCGCCTCTCCCTTAAGGTAGGCGCGAATAGACAACCGGCCGGCCCAAGCTCACTTGGACGTCGACCCAAGACGGACGCCTATGAACCCGAATTTTCTAGATTTCGAACAGCCGATCGCCGACCTTCAAGCCAAGATCGAAGAGTTGCGCTTGGTCGGTAACGACAATTCGCTGAATATCGGCGATGAAATCTCTCGGCTGCAGGACAAAAGCCGCACGCTGACCGAGGACATCTTCGGCAAGCTGACCAGCTGGCAGATCGCGCGTCTGGCGCGGCATCCGCGTCGTCCCTACACCCTGGACTACATTGAACACATCTTCACCGAGTTCGATGAACTTCACGGCGACCGTCACTTCTCCGATGACGCCGCGATCGTCGGCGGTGTCGCCCGTCTGGATGACCAGCCGGTGATGATCATCGGCCACCAGAAAGGCCGCGAAGTGCGCGAGAAAGTACGCCGCAACTTCGGCATGCCGCGTCCGGAAGGCTACCGCAAGGCCTGCCGCCTGATGGAAATGGCCGAGCGCTTCAAGATGCCGATCCTGACGTTCATCGACACGCCGGGCGCCTACCCGGGTATCGACGCCGAAGAGCGCAACCAGAGCGAAGCGATTGCCTGGAACCTGCGCGTGATGGCTCGCCTGAAGACCCCGATCATCGCTACCGTGATCGGCGAAGGCGGTTCCGGCGGGGCGTTGGCCATCGGCGTCTGCGACCAGTTGAACATGCTGCAATATTCCACTTACGCGGTGATCTCGCCGGAAGGCTGCGCCTCGATCCTGTGGAAAACCGCCGAGAAGGCACCGGACGCCGCGGAAGCCATGGGCATCACCGCCGAACGCCTGAAGGGCCTGGGTATCGTCGACAAGGTGATCAGCGAGCCAGTGGGCGGCGCCCATCGCGACCCGGTCGCGGCCGCAGCGCTGATTCGCGCGGAGCTGAGCTCCCAGCTGTCGATGCTCAAGAACTTCGATAACGACGCGCTGCTGGCGCGTCGCTACGAGCGGTTGATGAGCTACGGTCTCTGATCCGACTGCAACACCCATGTGGGAGCGAGCCTGCTCGCGAAAGCGGATTGACATTCAACAGATGAGTTGACTGATACACCGCCATCGCGAGCAAGCTCGCTCCCACATTTGCTTTGTGTGAAGGCCAGTTTCCATGAATCAACCCACCATTGACCTGACGGCCCGGCTCCTCACCCAGCTATCCCCCTGGCGCAACGCCGCCACCTGGCGCATCGCTTTCTCCGGTGGCCTCGATTCCACTGTCCTGTTGCATCTGCTCACGACCCTTTCGAAAAACCATTCGTTGCCTGCGCTGAGCGCCATTCACGTCCATCACGGCCTCCAGGCTGTGGCCGATGCCTGGCCTGAACATTGTCGTCGGGTTTGCGCAGCCCTTGGCGTGCCTCTGGAGGTGGTCTGTGTGCAAGTCCGCCCCGGCGCCAGCATCGAACGAGCCGCCCGTGACGCGCGTTATGCGGCGTTCATTGCCGCGACGCAGGGCAACGAAGTGTTGCTCACAGGCCAGCATCGCGATGATCAGGCAGAAACCTTGTTGTTTCGTTTGCTGCGCGGGGCAGGGGCGAGGGGCTTGGCGGCGATGCCCCGGCAGCGAGCCTTGGGCCAGGGGCATTTACTGCGGCCATTGCTCGACGTGTCCCGGGCAGAGTTGGAAAACTACGCGGCGGAGCAAGGCCTGGACTGGATCGAGGATCCCTCCAACGACGATCTCCGGTACGCGCGCAATTACCTGCGCCAGCGGGTCTTCCCAGTGTTGTCCGCGCAGTGGCCCCAAGCGTCGTTGACCCTGGCCCGCAGCGCCGCGCATTTGAGCGAGGCCCAGGGCTTGCTGGACGAGCTGGCGCAGTTCGATCTGCACCGCGCCCGCCCGCCGGGCGCATTCGACTGGCTCGGGCTGCAGTCACTGGAACTGGCGCCATTGCGGGCCCTCTCGCCGGCTCGCCAGCGCAATGCGCTGAGTCACTGGCTGGCGCCGCTGACGAGCCTTCCCGACAGCGATCATTGGGTCGGCTGGGACTCACTGCGTGACGCGCAAGAGGACGCCCGCCCGATCTGGCGACTGGCCGGCGGCGAATTGCACCGGGCCGGCGGAAGAGTCTGGTGGTTATCCGACCACTGGCTGCGTCCGGTCTCGGGCTCGGTAGCCTGGGCGCGGGTTGATCAGCCCTTGTCATTGCCCGATAACGGCAGGGTGATCCTGCGCGGCAAGGGCCCCATCGGTCCACTCTGTGTTCGTTATCGCCAAGGCGGCGAAGTGCTGGACGTCCCCGGCCGGGGTCACCGTGATCTCAAGCGCCTGCTCAATGAAAGCGGCCTGCCGGCGTTCGTCCGCGGTCGATTGCCGCTGCTTTATCAAGGTGAACAATTATTGGCGGTGGCCAATCTGGCCGGGCTCGACGCGCAGGCTGGTGGCAGTTGGCAATTGATCTGGACGCCAGGAAGCCAAGATCTGGGTTTGAGCTGAAAGGGGCTTTCCGGTAGACTACGCTCCCTTCTTGATACAACTTCTGTGGATTCGCCTGAATTGCAGGAGTTGCCGATTACCAAGCAGTCTTTGCTGGGCGATTCCAAAAAATGTGTAGCGAGCAACGTACCGGTGATTTCACCTCCGGTCTGTCCCGACGCGGCGGTTTTTTTGAAAGGTGCACTGTGATTAATGCAGGTGATCGGGGGCTTCGGCCTTCCTTCGCTCTCCCCGGCGGCTCGGACCGCTTTAACGCAGACTTCTAGGGTTTTTCATGACGCGCTACATATTCGTCACGGGCGGTGTTGTTTCTTCATTGGGGAAAGGCATTGCCTCGGCTTCATTGGCGGCCATCCTGGAGGCGCGGGGACTTAAGGTCACCATGCTCAAGCTGGACCCGTACATCAACGTCGACCCGGGCACCATGAGCCCGTTCCAGCACGGTGAAGTGTTCGTCACCCACGACGGCGCCGAGACCGACCTGGACCTGGGCCACTACGAGCGGTTCATCCGCACGACCATGACCCAGAACAACAACTTCACCACCGGCCGTGTCTATGAGCACGTGCTGCGCAAGGAGCGTCGGGGTGACTACCTGGGCGCGACCATCCAGGTCATTCCGCACATCACCGACGAAATCAAGCGCCGCATCATCAAGGGTGCCGGCGACGCCGACGTGGCGATGGTCGAGATCGGCGGTACCGTGGGCGATATCGAATCCCAGCCGTTCCTCGAGGCCATCCGCCAGCTGCGTTTCGAAATCGGCGCCAAGCGCGCGATGCTGATGCACCTGACACTGGTTCCGTACATTGCTACCGCCGGTGAAACCAAGACCAAGCCGACCCAGCACTCGGTCAAGGAGCTGCGCTCCATCGGCCTGCAGCCGGACGTGCTGATCTGCCGCTCCGACCACCCGATCGATATTTCCTCGCGGCGCAAGATCGCCCAGTTCACCAACGTCGAAGAGCGTGCGGTGATCGGCCTGGAAGACGCCGACACCATCTACAAGATCCCCGGCATCCTGCATTCTCAGGGCCTGGATGACTTCGTCGTCGAGCGCTTCGGCCTGCAATGCGCCAGTGCCGACCTCTCGGAATGGGACGCGGTCGTCGATGCCAAGCTGAACCCGGAGCACGAAGTCACCATCGCCATGGTCGGCAAGTACATGGAGCTACTGGACGCGTACAAGTCGCTGATCGAGGCGATGAGTCATGCCGGCATCAGCAACCGCACCAAGGTCAACCTGCGCTACATCGATTCCGAAGACATCGAGAACCAGGGCACCGGCCTGCTTGAAGGCGCCGATGCGATCCTCGTGCCGGGCGGCTTTGGCCTGCGGGGCGTGGAAGGCAAGATCACCGCGGTGCAATACGCTCGCGAGAACAAGGTGCCTTACCTGGGCATCTGCCTGGGCATGCAAGTGGCAGTCATCGAGTTCGCGCGTAACGTGATGGGCTGGAAGGACGCCAACTCCACCGAATTCGATCGCAGCAGCGGCCACCCGGTCGTGGGTCTGATCACCGAGTGGGAAGACGCCACCGGCTCGGTCGAAGTGCGTACAGAAACTTCCGACCTGGGCGGCACCATGCGCCTCGGAGCCCAGGAGTGCCTGCTGGAAGCTGGCTCCAAGGTGCACGATTGCTACGCCAAGGACGTGATCGTCGAGCGTCACCGCCACCGCTATGAAGTCAACAACAACCTGCTGCCACAACTGATCGAAGCCGGCCTGAAAATCTCCGGCCGCTCCGGTGACGGTGCGTTGGTTGAAGTGGTCGAGGCCGCGGACCACCCGTGGTTCGTCGCTTGCCAGTTCCACCCGGAGTTCACCTCGACACCGCGTGACGGTCATCCGTTGTTCAGCGGTTTCGTGAAAGCCGCATTGGCTCAACACCAGAAGAAGGCATAAGACCATGGCTCAGAAGATCATCCGCGTCGGCGACATCGAGATTGCCAACGACAAACCCATGGTACTGTTCGGCGGCATGAACGTGCTGGAAAGCCGCGACATGGCTATGCAGGTCTGTGAGGAGTACGTCAAGGTCACCCAGAAGCTGGGCATTCCTTACGTGTTCAAGGCCAGCTTCGACAAGGCCAACCGTTCATCCGTGACTTCCTACCGTGGTCCGGGCCTGGAAGAGGGCATGCGGATCTTCCAGGACATCAAGCAAGCGTTCGGCGTGCCGATCATCACCGACGTGCACGAGCCTGACCAGGCCGCGGTTGTCGCCGAGGTCTGCGACATCATCCAGCTGCCGGCCTTCCTGTCGCGCCAGACCGACCTGGTGGTCGCGATGGCCAAGACCGGCGCGGTGATCAACATCAAGAAAGCCCAGTTCCTCGCGCCCCAGGAAATGAAACACATCCTGAGCAAGTGCGAAGAGGCCGGCAACGATCAGTTGATCCTCTGCGAGCGCGGTTCGAGCTTCGGCTACAACAACCTGGTGGTGGACATGCTCGGCTTCGGCATCATGAAGCAGTTCGAGTACCCGGTATTCTTCGACGTTACTCATGCGCTGCAGATGCCCGGCGGTCGTTCCGATTCCGCGGGCGGTCGTCGCGCCCAGGTCACCGAGCTGGCCAAGGCCGGCATGAGCCAGTCCTTGGCGGGCCTGTTCCTCGAAGCCCACCCTGATCCGGACAACGCCAAGTGCGACGGCCCTTGTGCCCTGCGCTTGAACAAGCTGGAACCTTTCCTGTCTCAGCTCAAGGCGCTGGACGAGCTGGTCAAGGGTTTTCCGACGATAGAAACCGCGTAACACGGCTTTCTCCGGTAAAGTACCGCTCGATAAACGCTCTGGCCTGCGGGCCGGGCGTTATCGTCGGCGAGCCTGCCCGCTGCTCTGTACCCGCCGACGGTAAAAGATTTCCTCTCGCTGCGTCGTTTTCGTCAACTTTGGAGTGTTCACAACAATGGCAAAAATCGTCGACATCAAAGGTCGTGAAGTTCTCGACTCCCGTGGCAACCCCACTGTCGAAGCGGACGTGCTTCTCGACAACGGCATCATCGGCAGCGCCTGCGCGCCGTCCGGTGCTTCCACTGGCTCGCGCGAAGCGCTGGAGCTGCGTGATGGCGACAAGAGCCGTTACCTGGGCAAGGGCGTGCTGAAAGCCGTCGCCAACATCAACGGTCCGATCCGCGACCTGTTGCTGGGCAAGGACCCTGCCGACCAGAAAGCCCTCGACCAGGCCATGATCAAACTCGACGGTACCGAAAACAAAGCGACCCTGGGCGCCAACGCGATCCTCGCCGTTTCCCTGGCCGCCGCCAAGGCTGCCGCCCAGGACCAGGACCTGCCGCTGTACGCGCACATCGCCAACCTGAACGGTACCCCGGGCGTCTACTCGATGCCGGTGCCGATGATGAACATCATCAACGGCGGCGAGCATGCCGATAACAACGTCGACATCCAGGAATTCATGGTCCAGCCGGTCGGCGCCAAGTCCTTCTCCGAAGGCCTGCGTATGGGCACCGAGATTTTCCATCACCTCAAGGCCGTGCTGAAGGCCCGTGGCCTGAGCACCGCGGTTGGCGACGAAGGCGGCTTCGCGCCGAACCTGGCGTCCAACGAAGACGCGCTGAAAGTGATCTCCGAAGCCGTGGCCAACGCTGGCTACAAGCTGGGCACCGACGTGACCCTGGCCCTGGACTGCGCGGCCAGTGAGTTCTTCGAAGACGGTAAATACAATCTGTCCGGCGAAGGCCAGGTGTTCACCGCCGAAGGTTTTGCCGACTACCTCAAGGGCTTGACCGAGCGCTACCCGATCATCTCCATCGAAGATGGCCTGGACGAGTCCGACTGGGCTGGCTGGAAAATCCTCACCGACAAGATCGGCGAGAAAACCCAGCTGGTGGGTGACGACCTGTTCGTGACCAACACCAAGATCCTGAAAGAGGGCATCGACAAGAAGATCGCCAACTCGATCCTGATCAAGTTCAACCAGATCGGTACCCTGACCGAAACCCTGGAAGCCATCCAGATGGCCAAGGCTGCCGGCTACACCGCGGTAATCTCCCACCGTTCCGGTGAAACCGAAGATTCGACCATCGCCGACCTGGCCGTGGGTACTGCGGCAGGCCAGATCAAGACCGGTTCCCTGTGCCGTTCCGACCGCGTTTCCAAGTACAACCAACTGCTGCGTATCGAAGAGCAGTTGAACGGCAAGGCCAAGTACAACGGCCGTGCCGAGTTTCGCGGCTAAGCGGTAAATGGTAAAAAGACAGCGGATTGTGTCGCAAAGGTCGCCAAGGCGACGGTTTTGCCTCTAATCTGATGCCTTATCAAGCACAAGCCTGGATTTTCCAGGCTTCGTGCTATCAGACCTTCAAGTTTGGCATGGCGGTCTTTTTTCACTGGATACTGATATTCGATGCGCAGTCCCAATTGGTTGTTTCTTGTCTTGCTTCTCTTGCTGGCCGGCTTGCAGTACCGCCTGTGGGTGGGTAACGGCAGCCTGGCGCAAGTGGCCGACCTGACTCAGCAAATTGCCGACCAGCATGCTGAAAACGAGGCGCTGCTGGAGCGTAACCGGGTAATGGACGCCGAAGTGACAGAGCTGAAAAAAGGCATGGAAACCGTTGAAGAGCGGGCTCGACATGAGCTGGGCATGGTCAAGGAGGGCGAAACCCTCTACCAGTTGGCCCAATGAGTATTCGTTTGCCGGCCTTCTGGGCCGTGATTCCTGCCGCGGGCGTTGGCGCCCGCATGGCCGCGGACCGTCCCAAGCAATATCTGCAACTGGGCGGACGTACCATTCTCGAACACAGCCTTGGCTGTTTTCTCGACCACCCAACCGTCAAGGGCGTGGTGGTCAGCGTTGCACAGGACGACCCTTACTGGCCGACACTGGCCTGCGCCAGCGATCCTCGAATCCAGCGTGTGGCCGGCGGTGAGCAGCGTTCCGATTCGGTGCTCAATGCCTTGTTGCACCTTCATGAACAAGGCGCCGACGATTTCGATTGGGTGCTGGTGCATGACGCCGCGCGGCCCAATCTGGCGCGGGGCGATCTCGACACATTGCTCCATGAGCTGGCGAACGATCCGGTCGGCGGTCTGTTGGCGGTACCGGCGCGCGATACGCTCAAGCGCGTCGACAAGCATGGCCGTGTGCTGGAAACAATCGATCGCAGCGTGATCTGGCAAGCCTACACGCCACAGATGTTCCGCCTCGGCGCCTTGCATCGGGCCCTGGCCGACAGCCTGGTGGCGGATGCACTGATCACCGACGAAGCTTCGGCCATGGAATGGGCGGGGCAGGCGCCTCGGTTGATCGAAGGGCGATCTGACAACATCAAGGTAACCCGGCCGGAAGACCTGGAGTGGTTGCGCCAGCGTTGGGCTAATCGGCGTTGAGCGCTGGAGGCGTCTTCCTGACCGTCTTCGCGAGCAGGCTCGCTCCCACATTGGATCTCCAGTCGCCATGAATGTTGGGTACAACCAAAAACCTCTGTGGGAGCGAGCCTGCTCGCGATAGCAATTGCTCAGGCAACACAAAAACCACGGTCACCCCCGATACTCCGGCCGCTCAGCCAACCCCTCCTTCAAGTAATCCACCAACTTGCGCACCTTGGGCGACAAATGCCGTTGCTGCGGGTACAACGCCCAAACCGCTGTGTTCGGCGGTTGATGAGCCTCCAGCAAAGAGATCAGTGCACCGCTGTGCAGATGCTCAAGCACGTAATAATCCGGCAATTGGCACAAACCCACCCCTTGCAGCGCCGCATCAAGCACCGCTTGCCCACTGTTACAACGCCAGTTTCCCTGCACCCGTTGAGAAAATTCCCGCCCGTTCTGCTCCAGTTGCCAAATGTCGGAGCTGCCGATCAGGCAGTTGTGACGGCTCAGTTCCGACACACTGTGGGGCCGACCATAGCGTTCCAGATAGGACGGTGAAGCACAGAGATACATGCGCCGCGGCGCCAGGCGTGTCGCGACCAGGCGCGAGTCCTGCAGGCGGCCGAGGCGAATCGCCAGGTCCAGACTTTCGTGAACCAGGTCCAGTGGGCGATTGCTCAGTTCGATGTCTACTCGCAGTTGCGGGTACAGCCCCATGAACCGCGTCACCAGCGGCACGATAAAGCGCTCGCCGTAGGCCACGGCGCAGGTCATTCGCAGCATGCCCTTGGGTTCGCTGGTGAGATCACCCACCGCCCGCAGCGCTTCCTCGCGTCCGTCCTGCAGGCGCTGGCAATGCTGCAGAAAAGTCTGACCAGCCTCGGTGAGGGTCACACGCCGGGTACTGCGATAGAGCAATCGTGTCTGCAGACGCTCTTCCAGCCGTACGATTTGTCGACTGATGTGCGAAGACGAAACCCCGAGGCGCTCGGCCGCCGCGGTGAACTGGCTGCATTCGGCCACGGCGACGAACTCGTCGATGCCTTCCCAGCGATTGTCATACATGAAGGATTGTCCCTATACAGCAATAATGTTTTGCTTTTGGTTGGATTATTCATCGTTCGGCGAAGGATTACACTCCCGGTCTTGTTTTTATTTGCCGGAGAATCCGAATGATCAAGTCGCGCGCCGCCGTTGCCTTCGAGGCCAAGAAACCCCTGGAAATCGTTGAAGTCGATGTCGCCATGCCGAAAGCTGGCGAGGTGCTGTTGCGCGTGGTGGCTTCGGGCGTTTGCCATACCGACGCCTACACGTTGTCGGGCGCTGACCCGGAGGGGATCTTCCCGTCGATCCTCGGTCATGAAGGCGGCGCGATCGTCGAAGCGATTGGCGAAGGTGTGACTTCGGTGGCGGTGGGTGATCATGTGATTCCGCTGTACACACCGGAGTGCGGCCAGTGCAAGTTCTGCAAGTCGGGCAAGACCAACCTGTGTCAGGCGATTCGCGCCACCCAAGGCAAAGGCCTGATGCCGGACGGCACTTCGCGCTTTTCCTACAAGGGCGAGACGATTTTCCACTACATGGGTACTTCGACGTTCTCTGAATACACCGTGCTACCGGAAATCTCCGTAGCGAAGATTCCAAAAGAAGCGCCCCTGGAAAAAGTCTGCCTGCTGGGCTGCGGTGTCACCACCGGCATCGGCGCGGTGCTCAATACCGCCAAGGTCAAGCCAGGGGACACCGTGGCGATTTTCGGCCTGGGCGGCATCGGCCTGTCGGCAGTGATCGGCGCGGTGAAAGCCAAGGCCTCGCGCATCATCGCCATCGACATCAACCCGGCCAAGTTCGAAATCGCCAGGCAGCTCGGCGCGACCGATTGCGTCAACCCGAAAGACTTCGATCGCCCGATCCAGGAAGTCATCGTCGACATGACCGATGGCGGCGTGGACTTCTCCTTTGAATGCATCGGCAATGTCCAGTTGATGCGTGCCGCGCTGGAATGCTGCCACAAGGGTTGGGGCGAGTCGGTGATCATCGGCGTGGCCGGGGCCGGCCAGGAAATTGCCACCCGTCCATTCCAATTGGTGACCGGTCGCGTCTGGCGCGGTTCGGCCTTTGGCGGCGTGCGTGGTCGCAGCGAGTTGCCAAGCTATGTGGAAATGGCCGAAAAGGGCGAGATCCCGCTGGATACTTTCATCACCCACACCATGGGCCTGGAAGACATCAACAAGGCATTCGACCTGATGCACGAAGGCAAGAGCATCCGTACCGTTATCCATTTCTGAGGTCGGTCATGAGCCTGGAAAACATCTCCTGCCAGAAAAGCTTCGGCGGCTGGCACAAACGTTACCGTCACCGTTCCGAAGTGCTCGGTTGTGACATGGTCTTTGCCGTCTACCTGCCGCCGCAAGCCGAGCAGGGCGGCAAGCTGCCGGTGCTGTACTGGTTGTCCGGACTGACCTGCACCGATGAAAACTTCATGCACAAGGCCGGTGCCCAGCGCATGGCCGCCGAGTTGGGGCTGATCATCGTCGCGCCGGACACCAGCCCCCGTGGCGCCGATGTGCCGGGCGATCCGGACGGCGCCTGGGATTTCGGCCTGGGCGCGGGCTTTTATCTGAATGCCACGCAGGATCCTTGGGCGCGACACTATCGGATGCATGACTATGTGGTGCAGGAATTGCCGACGCTGGTCGAAGCGCATTTCCCTGCCTCGGATAAACGCGGCATCAGTGGTCATTCCATGGGCGGCCATGGCGCGCTGGTCTGCGCCTTGCGCAACCCAGGGCGCTACCGTTCGGTGTCGGCTTTTTCGCCGATCAACAACCCGATGGATTGTCCGTGGGGGCAGAAGGCTTTTTCCCGCTACCTGGGGGAAGACCGCTCGAAGTGGCGTGAGTGGGATGCCTGTGCATTGATTGCCGAGGCGCAGGAAAAGCTGCCACTGCTGGTGGATCAGGGTGATCGCGATGATTTCCTGGCCAATCAGCTCAAGCCCGAAGCGCTGCAGCAGGCGGCCAAAGCGGCCGGTCATCCGCTGGAGTTGCGCCTGCAACCAGGCTACGACCACAGCTATTTCTTCATCGCCAGCTTTATTGATGAACACTTGCAGCATCATGCGCGCGCTCTGAACGCCTAATGCAGGTAGAATCACGCCCTGACAAAAATCGGGGCGTTTTTTTATGCGTATTGGCCACGGCTACGATGTTCACCGTTTCGCTGAAGGCGACTTCATTACTCTGGGCGGCGTGCGTATCGCACACGGCTTCGGGCTGCTTGCGCATTCTGACGGTGACGTGTTGCTGCATGCCTTGAGCGACGCTCTGCTTGGCGCGGCTGCCCTGGGCGACATCGGCAAGCATTTCCCGGACACCGACCCGCAATTCAAGGGCGCCGACAGCCGCGTACTGCTGCGCCACGTGGTCGCGTTGATCCACGCCAAGGGCTGGGTCGTGGCCAATGTCGACAACACCATTATTGCCCAGGCCCCCAAGATGGCGCCGCACATCGAAGCGATGCGCCAGCGGATTGCCGAGGATCTCCAGGTTGAACTGGACCAGGTTAACGTCAAGGCCACCACGACCGAGAAGCTTGGTTTCGTCGGTCGCGAAGAAGGCATCGCCGTCCATTCCGTCGCCTTGTTGCAGCGCCCATGACCGAACTGGAACTCTTGGGCCCGCGGGCCTACGGTGAGACATTGGGCCGTGCGGTACTGAAGGCTACCGCCGAGGATTTCCAGGTCGACGAAGTGCTTGATATCCCGTTGTCCGGGGATGGCGAGCATCTGTGGATCTGGGTGGAAAAACGCGGCTTGAATACCGAGGAGGCTGCCCGGCGAATCGCCAAGGCCGCCGGCGTGCCTTTGCGCACGGTCAGCTACGCCGGGCTCAAGGATCGTCAGGCCCTGACCCGGCAATGGTTCAGCGTGCAGTTGCCCGGCAAGGCCGACCCGGACCTGTCGACGGCAGAAAACGATACGCTGAAGATCCTCAAGACCGCACGCCACAGACGCAAGCTGCAGCGTGGCGCGCACTCGGCCAATGGCTTTACCTTGCGCCTGACCCAATTCTCGGGCGACAAGGAGGCTATCGAGACACGTCTGCAACACATCGCCCACCAAGGCATTCCGAATTATTTTGGTGCCCAGCGCTTTGGCCATGACGGCGGCAATGTCGTCGATGCCCGTGCCTGGGCGGCGCGCAAGGCTTTGCCGGAGCAGCGCAACGTGCGCTCTCGGCTGTTGTCCACCGCGCGCAGCTTTCTGTTCAACCGGGTGCTGGCGGCGCGAGTCGCCGACGGTACCTGGCGGCAAGCCCAGGTGGGCGACTTGCTCGCCTTTACCGACAGCCGCAGTTTTTTCCCCGCCAGTGAGGCTGAGTGCAGCGATCCGCGCCTGGCCATTCTCGATCTGCACCCGACCGGGCCGCAGTGGGGCGAAGGACCTTCGCCCGCCGCCGGGGCAACCTTCGAATTGGAGCAGGCCATCGCCGCGGACGAGGCCGATCTGCGGGACTGGTTGATAAACGCGGGAATGAGTCACGAACGTCGCATCCTGCGACTGCCCATTGGCGGGCTGTCGTGGCATTATCCCTCGCCTGACATTCTGCAATTGGAATTCGTCCTGCCGGCCGGATGTTTCGCCACTGTCTTGGTGCGCGAACTCGTCGATCTGGTGCCGGTGGGGCAGACGGACAGCCCATGCGTATTCTGATTTCTAACGACGACGGGGTGACAGCACCCGGTCTTGCCGCGCTTTATGCTGCGCTGGCGGATTTTGCCGAGTGCGTGGTCATCGCCCCGGACCAGGACAAAAGCGGCGCGAGCAGCTCGCTGACGCTCGACCGTCCGCTGCATCCCTGCTACCTGGACAACGGTTTCATCAGCCTCAACGGTACGCCGACCGATTGCGTGCACCTGGGCCTGAACGGCCTGCTGGAGCGCGAGCCCGACATGGTGGTCTCCGGGATAAACCTGGGGGCCAACCTGGGCGATGACGTACTGTATTCCGGAACGGTTGCCGCCGCCCTGGAAGGTCGTTTCCTCAACCATACGTCGTTTGCCTTTTCGTTTGTTTCACGGCAGGTCGACAATTTGCCCACTGCCGCCTACTTCGCCCGCAAACTGGTGCAGGCCCACGGCGAGCTGGACCTGCCGCCGCGTACGGTGCTGAACGTGAATATCCCGAATCTGCCGCTTGATCATATCCGTGGCATCCAGCTCACTCGCCTGGGTCACCGCGCCCGGGCTGCCAGGCCGATGCATGTCGTCGACCCGCGCGGCAAGGCCGGCTACTGGATCGCCGCCGCCGGCGATGCCGAAGATGGCGGGCCTGGCACCGACTTCCATGCAGTGATGCAGGGTTATGTCTCGATCACGCCCTTGCAGCTCGATCGCACTTTCAACGATGCCTTTCGAAGTCTCGATGGCTGGCTGGAGGGGCTGCGCTGATGGCACGTGAACAAGACGATATGCTGCGCCGCGGAATTGGCATGACCTCCCAGCGGACCCGGGAACGGTTGATCCAGCGGCTGTACGAAGAAGGCTTGTCCAACGCCCAGGTGCTCGAGGTGATTCGCCGTACGCCGCGCCATCTTTTCGTCGATGAAGCGCTGGCCCATCGCGCCTATGAAGACACGGCGTTGCCGATCGGCCACAACCAGACCATTTCCCAGCCCTACATGGTGGCTCGCATGAGCGAGTTGCTGCTGGAGGCGGGGCCGCTGGACAAGGTGCTGGAGATCGGCACGGGCTCGGGTTACCAGACCGCGGTATTGTCGCAGTTGGTGGAGCGGGTGTTTTCGGTGGAACGGATCAAGGTCCTGCAGGATCGCGCCAAGGAGCGCCTGGTGGAGCTGAACCTGCGCAACGTGGTGTTTCGCTGGGGCGACGGTTGGGAAGGCTGGCCGGCACTGGCGCCTTATAACGGCATCATCGTCACGGCTGTTGCCACCGATGTTCCCCAGGCCCTGCTGGACCAACTCGCTCCCGGCGGGCGACTGGTGATTCCGGTGGGTGCGGGCGAAGTCCAGCAACTGATGTTGATTGTGCGTGAAGAACACGGTTTTTCACGACACGTCCTCGGGGCGGTGCGTTTCGTGCCGTTGCTCAACGGGCCATTGGCCTGAGCATTTATAGACAGACGCTGAATTCCGGGGCACGACATGTGTCTTACGGCAGCAGCTGTTCGACAAGCGCTGGTTTGCCAAACAGCGTTCAACAGCGTCGAGCAAACGTGTGCGGTAGCTTTTCGCGCTTCCTTTATAGAAGCGTGGTGTCGGCTCGCCACGGGGCAATATTTCTGCCTGGACAGGCAGTGTGCAATTTTTTCAGCCACCACAAAGGGAGCGGCGGGTGAGTCTCACAGTCATTGCGCAGCGTATGGGTATCACGAGCTTCAAGCGCCTGGTGACTGGCCTTCTCTTGAGTACCTTGCTGGTCGGTTGTTCCAGTACTCCGTCGGGTAATGTCCGGGTGGTCGATCGCAACAATGCGACACCGCAGCGGCCTACAGTAACGACCGGCCAGTATGTAGTCCGTCGCGGCGATACGCTGTTTTCCATCGCGTTTCGCTACGGCTGGGACTACAAGGCCCTCGCGGCTCGCAACAACATTCCTGCGCCTTATACGATCCATCCGGGTCAGACAATTCGCTTTGACGGTCGCAGTGCCTCAACGCCTACCGCGGTCGTGACGCAGTCGGGTTCGACCCCGTCATCCTCGAGCAAAACCACGGTTATCCGTCGTCCGGCGGGTGCCGCAACGGCGACTGTACCGTCCGTCGCGAACAAGCCGGCACCCGCTCCGATGCCTCCGGCAGGCCCCGCCCCGACCGGCTGGGGATGGCCTTCTAATGGCGTTCTCATTGGAAAATTCTCTTCAAACGGTAGTTTGAATAAAGGAATTGATATCGCCGGGGATTTGGGACAGCCTGTTTTGGCAGCGTCTGATGGCACGGTCGTGTACGCCGGGAGTGGTTTAAGGGGCTACGGCGAACTCGTGATCATCAAACACAGCGATACCTACGTCAGTGCCTACGGTCACAACCGCAGGCTGTTGGTTCGGGAGGGGCAGCAGGTCAAGGTCGGACAGACAATTGCCGAAATGGGCTCAACGGGTACGGATCGAGTGAAACTGCATTTTGAGATTCGCCGACAAGGTAAACCTGTGGATCCGCTGCAATTCCTGCCACGTCGTTGATTTGCTTGTCAGCCTGTTCCGTCACGTAGAGGGAACAGGCTCCAGCGTTGCCAAGGATAAAGGCGTCGCTTGAGCTTGAGGTCGAACTCACCAAAGGACTATAACAATGGCTCTCAGTAAAGAAGTGCCGGAGTTTGACATCGACGATGAGGTCCTCCTTATGGAGACCGGCATCGCTATGGATTCGATGTCGAATGATGAAGGGGCGACTCCACCTTCCGTTCGTGCCAAATCCAAACACTCCGCTTCACTTAAACAACATAAGTACATCGATTACACCCGGGCGCTGGACGCCACTCAGCTGTACCTCAACGAAATCGGCTTCTCACCATTGCTCTCCCCCGAGGAAGAAGTTCATTTTGCGCGCTTGTCGCAAAGTGGCGACCCGGCGGGTCGAAAACGCATGATTGAAAGCAACCTGCGCCTGGTGGTGAAAATCGCCCGACGCTACGTCAATCGTGGGCTTTCGCTGCTGGATCTGATCGAAGAGGGCAACCTGGGCCTGATTCGCGCCGTCGAGAAGTTCGACCCCGAGCGCGGCTTCCGTTTCTCGACCTATGCGACCTGGTGGATCCGCCAGACCATCGAACGGGCGATCATGAATCAGACCCGGACCATCCGGCTGCCGATCCACGTGGTCAAGGAGCTAAACGTCTACCTGCGGGCCGCCCGCGAGTTGACCCAGAAGCTCGACCACGAACCTTCACCCGAGGAAATCGCCAACCTGTTGGAGAAGCCGGTGGGCGAGGTCAAGCGCATGCTCGGTCTCAACGAGCGGGTCTCATCGGTCGACGTTTCACTGGGGCCAGACTCGGACAAGACGCTGCTCGACACCCTTACCGACGATCGTCCGACCGATCCGTGCGAGTTGCTCCAGGATGATGACTTGTCCCAGAGCATCGACCAATGGCTGTCGGAGCTTACGGACAAGCAACGGGAAGTGGTAATCCGCCGCTTCGGCTTGCGCGGTCATGAAAGCAGCACCCTTGAAGATGTGGGCCTGGAGATTGGTTTGACGCGTGAGCGGGTCAGGCAGATCCAGGTCGAAGGCCTCAAGCGGCTCCGGGAGATCCTGGAGAAGAACGGCCTGTCGAGCGAGTCGTTGTTCCAGTAGATCAGGCAAGCGCAGCAGAGAAAGCCCCGACTGAGTTCGGGGCTTTTGCTTTTGCCAGCAGGGAGAATTTCTCATCAGCCCATTTTGCAGCTTCAGTTTGTAAGCTTTTGCCTAGTGTTACGTAAGCGTTCGGTTCCACGACGATGGGACAGATTGCTAATCAAGCGTTTTATAAACCTGTACGTGACTGTTTTTAAAAGATTTTCCTAAGTGTGAATGGCTCGTGACAGTGCCGGCGGAGCGCCGCCGAGGCATTGCACTCGTTTGGGAAAACACTAATATCAATCCTGTGTCGACGGACAGACACACCCGTCAAGGACGATGGGACAGGAAGGACATCGCAGGATGCGATTCATCAGGACGATGAAAAGGATTAAAGGGATTATGGAAAAAATGTGGGCGGGTCAAACCGCCCCTTTTTTTTGCCCGCGATTTTGTTCCAGGCAGCAAAAAGGCCCGCGAGGGGCCTTTTCAGCGAACGCTGGGGTAATCAGCGTTCCAGGTCTGCGATCTTGCCAGTCTTGCCATCCCATTCTTCGGCGTCGGGCAGGGCGTCTTTCTTCTCGGTGATGTTCGGCCAGATATCCGCCAGTTCGGCGTTCAGCTGGATGAAGTTCTCCATACCGGCTGGCACTTCGTCTTCCGAGAAAATGGCGTTCGCCGGGCATTCCGGTTCACACAGGGCGCAGTCGATGCACTCGTCCGGATGAATGACCAGGAAGTTCGGGCCTTCGTAAAAGCAGTCCACCGGACAGACTTCTACGCAGTCGGTGTACTTGCACTTGATGCAGTTGTCGGTGACGACGAAGGTCATTTCTAATTCTCTCCTCAGGCGGCTGCGGCGAAGCCCCATCACGGTAGGGGTCGCGAGGTTCGGGAGCGATTGTCTGCAAACCCAGGCTAATAGGTCGCAGCATCCCAAACCGCGCGAGATTCTAACAGCTTGAAAGCCTGTGCGTTAGACCCGTGTCTTCAATGTATAGAGTAAATCCAGCGCCCGGCGCGGGGTCATGTCGTCGAGGTCGAGCTTGGCCAGTTCGTCGAGCACCGGATGCGGCAGGCTGGCGAACAGGTCGCTTTGCTGCGGCGCGGCCGGTTTGCCTTTGCTCGGGCGCGCTACCTCGTGCGGCAAGCTGGTGGTCTCCAGGCGGCTGAGGTGCTCGCGAGCGCGGGTGATGACGTCGCTCGGCACACCGGCCAGTTGTGCCACCGCCAGGCCGTAGCTCTGGCTGGCCGGGCCGGGCAGTACGTGGTGAAGGAACACGATGCGTTCGTTGTGCTCGGTGGCGTTGAGGTGGACGTTGGCCACCAGCGGCTGGCTCTCCGGCAACACCGTCAATTCGAAATAGTGCGTGGCGAACAGCGTATAAGCGCGCAACTGGGCCAAACGTTCAGCGGCCGCCCAGGCCAGGGACAGGCCATCGAAGGTGCTGGTGCCGCGACCGACTTCGTCCATCAGCACCAGGCTGCGCTCGGTGGCATTGTGGAGGATGTTCGCGGTTTCGCTCATTTCCACCATGAAGGTCGAACGCCCACCGGCCAGGTCATCGCTGGAGCCGATCCGGGTGAAGATCCGGTCCACCAGGGACAGTTCGCAACTGGCCGCCGGGACGAAGCTGCCGATGTGAGCCAGCAATACGATCAGCGCGGTCTGGCGCATGTAGGTGGATTTACCGCCCATGTTCGGACCGGTGATCACCAGCATGCGGGTATTGTCGTCCAGGCTCAGGTCGTTGGCCACGAACGGCGTGGTCAGTACCTGCTCGACCACCGGGTGGCGACCCTGGCTGATGCGCATGCACGGCTCGCTGACGAAGCGTGGGCAATTGAGGTCCAGGTTCAGCGCGCGCTCGGCCAGGTTGCTCAACACGTCCAGTTCCGCCAGGGCGGCGGCGGTGTCCTGCAACGGTGGGAGCTGGCTGATCAGGTCTTCGAGCAGCGCTTCGTAGAGCATCTTTTCCCGGGCGAGGGCGCGACTCTTGGCCGACAGGGCCTTGTCCTCGAAAGCCTTGAGTTCCGGTGTGATGAAACGCTCGGCGCCCTTGAGGGTCTGGCGCCGGATGTAATCGGCCGGGGCTTGCTCGGCCTGCTTGCTCGGCAGCTCGATGAAGTAGCCATGGATGCGGTTGTAGCCGACCTTGAGATTGGCAAGGCCGGTACGGGCCTTTTCCCGGGCTTCGAGGTCGATCAGGAACTGGCCGGCGTTTTCGCTCAGCGATTGCAGCTCGTCGAGTTCAGCGTCGTAACCGGTTTTCAGCACGCCACCGTCCCGAATCACCGCTGGCGGATTATCGATGATGGCTTTTTCCAGCAGCGCGGCCAGTTCCGGGTAGGTGCTGGTAGTGCGCGCCAGTTGCTGCAGGTGAGGTGCTTCAAGGTCGGTCATTGCCACCTGAAGTTCGGGCAGCGCGCCGAGGGCGTCGCGCAGGCGCGCCAAGTCGCGAGGACGGGCGTTGCGCAGGCCGATCCGCGCGAGGATCCGCTCGATATCGCCGATTTCCTTGAGCTGCGGTTGCAACTGCTCGAAACGATAACGGTCCAGCAGGCAAGTAATCGAAGACTGGCGTGCTTGCAGTACCGTCAGGTCCCGCAGCGGTCGGTTCAGCCAGCGGGTCAACAGGCGGCTGCCCATGGCGGTCTGGCAGCGATCGACCACCGATTGCAGGGTGTTATCGCGGCCACCGGCCAGGTTGGTGTCCAGTTCCAGGTTGCGGCGGCTCGCGCCGTCCAGCACGACCGTGTCATCCAGGCGTTCGTGACGCAGGCTGCGCAGATGGGGCAGGGCGGTGCGCTGGGTTTCCTTGGCGTAGGCCAGCAGGCAGCCGGCGGCGCCGATGGCCAGGGTCAGGTTCTCGCAGCCGAAGCCCTTGAGGTCCTGGGTGGAAAACTGCTGGCAGAGACTTTTCAACGCCGAGTCGCGTTCGAAATCCCACGGCGCCCGGCGACGTACGCCACGGCGTTTTTCCGCCGGCAGGTCTTTGGGCCAGTCATCCGGGATCAACAACTCCACAGGATTGACCCGCTCCAGTTCCGCCAGCAGGTTTTCCCAGCCCTTGATTTCCAATACCGAGAAGTTGCCGCTGGTGATGTCCAGCACGGCCAGGCCGAACAGGCGCTCGTCACCGAGGACAGCGGCGATCAGGTTGTCCCGACGTTCATCCAGCAATGCCTCGTCACTGACTGTGCCGGGAGTGATGATCCGCACGACCTGGCGTTCCACCGGGCCTTTGCTGGTGGCCGGGTCGCCGACCTGTTCGCAAATCACCACGGACTCGCCCAGCTTGACCAGCTTCGCCAGGTAGCCTTCCGCCGCGTGGTAAGGAATCCCACACATCGGAATCGCCATGCCCGCCGATTGCCCACGCGCCGTCAGGGTGATGTCCAACAGCTTGGCGGCCTTCTTCGCGTCCTCATAGAAGATTTCGTAGAAGTCGCCCATGCGATAGAACATCAGCTGATCGGGGTGCTGGTTCTTCAGGCGCCAGTATTGCTGCATCATCGGCGTGTGGGAGGACAGGTCGTTCACGGCGGTATTCATCGGTGTCAGGCAAGCTCGTTGAAAGGTGTGGGGCAAAAGGAGGGGCATCGGCCCGGCTTTTCCGCGATGGGCGCAAGGTTAACATGGGCGGTCTGGTGCGACCCAGGGATGAGTGGGTTCGATTGTTTTCCCAGAATGTTGCGGAAAAACCTCTGGCCAGGTAAATCTCGCAACAAAAAGCCCGACATGTAGTCGGGCTTCTCTTGAATTTTGATATCAGCCTCGTTTCGCCTCGGCCTGCATCATCACGAGGTTTTGCTGCTTGGTAGCCTCTGTCAAAACCTCGCTATAAACACGTTTCTTTTGGTCCGATTTAGCATTACGAATAAAATCGGCAAAGGTGCTTTTGGTTCCTTTGGACAAGCCCAGCTTGATCGAAATCATAGGTGCCCTCCTGATGGTGGCTCGAGCATGGCCTCTAGGTCGGCCCGCGTGTGTTGCTCAGGGATTATGGTAGTGAATCTGCGAACAGATTCACCAAGGCTATTGATGCCTCGGTTTTACCGGCGCCCGGAGAGCCTGCCATAAAAACTGACACCGGCGCTTCCTCTGGCGGATAAAGAGCCTTATCTGTCAGTCGCTTCGCGATTGCTTTTTTATTGGACCGAGCGAAGCGCAATGCGTCTTCATGGACGGCTTGGTCTGCTGAGGCCAGTAGCCGGCTGCGTGTATCGGCATTCTCCGTCATTAATCCGATCCCTTTCGATGGTCTGACTGTTTGTATCGAACCCCCCAGGCCTCTTTGTGCTTATTGCTGCCCATTTATAGTTGATAACGACGTGGCGAGGGAGCTTGCTCCCGCTTTGGGGACGCAGCGGCCGCTAGAAGCGGGGTCACTGCGTAACCCGGCGGGAGCAAGCCCCCTCGTCATAGGGGGTTGTCCTTCTTGAATGAACAGCCTGGCGACATGCAGGCTTTTTTGTTTCTCGTCGAATTGGCCTGTTTTATCTGGGATCCACGACATCCAATGCCCGATTCGCCAGCAACTGGCTCAGCTCGATCATCTGCAGGATCCCTAGTGCGATATGTCGTCGCGAGCCTTCCAGGTCGAAGGCGAGATCGCTGACCATGGCGTTGGCCGAGGCCAGGGTTTCGCTGAGGTTGGCGAGCAGGCATTCGGTGTCGATGTTGGGAGCAATAAGGTAGAGGGTATCGGATCTTTCCTCGTCGGCTTTCGGCTTGAGGTCATCTTCGAGGGGATCTGGTATCTGTTTGGACATAGTCTTGGATCCTTGAGTTGGAGCCACTACCAATCCGCTACTAAACGAGATGGGCGGCAGCTGTACGCAGGTTAGTAGACCGGGGATCCAAGAAACCGGCGCGCCCGAGGGCGCCCTGCGCACAGCTACCATTGAGCGCAGGTAAAAACCTGGCTGAGCGGAGCGATGTACGCCTTGGAATGCCGGGCTACTAAACCCGATCACTGATGGGCAGTGACAAGATCAAAAGTACCGGTGGGGCCCAAGGCGCACAAGCCGGCGGATTCTGGCGTAGTTGTAGGCAGAGGCGCAAGGCAACGTAGTCTCGCGATGCGCATTTGAAGGACGGGGTGGGAGGTTTTTCCTAAGGCTGTGTAGGGCGAATCCCGTGGCGAGGGAGCTTGCTCCCGCTGGGCTGCGCAGCAGACCCTTTTGTGAGCGCTGCGCACTCAAGCGGGAGCAAGCTCCCTCGCCACAAAAGCATCTGCAGAGCTTAAGCACAATGTTTGCGTATTTATGCAAAACAGCATTTGTCTTCCGCGAAAAGAACAAGCATTATGCGCGTTATGCAAAAACGCAACGTTTCTACCGTATTAAGAGCATTGCTCGATCAGCACGGGATCTCCCCCACGGAGCTTCACCGGCGTACCGGCGTGCCTCAGTCCACCCTCTCGCGGATCCTCAGCGGCAAGATCGTCGACCCTTCTGATAAACATATCTCGAAGATCGCCGAATATTTCGCCGTGAGCACCGACCAGTTGCGCGGTCGCGTCGACGTTGCGCCTGCCGGTAACAGCCGCCGCGAAGAGCCGCATTCCGAACTCAAGGACATAAGCCTGTGGGACGATGACACGCCCGTCGAGGAAGACGAGGTGTCCGTTCCTTTTCTGCGTGAGGTTGAATTGGCTGCTGGATCAGGAAGATTCGTCATCGAGGAAAGCGAGCGCTCAAGCCTGCGTTTCGGCAAGCGCAGCCTGCGCCATAACGGCGTGCAGTTCGACCAGGCCAAGTGCGTGACGGTGCGCGGCAACAGTATGTTGCCGGTGCTGCGCGACGGCGCCACGGTCGGGGTGAACGCGGGCAAATGCGGGATCGGCGACATCGTCGACGGTGACCTCTACGCCATCAATCACAACGGCCAACTGCGGGTGAAGCAGCTTTATCGCCTGCCCACCGGCATTCGCCTGCGCAGCTTCAACCGCGATGAGCATCCGGACGAGGACTACACGTTCCAGGAAATGCAGGACGAGCAGATCGTCATCCTCGGTCACGTCTTTTGGTGGGGCATGTACGCCCGTTAATCCTTCCGCTGTCAGATAAAACCCGCCGTCGTGCGGGTTTTTTTTCGCCTCCTGAAAACCTTCGACCCCGGTACTTAAGCGGGCTCCATGCATTTGCGCATTCGTCGCGCATAAATAAATGCATTAACGCATTGACTGTATATGCATCCATGCATATTCTGTGTCCAAGCCGCTCGACAAAGCAGCTGGCAACAAAGCTCTTTAGTTCCACCAACAGGCAGCGATGAACCGGCCTTAACGGTTCAGAGGGTTGGCAACTGACCCGGGTGTGCAGCGTAAAGCACCAGAAGCAGTTATCCGGCGGGCAGGGACCGCGGTCGGAGGAACAATTTGAATGGATCCGTACCGCGCCAGTCGCGCCGAAAGATCAAGCGCATTACTGAAAAGCCTGGGCGACCGGGCTTTTTGGAATGCCTGTGCCGCGAGGTACTTCAAACCGCCACCAGTGGGAGGACTTCGATGCTGAAGGATTTCAGATGCGGTCACTGCAAAAGACTTCTGGCCCGCATGGGCGAGAACACCGAACTCCAGATCAAGTGTCCCCGTTGCGGGACGTTGAATCATGTGAAGGCCGTTGAGCCTCGAGTGGACGCCGGCGAGCAATGTATCAGCCGTGCAATCAATCACGAACTCAACAGGTGAATCATGAATCGTTTCAAGAAGTACGCTACCCCGCTGATGCTCTGCGTTGTCCTGTTCGGTGTCGGAGGCAACGCTGTTGCTGCCAACCTTCTGGTCAACGGTAGCTTCGAACAGCCAGGCTGCAGCGCAAGTTGCATATTGAGTACTCCAGCGCAAGCCAACTTCATTACGGGTTGGACGACGTTTCTGTCTGGAGCCGAGTATTTCAACCTGCCCGCTTCGATTGGCGGTTCCCTGGCGGCGGATGGCGTCGTCATTGTCGACTTGGCTAACTATATCTATAGCAACGGCGGCGGCATTCAGCAGAACTTTGCAACCTCCGTTGGCGCCAAGTACCGCTTGACCTTCAGCGCAGGTAATTCGCGTTACGCAAGTCGTTCCGGTGAAGGTGTTATCCAAATAAAAGTGGCGGGCCAAAGTGTCACTTTCAACACCCCTTCAGCAAAAGGTAGAGCTGTTGAGTGGAGCACCATTACGTATGACTTCATCGCGACCTCGCCTCAGACAACCCTGGCTTTTTCCAATGAGCAGAATCCATATGCCAACTATGCCTTTATCGACAACGTAATCGTTGAGCGACTGTAGAACGTTATCTGGCTGTCCAGGCCTGACCCCCGTTCTTTCATCCATCTCCCCAGGAAACGAGACATGACAAACGAGCAACAAGCGTTGCTGGACATGCCGATCTGGCTGGTCATCGTGCTCGCCCTGGTGGGCGGGGTGACTGGCGAGATGTGGCGTGCCGACAAGGAGGGCGCCCGTGGCTGGTCACTGCTGCGGCGCCTGGCCCTGCGCTCCGGCGCCTGCATGGTCTGTGGCGTCTCGGCGATCATGCTGTTGTACGCCATGGGCCTGTCGATCTGGGCCGCCGGTGCCTTCGGCTGCCTGACCGCGATGGCCGGGGCTGACGTGGCCATCGGGCTTTACGAACGCTGGGCCGCCAAGCGGATGGGCATCAGTGAGCTACCGCCGCGCGATTCCCGTTCCGACCCACATTGATTCCCTGTTTCCAGCCTGCCCGCAAGATGTAAGCACAACCCACATCCGTATCGCCTGGCCCACCGCTTTCGCGAGCAGGCTCGCTCCCACAGGTTTCCCTGACGTTACCTTCCATACCACCGGACCCTCCCATGAAGATCACCCCGATCCTCACGCAACTGCGTGAGCAATGCCCCACGCTCGCCCGTCGCGTGGCGGCAGGCTTTGACCTTGCCACGCTGCAAGCCCAGGCCCCGCTGCAACTCCCCTGCGCCTATGTCCTGGCAACCGCCGACGTTGCCAGCAAGAACGCGGCGCAGAACGTCACGCTGCAAGCGGTACGTGATCGTTTCGATGCCGTGCTGGTGCTCGACGCGACTGACGCGACAAAAGCGCTGGATCTGTTGCACGACCTGCGGGCTGAACTGTGGCGCGCGCTGGTGGGGTTCAAGCCGGGCGCCGAGTACACCGGCGTCGAGTACGACGGCAGCGAGCTGGTTTCCATCAATAGCAGTCGCGTGTTGTACCGGCTGCGCTTTTTCGCCGAGTTCCAGCTGGGCCGCAATCTGCCGGGCCAGCCTGCCGAAAGCTGGCATGAGCGTGAACTGGACGGCTTGTCGTCCTTTACCGGGGCCACCGTGCGCGTCGATGCCATCGACCCGGCGGACCCCAACCTGAAACGTCCCGGCCCCGACGGGCGCCTGGAACTGACTTTCTCTGGAGACGTAACCCCATGAGCAAACGTATCACCGTGCTGCCGGCCCCTGGCCGCGTCGTACCGGACCCGGAAGCGGGCGACCTGTTGCCCCTCGAAGGCCGTGAAGTGCCGGACAACGCCTGGTGGCGTCGACGTCTGGCCGATGGCGATATCACTACCAAAGCCGTGCAAGCGGCAAAACCGAAGGGAGCCAAATAATGGCGATTGGATTCAGCAACATTCCCGCGGACATTCGTGTTCCGCTGTTCTACGCCGAGATGGACAATTCGGCCGCCAATAGCGCGTCGTCGGCCATGCGCCGGTTGATCGTTGCCCAGGTCAACGACAACATTGCCCCGGCCGAAGTAGGCAAGCTGGTGCTGGTGTCCAGCGTCGCGCTGGCCAAGAGCATTGGCGGGCAAGGCTCGATGCTGGCGTCGATGTACGAAACCTGGCGCAAGACCGACCCGATCGGTGAGATCTGGTGCCTGCCGCTGCATAACGTCGAGGGGGCGATTGCCCAAGGTACGCTGACGCTGACCGGCAGCGCTGCGGAGAGCGGCGTGCTCAACCTGTACGTCGCTGGCGTGCGTGTCCAGGCCGCTGTCGTCAAAGGTGCCAGCGCAGCCCAGGCGGCCACGGCGCTGGCTCTCAAGATCAACGCATCCGCCGATCTGCCGGTGACTGCCGCGGCCGCCGAAGGCGTGGTGACCCTGAGTGCCAAATGGACCGGCGCCAGCGGCAATGACATCAGCCTGCAATTCAATCGCCTGGGCAAGAGCAACGGCGAAGACACCCCGGCCGGCTTGACCACGGCCGTCACTGCCATGGCCGGCGGTGTCGGTGTGCCGGACCAGACTGCCGCCGTCGCCGCCCTGGGCGATGAGCCGTTCGAGTTCATTGCCATGCCGTGGTCCGATGTGTCGAGCCTCGACACGTGGCAAGCGGTCATGGATGACAGCACCGGTCGCTGGTCCTGGGCCAAGCAGTTGTTCGGCCACGTCTACAGCGCCAAGCGCGGCACCCTCGGCACTCTCGTCGCCGCCGGCCAGGCCCGCAACGACCAGCACATGACCATCCAGGCCCTGGAGCCGGGCGTGCCGCAACCGTTCTGGGTCCAGGCCGCTGCGCTGGCCGCACGCACTGCGGTGTTCATTTCCGCCGACGCCAGCCGCCCGACCCAAAGCGGCAGCCTGCCGGGGCTCGATCCGGCACCGGCCAGTGAGCGCTTCACCCTGACCGAGCGGCAATCGTTGCTCAACTACGGCATCGCGACCGCTTACTACGAAGGCGGCTACGTTCGTATCCAGCGTTCCATCACTACCTATCAGAAGAATGCCTTCGGCCAGGCGGACAACTCCTACCTGGACAGCGAAACCATGCACCAGTCGGCGTTCATCGTGCGGCGCCTGCAAAGCGTGATCACCAGCAAATACGGTCGTCACAAACTGGCCTCCGACGGCACTCGTTTCGGCGCCGGCCAGCCCATCGTCACCCCGAGCACCATTCGCGGTGAGTTGATCGCCCAGTACGCCAAGCTTGAGCTGGAAGGCCACGTGGAAAACGCCGAACTGTTCGCCGAGCACTTGATCGTCGAGCGCGACAGCCAGGACCCGAGCCGGGTCAACGTGCTGTTCCCGCCGGACTACATCAACGGCCTGCGCGTGTTCGCGCTGCTCAACCAATTCCGTCTGCAATACGACGCCGCCGCCTGACAGTGGCACTCAGCTGCATGAATTCAGCCCACCTCGCGTGGGCTTTTTATTTGAAGGGAGAAACACCATGGGTCAACTGATTGCGGGCACCTGCTACGTCAAAGTGGACGGCGCTCAACTGACCATCAACGGCGGCTGCGAAGCGCCACTGATGTTTACCAAACGCGAAACCGTCGTACCGGGTTTCTACAAGGAAACCGACATCGCGCCGTCGTTCAAGGTCACCGCGCTGCACACCGCCGATTTTCCGCTCAAGCAACTGGTCGCCGGCACTGACATGACCGTCACCTGCGAGTTCAGCAACGGCAAAGTCTACGTACTGGCCGGCGCGTATCTGGTGGAAGAGCCGGTATCCAAAGGTGACGACGCCACCATCGAGCTGAAATTCGAAGGCATCAAGGGGACCTGGCAATGACTGATGTCGTGGCGTTGCGCGTGGCCATCGAGGCCCACGGCGAGCCGTTGAGCGAACTGACCCTGCGCCGTCCGACGGTGCAGGAGGTCCGTGCGATCAAGGCGCTGCCGTACAAGATCGACAAGAGCGAGGAGGTCAGCCTGGACATGGACGTCGCGGCCAAATACATCGCGGTCTGCGCCGGTATCCCACCGTCATCGGTCAACCAGTTGGACCTGGCTGACCTCAACGCGCTGAGCTGGGCCGTCGCGAGTTTTTTCATGAGTGCGGCGTCGCGGCCATCGGCGAGCTGATCGCCGCCGCCTATGACCTGGCCTGGTTCTGGAAGGTTGACCCCGAACAGATGATGGCCAGGCCACTGGATGTGCTCCGCGAATCCTTGGAGCACGCGCAACGGATCAATGCGATGCAGCAGGTGCAGTGATGGCAGACACACAGAAGGTAGAGAAAAAGGCGCTACTGCTGACCGGTATCGACGAGCTGTCGCCCAAGCTCGCCAGCCTTCGTGCGAAGGTCGCGAGTTTCAAGCAGAACCTCGACGCCACGGGCCTGGGCAGCCTGGATATTTCCGGGCTGCTGCCCAGCGGCGGCCTGGCCCAACCGTTCATGGACGGGCTCAAGTCGGCGCTGGCCTTCAAGGATGAGGCCGGCGCAGCGAGCGCGGCGGCCAGTGCCGTCCAGGCGCCGCAAGCGCCTCGCGTAGCGGCACAGAACCTGGAGGGATTGAAGACTTCCATCAGCAATGTGTCGGTGCAGTTCGGCTCGGCGCTGGGGCCTGCGGTCAACGCGGTGGCGGTCGGTTTGCAGCCGATGGTCAGCGGCGTGGCCCAGGTACTGCAGGACAATCCGCAACTGGTCCAGGGCCTGGCAAATGGCGTCGTCGCGTTCAACGCGATCCAGACGGCGGTCAGCGGCGCGAGCCAGGCAATGGAAGTGGTCAACCTGGCCTTGAAGATGAACCCCATCGGCTTGATTGCCATGGGCATCGCCTTGGCGGCAGGGATGATCATCGCCCACTGGACGCCGATCTCGGCGTTTTTTGCCGGGCTCTGGCAACGGCTGGCGCCGATCGTCCTGCCAATGGTCGAGTTCTTCAAGACGATGTTCGCCTTTACCCCGATGGGGCAGGTGATCAGCAACTGGGGGCCGATCAGCAGCTTTTTTGGCGCACTCTGGAATGTGATCGTGGCGGCGGCGACGCCGATCATCGGTTTCATGCAGACGCTGTTCGCCTGGTCGCCCCTGGGGTTGATCATTGCCAACTGGACGCCCCTGAGCGGGTTGTTCGCGGCAATCTGGGATTTGCTCAAAGCCTTGACCGTGCCGGTGATGGACGCCCTGAAAGGCTTGTTCGACTGGACGCCGTTGGGGCTGATCATGGCCAACTGGGGCACGATCGGCGAAGTCTTCGCCGGGATCTGGGAGGGCATTCGCAATCAGGTTTCGATCATGCTGGCGGTATTCAGCGGCCTGTTCGACTGGTCGCCCATCGAGGGCCTGACCCGGCAGTGGGGACCGGTGGGCGAATGGTTCAGCCAATGGTGGGACGAGCTGCAGGGCGTGATCGCGCCGATCAAGGCGTTCTTCAACGGCGGCTTTGGCGAGGTGATTGCCTCGTTCACCGGCAAGGTCGAGGGATTGGCCGAGGCGCAGCGTGCCACCAATGCCGAAGGCAAGGGTGAGCTGGCGCCGGCGTTTTTTGGTGGAGCCAGCGAGCAGCCTTCGGGGCTGTCTTCAAGCCTTGCGCCGACGCCCGCCACGGCGTCGCCCAGAGCGTCCTTGACCCCAGGGACATTGCCGCAAACTTCCGCAGCCCTGGTGCAACAAAGCGCCGCCAACAACCGCACGCAACTGGAAGGCGGCCTGACGGTGCGCTTCGAAAACGCGCCGGCGGGGTTGCGCGCCGACCCGCCCCAGACCAATCAACCGGGCCTGGCGGTGAGTTCGCGCATCGGTTATCGCTCACTTTCCGCAGGAGGTTCCAATGAGCTGGCGTGATCGTTTGTTGCCGGCGTCGTTTCGTGGCGTCGGGTTCTGGGTCGACCAGGCGAAAACCCCGATTGGTCATAAAGGCCAGTTGCATGAGTACCCACAGCGTGACCAGCCGTATTTCGAAGGGCTCGGCCGGCAGGCACGCATCCACGAGTTGACCGCGTTCATCGTCGGCCCCGATTGCCTGGAGCAGCGCGACAAACTGCTCGCAGCCCTGGAGCAGGGCAGCGGTGAACTGGTGCACCCATGGCTGGGGCGCCTGCAGGTCAAAGTGGGTGAATGCGACATGACCCAGACCCGCCAGGACGGCGGGCTGGTCACGTTTGCCCTGAAGTTCTACCCCGACCAGCCGCTGCAGTTTCCCTCGGCGGCGATCAACAGCCAGAAACTGCTGCTGGTCTCGGCCGACAGTTTCCTCGGCTCGGCGGTGCGGCGTTTCGAAGACGCCATGAGCCTGATCAAGGCGGCGCGGATCGGCATCGCCGACCTGCGCAACAGCCTCAAGGAGGTTTATGGGGTCATCGAGCAGGAGCTCAAACCATTGATCGAGACCTATCGGCAACTCAGCGATCTGGTCAAGGCGGTCAAGGAGCTGCCCAAGGAAGTGGCGGCGGAATTCAAGGGACTGCTGGGTGACATTCGGGAGCTGAAGGATTTTGCCCGTGACGGCTATCGCGGCGTGATTGCCAGCGTGTCGCAACAGGTGGAAGCCATCCGTCAGGCGGACGCGCCCAAACTCACCACTGGCAAGGACACCACGGCGGCAGCCCAGGCGGTTGCCGATCTGGTCCAGGACACCTTGCTGGTGCAAGCGGCGCAATGGATTGCGGCGATGCCGGTGGCGGCGCCAGTGGTCAAGCTGGACGCCACTCCGTCGGTGGCGCAACAGGCGGTGCAACCGGTCCAGCGCCGAGACGTGCCGGTGGCCGATGATGTGCTCGCCTTGCGCGATGCCCTCAACGAAGCCATCTGGCAGGCTTCCCTCAAGGCCGCTCCGGATCACTACCAGGCAATGAACAACCTGCGTCAGCAAATGGCCGCGCACCTGACGGCCGTGGCGTCGTCCGGTGTCCGCCTGATCAACCTGTCGTTCAAGCAAAGCCTGCCGGCGCTGGTGGTGGCGTATCAGCAATTTGCTGACGCTACCCGGGTGACCGAGGTGACCCAGCGCAACGGCGTGGCGCACCCTGGCTTCCTGCCACCCAACGACCTGAAAGTCTCCGGGGAGTGAGCCATGAATGAGCTCGAAAACGCTGTCACGCTCACCGTCGGCGGGCTGGATTACGGCGGCTGGAAAAGCGTGGAAATCAGTGCGGACCTGGAGCGCCAGTTCCGCACCTTCAAACTCGACATCACCTGGCAATGGCCGGGGCAGACCCAGGCGGTGCCGATTCGTCCCGGTGACGAATGCCAGGTGCGCATCGGCGCCGACCTGCTGCTCAGCGGCTACGTATTCAAGGCGCCCATCAGCTACGACGGCCGGCAGATCAGCCTGAGCATCGAAGGCGGCTCCAAGACCCAGGACCTGGTGGACTGCGCGGCGATCAACCGCCCGACGCAATGGCGCGGGCAAACGTTGCTGAGCATCGTCCAGGCGCTGGCATCGCCCTATGCCGTGGGGGTGATCAGCGAGATCCCGGAAACCGCGCGCCTGAGCGAGCACAGCATCGTGCCTGGAGAAACGGTATTTCAATCCATCGACCGCTTGCTGACATTGTTCCGGGTGTTTTCCACCGACGACCCGCAAGGTCGCGTGCTGCTGGCCAAGCCCGGCAGCGGTGGGCGGGCCAGTGATGTGCTGGAACTGGGCAAGAATATTCTCTCGGGCAACGCGCCGATGGATTACAGCCAGGTGTTTTCCGAATACCGGGTCATCGGCCAGCACAAAGGCAATGACCAGCAGAGCGGGGCGGCGGTGAGCGAGGTCTCGGGCACCGCCACTGACCTGGGCTTCAAGCGCAAGCGGGTGACTGTCATCAGCGAAAGCGCTCAGTTGACCCCGGCGCTGGCCCAGCAACGGGCCGACTGGGAAAGCGCGATTCGCAGCGGCCGCGCCCTGACCACCACCTACCGCGTGCAGGGCTGGCGCCAGGCCAACGGCGATATCTGGCGGCATAACACCCTGGTGCGGGTGATCGATCCGGTGCTGGGATTTGACGCCGACATGCTGATCTCCAGGGTGACCTATTCGCTGTCCGCCCAGGGTTCGGTCACCACCTTGCAAGTCGCCCCGCCGCACACCTTCGACGCGAACCCGGTGCCACCCAAGGCCTGAGCCCGACGCCGATACCCGCCCTGCGCAAATCCCTTGTGGGAGCGAGACCGCCGCCAGATTCCTGCCCAGCGCAGATCCCTTGTGGGAGCGAGCCTGCTCGCGAAAGCGGTGGCTCGGTTTGCATCGATGTTGAATGTGCCGGTGCCTTCGCGAGCAGGCTCGCTCCCACAGTGCTCTGCCGTTAAACCCGATTCCGAAGGAAAAACCCAATGAGCCTACTGACCCGCCTCCTGGCGCGCGGCACTGTCGTGCTCGCCCATTCGGCGAATAAATTGCAATCGCTGCAAATGCGCCTCACCGCTGGCGAAGTAAGCGACGACATGGAGCATTTCGAGCCCTATGGCTTCACCAGCAACCCGCTGGCCGGCGCCGAGGGCATCGCCACGTTCCTCGGCGGCGACCGCTCCCACGCGGTGGTGCTGGTGGTCGCCGATCGGCGCTTTCGTCTCAAGGCCCTGGCCCCGGGCGAAGTCGCGCTCTACACCGATGAAGGTGACAAGCTCCACTTCAAGCGCGGCCGGGTCATCGACATCGAGACCGCGACGCTGAACATCCGCGCCAGCAGCGCGGTGAACATCGACAGCCCGGTGATCAACCACACCGGCAAGATCGTTTCCCAGGGCGACCAGATCGCCGGCGGCATCAGCCAGATCAAGCACGTGCACGTCGGTGTACAGGGCGGCAACGGCCAGACCGGTGCGCCGGCGGGAGGCCAGTGATGTTCATCAGCCAGAACCTGCACGCCGCGCTGACCCGCTCGGTGCTGATCAGCCTGTTCACCTGGCGCCGCGCCGCCGCCGACGATGCGGTCGATGACGACGAGCGTTTCGGCTGGTGGGGCGACACCTTTCCCACCGTCGCCGACGACCGCATCGGCTCACGGCTGTGGCTGTTGCGGCGGGTCAAGCTGACCCGCCAGACCCAACTCGACGCCGAATTTTATGCCCGCGAGGCGCTGCAATGGCTGATCGATGACGGTCATTGCAGCGCCATCGACATCATCAGCGAACGCCTCGACGCCCAGCGTCTGAACCTGCGAACGGTCCTGACCCTGGCCAATGGCGAGCGCCTGGACATCAACCCCGACCACAGTTGGCAGGTGACCTATGCCGTTTGAAACCCCTTCGCTGCCGGTGCTGATCAAACGCGCCCAAAGCGACCTGGCCAGCGATTCGCTGCGCCAGTCCGACGCCCAGGTCCTGGCGCGTACCCTCGGCGGCGCCGCCTATGGCCTGTATGGCTATCTGGATTGGATCGCCGAGCAGATCCTCCCGGACAAGGCCGATGAATCGACGCTGGAACGCATCGCCGCGCTGCGCCTGAACCAGGCGCGCAAGGCCGCCCAAGTGGCCACCGGCAGCGTCAGCTTCACCGCCACGGCGGGTGCCGTGCTGGATGCCGACACGCTGCTGCAAGCGGCCGATGGCCGTACTTATAAAGTTACCACCGCGCGAACCACCAGCAATGGCCTGAACACCGCCGCCATTGCGGCGTTGGAGGCCGGTAGCCTGGGCAATGCCGATGCCGGCCTGGTGCTCACGCCGGTGCAGCCGCTGTTGGGCATCGGCAACAGCTTCACCGTGCTGGCGCCAGGACTGACCGGCGGTGTCGCCCGGGAAAGCCTGGAATCGCTGCGATCGAGGGTGATCCGTTCCTATCGGGTCATCCCTCACGGCGGTTCGGCCCAGGACTACGAGACCTGGGCCCTGGAATGTCCCGGGGTTACCCGCGCCTGGTGTCGCGGCAGCTACCTGGGGCCGGGCACCGTTGGCCTGTTCGTGATGCGTGACGACGATCCGCAACCGATCCCCAACGCCGAGCAACTGGAGGAAGTGCGGGCCTACATCGAGCCCTTGCGCCCGGTGACCGCCGAACTGCATGTGCTGGCCCCGACTCAGGTGCCGGTGAACTACAAGCTGCGCATCAGCCCGGACACCAGCGCGGTGCGCGCCGCCATCGAGGCGCAACTGCGCGACCTGCATAACCGCGAAGCCGGCCTCGGCGAAACGCTGTTGCTGAGTCATATCGCCGAAGCGATCAGCAGCGCCACCGGCGAAACCGACCACAAGCTCAGCGCACCCGCCGCCGATGTCGTCGCCGCCAGCAACCAGTTGCTGACCTTCGGAGGCTGCACATGGCTGGGATAAGAACCGCCGAACAATACCAGGCCCAACTGCGCAGCCTGCTGCCCAGCGGCCCGGCGTGGGACCCGGAGCGCGTGCCGGAACTGGACGAAGTGCTGCAAGGCATCGCCCAGGAGCTGGCGCGCCTGGATGCCCGCGCCGCCGACCTGCTCAACGAGATGGACCCGGCGGGAGTGAGCGAGCTGGTGCCGGATTGGGAACGGGTGATGGAACTGCCGGATCCGTGCCTTGGCGCCACGCCGCTGTATGACGATCGCCGTCTCGCGGTGCGCCGGCGGTTGCTGGCGGTGGGCAGCCAGGCCATCGCCTATTACGTGGAAATCGCCAGGAGCCAGGGCTACCCCAACGCAACGATTACCGAACTCAAGGCGCCGCGCATGGGCCGTTCACGGTTTGGCGAAGCGCACTTCGGAACGTGGCAGGCACAGTTCATGTGGACCCTCAACACCGGCGGCCGGCTGCTGCTGGGACGGCGCTTTGGTGCGAGCTATTGGGGCGAACGTTTTGGCGTCAATCCGGGGTCGGCGCTGGAGTGCCTTATTCACCGCAGTGCACCGGCGCATACCAAGGTTCACATCAACTATGACTAGGGAGTAGACGGATGGATTATCCGAAAAGTGTACCCAGCGCCGGCTTGGTGAATGGGAAGTTCGTCGATGAAAATCCGTTGACCGGGACGCCGGGATCGTTGATTCCGGCGGATTGGGGAAACGGGGTGACGCAGGAGATCGTGAATGTCATCAAGGCGGGAGATCTGACGCCGGATGAAACCCGCAGCGATCAATTGCTCGCGGCGATTCGGACGGTAACCGCCAAGGGCTGGAACCAGGACTTCGCCCTGCCGATCGCAGCGCTGCCGCTGCCGACGATTGCCACGGCGGACAGCCGTTTGGCCGTCACTCCAGCAGCGCTGTCAACCAGTGGTGGGCGTGTCTCGATTCCGGCGGGTGTGTACGTCAGCATCGGGCAGGAGGTGGTGGCTGGGCGGTTGGGGCGGACACGTACCTACGTGACGACGGCCTGGAGCAGCGCCGATCTGTTGCCCAGCGCCAGTTATTTTTTGAGGGCACAGGTAGTCGGTGATGCGCTGACGTTCTATGTGCAGCGGGGAAGCCTGTATGACCTTGCTCCGGAATCCCTGAAAGGCACCGTAAACGGAGCGGCAGGCGGTGGGTTCCCATCGACGCCGCTGGACATGTGCCTGGCCTGGGTGGTGACCGGGACGCCTGGCTCCCTGCCGACGATCCGCACGATTTACAACCGTGCTCAATTGACCTGGACGCAAACGGTAAATGGCACCGGGGTGGTGTATCTGCCGCTGGATCCACATGCGCGTGCGGGGCGGCTTGTGGCGGGGAATCCGACACCCCCACCGAATGGGGTGACATCGGTGACGTTCGCTCCGGCTGGATGGGTTGGGGGCAATTACAGCTACCTGTCACCCGTCTCGGAAAATCCCGGCAACAACGCACTGGGTTGGGCGAACCCTACAAGTGTGCCGATGGCAATGTGCGCGATCTTTTCCAACAACGTTGTCAATGACGTCACGGTTTCCACGGTCACCGCGAGTTTCGACCATAACCAATTGCGTTCGCTTTGGCAGTCCTACCAGGCCGAGCACACATTGGGCTCAACCAGTGCGGAGAGTGACGAATTGCTCTTCAGCATGGGGATCAAAGGACACCAGGCGTTAACCGACTACAGCGTCGGTATCGGCATCAATTTCACCAACGCCGTCAATGTCCATCTGTCCTGGGAGCTGATCCGATGAATGTCATTCAAGAACTGCACCAGTACGAAGAAGGACTGCGTCCGCCTCCGCCCTCTGCGGCCCACATCTGGGAGGACGGGACATGGCTGCTGACCGACGAGAACGCTGCTGAACTGCTGCGCCTGGAAGGCGAGCGCCTGTGCGACAAGGTCGATGCCGCTGCCGACAGCGCCCGTCGCGTTTTGGCCGGTGATCCGTTACGGGCCCTGGAATATCAACAAGCGGCCCTTGAAGCGCAGGCGTTCAAGGATCAGGGCTACCCGAAAAAAGCTGTTCCGTTGTCGGTTTCTGCCTGGGTCGTCAAGGGCCGCACAGCCAGGCAGGCGGCGGACCAGATTCTCGCCAAGGCCGCCGAGTTCGAAGCGACCCTGTTGACGCTTCGCGAGCTGCGCCTCAAGGCCAAGGCGCAGATTCGCGCGCACCTAGCCAAGGGCAAAGCCGAACTCGCCACTCAAACCGCCGATGACGCGCTCGCGGCCATCCGGGCGCTACGCCTTCGCGCGTGATCCTCATCTCATAGAAGAGAAAACAAGACATGGATTATCCAAAAAGTGTTCCCAGCGTCGGGCTGGTGAACGGTCGGTTCGTGGATGAAAATCCCGTCGAAGGTTCGCCGGGATCCTTGATTCCGGCTGTGTGGGGAAACAGCGTTACCCAGGAAATCCTTGGTGTGATTTCTGGCGCCGATATGGCGCCCTCCGAGGCGGACACCAATCAGCTTTTCAAAGCCGTTCAGAAGATCATCGGTATGACCAACCCCATGCGTTCGGTGATTAGCCGGCTGGCCCTGTCGAAAGCGCTGACGGCAAATGAACTTGGCCTTGTATTGATTGACGCCAACGCTGGCGCTACGACCATCGGATTACCCCCGGCCAACGCTGCGCTGGGTGTTCGAGATGTCGTCATTCGGCGCCTGGACAACAGCGGCAATCGTCTTGTGGTTCAGGCCGGTGGGGCTGATCGGATCAGGTTTCACACCCATCTTTCGGCCGCCGGTTATCCATTTCTCGTGCTGATGGGCAGTGGTGACTGGTGGCATCTACGCAGTGACGGCGCCGGCAGTTGGTGGCCCATGGGACGGTTTGACAGCACAGCTTTGGGACGGCCGTTTTTTGAAACGACTATCCAACTCAGCCCGGGTGGATACGGTGCGCTGAACGGCACAGTCATGAAACGTGCTGAGTGGCCCTGGCTGTGGGATCACGCCCAACAGTCCGGAATGCTCGGCACCGAGGCCACTCGGGAAGGCAGTGAAGGCAAATGGAGTTCCGGTGATGGCGTTCTCACTTTTCGTGCCCCGGAAGGACGGGGAGAGTTCTTGCGAATCCTGGACGAAGGGCGCTCCGTGGATCCTGGTCGGGCAATGGGGACCTTTCAACCCGGTACTGTCCACTCCTATGCGTTGGGAGGCCAAGGGGCTGGTGCGGTTGGGTCAAGATGGTCCGATAGCCTTACCGGATTCGGTGCCAACACCCGTGAGGAAATCAAAATCATCGGAGACCTGGTAAACGGTGGTCCGATATTTCCTACCGGGACCAGTTTCCAGGTAGATACGGCCAACACGTTGCTCTACTCATTCAAATCGCGCCCGCGCAATGTCGCTTATCCGGCGCGGATCAAACTCATCTGAGGTGTCTGTGTTTTATTATCATTTCGATAAAGCCGGCGCATTGTCCGGACCCGTGGAGTTTCCCGTAACGCCAGGTATTGGCGTTCAGATCCCCAGTAATGCGGTGGCAATTTCCTTTGAACTACCCCCTCCGGAAGGTGGCCGCACATGGGCGCTGGTGAACAATGTGCCCCGAGAGGTTATTGACCGTCGCGGCTTGGTCTACCGCAAGAAAGACGGCGGCCAGCAGATTTGGAACGAACTGGGGGAATTGCCGGACGCGTTCACAACTGAGCCATGGCCAGGTAATTACCATACTTGGAAAAATCACACTTGGGAGTTCGACGTTGACTTGCAGTTGAGCGACATCACTGGCCAGGTTCTGGCCCAACGGGATGCGCTTCTGCGCGACGCAATGTTGCGTATAGCCCCGCTTCAGTACGCTGAAGACATCGGCGACGCCAGCGACCAGGAACAACTGGCTCTGATGGAGTGGAAGCTTTATAGCGTCGAGTTGAATCGCATCCAGCATCAAGCTGGTTTTCCAACCGCTATCACCTGGCCTGTCCTGCCCGAGCCTGCTCTTTAACCCGCCTCGGGCAGCCTCTCAGACTTTCCCAATCAATCGCGCCACCGCGTAATGCCGGTGAGGCTTTGTCTCGCCTGTTTTTTATCTTTGGCCCATCAGGAGTGAAATGTGGACTATCCAAAAAGTGTGCCCAGCGCAGGTCTATCGAATGGCAGGTTCGTGGACGAGGATCCTTTGGCGGGAACGCCGGGATCGTTGATTCCCGCCAGTTGGGGCAATGGGGTAACGCTGGAGTTGCTTAATGTTATACAAGCTGCCGGTCAGACGCCGTCGGAACAATTGAACAATCAATTGTTAACGGCCTTGCGTGGCAGCGAATTGTTCACCACGGCGCCTCAATTTGATAACGACAGATCCGTGGCGACAACGGAGTTCGTAAGGCGCAGCGGGATTCAGTACTCCGGTTTTTTCGCGTACGCAGTCAGTACCGCGTTGACACCGGCCCATGTCGGCGGTGCCGTCAGCTTTTCCAGTGCCACCGCAATCGACGTCACGCTCCCCAACACCGTGGGAATCTTGCATGGGGCGACGCTCACGCTTATCAACGTAGGGACCGCGGTAAAGGTATCGACAGCCTCGCCTACCGATACTCTGGGACCTTCATCTTCAGCTCTTGGACCCATCGATCTGGGCCGTGGCGAAACGGCAGAGTTCGTCAAGCTGGACAATCAATGGCGGTTGATCGGCGGCACCGTTCTTTTGAAATACACCTCGTTGTTTTCAGGTCAATTGGGAAATCCGGGTTACCAAAGGTACGCGAGCGGAAACATCGACCAGTGGGGTTACGGTACAACTGACGTTAATGGGGAGGTGTTTGTTACGTTCCCGATTTCATTCCCTAATACTTTTGTTTCGGTTGTGGCGAACCATGTGGGCGGTGATGGAGCGATGGTCATGGTGGTAAGTGGAACCGCTACCCGCCAAGGCGTGCGTCTGAAAGTCCGGGACTATTCTGGGCACGTCAGCGCGGGATGGGGCGTTTACTATTTTGCGAAGGGTTATTGAATGAATGAATTCACCTTGTTGTTCAGTCCAAGCACTTGCGGAGCCTATGTGCCTGGAATCAATATTTCTGATATTCCTGGCGACGTGATTGAAATCCCCAAGGCTTACTGGCTGTCGCTGCTTCAGCAACTTGCCATTTCACCCAAGCGTGTTTCAGCCAACCCCGACAACGGTTATCCCATTCTCGTAGATCCCCCTGCTCTGACATTGGCCCAGGCTTCGGAAAATGAATATGCGTGGCGTAACGCCCAGCTCACCGCAACCGACCGCCTCATAGCGCGCGACCGCGACGAAATGGACGACGGCGGTGGCACGACGCTGGACCAGGCGCAGTACACGCAGTTGCAGGCCTATCGCCGGGCCCTGAGGGAATGGCCACAGGACGAGCACTTTCCAGCCGCCGAACACCGTCCGGCCCCGCCATCCTGGCTGGCCGGGCAGCTTTGATCATGTATGTGCGATGACCCGAACATGGACCTTACGCAACAGCAACTCATCAAGATCATGCCCGACGCCCGCGCCCAAGCGGGCGTTTTTATTCCAGCGTTGAACACCGCGATGTCCCGTTACCGCATCGACACCCCCAAGCGCATCGCCGCATTCCTGGCCCAGGTCGGTCACGAATCGGGGCAGTTGCGTTATGTACGGGAGCTGGGCAGCGAGCAATACCTGAGCAAATACGACACCGGAACCCTGGCCGTTCGCCTGGGCAACTCGACCCGGCCCGACGGTGACGGTCAGAAGTATCGCGGCCGGGGCTTGATCCAGATTACCGGCCACGACAATTACCTTCGTTGCAGCCTGGGGCTGTTCGGCGACGAACGTTTGCTGGCCTTGCCCGAACTGCTCGAACAACCGCAATGGGCGGCGCAATCCGCCGCCTGGTTCTGGGCGCAGAACGGCCTGAACGAGCTGGCTGATCGTGACCAGTTCAACAGCATCACCCGCCGCATCAATGGCGGCCTGAATGGCTTGCAGGATCGCTTGCAACTCTGGGCGCGGGCGAGGGAAGTGTTATGCCAACCTTCGGCCTGATGCCGTTTTCCTGCCGGACGCTAGGTGTCGTTGTATTGGTGGCGCTGCTGATCGGTGGCCCAGCCATGTTGGCGTGGCGGCTCCAGGAGTGGCGGTACGGCAGGCAACTGGCGCAACTGGCGCAGTCGCAGTCCGAGACGCTCAATCGAATGACCCAGGCGGCAGCGATGCAGCAAAAGGTCGAGCAGGACAAACGCCTCGCCCTGGAACGGCAACTCTCCGCCAGCGAACAAACCCACTACCGAGCCTTGAGCGATGCCCAACGTGACCAGGATCGCCTGCGCGATCGCCTTGCTACTGCCGATGTCCGGCTGTCAGTCCTCCTCGACGCCGACGATGTTGCCGCCGGTTGTGCAATGCCTGCCGCCACCGGCGCCGGCGGCATGGATCATGGCGCCCCACGCGCCCGACTTGACCCGACGCATGCTCAACGAATTATCGCCATCACCGACGAGGGCGACCGTGGACTGATCGCCTTGCAGGCCTGCCAGGCCTATGTCAGAGCATTGGCCCGGTAATCTGCCGGACCTTGCAAGCTGTGGCTGCTGGTGTACGGTAGGCGCCAACCGCGTCGAATCAGGAGAGCAGCATGGATGACATTACCGAACTGGCCGCTGAACTGGGCAGGCGCTTGCAGGTGCTCAATGCCCATGTCACCACCGCCGAATCCTGTACCGGCGGCGGGATTGCCGAGGCGATCACGCGGATTCCGGGGAGTTCGGCCTGGTTCGAAGCCGGGTACGTCACCTATTCCAATCGCCAGAAAACCCAGCAGTTGGGTGTACCTCCCGAATTGTTCGGCAAGGTCGGCGCGGTCAGCCGCGAGGTGGTGGAGGCGATGGCGCGGGGCGCCCAGCAGAAAAGCCTGGCGCGTTTCGCCGTGGCGGTCAGCGGCGTGGCCGGGCCGGACGGAGGCTCGCCGAGTAAGCCGGTGGGCACCGTATGGCTCGCCTGGGGCGTTGGCGAGGCGGTGTTCAGCGAGCGGCGCTTCTTTCCAGGCCACCGCGACGAGGTCCGCCGACAAACGGTGAAGGCCGCGCTAGACGGGCTGTTACAACATGCCGCCACAGAAATCTCAAATCAGGGGTAGGCGATCCTGAATCGCTGTGGAATAATACTGGCTACTTATACAGGTGTTGGCCGTCAGGCCTTATTGATTACGTGAGGACTTTAATGGACGACAACAAGAAGAAAGCCTTGGCTGCGGCCTTGGGTCAGATCGAACGTCAATTCGGCAAGGGTGCCGTAATGCGTATGGGCGATCAGGACCGCCAGGCTATTCCTTCCATCTCCACCGGCTCCCTGGGCCTGGACATCGCGCTTGGCATCGGCGGCTTGCCAAAAGGTCGTATTGTTGAAATCTACGGTCCTGAATCCTCCGGTAAAACCACGCTGACCCTGTCCGTGATCGCCCAGGCTCAAAAAGCCGGTGCGACCTGCGCCTTCGTCGACGCCGAACACGCCCTGGACCCGGAATACGCCGGCAAGCTGGGCGTCAACGTCGATGACCTGCTGGTTTCCCAGCCGGACACTGGCGAGCAGGCCCTGGAAATCACCGACATGCTGGTGCGCTCCAACGCGGTTGACGTGATCATCGTCGACTCCGTAGCGGCACTGGTACCCAAGGCGGAAATCGAAGGTGAAATGGGCGACATGCACGTGGGCCTCCAGGCTCGCCTGATGTCCCAGGCCCTGCGCAAGATCACCGGTAACATCAAGAATGCCAACTGCCTGGTGATTTTCATCAACCAGATCCGCATGAAAATCGGCGTGATGTTCGGCAGTCCTGAAACCACCACCGGTGGTAACGCGCTGAAGTTCTACGCCTCGGTTCGCCTGGACATCCGTCGTACCGGCGCGGTGAAAGAGGGTGATGAGGTTGTCGGCAGTGAAACCCGCGTCAAGGTCGTGAAAAACAAGGTTGCATCGCCGTTCCGTCAGGCTGAATTCCAGATCCTGTACGGCAAGGGCATCTACCTCAACGGCGAGATGATCGACCTGGGTGTGCTGCACGGGTTTGTCGAAAAATCCGGCGCCTGGTATGCCTACAACGGTACCAAGATCGGTCAGGGCAAGGCCAACTCGGCCAAGTTCCTGGCGGACAACCCGGAAGTCGCGGCAGCTCTCGAGAAGCAACTGCGTGACAAACTGTTGAGCCCGGTTGCAGACGTCAAGGCCGTGGCCAACCGCGAGACTGCAGACGATCTGGCAGACGCTGACATCTGATCGATCCGATGACCGCCGTACTCGATACCCTCGTCGCGGTGCGGCGAACCGCAATGGACCTGCTCGCGAGACGCGAGCACGGTCGAGTCGAGCTGACGCGTAAACTGCGCCAGCGCGGCGCCTCTGATGAATTGATCGACACAGCCCTGGACCGCTTGACGGAAGAGGGGCTGTTGTCGGAATCGCGCTATCTTGAAAGCTTTGTTTCCTATCGCGCCCGCTCTGGTTATGGTCCGATGCGAATTCGCGAAGAACTTGGCCAGCGCGGCTTGCAACGACCGGATATCGAACTTGCCCTGCGGGAAAGCGGTATCGATTGGCAGGAACAGTTAATCGATACCTGGCGTCGCAAGTTCTCAGGGCATCTGCCCATTGATGCGAAGGAGCGGGCCAGGCAAGGGCGTTTCCTGGCGTATCGAGGATACTCCATGGAAATGATCAATCGGCTGTTCAGCGGTCGTAGCATGGATGACTAGATAAAACGGCCCGCTATTACGATAGCGGGCCGTTTTTTTTGGGCTCAAGTCACCTCGATTGGTTCCCAGGTCAGCGGGTGGGGCTGGGCGGCAGGCTGGGCCCAGTTTTCCGGCAGGTTGATATAGTCCACCAGTTCTCTAAGTCGACCGTGATCGCGGGCATTGAAGGTGAATGCCAGGCGCGTCAGGTGGCTGAAAGGCGCCTCCTCCGGCTCCTCGCCGCTGTAGGCATGCTGATGGAAGCAGTCGTTCAGGCATAGATCGGCAAATTGGACCTGCATCTGCTGCATCGCCTGTTCGGTGAGCGCATGATTCATGCGAATCACGAACTGATGCTTGAGCCAGCGGCTGGAATGGAAGTTGCGATAGAACTGGTTGATTTCTTCCACCGCATCCTCGGCGGTGTACACCAGGTGCATCAACTTCATGTCGGTGGGCAGGATGTAGCGGTTCTCTCCCAGTTGTTCGCGGATGAAATCCAGGGCGCTCTGCCAGAATCTACCTCCCGGCACATCCAGCAGCACTATCGGCACCAATGGGCTCTTGCCCGTCTGCACCAGCGTCAAGACTTCCAATGCTTCATCAAGGGTGCCGAAACCACCTGGGCAGAGCACTAACGCGTCTGCTTCCTTGACGAAGAACAGCTTGCGGGTGAAGAAAAAATGAAACGGGAGGAGATTCTGCGTGCCCTCGACGGTCGGGTTCGCATGTTGTTCGAAGGGTAGGGTGATGTTGAAGCCCAGGCTGTGCTCGCGGCCTGCGCCTTCATGGGCGGCGGCCATGATGCCTCCGCCTGCGCCGGTGATGACCATCATGTCCGACCGGGCCAGCGCCGCCCCCAGTTCTCGCGCCAAGCCATACAGCGGATGTTCTATGGGCGTTCGGGCCGAGCCAAAGACCGTGACTTTGCGACGGCCCTTGAATTGTTCGAGCGTGCGGAAGGCATGTTCCAGTTCGCGCAGTGCTTGCAGCGTGATTTTGGCGTTCCAGCGGTTGTGATCTTCCTGGGCCATGCGCAGCACGGTCAGGATCATGTCGCGGTAAATGGGGAGATTGGGACTGTTGGGTGATACCAGGTTGAGTTGCTCTTCGACCTTGCGGGTGAGGTCGTGGCCATGGCTCTCAAAATGCCGACTGAGCAGGTCATTCGGTTTGTAAGGCATTCAGCTTCTCCTTCTGAACAGAACCCGGCCCGAACGAGAGATTCGTCAGGGCCACGGCACTTCCTGTGCCGTCGTCAGCCCGGCGTTTGCCCGGGCGTTCAACCTGGCTCGACGCAAATTGCAGCAAGGCGATCAAGCCAGCCAACGGATTCTGCTGTTTCCCTTGGATGAAAAACAATCAAGCGTCAGGGTTTTGGCAAGGGCAGCCTCGTTCTGCCCGGTAACAAGCGATATTTTGAATCTAGCCTCTTGTTGATCATGGCGCTCGCAGATGACGATTTGCAACCGTCACCTGGCTTTGTTGGAACCCGTCATCGCGAGCAGGCTCGCTCCCACAATTGATCTTCAGTGAACATCAGGTATGCGTTCGGCAAAATTCCTGTGGGAGCGAGCCTGCTCGCGAAGGCATCCTGCGCTCCAGCTCTGATAGTGGGTAATGCGCCGCTCGTCAGATCACCGACTGGCTACGTGCCGCTCTGATTTACTCAATAACAAGCGTGCCGACGTTATTCGACGTCCAGGGTTGGGCGTCCACGCCGGGGAGTTAAGCATTTTCGGGGCAGGGAGGCGGGAGAAATGACCAGGGTAACTCTGGAGCTCGACAAGCAGTTGTACCTGATGCTGTTGGAAGCGGCTCAGGCCAATCAGGTGAGCCTTGAAGAGGAGTGCTGCCGTCGGCTGGAGGGCAGGGAATGGCGCTCGCGCTATTTGCAGGCGCTGGTGGCGGAACTGCGCGCCGACGATGAGCAGCGGCGCGCCAGCTCGGGTTGATTATTTTTTGGTCTTGGCCGGTTTCGGGCAGTCCGATTCCTGGAAGCGTTCGGTGGCGACCGGACGATTGGTCTTAACTTCGGTGAATTCGTAACGCATGGTTGCGCCCTTGGCCATCAACTTGCGAAAGCCTGGGTTGGTGCACACCGTGGAGCCCAGCTGGAAGTAGACCGCCTTGGGGTCGGCGCGCATTTTCTGGGCGTGGCTGCTTTGCACGCTGAGATGGTTGATCAGCTCGGTGCCTTCGACGGTATAACCCTGGTCGAGAATGTCTTCGTTGATGGCGCGTGGAGTGCCGACGCTGCTTTGCGTGGCCACGTTCTGCAGCATCTTGTTCAGTTCGAGTTCTTTCAGCGACGCGGCCTGAGCGCTGATGGACGTCGCCAGCAGAACGGCAACGGTAGGGACGATAAGGCGCAGCATGAAACTCTCCTGGTTCAGTGACAGGGGGTTCGACCGGTCACGTGACTGTGCGTTCAGTGGCGGCGATTATAGGGGAGCCCGGGTAGACGGTACAGGCTTGCGCGCTCTGGTAGACTGCCGGGCTCTGTTGTCCTGCCGAGTGTTGTTCGTGTCGAGTTCTCTTGTCCGTGGGCGTCGCCCGCTATGATCCATGCCCCCAACGCCGTAGCCCGCCTGCGCGACCAGCGCGTCGACGAGGGCATCAAGCCGCTCCAGGCCCGTGGCTGGCGCGCGCCTCGTTGCAGCGCGTGTCGGGTGATCGAAAGCCATTGCCTGTGTGCCTGGCGCCCGAGCGTCGAGACCCGTTCCGGGGTCTGCCTGATCATGACCAACAAAGAAGTCTTCAAGCCGAGCAATACCGGTTGGCTGATCGCCGATGTGGTGCGCGACAACCATGCCTTCATCTGGTCGCGTACCGAGGTCGACGGGCAATTGCTGGCTTTGCTGAATGACCCGCAATGGCAGCCTTATCTGGTGTTTCCAGGCGAGTACGTCGAACCGTCTCGTGTCACCCACACGGTGGCGCTCGATCAGGGCAAGCGTCCGTTATTCATTCTGCTGGACGCGACCTGGACGGAAGCGCGCAAGATGTTTCGAAAAAGCCCGTATTTCGACCGATTGCCGATCCTGAGCCTGTTGCCCGACAAGTTGTCTCGTTATCGCTTGCGTCGCTCGACCCGCAGCGAACACCTGTGTACCGCCGAAGTGGCGGCGCTGTGCCTGGAGCTGGCGGGGGACAGCGACGCGGCGTCGGCCCTGGACGCCTATTTCGATGTGTTCAGCCAGCATTACCTCGGCGCCAAGCGCCAGCAGGAGGTGAACGAGTCCACGCCGGCCCATGCCGAGCTGCAGCCCTTCGTTCGCGCGGTTCCTGCGCTGTTGACCGAGTAGTGGCCCATACTGGATAAGGCCGTGACCGTGCTGCTTGACCACCCCGGCTTCGCTGGGCATGCTTGGCGCCGACCAGGGGGCGGCTGGAGTTTGAAACGCTGTGATTGGCGTTGAACGTGCCCCCTGTTGATACCGCTGCATGGCGGTGTCTTGGGTTGTTCGGCGAGGCGCGAATGCATCGGGCCTGCCACTAAAAACAGGATCATTGGAAAAATGGCCACATACGAAATCCTGATTGCCGATGACCACCCGCTCTTTCGCAGCGCGTTGCATCAGGCAGTGACCCTGGGCCTTGGCTCGGATGTCCGGTTGACGGAGGTGGCCAGCATCGCGGAACTGGAAAGCCGATTGGCTGAAAAGGCCGACTGGGACCTGGTGCTGCTGGATCTGAACATGCCCGGTGCGTATGGTTTTTCTGGCCTGGTGCTGTTGCGTGGGCAATACCCGCAGATTCCGGTGGTGATGGTCTCGGCCCAGGAAGAGGCCTCGGTGATGGTCAAGGCCCGCGAGTTCGGCGCCAGCGGGTTCATTCCCAAATCCAGCTCCCTGGAAATGATCCAAAGAGCGGTGAAGTCCGTCCTCGATGGCGATGTATCCTGGCCGCCCCAGGCGTTCGAAGCGGTGAGTGTTTCCGCGGAAGCCAAGGCCGCCAGCGAAGGCCTGGCCAGCCTCACGCCGCAGCAATTCCGGGTGCTGACCATGGTCTGCGAAGGCCTGCTGAACAAGCAGATTGCCTATGAGCTGAATGTGTCCGAGGCGACGATCAAGGCCCACGTTACTGCGATCTTTCGTAAACTCAACGTGCGCACCCGAACGCAGGCAGCCTTGTTGCTGCAACAACTCGAGTCAATTTCGCCGCAGTCGTAGTGTCTGAATTCACGCTTTTTTGACTGCGGTTCCATTAGCTTCTCCATTCCTTTCGATCAGTGCCTACTTTATGTCACCTTTTAAAGGCCAAACCGGCCTGAAACGCATCCTCAATGCCTCCGGCTATTCCCTGGACGGCCTGCGTGCGGCGTTCGTTGGCGAAGCCGCTTTCCGTCAACTGGTGCTGCTCAATGTCATCCTGATTCCTCTGTCGTTCTTCCTTAACGTCAGCCGCGTCGAGCAGGCCTTGCTGATCGCGGTGTGCCTGCTGGCCCTGATCGTGGAGTTGCTGAACTCGGCGGTGGAAGCGGCCATCGACCGCATTTCCCTGGAGCTGCACCCGCTGTCGAAGAACGCCAAGGACATGGGCAGCGCCGCCCAGTTGGTCGCCCTGACGATGATTGCGTTGGTTTGGGGCCTGATACTGCTCTGAGTTTCAGGCGATGGCGGGCAGGACGATCTCGTCGCTACGCTGCACCCCAGCGGTGAACGCCCGGCACAGATCAAGAAACTCACGCATGGCCGAGGTCTGGTATTTCTGTTTGTGCCAGATGAAATAAAATTGCCGCGCCAGATCCATGTCCGGGGTTTCCACGGCCACCAGGCTGCCCCGGCGAAAGGCGTCACGCAGAGCCAGGCGCGAGATACAGCCTATCCCCAGGCCGGACTCCACGGCGCGCTTGATCGCTTCGGTGTGTTCCAGCTCCAGGCGGATATTCAACGCGCTACGGTGGTGACGCATGGCCTGGTCGAAGGTCAGGCGGGTGCCGGAACCCTGTTCCCGCAGGATCCAGGCTTCGCGGGTCAACTCCTCCATGGTCGCCTGGCCGCGTTTGGCCAATGGGTGCTGGGGCGCGCAGAACACCACTAATTCGTCCTCGACCCAGCTCTGCACCTCAATGTCCGGGTGGCTGCAGTCGCCTTCGATCAGACCCAGATCAATTTCGTAGTGGGCGACCTGATGCACAATATTGGCGGTGTTTTGCACATGCAGCTTCACCTGGCTTTCCGGATGGCGCTGCATGAAGCCGCCGATCAACAGGGTCGCCAGGTAATTGCCGATGGTCAGGGTGGCGCCGACCGCCAGTGAGCCGAAGCCGGACTTGCCGTTGAGCAGGTCTTCGATCTCCTTGGCCTGGTCCAGCAGCGCCACCGCCTGGGGCAGCAATTGCTTGCCGAGGGCGTTGAGGCTCAGGCGCTTGCCGGCGCGGTCGAAGAGCTGGCAGCTGGACTGGCGCTCCAATTCGGTGATGGAAGTGCTGGCGGCCGACTGCGACAGGTTGAGCAGGCCCGCGGCACGGGACACGCTTTCCTGCTGAGCGACGGCGACGAAGACTTGAAGTTGACGTAGAGTAAATCGCATATCGATATAACCGATAACCCTTATCTTAATAATCCATTTAACAGATATTGTCGCCGCCATTAGAATGCGATGCAATTGCGCAGATTATCGGCGCAGGCATCATTTCCAGGAGTCCCCCGTACATGAGCAACATGAACCACGAGCGTGTCCTCAGTGTTCATCACTGGAACGACACTCTGTTCAGCTTCAAGTGCACCCGCGATCCGGGCCTGCGCTTCGAGAACGGTCAGTTCGTGATGATCGGCCTGCAGCAGCCCAACGGCCGCCCGCTTATGCGCGCTTACTCGATTGCCAGCCCGAATTGGGAAGAGCATCTCGAATTCTTCAGCATCAAGGTTCCCGACGGTCCGCTGACGTCCCAGCTGCAGCACCTGAAGGAAGGCGACGAGATCATCATCAGCAAGAAGCCTACCGGCACGCTGGTGCTCGACGACCTCAAGCCTGGCAAACATTTGTACCTGCTCAGCACCGGTACCGGCCTGGCGCCATTCATGAGCGTGATCCAGGATCCGGAAACCTACGAGCGTTTCGAGAAAGTGATCCTGTGCCACGGCGTGCGTTACGTCAATGAAGTCGCCTACCGCGAATTCATTACCGAGCATCTGCCACAGAACGAATTCTTCGGCGAAGCGCTCCGCGAAAAGCTGATCTACTACCCGACCGTGACCCGCGAGCCCTTCGAGAACGAAGGCCGCCTGACCGACCTGATGCGCAGCGGCAAGCTGTTCCGCGACATCGGCCTGCCACCGATCAATCCGCAGGACGACCGCGCCATGTTGTGCGGCAGCCCAAGCATGCTCGACGAGACCAGCGAAGTGCTCAACAGCTTCGGCCTGACCGTTTCGCCGCGTATGCGTGAGCCGGGTGATTACCTGATCGAGCGGGCGTTTGTAGAGAAATAAGTCGCGGTTCATGCGGTGGCTGACCTACCGCCACCATCGGATCGCCGCCCGGAGCAAGCTCGCTCCCACAGGGTCTTGTGACAACCCGGCCAAATGTGGGAGCGAGCCTGCTCGCGAAGAAGGCGACTCGGTCCAGCAGTAGCCCCAAAAAAAGCCCGCGCTGCCTGATCAAGGCGGCGCGGGCTTTTTCGTTTCCGGCAATTATTCCTGCGCCGGGATTACTTCCAGTACCCGAATCAACCCCGGCTGCGGATAATGCCAGCGCACATCCAGGTCCCAGAACTGCGCGCCGTATTCCCGTTCGGCTGCGGGGACCTGATACGCCGGACGTGGATCCTGGGCCAGGCATTGTTCGATCAGCTCCACCAAGGGCTCTTCGAGGCGCAGGGCATGCTCGCGGGCTTGAAGCAGGGCTGAGTCCGCCCATTGCACCGGAATCAATGCAGGCGCTGCGCTGGCGATGCTGTTCGTCGCCGAGCCGATGATGTCGGCGTAGGGCACGTAGGGCTTGATGTCCAGCACTGGCGTCGCGTCCAGCAGATCGATGCCCGAAATCCACAGCCGACCCGCTTCGACCCGTTCCAGCTTCACCACTGACTGACCGATGCCGTTGGGGCGATGGGTGGCGCGGGTGGCGAATACGCCAATGGACTTGTTGCCGCCCAGTCGGGGCGGACGCACCTTCAATCGTGGTTTTTCCTCAAGGGCCTGATGGAACAGAAACAGCAGCCAGACATGACTGACCTGCTCCAGGCCCTGCACCGCCTCGCCCTGGTCGAACGGCGCCACCAGCTCCAGCACGCCACGCGCGGCCGGGGCCAGGTGTGGCTGGCGCGGAATGGCGAACTTCTCCTTGAAGCAGGAGCGGACGAAGCCGATGGGGGAAACGTTGTAGCTCATGGATCAGCCGCGTACGCGCAGCGTCAGGCCCTTGAGGAAATTGCGCAGCAACTGGTCGCCGCATGGGCGATAGTTGGTGTGGCCGAATTTGCGGAACAGCGCGCTCAACTCCGGCTTTGACACGGGGAATTCGGCGGCCTTGAGAATGGCGTGCATGTCGTCTTCCTTCAGCTCGAACGCCACGCGCAGTTTCTTCAGGATGATGTTGTTGGTCACCGGCACTTCGATCGGCTGCGGCGGACGGCTTTCGTCCTTGCCGCGCTTGAAGATCACCAGGCCATCGAGAAAATGCGCCATGACCAGGTCCGGGCAGAACACGAAGCCTTCTTCCTCGTCTTTCTTGAGGTAGCCGGTCAGGTCTTCCAGGGAGACATCCAGGCCGCCCAGCTTGATGATCTCGATGACTTTCTTGTCGCTGATGTCGAGCATGTAGCGCACGCTGCGCAGTACGTCGTTGTGAATCATGTGTGCAGTCCTGATCAATCGGCTGTGGGCGCCCCAGCTCGGTGCGGCGCCAGTAAAGTCGTATCTAGAATTTTTCTTTGGCGGACAGATAGCGCCATTGGCCCAACGGCACCTTGCCAATGGACACGCCGCCGATGCGGATGCGGCGGATAGCGACGACCTTGAGGCCGACCGCCTGGCAAAACAATGCAATGACGCCCGGTTGCGGGTTCTTCATGGCGAAGCGCAGGCGGTTTTCGTTCTGCCAGCTGGCCTTGACCGCAGGCAATTCCTTGCCCTTGTAGGTCAGGCCGTGGTTCAGGCGATTAAGACCGTGGGCGACCATTTCGCCCTCGACTTCGACCACGTATTCCTGCTCGATCTTGGCCGCGTCGGCCGTGAGCTTGCGCAGGATCTTCCAGTCCTGGGTGAACACCAGCAGGCCGCTGGCATTGGCCTGCAAGTCGGCGCTGGCGGTCAGGCGCAGGAAGTGGCCCTTGAGCGGGCGCTTGCCGAAGCGATGTTCGTCGCTCAGGGTCTCCGGTCCGAGGGTTGCCATGGCGGTGTCGGCGTCCATGCCCGCCGGAACGTTGAGCAGGATCGTCACCGGCTCCGGCGCAGTGGCCTTGGCTTGCGGGTCGAGTTCGACCTTCTGGCCGGTGACCTTGAACTGCGGCTCGTCGATCACTTCGCCGTCCACGGTGACCCAGCCGCCCTCGATGAACAGCTCAGCCTCCCGACGGGAGCAGCCGACGAGTTCGATGAGGCGTTTGGAGAGACGAATCGGGTCAGTCATGACGGGGCCGTAACAAAAAGAGGGTGGGCATTGTACCTGTCTGGCGCCGGTTAATCGCGGGTCCATTTGCCTCAGGCGGCTTTTAGCCGCGTCCGGCCTTCAGGTCGGCTTGTTTGTAGCGCATGTGCAGCAACGGGTAGGGCTGGTTCATGCCATCCCGTGCGGAACGCCCGACCACTTCAAAGCCTTGCTTGAGATAAAAGCCCAGGGCTTGCGGGTTCTGTTCGTTGACGTCCAGCTCGTTGGCGTTCAGGTGCTCCATGGCATAGCGCAGCAGTTGTTTGCCCAGGCCTTGGCCACGGTGTTGCGGGTCGATGAAGAGCATTTCGATCTTGCCCGCCGCCACACCGGCAAACCCGGTGATGCGTTGACGCTGGTCGCGAGTACAGATCAGCATCACCGCGTCCAGGTAACGGGTGAGTACCAGGTTCTTCAGCAGCTCGATGTAGCTGTCCGGCAGGAAGTCATGGGTGGCGCGTACCGACGCTTCCCAGACCCGGGTCAATTCTTCGTAATCGCTCGGTTTCGGCGTGTGGATGACCGAATGCTGACGCATGTCCGCCTGTTCCTTATGGTGGAAATGTTGTATCTGCATACGATAGCCGTAAAAAAGCCCCGCATCTTGTTACAGAGCAGGGCTTCATGACTTTTCAAGTGCAGGGCAGCCGGAAAAATATGCACATTCCCGTGGCGAGGGAGCTTGCTCCCGCTGGGCCGCGAAGCGGCCCCAAAACCTGTCGCATGCGGAGCGTCAGTCACACCGCACCCGCCGGTTTACGACTGCTTCGCAGCCGAGCGGGAGCAAGCTCCCTCGCCACGGGTACAGCATTTTCCCTGAGTGAACCGCATTACCCCTTGAGTGCAGGCCCTGCTCAGGCGATCTGCTCAGCCCACAAATCATACTCATCGGCGTCGGTGACCTTGCACCAGACCTTGTCGCCCGGCTTGAGGTTGCTGCCGTTGTCGATGAAGACGTTGCCGTCGATTTCCGGGGCATCGAAGAAGCAGCGGCCGACGGCGCCTTGCTCGTCGACTTCGTCCACCAGCACTTCGATTTCACGGCCGATGCGCATTTGCAGGCGGGCCGAGCTGATCGCCTGCTGGTGCGCCATGAAGCGTTCCCAACGGTCCTGCTTGACGTCGTCCGGGACCACGTCCAGGTCCAGGTCGTTGGCCGGTGCGCCTTCGACCGGCGAGTACTGGAAGCAACCGACGCGGTCGAGCTGGGCTTCGGTCAGCCAGTTCAGCAGGTATTGGAAGTCTTCCTCGGTTTCGCCGGGGAAGCCGACGATGAAGGTCGAGCGGATGATCAGGTCCGGGCAGATTTCGCGCCAGTTCTTGATGCGCGCGAGGGTCTTGTCCTCGAACGCCGGGCGTTTCATGGCCTTGAGCACTTTCGGGCTGGCGTGCTGGAACGGGATGTCGAGGTACGGCAGGATCTTGCCGGCGGCCATCAGCGGGATCAGCTCATCGACATGCGGATACGGGTAGACGTAATGCAGGCGGACCCAGACGCCGAGGCTGCCGAGGGCTTCGCACAGCTCGGTCATGCGGGTTTTCACCGGCGCGCCGTTCCAGAAACCGGTGCGGTATTTCACGTCGACACCGTAGGCACTGGTGTCCTGGGAAATCACCAGCAGCTCCTTGACGCCGGACTTGACCAGGCGCTGGGCCTCGTCGAGTACATCACCGACCGGACGGCTGACCAGTTTGCCGCGCATCGACGGGATGATGCAGAAGCTGCAACTGTGGTTGCAGCCTTCGGAAATCTTCAGGTAGGCGTAGTGACGCGGGGTCAGCTTGATGCCTTGCGGCGGCACCAGGTCGATCAGCGGGTTGTGGTCCTGGCGCGGCGGCACGACTTCGTGCACGGCGTTGACCACTTGCTCGTACTGCTGCGGACCGGTCACCGACAACACGCTCGGGTGCACGTTGCGGATATTGCCTTCTTCCACGCCCATGCAGCCGGTCACGATGACCTTGCCGTTTTCCTTGATGGCTTCGCCGATGACTTCGAGGGATTCGGCCTTGGCGGAATCGATGAAGCCGCAGGTGTTGACCACTACCACGTCGGCGTCCTGGTAGGTGGACACCACGTCATAACCTTCCATGCGCAGTTGGGTCAGGATGCGCTCGGAGTCGACCAGAGCCTTCGGGCAACCCAGGGATACGAAGCCAACCTTCGGGTTGGCTGGCGCGGGAGTGGTGGACATGTCTAACCTCGGTATAAGGGGGATCGTCTCGTGCGAGACAGGGCGCCTGACGCGCCTCTGATCAAAAAGTGCGCAATTCTATCCATGGCGGGCGCACTTGACCAGCTTTATGCAGGGAAAAACGACGAGTGCTGCGCTATGCTTCGCGCCTTTGCCTTCTGGCGATTGCTACAGTCAACAAAACGTCTGTAACAAAGCGTAAAACAGCGCATGCTGCGGCACAAAGCGTACGGCTTCTTTTAAAAGAAGACAGGTCTGGGGAATCAGGAGTGTTGGATGGGTCATGCAAGTAGTCAGGCGGCGACTGCCGAGCATTCGGCAACCAAGCCGCTGAGCATGCTGGTCGCGGCGGTCGGAGTGGTATATGGCGACATCGGCACGAGCCCCTTGTATACCCTGAAGGAAGTGTTTTCCGGCGGCTATGGCGTGCCGGTCAACCATGACGGCGTGCTGGGGATTCTGTCGCTGATCTTCTGGTCGCTGATCTGGGTCGTGTCGATCAAATACATGATGTTCGTCCTGCGGGCCGACAACCAGGGCGAGGGCGGGATCATGGCCTTGACCGCCCTGGCGCGGCGGGCGGCGGCCGGCAGGGCGCGGTTGCGCACGTTGCTGGTGGTCTGCGGCTTGATCGGTGCGGCGCTGTTCTATGGCGACAGCATGATCACCCCGGCGATCTCGGTGCTGTCAGCGGTGGAAGGCCTCGGCCTGGCATTTGAAGGCATCGATCATTGGGTGGTGCCGCTTTCGGTGGTGGTGCTGGTCGCGTTGTTCCTGATCCAGCGCCACGGCACCGCGCGGATCGGCATCCTGTTCGGCCCGATCATGGTGACCTGGTTCCTCGTGCTCGGCGCCCTGGGCGTGTATGGCATCAGCCAGCATCCGGAAGTATTAAACGCAGTGAACCCGGCCTGGGCCGTGCGTTTCTTTGTCGTCCACCCGGGCATGGGCGTGGCGATCCTTGGCGCGGTGGTGCTGGCGCTGACCGGGGCTGAAGCGCTGTATGCCGACATGGGGCATTTCGGTCGCAAGCCGATCGCTCGCGCCTGGTTTATCCTCGTGCTGCCGGGCCTTATGCTCAACTATTTCGGCCAGGGCGCCTTGCTGCTCGGCGACCCGGAAGCGGCGCGCAACCCGTTCTATCTGCTGGCGCCGAGCTGGGCATTACTGCCATTGGTGGGCTTGGCGACCCTGGCTACGGTGATCGCCTCGCAGGCGGTGATTTCCGGCGCGTTCTCGCTGACGCGCCAGGCGATCCAGCTCGGCTATATCCCGCGCATGTACATCCAGCACACTTCCAGCGCCGAGCAGGGCCAGATCTATATCGGTGCTGTGAACTGGTCGTTGATGGTCGGCGTGGTGCTGCTGGTGCTGGGCTTCGAATCGTCCGGTGCGCTGGCTTCAGCCTATGGCGTGGCGGTCACCGGTACGATGCTGATGACCACGATTCTGGTCTCTGCCGTGATCCTGTTGTTGTGGAAGTGGCCGCCGCTGCTAGCGGTGCCGGTGCTGTTCGGTTTCCTGCTGGTAGATGGGCTGTACTTCGCCGCCAACGTGCCGAAGATCATCCAGGGCGGCGCGTTCCCGGTCATTGCCGGTATCGCCTTGTTCGTGTTGATGACCACCTGGAAGCGCGGTAAACAACTGCTGGTGGAGCGCCTGGACGAAGGAGCGTTGCCGTTGCCGGTGTTCATCAGCAGCATCCGCGTGCAACCACCCCATCGTGTGCAGGGCACCGCGGTGTTCCTGACCGCGCGCTCGGATGCCGTGCCCCACGCGCTGTTGCATAACCTGTTGCACAACCAGGTGCTGCACGAGCAAGTGGTGTTGTTGACCGTGGTCTACGAGGACATTCCCCGCGTACCGTCGCAGCGGCGCTTCGAGGTCGATGCCTACGGCGAGGGCTTCTTCCGGGTCATCCTGCACTTCGGCTTCACCGACGAACCGGACGTGCCCCAAGCGCTCAAGCTCTGCCATCTGGATGAGCTGGATTTCAGCCCGATGCGCACGACGTACTTCCTCAGCCGCGAGACCGTCATCGCCTCCAAGCTTGAAGGCATGGCGCGCTGGCGCGAGTCGCTGTTCGCCTTCATGTTGAAGAACGCCAATGGCAACCTGCGCTTCTTCAATCTGCCGTTGAACCGGGTTATCGAGCTGGGGACGCAGGTGGAGATGTAGGCCTGTAACAGGGCCCATGGCAAGGCGGATCCCTTGTGGGAGCGAGCCTGCTCGCGAAGGCGGCGGCACATCCAGCACGATGGCCTAATGAGTCGACGCTTTCGCGAGCAGGCTCGCTCCCACAAGGGGGGCACCAAGCGAGCAACAAAAAAGCCCCTGCACCGTGAGGTTGCAGGGGCTTTTTGTCAGCGGTGTATCAACTCACTGCGCGGCAGGTGTGGTCTGCCGCTTGTTGATCTCATCGATCAACCGCTTGGCCAGGGCCGGGTAGTTTTCATCGAAGTGATGGCCGCCGGGCAGCTTTATGGCTTCGCCTACGGCGGTCTTGTCGGTGCAGCCACTTTCGTTGGCTTCTTCGGCGCCGTAGATGCACACCACTTTTTCCGCCGGCAGCTTGGCCATTTCCGGGCCGGTGGCGGCTTCGGTGCCGGCGTTGCCGAGCCAGCCCTCGACTTCGATTTCGAAGCTGCCGGTGCGGGCAAAGGCGAGCAGGATAATCGCATCGACGCGCTGCTGTTCTGTCGCCGGCAAGCGGTTGTAGATCGCCGGCAGGACATCGGCGCCGAAGGAATAGCCGGTCAGGATGAAGCGTTTGGTGCCCCAGATCTGGCGATAGTGTTGCATCAGCTCGGTCAGGTCGGTCGCACTCTGTTCGGGGCTCTTGTGCTGCCAGTAATAGCGCAGGGTGTCGATGCCGACCACCGGGTAACCGACCTTGGCCATCTCATCGGCCACGTCGCGGTCCAGGTCACGCCAGCCACCGTCGCCGGAAAGAAACAGCGTCACGGTGTCCCGGGCCTGGCTGGCGGGGACTTCCACCACCGGGATGCTCAGGCCGCCCTTGCCCTTGTCGGCGCCCACCAGGATCTTGCGCAGTTCGTTGTTCAGTACCTGCGCCAGGTTGATGTCGTAGTCGCTGATGCTGGTTTCGGCATTCTTCTGGTCGCGCACGAAAGCGGCGCTGGTATCGTCGGGATTATCGTTCCACGCCACCAGCCAGCGACCATGGGCAGCGCTTTTGGGCAGCAGGTGGGTGCAGCCGGGTTTTTCCAGGGCCAGGTCGACCGAGACGGCCTGGGCCTTGTCGTCCTTCTGTTCAGCCAGCCAGCGCCAGGCCAGCACCGCGCCGGGACCGATGCCGCTGACCAGCGTGGCCGGGCCGTGCAGCTGCCGCAGGCCGGCTTGCAAGGCACGCCCTTGAAGCATGCAGTCCTTGGGCAGGATCACCTGGACGATCTGCGCCGAGCCGCTGCGGCTGAGGGTCGTCAATTGGGTGTCGCTGAGCTTCTGGTCCTCGTTGACCGCCACCAGCACCTGGGCGCGTGCCTTGGTGCCGGGGATGACCCGGGTCATCGGCACGCCGTCGGCCGGCTCCAGTTGTTCCAGGGTCGGTTGCGGGGCCGGGCGGTTCCAGTACCAGTAGCCGCCACCGAGAATCATCGCCAGCACCAGCAGGGCGGCCACTACGTATCGCCAGGAGCGTTGCATCATCAGCGTTTCACCAATCCAGTCAGGCCGCCCGCAATCAGGGCGGCGGTATCGGCCAGCGCCACCAGCGGATCGAGTCCGGCGGGCACGGCCATGTAACGAGGTTCCCAGTCAGGCTGGAATTTGTCTTTGAAGCGGCGCAGCCCCTGGAAATTGTAGAGCTGCTCGCCACGGCGAAACACCATCGAACCCAGGCGCTGGGTCAATGGCGCGCCGCGACGCGGTTGCAGGCCCGAGAGCGGGACCATGCCGAGGCTGAAGCGGGCGTAGTCATGGTTTTTGTAATGCTGAATGAGGCCGACCATCATGAACTCCATGGTCAGCTTCGGGGCTTCGGGATGAGCCCGCATCAGGTCAAGGCTGGCCAGCTCATGGCTATGGGTTTCCAGCAGGTTGGCGAACGCCACCGGACGCCCCTCGAAACGAATCACCGCGATGCGGAAGTGCTTGAGGTAATCATGGCTGAATCGCCCCAGGGAGAAACCTTTCTCGCGCACATTCTTGCCGGTCAGCCAGGCATCGGAAATGACCTTGAGTTCGTCCATCGGCGCCTGGCCCGGTTCATGGATTTCCAGTGACAGGCCGTCACGGGTGCCGCGGTTCCAGGTGTAGCGCAGGTCCTTCATTTCCTTGCCCTTGGCTTCGAGATCAAAACGCTTGAGATCGACCCGCGCTTCTTCGCCCAGCTTGATCGCGGTCAGGCCGATGTCCATGTAATAGGGCAGGTTCTCGGCACGCACCTGATAGAACACTGGCCTGGCGTGGTAGATGTCGCACAGGTCACGAAACTGCCAGATCATTTCCGCCCGTTGCTGGGTCGGCCCGATCGGGTCGTACAACGCCACCAGGCTGCGGCCACGGCGGGCATACATCAGGAAGGCTTCATCGTTGGGATGAAACAGCAGCGCCTTGTCGCCGGTCAGGGCCAGGCCGCCGTCGGGTTGCGAAGACGCCATGAGAATCGTCCTGGCGCGCTCCAGCTCTTCAGCCGTAGGCAGGTGAATCACCGGCCGAGCGGTGCGCAGCAGCCAGGTCAGGGACACCACCACCAGCAGCACCGCGGCACCCAGCAGCGAGCGCAGGCCACGAGGCGCGTCGGCGTCCAGGGTGAACTGCCACCACAGTTGATGGCTGTAGGGCACATCCTGATAGGCAAACAGCAGCAGCCAGATCGACGCACCCAGCACGCAGAGGCTGGCAATCAGGAACAACGGCGAGAAAGGCAGCTCGGTCAGGCGACTTGGGCGGTAAAAGGAACGCCGGAAGACCGCCAGCAGGGCAGCGGTCAGCGTCAGCAGCGTGGCTTCTTCCCAGTCGAAACCCTTGAGCAGCGAGAGCAGGGCGCCCACCAGCAACAGGACAGTGGTCAGCATCCAGGCTGCGGACAAGCGGCGACGCAGGCCTTGGGCGAGCAACAGGCACAGCACGCCCACCAGGCTGGCGCCAAAGTGCGAGGCGTCCACCAGGCGATGGGGGATCAGGAAACCGATGTGCTCCAGGCGCGTGTCGATCTCCGGCGTCACGCCGGAAAACAGCAGCACCACGCCGGACAGGAACACCAGCACTGCGAGGATCGGCGCCGCGAAACCGGACGCCGCCCGCAGGGTCTGGCGGGTCTGGAACAGGCGTTGTGCCTCATTGATCAACAACAATACGCACGCCACCAGCATCGGCAGCAGCACATAGATCAGCCGATACAGCAGCAGTGCGGCTGCCAGCGGCGCCGCCCCCAGCTTGTCGGCAAACGCGGCCAGCAGGATCGCTTCGAACACTCCGACGCCGCCCGGCACATGACTGAGGACGCCGGCGGCCAGCGCCAGCAGGTAAACCAGCAGGAAGGGGCCGAACGGTGGCGCTTCTGGCAGCAACAGATAGAGCACCGTTGCAGCGGCGGCGACATCCAGCGCGGTGATGATCAGTTGCAGGAACGTCAGACGGCGGCCCGGCAGACGCAGCGTGCGGCGACCGGCCTTGACCAGCAGGGCATCCCGATAGGGTTGTTCCGGCAGGCGGCGGCGATAGATGCCGATGGCCAGCGCGCAGGTCAGCAGCAACACGGCAACGGCGATCACCCCCAGCAACGTGGCGGGAAGGTGCAGGGCGGCAGAGGCGGCAGGCAGATTGCTCAACGTCGCCAGGGCCGCCAGTGGCGGTAGCGCGCAACCCAGTGACAGGCTGGCGAACAATGTCATGTGGGCGACATCCGCCGCCCCCAGGCCGTGGCGGGCATACAGGCGGTAGCGCACCGAACCGCCCGACAGCAGCGACAGGCCGATCGCATTGCCGATGGCAAACGCGCTGAAGCCGCCGAGGATCAGGGTTTGGGTGGGCAGCTTCACGCCGGCGTAGCGAGTGGCGGACCATTCATAGCCCAGCAGAATGATGAAGCCGGCCACGGTGGCGGCGATCGCACCGAGCAGCGCCGGCCGCGGCACCTCGAGAATCGAGTCGTGAAGGGCGTAGAGGTCGAGTTCGCTCAGGAGGTGACGGCAGGCGATCAAGGCAATCGCAAACAGCAGCAGCGTGACGGCGAGGCCGATCGGTTGCCGGTACTGGCTGATCCGGTCCAGCCAGCGCAATCGCTCGGCCTTGATCGGTTGTGTCGCATTGACAGTGTCTTGTGGGTCAGACGAGTGGGCGCGCATCAATCACCTCTTGAGCTATGCGCGACAGGATGGGGGTATCCAGCCAAGTTACCAATCCCTGCGGCGGAAAATAATTACAAAATATTTGTAATGGGGCTTTTTCGGCACACACAAAAAAGGCCACTCTTTCGAGCAGCCTTTCTTGATATTTGGTTGCGGGAGCCGGATTTGAACCGACGACCTTCGGGTTATGAGCCCGACGAGCTACCAGACTGCTCCATCCCGCGTCTGTGTGGCGGCATTCTACAGGCGAACGCCGGACTGTCAACCGTTAATGGAGCGCCGGATGAAATAAACGGCCGGTTCACCTAAATGCGCGAAAACAAACGGAAATCGTCCTACAACTTCGACGTTTTGCGATGGCGGTAGCGACAAGGAATGCACCGGCAGGGGAAAACACGCGCGCACAAAAAAAGGCCACTCTTTCGAGTAGCCTTTTCTGATGTTTGGTTGCGGGAGCCGGATTTGAACCGACGACCTTCGGGTTATGAGCCCGACGAGCTACCAGACTGCTCCATCCCGCGTCTGTGTGGCGGCATTCTACAGCGAATCGCTCGGCTGTCAACCCCCTTTGCTGGAAAAACCTGTTCAGCTTCAAATGGTTAGCCTTCGCCAAGGCAATGTGACAGCGCTGTGACGCAGGCCTGGCAAGGCCTGGCGCTCTATTGGGCGGTTCGCTGCGATTGAAGAAACACATTCATGTAGGCGTTTTCCACATCTGTCGAAGGATCTTTCAAACTACTGGTGCTATGTACAGGTTCGAGTGAGATACTGGCGCTCCGATCTATCGCATGTACCGCTGCTTATATGACGCAACGCAAAATCATCCACGTCGACTGCGACTGCTTCTACGCCGCGATCGAAATGCGCGATGATCCGCGGCTGGCCGGCATACCCCTGGCCGTCGGTGGCTCGGCGGACCGGCGTGGGGTCATCGCAACCTGCAATTACGAGGCGCGGGCCTACGGTGTGCGCTCGGCCATGTCTTCCGGCCACGCGCTGAAGCTCTGCCCCGACCTGACCATCGTCAAGCCGCGGATGGACGCCTATCGGGAGGCCTCCAAGGAAATTCAGACGATTTTCAGCGATTACACCGACCTGATCGAACCGCTGTCGCTGGACGAGGCGTATCTGGACGTCTCCGCCAGTCCGCATTTCGGCGGCAGTGCCACGCGCATCGCCCAGGATATTCGCCGGCGTGTTTCCAACCAGCTGCACATCACCGTTTCCGCAGGCGTGGCGCCGAACAAGTTTCTCGCCAAGATCGCCAGTGACTGGAAAAAGCCCAACGGCCTGTTCGTCATCACGCCGGACCAAGTGGAAGATTTCGTCTCGGCGCTGCCGGTGAGCAAGCTGCACGGCGTCGGCAAGGTCACCGCCGACAAGTTGAACAGGCTCGGGATTATTGACTGCCTGCACTTGCGCGAGTGGGACAAGTTGGCACTGGTGCGTGAATTCGGCAGTTTCGGCGAGCGACTCTGGAGCCTCGCCCGTGGGATTGACGAGCGCTTGGTGCACAACGACAGCCGGCGGCAATCCATCAGCGTGGAAAACACCTACGACGTCGATTTGCCTGATCTGCAGAGCTGCCTCGACAAACTGCCCGAACTGATGGAAACCCTGGGCGGGCGCATGGCGCGGATCGACAGCAGCTATCGACCGGGCAAGCCGTTCGTCAAAGTGAAATTCCATGACTTCACCCAGACCACCCTTGAGCAGGCTGGGGCAGGGCGGGACCTGGGCAGTTACCAGCTATTGTTGACCCAGGCGTTCAACCGCGGCGGCAAGCCGGTGCGATTGTTGGGGATAGGGGTGAGGCTGGAGGATTTGCGGGGCGGGTTTGAGCAGTTGGAGTTGTTTGAGCGGTAAAACCGCTGGCCTCGGGAAATACGCGACACCCTGTGGCTAGGGAGCAAGCTTCTTAGCCACAGGGGAACATGCAGAGTCAGCTCGCGCCCGGGTCCGCCACCAACCGGCCGCCATCCTTGGTCAGGGCCTTGATGAATTCGGCCTGCAGTTCCGGATCGTTGCGGGTCAGTTCGATCAGGCTCTGTTCGAGTTCGCTGGCTTCTTCTTCAAGCCCCAGTTCCGAGAGACGCTTGACCCGATGAACCCACTGGCTCACTTCGTCGTCTTCCAGGTCGTCGTAGATCAGGGCGTGGGCTTCGACCAGTTTGCTGCGCAACGTACTGCTGACGCTCAGGGATGAGTCGGTGTGCACCTCGTCCTGGGCATCCGTCACACTGATCTGCAGTTTGCCGAACTGGCTCAGGTCATGCTCGGCGAACGGGCTTTCCAGCAGGTTCAAGCGCAACACGCCGTTACGGTCGGTGCTCAGCTCGAATGTCTGCCGGGCGGCTTTCACCTGTACCGGGCGTTCGCTCCAGGGCAGGCTCGAATGTTCCGTGCGCTTGTCGCGCTGGATTTCATCGATACCTGCCAGGTTTTGCTGGGCGCGGCCATTGGAAGGCACGTTCATGAACGGATTGAGACCGGCAAAACCGTAGCTGATCCAGTCGCGGGTCGCACTGTCCGGCAAGCTGCCGAGGGCGAACACATTGACCACGTTCGCGCCGACGCCGGCCACCACCGCCACCGCGCCCAGCGGAATCTCGTAGACCTCCCGCCAAGGCTGGTACGGCGTGTAGCGATCGTAATGGCGGGTGACCTCGAACTCGGTGACCTCGAAAGTCTTCTGTTCGTTGATCCGCACCCGACGCTGCGGCAGGTCGAGCACCTTGGGTTCGCCCACATCGATCTGCAGGCTATGGTCGAGCAATTTGCGCTCGATCCGTTCTTCGTGCTCGTTGCGTTGCGACATCTGGTTGGCGCAGCCGCTGACCAGCAGGGCGCCGCACAGTGCGGCGCCCCCGAGGCCTAAGGTGTTTCGCTTGAACATGACGTCTCTATCTGGTCTCAGCGGCGGATACGGGCCTGAAGGAAGGACAGCACGTCGGCGACCGGCAGCGCTTGCGCCTCGGCCTCGGTACGGCTCTTGTATTCCAGGTTGCCATCGGCCAGGCCACGGTCACTGACGACGATCCGGTGCGGGATGCCGATCAGTTCCATGTCCGCGAACTTGATGCCGGGGCTGGTTTTCTTGTCGCGGTCGTCCAGCAGTACTTCGAAGCCGGCGGCCGTCAGTTCGGCGTAGAGCTTGTCGGTCGCTTCGCGAACCTGTTCGGTTTCATAGCGCAGCGGCACCAGGGCAACCTGGAACGGCGCCAGCGTGTCGCTCCAGATGATGCCGTTCTCGTCGTTGTTCTGCTCGATGGCCGCAGCCACCACGCGGGACACGCCGATGCCGTAGCAGCCCATCTGCAGCGTGACCGGCTTACCGTTCTCGCCGAGCACTTCGCACTTCATCGCCTTGCTGTACTTGTCGCCCAGCTGGAAGATATGCCCGACTTCGATGCCGCGCTTGATTTCCAGCGTGCCCTTGCCGTCCGGGCTCGGGTCGCCGGCTACGACGTTGCGCAGATCGGCGACGGTTGGGACCGGCAGGTCGCGTTCCCAGTTCACGCCGAAATAGTGCTTGTCATCGATGTTGGCACCGATGGCGAAGTCGCTCATCATTTCCACCGAGCGGTCGATGATGATCGGCAGCGGCAGGTTCAACGGGCCGAGGGAGCCGGCACCGGCGCCGATGGCATCGCGCAGCTCGGCATCGGTGGCCATGACCAGCGGGCTGGCGACGCCAGGCTGGTTGGCGGCCTTGATTTCGTTCAGCTCGTGGTCGCCACGGATGATCAGGGCAATCAGCTTGCCTTCTTCTTCCGCGCGCACGATCAGGGTCTTGATGGTGCGTTCGATCGGCAGGTTGTAGCCTTCCACCAATTGGGCAATGGTCTTGGCGTTCGGCGTATCGACCAGGCGCAATTCTTCGGCCGGCGCGGCGCGGGAGGTTTCCCGTGGCACGGCTTCGGCTTTCTCGATGTTCGCGGCGTAGTCGGAGCCGTTGCTGAAGACGATGTCGTCTTCGCCGGACTCGGCCAGCACGTGGAATTCGTGGGAGCCGGCACCGCCGATGGAGCCGTTGTCGGCTTCAACCGGGCGGAACTTCAGGCCCAGGCGGGTGAACACGTTGCAGTACGCCTGGTGCATGCGGTCGTAAGTGACTTGCAGCGAGGCCAGGTCGGCGTGGAACGAGTAGGAGTCCTTCATGATGAATTCGCGACCGCGCATCAGGCCGAAGCGCGGACGGATCTCGTCACGGAACTTGGTCTGGATCTGATACAGGTTGATTGGCAGTTGCTTGTAGCTGCTCAACTCGTTGCGCATCAGGTCGGTGATCACTTCTTCGTGAGTCGGGCCCGCGCAGAAATCGCGACCATGACGGTCCTTGATGCGCAGCAGCTCCGGGCCGTATTCCTCCCAGCGCCCCGACTCCTGCCACAGCTCGGCCGGCTGGGTGCTCGGCATCAACACTTCCAGAGAGCCGGCGGCGTCCATTTCTTCGCGGACGATGGCTTCGACCTTGCGCATCACCCGCAGGCCCATCGGCAGCCAGGTGTACAGGCCGGAGGCGAGCTTGCGGATCATGCCTGCGCGCAGCATCAGCTGGTGGCTGATCACGACGGCGTCGGAAGGCGTTTCTTTCTGTGTGGCGAGCAAAAATTGACTGGTGCGCATGGTTGGCCGTTGTCGGTTGCTGATGACGAGAAGTGACGCAGCATTGTACGGGCGAGATGCCCTGGCGTACAGGCGCGTGGCCGGTCGCCGGATTCAGGCGTCGCTTTCGTCGGCGCCTGTTGAGATTTCCTACAGCTCTTGAGCGGGCCGGGGCGGCGGCGATTCCGACTCTGGCGCCGAGCCCTCTCGGCGATTCTCCTGATACCAGTGCAAGGCGATCAGCAGCAAGGTCGGAACGCCGAGCAACGCGGTGATCAGGAAGAAATCGTGGTAGCCGAATTTTTCCACCATGACCCCGGAGTACCCGCCGATCAGGCGCGGCAACAAGAGCATGATCGAGCTGAGCAGGGCGTATTGGGTCGCGGAGAATTTCAGGTTGGTCAGGCTCGACAGGTACGCGACGAACGCCGAGGTGGCCAGGCCGGAGCTGAAGTTGTCGAGGGAGATCGTGACGATCAGCATCTTCAGGTTGGCGCCCATGTCCGTCAGCATCAGGAACAGGATGTTGGTGGCGGCCGACGATACGCCGCCGATGAACAGGATCGGCAGGATGCCGAAACGCACGATCAGCAGGCCGCCCATGCCGGCGCCGACAAGGGTCATGATCAGCCCGAAGATCTTGCTGACGCTGGCGATCTGGTCCTTGGTAAAACCCTGGTCGATATAAAAAACGTTGGCCATGACGCCCATGACCGTGTCGGACATCCGGTAGGTCGCGATCAGGCCGAGCAGCAGCAGGGCCTGCCAGCGGTAGCGCAGGATGAAATCGTTGACCGGCGTCAGTACCGGCGCCAGGCCTCGGCGCCCCATGGACGACAGGCACAGGGCGGTCAGGATGATATAGAGGATGGCGCGCAGGAAGGCGCGGTCCTGGAGCAGCAGGTCGAGCAGGCTGACGCCTTCGAACAGCACGCTGGCAAAGTCGGTGTTGTAGAGCTGGGTGAACATCGCCGGGACCGACACCAGCAGCACGATCAATACGAATACCGAAGCCAACTGATGGACGAAGGTATAGCGGCCGGCCTGCAATTGAGTACGCAACGGTACTGGCGGCTCGCGCATGAACAGCGAGGTCAGCAGCGCCGGGACCATTAGTACGCCAAACAGCAGGTACGTACCCGCCCAGGCCGAATGCTTGTAGCTGAACCCGGTGGAGCCGAACCCTTCGGCGAAAAACAGCGCGCCGGCGGTAGCCAGCAAGGCGGCAACCCGGTAGCCGGACATATAGCTGGCAGCCAGGGCGGCCTGGCGGGTGTCGTCGGCGATTTCCAATCGGTAGGCATCGACGGCGATGTCCTGGGTGGCCGAGGCGAAGGCCACTATGACGGCAATCGCGATCAGCCAGGACAAGTGTTTTTGTGGGTCACAGAAACCCATGCCGACAAGGCCGAGGATCACCAGGGCCTGGGAGAGCACCAGCCACGAGCGTCGACGTCCCAGTTTGCCGAGCAATGGCAGGCGCCATTGGTCGAGAAGGGGCGACCAGACCCATTTGAAGGCATAGGCCAGGCCGATCAGGCTTGCGTAACCAATGGTTTCGCGGGCCACGCCGGCCTCGCGCAACCAGACCGACAGCGTGGAAAACACCAGCATGTAAGGCAGGCCGGCGGCGAAGCCAAGCAGCAACAGCACGAGCGTCGAAGGACTGGCATAGGCGGCAAGGGCGGCGCGCCAGGTTTTACGGGGCATGGGCTGGAGTCTGCCTCAAAAATTGCGAAAACAAAGCGCGCACTCTAACCGCTGTGCTCTACCGGGCGCCAGCCATGACGCTGAATATCAACACGATTATTCAGGACACTGATCCCTTCCATGCGCAGGCGTGCGCGTTGTTCGTCTCCCGAGGCGCTGCCCGCCGGCAGGCTGATCCGACCACCGGCACCGAGGACTCGATGCCACGGCAGCTTCGTGTCGTTCGGCAACTGGCTGAGCGTTCGTCCGACCCAGCGCGCGGCGCGGCCCAGACCCGCCATTTCGGCGAGTTGACCATAGGTGACGACCTTGCCGGCCGGCACTTGGGCCAGGGTCAGGTAAAGCGTGGTGCGGCGGATCTGGGCGGCGTTCTCGGGGGCCGCTGGGGTGTCGGTCACGTGGGGAATTCCTGAAAATGGCCGTCTGTAGATTAATGCCTACAGGGCCAATTGATAAATGAACTCATCATCCATATGCAGGTCAGTCGTTGCTGAGGTGTCATCCTGGGGGATAATGCCGCCTTTTCCTCGCAAACTTGAGCCCATTATCGCTTATGTTGTCCAGAACCCTGTTGTGCCTAGCTGTTACCAGTGCCTCCATGCCTTTGCTCGCCGATACCGTCTGGTTGAAGAACGGCGACAAACTCAGCGGCAAGATAACCGTTTTCGACGGCGGCAAATTGCTGATCCAGACCGATTACGCGGGTGCTATCCCGATTGACTGGAAACAGGTCAAGACACTTGAAAGCGACCAGCAACTGCTGGTCAAGCAGGATGCCTACACCGGCGAAAAAGCCAAGGCGTTACAGGCGGCCGAGGATGGCAAGGTCACGCTGGCCAATGGTGATGCGCCCAAGACCGTCGAGCTGGCGAGCATCCAGCAGATCCTCAAACCCAAGCCGGTGGTCGAGGACCTCGTGTGGAAGGGCAATATCGACGCTGCACTGGATTATCAGCGTGCGGAAGCCGATACCGACGATTACGACATCGACTTCAAGACCTCGGCGCGCCACGGCAGATGGCGGCACACCGCCGAAGGCGAATACAACCGCGAATTCCAGGATGACGTGGTGTCGGCCGACAACTGGCGGCTGGAGTATTCCCTCGACCGCTTCCTCACGGAAAAATGGTTCTGGCAAGGTCGCCTGAACTACAAGCGTGACAAGGTCGAAGACCTGGCCCGCCAGCGCGTGGTCGGTACCGGTCCGGGTTATCAGTTCTGGGATGACGAACTGGGCGCTTTCTCCCTGGGTTCGCTGCTCAACCGCACCGACTATGAATATCGCGACGGCGGCAAGGACAACTTCTATTCCGTGGCGATGAAGTGGGACTACAACCGTTACCTGATCGGCAAGCGCGTCGAGCTGTTTACCAACGGCGAAGTGGGCAAGCCGCTGTCCGGCGTGGCTGAATACGCCTATGACGCCGAGATCGGGTTGCGCTACAAGGTCACCGATTGGGCGTCGCTCAACCTCAAGGCCGAGAAGGATGTCATCGAAGGGACCGAAGACAGCGACCTGAGCAAGACGCGCTACACCGCCGGCTTTGGCGTGACCTGGTAACCCCCGGTCAACACCACCAGACCCTGTGGGAGCGAGCCTGCTAGCGGAAGCGGTACACCAGTTGTCACAGATGCAACGGGTCCGTCGCTTTCGCGAGCAGGCTCGCTCCCACAGTTTTTTGTACGCAGGCATAAACACCCAGGCACAAAAAAGCCCCGCTTTTGAGGGCGGGGCTTTTTACTAAAGCAAGGACAAGTTAGATAACTTGAACTTCTTCAGCTTGCATGCCTTTCTGACCGCGGGTAGCGATGAAAGAAACCTGTTGGCCTTCTTTCAGGCTTTTGAAGCCGTCGGATTGGATAGCTTTGAAGTGAACAAACAGGTCGTCACCGGATTGTGGGGTGATGAAGCCGAAGCCTTTTTCATCGTTGAACCACTTAACGGTACCGGTTTGGCGATTAGACATGGTGTAACTCCTTGAACAAAGATAACTGCGACTCAGGAAGAACCCTGGCCGAGACTGAGTGCAAAGAGCAGGAAAAATTCTTGTAGATGGTTGGATCGAAATTCAACATATCGTGTAGAGATTCTCAGTGACACAAGCAACACAGTGACGCCACCTTACCCCTTTTTCCGAAACGTGCCAATGGTCTTTGCGAAGGTTTCTCGGTTTTAATGACTGACGGCAATGGCGATAGCCGTCAGAGCCCGGAAATCAAGGCGGATCGCCGAGAATTGCGTCTCGCACTTTGAACCCGTCCCGCGCCCCGGTAAGATGCCGGACAGTTTTTTCCACCTCGCTATTTCAGGAAACCCGCCATGAGCATCAAATCGGACAAGTGGATTCGCCGCATGGCGCAAGAGCACGGCATGATCGAGCCCTTCGTAGAGCGCCAGATGCGTGGCGAAGGCGCCGAGCGGCTGATTTCCTTCGGCGTTTCCAGCTACGGCTACGACGTGCGCTGCGCCGACGAATTCAAGGTGTTCACCAACATCAACTCGGCCACCGTCGACCCGAAGAATTTCGATGAGAAGAGCTTCGTCGACGTCAAAAGCGACGTTTGCATCATTCCGCCGAACTCTTTCGCCCTGGCCCGCACCGTCGAGTACTTCCGCATCCCGCGCAACGTGCTGACCATCTGCCTGGGTAAAAGCACCTACGCCCGCTGCGGCATCATCGTCAACGTGACACCCCTGGAACCTGAATGGGAAGGCCACGTGACCCTGGAGTTCTCCAACACCACGACCCTGCCGGCGAAGATCTACGCCAACGAGGGCGTGGCGCAGATGTTGTTCCTTGAGTCCGATGAGGAATGTGAAGTTTCTTACAAGGACCGTGGCGGTAAATACCAGGGCCAGCGCGGTGTGACACTGCCGCGTACCTGATTCTGACGAGCTGTTGGAATTCCTGAGCGGGCAGGCACTCTATTGGGTGTACTGCCCGTTTTTGCGTCTGCGCAACGGGCCTTCGCTCAGGAGTTGCTCTATGAAGATCGATCCGCGAATCAGTGCCGAACTGGCAAGGCTTGAGCCCAATCAGATCGGCGTCCTGGCTTGGTCATTACTGGCCCACCCTGCTGAAGCGGCGGGCGGCATCCCTGGCCAGCCCGACCCCGATACCCCTAACGAACAGCCTACCGAACCCGGCGAACCGACTCTTCCGGACGAACCGCCTCCCGCGCCCGTAGCCTGATCAGCCAATGGCCCGTCAGTTCAAGCCTGAACGCTTCAACTGACGGGCCATATTTCGTTGTCGCCCACTACGAAGATCTTGCAGTCGTTGTCCTGATCGACCCGATAGCCTCCCGTGAAGGCGCCGAAGGCCGGTAGCAGGCTGATCTCGCTACCGAGGCGGAAGCACGGCAGGCGCAGGCGTTGCCGGCCTTTACCGCTCAGGTGGTAGACCGGGTGCACATGCCCGGCGAGCACGTGTCGACTTGGATGCGGGGTAGGCTCGTGTTGCACGGCGAAAGGGCCCAACAGCAATGGCTCGGGGACGACGCGGATATTGAGTGCCGCTGGCGGATCGCCGGCGCGTTTGTCGTGATTGCCGCGGATCAGCGTGATGGCAAGTTTGCGATGCCGTTCACGCCAGTCGGCAAGGGCCTTCAAAGTGCCTGGGGCATGAGAGCCGGGCCCATGCAGGAAGTCCCCGAGGAATATCAGCAGTCGGCACGGCAGGCTCGCCAGCAACCCGTCAAGCATGGCGATGTTGTTCGCCGTGGTGCCGTGGGGTACCGGTTGGCCGAGGCTGCGGTAGGCCGCGGCCTTGCCGAAATGCACATCGGCCACCATCAGGGTTTCCTGGGCCGGCCAGTACAGGGCTTTTTGCGGCAACAGCCAGAGCTCTTCGCCCGCGAGGTTGACGGGATACGGCGCGGGCATCAGGCGCTTCCTCGATCAGCGGTTTTTTCCAGTTCGCTGACCATGCGCCGGATGCGATCGGCGAGCTTTTCCGAACTCATGCTTTCGCGGAATCGCTCCACCAGCAAGGGGAAGCCCAGCGGAGTAGGGCGTTTGATCAGGTGCAGGTCGAGTGTCAAGGTATCGAGGCGTTCCAAGGTCTGCTCCAGTCGGCGTATATCCAATTCTTCGCGCAGGACTTCCTCGCCGGCCTGGGCCAGCAGCAGGTTATCGGCGTCATATTGCTTGAACACTTGATAGAACAACCCGCTGGAAGCCTGCACTTGGCGGGTGCTCTTGGGGGCGCCGGGGTAGCCGGCGAACACCAGCCCGGCGATCCGGGCGATTTCGCGGAAGCGGCGCAGGGCCAGTTCTCCGGCGTTCAGGCTGGCGAGAACGTCGGCCAGCAAGCCATCGGTGCGCAACAGCGCCGGGTTCAGGTGCGTTGACCAATCCAGCTCGGTGGCACTGAGCAATTCCAGGCCGTAGTCATTGACCGCAATCGAGAACGTCACCGGTTGGCGCTGGCTGACGCGCCAGGCCAACAGGCTGGCCAGGCCCAGATGTACCTGGCGCCCGGCGAACGGATACAGGAACAGGTGCCAACCCTCCCGGGATTTGAGCGCTTCGGCTAGCAGCGTTCCCTGCGTCGGCAGGCCGGACCAACGCAGCTGCGTTGACAGCAGCGGCAGTACGGCTTGCATTTCCGGTCCGTCGAAACGGCCCTGGGCGGCTTCGCTCAAGCGCGCGACGACCGCAGCAGCGAGCTCGCTGGAAAGCGGCATGCGTCCGCCATTCCAGCGCGGCACGGCGGCTTTTTTCGCCTGGCTGCGGCGTACGTAAGCTGTCATGTCCTCGACCCGGACCAACTCGAGCAATCGCCCGGCGAACAGGAATCCATCGCCGGGGCGCAAGCGTGCGATGAATCCTTCTTCCACGCTGCCCAGGGTCTTGCCGCCGCCGCCCTTGCTCCAGAATTTCAATTGCAGGCTGGCGTCACTGACGATGGTGCCAATGCTCATGCCGTGGCGCCGGGCCAGACGCGCGTCAGGCACGCGCCAGATCCCGTGTTCGTCCGGTTCGACCCGTCGGTAATCAGGGTAGGCGGTCAGCGACAGGCCGCCGTGGCGCACGAACGCCAGCGCCCAGGCCCACTCGGCCGGGTTCAGGTCGCGGTAGGCCCAGGCCCCGCGCACCTCATCGAACAGCTCCTCGGGCACAAAACCACCACCCAAGGCCATGCTGACCAGATGCTGGACCAGTACATCCAAGGGTTTGTGGGGCGATTCACGCGGCTCGATTCGCCGCTGTGCCACGGCATCCTGGGCGGCGGCGGCCTCGATCAGCTCCAGGCTATGGGTCGGCACCAGGGTTATACGCGAGGTCCGCCCCGGTGCATGGCCGGAGCGTCCGGCGCGTTGCATCAAGCGAGCGACGCCCTTCGCGGAACCGATCTGCAACACGCGCTCCACGGGCAGAAAATCCACCCCGAGGTCGAGGCTGGACGTACACACGACTGCCTTGAGCTGGCCCTCCTTCAACGCCCGCTCCACCCAGTCGCGGGTGTCGCGGGATAACGAGCTATAGTGCAACGCGATCAGTCCGGCCCAATCCGGGCGCGCTTCCAGAATGGCCTGGTACCAGATTTCCGCTTGCGCGCGTGTATTGGTAAAGACCAGGCAACTGCTGCTGGTGTCGATTTCAGCAACCACCTGGGGCAACATTTTCAGGCCGATATGCCCCGCCCACGGAAAACGTTCGAGGGTTGGCGGCAACAGCGTATCGACCTGCAACGCCTTGGCATCGGCGCCCTGCACACTTATTCCGCCGCCTTGTGGGATCAATACCTGCTCGGCGTGGGCCTGGTTACCCAGGGTCGCGGATACGCCCCAGACAATCAGCCCGGGGTGCCAGTAGCGCAAGCGAGCCAGGGCCAGCTGCAATTGCACGCCGCGCTTGTTGCCGAGCAATTCGTGCCACTCGTCCACCACGACCATGCGCAGGGTCGACACGGCCGTTTGCGCATCAGCGCGGGCGAGCATCAGCGTCAGGCTTTCGGGCGTGGTGATCAGCGCCGTGGGCAAGCGCCGGCCTTGTCGGGCGCGTTCGCTGGCGCTGGTGTCACCGGTGCGCAGGCCTACGCTCCAGGGAATCTGCAGCGGATCGAGGGGCGCTTCGAGAGCCTTGCCGGTGTCGGCGGCCAGCGCGCGCATCGGCGTTATCCACAAGACGGTCAGCGGTTCGCTCGGCGGTTTGCGTTTACGAGGCTTGTCCGGTGGCGGCACGCTGCGGGCGAAACGGTTGAGGGCGGCAAACCAGACGGCGTAGGTCTTGCCGGCGCCGGTATTGGCATGCAGCAACCCTGACTCGCCGCGCTTGACCGCAGCCCATACCTGCTTTTGAAAGGCGAACGGCTTCCAGCCGCGGGCATCGAACCACTGTTTCGCGAAGTTGCTGGATGTCCCCATGCGTGCGGTATGCGCCCTGAAAGTCCTTCTTCAAAGACCACGGCGGGGTGTGAAAGGTTTTATGACACAGGTTCTGGCAGGCGCGCTTTTGTGGCGAGGGAGCTTGCTCCCTCGCCACGGCGGGAGGGGAATCTATTTCAGATTGCCACTGAGAAACTGCTTGAGACGTTCGCTCTTCGGGCTGCCCAGCACGTCTTCCGGCGCGCCTTCTTCTTCCACCAGGCCCTGGTGCAGAAACAGCACCTGATTGGATACCTTGCGGGCGAAGCTCATCTCGTGGGTCACCATGATCATGGTCCGGCCTTCTTCGGCCAACCCCTGGATGACCTTCAAGACTTCTCCCACCAGTTCCGGGTCCAGGGCCGAGGTCGGTTCGTCGAACAGCATCACCTCAGGCTCCATGGCCAAGGCGCGGGCAATCGCGACGCGTTGTTGCTGGCCACCGGACAGGAACGCCGGGTATTGCTCGGCGACACGTGCCGGCAGGCCGACCTTGTCGAGATAACGGCGGGCGCGATCCTCGGCTTCCTGCTTGCTGACGCCCAGCACCCGGCGCGGCGCCATCGTGATGTTTTCCAGCACGGTCATGTGGCTCCACAGGTTGAAGTGCTGGAACACCATGGCCAGGCGCGTGCGGATGCGTTGCAGCTCGTCGGCGTCGGCCACGCGCATGCCGTGGTGATCCTTGATCATCTGGATCGATTGGCCGTCCAGGCTCATGGCGCCGTCGTTGGGTTGTTCAAGGAAATTGATGCAGCGCAGGAAGGTGCTTTTGCCCGAGCCGCTCGCGCCGATCAGGCTGATCACGTCGCCGGTCCTGGCCTTGAGCGAGACCCCTTTGAGCACCTCATGCTGGCCATAGCTTTTGTGCAGGCCTTCGATGGTCAGTTTGTACATGGAACAGGCATCCTCAAGGCGAAAGTAGGTAGCCGCTGCGGTAGGCTTCGGTCCCGGCGACGTGGGCGATGACCATGCCGGCGGTGGCCATGCGACGCAGCGAGCGGGCGTACAGCAGCCCGGCATTACGGCAATGAACGGGGGTGACGGTGTCGTTGACCGGGTCGATGATTTCGGCGATCAACTGTCCCGCCTCCAGGTATTCACCGGGCAGGGCGCTGTACACCAGCAGGCCGCCGACCGGTGTCGCCACCGGTTCGACGCCGGCCAGCGGCGTGGCCGGGTAGGGCAGGTCGGGCAACGGCACCGGCTCACCGTCGATGGCGCCGAAGTGGATCAGGTATTCGATCAGGGCCTGGCAGTCGAGACTCGCCAGGCCATGGTTGACGTCACCCTGGCCGCGCAATTCGACGGTTACCGAAAAACTGCCCAGGGGAATTTCGAAACGCTCACCGAAACGCTCCTTGAGCTGCCACCAGAGCAGCGTGAAGCACTCATCGAACGATTGGCCACCCGAGTCGGTCGCCAGCAGGCTGGCCTCGGCGCCGATGTAGCGCGCCAGCGGCTCGACCCGCGGCCAGGCCTCGGGCGTGGTGTAGAGATGGGCGACGGCTTCGAAATCGCAATGCAGGTCAAGCACCATGTCGGCATCACAGGCCAGGCGTTGCAGGACCAGCCGCTGGGATTGCAGTTGGGTGCTGGCGGTCTGCCGACTGAGGGCGTCGCGCAGGCTGGTGCGGATCAGCATCAGGTTGTGCTGCGGGTCGTCGGTCAGCAGGCCTTCGATTTCGTTGCCGATCTCTTCGCTCAGGTCGACGAACCGGCGGTTGAAATTCTGCCCGCTCTCCAATTCGTAACGGCCCAGGGGCACGTCCATCAGGACCTGCTCAAGGCCGATCGGGTTGGCGACCGGCACCAGCACGATTTCGTGCCGCAGGTGGCCCGGAGCCTCGAGTTCGGCCAGGCGCTGCTTGAGGTGCCAGGCGACCAGCATGCCGGGCAATTCATCGGCATGCAGGGACGACTGGATATAGATTTTGCCGACGGCTTTTTCCGGGCCGAAGTGGAAGCTGTGGATCTTGCGTGCGGTCCCCGGCAGTGGGGCCAGCAGGTCATGAATCTGGTGGCGCATTTACATGTATGTCCTGGGAACGGAAGCCTTAGTGGGTCGGCCCGAGAAAGGCCAGCCAGCGGCGTTCGGCGAGACGGAAGAGGCCCACCAGTGCAAACGTGACGGTCAGGTAGATCAACGCGGCGATCCCGAACGACTGGAACGTCAGGAAAGTGGCCGAGTTGGCATCCCGGGCGACTTTCAACACGTCTGGAACGGTAGCGGTGAACGCCACGGTCGTCGAGTGCAGCATCAATATCACTTCGTTGCTGTAGTACGGCAGCGAACGACGCAGCGCCGACGGCATGATCACGTACGTGTAGAGCTTCCAGCCGGTCAATCCGTAAGCCTTGGCCGCTTCGACTTCGCCGTGGTTCATGCTGCGAATCGCCCCGGCAAAGATCTCCGTGGTGTAGGCGCAGGTGTTCAATGCGAACGCCAGGATCGTGCAGTTCATCGCGTCGCGAAAGAAACTGTCGAGCACGGGTTGGGCGCGCACCGCCTCGATGCTGTAGATGCCGGTGTAGCAGATCAGCAATTGGATATAGAGCGGCGTGCCACGGAACAGATAGGTATAGAACTGCACGGGCCAGCGGACGTAGAACCTGGGTGAAACCCGGGCGATGGACAGCGGAATCGACACTACGAAGCCGATCAGCAACGAAGCACTGAGCAGCCACAGGGTCATCGCCAGGCCGGTGATGTGGACGCCGTCGCTGTAGAGAAACGGTCGCCAGTATTCCTGCAGGAGTTCGATCATCGCACGGCCTCCCGGGCTCCGGCGGCGTAGCGGCGTTCAAGCCAGCGCAGGATAGCGTTGGATGCACTAGTGATCAGCAGATAGATGAGCGCCGCCAGCACCAGGAAATAAAACAGCTGGTAGGTGCTCTTGCCCGCATCCTGGGCGGCCTTGACCAGGTCGGCCAGGCCGATGATCGACACCAGGGCGGTGGCCTTGAGCATGACCATCCAGTTGTTGCCGATGCCCGGCAGGGCAAAGCGCATCATTTGCGGGAACACGACATAGCGGAAACGCTGGCCACGCTTGAGACCGTAGGCCGTGGCCGCTTCGACCTGCCCGCGAGGCACCGCGAGGATCGCGCCGCGAAAGGTTTCGGTGAAGTACGCACCGTAAATGAAGCCCAGGGTGATGACCCCGGCGCCGAACGGGTTGATCTCGATGTATTCCCATTCCATGAAATCGGTAAAAGACGTCAGCCAGGTTTGCAGGCTGTAGAAGATCAGCAGCATCAGCACCAGGTCGGGCACGCCGCGAATCAGCGTGGTGTAGAGCTGGGCCGGAATACGCAGCAGTTTGACGCTGGACAATTTGGCGCTGGCGCCGAGCAGCCCGAGCAGGACGCTAAGCAGCAAGGACAGGGCCGACAGCTTGATGGTCATCCAGGTGCCTTGCATCAGCAGCGGGCCAAAGCCCTGCAGGCTGAAGGCCGAGAGCCCCAGACTTTGTAGGAATTGTTCGAACATGGACATTGCCTTTGGCAGGAAAAAAGCGCCCACCCGGTTCAGGGTGGGCGCCGCGCATTATTTGCCGCTGTACAGATTCAGATCGCCAAAGTGTTTTTTCTGGATCTCGGCGTATTTGCCGTCGTCGTGTAACGCTTTGATACCTTTATCCAAAAGCGCCTTCAGCTCTTTGTTACCCTTTTTGATACCGATGGCGGTCTTGGAGGGCAGCAGTTCGCTGTCCACCGGCTGGCTGACTTCATAGCCTTCGCCTTTTGGCGATTTCAGGAAGCCCAGTTCGGCCTGGAGCATGTCCTGGATCGCGGCATCGAGGCGGCCCGAGGTCAGGTCGGCATAGACCTGGTCCTGGTTCTGGTAGGCCTGGGTCTTGACGCCGGCCTTGTCCAGCACGGCCTTGGCGTAGGCTTCCTGGATGGTGCCTTGCTCGTAGCCGACGGTCTTGCCCTTGAGCGAGGCAACGTCTGCGCTCAGGCCCGAGCCCTTCTTGAATACATAGGCCGTTGGGCCGGAGAACAACTCGCTGGAGAAGTCGATAGCCTTTTCACGGGCCGGGGTCACCGTCATGGACGAGATCACGCCGTCGAATTTGTTGGCCTTGAGGCCGGGGATCATGCCGTCGAAATCGCTTTCGACCCATTTGCATTTGACCTTCAGTTCTTCGCAGATCGCATTGCCCAGGTCGATGTCGAAACCCACCAGGCTGCCATCGGCGGCTTTGGATTCGAACGGGGCGTAGGACGGGTCGACACCAAAACGCAGTTCCTTGTATTCCTTGGCCGTGGCGACGCCGGCGGCCATGCACAACGCCAGTGCAGAAAGGGTCAGCAGTGCTTTTTTCATTATTGAGTCCCTAAAACCAATTTGAGCGCTTGTGGCGCGTAAGATTGTTACCGGTGAAGGTCAGAACGGTATGACGGCATAAAGGTAGCAATTTCCGAACCATAGTGCCGAACAAGTGTTTTAAAAGCACTGGCGGCGAGAGACGGAACGCGATGGTGCGCGGGGATGAGCGTACATCAAAAAGCGCACCGGGATGGAGCGTGCTGTTCGTTGATTCTGTCGTGGTGGAGGGGATTGTCTGTGGATGGGGTTTATCTGTGGCGAGGGGATTTATCCCCGCTGGGTCGCGCAGCGGCCCCAAAAAAACCGGCACCTCGGCGTGTCAGACCGATCATGTTGATCAGTTTTGGGTCTGCTTCGCAGCCCAACGGGGATAAATCCCCTCACCACAATGACCGAGGGGTTATTTCAGAAGATCCTGAAGCGTCGCCAGCGTGTCCGCCTCTTCGACGGTCTTGTCCTGGCGCCAGCGCAGCATCCGTGGAAAACGTACCGCGATCCCGCTCTTGTGGCGCTTGGACAAGGCGATGCCTTCGAAGCCCAGTTCGAAAACCAGGGTCGGCGTGACGCTGCTCACCGGGCCGAACTTTTCCACCGTGGTCTTGCGCACGATGCTGTCGACCTGGCGCATCTCTGCATCGGTCAGCCCTGAATAGGCCTTGGCGAAAGGCACCAGCGTGCGTTCGCGGCTGCCGGGCGGGTTGTCCCACACGGCGAAGGTGTAGTCGCTGTAGAGGCTGGCGCGCCGGCCATGGCCGCGCTGGGCATAGATCAGCACCGCGTCGACACTGAACGGGTCGATCTTCCATTTCCACCACACGCCCATGTCCTTGGTCCGGCCAACGCCGTACAGCGCGTTGCGCGCCTTGAGCATCATGCCTTCGACGCCGAGACTGCGGGACGCTTCGCGCTGGCGGGCGAGGTCGAGCCAATCGTGGCCGGTGACGATGGGCGACGGCAACAGCACCGGACTGTGGCAGCGGGCAACCAGGGCTTCCAGTTGCTCGCGACGCTCGGCCTGGGGCCGGCTGCGCCAGTCCTCGCCCTGCCATTCCAACAGGTCGTAGGCCATCACCGCCACGGGGGCGTCTTCCAGCACCTTCTTGCTCAGGGTCTTGCGACCGATGCGCTGTTGCAACAGGGCGAAGGTTTGTACCGCCGGCTGCAGCGGCGCCTCCGGATCAAAGGCATCCTCGGTGACCGCCTGCGGGGCTTTCCAGACCACGATTTCGCCATCGATCACCGTGCCGTCGGGCAACGCCTGCGCCAGGCAATGCAATTCAGGAAAGCGCTCAGTCACCAGGTCCTCGCCACGGGACCAGACCCACAAATGGCCGTCGCGCTTGATCACCTGGGCGCGGATTCCGTCCCATTTCCACTCCACCTGCCAGTCGCTGGCCGGCCCCAACAAGGTGTCGAATTGCTCAACCGGTTGCGACAAGGCATGGGCCAGGAAAAACGGATAAGGCTGGCCGCCGCGTTGGGCGTGTTCATCGGCGGATTCGCCGGCGATCAGCTTGAGGTAACTGGCCGCGGTCGGGCGATGGGACAGATCGGTGTAGCCCACCAGCCGTTGGGCCACCCGTTTGCTGTCGAGACCGGCCATCATAGCCAGCGCCCGGGTGACCAACAGCTTGGACACCCCGACGCGGAAACTGCCGGTGATGAGCTTGATGCAGAGCATCAGGCTGGATCGGTCAAGTTCTGCCCACAGTGCCGGAAGCCGCTGCGTCAGTACCTCTGGCGTCTCACCGCGCAATGGCAGGAGTTTTTCCTCGATCCACACCGCCAGGCCTTCATCGGAACTGTGGGGCGATTCGGGCAGTACCAGCGAAATGGTTTCGGCCAGGTCGCCCACGGCCTGGTAACTTTCTTCGAACAGCCAAAGAGACAGGCCGGACACCTGGACCGCCAGCTCCCGGAGGATTTTCACCGGTACCAACTGCCTGGGACGCCCGCCCGAGAGAAAATACACCGCCCAGGCGGCGTCCTTGGGTGGCGCCTTGCTGAAATAATCCTGCATGGCCGCGAGCTTGGCGTTGCTTGAGGTGGTGGCGTCGAGTTCGGCGTACAGCTCGGCAAAGGTTTTCATGAAGCGTCCTCGCCGCTGTCGCTCGCCACGGCGACGTCCTCTTCGTCATCGCCGTATTCCGTGGTGAAGCCCTGGGCGTCGAGGCCTTGTTCACAGAGATGACGCACCAGCACGGCGACCGATCCGTGGGTGACCATGACCCGTTCGGCGCCGGTCTGTTCGATGGCCCAGAGCAGGCCAGGCCAGTCGGCGTGATCGGAAAGCACGAAGCCCCGATCCACGCCCCGTCGCCGACGGGTGCCGCGCAAGCGCATCCAGCCGCTGGCGAAGGCGTCGCTGTAATCGCCAAAACGCCGCATCCAGGTGCTGCCACCGGCGGAGGGCGGGGCGATGACCAGCGCCTGGCTCATGATCGGATCAGTCTTTTTCACATCGCCGGCATAGATCGTCGGCGGCAGGTGCACACCGGCTTCGCGATAGACCCGGTTCAGCGGCTCCACCGCGCCATGGGCGAGTATCGGGCCCAGGCTCGCGTCGATGCCGTGGAGGATTCGCTGGGCCTTGCCAAAGGAATAACAGAACAACACGCTGGCCCGGCCGGCGGCGATGTTCCCGCGCCACCATTGGTTGATCTCATCGAACACCTGCGTCTGGGGCTGCCAGCGATAGATCGGCAGGCCGAAGGTGGATTCGGTGATGAACGTATGACATTTCACCGGCTCGAACGGTGCGCAGGTGCCGTCGGGCTCCACTTTGTAGTCGCCGGACGCGACCCACACCTCGCCTTGATATTCCAGCCGCACCTGGGCAGAGCCCAATACATGGCCGGCGGGATGAAAGCTCAAGGTCACGCCATGGTGCACCAGCCGTTCGCCATAGGGCAGGGTTTGCAGGTTGATGTCCTGGCCCAGCCGGGAGCGCAGGATGCCTTCGCCGGGTGCCGCTGCCAGGTAGTGCTGGTTGCCGCCGCGGGCATGGTCGCCGTGGGCGTGGGTAATGACCGAGCGGTCCACCGGACGCCATGGGTCGATGTAGAAATCTCCCTGCGGACAATACAGGCCTTCGGGGCGGGCAATGACCAGATCCATGCGGTTACCGGGGCGATGGGCTTGTCCGGTAGAGGCAACGGAGGAGGAAGAAGTTCGATCGGTTTTGGGGCAGGATCAACCTACGGCATGAACGACTGTGGCGAGGGGATTTATCCCCGCTGGTCTGCGAAGCAGTCCCAAGGCAACTGATTGAACCTGTCAGATGTACCGAGTTGCTTGGTTTCAGGGCTGCTTCGCAGCCCAGCGGGGATAAATCCCCTCGCCACAATGGAGAACCTATTTTCCCGGCACCAGCGTCAAACGAGTCTTGCCATACGCCCGGTCAAAATTCTGCGGTTGCAAGGGCAGGCTTTGATATTGGCCCTTGAGCCATGGCTCGAGGCCGTTCAGATAGTGCGGGCTGGCCGGGTTGCCCGATTGGCCGGCGCCGCCCTGGATCGTCAACGGCTCAGGCTGGCTGAAATCAACGATAAACCGGGTGGCCGGCGCCAGGGTCGTGTTGAAATCCTGGCCCCAGGCGAACGCGGCGGTATTGAGCGTGCTGCCATCGCCGCCGGCTGCCAGCGGGCCGCGTACGGTCTGGCCGCTGGCGTTTTTCCATTCCTGGCGGTGCAGCTTGCCCCACTGCCACGCGCTGTGGTCAGTACCCAACAGACTGTCACCGGCGCTAACGGCCGCCGCGAGGCTGCGAGCCAGGATAACGGCCTTGTCTTCTTTTTGCGGCGTGCGCACATCGTCCCAGAACGGACTGTCCTCACGACCAAGCAAATGATCGGCCTGGGCCGAATAAGACAGCTGGCCGTTGGCGACCAGCGCTTTCCACGCCGGACTGTTTTCGGGGCCCAGTTCATCAAGGAACGTCTGCTTCATGCTTTCCTGCAGGAACAGCCCATAGATCGCTGCGTCGGTGGAAACCGGGCTGAGCCGGCCATCGAACGCCATCAGGCGGGTGTAGGCCTCGCGTGCCTTGGCGCGGTCCGCCTCCGGCAGGGCTTCGATCGCCTGCTTGAGTGGCTGGGCCATGCCCGGGGCTTCGAAGACTTTCTTCAGCTTGGCCGCGAATGTCGTGGTCTGGTCGTATTGCATGGCGATCAGGCTGCGGGCGTCGTGCTTGCCTGCGCCGGCCAGTTCGGCCAGGCGCTCGCCACGTTCCGGCGCCGCCCAGGAGTTGGACAGTTGCATGCCGTAGCCATGGGGAATGACGCGCTGGTTGGCGGTGCCGAGCCAACCCTGCGCCGGGTCCTGGTCGTAGGGATGCAGCATCGGATCGGCGTAGCCGTCCCAATCATAACGGCTGTCCCAGCCCGGCGATGGCAACAGGCCCTCGCCCTCGCGGCGGTTCGGGTAACGACCGGTGACCTGCCAGCCGATGTTGCGGGCGTCGGCGAACACCATGTTTACCGCCAGGGCGCGGATCTCCCGGCTGGCGTCGGAGGCTCTCTCGACATTCTGCGCGCGTGACAGATCGAAGAGCGCGTCCAGGGTCTTGTCGTCGCTGAAGCTCGGCAGCTGCAGGGCCAGCCCCAGGCCGTTGGCCATGGCCGGGCCTTGGGCGCTGTTGAGCAGCGGGCCGTGGCGGGTTTCGTACACCGCCTCTCTGATCGACCGTTGGCCCTTGATGAAGTAGGTTTCGTTGCGCACGGTCGCTTGCTGCCACTTGCCGTTGGCTTCGTAGGACAGGCCGTTGCCCTGGCGTCGGATCTTTTCCAGGTACAGGTCCTGGTTGTCGCCGAGAACACTGGTCATGCTCCACGCGACGTTACCGTTGAAGCCCGCGAGGATCATCGGGATGCCCGCCACGGAAAGCCCGGCCGCCTGATATTTGGGCGCGCGAATCTGCACCGGGCTCCAGAGCGACGGCACGCCCAGTGGGCCATGACTGTCGCCGGCCAACAGGCTCTTGCCGTTGCGGCTGCGCTGCGGGCCGATGGCCCAGTTGCTCGACGACGCTGCGCCCAGCAGGTTCAGGTCGGCCAACTCGGCGCTGGCCTTGCTGATTTCATTCAAACCGGGAATCTGCCCATTGAGCCGGACGCCCTGCAGCTTTTCGGCTTCGGCCAGGGGCAATGGCTCGTCCGGGTAGGACGGGCTCAGCCAAGCCAGTTTATCGTTGGTTACGCTCTGGGCCAGCACCAGGGCGGCGACTTCTTCCGGCAGGTTGGCCGACTGGGTGAAATTCAGCAGGCAGAACAGCAGCGCCGAATCTTCCGGTTTCCAGTACTCGGGTTTGTAGCCGGTGGCGGCCAGGTCTGCCGGCAGCTTGTCGCGATAGCGGAACAGGTAGGCGTTGACGCCTCGCGCATAGACTTCGAAAAAGCGCTTCAGGCGTGGCGAAGATGCCTTGTACAGCTCATCCGCGCTTTTCTTCAGGTTGACGGCGCGCATGTAGCGGTCAACGTCCAGCCGTTCGGCGCCGGACATTTCCGCCAGGCGGCCCTGGGCGAGCAGGCGCAGGGTCGCCATCTGGGTGATCCGGTCGCTGGCATGCACATAGCCGAGGGCAAACAGGGCGTCATGAAAACTGTTGCTCTCGATCAGCGGCATGCCCAAGGCATTACGCCGGACCGAGACATTCTGCGCCAGCCCCTTGAGCGGTTGTACGCCGGTGGTGGGCGCGACCGTGTCCTGGGTATTCCAGGCCTGGCAACCGCTCAAACCGAGCACGCTGGCCACTGCTGCGGCAACGCCGAGCTTGGGAAGGAAAGAAATCGAGGCTGGCGAGGCCATGGCAAAGCTCCTGCGGGAGGGGGTGGCACCAATAAAGGCGCTACGTTAGTGAGCAGGAGAAGGGCGCGCAAGCGGGCTTTGGGGTTATTTGATGTTTTGCGATGAAAGCCCAGCCTCTGGAGACTTGCTTGTAGGAGAAGGTGATGCTCAAGTATGGAAAATCAACGACCGAGAAATCCGGCATGGCGCTACAGAAAAACGCGGCGCTGATCCTTATCGATCAGCAGAAAGGCATCCTCCATCCCAGGCTTGGCCCGCGCAACAATCCCGAGGCGGAGCTGCGCATGCTGGAATTGCTCGGATGCTGGCGAGAGTCGGCGCGGCCGGTCATCCATGTCCATCATCTGTCCCGGTCCGAGGCATCAGTCTTCTGGCCTGGACAATCAGGCGTGGAGGTTCAGGAGCGGTTCAAGCCCCTGGCCGGGGAGGGGCTGGTCCAGAAGCAGGTGCCCGATGCGTTTTGCGGCACCACCCTGGAGGCGGATTTGCGCAGTGCGGGAATCGGGCAACTGGTGATTGTCGGCGTGGCCACGAACAATTCGGTGGAGTCCACCGCGCGCACGGCTGGCAACCTGGGGTTCGATACGTGGGTGGCCGAGGATGCGTGTTATACCTTCGACAAGGCCGACTTCTTCGGTTATGTCCGTTCGGCTGTCGAGGTGCATGCGATGTCCCTGGGGAACCTGCATGGGGAGTATGCGACGGTGGTCAGCGTGGAGCGGATTCTGGCGGCGGGCTGACAGACAGGTTTTGAATTTACTGGCCTCATCGCGAGCAAGCTCGCTCCCACAGAGATATGCGTGCACCGCAAAACCCGTGTGGGAGCGAGCTTGCTCGCGATGACGGTCTAACAGTCAAAAAATCATCAGCCTGGACTGATCAAGCCCCATGGCACTTCTTGAATTTCTTGCCATTGCCGCACGGGCAAGGGTCGTTGCGACCGACGTCCTTCAGGGTGTTGCGCACGGGTTCCTGGTGGGCGTGGCCGCAGTTCGGGCCGTGGACATGGCCGTGATCATGATCGTGGTGAAGATCATGGTCGTGGTTGCAATCAGGGCCATGGACGTGGGGTTGTTGGGTCATCGGGGTTACTCCGCAATTAGATCGGCGGCGATTATCACGCCATTGCGTTCCAGGTGCACGTAGTGGGCGATGAATAAACCGGTTTCCAGCTCCCCCTCCAGACGATAGGGAATCTGTTGCCGGGGTTTCTTCAGCATTTTCACCAGTTCGCGCACCTGCGGCCACAGGTTGGTGCGGATCGGCACTTTGAAATAGGCGCTGTGTCCGGGGCGCACCGTAAACCAGTGTTCATGCTCACCTTCGGTCAGCAGCAAGTCGTCCAGGTGGATCCGGTAGGTCAGGCCGCGTACGGTGAGGTCGTCTTCGCCGGGGTTGTCGACGCGAAAGTGCAACATGAACTTCTGTTCCAGCAACCGGGCCCGCACGACCTCCACCTTGACCAGATGCACCTGCGGTTCGGGTGCCTCTTCACCTCGCCAGGACGCACACCCCCCTAGCCCGACGAACAGGAGCAGGCAAGTGATGCGCAGCAATCGAGATGTCTGGGTCATGTCCGGGCCTCTGGTTTATTTCCAGTCTAGCCCCCTTGGCCGGCGGGCGGGCGTCGGACGTTTCCGAAAATCAACCGGCAAAATAGCTGGCGCAGCACTTCTTGAATTTGTGCCCGCTACCGCACGGGCAGTTGTCGTTGCGTCCCGTCTTGACCGGCACGGTCGGGTCGATGAAGTACCAGCGCCCGCCGTTCTGCACAAACGAGGATTGTTCGCGGTGGCTGTGTTCGCCCTGGCCGTCGTGCCAGCGTGCGGTGAAAGTGACGAAGGCATGTTCCGGCTGGCCGCCGAATACCTCGCTGCTCTCCACCTCCAAGCCCAGCCAGGTGCTGCCGGCGCTCCATTCGCTGATGGCCCGGCGGTCGAGGCCCTCCTGTTGGGCGGGCAGGGTGGTGCTCACCAGATAATCCACCAGGCCCAGCACATAAGCGCTGTAGCGCGAGCGCATCAAGGCTGCGGCGCAGGGCGCTGGATGACCGTCGTGATAATGGCCGCAGCAGGCGTCCAACGGGTTGCCGCTGCCGCAAGGGCAAATGGTTGTATGCAGGCTAGTGTCCACAGCTACCACCAATATTTTCCAAAGTTTTCCGGGTTGGCCCAGAAACGTGAGTTGAGCCAGTCGGGGACCTGCTTGTATTCAAGCAGATCGTAGGTAAACAGGGTCAGCACCTGATCTTCGCGCTGGAAGCGCTCGCTGGCCTGCAGGGCCAGGGAGAAGAAGTCGGTTTCCTGCCAGCCGCACGCATTGAGGTCGGCCAGCACGGCGATTCGGCTGGCGTTGAGATTGCGAATGCCGCCCAACAGGTTCAGACCGTCGCGCTTGGGCAAATGCTCCAGGCAATCGAGCGCCAGGGCCAGGTCGAAACGCCGCGCAGCCAGATCCGCCGGCAAGGGGCCGGGGGCGGCATGGACCACCTCGGTGTCGGGATGCGCCTGCTGGAATGCCTCGAGCGCGGGGAAGCTGCCAGCGCCGATCAGCAGCAGCTTTTGCGGGGCATAGCGGTCAAGCACGGCGGCCAGCGCCTGCTGGGGCGTGCGCGAAGAAATGGCAACGTTCATCGAAGTTCCTCAGTCAGAACCGCCACGATAGCGCGCGTGGACGCACGGGCCTAGAGCGGTTTGTCTTCGAACGCCGCGATCCGCCGTAAACAGGCGGCCAAAGCTGTGGTTGCGTCACGCTGGCGCAGAACCCGAGTCGGGTCTTTACTCCCCTGAATCGGCGCGAAGCCGATCCTTCAAGGAGATAAACCGATGAGCATAGTTCGGACAGCGTTACCCCTGGTTCTGCTAACCAGTGTGTTGACTGGTTGCGCAGGTTTGCAAAAAACCGACTGGCCGATCTGTGCGGCCACCGGTGGTGTGGTCGGCGCAGGATTGGGCGCCATCGAAAGCAGTTCCTGGATCGGCCCGGGCGCACTGGTCGCCGGTACGGTGGCGGCAGGCTGGTGCTGGGCTCATGGCGATGGCGACGAGGACGGCGATGGCGTGCCGGACAGTCGTGACAAGTGCCCGGGCACGCCGAAGGGCGTGCAGGTCGATGCCGACGGCTGCCCACCTCCGGCACCTGCACCGACACCGGTGGCTGAAGCGCCCGTGATGGTCCAGGAAGAAACGATCGTGGTCCGCGACGTGCATTTCGAATTCAACAAGGCCACCCTCACGCCGACGGACAAAGAAGTGCTGAGCACCATCGCGACCCGGCTGAAGCAGGAAACCTCCACCGCGCAACTGCGCGTGACCGGGCACACCGACAGCGTCGGCAGCGATGCCTATAACCAGAAACTGTCGGAAAAACGCGCCAACTCGGTGGTTCAATACCTGGTCGAAAGCGGCGTGCCTCGCGCCAGTTTCGTCTCGGTGGCCGGCGCCGGGGAAAGCCAGCCGGTGGCGGATAACAAAACCGCCGATGGTCGCGCGATGAACCGTCGCACGGAAATCAAGATAAACCGCTGAACCCCTCGTTCTCCGCGGCTTGTACAGTCGCGGATGCGGGTCTTTACTCCTGTGTGACCGGTATGGGCCGGTGACACAGGAGCATTCACCATGAACGTTCTAATCAGGGCCGCCTTACCGGTACTGCTGGCAAGCAGCCTGCTGTCCGGTTGCGCCACTCACAGTGATGGCAGTGCCTCGCTCAATCAACGTACCTGGCCGATCTGCAGCTTGATCGGCGGGCTTGTCGGCGGTGGTCTCGGGGCCATCGAAAGCGGTGGCTGGGCCGCCGGTGGCGCTGCGTTGGGGCTGCTGGGCGGTGGTTTGATCTGTTACGCCCAGGACGGCGACGAAGACGACGACGGTGTATTCGATCGTCGCGACCGTTGTCCCGACACACCGGCCAACACCCCCGTCGAACATCACGGCTGCCCGCTGCCGCAATACCCGGCCAGCACGCCACCGGCCGAGCCGGACATGCCCACCAGCGAAGTCATTACCCTGAACGACGCTGGCAAGGTGCTGTTCGATTTTGACAAGTCCGACCTCACCGCCGCGGCCAGAAGCCAGCTCGACGAGCTGACGGCAAAACTGAATCACGCCAACGTCGCCAGTATCCGCGTGGTGGGTCACACCGACAGTGTCGGTACCGAGGCGTATAACCAGGACCTCTCGGAACGTCGAGCCGGCAGCGTGGTGGAGTATTTGCTGACGCAGGGCGTGGCCCCGGCAAAACTCACGAGTGAAGGCAAGGGCGAAAGCCAACCGGTGGCCGACAACGAGACCGATGAGGGGCGGGCCCAGAACCGTCGGGTCGAATTGCATATCCAGCGTTAAACATCATCGCCCAAGCGGGCCAGAGCCGTCGGATCGCCAGGAAGGCGGTCCGCTGGGCCTGGATTAAATTTGCCGGGCCCCCTGGCATATCCTGCGCGCAAGCCGTTACTGTGCGCGCAAAGAATAATTCTCGAACGGGGGGCATATGAAGGTGTTTTGGTGGCTGGGGCGCTTGCTGACCCTGCTGTTCTGGCTGGTGGTGCTGGTCAATCTGGTCATGCCGTTCGTCCATCCGCTGCATCTGTTGGTCAATCTGGCCGGGGTGTCGTTACTGGCGATCCATCTGCTCGAACTTCTGTTGTTCAGGGCTCGGTTTCGTGGTCGTCCCGCTCCTGGTCGTGATCGCCTCAGGGTGCTGCTGTTCGGCATCTTTCACCTGCAAGCCCTCCCGACCGCGCCAGAGGCCTCCCATGCGTAAACTGTGTCTGCTCGCCTTACTCGTATGCCCGTGGGCCAGCGCTCAAGTGGTCCAGGTGGAAAGCCACTCGTTGATGCGCTTGCCCAACACCACCAGCACGCTTGCCCTGGAGCGATTGGACGTGGCCGACTACGGCACGCTGCTGGTGCCTTCGAACGTCACTGAGCTGTCGATCGGCCAATTGCACCTGGGACGTGAGGCAAGGATCGCCATCGTACCGGCACAACAGGCGCTGGAGATGAAAGTCAGCCAGGCCGAACTGGCCGAAGGCAGCCAGATTACCGCCCGTGGCGCGCCGGGAACCTATACCAAGGCGGCGCGCCCGGGGCGTAACCTCAATCTGCGCTTCGAGGCGTTGAACGCGCCGCTGTTGTCGGTGGATGCCCGTGGCGGTACCGGCGCGCCAGGTTATGTGGGTCTCGACGGCGCCAACGGCCAGGCACCGGGTTGCACTTGGGGTTCGGCCGGTCGCGGCGCCGACGGTAGCAACGGCGCTGACGGTCAGCCGGGCGCGGCCGGCGCGCTGGTTCGGCTGGAGTTGCCCCGCGCTTATCCCGACGAACAGATCAAGGTAATGGTAGATGGCGGCGCTGGTGGCGCGGCCGGGCCTGGCGGCAAGCCTGGCGCGGGAGGCAAGGCCAAGGGCTGCCTGGTCTACACCGCCGACGGCGGCAAGAGCGGTCGTCCCGGTGCCGATGGCCAGCCAGGGCCTGCCGGCGCGGCGGGTGCGGTGACGGTGCAGCGGTTCTAGGCCGTCTCGAAACTGTGCTGAGGTGGGAGCGAGCCTGCTCGCGAAAGCAATCGATCAGTCACGCCGATGGCGACTGATTCGACGCCATCGCGAGCAAGCTCGCTCCCACAGGGTTCGATGATATTTTCAGAACATCGGCCGAGCCGCGCCGATCGCCACCACCAGCAACCCGATCAACAGATTGATCCCCACCAGCCTGCGAATCTTCCCCAGCACCGCCGCACCCGTCGGCCAATCCTGCGCCGTCACAGCGTTACGCAATGCTGGCAGTTGCAGGCCCTGGATACGGATGAACAAAGCCGCCATCACCACATACAACCCCATCATTACCTGCACGTAACGCGGCGCGGTTTCGAAACCGGCGAAGCGCATGTGGATCAGGCCCACGCCGCTGATCGGCAAAAGCACCACGGCCACCCAGACCCAGACGAAAAAACGCTGAAACACTTCTACCCACAACTTGAGCCGGGCAGGGCCCTCAAGCGCCGTGATTGCGGCGGGTCGCAGGATCATCCAGGCGAAAAACATACCGCCAACCCAGACCAGGGCCGCCAGCAAATGCAGGGTGTAGACGAGGGCAAAGGGTGTCATTGGGTCACTCCGTTCTGCGCAGGATTAATTAGCGGGGTATGATAGCCGCCGATCCGAACCACTGAAAATTTATCCAGCGTTTTTTGCGCCCGACCATTCATGATCAGCACCGAACTCAAAACCACGATCCAGGGCGCCTATTCGCGTTTTCTCGAAGCCAAGAGCCTCAAGCCGCGATATGGCCAGCGCCTGATGATTGCCGAAGTGGCAAAAGTCCTGGGTGACATCGACACCGACGACGAAGGCCGGCGCAGCGGCGAGCCTGCCGTTGTCGCGGTGGAGGCCGGCACCGGTACCGGCAAGACCGTGGCCTACAGCCTGGCGGCGATCCCCACCGCCAAGGCCGCCGGCAAACGCCTGGTGATCGCCACGGCCACCGTGGCCCTGCAGGAACAGATCGTCTATAAGGACCTGCCCGACCTGATGCGCAACAGCGGGCTGAACTTCAGTTTCGCGCTGGCCAAGGGTCGTGGGCGCTACATGTGCCTGTCCAAACTCGACATGCTGTTGCAGGAAGGCCACGCGCAGACCGCCACGGCCCAGTTGTTCGAGGAAGAAGGTTTCAGGATCGAGGTCGACGAGGCCAGCCAGAAGCTATTCACCAGCATGATCGAAAAGCTGGCCGGCAATAAGTGGGACGGCGACCGCGACAGCTGGTCCACGGCCCTGGAAGACGCCGACTGGTCGCGCCTGACCACCGACCACAGCCAATGCACCAATCGCCATTGCCCGAACTTCGGCCAGTGCGCTTTCTACAAGGCTCGCGAAGGCATGGGCAAGGTCGACGTGATCGTCACCAACCACGATATGGTCCTGGCCGACCTGGCCCTGGGCGGCGGCGCCGTGCTGCCGGACCCGCGCGACACGATCTATGTGTTCGACGAAGGTCATCACCTGCCGGACAAGGCCATCGGCCATTTCGCCCACTACACCCGGCTGCGCTCAACCGCCGACTGGCTGGAAACCACCGCCAAGAACCTCACCAAACTGCTCGCCCAGCATCCGTTGCCGGGCGACCTGGGCAAGTTCATCGAGCAGGTGCCGGAGCTGGCGCGGGAGATCAAGACTAACCAGCAGTTCATGTTCACCGCCTGCGAGCAGGTGGCCGACTTCAAGCCTGGCGAAGATGTCGAGGGCCGCGAGCGACCACGCCATCGGTTTGTCGGCGGGGTGATCCCCGAGCATATGCGCGAGATGGGCATCGAACTCAAGAAGGGCTTCGCGCGCCTGACCGACCTGTTCACGCGCCTGACCGATCTGCTCAAGGAAGGCATGGATGGCGAGGTCAATATCGGCATCGCCAGCAACCAGGCCGAGGAGTGGTATCCATTGTTCGGCAGCTTGCTGTCCCGCTCCCAGGGTAACTGGGAGCTGTGGACCGCGTTCACCACCGAAGACCCGGAAGACAATCCGCCGATGGCGCGTTGGCTGACGCTGGCCGAGAGCGGTTCGCTGTTTGACATCGAGGTCAATGCCAGCCCGATCCTGGCGGCGGACATGCTGCGGCGCAACCTGTGGAACGTCGCCTACGGCGCGCTGGTAACCTCCGCCACGCTGACTGCCCTGGGCACTTTCGAGCGTTTCCGCATGCGCGCCGGCCTGCCGAAAAAAGCCGTGACCGCCGTGGTCCCGAGCCCCTTCCACCATGCCGACGCCGGCGTGCTGCGGGTGCCGGACCTCAAGGCCGATCCGCGGGATGCTGCGGCTCACACTGCGGCGATCATTCGTGAGCTGCCTGCGCTGGTGGAAGGTTCGCGCGGCACCCTGGTGCTGTTTTCCTCGCGCAAACAGATGCAGGACGTCTTTGACGGCCTCGATCGTGACTGGCGCAAGCAGGTGTTCATCCAGGGCAACCTGTCGAAGCAGGAAACCTTGAACAAGCACAAGGCCCGGGTCGATGGCGGCGATTCCAGCGTGCTGTTCGGCCTGGCGAGTTTTGCCGAAGGCGTCGATTTGCCGGGGGCCTATTGCGAACACGTGGTGATCGCCAAGATTCCCTTCTCGGTGCCGGACGATCCGGTGGAAGCCGCCTTGGCCGAATGGATCGAGGCCCGTGGCGGCAATCCCTTCATGGAGATTTCCGTGCCGGATGCCTCGCTGAAGCTGGTCCAGGCCTGTGGCCGCTTGCTGCGTACCGAGGAAGATCGCGGCACCATCACCCTGCTCGATCGCCGGCTGGTGACCCAACGCTACGGCAAAGCGATCCTCAACGCGCTGCCGCCGTTTCGGCGGGAGATTTCCTAGCTTCAACAGGCGTAGGAGATTGATTGTGGCGAGGGGATTTATCCCCGCTGGGGCGCAACGCGGCCCTTAAAACCAGGCGCCTCGGTAAGCCTGGAAAATCGGGTTGCCTGTTTTGGGGGGCGCTCTGCGCCCCAGCGGGGATAAATCCCCTCGCCACAGATTCATTTGCTGCCTCAGTGGTGAAATCAACCAGCCGTCCAGACACGGTTCCCAAAAGCCCCAATCGCTGAAACAATGCCAGCCATTGACAAAAAAGCGTTTGTTCCAAGGGAGTTACGGGTGCAAATTCAAGGTCATTACGAGCTTCAGTTAGAGGCCGTGCGTGAAGCGTTCGCGGCGCTGTTCGACAATTCCCAGGAACGCGGCGCGGCGTTGTGCATTCAGGTGGGCGGCCGCACCGTCATCGACATCTGGGCCGGCACCGCCGACAAGGATGGTCATGAAGCCTGGCACAGCGACACCATCGCCAATCTGTTTTCCTGCACCAAGACATTCGCCGCCGTGACTGCCCTGCAACTGGTAGCCGAGGGCAAGCTGCAGCTCGATGCGCCGGTCGCTCGCTATTGGCCCGAGTTCGCGGCCGCCGGCAAGGAGTCCGTCACCCTGCGTCAATTGCTCTGCCATCAGGCCGGACTACCGGCGCTGAGAGAGTTGATGGCGCCTGAAGCACTTTATGACTGGCAGGCCATGACCGATGCCCTGGCGGCTGAAACGCCTTGGTGGACGCCTGGCGAAGGCCACGGTTATGCCGCGATCACGTACGGCTGGTTGATCGGCGAGTTGCTGCGCAGAGTCGATGGCCGAGGGCCGGGTGAGTCCATGGTGGCTCGGGTCGCCAGACCGCTGGGGCTGGATTTCCATGTCGGTTTGGCTGACGAAGAATTTCATCGCGTGGCGCATATCGCCCGTGGCAAAGGCAACGCCGGTGATGCGGCAGCACAGCGCCTGTTGCAGGTGACGATGCGTGAACCTTCGGCCATGACCACCCGGGCCTTCACCAACCCGCCATCGATCATGACCAGCACCAACAAACCCGAGTGGCGCCGCATGCAGCAACCGGCCGCCAACGGCCACGGCAATGCCAGGAGCATCGCCGGGTTCTACGCCGGCCTGCTCGACGGCAGCCTGCTGGAAGGTGAAATGCTCGACGAACTGACCCGCCAGCACAGCTTCGGCGAGGACAAGACTTTATTGACCCAGACCCGTTTCGGCCTGGGTTGCATGCTCGACCAGGCGGATGTGCCCAACGCGACCTACGGCCTCGGGCCGCGGGCGTTTGGTCACCCTGGGGCAGGGGGCTCCATCGGTTTTGCCGATCCCGAGCACGACGTTGCGTTCGGTTTCGTGACCAACACGTTGGGACCTTACGTCCTGATGGACCCGCGCGCGCAGAATCTCGCGCGGGTGCTTGCCACTTGTCTGTAAAAAGCGGTTGTCGGTAATGGGTACAGGAACCTCAGCTCCTTTGCGGTTTCCAAGCGACTGTTTATGCGGCCGGAACATGGCCTCTGTTTTTTCATCCTGATCATTTTTGTGGATATCCAATGTCATCGAATAAAACCCTCGCTCTGGCGCTGTGCTTCGCTATTACCGGTTGCGCACAAAACCCACAAAATGATGCCGAGGGCGGCGGTGGCTGGTGGCCGTTCGGCTCGTCCGACAAGGTTGCGAGCAAGGATGCGGCGACACCGGCTCCTTTGAAACCCGCCGCCGAGGCACCGCAGGCCAAGGCCGAGGGGGCCACGCACTGGTGGTGGCCATTCTCTTCGGATGAATCCGCCGCGGATGATGTCGCCAAAAAAGAACCGCTGAAACCTGAAGCCAAGGCGCCAGCCGTTGCCAAGGCCGAAGCCGAAAGCAACGGCAAATGGTGGTGGCCATTCGGCGGCAAGGAACAGGAGACCGCCAAGGCGGTGCCGATGCCCGACCCGAAAGTCACCCAGGCCTGGCTCGACGACTATGAGCCGAAGCTGCGTACGGCGATCAAGGACAGCAAGCTCGAACTCGAACGTCGCGATAACGTGCTGGTGGTTACCGCTCCCGCGGACGGTTCGTTCAACCCTGATCGTCCGGCCATGCTGCTGCCGGTGACACTCGGTCCGTTCACTCGCGTCGCCAAGATTCTTGAAGCCGATCCGAAAACCGCCGTGCTGATCCTGGGTCACGCCGATACGTCGGGCGCGGCGCCGGCCAACCTGAAGCTCAGCCAGGAACGTGCTCAATCGGTGGCGGCGATTTTCCGTCTCAGCGGTTTGCAGCGTGATCGCCTGATGCTGCGTGGCATGGGCTCGGTGGCTCCGCGTGCGGCCAACGACAGCGTTGAAGGCCGGGCCTTGAACCGTCGCGTCGAGTTGCTGGTTACGCCAGCGAACACCATGGTTGCACTGCTGAGCAAGTACAACATGCCAGCCCCTGCACCGGTGACCATGGTCGCTGCCCAGGACGTGAAACCCGCCGCACCGGCCCCGGTTCCAGCGACGAAAAAAGCTGCCGCTCCGGCTGCCAAGAAAGCAGCGGCCAAGAAGGCTCCGGCGAAGGCTGTGGCAAAGGCGCCCGCGAAGAAGACCCCAGCCAAGAAGGCTACGCCCGCGAAGAAGCCCGAGCCGGCCAAGGCCGCTGCCGACGGCAAGAAAGTCGCTGCCGCCGATACCGCCAAACAGTGATCGGCTGACCACAAGGAACGCGCCATGACCCAAACCCTGGCTGATATGCGCCGTGACTACACCCGCGATGGCCTGACCGAAGCGCAAGCCCCGGCCGAGCCGTTTGCGTTGTTTCATCAATGGTTTGCCGAGGCGGTGAAAACCGAACAGGCACCGGTGGAAGCCAATGCCATGACCCTGGCGACGGTGGACGCAGACGGCAGGCCTCACTGCCGGATCCTGCTGCTCAAGGGGCTCGATGCCGAGGGCTTCACGTTCTTCACCAACTACGACAGCGCCAAGGGCCAGCAACTGGCCGCGAATCCGTTCGCGGCCATGACGTTTTTCTGGCCGACTCTGGAGCGCCAGGTGCGCATCGAAGGCAAGGTCGTGAAGGTCACCCCGCAAGAGTCGGACGCTTATTACCAGGTACGGCCGCTGGGCAGCCGTCTCGGTGCCTGGGCCTCACCCCAGAGCCGAGTGATCGCCGGGCGGAATGAGCTGGAAGACTTGCTCAAGGCCACCGAGCAACGCTTCAGCGACAGCCAACCCCATTGCCCCGAGCATTGGGGCGGCTATCGCCTGTTGCCCGAACGCATCGAATTCTGGCAAGGCCGCCCGAGCCGCCTGCACGATCGCCTCAACTATCGCCTGCAAGGCGCGGACTGGATTCGCGAGCGTCTGGCGCCCTGACGTCGGAGTAACCTGCCGCAGCGGTCTGGAGCCAGTGCGGCAGGTCCCGACGCTTGATCCCTTGTTCGCGAGCGAGGGCCAATTGTCGCAGCATGTAGTCTCGCTTCCGTCCATCCTGCCCCGCCAACGACAAGGCCAGGTCGCGGTCCATCCAGCGTTTGATACGTACGTAAAGCCATCCGTGAAAGTACAGACCGGCGACGGTGGCGACGACTATGATGAAGTAATCCATGGAAAATCCCGGGGTCGATGACGCGAACTTTCGAAATTGGCGCTACTGTTGGGTGAATTTTTCGGGTGCGCCTGTATCCCACCTGAATGAAAACAATTTTTCCCCGGCAAGGCCGTGACAGGCATCAAGCCGGGGGAGTTTAATGGATCACTGTCTTTTGGAGTTTGATGCTATGCGCAAGTCTGTTTTGCTGGTTGCTTCCTTTTCCACGATGGCGATGTTACTGACAGGCTGCCAGTCAAGCCTGACCGGTGACTCCTATTCCCGTGACGAAGCGCGTCGCGTGCAGACGATTCGCATGGGCACCATCGAGTCCCTGCGCCCGGTCAAGATCGAAGGCACCAAGACCCCGATCGGCGGCGCAGCCGGTGCGGTGGTCGGTGGTGTTGGCGGCAGCGCTATCGGCGGTGGTCGTGGCAGCATCGTGGCAGCCGTGATCGGCGCCGTGGCCGGTGGCCTGATCGGCTCCGCCACTGAAGAAGGCCTGACCCGTACCCAGGGTGTAGAGATCACTGTACGTGAGGATGACGGCAGCATGCGTGCCTATGTTCAGCAGGTTCAGGAGAACGAAGTGTTCCGTGTAGGTGAGCGGGTGCGGATTTCGACTGTCGATGGTACGAGTCGCGTATCGCACTAAAGGCTATCGGTATGTATATCCGTTGCTGCGGTGATGGCTACCGGAGGTTCCGCTCTTACAGCGGGTCACTTTTGATGAGCGCAAAAGTATAAAACCGACCTGGTTTGATAGGTTCGCGTTTTCCCGGTAGGGGCGGGCTTGCTTGCGAAGGCGGTGTGTCAGCCAATGAATATATTGGCTGGGCTGGCCCCTTCGCGAGCAGGCTCGCTCCCACAGGGATTCCATCTCGCTCGCGAATTTACGTCTGTCAAAAATCCAATGTGGGAGCGAGCTTGCTCGCGATAGCGGTGGCTCAGCTACAGAGATGCTAAGCGCTTATTGCGCTGTTGCTGTTGCTGTTGCTCTGCTTTTGACTTTGATCTCGGCGCCCCGTTAACCACGCTGGCCGAACGCAGGCATTGCGCAGTGGGCATCCCGGCATGGATGCCGGGATAGCCGCGCTGGGCCAGGGACGGCCCTTCGCGGCGGGCCCACGGAGCAATGCCGGAGTGAGGGCACACCGAGCCCAGGCGAGGTGCCGAGTGGTGGGGCAAAAGCGCTTTGCTTACTTTCGCGCTCTTCGAAAGTGAGTCGCTGTAAAAGCGAAACCACAAGCAGCCGTCACCGCGGCAACGGATATACACACCATCACGAAGCCCCCACAGCAGACCTGCGACTAGCCATCGCCGTCACCCCATACCCAATCAGCGCCGCCAGGATCGACCCGGTGAGAATCCCCATCCGATCCATCCCCGCATACTCACTCACCTCCGGCACGAACGCCAGGGAGCCGACGAACAGGCTCATGGTAAAACCAATGCCACAAAGAATCGCCACACCCAGTATCTGCCCCCAATTGGCCCCGGCAGGCAGGCTGGCGATGCCGATTTTCACCGCCAGCCAGGTCAGGCTGAACACGCCGACAGTCTTGCCCAGCAACAGGCCGATTGCGATGCCCATCGGAACATGATGGGTAAAGCTCTCGACCGTGACGCCGCTCAGCGAAAGGCCAGCGTTGGCGAATGCGAACAGCGGCAAGATAATGTAGGCCACCCAAGGGTGCAGCGCATGCTCAAGCGTCAGCAGGGGGGAGGTTTCAGCGTTTCTCGTGCGCAGTGGGATGCAGAATGCCAGCGTCACCCCCGCCAGCGTGGCATGCACGCCGCTCTTGAGCACACAGACCCAGAGAATCAAGCCGACCACCATGTACGGCCCGAGCTTGACCACGCCCAGCCGGTTCATTGCCACCAGGGCTGCGATGCAGGCCGCGGCCAGCCCCAACGACAGGGTCGACAGCTCGCCGGAGTAGAACATCGCGATGATGACGATGGCGCCCAGGTCATCAATGATCGCCAGTGTCATCAGGAACAGCTTGAGCGACACCGGTACACGCTTGCCAAGCAAGGCCAGCACGCCGAGGGCAAAGGCAATATCGGTAGCCGTAGGAATCGCCCAGCCAGCGAGCGCGGCGGGGTTGTCGCGATTGAGAAACCAGTAGATCAGCGCCGGCACCAGCATGCCGCCGATTGCCGCGGCCCCCGGCAGGACGATCTGCGAAGGTTTCGACAGTTGCCCGTCGAGCACCTCGCGTTTGACCTCCAGGCCAATAAGCAGGAAGAACAGTGCCATCAGGCCGTCATTGATCCACAGCAACAAAGGCTTGGCGATCTTCAACGCACCGACCTGGACGACCACGGGCGTGTCCAGCAGGCCGCCATACAGCCAGGACAGCGGAGAGTTGTTGATGACCAGGGCCAGCACGGCGGCGGCAATCAAGAGCAGGCCGCTGGCAGCTTCCAGCTGGAAAAACCGCGTCAGTGAGTTACGTAGAGCCAAGGTTGCTCTCCATTCATCAAATCAAAAAGATGGCACACCCTAACCCGTACTGTTTGTTGTTAAAACAAAAGTTATATTCTTTTTTGTTATATGTCGTTACAGCGCCTGCGCCGGGCATTCTGGCAGTTGCCGGGCACATTGGACCTTAGCTGTACCTGTGCGGGATGTCGGTTTTTTCCTAAGCTGGTGTCTCGTATTTCCTGAACCAGATCGTGCCCACGGCCATCGGTCTGTCTGAAAGTCCTCCCGGTCCTGCGAGAAAACACCATGAACGATCCCCGCCAATGGGCGCGTGAAGCCATCCGTATCATCGAGGCGGATTTCCAACGCAGTGCCGATACGCATCTGATCCCATTGCCGCTGGCCGGACTGCCGGGCATTGAGTTGTATTTCAAGGATGAGTCCAGCCATCCCACGGGGAGCCTCAAGCACCGACTCGCCCGCTCGCTGTTCCTGTATGCGTTGTGCAATGGCTGGCTCAAGCCCGGAGCACCGGTGATCGAGGCCTCCAGCGGCTCGACGGCGATTTCCGAGGCGTATTTTGCGCGGTTGCTGGGCCTGCCTTTCATCGCGGTGATGCCTGCCACTACCTCCCGGGAAAAAATCGCCCAGATCGCCTTCTATGGCGGCCAGAGCCATCTGGTGGATGACCCTACGCAGATCTACGCCGAATCCGAACGCCTGGCCCGCGAGCATGACGGGCACTTCATCGACCAGTTCACCTACGCCGAGCGGGCCACGGACTGGCGGGCGAACAACAACATTGCCGAGTCGATTTTCCAGCAGATGCGCTTCGAGCGGCATCCGGAGCCCACCTGGCTGATCTCCAGCCCCGGCACGGGCGGTACAACGGCCACCTTGGGCCGCTACGTACGCTACCGCCAGCACAGTACCCGTGTGCTGTGTGCCGACGCCGAGCGTTCGGTATTTTTCGACTACTACCGCAGCGGTGATGCCAGCCTGCGCCTGGATTGCGGGTCGCGGATCGAAGGGATCGGCCGGCCACGGGTCGAAGCCTCGTTCCTGCCCAAGGTGATCGATGCGATGGTCAAGGTGCCGGACGCCCTGTCCCTCGCGGCCATGCACTACCTGGCCCAGCGACTGGGACGGCGGGTCGGCGGATCCAGCGGCACCAACTTGATCGGTGCGCTGATCGCCGCGAAGCGAATGGTGGAAGGCGGTGAGTCGGGGGCGATCGTGGCGATTCTGTGTGATGGCGGGGAGCGTTATGCCACGACTTATTATGATCCGGCGTGGCTCAAGGCCCAGGGGTATGAGTTGGAGCCATTGATCGATGCGGTGGCGGCATGCGCGGAGCGCGGGGAAGCGCTGCCTGAAACCGTGTTGCGGGCCAATATCTGACTGGAAAACTCCGGGAGCCCTGTGGGAGCGAGCCTGCTCGCAAAAGCGGATTAACATTCAACACAAATGCTGAATGATTCATCGCTTTCGCGAGCAGGCTCGCTCCTACAGGGAACAGATATCAGTCGTTCAAGCCAAGAATATCCCGCGCCACCGCTTCGGCGATCCGGATCCCGTCCACGCCCGCCGACAAGATCCCGCCGGCATAACCGGCACCTTCGCCAGCCGGGAACAGGCCTTTCACATTCAAGCTCTGCAGCGTTTCATTGCGGGTGATGCGCAGCGGCGATGAGGTGCGAGTCTCGATGCCGGTGAGCACCGCATCATGCAGCGAATAACCACGGATCTGTTTTTCGAACGCCGGCAGCGCTTCGCGGATGGCCTCGATGGCGAAATCCGGCAGGGCCAAGGCCAGGTCGCCCAGGGCAACCCCAGGTTTGTAGGACGGTTCGACGCTGCCCAGCGCCGTGGACGGCTTGCCGGCAATGAAATCACCCACCAGTTGCGCGGGGGCTTCATAGTTGCTGCCACCGAGCACGAAGGCGTGGGACTCCAGGCGTTCCTGCAACTCGATGCCCGCCAGCGGGCCACCCGGGTAATCCACTTCCGGCGTGATGCCGACGACGATGCCGGAGTTGGCGTTGCGCTCGTTGCGCGAGTATTGGCTCATGCCATTGGTGACGACGCGGTTCGGCTCGGAGGTCGCCGCCACCACGGTGCCGCCCGGGCACATGCAGAAGCTGTACACCGAGCGACCATTCTTCGCGTGGTGCACCAGTTTGTAGTCGGCGGCGCCGAGTTTCGGGTGGCCGGCGTACTTGCCCAGGCGTGCGCTGTCGATCAGCGATTGCGGGTGTTCGATACGGAAACCCACCGAGAACGGCTTGGCTTCCATGTATACGCCACGGCTGTGGAGCATGCGGAAGGTATCCCGGGCGCTATGGCCCAGGGCGAGGATCACGTGTTTCGAACGGATCTGCTCACCGCTGGCCAGCTCGACGCCAACCAGTTGGCCGTCCTCGATCAAAACGTCGGTAACTCGTTCGCCGAAGCGCACTTCACCGCCCAAGGCGCGAATCTGCTCACGCATGTTTTCGACGACGCCGGTCAGACGGAACGTACCGATGTGCGGCTTGCTGACATAGAGGATTTCTTCGGGGGCCCCGGCCTTGACGAACTCATGCAGGACCTTGCGCCCAAGGAATTTCGGATCCTTGATCTGGCTGTAGAGCTTGCCGTCGGAGAACGTCCCCGCGCCGCCTTCGCCGAACTGCACGTTGGACTCGGGGTTGAGCACGCTTTTACGCCACAGGCCCCAGGTGTCCTTGGTGCGCTGGCGTACTTCCGGGCCACGCTCGAGGATGATTGGCTTGAAACCCATCTGCGCGAGCAACATGGCGGCGAAGATGCCGCACGGCCCGAAGCCGACCACGATCGGCCGCTCGCTCAAATCCGCCGGTGCCTGGCCAACCACCTTGTAGCTGATGTCCGGCGCTTCGTTGACATTACGGTCATCGGCGAACTTGCGCAGCACACCGGCTTCATCGCGTACCGACAGGTCGATGGTGTAGATGAAGCACAGCTCGGAGGATTTCTTGCGGGCGTCGTAGCTGCGCTTGAACAGGGTGAAGTCGAGCAGGTCATCGCTGGCGATGCCCAGCCGCTGCACGATGGCAGGGCGCAAGTCTTCTTCGGGATGGTCGATCGGCAGCTTGAGTTCGGTGATTCGTAACATGACGGGGTCCGGTTCGCGGGGCGCACAACTGCGCCAAGGCGTTCTTCAAACCGGCGATTATAAGCCGCAATCCCGGTTTTCCGTGAGGCTAAAACCCGCCATGCGTCGAATCAGTCGTCGCGCGCGCCACCGAAGTAGGCGCAACCGCGCTGGACCTGACCGTTGACCCGCAACTCGGCGCTCATGTGCTGCACGCTGCCACTGGTGCTGTCGACGCAGCGTTGCGGCGTGACCCACAACTCGACCTTCTGGCCGTTGGCCTCGGTGCCGAGGTTGAAGCGGCCATCGCCCAACTGCTCCTCGACGTAAGGCACCGCCAGCGGCGGCTGGCCTTCGCGATCCAGGACCAGGCCCTTGCCGCTGGCCTTCAGCGTCCATTCAGGGGCATGCCCCGCTGCCCGCAGAATCACCCGCTTGAAGTCAATGTCGTCGCAAGCGGTCCCGGAGCGCTCCAGCCGATACAGCTGCTCGACGTCCAACTGGCTGTCGGTGCCGGCCGTCGCGCTGGAAACGATACGCCCGCGCAAATCGGCAAAGAGTTTACCGCGATCATCCGCCAGGGTGGCGGCTTGTTGCAGCACGCTGGTGCCGCCGGTGTCGTTGACGATGTAGCGGCGCTGTTCCTGGCACGGCTGGAACACCAGCTTGCCATCGGCCGCCGTGAGTTCGCCCTGGATGCGCGTCTGGCCGGCATGGGAGGCGCTCTGGCGCGGGGCGTCGAGCAACTGGCAGCCGGCGAAAAACGGAAGCAGGGTAATACACAACAGGGAACGGGCGGCACGCATCATTGGGTCTCCAGACAAGTGCCGCCACGTTACTCAGACTGATCCTTCATCACAAGGGGTCAGCCGACGTGAAAAGTCTGCCCGGTTTGCAGGCCTTCGACGCTCTTGGCGTAGGCCAATGCCACTTCAGCCGCGGGAACCGGCTTGTAGCCGCGGAAGTACGGCGCATATTTGTCCATCGCTTCCAGCAATACGTTCGGGCTTACCGAGTTGAGCCTGAGGCCCCGGGGCAGCTCGATTGCCGCAGCGCGTACAAAACTGTCGAGGGCGCCGTTCACCAGGGCCGCCGAGGCGCCGCTCTTGATCGGGTCGTGGCTGAGTACGCCGGTGGTGAGGGTAAAGGATGCGCCGTCATTGGCGAATTCGCGGCCGATCAACACCAGATTGACCTGGCCCATCAGCTTGTCTTTCAAACCGAGGGCGAAGCTTTCTTCGGTCATGTCGCCCAGCGGCGCGAAAGTGACGTTGCCCGCTGCACAAACCAAAGCATCGAAGCGGCCGGTTTTTTCGAACAGGGCGCGGATCGAGGCGCTGTCGCTGATATCCACTTGCACGTCACCGCTGTGGCGGCCGATACGAACGATTTCATGACGGGGCGACAACTCGTTATCGATGGCCGAACCGATGGTTCCGTTGGCGCCGATCAACAGGATTTTCATGGACTGATCCTCAAGGGGGTGGACGAGGTTGCAGTCTAGAGTGGATTTTCCTGGGGATAAGCGTGCTAATAGGAAACCTTTGGTTTTCATTTGGAAACAATCCAATGAGCGAGATCGATGATCTGGCAGCCTTTGCCGTGCTGGTCGAGGCCGGGAGTTTTACCCTGGCGGCGCAGCGGTTGGGATGCAGCAAGGGGCAGCTGTCCAAGCGCATCAGCCTGCTGGAGGAGCGGTTTTCAGTGATCCTGCTCCAGCGCACGACGCGACGCCTGAGCCTGACGGCGGCGGGCGCGGCGCTGTTACCCCAGGCCCAGGCCTTGTTGGTGCAGGTGGAAAGGGCGCGTCAGGCATTGGCCCGCTTGAAGGGCGATATTTCCGGGCCGGTGCGGATGACGGTGCCGGTTTCGTTGGGCGAAACCTTTTTCGAAGGCCTGCTGACGGAGTTCGCTCACGCCTACCCCGACGTGCAGATCGAGCTGGAGCTCAATAACGGTTACCGCGATTTATCGCGCGATGGGTTTGATCTGGCGATCCGTTCGGATGCGGCGATCGACGAGCGGTTGGTGGCTCGCCCGCTGCTGGCCTGGCATGAGCTGACTTGCGCCAGTCCGGCCTATCTGGAGCGCTTCGGTGAGCCCACGGTTCCCCAGGCCCTGGCGGAGCACAAATGCCTGCTCAACAGTCACTACAGCGGTCGTGAGGAGTGGTTGTACCACCAGCAACACGAGTTGCTGCGGGTGCGGGTGTCCGGTCCGTTTGCCAGCAACCATTACAGCCTGTTGAAAAAAGCCGCCCTGGCCGGCGCTGGAATCGCCCGTCTGCCGTCGTATCTGCTTGACCAGGAACTGGCCGACGGCCGCCTGCGCTGGTTGCTGCGCGACTTTCAGACCCGTCGCATGCCGATGTACCTGGTGCATCCCTATCAGGGCGGATTGCCCAAGCGTACGCAGGTGCTAGCCGATTATCTGATTGAATGGTTCAAGCGCAGCGGGGAGGCGTTGGATCGGTTGTAGTCGGTCCCTGTGGCGAGGGAGCTTGCTCCCGCTTGAGTGCGTAGCGCTCACAGATTTTTTGGGGCCGCTACACGGCCCAGCGGGAGCAAGCTCCCTCGCCACGGGGGCGTGCGCATCTAGATGAAAAAAAACGGCCCGAAGGCCGTTTTTTTATTCCGACAGACTCAACCGCCCAGGTACGCCTCGCGCACTTTCGGGTCGGTCAGCAGTGCTTCACCGGTGCCTTGCATCACCACGCGACCGTTTTCCAGCACGTACGCCCGGTCAGCGATCTTCAGCGCCTGGTTGGCATTCTGCTCCACCAGGAACACCGTCACGCCATCCTTGCGAAGTTGTTCGATGATGTCGAAGATCTGCTGGATGATGATCGGCGCCAGGCCCAGCGACGGCTCGTCGAGCAGCAACAGCTTGGGCTTGCTCATCAGGGCACGACCGATGGCGAGCATCTGCTGTTCGCCGCCGGACATGGTGCCGCCGCGCTGGGTAAAACGCTCTTTCAGGCGTGGGAAAAGGTGCAGCACCTTGTCCATCTGTTCCTGAAAGTCGCCCTTGTCGGTAAAAAAACCGCCCATGGCGAGGTTTTCTTCCACGGTCAGTCGGGCAAATACCCGACGGCCTTCAGGTACCACGGCGATGCTCTTGCGCATGATCTGCGCCGAGTCCTGGCCCACCAGCTCCTCACCCATGTAGCGGATGCTGCCGCTGTGGGCCTGCGGCGAACCGCAGAGTGTCATCAGCAGGGTGGACTTGCCGGCACCGTTGGCACCGATCAGCGTGACGATTTCGCCCTGGCGGACCTCGACGTTGACGCTGTGCAGCGCCTGGATCTTGCCGTAGAAGGTGGAAACGTTTTCGAACTGCAGCATTTACGCTTCCCCCAGGTAGGCTTTGATCACTTCAGGATTGTCGCGGATCTGTTCCGGCGTACCGTCGGCCAGGGGCGTGCCCTGGTTGATCACGACGATGTGGTCGGAAATGCTCATGACCAGCTTCATGTCGTGCTCGATCAGCAGCACGGTCACGTTGTGCTCCTCACGCAGCACGCCGATCAGCGCCTTGAGGTCTTCGGTTTCCTTGGGGTTGAGGCCGGCGGCCGGTTCGTCGAGCATGAGGATCCGCGGGCGGGTCATCATGCAGCGGGCGATTTCCAGGCGCCGTTGCTGACCGTAGGCCAGCGTCCCGGCGGTACGGTTGGCGAACTCGGTGAGGTTGACCTTGTCCAGCCAGTACTCGGCGTACTCCATGGCCTCGCGTTCGCTCTTGCGGAACGCCGGGGTCTTGAACAGGCCGGCAAAGAAGTTGGTGTTCAGGTGACGATGCTGGGCGATCAGCAGGTTCTCGACCGCCGTCATGTCCTTGAACAGCCGCACGTTCTGGAAGGTCCGCACCACGCCCTTGCGGGCAATGTGGTGACCGGGCAGGCCCTGGATCGGCTCGCCGTCCAGCAGGATGGTGCCGCCGGTAGGCTGGTAGAAACCGGTCAGGCAGTTGAACACCGTAGTCTTCCCCGCGCCGTTCGGCCCGATCAAGGCAACCACTTGTTTCTCTTTTACGGTCAGGGCCACGCCGTTGACCGCCAGCAAACCACCGAAGCGCATGCTCAGATTTTCGACTTTCAGGATCTCACGGCTCATTTGCGCAGCTCCATGTGCGGGCGTTGCATAGGCAGCAGACCTTGAGGACGCCAGATCATCATCAGCACCATCAAGGCGCCGAACATCAACATGCGGTATTCGCTGAATTCACGCATCATTTCGGGCAGCAGGATCATCACGATCGCCGCCAGGATCACACCCAACTGCGAGCCCATCCCGCCCAGCACGACGATGGCGAGGATGATCGCCGACTCGATGAAGGTGAAGGATTCGGGCGTCACCAGGCCTTGGCGAGCGGCGAAGAAGCTACCGGCGAAACCAGCGAACGCAGCACCCAGGGTAAAGGCCGACAGCTTGATCACGGTCGGGTTGAGACCCAGCGCACGGCAGGCGATTTCGTCTTCGCGCAAGGCTTCCCACGCACGGCCGATCGGCATGCGCAGCAGGCGGTTGATGACGAACAACGCGGCCAGGGCCAGCAGCAGGGCAACCAGGTAAAGGAAGATCACCTTGTTGATCGAATTGTATTGCAGACCGAAATACTCGTGGAAGGTCTGCAGGCCTTCGGCGGCTTTACGTTCGAAGGTCAGGCCGAAGAACGTCGGCTTCTCGATGTTGCTGATGCCGTTCGGGCCGCCGGTGATGTCGGTCAGGTTGCGCAGGAACAGGCGGATGATCTCGCCAAAACCCAGGGTCACGATCGCCAGGTAGTCACCGCGCAAGCGCAGGACCGGGAACCCCAGCAGGAAACCGAAGGTGGCGGCCATCATCCCGGCGATCGGCAGGCAGATCCAGAAGCTCAGGCCGAAGTAGTGCGACAGCAGCGCGTAGCTGTAGGCCCCGACGGCGTAGAAGCCGACATAACCCAGGTCCAGCAGCCCGGCCAGGCCCACGACGATGTTCAGGCCGAGGCCGAGCATCACGTAGATCAGGATCAGCGTGGCGATGTCGACCGCGCCGCGAGAGCCGAAGAACGGCCATACCAGGGCCACGACGATCAGGCCCAGCACGATCCAGCGCTGGGTCGACGGCAGGGTCAGGAAGTTGCTGGCCTTGGCCGGGATCACCGGCACGTCGGGCGACGCCTTCCACGCCGCACTGATCTGCGTGCTGAACAGCACCCGCAGGAACATCAGGACGGAACACACGGCGATGGTCGCCAGGATGGCCGGGCTGGTGCCGTGCACTTCCAGGTTGATACCAACGATGGTCAGTTTGAGACCGAGTACCGGGTAGGCCACGGCCCAGACCAGCAGGGCGCTGAAGAGCGCCGATTTGAGATGCCTAGTCATACTTTCTCAACCTCCGGACGGCCCAGGATGCCGGTCGGCCGGAATAACAGAACCAGAACCAACAAGCCGAACGCCACGACGTCCTTGTACTGGTCGCCGAAGATGTCGGCGCCAAAGGCTTCCGCCACGCCCAGCACCAATCCGCCGAGCATCGCGCCGGGGATGCTGCCGATGCCGCCGAGCACCGCGGCGGTAAAGGCTTTCAGGCCCACGAGGAAACCGGCGTTGGGGTTGATCACACCGTATTGCATGCTCAACAGCACCGCGGCGATGGCCGCCAGGGCCGCACCGATGACGAAGGTCAGGGCGATGATGTTGTTGGTGTTGATGCCCAGCAGGTTGGCCATCTTGATGTCCTCGGCGCAGGCGCGGCAGGCGCGGCCCAGGCGGGAACGGGAGATGAACAGCGTAAGGCCGAGCATGGCGACCAGGGTCACCACGAACACCACGATTTGCATGTAGGAAATCAGCACTTCATGTGCCCCGCCTGGCCCGATGGCGAAGTTGCCCGGAATCAGGTTGGGAATGGATTTGTCCTTGGAGTCTTGCGAAAGCAGTACCGTGTTCTGCAGGAAGATCGACATACCGATGGCGGAAATCAGCGGGATCAGACGGTTGCTGCCGCGCAGCGGGCGGTAGGCGATCCGTTCGATGCTGTAACCATAGGAACTGGTAACCACGATGCTCGCGATGAAAGCCGCGGTCATCAACAGCGGGACACTGTCGAGTCCCATCATGGCCAGCCCGGCGATGGCGATGAACGCCACGTAGGAGCCGATCATGTACACCTCGCCGTGGGCGAAGTTGATCATTCCAATGATGCCGTAGACCATCGTATAGCCGATGGCGATCAGGGCATACGTGCTGCCAACGGTCAGGCCGTTAACCAGCTGCTGGAAGAAGTGATAGATGTCAGGCATTACAGCGCTCCTAAAAACCTGATACGCATTTCACTGGTGGAGTCATTTTCCCGCCCGGGCCCCGTGGATCTGCATCCACTTCGAACTCGAGGTTTGCCAGCGAACCGCTGATGACGGTTTTGAGATTTTCAGGTGGGGAGACTGGCGGATCACGCCAGCGCGGCCCAATACATTTAAAACAAAGCCCACGGCACGCCGTGGGCTTTATTGGCAGTCAGTCAGGCCAGGCCTTACTGAGGCGAAGCTTCGGTTTTAGGTTTGCCGAAATGCCACTCGTAAACCACGAACTTGAAGTCTTTCAGGTCGCCGTTCTTGTCGAAGCTCAAGTCACCGGTAGGTGTCTTGAAGGTGCCGGCGTGGATGGCTTCAGCCACTTTGCCTGCGTCTTCGCTCTTGGCAGCCTTGATCGCGTCGGCGATCACGGTCACTGCGGAGTAGGACGGGAATACGAACGGACCGCTCGGGTCTTCTTTCTTGGCCTTGAACGCGTCAGCCAGGGCGACGTTGGCCGGATCCTGGTCGAACGATTTCGGCAGGGTCACCAGCAGGCCTTCGGAGGATTCCTTGGCGATTTGCGAGATCGAGTCGTTACCCACGCCTTCCGGACCCATGAACTTGGCCTTCAGGCCTTTTTCCTGGGATTGACGCAGGATCAGGCCCAGCTCCGGGTGGTAGCCGCCGTAGTAGACGAAGTCGACGTTGGCTTGCTTGAGCTTGGCGATCATCGAGGAGAAGTCTTTGTCGCCGGCGTTCACGCCTTCGAAGACGGCCACTTTCACGCCTTTGCCTTCGAGGGTTTTCTTCACGGCGCTGGCGATGCCTTCACCGTACTGCTGCTTGTCGTGCAGGACCGCAACGATTTTCGGCTTGACTTGGTCGGCGATGTAGTTGCCCGCTGCCGGACCTTGGGCGCTGTCCAGGCCGATGGTGCGGAAGATCATCTTGTAGCCGCGCGTGGTGATGTCCGGGCTGGTGGCAGCCGGGGTGATCATGATCACGCCTTCGTCTTCGTAGATGTCCGAAGCCGGCTGGGTGGAGCTGGAGCACAGGTGGCCGACCACGAACTTGATGCCGTCGTTGACGACCTTGTTCGCGACCGCGACCGCTTGTTTCGGATCACAGGCGTCATCGTATTCAACGGCTTCGAGTTGCTTGCCGTCGACGCCGCCCTTGGCGTTGATCTGTTCGATGGCCATTTTTGCGCCACTGAACTGCATGTCGCCGTATTGGGCTACAGGGCCGGTTTTCGGGCCGGCGATGCCGATCTTGATGGTGTCGGCGGCGAACGAATGGCTGGCAACCCCGGCCAGAACCATAGCGGCAAACAGTTTGGAAATCTGCTTAGTAGCCTTAGTCATAGTGCTCCACTCATGCTGTTGTAGTTTTTATAGTCCTGGCGCCGTAGCAGCAGAACCGGGTCAGATATCTTGGATACCCACGCGGAAAATGCCCCTGGCAACTGTACCGGTACAGTGTAGAGCGCCGATTGTTGGCAAGGGAAGCTGGCGCTTGGGGGCAAAACCTGGGGGTGTCGCTTTATTGAAAGAAAAAGACAGATTGGCGGCGGGGTTGGTCCGGTCAAATCGGCAATCCTTGGCTTTCCTGCGCTTTTCAATCGGTGCTGCAATTGCAACCGGGTTTTTCTGCCAGACCACCGACGTTATCATTCGCGCCGATTTCTTTTCCGGACAGCTCCCATGAATCAAGAACCTAGCACCCTCTATGCCAAATTGCTCGGTGAAACCGCATCCATTACCTGGAAGGAGCTGGAACCGTTCTTTGCCAAGGGTGCCCTATTGTGGGTCGATCCGGCACTGGATCTGATCGCCGCAGCCGAGGCCATTGCCGAGGACGAAGGTACCAAAGTCGCCGCCTGGCTGGCCGGCGGGCAGCTCGCCAAGCTGTCTGAATCGCGGGCGCTGGATTTTCTCGAGCGTGATCCGCTGCTGTGGGCCGTGGTGGTTTCGCCGTGGATAATGATCCAGGAAAGGGCGTCGAATTGATCGATGCACCAAGTTGGTCCGTGTTTTGACATCTCGCAAAGTGTGTAGGTGAGTAGCGTGATGACAACCTGCCGTGGCGAAACGCCACAGGGCAGGGTGACGTATACGTAACGGGAACAGTTTTTGGTGCGGCCGGTGGGCTGCCTAATTGTTTCTGGATGTTGTTCAGGTGTTGGATTCAAGACTGCCATCGCGAGCAAGCTCGCTCCCACAAGGGATCAGTGTTCACAAATCCTGTGGGAGCGAGCTTGCTCGCGATTGAGGCGACTCGGTCCCAGCGCCAGCTCAATAACTCTTGCCCGTATGGTTATTTAGCGAAATAACCTTGGTCTTGCCAATCCGGTGACGGTAGATCTCACGCAGATACTTGATGGACTTCTTCACGCAGTCCCGGGACAGCCGGATGTCGTTGATCGAGACAAATTTTTCCTTGTCGCTGATCAGCTCGCGATATTTCTTCTCGTACATCGGCTTGATCGCGTACCAGTTGGTGTCGAGGATCTTCGCCGGGTTCTCGAATTCATTGAGCAGCTCGTCGATGCGTGCTTCGTCGAATTCTTCATTGATGATGAAGTCCAGGATCGAGTTGTCCAGGGTCTCGTCGAAACGATACGGCGTGCGCGCGAAGCAACGCTTGATAAACGCCACGATCAGGGTCAGGAAGTCATCCGACAGGCACGGGCTCTTGGCGATCAGGGTAGTCAGCGACAAGTTGGCCGAGGCGCCGATCACCAGCGCATAGCGCTTGAGCGTGGTGTTCGGGAACAGGCTGTTGAGGTGGGTCTTGAGCCGGTTCAGGTCCATGTAGGACAGCTTGTAGTCCTTGGGCAGCGAGACGATCGACACCACCGACGAGCAGTTCTTGAAGAAGTGCAGGTCGTGCAGGGCGGCGGCGTCGTAGCCGGAGTTCTTGTATTGCTCCAGCGAGGCCCGGTAACGCTTGGACTCGATCGGCAACAGGCTGATGCCTTCGATGGCCTGGGTGACCTTGTTGAAGTGCGGCAGGTCGATGGAGCGGAAGAACAGGTCGTCGATGTTCAGGCGTGGCGGCTCTTTTTCGAACACCTTGAACTTGTCGCCGCTCGGCGCCGGGGTTTCCGGAACAACGGATTCAGCGTAGGCAATCGCCACCGGGCCGGCCAGGCTCATGAACAGGTCGTTGGCGTCCAGGCGGATGGTTTCGCCGATGTCGATGCCGGCGCGCCGGAAGTAGTTCTGGTCGTAATCGGTGGTCACGGCCTGGGCCGTGAGGATGTTGAAGATCTGCTGGGAAATGTACTGGTTGGCGTGCTTTTCCATGGCATTGACGTCAATGTTCTGGATGTTGCCGTCATCGCTTTCTTCGGCGTAGCGCATGATGTCGTTGGAGATCAGCATCATCGCGTTCCATGGCCGGATACGGCCCATGACGCTGGCTTCGCTGCTGTCTTCGTTGGCGAAGTTGTACGAAAAATCCCATTCTTCCGAGAGGTATTTGCACAGCAGGCGTCCGGCGTTGATGTGCAGCGCCTCGGACATTTCACTGCGGTGATCGGAAATGTTCGGCAGCACGCAGATGCCGCTGGTGAAAATCGGTTCGAAGACGAAGGAATGACCGCTCTTGCTGTCGTGTTCGTCCATCGGCTTGGTGTCGAACGTCTTGTTCATGTACGAGTACTGCTGGGCTAGGCCGAACTCCGAAGCCATGCCCGAACCGGTACCGCCGCCGGCGCTGAAGATCGAGAAATACAGGCGCGACTGGTTGGCCTTGATGCCGCAGCTATCTATCAGGTACGAGTGGATCATTTTCCAGTCGGGGCTGGAGAAGCGCTGGGTGTCCTTGTTCAGGATGATCTTCGCCAGGTACTGGCCGAGGATCGGCGCGTTACCGGCACCACCGGCGTGGACTTCGGAGAGGTCCATGATTTTCATCTTGCTGTAGTCGCGCAAGAACCCGCTTTTTTCGCCCTTGCGGGAAAAACGGATACGCCCGGCGATGTCTTTGTCCAGGTCGCCGAGCATGACCAGCGGTTCCACCAGGAACACCGGTTTGCTCGCCTTGCTGGTGCCCAGGCGCAGGTTGCGCATCCACTGGGCGGGGCGATAGCCCTTGTCACCGTAGTGCTTGTCTTCGGCGTTGAATTCGTTGAGGTAGAACTTGCGCGCGTTGTAGACCAGTTCCGCTACGTCCAGGGCGATGTTGGAGCCGCAGCGCCCGAGGCCGATCAGGCACACCGAGGGGAATTCCTGCTGGCCACGTTCGCTCTCGTCATCCACCAGGTGGCGGCGGGCGCGGGAATACGGCATCACGCAGGCCATCGAGGTTGTCGAGGATGCGGTCGGTGTTGGTCTCGGTGAAATACAGGTATTGCTGGGTCGCCAGGGATCGCGAGCTGCTCGACAGCGCCGAGGCGTCCGCGCCGTTGGCGGCCGGGCTCAGGGTCAGATCGGAAACCGCAGTGGCTGTTTTTTTGGAGGTCATTGTGCGCCGTATGCCTGACTGGTCGGTTCGACGATCTGGTCATCGAACCATCGCGGATGGGAGCTCGCGTCTTTTGATCGCGCGAAGGTCGGCCCAAGCGTTCCAGGCCATGCCGTGGCGCCGCTCGGGAGAATCTTTTTCCTGATTATCTGGATCGGCATCTGTAGGACGATCTTTAATCGCGAAGGGGCAAAATGATGGCATTTCCTACAGAAAAATGACCGTCGTCACGAATGCGCCATTCACCATGGTCGGGTATCAGCCGCGCGAATGATTGAAGACAGCGCGCACGCTGCTGTCTAGATTGCAGGCTCCGGGCTCGGATGCCTCGCCCAACAATAAGAAGAGACGGACCCATGCAGAACTCGACCCAAGCGGCGAATGCCTGGCGCATTCTGTTCCTGCTGTTCCTGGCCAACCTGTTCAACTTTTTCGACCGCACCATCCCGGCGATCATCATCGAGCCGATCCGCATGGAGTGGAGCCTCAGCGACTTCCAGATCGGCATCATCGGTACCGCCTTCACCATCGTCTATGCCATCGCGGGCCTGCCATTGGGACGCATGGCCGATACTGGCTCGCGCAGCAAACTGATGGGCTGGGGCCTGGCGACCTGGAGCGGGCTGACGGCGGTAAACGGCCTGGTGGGCAGTTTCTGGGCGTTCCTGGTGGTGCGCATGGGCGTGGGCATCGGTGAAGCCAGTTATGCGCCGGCGGCCAACTCGTTGATCGGCGATCTGTTCCCGGCGCACCGTCGGGCTCGGGCGATGGGCATTTTCATGCTGGGACTGCCGCTGGGCCTGCTGCTGGCGTTTTTCACCATTGGCGCGATGGTCAAGGCGTTCGACAGCTGGCGCGCGCCGTTCTTTATTGCGGCGGTGCCGGGCCTGGTGCTGGCGGTGTTCATGTTTTTCATCAAGGAACCCAAGCGCGGCGCGGCGGAAACCGTGGCGGTGTCCCAGGAAAAGGTCGACAAGCCGATTCGCCGGGTGCTGGCGATTCCGACCTTTCTCTGGCTGATCCTGGCGGGGCTGTGCTTCAACTTCGCCACCTATGCCTGCAACTCCTTCCTGGTGCCGATGCTGCAGCGCTATTTCGGGATGCCGCTGCACGAGGCGGCCGTGGCGACCGGGATCATGGTCGGTGTGACCGGGTTGTTCGGGTTGACCCTTGGCGGCTGGGTGGCCGACAAGATTCACCAGCGCGTGCCCAATGGCCGGTTGTTGTTCGCGGCGTTCAGCCTGGCGATTTCCACGGTCACTACCGCTTGGGCCCTGCATGCCGGGCGCATCGAAATCGGCATCTTTGTCGCCGTGTTCAGCGTCGGCTGGCTGTTTGCCTATAACTTCTACACCTGCGTCTACACCGCTATCCAGGACGTGGTTGAGCCGCGCCTGAGGGCCACGGCGATGGCGTTGTATTTTGCCGGGCTGTATCTTCTCGGCGGTGGCCTGGGGCCGGTGGTGGTCGGCGGCTTGTCGGATTACTTCGCCCGCACGGCCATGGCGGCCGCAGGCGCCCCACAGATGACCGAAGCGTTCAAGGCGATCGGCCTGCATGACGCGATGTACCTGATCCCGGTGGCGCTGCTGTTGACCATGGTGTTCCTGTTCCTGGCCTCTCGCTGCTTCGTGCGCGATGCCAAGCGGATGAAGGAAGGGATGAGCGCAGTGGTGGTGCCTGAAGGTGTCGTGGGGGCGGCCTAACGGGATTTTGTGGCGAGGGAGCTTGCTCCCGCTGGGCCGCGAAGCGGCCCCAGAATTTCCCCTGTTCACTCTGGATTTTGGGCCTGCTGCGCAGTCCAGCGGGAGCAAGGTCCCTCGCCACGGGTTCAGTATCGTCCTTGAGTCTTCTCTTCACGCCCGCGCAATAGGCAGTCGGGCATCGCCACGGCAGCCGCCAACCCTAGCAACGACACCGCCGCGCTGATCATCAGCAAATGCCGGAACGTCGCTTGTAGCTCCTCGCGCAAGGCATCCCGTGCCGCGCCCGGCGCGGCGTTCAGGCCGTCGAGCAGCACGTTGCCGGAATGCCCTTCGCCGATCACTGACGAACCGGCGAGCTGGGCGAAACCTGAATCCTGCAACAGCGCCAGCAGCAGCGCCGACATCAATGCCACGCCGACCGCGCCGCCCAATGAGCGGAACAGGTTGGTGGTGCTGGTGGCCACGCCGATGTCCTGTTGCTGCACCGAATTCTGCGAACCCACCAGCGAGGTGGGAAATTGCATGCCGGACGCGATGCCGCCAAGCAGCATGAACAGGCTGCTGAGCCAGAATGCCGCGGGCGAGGTGAAGGCCATGCCGAGGATGGCGAACGGGAAGAGTAGGGCGCCACTGAGGATCATCGGTTTGTAGCGACCGGTGATCGAGGTGCGCCGTCCGGCGAAATAGGCGCCCATCGGCAGACCCATCGCCAGTGGCAGCAAATGCAGCGCGGCACTGTCGGCACCGGCGCCGGTCACGCTCTGAAAGCGCAACGGCACCAGCACCGTCAGTGAGATCGCCTGGAAACTGGTGAAGAACACCGTGCACCAGCACAACACCGCGCTGCGGTTGACGAACAGGTGCATGGGCAGCAACGGCTCCCGGGCGCGGCGCTCATGCCAGGCGAATACCCCTAGCACGACCACGGCGCCACCGAGCAGCCCGAGCACTTCGCGGCTGTGCCAGGCGTGGCCCTGGCCCACCTGGGTAATGCCCAGCAGCAAGGCGGTCAGGCCGATGATCAGCAACACGGTGCCCAGGTAGTCGATGATGGGCGTGCGTTGCGGCACCGGCAGCCCCACCAGTGTGCGCCGGGCCACGAGCCAGGCGCCCAGGCCCAGCGGCAGGTTGATCCAGAACACCCAGCGCCAGGACAGGTATTCGGTCATGTAGCCGCCCAGCACCGGCCCGGCGACGCTGGCCACCGCATACATGCTGCTGAAGTAACCCTGGTAACGGCCGCGTTCCCTGGGCGGGATGATGTCGCCGATGATCGCCTGGCTCACGGAGATCATCCCGCCAGCGCCGATGCCCTGGAAAATCCGCGCCAGTACCAGTTGCTGCATGTCCTGCGCCAGGCCGCAGAACAGCGAGGCGAGCGTGAACAGGCCCATGCCGAACAGCATCAATGGCCGCCTGCCGTACAGGTCGCCCAGCTTGCCGTAGATCGGCACCGCAACGGTCATCGCGACCATGTAGCCGGAGATCACCCAGGCCAGCAGGCTGACATCCTTGAATTGCGCGGAAATCGCCGGCATCGAGACGGCGACGATGGTCTGGTCCAACGCCCCGAGGAAAATCGCCAGCATCAGCGCCACCAGCACGCTGCGGATGGCGGGTTGCGGGGCTTGAGGCGTATCGGGCTGATTCAAGGCTGGACCTGCGGGCATCGCGCCGGGGAGGCGAATGGACGGGAGCCCGCAGTTTAAATCGATAGTTGGCTATTCGATAGCCTCGTAAGGAAGGCCGACGTAATTTTCCGCAATGGTTTTTCGACCGGCCTCGGAGTCGACGAAATACTCCAGCTCCGCTTCGCTGATGCGCTGGTTGAACGCGTCGTCGTCGAAGCGATGCAGCATCGACGTCATCCACCAGGAGAACCGTTCGGCCTTCCAGACCCGCCGCAGGCAAATGGCCGAATAGCGTTCCAGGAGATCCACGCGGCCGTCGCGATAGACCTTGAGCAAGATGTTGAACAACGTACTGACGTCGCTGGCGGCCAGGTTCAACCCCTTGGCACCGGTGGGCGGGACGATGTGGGCGGCGTCGCCGACCAAAAACATCCGCCCGTACTGCATCGGTTCGACGACAAAACTGCGCAACGGCGCGATGCTTTTTTCGATGGAGGGTCCGGTCACCAGCGCTTCGGCCAGGTCGGCGGGCAGGCGGTTTTTCAGCTCGCTCCAGAAACGTTCGTCCGGCCAGTCGGCTATCTGTTCCTCGGCGGGCACTTGCAGGTAATAACGGGTGCGGGTTCGCGAGCGCATGCTGCACAGGGCAAAGCCGCGCTCATGGCGAGCGTAGACCAGTTCCTCGTGGACCGGCGGGGTGTCGGCGAGGATGCCGAGCCAGCCGAACGGGTAGACGCGCTCGAAGACCTTGAGTTTTTCCGCCGGGATCGATTGCCGCGCGACGCCGTGGAAGCCGTCGCAGCCGGCCACGTAATCGCAGTCCAGGCGCCAGGTTTCGCCCGCATGCTCGAAGGTCACGAAGGGCTGGTCGGTCTGCAGGTCGTGGGGTTGGGCGTTGTCAACCTGATACAGGGTCCGCGCCCCGGATGCCTCGCGGGCAGCCATCAGGTCGCGGGTGACTTCGGTCTGGCCGTAGACCATGACGTTCTGGCCGCCAGTCAGCCCCTTCAGGTCAATGTGCACGCGCCGGCCATTGAGGACCAGCTCGAAACCATCGTGGGGTAAACCCTCGGCGTCCATGCGCTGGCCGACCCCGGCCTGGCGCAGCAACTGCACCATGCCTTGCTCAAGCACGCCGGCGCGGATGCGGCTGAGGACGTAGTCGGGTGTCTGGCGTTCCAGGATCAGCGTGTCGATGCCGGCGTTGTGTAACAACTGGCCGAGCAGCAGTCCAGAGGGGCCGGCGCCGATAATGGCGACTTGGGTCTTGAGGGTTTTCATTGTTGTTATGACTCGCAAGAGCACGCGACCAGGGTCGGTGTTTATTATTAGTAATCCTGGCCTGCATTTTTCGCTTGCGAACCTGTCAATTGAAGGGGAAAACTGCGCTGAAACCTGTACTTTCTGCCAATCGGTGCGATTACCGCCCGTAACCCGAGGCCAACCCTCGTATGAAGAAAACCGAGCTGCCTTCGATACCGGTGTTCAAGCTCTATGGCGAGAGCCAGGATTGGCCGACGCCGGACCTGCTGCATTGCGAAACCATTTCCACGCGCAGCAGCGAACACCAGTGGGAAATCAAACCCCATCGGCATGCGGACCTGTGTCAGTTGCTGTTTGTCTACAAGGGCCAGGCCGAGCTGGAGATAGAAGGCCAGCGCACCCGCCTCGACGAGCCGGCCGTGCAGATCCTGCCGCCCTTGTCAGTGCATGGCTTTCGTTTTTCCGAGGATGTGCAAGGTTACGTGGTTACCCTGGCGGCGCCGCTGGTGACGCATCTGCAAGGGCAGCTCGGGCATTCGGTGAATATCCTGGCCCAGGCCGAAGCCTACCCGGCCGGCGAAAACGCCGACTACCTCAACAGCCTGTTCAGCGCCTTGCAGGCGGAATATGTTGGCCACGAACCGGCCCGGGAAATGCTGATGCATGCATTGGTCAGCGTGATCATGGTCTGGGTCAGTCGTCAGGTAATGGACAGGCGTACCTCGTCGCAGCGCCCGCAACGGGCCCGGGAATATCTCAACGGGTTCATCCAGCTGGTGGAGGAAACCTATCGCCAGCACGTCAAGGTCGAAGACCTCGCCCATCGCCTGGGCATCTCGGTATCGCACCTCAACGGCACCTGTCGCGAGCTGGCCGGGCAACCGGCGTTGCAGATCATGCACGAGCGCCAGCTGCTGGAGGCCAAGCGGCTGCTGACCTACACCGGCATGACCATCTACGAGATCTCCGAACTGCTCGGCTTTTCCGACCCGACCAATTTCACCCGGCTGTTTCGCCGGCGTGTCGGCATTTCGCCCAAGGCCTTCCGCGACCGGCTCAAGACCGATCAGCAGGACGACTGAAACCGCTTCAGCGCAGAGCGTTCAGGGATGCGTTGTGCGGTATGCAGCGTTCGAAGTTGCAACTGGCGTATTCACGGGGCAACTGCCTGGCCTGTTCGACCCGATAAGCCGCGGTGCCGTACAGCGCTAGCGTGGCCGTGCAGGTGACAAAAATGGCGAGGCGTCTTCTTGTTTTGATGTTCATGGCGATGACCTCTGAACGAATACCCGGGGGTACTGTTTTCAGCATAGGTCAGCCATGGCGAGTTGCCAGTCGGGCGGGTTTTGTGTGTAGCCCGGTATTCAGACCACTGATAGCGCCAGGTGCAGGGATTCATTGTGACGAGGGAGCTTGCTCCCGCTGGGCTGCGCAGCGGCCCCAGGATTTTGCGGTCGCTGCGCAACCGAGCGGGAGCAAGCTCCCTCGCCACAGGTGCTTTTCAGGCCCGAAGGGGTGTCAGGATTATTCCAAATGCTCAGGCTTCATCGGATCACCCGGCTTGACGTCGAGCTGGTGCCGCACGTCTTCGAACATCTCGTCGTAATACTTGTGCATCGAGCCGATGCTGGCGGTCTTGGGCATGCCGTACTGCTGGGCGATGCGCGTGGCGTGGCGGGCGAAGTCGAAGGCCTGGTCCTTGGCCAGGAAAAACGTCTCGTCCACGTTCTTGTCTTCCACCGTGCCGTGTAGCCGGAACGACATGCCTGTGCCTTCCTTGGGATCCTGGGTCACCGCGTAATCGATGCACAGGTTGTAGCTGTAGTCGTCCTTGTTCAGCGCATGGCGTTCCATGTGCAGGTGACCGGGTTGGAACGTGGCCATAAGGGCCTCTCCTTCGAAGGCGTGGAGAACGGCAGACACCGCGCCTGCCGTATAAGTTTTGTGGTTGCCGACAAACAATCCCCGCCGTTGCCGTGCTGATGCGCGTGCCGGCGGTGCCCTGGACGATAGCCTCGATGCCCGACAGCGAACTTGCTCGCGATGGCGATCGAACGATCACCACTGGGGGCGATGTGCGCCCAGTTCGGTGGCCGGCAGGGCCCACTGCAACGGTGTGCCGGTGATTTTCAGCGGCACCTGCAAGCGGTGCGCCGGGCCCCAGGGCGTTTGTTCCACCAGCAGTCCCTGGTCGGCCTCGTCTTCGGGGCGCAACGCAGCCCCGTCGTCGGCGCCACCCTCGATCAACAGCTTCGCCGTACGGGCCAGCGACAAGCGTGCCGAACCGCCACGGCCATCGGCCAAGCGTCGAGCCAGCAGTACGATCGCACTGGCCGCCATCAGGTAGCCGGTGCCGTGGTCCAGCGCCTGGACGGGCAGCGGCGTCGGTTTGTCTGTCTGTTTCCAGGCCATGCCGGCCTCGGCGATGCCGCTGCTCATCTGCACCAGGCTGTCGAAGCCGCGTCGGTGTTGCCAGGGGCCGCTCCAGCCGTAGGCGTTGAGGCTGACGTCGATCAGCCCGGGCGCCAGCTGGCGGCGTTGTGCGGCACCGTAGCCCAGGCGCTCGAGCGCGTCGGCGCGGTAGCCGTGCAGGAGGATGTCAGCATCCTTGAGCAATCCTTCGAACGTCGCGCGGTCGGTGGGCTGATGCAGATCGAGGCGGGCGCAGCGTTTGCCGAGGGTGACTTCCGGAACCGCGCCGGGTTCGTTCCAGGTCGGCGGGTCGATGCGCAGCACATCGGCGCCCAGCCCGGCCAAAAAACGGCTGGCAATCGGACCGGCCAGCACGCGGGTCAGGTCAAGCACCTTCAAACCCGCCAGCGGCTGGGCGACGGAGCCGAGCCAGGGTTCAAGCGCAGCTGCACGCGTGTCATCGAAGTGAACAAGCGGTTCGGCGTTCACCGCCAAACCTTGCGGATGGGCCTGCCACGCCTGCCAGGAACGCATCTGTGCAGCGCAACCACCGGCGTCGACCACGGCCTGTTCCAGTTCGGCCTTGTTCCAACGGACAACTTTGTTCGCCATGTCGGCGCGGTCGGTGCAGCTGCCGAGGACTTTTTCCGCAGCAAGGCGATGATGCGGTGCATTGGTGTGCAGGCGGATCCAGCCGTCGGCGGTGGCGTAGTCGCCAGCCACCGGGTCCCACAGCGGCGGTACGCTCCAGCCGACGGGCCGCAGGGACGTGACGAACCAGAACGAGGCCAGGCGCCGGTCGACTTCAAGCGTCGGCAGGCGGCCGGTTTGCTGATGAATGAGTTCGGCGACCGCTTGACCGGCCGTAGCGATGCTGGCGCAGGCCAACTCGGTAACGGCGAACGCAGAGGGCAGCGCGCCTTCGCCAGTGAAGGGGATCGGGGTCGTGGGCAAACCGAGGGCGGTTTGCATGGATGTGAGCAGATCTGACATCGAAAGCCCTCCAGGCGAGAGCGCGAGCATAGTTCAAAATTGTGTAGGGGGCCGTTTCGCGCCCCAGCGGGAGCAAGCTCCCTCGCCACGAGTTTCCGGGCGTGACCAGATCCACAGGTTGCCCAGGCCCATGCCGGCCATGGCCAGGTACATCGGCCAGCCGTGGGCAAGCATCAGCCACATCATTGCGGCACAACCGAGCATGCTGATCGTGGCGCCGACCTTGGCCCGGCGCGGGATGACCTTGCCGTTGCGCCAGTTGTGCAGCATCGGCCCGAACAACCGATGGCGCTCCAGCCAGGCGCTCAGACGCGGCGAACTGCGGGTCGCGGCCCAGGCGGCGAGCAGGATGAACTCGGTGGTCGGCAGGCCGGGCACGACCAAGGCGATGAGGCCGAGGGCCAGGCTGGTGTAGGCGAGCAGGGCGAAGAGCAGTTGGCTGGGTTTTGAGGGTATACGGCTCATGTATTTCTATCCGACATGCGCTTTACCTTGTGGGAGCGAGCTTGCTCGCGATGACGGACTGCCAGTCGCCATAGATGTTGCCTGATGTACCGCCATCGCGAGCAAGCTCGCTCCCACAAGGGCGTGGGTGACCGTCAGGCCAGCTCGGCCGCGTAGGCGTGTTCCAGCAACACGGTAAACCGGTTGAAGGCCTCCAGCGCGCCTTTGTCCGCCTCGGCTTCCTGCTGTTCGGTGAAGGCCAGGCCGTCGAGGGTACGGGTAAAGGTTTTCCAGCCTTCGGCACGGCCGCCCTCCGGTTCCGCCAGGTGCCGGGCGCCGAAGGTTTCGTTCATTCCCAGGGCCACGGCACGCTTGATCAGGAACGCGGCGCCGAGCTTCGAGCCCTCGGAAACGAACAGCCAGCCCAGCGCTTCGGCCTGGCTCGGGTTTTTTACCGCTCCGGCCACCGGCGCGGGCACTTCGGCGTCCAGGTCCGCGAGATCCGCCTTGGCCGCTTCGGCGCGGCAGCGGGCCGGCAGGTCGGGGATCAGGGCAGCCAGTTGCGCGTCGTTGTACAGCGCCACCAGTTCTGACTGGAACAGGTATTGGGCGACGACGAAGCGCGCGTAGCCGGCCTGGGTTTCGAATGGGGCGTGGGCTTTGACCAGGGCGTCGAGCTTGCCGTGGGGCTCGTGGGTGATCTGGTTCAGGCGCTGGGAGCGTAGGGCGGGGCGTGGGGTGGTCATGAAAAAATCCTTGAAGTGAATACATCGTGGCGAGGGGATAAATCCCCTCGCCACAGGGAACTGTTGCCTGGAACCGGATCAGATATCCCAGATCAGGTTGACCGCGAAGTTGCGCCCCGGCGCCGTCAGGCGATCGAGGTTGGCCGGGCTCAGCACCGCCGCTTCGCCGACGCTGTCGTAGCCGCGCACGTCATCCCACAGCCAGTACTTCTTGTCGGTGAGGTTGTAGAGGCCGCCGCTGACGGTGACGTCGTTAGTCACCTTGTAGTAGCCGCTCAGGTCGAGAATGCCGAAGCCCGGCGTCTTGAACTGGCCGCTGACGCCGTCGGGCGAATTGAAGTTGCTGTCGTCGACGCGGTTTTTCTTCTGGACCAGGGTCCAGCTGAGCAAGGTGCCGAACTGCTCCTGGTCGTAGCCCAGGCCGAACACGCCGGTAAGCGGGTTGACGCTGTTGAGCGGCTCGCCCGTGTCGTTGTTGCGGCCATACAGGTAGGCCACCGAGCCCTGGGTGTAGAGGCCTGTTGGCGCACCGAACACGTCCAGGTCCAGGCGTCCCTTGGCTTCGATGCCCTTGATGGTGGCGTGCTTGATGTTGTTGCTCTGGAAGGTCAACTGGTCGGCGCCGGGCGTGATGGCGTCTTCGTTGATGAAGTCGCGGTACTTGTTGTAGAACACCGCCACGTCGAACGATCCGGAGTCGAAACGACCGCGCAGGCCGGTTTCGTAGCTTTTGCTTTTTTCCGGTTCCAGGTCGGGATTGGGTTCCACGCTGTAGCCCACGCCGGCGTTATCGAAACGTCCGTACAAGGCCTTGGCGGTCGGGGTGCGGAACCCTTCGGCGTATTGGCCGTACCAGGTGTACTGGTCGGTCAGGGCGTAGGTCAGGCCGAACTTCGGCGAGACGCGATGCCAGTTCTTGTCCTCGCCACTCACCGTACCGCCGTTGGTGGGGTCCACGGTGCGCAGGAATTCCTCGGTCAGGCGTGGCTTGAGCCGGGTGTAGTCGTAGCGCAGCGCCGGGGTGAAGGTCCATTTGTCCCAGCTGATCTGGTCCTGGGCGAAAACGCTGTAGGTGTTGATGGTCGGGTCCGGGAAGTCGCTGGCTTTGGCCAATACGTCCCGGGTGCTGATGGCGCCGACGGCGGGGCAGCCCACGCCGACCGCCAGGCACACGCCGTTGCCGCTGCGTGAGCCGGTGACTTTCTGATGTTTGAGCGTGGTGCCGTAGGTCAGTGTGTGATCGGTGTCGGCCACCCTGAATGACTTGTCCGCCTGCGCGTCGAAGACCCACTGTTTTTCTTCATAGAGCGTTTCACGGGTGCGCAACACCCGGCGGGTGATCGGGAAATAGAACTCGGCGGTGGGCTGGTCGGTCTTGGCGATCTGGTGGTTGAGGCTCCACTTGATGTTGTCGGCCAGCAGGCTGTCGAGGGCGAAGCTATGCTCCAGGCCGAAACGCTCGCGGGTAATCGTATCGTTACCGGTGCGCCACTGGTACATGCCGCCGGGCAGGATGGAGGCGGGAATGGCTGGTTGGCCGTTGGAATAGGGCCCGCCGTAGGCGCTTTTCAGGTCGACGTCGCGATCGTTCTTGTACTTCTCGTACACCAGGCTCAGGCGTGCGTCAGCGCTGTAGTCCCAGCCGAGTTTGGCCAGCACGTTGTTGGCGCGCACATCTTCCGGGTTGGCGGCGGTGCGGTCCAGGCCGGTGCCGTTGTTGCTGCCGTAGGATTCGGTCTCGTGGCCGTTGCGCTGGCTGTAATGCAACAGCCCGTCGAACGGCCCGCTGCGGCCGGCGACGGTGGCGGATTTGAGCCAGCTCTCATCGACGGAGCTGTAGCCGGTCTTGAGACGCGCGCCGACGTCCTTGCCGGGCTTGATGATGTCGTCCGGATCGAGGGTGAAATAACTGACGACACCACCGATCGCGTTGCTGCCGTACAGCACCGAGGCCGGGCCGCGCAGAATCTCCACGCGCTTGATGATTTCCGGGTCGACGTAGTTGCGTTGGGTCTTGGCGTACGGGCCGTTGAAGAAACCGCCGGGGATTTCCACGCCGTCGACCTGGGTCAGGATCCGGTTGCCGTCGATGCCGCGGATGTTGTAGCCGCTGATGCCGCCGCGCTGGCCCGCGCCGCCCACCGACACGCCGGGCTCATAGCGTACCAGGTCCTTGATGGTGTTGACGTTGTTGCGGTCCAGCTCCTGGCGATCATGGATCGAAACGGTGCTCGGTACGCTGGCGATGTCTTGTTCCTGGCGGGTGGCGCTGATGGTCACCTGTTGCAACTCCAGCGCGCTGCCGGCGCTGCGTTTTTCCAGGACGATGTTGTTATTGCCCAGTTTGCGGTAGCTCAGGTTGGTCCCCACCAACAGGCGCTCCAAGGCTTTTTCCGGCGGCAGCGAGCCGTCCACCCCCGGCGAGGCGACGCCTTCGGCCAGCTCTGCCGGCAGCCCCACCTGCCAGCCGGTGACGGCGGTAAAGGCGTTCAGGGCGGAAACCAGTGGTTGCCGGGCGATGCTGAAGGTGTAGTCGCCCATGTTGCGCGCTGGCGGTTGCTCGGCGGTGGCAGCCAGCGCCGCCGGCGCGGTGCCGGTCATCAGGATGGCGGCGGTCAGCAGTGACAGCGTGCAAGAGGGGGCAAGAAACCGGCAAGTAAGGCGAGAGGACATCGATAGCGCTCCGTGTCGCATCTGTTATAGGTGCAGATTGGCATCGCGAGATGCGAATCAATTGCATTGGCTATAACGAGACGAACCAGCGGGAGCTATCGAGTAAAAATAATTCTCATTCAGTTCAGGATCACCAGCGCCGGGAATTCCTGGAGGCGGGCAGAGGTGATATGGGCCAGGGAGCGCACCACGTCCAGCGGCTGGTCGAGGCGATAGTTACCCGTCACGGCCACGCCGGCCAACTGCTGGTTGTTGTTGATGATCCAGCCCGGGTAGTAGCGTCGCAACTCCGCCAGTACCTGGCCCAGCGGCCGATTCTCGAACACCAGCCGACCCTGGACCCAGGCCAGGTCCGTGCCGACATCGAGGCGTGCCGGGCGGTCGAAGCCGTTGGGACCGATGCGGATACTTTCGCCGGCCGACAAGCGGACATGGGCATCGTAGCGGGTCGCACGCAGGTCGACATCGCCGCGCTGCACCTGGACCTGAGCGACGCCGTCCAGGTAACGCACGGCAAACGTGGTGTCGCTGACACTCGCGGTTACCGGCCCGGCGTCGATCACCAACGGCACATTACGACTGGCCGGCACTTCGAAAAAAGCCTCGCCCTTGTAGAGCCGGGCCACGTGCCGCTGTTCGTCGAAGGAACTGGAAAACGCCGAGTCGGTATTCAGCAGGACCTTGGAACCGTCTTCCAGTTGCAGGCGCTGGCGCTCACCGACCACGGTCAGGTGATCGGCCTGGAATTGCAGGGGCAGGTCGCTGAAATTGAACAACCCGAGCAACAGCACGGCGGCGGTGGCCAGGGGTTTCCAATGGGCTCGCAGGCGCGACAGCGCGGTGGCCTTGGGGCGAGCCTGGAGCTGTCGGGCGCTTTCGATGATCTGTGGGCCGTTCCAGATCGCCTGGGCCCTGGAGAACGCTTCGCCATGACGCGGATCTGCCGCCAGCCAGGCCTGGAACTGTCGGGTCTGTTCATCGCTGGGGCTGTCGAGCAGGACCAGCCAGTCCAGCGCCTGGTCCATGGCGTGGGCGGTGTCCTGTGCCGCAGCGGCTTCAGGTGAGCGATGGTTGTCCGTCACGGTGGGTCCTCGGCAGTGTCTTTGCACGGCTGCTTGTAATCAGGCGACCAAGACTAGCAGGCTCGTTGGCCAACGCAATCGGCGTGGTCGTTGGCCGCCAGTGTCCTGCAGACTCAATCGGCGCCCAGGCGTTCGGCCACGCCCACGCAAATCGCCATGATCAATTTCAGTTCTTTCTGCACGGTGCTCAGCGACACGCCCAAGCGTTCGGCGATGTCCTGGTAACTGTGGCCATGCAGGCGGTTGAGGATGAAGATCTGCTGCTGGCGCGGGCTCAGCGACTGCAGGCTGAGGTTGAGTTGTTCAAGCAATCGGCCGGCATGGGCAGCGTCCTCGGCGCTGCTTTGCGGGGCGATGACGTTGTTCACCACATCCACCGGCACGTCGTCCAGCAGCGTGCGTGACTGGATGCGTCGCGCGCGCAGATGGTCGAGCGCCAGGTTGCGGGCGGTCTGGAAGACGAAGGGTTCGAGATGCTCGACCGTGCGCTCGTTCAGGGCGCGGGTGACGCGCAGGTAGGTTTCCTGAAGCAGGTCTTCGGCGGTGCTGGGGTTGTTGACCATGCGTTCGAGGGTGCGCAGCAGCGGCATGCGCTGGGCGAGGAAAACCTGATGGAAGCGTGATTGGCTCACGGTAGGGCTCGGTTCGGTTCGAGTAGATGATAATGCTTATCATATACTCGAAAGGTCAAGCCTTGATTTGGTGCTCAAGGTTGCACCACCGCGCCCGGCACCAGCGGCAATTCCAGGGTGGCGATGAATCCGCCGTCGGGGTGGTTCGCCAATCCCAGGGTTCCGCCATGCCGTTCCGCCGCACGGCGCGCGATCGCGAGGCCGAGGCCATGCCCGGGGGCGGTCTGGCCGGGAGCGCGATAAAACGGTTCGCTCAACTGGCCCAGGTGTTCGGCCTCTACGCCGGGGCCGTGGTCGCGCACGCTGATCATTATCCGTTCCCCTTGGCGCGCGGCACGCATCTCGATGGGTTGCCCGGCAGGGTTGAAACGCTGGGCGTTGCGCAGGAGATTGTCCAGCGCCCGCTCGATCATGGTGGGCCAGCCCTTGAGCGTCAGTTGCGGCTCGGCTTCCAGGCGCACGTGTTGCTCCGGTGAAGCCAGCTGGGCGTCTTTTTGCAGGTTCTCCAGCAAACCGTTGAGGTCGACTTCCTCGGCGCTGGCGTTGTCGGCGTCGACCCGGGCCAACACGAGGATTTCGCTGATCAGCGCTTCCAGGCGGTCGCATTCGCGTGTCAGGCGCGGCCAGAGTTTCTCACGCTCGGCGGGGCTCGCCCGCTCCGCCAGCGCCAGGGCGATGCGCAGCCGGGCCAGGGGCGAGCGCAGTTCATGGGAAACATCACGGAGCAATTGGCGCTGGCTGGCGATCAGGCTTTGCAGGCGCGCACCCATGCGATTGAAGTCAGTGGCCAGTACGCCGAATTCGTCCCGGCGGTTGGCCAGTTTGGCGAGGCTGTTCTGCTGGTACGTGGCTTGCCCCAGATCATGCACCGCGCCGCGCAGGCGGCTCAGCGGGCGGGTGATGGAGAGGGTCACCAACAGGCTGAACAAAGTCAGTACCACCAGCGCAATGGCCAGGGCACTGAGGGGCCAGAGCAGGCTGTCGCGGTGCCAGGCGTCCAGTTCGGGATGGGGGATGCGGTAGATGAACAGGTAGGTGTCACCGGTCTTGGCGCTGGTGAACTCGTCGGTCAAGCGCCGCCACGGGAGGCGTCGGTCGTCGTTGTTCTGGCGTGCCTCGAAAGCCGCGGCGCGATGGGGAAAGGTGCCGCGCACCACCGGGTCGCCGCTCTCGTTGAGCACCTGGACGTCGATGTGATACTTGCGCTTGCGCTGTTGCAGGATGTCTTGCGCGGCCTCTTCGCCCTGGCTTTCGTAGGATTGCGTCCATTCTTCGGCCAGGGTGTTGAGCCCAGGATGGCGGCTGAGGATCCAGGCGTCCTGGTTCAGCATGTGGCCCATGAGGATCGAAAGTCCCGCGACCAGGGCGATGGCCAGCCAGAAACTGGCCAGGATGCGCCAGAACAGTGAACGCACGGATTTATCCTCGAAAACCAGGAAAGCCCAACGGCGGCATGCCGTTGGGCTGGGGGTGCTTCAGCGCATTATTGCGCTTTTTGCGGCTGTTGCGCTTTCCAGGCCTTGAATTCGGCCCACTCGGCCCGACGTTCGGCGCGTTTTTTCTGGATGGCGTCAAACTCTTTCTGCTGCTCGGGCTTCAGCAAGCCACGGATCTGGGCATCGACTTTCTGGTGCCGCGCTTGCATTTCGTCCTGCATGGCTTTCTGGTCGGCTGGCGACAGCTTGGCCAGGTACTTGTCGACCAGTTCGCGTTGCTCATGGCGCTGTTCACCCATGATCCGGCGAATCTGCTCGCGTTGTTCGCGGGTCAGGTCCAGTTGGCTGTAGGGGCCTTTATCGTGCATCTGGCCACCGTGACGCGGACCGTCCATCGGGCCCATCGGCCCCGGGCCTTCGGGCATGGCCATGGCCACGGTCGGCAGGGCGGCGGCGAACATCAGAGCGGTAAGGGTCTTGCGCATGGTGTCTCTCCTTGTCTCGTTCCCGGTCAGTTCCGGATGTGTGCAGGTTACAAAGATCAAGGTCAGCGGCGGTCAGGGGTGGGTAAAGCTTGGGTAAAGACAGTTTGGCGAGGACCTGACAAATCTGCAGGCCCGAACACAAAGCCCTGTGATGGGGGTACTTGCTGTGGTGAGGGCGCTTTTGTGGCGAGGGAGCTTGCTCCCGCTCGGTTGCGCAGCAACCGCAGAATCTTGGGGCTACTTCGTAGCCCAGCGGGAGCAAGCTCCCTCGCCACAAAAGCCTCTAGAGGCTGAGAGAAGCCGCAATCTTCAGAGGCTGTAGTAGTAGCCCCGGCTACGCAGGGCGACGATGCGCGGGCGGCCGTCGGGGTGGGGACCGATCTTCTTGCGCAGGTTGCTGACGTGCATGTCGAGGCTGCGGTCGTACAAGGTCAGCTTGCGGCCCAAGGCAATCTGCGCCAGTTCCTGCTTGTCCAGCGGCTCGCCCGGCTGCTTGAGCAGCGCTTCGAGCAGGCGGCTTTCGGAGACGGTGAGGGTCTGTTCCTGTTCATCGATGCTGACCACGCCACGCACCGGGCTGAAGGTCAGGTCACCCAGTTCGATCTGGCTGGAAACCGCGGTGGGATGGCTGCGGCGCAGCACGGCGCGCAGGCGGGCGGTCAGTTCTCGTGGATCGCAAGGCTTGGCCAGGTAATCGTCAGCCCCCAGCTCCAGGCCAAGGATGCGATCTAGCGGTTCGCCGCGGGCCGAGAGCATCAGCACCGGCAATTCCGGGTGATCGTTGCGCAACTGCTTGAGCAGTTCCAGGCCGCTGCCGTCGGGCAGCATCACATCCAGCACCACCGCCGCTGGAGCGGTTTCGGCCAGGGCCTTGCGGGCGCTCTGGCCATCGTGGCAAGCGCGGACCTGGAAACCTTCCTGGCCCAGCCAACTGCCGAGGAGCTCACACAGCTCCTGGTCATCATCAATCAGTAACAGCTCGCTCATGACTCACTCAATTTAGCCATTGCCGACGTTGTCTACGTCCACCGCTGGCAAAGATACCGCAGAGCAGGGCCAATAGCGCTACCCCGGCGCCGACGACGAACCACTGTTGCTGTTCAGTCAGCAGGCGCGGCAGGGGGCTGGACTGGGCTTCCTTGAGTTGCAACTTCAGGCGCTGGTTCTCCTGGCGCAGCCGTCCCACCAGCGCGCTCTCGCGTTCACCGTTGGTGTTCTGCAGTTGCTGGGTGAGTGCTTCACGCATGCGCTCGCTGTCTTTCAGGCGCTGCTGCAATTCGGCGATCTGGCCGCCCGCGCTCAGGGACAAGGGCGCCGAATGAGCAGCCTCGGGGCTTTCCTCGCCGTGGGCGGGTGCTCCAATCGCCAACGAGACCAACAACAGGCACAACCGACCTTTGCGCATTGCAACTCCTGAATTCCAATCGAGATTAGGGTTTGTACGAAAAGTCGCCGAGCGGCGATCAGGCAAGGCGAAAACAGGCGAGGAAGCGGAGTTGACTGGTTGTCAATGAGCATTCCGAGCCTGTTTTCAACGCAGCATGATCGTCGCGCAGGCACTTTTCGTACGAAGCCTAGACAGGTTTTCGGCAGGCAAATGAGAAACATGAGCAACAGGGCAATGAGCCGCGCAGGCTCATTGCCCTGGGGATTTACGGCAGGACTTGCTTGAACGGTTTCACAACGACCTCGGCATAGACGCCAGCTTCCACAAACGGGTCGGCCTTGGCCCAGGCTTGCGCGGTGGCCAGGGAGTCGAACTCGGCCACGATCAGGCTGCCGGTAAAACCCGCGGCGCCCGGATCATTACTGTCCACCGCCGGGTGTGGGCCGGCCAGCACGATGCGACCTTCGGCCTTGAGCTGCTGCAAGCGCTCAAGGTGGGCCGGGCGCACGGCCAGGCGTTTTTCCAGGGAGTCGGCGACGTCGGTGGCAATGATTGCGTAGAGCATGTCAGTCCTCGGTTTTTGGCGTGGTGGGTTCGGCATCGTGCAGGTGACGGGACAGGTAGATGCCCTGGCCGATCAGGAACAGCAAGGTCATGCCCAGGCTGCCGAAGACCTTGAAGTCGACCCAGTACTGCTGGAACGTGAACGCAACGAACAGGTTGGCGGCGCCGCAGAACAGGAAGAAGGCGATCCAGGCGATGTTCAATCGGGTCCAGATCACGTCCGGCAGGCTCAGTGCGTGGCCCATGATGCGCTTGATCAGCAGGCGATCGCCGACGAAGTGGCTGCCGATGAAGGCCAGGGCGAACAGCCAGTTGACCACCGGGGCTTTCCATTTGAGGAAGGTCTCGCTGTGGAAGGCCAGGGTCAGGCTGCCGAATACAAGGCAGGCGATCAGCGTCAGCCACTGGCTCTTCTCCAGCTTGCGCTGCGATACGAACAGCGCGCCGTAGACCACCAGGGAACTGATGATCAGCACCGCGGTGGCGCTGTAGATACCGCCTACAGTCAAGGAGTGGCCGGCGACGTCGACGGTCCGTGGATCAAGTTTGTAGACGATGAAAAACAGCAGGAGCGGGATGAAATCGATGAATTGTTTCACAATGGCAGCCAGAAGCAGGATGTGGCGGCATAATAACAAACATCCTTGGCCGCGATAGGGCCAGCTGATTTGAGGTAACAAAGTCTCGTGAATGTTGATTTGCACTGCCATAGCACGGCCTCCGATGGCGCCCTGGCGCCTGCGATTCTGGTGGCGCGGGCGTTCGAGCACGGCGTGCGAGTCCTGGCCCTGACCGATCACGACACCCTCGAAGGCCTCGACGAGGCGCGTAGCGCCGCCACCGCGCTGGGCATGCAACTGGTCAACGGTGTCGAACTGTCCTGCACCTGGGGCGGGGCGACCATCCACGTGCTGGGCTACGGCTTTGATGTGAATGCACCGTCACTGGTCCAGGCCATTGCCGAATTGCGCGACGGTCGCTGGCTGCGCTCCGAGGAGATCAGCCGCAAACTGGCCCTCAAGGGCATGCCCGGTGCGCTGGAAGGCGCCCGGCAGGTCCAGCAGGAACTGGGTGACAGCGGCAATGCCCCGGCCCGGCCGCATTTTGCCGACTGGATGGTGCGCGAGGGCTTCGTCAAGGACCGCGCCGAAGCCTTCCGAAAATGGCTGGGGGCCGGCAAGCTGGGGGACGTCAAGCAGCACTGGCCCACCCTGCAGGAAACGGTCGAGACTCTGCGGGCCGCTGGGGCGTGGGTCAGCCTGGCGCATCCCTGGCATTATGAATTCACCCGCAGCAAGCGCCGCCGCCTGATAGCCGACTATATTCAAGCAGGGGGCCATGCCATCGAAGTGGTCAATGGCCATCAGCCGGCCGAGCAGGTCGGCAGCCTGGCGATCCTCGCCCGGGAGTTTGGCCTGCTGGTGACCGCCGGGAGTGATTTCCACGGCCCGGGAGGCTGGTCCGAGATTGGCGAATACCGCCCGTTGCCGGAAGATCTGCCACCACTATGGTGTAGATTCAAACATGATCCCGTTATCGCCGCCGTCTGAACAGGTAGAACACGTGAGTCAATTTTTCCAGATTCATCCGGAAAACCCGCAAGCGCGCCTGATCAAACAGGCTGTGGAAATCATCCGTGGCGGTGGCGTAGTGGTCTATCCCACCGACTCGTCCTACGCCATTGGTTGCCAGATCGGCGATAAAAATGCGGTCGAGCGGGTAAGACGCCTGCGTCAGCTGGACGACAAACACAACTTCGCGCTCATTTGCAGCGATCTCTCGCAGTTGGGCTTGTTCGCCAAGATCGACACCGGCACCTTCCGCCTGCTCAAGGCCCATCTGCCGGGCCCTTATACCTTTATCCTGAATGCCACCCGGGAAGTCCCGCGGCTGTTGCTGCACCCAAAGAAGCGCACCATCGGGCTGCGAGTGCCCAGCCATCCCATTGCCCTGGCGCTGCTGGCGGAACTCGGTGAGCCGTTGATGAGCGTGACGCTGATCATGCCTGGCGAGACCGATCCGCTGACCGACCCTTATGAAATGCGCCAACTGCTCGAGCATCAGGTCGACCTGATCATCGACGGCGGTTACGGCGGCATGAAGGCGTCCACGGTGATCAACCTGGCCGACGGCGAACCACAAGTGGTACGCGTCGGCTGCGGCGATCCGACGCCGTTCATGGTCGAGGCCTGAATGTCGGTTGTGGAAACCGCGGTCGAAAACGTCGACAGCCAGGCCGGCGCGCAACAGGAGCTGCCATTCGCCATGGTCTATGGCCAGGCGGTCATGGAAATGCCCCTGGACCTGTACATCCCGCCGGATGCGCTGGAAGTTTTCCTCGAAGCCTTCGAAGGCCCGCTCGACCTGTTGCTGTACCTGATCCGCAAACAGAACATCAACATCCTCGACATCCCGGTGGCGGAAATCACCCGCCAGTACATGGGCTACGTCGAGCTGATGCAGTCGGTGCGCCTGGAACTGGCGGCGGAATACCTGGTGATGGCGGCCATGCTGGCCGAGATCAAGTCGCGCATGCTGCTGCCGCGCTCGGCCGAGGTCGAGGCGGAAGAGGACGATCCCCGGGCCGAGCTGATCCGTCGCCTGCAAGAGTACGAGCGCTTCAAGGCCGCGGCCGAAGGCATCGACGGCTTGAGTCGGGTCGGGCGCGATGTGCAGGTGCCCAAGCTCGACGCCCCCGAGGCGCGGGCGCGCAAATTGCTGCCGGACGTGAGCCTGGAAGAGTTGCTGATGTCCATGGCCGAGGTCCTGCGCCGGGGCGACATGTTTGAAAGTCACCAGGTCAGCCGTGAGGCATTGTCCACCCGCGAGCGCATGAGCGATGTGCTGGAACGGCTCAAGGGCGGCAGTTTTGTGCCCTTTGTCGAGCTGTTCACCGCCGAAGAAGGGCGGCTGGGCGTGGTGGTGACGTTTATGGCGGTCCTGGAATTGGTCAAGGAATCCTTGGTCGAGCTGGTGCAGAATGAGCCGTTCGCAGCGATCCATGTGCGAGCCCGAGCCGAATAACGAGCAAACCGATGAATCTGACCGAACCCCGTGAACTGGCGCCCTTGCTTGAAGCTTTCCTGTTGGCCTCTGGAAAGCCACAGTCGATGGAGCGTCTGTTCGAACTCTTCGAAGAAGGCGAGCGGCCTGAGCCTGCCGTGTTCAAGAAAGCCCTGACGCTGCTGGGTAAATCCTGCGAAGGGCGGGCTTTCGAACTCAAGGAGGTAGCGTCCGGCTACCGTTTGCAGATCCGCGAAAAATTCGCCCCCTGGGTCGGGCGCCTGTGGGAGGAGCGGCCGCAGCGTTATTCCCGCGCGATGCTCGAAACCATGGCGCTGATCGCCTATCGCCAACCGATCACCCGGGGCGAGATCGAGGATGTGCGTGGCGTGGCGGTCAACAGCCACATCGTCAAGACCCTGCTGGAACGCGAGTGGATCCGCGTCGTCGGCTATCGCGACGTGCCGGGCAAGCCAGCGATGTTCGCCACCACCAAGGCGTTTCTCGATCACTTCAACCTGAAGAACCTCGACGATCTGCCGCCGCTGGCCGAACTGCGGGAGCTGGAGCCCGAGCCGATGCTCGAATTCGACGACGCCCCGGTGCCCCAGGCCTTGCAGGAACTGGCCGATGCCAGCGCCGAGCCCGAAGAGCCGAAGGAAGAGACCAGTTTCCACTCGTTGTTGCTGGAGCTGGACACCATGGAGGAGGGCTTGAAGACCGACTTCGATGACCTGCTGCGTGACGCTCCTGATCCTGAAGGTGAGCCGGATGGGCTGGCGGAGCCCGATAGTGCGGTGGAACCCGAGCCCGAAGCGGAATGGGAACCGGAACCTGAAGAAGACATCCTCGGCGTTGCCCAAGCCCGGGAAAAACTGCTCGCCGCCGTCGCCGCCCTCGAGCCGCCGGAACCCGAGCTGAGCGACGAAGAAGCCGAGGCCCGCGCCCTGGCCGAAGCGATCGAAAACGAACGGCGCCAGTTCGACGACTGACACACCTCCTTCCCTTGTGGGAGCGAGCCTGCTCGCGAAAGCGTCAGCTCAGTCAGCATCAGTTTGACTGATACACCGCCTTCGCGAGCAGGCTCGCTCCCACACAAAATCCCGGGTGAATCATGAGCTCCACCAAAGACCCCTGTATCAGCCTCTGCAAGTTCGACGAAGATATTTGCATCGGTTGCGGACGCAGCAAGCGCGAGATCAAGGCCTGGAAAAAACTCGACAAGGACGACAAGCGCGCCGTGCTGGCCGAAGCGGCGCTGCGCCTGATCAAGCTGGGTGCCACCGGTCGGCGGAAAAAGCGCTGAGCGCGTTTCCATCAGCTAGTCTCTGATGCGCGAATCCTTCAACGAGCGTATGATTCGCGACCCTTTGGCGATCCCTTCGCCGAAAGACCCGTTTTCAAAGTGTCAGGCCAAGCCTGACTCGACCACACCGGGAGGTGCCCAGAAATGAAAGACCTAGACCAGAACGACAGCCAGGAAATCGGCCCAGCAGGCGAGAAACTGCAAAAAGTCCTCGCCCGTATCGGCGTCGGTTCGCGCCGTGACGTGGAAGCCTGGATCACCCAGGGCCGCATCAAGGTCAACGGCAAAGACGCCACCTTGGGCCTGCGTGTCGACATGCACGACGCCATTACCATCGATGGCAAGGTGATCAAGCGCGAAGAGGCAGCCGAAACGGTGCGCCGCGTGATCATGTACAACAAGCCCGACGGCGAAATCTGCACCCGTGACGACCCGGAAGGCCGTCCGACGGTGTTCGACAAGATGCCGCGTCCGAAAGAAGGCCGCTGGATCAACATCGGTCGCCTGGACATCAACACCACCGGTTTGCTGATGTTCACCACTGACGGTGAGTTGGCCAACCGCCTAATGCACCCATCCTACGAGATGGACCGCGAATACGCTGTCCGCGTGCGTGGCGAAGTCGATGACGAGATGATCGAGCGCCTCAAGGCCGGCGTCGTGCTGGAAGACGGCCCGGCGCGTTTCACCGACATCAAGCAGGCACCGGGCGGTGAAGGTTTCAACCACTGGTACCACTGCGTGGTGATGGAAGGCCGTAACCGTGAAGTGCGGCGCTTGTGGGAATCCCAGGGCCTGGTGGTCAGCCGCCTGAAGCGCGTGCGTTTCGGCCCGGTGTTCCTCAACTCCGACCTGCCGATGGGCCGCTGGCGTGAAATGACCCAGCAGGAAGTCGACATCCTCGCGGCCGAAGTGGGCCTCAAGCCTGTCTCCATGCCGCAGATGACCGCCAAGAGCAAGGACAAGCTGGAGCGGATGCAGCGCAAGTCCTCGCGTCCGATGGGCAAGACCGAGCGCGTGCGTACGCTGCGTCCGGCGGCCGATGGCGCAGCGACTGGCCCGCGTCCTTCCCGTGAACCGCAGATCGAAGGCGAGCGTCCGGCCCGCAAGCCTGCGCCACGTCAGGACGGCGAGCGCGGCCCGCGTACGCCACGTCCGGCCAACGGTCGTACCGAGCGCGGCGAAGGTCGCGGTGCTCCGGCGGGTCGTGGGACGCCGGTCGCTGATCGTCCGGCCGACACCAAGCGTCCGGCCAAGCCGGCGCCAAAAAAACGCCCGGGTATCATCCTGGCCGACCGCGATGCACCGTCGGGCAAGCGCCGTGGCGCGCCGGCAGGTTCGGGGCAGCGTCCGGGGTTTGGGCGTCGTAAGCCGGAGTAATACAGCTGCGAGCTACAAGCTTCTAGCTGCAAGAAAAAACGCCAACCGTTGGGTTGGCGTTTTTTTTGGTCTGGCTTTAGTGATGTGGTGCAGTCGAGTCCGCCTTCGCGAGCAAGCTCGCTCCCACAGGGATTGCGTCGAATACAAACTGGGTATTCACCGCAGTTCAAACTGTGGGAGCGAGCTTGCTCGCGATGGCGCCATCAGCTTCACAGAAGATCCAGCCTAAAGCACAAACCGCCCATCAAACACCGGCTCCTTGTCCAACGCCAGCACACCCCCCTGGAAAATCAGATCCAGGTGATGGCTACCCTTGGCCCCGCCACCGAGCCCCAGGTGCAAGCCGCAATGGCGCTCTTCGAAACCGGCATTGCGAGCGTACAGGCCCTTGACCCCTTCGTTGGTGCCGATGCCCAGTTCCTCGATGCGGCGGTTGGACGGGTTGGCGTCCAGGTACTTGTTGAAGTCGTGTTCCAGGCCCGGTACGTCGGTGGCGATTTTCTGGATCGTGGAATCTTCGATCCACAACTCCAGCGGCGATTGCAACACTCCGTACTTGCGCGCGAAGGGAATCGTGCTGAGGAACGTGCCGACAAATTTCACCCGGCCATTGATGGTGTCGCTGTGAGTGGCGATTTCGCCTGGGGCCAGGTCGTAGTTGCCGACGCCATTGATATCGGTCCACTTCTTGACGCTGTTCAGCGCCGTGTCGAAATACGAGCCGTGCTCATCCTCGAAGCTCAACGTCGTGGCCTGGGACATGCGGCGGATGAGGTGGCTGTTGAGCCCGGCGATGCGTTGCGGAATGACGCTGAAGGTGTCGTAGAAATATTCGCCGTAATCCTTGAACAGCAGCGATTTCTTCCAGTTTTCCGCCATCACGCCTTGCAGCGCACGGACAAAGTCCGGGCCGTCGGGGCGGGGATTGGGCAAGGTCGAAGAGTCATAGAAAAAAATGTACAGGTCGCTGTCGGCAATTGCCTGGGACAGGCGCTCCGTAGGCTCGAGATCCAGGCGCATGGCGCTGAACCTGAACGGCGAGCCGCTGCCGGCCTGTTCGGCGATTGCGCCAGTCAGGGCTTCGTAGTCGGCCGTGTGGCCGAGCAACACCTTGGCGGGCTGGATGCCGGCCAGGGCGGGATGATGTTCGAGGTAGTAAAGGAAATGAGAGATGGCTCGTTGGGTGTCCATGCTTATTCTTCCTTGGCGATTGATGTGGCGTCCCTCGCGGCAAATGGCGGAGCCGACCGGCCGGATCAGCTCCGCCGGGTAGCGCTTACAGAGGCCACATTGCCGTGCCGAACGGCACAACGGCGTCGGCTTGCATCATTTCAACGGCGGCTTCATGGGTCGGCGCTTCGAACCATTCATCCAGTTGCAGTTCGGTTTCCAAGTCTTTGTCCAGTGCTTGCATAGTGAATCTCCTAGATGACTTTTGCGGAAAACGCGGGCCGATCCGGCGGGCAGAACCCAACTGAATCGGCACCGCAAAAACTCGCCGGCACGATGCCTGGGCAAGTGGCTGAAAACCTAGTCGAGGGTTTTTTGGAATGCAAAAAAATATTTTATTTTTTTCGTTTGAACTTTTTGTTCTATTTTTTCGCGGCAAATTAGCTATTGAAAAACAGCCGGCTGGCGGCGGTTTTTTATTAGGTAGCTAGCTACCGTCAATTTGCAGTCATCCTTCGGAAACTTCCTGCATGGAAAGTTTGCGTTACGGCTTGTAAAGGAATACTGACGGTTTTGACCGGTCGAGCGAACCGGTATCGGTATTTGGGAGGGCTGTAAGGAAAAGCTGCCGAGTGGCTCGGCTTGACGCGTTTTCTGATACTTCGCAGCGCTTGTTTCAAGCCCGCGGGAAGGGTCAGATGCGCGCCAGACCTCAAGTGCGGGGTGAAACGCTGGTCTGCTGGTGTCTGGCAGCGAAGGTACTGCAGTGTACAATGCGCCGCGTTTTACTGTGACCCTTCGCGTACCCACGCACTTTCAAGGTTATCCGCCTTGTTCACTCCGCCACGCCACAAGCGTGTCGGGTCCGATTTCGTCACAGATAAAAACAAATAGGTGACGCATGACCGTTGTAGAAAATACGCACTCAGGCGAGCTGAAGCGCGGCCTGAAAAATCGCCACATCCAACTGATTGCCCTCGGTGGCGCAATCGGTACCGGATTGTTCCTCGGCTCGGCGGGGGTGCTGAAATCAGCCGGCCCGTCGATGATCCTCGGCTACGCAATCTGCGGCTTCATCGCGTTCATGATCATGCGCCAGTTGGGCGAAATGATTGTCGAAGAGCCGGTGGCCGGTTCCTTCAGTCACTTCGCGCACAAATACTGGGGCGGTTTCGCCGGATTCCTGTCGGGCTGGAACTGCTGGATCCTCTATATCCTGGTGGGCATGTCCGAGCTGACCGCCGTCGGCAAATACATCCATTACTGGGCGCCGGACATCCCGACCTGGGCCTCGGCGGCAGCGTTTTTTATCCTCATCAACGCGATCAACCTGGCCAATGTCAAAGTGTTTGGCGAGGCTGAGTTTTGGTTCGCGATCATCAAGGTGGTAGCGATCGTCGGCATGATCGCCCTGGGCAGTTACCTGCTGGTCAGTGGTAATGGCGGCCCGCAGGCCTCGGTTACCAACCTGTGGTCCCACGGTGGGTTCTTCCCCAACGGCGTCAGCGGCCTGGTGATGGCCATGGCGATCATCATGTTCTCCTTCGGCGGCCTGGAGATGCTCGGTTTCACCGCTGCCGAAGCCGACAAGCCGAAAACCGTGATCCCCAAGGCCATCAACCAGGTGATCTACCGGATCCTGATTTTCTACATCGGTGCGCTGGTGGTGCTGCTCTCGCTGACACCATGGGACAGTCTGTTGACCACGCTCAACGCCTCTGGCGATGCCTACAGTGGCAGTCCGTTCGTGCAGGTGTTCTCGATGCTCGGCAGCAACACCGCGGCGCACATCCTCAACTTCGTGGTGCTGACCGCCGCGCTGTCGGTGTACAACAGCGGCACCTACTGCAACAGCCGCATGTTGCTGGGCATGGCCGAGCAGGGCGATGCGCCCAAAGCGCTGGCGAAAATCGACAAGCGTGGCGTGCCGGTACGGTCGATCCTCGCTTCGGCGGCGATCACGCTGGTGGCGGTGCTGCTGAACTACCTGATCCCCCAGCATGCGCTGGAGTTGCTGATGTCGTTGGTGGTTGCCACCCTGGTGATCAACTGGGCGATGATCAGCTACTCGCACTTCAAGTTCCGCCAGCACATGAACCAGACTCGCCAGACGCCGCTGTTCAAGGCGTTGTGGTACCCGTACGGCAACTACGTCTGCCTGGCATTCGTGGTGTTCATCCTCGGCGTGATGCTGCTGATCCCGGGCATCCAGGTCTCGGTCTACGCGATTCCGGTGTGGGTGGTGTTCATGTGGGTGTGCTACGTGATCAAGAACAAGCGCAGTGCCCGGCACGAACTGGCTGTGGCGGCTGCCGCCAAGTAAGTTTTTCGCCAGTAAAACAGACCCGGCCAAGTGCCGGGTTTGTTGTTTCAAGGGCACACACACAAACCTTCTGTGGGAAATCCCTGTGGGAGCGAGCTTGCTCGCGATAGCGGCGTGTCAGTCAACATCTATGCTGCTGATCCACCGCCATCGCGAGCAAGCTCGCTCCCACATTGATCTTCAGTGTTCACAGAGTGTGTGTGGTCACCATCACTCCCATGGGGAGCAGGTGCGGTCTTGAGAATTCGCGGTATCCTGTGGAGCCTGACACCGGACGCATTCCATGCTGGTCATTTCCAACACCGTGCACATCCCGGACGCCGAGATCGAGCTGACGGCCATCCGCGCCCAGGGCGCCGGCGGGCAGAACGTCAACAAGGTTTCCAGCGCCGTGCACTTGCGCTTCGACATTCCCGGCTCGTCGCTGCCCGAGTTCTACAAGGAGCGGCTGCTGGCCCTGCGCGACAGTCGCATCACCAGCGACGGCGTATTGATCATCAAGGCCCAGCAATACCGCACGCAGGAACAGAACCGGGCCGATGCGCTGGAGCGTCTGGTCGAGCTGATCCTCAGCGCCACCAAGGTCGAAAAGAAACGCCGTCCGACCAAGCCGACCCTGGGTTCGAAAAAACGTCGTCTCGAATCCAAGACCAAGCGCGGCTCGATCAAGGCCGGGCGCGGCAAGGTGGACTTCTAGTGCCTGTCCCGCTCCTCGCGATACCGAGGGGCCTGGCGATACAGGTAGACGCTCAATGCCAGCCCACCGAGGGCTGCCAGCGCGGCGAACAGAAAGATCGAGGCAAAGCCGAAACCCGCGGCAATCGCGCCGGCCAACGGACCGGTGATGCCCAACGACAAATCGATGAACAGTGAATAGGCGCCCACTGCCGCCCCACGGCTGGAGGCCGGTACCAGGTTGACCGCTTCCACCCCCAGCGCCGGGAATACCAGCGAAAACCCGAAACCACTCAACGCAGCCCCCGCCAGGGCCCACTGCGCATCCGGCGCCAGCCACAACAGCAACAGGCCCAGGGTTTCCACCGAGAGGCAGGCGATCGCCACCCGGAAGCCACCGAGACGGTTGATCAGGTTGCCGAACAGCAAACGCGCACCGATGAAACTCGCACCGAAGAGACTCAGGCAGAGCACGGCGTTATCCCAATGCCGGGTGGCGTAGTACAAGGTGATGAAGGTGGCGATGGTGCCAAAACCGATGGAGCCCAAGGCCAGGCCGCAACCATGCGGCAGCACGCGTCCGAGCACATGCATGAACGGCAGGCGTTCGCCGGTGACGATCGGCGCGGCGGTTTTCGGCCAGGCCAATGCCAGCCCGAGCATCGCCAGCAGAATGATGCTCACGCCCATGCTCCACAGCCCCAGGGATCTGACCAGCCAGACCCCCAGCGGCGCGCCGATCGCCAGCGCGCCATAACTGGCGATACCGTTCCAGGAAATCACCTTGGCGGTATTGGCCGCGCCGACCCGGCCGATGCCCCAGCCAATCGAGCCGGAGCCCACCAGGCTTTCCGCGCTGCCCAGCACCAGGCGTCCGACCAGCAGGCTGCCCAGGCTCAGGGCCGGCATGCCCGCGGTCCAGGCCGAGACCAGCATGAACACGCCGCTCAGGCCACATCCGGCCAGGCCGAACATGACCGCCCGCTTGCTGCCCAGGTTGTCGATGATGCGCCCCGCATAAGGCCGGCTGAGGAGGGTGGCCAGATACTGCACGCTGATGACCAGCCCGGCGATCACCGCACCGAAACCCAGCTCGCCATGGACGAAGCCGGGCAGTACGGCCAAGGGAATACCGATGTTCAGATAGCCGATGAAGGTGAACAGGACGATGGAGACGACTTGCAGCGTGACCGCCAAGGGGCGCTGGGAATCTGGCATGGGTAAAAGGTCCACGGGGCAGCTGGATAGATAGGCTGCTTATGATAACGGCGACCGCGTGGGCAGGGCGTGGAAAAGTAGAACTATTTGCCGGACGGCGTCTCGCCAGGGGTTTTGCCAGCGACCAGATGCGTGGTGACGAGAGCGGCCAGGGCGTTTTCTTCCGTGCCGAAGCGGGCCAGCAGGGCGGCTTGTTTTTCGGGGGAGAGACGGGTCCAGATGTCGACCATTTTCTCGGCGGTGTCGATCAGGACGCTGGCCTGGGCCGGGCTGAAGGAGGAGGTGTCGTCGGTCATGGTGCTGGGCTCGGATTCAGGCGGTGTGGAAAGCGCATCTTAGCGCTTTCCACACAGTCTGTTGGTGCCGGTGTATCAGTCTTCGCTGTCGGCCTGGCGGCGTTCAGTGGCTTGCGGCGGCTCGGGTTGCTGGGCGTCAGGTTGCCCCCCGGCTTGTAGCGTGGGCGTCTGCTCAGGTTCGTGCAGGCTTGGGAAGGGGAGATTAGGAATCTCGTGCATTTCGCGCTCCTCGCAAAGTCTGTTGATCGATCGGGTAGATCCGCGCTTGTACAAAGCGTGGGCAGGATACCCCAGAAGAAATGACAAAAAGACTTTTTAATCCAGGCGGAGCGACAAAAGGAGTTGTCCGGACAGGTCATGTTCACTGGCGGAAAACGACGTCATTACCGGTGGTCGCCAAGGCTCAAGAGCGGGGCATGCGTGCCGATGGCATGCTATATCCCGCACGCTCATTTGCGACAGTGGACCCTGGACATGGACGGTCCTTTTTGCCGAGAGATCGACTCCATGTTTTTACAAAAATCCCTGAAAGCCCAGATCCTGGCGTTGCTGAGCGGCAGCTTGCTGGCAATGCTGCTGATCGCCCTGGCGTCCTTCCATTTCCTTTCCGATGGCATCCAGAATTATCGCAACCTGATCGACGGGCCGTTGCGTGCGTCGCAATTGATCGACGAGGCCAACCTGCAATTCAAGGTCCAGGTCCAGGAATGGAAAAACGTGTTGCTACGTGGCAAGCAGCCGGCGGACCTGGAGAAATACTGGAAGCAATTCGAAGACCGTCAGCGTGATGTCCAGGGGATCCTTGGCGAGCTGATCAAACACGGCGGTGTTCCGGCTCAGATCAAGACGCGCATCGAGCGCCTGCGAGGCGAACATGCCCAACTGGGCGCAGCCTATCAAAAGGGTCGTGATGCGTTTGTAACGGCCGGCGGCGACGCGGCGGCAGGTGATGCCGCGGTCAAGGGCGTGGACCGTGCAACCAGCGAGCAGATGAGCGAGCTGGTGGTCGAGCTGCACAAACTGGGTGATGAGCAGTCGGCGCTGATCAGTGCCGGTGCCGATCGCACGATCCTGCTGGGGACGGTGATCATGCTCGTCTCGGGAGTGCTGATCGGGTTGCTGAGCCTGTGGCTGGTCAACCGCAACCTGGTGCAGCCGATCCGTAACCTGATCGAATACGTGACGCAACTGAGCCGCGGGCGTTTCGCCGAGCGTGTGTCGAGCACGCGCCAGGATGAGCTGGGCGACCTGGCCCTTGCGGCCAACACGTTGCGCGATTTCCTTGCCGAAACCTTTACCCGCCTGCAACGCAGCGCCACCGAGCTGGACAGCGCCAGCGGTGAGTTGAACGCCATCGCCAGCCTGATGAGCCAGGGCACCAGCGAGCAATTCGAACGCACCGATCAGGTGGCGACGGCGATGAACGAAATGTCCGCCACCGCCCAGGAAGTTGCCCGCCACGCCGCCGATGCGGCGCAGGCAGCCGATGACGCCGATCATTCGGCGCAGCAGGGCGAGAAAGTGATGCAAGGCACTATTCACACGATCACGCAGATGCGCGGCGAAATTGCCAACACGGCCACGGTGATCCGTCGTCTGGAAGCCGATAGCGGGCGCATCGGCAAGGTACTGGAAGTGATCCGCGGGATCGCCGAACAAACCAACCTGCTGGCTCTCAACGCCGCCATCGAGGCCGCTCGGGCCGGTGAGGCGGGGCGTGGTTTTGCGGTAGTGGCCGATGAGGTGCGCAGTCTGGCTCAGCGCACGGCCTCGTCAATCATCGAGATCAATCAGATCATCCAGACCGTCCAGACCGGGGCGGTGGACGCGGCCCAAGCCATCGAAAGCGGGCAGTCGCGCAGTGAAGAAAGTGTCGAACAGGTAACCCAGGCCGGCGAGATGCTTGAGCGCATCACCCACGCAGTCGAAGCGATTCGCGACATGAACCGCCAGATCGCCACGGCGGCGGAAGAGCAGACCTCGGTGGCCGAGGACATCTCCCGCAACCTGACGGAAATCACCTGCATCGCCAGCACCAACCTGGACAATGTGCAGCGCACCGAAGCGGCGAGCCGTGATCTGCACGGGTTGTCCGGGCAGTTGAATGAAGTGACGGCGCGGTTGAGTGCTTGAGTGCGTTGACCGTTTGGAATAGGGCCTGATTGACGCCTGTGGCGAGGGGATTTATCCCCGCTGGGCTGCGTAGCAGCCCCTTAGCCATTCAATGCGGTGCATCAGGAAAAAACTTACGACTGCTGCGCAGCCGAGCGGGAGCAAGCTCCCTCGCCACAAAAGCTCATACGAGCGGCAAACAGGGATCGATTCAATAATCCCGGCGCTTGCGAAACGCCCAGCGCCCGGCGATCAGGGTGAACGTCGCCACCAGTGCGACGAGAATCCAGAAGCCGTGGGCATCATCGGCCAGCGGCACGCCGCCGACATTCATGCCAAAAAAACCGGCAATGATGTTGATGGGCAAGGCCAGCACCGTGACCACCGTCAAGGTGAACAGCGTGCGGTTGCTCTGTTCATTGAGGTTGGCGGCGATTTCCTCCTGCAGCAACTTGATCCGCTCGCCCAACGCGGTGAGGTCGTTGATGATCAGGGCGAACTCCTCGGTGGATTTGCGCAGCTCCTTGACGTCTTCTTTCTGCAACCATTGTGGCGGGCGATTGAGCAGCCGCAGCAACGAACCCGGCTCCAATGCCAGCAGGCGTTGCAGACGCACCAGTATCCGCCGTTGGCTACCCAGTTCGGCGCGGTTGTTGGACACCCGCGAGGACAGCAACTGGTCTTCGATCTGGTCGACGCTGAGGCTGGTCTTGCGCACGATCTGGGTCAGCACTTCGCCCTGGTCACGCAGCAGATGCACGAGCAGTTCCAGCGGCGAACGGAAGCACTCGCCAGCCTTGACTGACGAACGCAGCTTGTCCACCGAGTGTAATGGCTGCAGGCGTGCGCTGATGATCAGCCGACTGTGAACGCAAACCCACAAGGTGGACACGTCCGACGACACCAGGTTGCTGAGGTTGAATACCACATCGTTGACCACGGCCAACAAGGCCGAGTCCACATGCTCGATGCGGGTCGAGCGCGAGCCTTCGTGCAGGGCTTCGAAAAACTCCTCGGGCAAGGCCAGGTGGTTTTTCATCCAGCGCTCGCAAGCGGCATGAGCCAGGTTCAGATGCAGCCAGAGGAATTCGTCGGCGTCCTCCGGTTGCTGCAGGCATCGCAGGGCCTGGGCCGAATCGATCTCTCGCCCGCGTTCGCCGGGACGGAAGCGAAACCCGTAGAGCAGGCCGAACAGATCCGGATCGCGGTGGCTTTGATCAATGCTGTGATTCATGCGGGCTCGCTGGCGGGAGTGCCTGCCGTGGCGATGACAGGTTCACTTAGCGGCATCATTGCAGGGTTGTTTGAAGGTTTTGTGACGGTTGGACTGGGTTGGCGGGTCAGCAGCGGTTTACCTTCGGATGCAAAAAAGCCGCGCAACCGGAAGTTGCGCGGCTTCTTTATACGACTGATTAAGTATCTTGTTTATTGCTCAGGACTTTGCCGGTGGTTGCATCGAAATCAACGTCGAACTCTTTGCCATCGGCGGTTTTCAGTTCCACTTCATATTCGTAGCCATTAAAGTGATTGTCCAGGTCGGTATCGGTGATGGTAGCGCCTGGGTGCAACTTCAGGGCTTCGGCATTCATCGATTCCAGCGACTTGATCTTGCCGTCCTTGACCAATTGAGGAACCTGGTCGATTCGTACATCAGCCTGGGCCAGGCCGGCGGTGAGGGTCAGGGCGGCAGCGGTGAACAGGGCAGTCAAAGTTTTCATATTGTCTTTCCTTGGTGTCGTTAAAGGTTGATTCGTTTAAGTGGGTTCAGATTATCTCTGGCAACTTAATTCACCCTTAATTCGGAAAACTTGCAGCGGATGCGCCGATCCGCTGCTGTCCATCAGTAACCGTTCTTCTGCAAAAGTTGCGTCACACTGCCTGTTTCAGGGCGTTTGAAGTACTTGAGCAATTCGCTGGCCCGGTTGGTGAAAATGCCATCCACGCCGGCATCCATGACTTTCTTGAAGTCCACCGGCTCATCCACCGTATAGACATGCACCAGCAAACCCTGGTCATGGGTGTACTGGTTCATCCAGGGTTTCACCAGATCCGAATAACTCTGGCTGCCGCCATGGGTCAATGCTGCCGACGGGCCGGTGCCGATGGCGCCCTGGGCCTTGGCGTACTGGACCCATTTTTCGAATTCGGCCTTGTCCTTGGGCTCCTGTTTCGCGTAGTAGAGCGCCTTGTCGGTCTCGCCGGACTCGGCAAACGGCACCTTGGACTTGGGCTCGATATTGCCTTCGCCGACCCACAGCAAGAGGATTTTCGGCACCTTGGGCATTTCCTTGTGCAGCAGTTCCAGGCTGCTCTTTTCGAAGGTCTGCAATACCACCTTGCCTTTGCCCTGGCCCACACCGAGGGCGCGCTTGGCCAGCTTGGAACCGGACGGGCTCAGCCAGCCACGGTCCTGGAGCTTGTCCTTCAGGTCGCGCTCGATGCCCGGGAACAGCTTCGGTTCCTTGGTTTCGATGTAAAGCCCCGGCTTCTGTTGCGGGTTGCCCTCGGCGATATTGATGACCTCATCCAGGGTCAGGATCTTCAGGCCGACAAAGGCAGGACGCGCGCGCTCCGGGTAGGCCGCGTTGAACCAGCTGCCGGCGTCCAGCGTCTTGAGTTCGGCCATGGTGAATTGGTTGGCGGTGCTGTCCTTGCGCTCGGGGAACTTGGTGGCGACATCGGTGGTGCGTAGCAGGCTGTCGTCGTGCAGGACGAACAGCACGCCATCCTTGCTGCGTTGCAGGTCGAGCTCAAGATAATCAGCGCCCAGGTCACGGGCCAGCTTGTAGGCCGCGGCGGTGGACTCCGGCGCATCGAACGAGGCGCCGCGATGGGCGATGACCGCGGGATGGGGGATGCCCTGCTGGGTTGCCAGGGCCTTGGGACTTGGCACTTCGGCGGCGTGTGCCGGGCCGAAACCGAGCATCAGGCTCAGCATCAACGCGCTACGGGTAAAGGTGACGGGCATGCTCGAGTTCCTTTCGTGGGGGCTGTAAAACCTCTCTTTTAACAATTGAACGCTGCGGACGCTATCGCCATACCGACATTGATCCATCCGAGAGGAATTTTCCCACGCTTTTTCAAGCCGCTTTGAAGTACCCTTGGTCACCAGTTTCCCCGGCAGAGGGAAACCTCATTGTTCGCCTGCCTTGCGTGTAAACCATCGATCAGACGTCCCTCCAGACGCATCCATGAGGTTTACCATGCGCACCACTTCGACACTCATCTGCCAGGCCGCCGACCAGCTCAGGGGCTTCGTCGGCCTGAATCGCAAGACCGGCCAATACATCGTGCGTTTCAGCGAAGATTCCTTTGGCATGGACGTGGCCGCCGACGGCATCATCCCCACCTGCGAATTTGTCTGGGCCCCGGTAACGGACGGCACCATGGCGCTCAGGCGCGAGCGAATCCAGCTGTTGCTGGACCAGAACATCGACGACCGGATCAACCTTACCGAACCGCTGCGGGTGTACATGGCCCGCCAGGACTTGCCGGAAATCGTGGCGGTGCGGCAGTTGGTCGACGGTTGAACCTGGCCGCAATGTCCTTGTGGGAGCGAGCCTGCTCGCGAAAGCGTTGGATCAGTCAACATCGCCGTGACTGACATACCGCTATCGCGAGCAAGCTCGCTCCCACAGGGGATTTGGGTCGAGCCCGATATCTGGGTTCAATGAGGACCAATGTGGGAGCGAGCCTGCTCGCGAAAGCGTTGGATCAGTCAACATCGCGGTGGCTGACATGCCGCTATCGCGAGCAAGCTCCTCCCACAGGTTTTGTGTTTTGTTTCCTGGCATCAGGTTTGGCGTTGGAAGGCATAGTCCCGTTCGACCTTGCACACCCGCGTATGGCATTGGCTGTACCAGGTGGAGCGACCGCGCTCACGGATCGCGCTGTGCTCGGGATGCTGCTTCCAGGCCAGGATCGCTGCTTCATCGCGCCAGTAGGACACGGTGATCCCCCAGCCATCATCGCCACGGGCCGATTCGACGTCTAAAAATCCAGGCTGCTCCCGGGCAAGGGCGAGCATGCGCTCGGCGGCTTCGGCGTAGCCTTGGTCCCCCTCGGTACGCAGGGAGGTGAAGATCACTGCGTAATAATGGGCGCTCATGGCATTTTCCTCGCGCAGGCTGCGACAAACGCTTTGACCAGCGGCGGCACCCGGCCTTCCAACGCGGCACGTTCAGGCTGGAACAGCGTCGCGACATAAAACGGATGATCACGCAGCTCCACCGCTCGCAGGTAGCCGGCCGAATCCCGGGCTACGGCGTGCAGCCGCTCATTCAGCAAGTCCTGTTCAAAATGCGGATTGACCCCGAAGCGGCAACGGTAACCCTCGAACGCTGTCGGGCTGCCATAAGCCTTGGCGATCAGCGAGTCCACTTCGAGCTGAAGGCTGTCGATGGTTTCGATCAAGGCGCAGCTCAGCGGCGTCAGCAGCGCCCGTTCCGCCTCTGGAGAAGTTTCGCCATGGGCGGCGTTGGCCCAACCCAACACGTTGCGGGCATATTCCAGTACGGCATGCTGAAAACCACCGCAGGTGCCAAGGAAAGGGCGCCGCTGCTCGCGGGCAAAACGGATGGCTCGCAAGGCACCGCTTTCGTTCCGGTAAGGACTGCCGGGCACGCACCAGATGCCATCGAAGTCATAAAGCAGCTTGTCGTCGACGATGAGATCGGTGGCCAGCCATTGGAAACCAATGTCACAGCCGGTTCGCTCGCCAGCCAGCTCAAGTGCGAGGGGGATCGCTCGGTGAGCGGTGATTTGCGGGTCATGATCGCCGATCAGGGCGATATGGATGGGACGCTGTTTTTCCATGAGAGTCTCGCCGCTTGTTGATTCCTGCTCGCCACTATAAATTGGCGTTCACGCAATCAATATTGGCGTTTATCCAAGTGCTCAATGCAGCGACGCAATATCGCCTCGGTTATCCCGACTTATCCTTGATCCTGGCGCTGGTCCGTGGCGGCTCGCTGGCCCGGGCCGGGCGGCTGCTGGAAGTGGATGTGTCGACGGTCTTCCGCTCGGTGCGCCGTCTGGAGGCGGCGCTGGGCCAGCCCTTGTTCGAGAAAAGCCGTTCCGGATATTTACCCACGAGCCTCGCGCAGGCATTGGCCGAGCAGGCCGAGCGCGCCGAGCAGGCGCTGGAGGCCGCGCGTGTCGGGGTGGAGCAGGGCGGCAACGTGGTCAGCGGCACAGTACGCCTGACCTGTACCGACTCGGTGCTGCAGGCATTGTTGCTGCCCGCGTTGGCGCGGTTCATGCCCGCCTATCCGGCCCTGACCCTGGAACTGAGCACCACGAACGACTTCGCCAACCTGAGCCGTCGCGATGCGGATATTGCCTTGCGGTTGACCCGCACGCCGCCGGGGCATCTGGTGGGTCGAAAACTGGGCCCCGTGGTTTACCGGGTGTGTGCCGGCGCCACGTATTTGTCCTCGGCCAATGCGGATGACCTTGCCGCCATGACCTGGATCGCGCCGGACGATTTCCTGCCGGATCACCCTACCGTTGCCTGGCGCCGCCAGCACTTGCCAGGCGTGGTGCCTGCCTATCGCTGCAGCAGCATGCTCTCGGTGACTGAACTGGTGCGGGCCGGTCTGGGCGTTGCGGCGCTGCCGGATTTCCTGGTCGATGGCAACCAGGGCCTGACGCCCATTGGCGAGCCTTTGGCCGGGTATGACACGGCGCTCTGGCTGCTGACCCGGCCGGATTGCCGCGCGTTGCGCTCGGTGGTTGCGCTGTTTGACGAGCTGGGGCGCAACCTGCGGCTGAACTGAGGTTCAGCGCTGGTAGCAGGCGAGGAACATGTCCAGTGCCGATTCGATCACCTGCGCCTGCTCATGGGGCGCCAGGCTTGGTTGGCCCATGGAGATCTGCGGCCAGAAAGCGAACGTCTTGATCAGCCCATGCATCTGCTGGGCCGCGAATGCCGGGTCGACGGGTTTCAGCCGGCCATCGGCCTGGGCCATGCGAACCCAGACGGTCAGGCCTTCTTCACGCTCGCCCATGCGCGCAACCATGTCCTGGGCCCGCTCGGGGGAATGAATCGTGGCGGCGATGGCGATGCGCGCCAGGTCGAGAAAATTCTCGTCGGCCAGCATCTGCAGTTTGGCTTGAAGCAGCGTTCGCAGCTGATCGCGCAGTGGGGCTTGCGGGTTGTAAGGCGTGAGCTGTTCCGCCGTGATGCTGTTCCACAACCGATTGAGAATCTCGGCGAACAGCTCTTCCTTGCTTGGGAAGTGGTTATACACCGTGCGCTTGGACACCCCCGCGGTCGCCGCGATCTTGTCCATGCTGGTGATCTCGAAGCCGCTGCTGCGGAATTCGGCAATCGCCGCCTGGAGGATAGCTTCGCGTTTTCGCTCGGTAAGGCGTTGCGGTACGGTCATGGGCACTCGTCGGCTGGAAAGGGAGAAATTACACTCGGCAGTTTACTTGCTCCCGGGATTCATGCAATCTAGAAACTACACCGTGCGGTGTAATTTACTTGCCAAACGGCTGAGCGTGCATGCAACGGCCATCCAGCGTCCCACGACGGCGAAGCGCATCTGCGTTGACGCCCTTGGAGTTATCGCACCATGACCACTCCCTCGTTTCGCACCGACAACCCCTCATCGCGGCATGAGCAAGGCAAGTTTCGCAATCATGCCTTCACTCCGCGCGAAGGATTCGGTACGACCCTGCGCGTCATCTGGAACATGATTTTTCACAAGCCGCGAACCACACGGCCCGCAGGCACCATCGAGGTCAAGCCGCTGACCCGGGACGTTCTGCTGGCCGCGCCGAACCACAGCGTCTTCCGCCTCGGCCATTCCACGGTGCTGCTCAAGCTGCGAGACAAGTTCTGGCTGACCGATCCGGTGTTCGCCGAGCGTGCCTCACCCGTGCAGTGGGCCGGTCCGAAGCGTTTTCACCAGCCGCCCATCAGCCTGGAAGAATTGCCGCCGATCGAAGCGGTGATCCTGTCCCACGATCATTACGACCACCTCGATCATCAGGCCATCCTCAAGCTGGCGGCCAAGACTCGGCACTTCCTCGCGCCTCTAGGCGTGGGCGACACCCTGATCAAATGGGGCGTCGATGCCAGCAAGGTGCGTCAGCTGGATTGGTGGCAAGGCACCGAGGTGGCCGGTATCGAGTTCATCGCGACGCCATCCCAGCACTTTTCCGGGCGCGGCCTGTTCGACAGCAACAGCACCTTATGGTCGTCCTGGGTCATGATCGATGGCGCCACGCGGATCTTCTTCAGTGGCGACACCGGTTACTTCGACGGCTTCAAACGCATCGGCGAGCAATACGGCCCCTTTGACCTGACGCTGATGGAAACCGGCGCCTATAACGTCGACTGGCCCCACGTCCACATGCAGCCGGAGCAGACCCTGCAAGCACATATCGACCTGAAGGGCCGCTGGCTGCTGCCGATCCACAACGGCACGTTCGACCTGGCGATGCACGCCTGGTATGAACCCTTCGACCGCATCCTGGCCCTGGCCTGGGAGCGCAACGTCAGCATCACCACGCCGCAAATGGGCGAGGCCTTCAACCTGGCGCAACCGCAACGGGGGCGCGCCTGGTGGCTGGACGTGGAGCCCTCGGCTTATCAAAACCAGACCGGCGTGGCGTGAGAGCGGGCCGCTACTCGATCATGGCGTAATCCGCCCGCTCCATCGGGTTGGGCGTAGCGCCCTTGATATTCATGCCGCGCCCAGGAGTGAAGCCGGGGAAAAACACCAGGCCTTCGGCCTCGAATCGAAACGCCAGGGCCAGGCGCGTGACATCGAGCAACTCGCCGCCCGCCTCGAAACGTCGGATGGCCTGGACCGAGACGCCGGATTCACGGGACAGCTCCTCGACACTCCACCCCAGCATGGCTCGGGCCTGTGCGCTGTGGGCAGGGGTGAATTGATAGACGGCGATGCGTTCCAAGGTGGTTTTGATTGCGAGAGAGGCCATGGGGGTGCTCCAAAGCTGTGGATTCAAAAAATACTGTGTTTTTGTACAGTTGTTTTGGCTCCGCTTCAATCTCATTTTCTTGATCAATGACCAGCGGTCATTTCCGGCCGGGTGCTCGGGGCGTGACCTAGTACCCGACGAAACTCTTTGAGATTGCTGGTTGCATATGATCTGCTGAGCGATCAGGAACTGGCGGTTCTGAGCGAGGAGCTACGTGAGAGGATTTCTGACGCTATTCGCCAACCCTTCGAGATTGAATGGGCCGAAGACGCCTAGTATTTCCAGCATTTTCCGAGAGCCCAAATGTTGATCTTCAACTGCACCGAAGCAGCCAGCAACTTTTTCAGCCGTGTGAGCAAAGGCAAGAAAATCACCCCGGTGGAAAAACCACCATCGCCTGTTATCGAGGACGATGAGCTGGGTGACCTCGACGAACAATGGCTGGTTCACGCGATCAGTGTGCAACGCAAACACGTGTTGTTCGTCATCCACGTACGAACCCGCTACTGCATGATTTTCGCCGATGCTAAAAAGGCTGACATCGAAGGGTTTGTCCGGCGGTTTTCCGAACGATGGATCAATGGCCTGATGCGCCACGCGGGGCATCATGATCTTCTTCGCTGGGTGGATGGCGAGCCGATGATGGAACGCTTTGGGAAATGTTGCGATGAGTACGTTTTTTACAAACGCGGCCATCGCGGTGCGCAAAAGCACATCAACGAGATTTCCTGGACGTTCGAGGACTGCGCCGCCGAATGGGGCACGTTACCCTCTGATGAGTTCTCTGCGGGCCGCTTCGATGGCAGCATGAACGACGTCCCGAGAAGCACTAAGGAATACAAGGGCTATCAGTACCCGGATGAAGAGATGGTTATTCACTGGTTGCGACGTTATGGCGGCTTGGATGAATCGGCCGCCCAGGCAGCGCGTGAGCGGCGCATGGAAGTGAAACGGGAAATATGGGCGTTCGAACGGCAACTTGCTCAAGAGACGCAATAAAAGCGTGGTGCTGCAAGTTACTTCTCGGTCAACCCCGGCGCCTCCCGAATAATGAAGTGGTCCAGGTTCTCGATATTGGCACTGAACACCCCGAACGTCTGCTCGGGGTTCTTCTTGCTCGGCACCTGCTTCAGCTCCGGCGTGACGCCATAAAAGAAACAATACAACGGCGCGTCACTGTCGATGGCGTGCTTGATCTCTGCCAGGAACGCCTTGCGCTTGCGGTAGTTATCGATCAGTTTCTTGCTCAGGTAGACGTTGACTGAATAAGGCTTTTTCTTCGCCTCGTCCGGCTGCTTGAACCAGACCTTCGCTTCGAAATCGATGCGAAAGCTTTGGGTGTAATCCTTGATCTCCTTGATCTTGCCCCAGTAGATCAGTCCCTTGTTATCCAGCAGAAAGTCGATCTTCTTGAAAAAGGAACTGTAAGGCGCGGTGTGCTCGCCAATCTTCAGCGGCATGCGCTTGAGCAGATCCTTGTTGTCGAAATTCGAGACGAAACACTCCACCGGGTGGGCGAAGACGCTGGTCTTGTCGGGCGTCGAGTCCTGAGCGGAATGGGCGTTGTCGCCGTGGGACGATGGGAGGTTCGACGTGGGCCGAGTCGCATCAACATCCTTCGGCTGATCCGACGGCTTGCGAACGTACTCACGCCGAGTCAGCAACAGCTCCGACGGGAAATGCTCTTCACGGCCGTCATCCGCTTCTGCCTCGCCACTCTCCAGATCCAACCCCGGCGTCTTCGGACTGACATACGGGCAATCCTCGATATGCCGGGTGGTTGGCTGATTCTTGAAATGTGGCGTGCGGATGTAGTTGACGTTCTTGGCATTGAACGTCGTAAGCCGATTATCCTCATCAAACGCCGCCCGACACACATCGTTGGGGCACTGAAAGCGCTCCTTGGCCGAGTCGAATGCCATGGTCTCGTCGAAATTCAGATCCCGAACGTCATAGATCGAAAGCTTGGCATCGAGGCTGAGGCAGTAGGCAGTGTCGAATTTCATCGAGGCTCGGGTCCGTGAGAGGAAGTGTATTAATACCGAAGGAAGCGGCGGGCTGCACCCAAAGTTTCAACACACCACAAAACTCTGTGGGAGCGAGCCTGCTCGCGATGCCCAATCCCCAATCCGACCATCAAGCCTGCCACCCACCTGTGCCCTGACATCAACCCGTGGCGAGGGAGCATGCTCCCGCTGGGCTGCGGAGCGGCCCCCCGTTCCACAACAAAATCGGGATGGCAACAAAGGTCCGACGGAGGCGTGACGCCCCAAATGCTGAACAATCCACTTTGATGACTGCGGCTTGAGACGCCATTTTGACAAACGGCTAGCTCGGTATCTTGCTTATCTAAAATTCACGGCTTAGGCTAGCTTAGCTAATCTGTGGAGGTGCTATATGAATGAACTGGTGCAAGTGAATATGCACGAAGCGAAGTCCCAGCTTTCCCAGCTTGCTGAGCGTGCATGGCATGGCGACAAGGTTGTAATCGCCAAGGCTGGTAAGCCTTATCTGGATCTGCTGCCTCATATCGATTCACCTCGGGCGCGCAAGCCTGGGCGGTTAAAAGGAAAGATTCGGATGTCTGCGGATTTTGACAAGACTCCCGATGACATCATCGATGGATTTGAGGGCAGTTTATGAGGCGTCTGTTGTTAGATACCCATGCATTCCTTTGGTGGCTCTCCGATGATCCTGCTCTGGGCGCAGAAGCTCGGCAAATAATGGGCGAGTCACGTAATCAGGTCTTGGTGAGCGCCGCTTCGATCTGGGAGATATCGATCAAACAGGCTAAAGGGATGCTTGAAGCTCCAGAGGATCTTGAGGCGCTCGTTGAGGACGAGGGTTTTACCAAACTGCCGATTTCATTGTTCCATGGTCAGCAGGCGGGCAAGTTACCGGAAATTCATCGCGATCCATTTGATCGTATGTTGATTGCCCAGGCTCAGGCGGAAGGACTGGAGTTAGTCACCGCGGACGGGATTATTCCGCAGTACGGGGTGCGGGTGGTTTCGGCGCGGTTGTGAGGGGGCGAGATGCTGATGTTCACAACCGGCGGATTTTGACCGCCCCCCGAAGACATCTATTGATGGTTTTGAGGACCAGCTCTGAGGGCAGGCGATTCTTCTGAATCTGAGATTTCAGCAGGTACTTCAGCCATGCAGACCTCGTCAAACTCCCGCATAGTGGCCATGTCGATAGCGCCGATTTTCAGCAGCGCTTCGGCCGAGCTGTGAATCGACTCGAAGGCCTTAGTTCTTATTTTTTTCGTCATTACATGTCTCCTTGGGTCTCTTGTCCAACAAGCTGGACTGGCACTGCTCTCAAAATCACGGAGCTTGCCTGGTAGCCGCTTCAACTCCCGTGGCGAGGGAGCTTGCTCCCGCTGGGCTGCGCCCCAATCCCATCCCCAAACAAACACCGTCGCCCGAACACGGACGACGGCTTCTGCTTGAGCGCTCAAAACCCTCGCAAAATCCGAGAGGCTTTCCGCCACCAAGACTCATGCTGGCTAAACGGATCATCCACCAACACCGCTGGCATATCCCGCAAGCGAATCCATGGCTCATCCTGCCAGTGCAGCATGCAGAGCGACATCTTCGGCCAATCCAGCACACTCAACATCGGCCGCTCCACCTTGTGTGAATAGCGCTCATCCCGCAGGGTTGGCACCACCTGATGCGTGATCCATTCACGCAGCAACCGATACTCAGGACAGTAGTGATAAACCAGCAACGCATAGACGCCCGACTCGCTCAGCATCAGACGCTCTTCGGTCAAGCCGTGGATGTGCGTGAGCATCATCCTGCGCTGGTCAGGATCAAGCTTGCGGGTCATGCGTTCATCTAGGTGCTTGCCCATCAAACGACCCAAATCGGATGCGCTGAACCAAGCCTGGTTTTCAACCAGGAGGGCATGCAGATGAATATTGTGTCGAATAAATTGAGTAGGTATCAGTGGGTCAGACATGACAGACCTCCAGAAGCGGCTGTGCATGAGCTGACGAGCGGGTAGGGCTGGTTACGTTCATCTTGAAGGGCAGATTTACAGGCATATCCTTTACCTCTGGCTGCTTTCTTAGGGCATTCGTTATGGGTGTCGGGAGCTAAGAAACCCACCAGAGACGGGCCGGACATATTCCCCTTTCGGGTCTTGTATTCGCCCACTCCCGACATAACGGGGAATTTTCGCAGGCGTAGAAAACCGCAGGCGAAAAAAAGCCGCTGACTGTCGGGTGCGGAGGGCCGCTCTGGTTGAGGCGTTTCTTAGGCGCCGAACTGAAAGCCTAGGGGGTGATTGCCGGATGGTCAACCTTGAAAAGTATCTGATTATTATCCTGTCCAAATCGCGCAGGGCTAGGTGCTTCGATCGAGTGTCTTCAGGATTTCGGTGCGGAGGATTTCTCTGTTTTTTGTCTGGCATTCCCAGATAACCGCCACGCGCCATCCGAGCGTTTCCAGTGCCTGTTGTGCACTGAGATCTCGTTCCACGTTTTTTGCCAATTTAGGCAGCCAAAATTCCGGTCTGCTTTTTGGCGTGTAAGCGTATTTGCATCCAGGATGTCGGTGCCAAAAACAGCCGTGAACGAATATGCACAATCGATGCTTGGGCAGGACCAAGTCGGGCTTCCCTGGAAGATCTTTCCGATGCAGACGATAGCGAAGCCCCATTGCATGGCACACCGATCGCACGATCATTTCGGGCTTGGTATTTTTCCCCTTGATTGCTGCCATGATCCTGGAGCGGTGTTCGGGGGTGACTATATCTGCACTCATCAAAACTCACTCAGCGGAAAAACTCGTCTCCAGCCATGTCTGGACAGCAGAACTATCATGTAATCCCGTTTCCCGCAGAAGCTCAACGACGTCTCGGCCCGCTAAAATCATCACTGGATGACCATCCTCCACGATCTCCTTGTAGGCTTGGTCATGCAACCAGGAGGTCGTAATGATTACTCCGAATTGCCGATGGCGCAGGCGAGAGATCAATCTTGAAACCTCTCGCACGCCAACCGAATTGTTCGCTCCATAACACTTGGCCTCGATTGCAAAGTCCACGAGAACAGACGTCTCTGCCCTCCCAATCCTGAGCTTGCCAATGCCGTCCCTACCACCATCTCGATAACGTCTTGTCAGATCCAGATCTACGATGTCAGGCAGGCATATCCTTACCAGATGCGCAGCACAGGCTTCGAACGCATAAGGATCCGACTCAAAATGCTTGTGCAAAATGGCAAGTATTTTGATGTCTTCTCGCGCGGAGGGGAGTTGATCTTTCTTCGAGCGGATGGGTTGAGAGCGTTTGGCAATCAGTGGTGTGTATTGCCCGGATCTGACCCATTTCAGCCATTCGGTTGGCGCGTGCTCGCTTTCACTCGCTCGAACTCCATTGATGACGTCCTCCAGCCATGATCTCGGTATCTCTGGCACGTCAAGGATGGTGAAGGTGGCTCTGTAATTCTGAAAGCGCTGGCCTTTGCTTGCGTGCCACACAGCGACCAAATCGTCGTTGTGAGTGCTGCCTATCCGGCCGGGGACTGCCAAACCTCGGAAAATCACATCTCGATAGATTCCCGCCTTGGTGAAAACAAGAATGGGTGGGATCAAGGCACGTAATCCTGAATGCTGCCACTCGAAAATCAGCTCCAAAAGGTTGTTGCCATACCGGTTGGTTTCGTCCAATTTACGCCCGGGTTTCTTGTTGTCACCGTAGTAGGTGAACACGCCCGTGGAGAGGTCCAGCTCATCGGGCCAGTCAAAATCCTCCATGCTCGATAAAAGTGCTATCAGGCGCGGATCATTGCGTTTGCCTCTGATCCTGAAGCCGCCCTGGTTGCTGAGGCTTAGCAGTTTGGTCAGGGGATCATCGCTGGAATTACCATTTCGGCTCCCAGCGTAGCGAGCGTCAATCCTCAAATCTGAGCTTGACAGCTCGTCAACAGATAAACCAGGTTGTCGGTCATTGTGGTGTCCTCGTGCCATCATGATTGAATGGTGCCGGGAACCTGGTAACCTGGCTAGAAGATAAATTTGAAGGTTTCTAAATGGATCAGATTCGAACGTTTGACATGTTCTGTGGGGCGGGGGGGAGCAGCCTCGGAGCTCGGGAGGGGGGGGGCCAAGATCGTGGGTGGTGTGGATTTATGGGGGCCGGCAGCAGAGTCCTTCAGGCTGAATTTTCCAGAGGCAAATGTTTTTCAACAAGACCTCCGAATTCTAACCCCAGAGAAGGTTTTGGAAAAAACTGGACCAATAGACCTGCTGATTTCATCGCCTGAGTGCACCCATCACACTTGCGCGAGAGGGAGTAAACCTCGATCAGAGGAAAGCAGAGATACCGCTTTTCAGGTAATTAGATATGCAGAAGTTATGAAACCTCGTTGGATTACTTTGGAAAATGTAGTTCATATGAAACCATGGGGGAGGTATGGGGAGTTAATGGAGGAACTTGTAAGGTTAAAATATAATGTGCGTGAACAAGTCATAGATGCATCTGAGTTCGGTGTTGCTCAACGCAGACGTAGGCTTTTTATGATCGCGGATCTAATGGATATGCCCGGTCAGATTTTTCCGGGAAGTGCTCCACGTACGACCGTTTGGGATATTTTGGACGACAGTGGAAGATATAAAATGACTCCATTGCGGAAACCTAATCGAGCCACGGAAACACTTGCTCGGGCTGATCGTGCAATAGCTGAATTAGGGCCTAATATGCCGTTCTTAATTGTTTATTATGGTACGGATGGCGGAGGCGGTTGGCAGCGTATGGAATCCCCGTTGAGAACAATTACGACAGTTGATAGATTCGCATATGTTAAACCGACCGATGACGGACATATGATGCGTATGCTTCAGCCTGATGAGCTGCGCAAGGCTATGGGTTTTCCTGATAACTACATTTTTCCGCCCGTTACCAGGCGAGAACAGGTGAAGCTAATGGGAAATGCTGTTTGCTCTCCGGTCATGGAAGCTATTGTACGCGGATTAAAATTGACTAAACAATGCCAAAATGCTGCCTGATAATTAAAATGGCCTCCAGAAGGAGGCCGAATATCATCGTATTTCCACTATTCCAGGTCTAGTGGTCTGTCTAATAAGCCAGCTGTTAATATCTGCAAGCATTTGCTCTCGTAAGCGCCCTAAAATAAGAGGTGCAAGTTTTTCGTTGGCGAATGAAGAGTTTAGAGCGAAGGTCAGTTTCGAGTTGAATATGAAATGGTAGTGCTCGCCTCCATTGCTTATCATCTCAGGGAGTTTTATGAGGTATTCACCAATAAGTTTGTTTTGCCTCTCTCCTCCGCTAATGGCATTGCAAAAATCGGAATAGTTTTTTGGTATTTTTATACCAACTAAGTATTTATTCCAAGGGGACTTGTTCTGTGCGTGATCACATGGAGGAGTGATGTCTAGTGCCACAAGGGTACAAGCTTCGGTGACAATCGCTTTTTGTAAGTTTTCAGTTCGGGAGAATTGTAAGAAATTGCAGCGCAAAAATTTTCCAAACTCTTCTTCAGTAATATTACCACTAGGTAGAAGGTGAAAGTGCTGTGATATATTTATTACACTACCAGGCGGAAGTGGTGAGTCGATAGAAAGCTCCTCTAAGTGAATGATTCTATTAGTTTTAGCCTTCCAGTTCTCTAGCCGAACATGTCGATCTATATCTATCGTGTTAAATTTTTCCAGACCTTCCATTGTTGCAGATATTTTGTCGCGAAGAATTGAAGAGAGTACTTCTTTAATTCCTTTTTTCATGTTTTCAGGAGCAACGTTCTTTCCTATCTCAGCCAGTGCCATTTCGTATAAAATACTGCCCAGATCAGCGTCGAAAAAAGTACCAGGCTTAATGAAGCTAGTGATTTCTGAAATGGTTTCGGATATAGCTCTAAACACCTCTACTTCCCAAGATAGTAGAGATTTTGTGGCCGGAAACGAGTTGGATTTCGCAAGGATATGGTCGGTAAGCTCATTTATTTTAGCAGGTTCAATTAAGTCATATCGTTCTACTTCGCTGTGAGTTCCATGCGATGTGAATTGTGGTTTTGTGTCTAATGAAACATAGGCGTATGGCGCTTGGGTTGGCTTTAGATTTTCTCTTAAATGGTTAAAAAGTTCGTCAGCTTTTTTTGTTTCAAAGCCGCTTTCTGCCCCAGCCCACGTGGACCAAGTTACTAAAAGCCACGGACCGTTATTTTCAGAAACTATAGATTCAATAGTCGTAGTTGCAGCTTCATAATCATTTTTTCCTGGCTCTCCGGCTGATATTAATGCCAAATCTTGAAAAATAACTCGGATGCTATTTAACTTAGGTGGATTTTGCGCTATACGGTCGGCAAGGGTTTTTTCGTCGAATTGAAAGAAATAGCATGGAGTGAGATTTTTAATCAAAATAGTACAAATCAACATTCCATCGTCATATTTGTCGTCAATTACTAATGCGTGTCCGATAGTTGACATCTCAATGCTCCCTCTTGAACACTAGTCCGATATGTGCACCTGTTAGGGCCGCCGGAGCTTCAATAAAGTTTCTCTCAGGAAACGCAAGTCTCCCCGCATGGGCTTTCATAACCATATCGGTATAATATAACCCTATACCCATGCCGGCGGGCTTTCTCGTATGGAAAGGCTGAATAAGATCTGCCGCATCATCCAGAAAGCCAGGCCCGTTATCCGCAATTATTATTGCAGGTGATTCCATTTCGGCCGTGGGCGCGATCCAAATAAAACGTTCGGTTTCGATTTCATCTAGCCAGTAGATTGCGTTATCAATGACATTGACTAATGCAGAGGTCAGCATTCGTCTCATTCCCTTGATCGTAAAATCTAGGTCCGGCCGGTTTTTGAAACCGTCCAGAAATGTTATCTTATGCCTACTGAACCTTCTTTGTTGCGTGAGCAATGCATATCTCACCAAGTCGGAAGCCTTGATTTCTTCCATTTTTTTGTTGCTGACCATATACATAGCGCCTTGCAATATAGACACTAGTTCGTTTGACATTTTTTGCAGTTGTTCGATAGGCGCGCGTTCTATAATGCTTGCGTTTAGCCCTTTTACACCTCTTTCTAACTCATGAAAAACTGTAACTAAACCTAATCCCGCTCCGGCAGCTGATAACATTACATCTCGTGTCTCGCGATAACTTTTTCCAACTCCTCGAACGATTTCGCCTATTTGAATGTCAAGTTCCTTGTTTTTTAGAACCGACTGTTCTAAATCGTTTAATAATTCTTCAATGCCTTTTTTGTGCATTGTTCCTGTGGTTGGGCCTGGAGTGGTGCTTAGCGCATCTTTAAGCAATCGTTTATCTTTGTTTCTTTCTGCCTCGAACTGAGAAATTATGCAAAGCATTGCATATACAAGTTCGTTATATGCATCGTTCTCAACGAAACCTTCTCTGTTTGTTTTTTCCTTTAAGTCTGGACTTCCCTCCAGCTCAAGATGAATTTCTCCAATTATTTGTTTGCTGCCAAATTTTCTAGTAGGTCCTTGAATACGTCGGTGATCAAGTCCTAACCAATCATCTCCTGGTTCCCCATAGTTATACACTCGAAGGCCGTCTCGATAGACTTTAATGCCTCCTTGCTGTTTTACATATTCTTCAAGTCCTCCTTTTTCATCTTTTATATATCTTAAAATATCTTTGTCAAAGTCAAAGCCGATGATTTTTCCTCTAAGTGTACCAATTCCTAAGCCATGATTATCCGGATTAGTGAGGTGGTAGAGGTCAGGCCGTTGTGGTCGTTTTTTTCGTTCTCGCCAACTTTCCCCATCCTCTGGAAACTTGAATCGAAAAAATTCAAAGTTTTCGGATGAAAGCTCTGTATTGCGATCAAATATGAGCCCGTTATAGTCAGCTTTTATCGCAGGGTAAGGTGTGAAATTGTAGTTATAATAAAATCCTTCGTTTGAAAGCTCGAAATTGAAGCTAAATAAACTCTGGCTCTCAGCAAGCTCGGGGTCGAAAAGATCATCTAGCCATTTTTTTTCAGGAGTTATTTTAAATGAAACCTCAAAACGGTCCTTGTAGTCTGACTGCTTCTCCGCGTGCTCTTCGTTTTTGTATGTTAGGGTGGCTGGGGTCATAGATTTTACTGATCTATAAAGCTTCCTGATTTCTCCTCTACGCCATTTCTGTTTGAGGTTGGAGATTTTGATATATGTGCCAGTCGCCCCGAATTTAAAGATCTCGGAGTCGCGTTCTTGAATATGTACTTTGGCTTCATCTAAATACTCAGACTTTGCGAATTCAGCCCAGTCTATATCTACAATAACTTCGGGTGTGTCTTTGGATTTGGTGACCATCAATATTTTAGTGCCAAGGCGGTGTACCGCAAATCGACCAACCCCTTTCTCGCCAACCTGAAGTCTGCCTTTTGCAGTCCGTTCACCTTTGTTTCTGGTTTCTAACTTATGCCCGTTTGCAGGCTCCATCCATACTTCGGTTACGGTTTTAAAGCTCATTCCGTATCCGTTGTCGATGATGGTTATTTCGCCATTGTCTTCATCAATATTGGTTAGTTCAAGCTCTACTTCACTTGCATCTGCATCATATGCATTTTTCACTATCTCAAATAATGCAAGGGTATGATTTTTTATCAGTTGTTCACCTAAGAGTTCCATTATTCTTGCTTTAGGTCTGAATGATGCAATTGCCTTTTGCATAATGCTCCCTCTTTAATTAAGATTTCATCGTGTCGCTACTGGATAAATATATTAGAAAAAATTGTGGCTGCCTATGATTCAGAGATCACTTTGCCATCAAAAATCAAAAAAATGTAGCGATAAGGGGCGACGTAGAGAGGTAACAAGCTCTGCAAGGCCGCCTACTCGGGTTTTCCGAGGCGTTGCGCTACGTCACTAGCCGATATCGTTGCCATGTCACCATTTATTGAGTTCATCTGCATAATTTTGAGGTTAGGCCTGTGGGTTGCGCCTATTGCTTACAGGGCCCACTTCGGAATGTTGGCTCTGATGAGTGCTTGAATCATATTCGGCGGTGATGTGCGCCAAATTTCAAGGGCTATTTCTAGCTTCGTATAGTTTTCATTGTGTAAGAATTTAGTCATATGCTCACATCCTTGTAGGCGCATAAAAAATCTAAGCATGTGCTCTTCTATGTAATAAAATTCATCATGATTCAGGTTTTGGATGCTTGCATCTTTTGCTAGGCAGTCAAGGTAATAAAATGCGTCATTCAAATCATCTCCACCCTGGGCGTCGACGGGCATGTTTAGATCTGGTGAGCGATTAAATTTTGCGTGTTGGCGATCATGGCATTGGAGGCATAGCGTTATTCCGTTCCCAGGCTGGAACCATCCGAATGGATATAACGATCTACGAAATATATGGTGCGCTTGTATGCGCTCCTTTGAGGAGCATATGAGGCATTGATACTGATCTCTAGCCTTGATGAAACGACTCCATAGGTTGAGGCACCATTTCTCAGACCTGCCTTTTTTTAAAGCGTATATCAGTTTAATTTGATTATTAATTAGTCCCCGGCGTCTTTTGTCCATAATTTATATCTGTGAATTTGCAGATTATTTTCAAAAAAAAGCCCTGAAAAACAGGGCTTTTTTGATCCGGAATGCCGACAATGTTAGTTTCAATTTGGCGGGTATCAATCCCAGCTCAAAGCCCCACCCGTCTGATACTCAATCACTCGAGTCTCAAAGAAATTCTTCTCTTTCTTCAAGTCCATGATCTCGCTCATCCAAGGGAACGGGTTGGTCGTCCCTGGATACTCTTCCTTCAGGCCAATCTGCGACAGGCGACGGTTGGCGATGAACTTGAGGTAGTCCTCCATCATCGCCGCGTTCATGCCCAGTACGCCGCGAGGCATGGTGTCGCGGGCGTATTCGATTTCCAGTTGGGTCCCTTGCAGGATCATCTGGGTTGCTTCTTCCTTCATTTCGGCGTCCCACAGGTGTGGGTTTTCGATCTTGATCTGGTTGATCACGTCGATGCCGAAGTTCAGGTGCATGGATTCGTCGCGCAGGATGTACTGGAACTGCTCGGCGACGCCGGTCATTTTGTTGCGGCGGCCCATGGAGAGGATCTGGGTGAAGCCGCAGTAGAAGAAGATGCCTTCCAGGACGCAGTAATACGCGATCAGGTTGCGCAGCAACTCTTTGTCGGTTTCCGGGGTGCCGGTTTCGAACTTCGGATCGGAGATCGAACGGGTGTATTTCAGGCCCCAGGCGGCTTTTTTCGCGACCGACGGGATCTCGTGGTACATGTTGAAGATTTCGCCTTCATCCATGGCCAGCGATTCGATGCAGTACTGGTAGGCGTGGGTGTGGATCGCCTCTTCGAAGGCCTGGCGCAGGATGTACTGGCGGCACTCCGGGTTGGTGATCAAGCGGTACACGGCCAGGACCAGGTTGTTGGCAACCAGGGAGTCGGCGGTGGAGAAGAAGCCCAGGTTGCGCATGACGATGCGGCGTTCGTCGTCGGTCAGGCCTTCCGGGTTTTTCCAGAGGGCGATGTCGGCGGTCATGTTGACTTCTTGCGGCATCCAGTGGTTTGCGCAGCCGTCCAGGTACTTCTGCCAGGCCCAGTCGTATTTGAATGGCACGAGCTGGTTGAGGTCGGCGCGGCAGTTGATCATGCGCTTTTCATCGACGGCGACACGGGCGGAGGCGCCTTCGAGTTCGGCGAGGCCTTCGGCGACATCGAGTTTGTCGAGGGCGGCCTTGGCGCGAATGATCGCGGCCGAGTCGCTGGCCGTCACGGCGCGGGCTTCGAGCGCGGCGGCACCGCCGGCGCTGTCGAGGCGGTCCATGTTGGCTTCAGAAGCGTGGCCGGCGTTGGCGCCTTTTACCGCGACTTCGCCGTCGTCTTCTTTGTCGAATTCGTCCCAGCTCAGCATGACGTGTCGTCTCCTGCGTGAGGGCCAGATGCCCATTGAAAGGCCTACTGGCCGCGGTGGATCTTGGAAAGTCGTTTGTTGCAGCAGCTGACGCAGGCAATAAACAGAAAAATGTACGGGTTGTGCTGAAGCGGCTTGCACGCATCGGCATGGTCGGCCGTTACGCAGGCTTCAGGTTGGCTTTGATCCCTGTAGGGGATATTGCAGGCCCGTTTAAGGCGGCATTATAAGGACTTTTTTGCCTACGTGGTGCGGCGAAATAGCTCACAGAAGAGGTCGCGGGGGGCATACCCGCATGGGAGCGAGGGTTTACAAGGCTTTGGCCGTTGAAGATTTTTTTTGAAGGGATCGGATGGCGGGCTTTTTTGATCGGAAAGTGATCGATTTTTGCCGTTTTGCACTACATGTTGTGTTTGCTGGCGGTTTTTGGTGGCTCCAGACACAACCAGGCCCGATCGAAATCGGGCCATGGAAACTGCCGGTTGTGATCAGCCGTTGGAGCAGCCGGTGCCCATCACGCTGTAGCGCATGATGTGGCGCTGGCCCTTGGAATCTTCATATTCCATTTTTGCCGGGACCACTTCGCAGACGTTCGGAATAGTGCTCATGGAAATGACTTTGGCGATGTCCAGGTGGGTGGAGTAGGTGTACTCCTCGATCGCCGGTTTCTGCTGTGCGACATCGGTCGGGGCCTCATCCGCCATGGCGGTGGCGCAAAGGCTGCCAAGGACCAGAACCCATAAAGCTTTCATCTGTATTTCACCTTTCTTGAGGTCGAGTGGGGTCACGCAGCCTTTTTGGGGCTGCGTGTGGAGCAAGTGTTGGAAGTTGGATCAACGGCCTTCGTGGGGGCTGTGTTGCGTCAATCGGGTTTGCCGGTTGGCGGGGTTGATTTTAGGAGGCGAGGGGAGGGGTAAACAGACTTGGTTTTGATAAACACTGTTGGTTGATCTGGTAATAATCGGCCTTCGGGCCTGTTAACAAATCCATTGATTTGATGTCGGCCGAACTGGCGCCTTCGCGAGCAGGCTCGCTCCCACAGATATCTCCCACATGAAAATATCTTCAGGTGGATTTGCGGGTTAGTACCGACATTTTGTAGGGACTTGTTACTACCATCGTCGAATGGTTCTATAGGCCCGCCCCAAGCTACAACGGAACCATACAAAAACAACTATTGTCACCGAGGTAAGAAAGATGAGTGCGGCTTCTGTGTATCCCGTTCGTCCCGAGGTTGCGGCCAATACGCTGACTGACGAGGCGACCTATAAGGCCATGTACCAGCAGTCGGTCGTCAACCCCGATGGCTTCTGGCGCGAGCAGGCCAAGCGCCTCGACTGGATCAAGCCTTTCACCACGGTGAAACAGACCTCCTTCGACGACCACCATGTCGACATCAAGTGGTTCGCCGATGGCACCTTGAACGTTTCCTACAACTGCCTCGACCGTCATCTGGAAGAGCGCGGCGATCAGGTTGCGATCATCTGGGAGGGCGATGACCCGTCCGAGAGCCGCAATATCACTTATCGCGAACTGCATGAAGAAGTCTGCAAGTTCGCCAACGCCCTGCGCGGCCAGGACGTGCACCGCGGCGACGTGGTGACGATCTACATGCCGATGATTCCCGAGGCCGTGGTCGCCATGCTGGCCTGCACCCGGATCGGCGCGATCCATTCGGTGGTGTTCGGCGGCTTCTCGCCGGAAGCCCTGGCCGGCCGGATCATCGACTGTAAATCCAAAGTGGTGATCACCGCCGACGAAGGCATCCGTGCCGGCAAGAAGATCCCGCTCAAGGCCAACGTCGATGACGCGCTGACCAACCCGGAAACCAGCAGCATCCAGAAAGTCATTGTGTGCAAGCGCACGTCGGGCAACATCAAGTGGAACCAGCACCGTGACATCTGGTACGAAGACCTGATGAAAGTGGCTGGCACTGTTTGCGCGCCGAAAGAGATGGGCGCCGAGGAAGCGCTGTTCATCCTCTACACCTCCGGTTCCACCGGTAAGCCCAAAGGCGTGCAGCACACCACCGCCGGTTATTTGCTGTACGCGGCGCTGACCCACGAACGCGTATTCGACTACAAGCCCGGTGACATCTACTGGTGCACCGCCGACGTGGGCTGGGTCACTGGCCACAGCTATATCGTCTACGGCCCGTTGGCCAATGGCGCGACCACGCTGCTGTTCGAAGGCGTGCCGAACTACCCGGACGTCACCCGGGTGGCCAAGGTGATCGACAAGCACAAGGTCAATATTCTCTACACCGCGCCGACCGCGATCCGCGCGATGATGGCCTCGGGCACCGCCGCTGTCGAAGGCGCCGATGGCAGCAGCCTGCGCCTGCTGGGTTCGGTGGGCGAGCCGATCAACCCGGAAGCCTGGGACTGGTACTACAAGAATGTCGGCAAGGAGCGTTGCCCGATCGTCGACACCTGGTGGCAGACCGAGACCGGCGGCGTATTGATCAGCCCGCTGCCAGGCGCCACGGCGTTGAAGCCGGGTTCGGCCACGCGTCCGTTCTTTGGTGTAGTGCCGGCGCTGGTGGACAACCTTGGCAACCTGATCGAAGGCGCCGCCGAAGGCAACCTGGTGATCCTCGATTCGTGGCCGGGCCAGGCACGTACGCTGTACGGCGACCATGACCGTTTTGTCGACACTTACTTCAAGACTTTCAGCGGCATGTACTTCACGGGTGACGGCGCTCGTCGCGACGAGGACGGCTACTACTGGATCACCGGTCGGGTAGATGACGTGCTCAACGTCTCCGGTCACCGCATGGGCACCGCCGAGATCGAAAGCGCCATGGTTGCCCACCCGAAAGTCGCCGAGGCGGCGGTGGTGGGCGTGCCGCACGACATCAAGGGGCAGGGCATCTATGTCTACGTCACCTTGAATGCCGGCGAAGAAACCAGCGAAGCCCTGCGCCTGGAATTGAAGAACTGGGTGCGCAAGGAGATCGGCCCGATTGCTTCGCCGGACGTGATCCAGTGGGCGCCGGGGCTGCCGAAAACCCGTTCGGGCAAGATCATGCGCCGCATCCTGCGCAAGATCGCCACGGCGGAATACGACGGCTTGGGTGATATCTCCACCCTGGCCGACCCGGGTGTGGTGGCGCACCTGATCGAGACGCACAAGACCATGAACGTCGCCTGACGCTCACTGCAACACACAAAGCCCCGCCAGGCGTTTGCCGGGTGGGGCTTTTTTTATAGGCATGTGGCGCTCACTTTTGTGGCGAGGGGATTTATCCCCGCTGGGCTGCGCAGCAGCCCCAAGGCAGTCAGCCCAATCTGTCTGGCACATCGAGCTGGCTGGTTTTAGGGCTGCTGCGCAGCCCAACGGGGATGAATCCCCTCGCCACAGGTTCGGGGGTCGAATGACTCTTGTGTCTGGTTTTGGGGCCGCTGCGCAGCCCAGCGGGAGCAAGCTCCCTCGCCACGGGGGCGGTGTTTGGATGGATAGTGGGTCTGCCACAAGGGGGGTTGAATAAATATCGGGCTTCAATGTAGGAGGCGTCTGAACGTTACCGGTGTTTCGAAATGTGTAACCTCGGGCGCCACGACGGGGCGAAGTGAAACGCAGAGCCCCGTTTCAGGGCCGTTTCGGACCGATGGAAAAACAAGCCGACACGCTGTGCTTGCCGGATTAGAAGGGTTTGCGAATAATGGGCCCGCTATTTGCAGCATGGATCGGTTCCCTGTCTTTTGCTCTTGCATGAATTTGCGGGGCTGTCAATGTGCTCGAACAGCTTTCTCAATGCTTCTGTAATTAGTTGTCGCATTGAAGAAATATCGGCTTCGGGCCTGTCGTTAGAATGCCGATCACTCGCTCGTCGTGGCTCGCGTTGATAAATCGCGAGCTTCCTAGGACGCAAGTTCGTTCCACCCATTCGCATATTGGGCTGTTGCTCACTCTGCCGTTTTCGCCCTTTACCGATGGAGTTCCAAGATGAAGAAACTTGTGCTGCTTGGCGCCCTGGCACTGTCCGTGCTGTCCCTGCCGACGTTCGCCGATGAGAAACCCCTGAAGATCGGTATCGAAGCGGCTTACCCTCCGTTCGCCTCGAAAGCCCCGGATGGCAGCATCGTCGGTTTCGACTACGACATCGGCAATGCGCTGTGCGAAGAGATGAAGGTCAAGTGCGTCTGGGTCGAGCAAGAGTTCGACGGTCTGATCCCGGCGCTGAAGGTGCGCAAAATCGACGCGATCCTGTCGTCCATGTCGATCACTGAAGATCGCAAGAAGTCTGTCGACTTCACCAACAAGTACTACAACACCCCGGCCCGTCTGGTGATGAAGGCCGGTACCCAGGTGAGCGACGGCCTGGCCGAACTCAAGGGCAAGAACATCGGCGTACAGCGTGGTTCGATCCACGAGCGTTTCGCCCGTGAAGTCCTGGCCCCGCTGGGTGCCGAGATCAAGCCGTACGGTTCGCAGAACGAAATCTACCTGGACGTTTCCGCCGGTCGTCTCGATGGCACCGTGGCCGACGCGACGCTGCTGGATGACGGCTTCCTGAAGACTGACGCGGGCAAGGGCTTCGCTTTCGTCGGCCCGGCCTTCACCGACGAGAAATACTTCGGCGACGGCATCGGTATCGCGGTTCGCAAGGGCGATGCGCTGAAAGACAAGATCAACAGCGCGATCACCGCCATTCGCGAGAACGGCAAGTACAAGCAAATCCAGGACAAATACTTCGCCTTCGATATCTACGGCAAGTAACCACGTCCCGCCACTGCGGCGAAATGGCGCAAGCAACAGGATCTCTGCGGTTTGCGCCATTTTTTCATCCCACTTTCGAGGACCTGAATCATGTTGAAAGGCTACGGGGCTGTCATCCTCGATGGCGCATGGTTGACGCTTCAGCTCGCCTTGTCGTCCATGGCCCTGGCCATTGTCCTGGGGCTGATCGGTGTCGCGTTGCGCCTCTCGCCGGTGCGTTGGCTGGCGTGGCTGGGCGACCTGTATTCCACGGTCATCCGCGGCATTCCCGACCTGGTGCTGATCCTGCTGATTTTCTACGGCGGCCAGGACTTGCTCAACCGCGTCGCGCCGATGCTCGGCTATGACGACTACATCGACCTGAACCCGCTGGCGGCCGGTATCGGTACCCTGGGTTTCATCTTCGGTGCGTATCTGTCCGAGACCTTTCGCGGCGCGTTCATGGCAATCCCCAAGGGGCAGGCCGAGGCGGGCATGGCGTATGGCATGAACGGCTTCCAGGTGTTTTTCCGGGTGATGGTGCCGCAGATGATCCGCCTGGCGATCCCGGGCTTCACCAACAACTGGCTGGTACTGACCAAGGCCACCGCGCTGATTTCGGTGGTGGGCCTGCAAGACATGATGTTCAAGGCCAAGCAGGCGGCGGATGCCACCCGCGAGCCTTTCACCTTCTTCCTCGCGGTGGCGGCGATGTACCTGGTGATCACCAGTGTCTCGTTGCTGGCATTGCGTCACCTTGAGAAGCGCTACTCGGTAGGCGTAAGGGCGGCTGATCTATGATCTTCGACTACAACGTCATCTATGAAGCCTTGCCGCTGTACTTCAGTGGCCTGCTGACCACCCTGAAGCTGCTGGCCCTGTCGCTCTTCTTCGGCCTGCTGGCGGCGTTGCCCCTGGGGCTGATGCGCGTGTCCAAGCAGCCTGTCGTCAACATGACGGCCTGGCTCTACACCTACGTGATCCGCGGCACGCCGATGCTGGTGCAGCTGTTCCTGATCTATTACGGGCTGGCGCAGTTCCAGGTGGTGCGCGAGAGCGTCCTCTGGCCGTGGCTGTCCAGCGCGACGTTCTGCGCGTGCCTGGCGTTCGCCATCAACACCAGCGCCTACACCGCCGAAATCATCGCCGGCAGCCTGCGGGCCACGCCTAACGGCGAGATCGAGGCGGCCAAGGCCATGGGCATGTCGCGCTACAAGCTGTACCGCCGGATCCTGCTGCCGTCGGCGTTGCGCCGGGCGCTGCCGCAATACAGCAACGAAGTGATCATGATGCTGCAGACCACCAGCCTGGCGTCCATCGTCACCCTGATCGACATCACCGGCGCCGCGCGCACGGTGAATGCTCAGTATTACCTGCCGTTCGAGGCCTACATCACGGCCGGCGTTTTCTACCTGTGCCTGACCTTCATCCTGGTGCGCCTGTTCAAACTGGCCGAGCGCCGCTGGCTGGGTTACCTGGCCCCGCGCAAGCACTGATAACGCATCGATCCGATCGACTGCTCAACGACTGACGTTTTGTGAGAACCGACCGCATGTACAAGCTTGAAGTCCAAGACCTGCATAAACGCTATGGCAGTCACGAAGTGCTCAAGGGCGTGTCCCTGAAAGCCGCCGCTGGCGACGTGATCAGCATCATCGGCTCCAGTGGCTCCGGCAAGAGCACCTTCCTGCGTTGCATCAACCTGCTTGAGCAACCCCATGCCGGCAAGATTTTGCTCAACAACGAAGAGCTGAAGCTGGTAGCAGGCAAGGACGGCGCCATGAAGGCCGCGGACCCCAAGCAGCTGCAACGCATGCGTTCGCGGTTGTCGATGGTGTTCCAGCATTTCAACCTGTGGTCGCACATGACCGCGCTGGAAAACATCATCGAAGCGCCGGTGCATGTGCTGGGCGTGGCCAAGGCCGAGGCGCGGGAGAAGGCCGAGCATTACCTGAACAAGGTCGGCGTGGCCCACCGCAAGGACGCCTACCCGGGCCACATGTCGGGCGGCGAACAACAGCGCGTGGCGATTGCCCGGGCGCTGGCGATGGAACCTGAAGTGATGCTGTTCGACGAGCCGACCTCGGCGCTGGACCCGGAGCTGGTCGGCGACGTGCTCAAGGTGATGCAGGCCTTGGCCCTGGAAGGCCGGACCATGGTGGTGGTGACCCACGAGATGGGCTTTGCCCGCGAGGTGTCGAACCAACTGGTGTTCCTGCACAAAGGCATCGTCGAAGAACGCGGCAACCCGCGCGAAGTGCTGGTCAATCCGCAATCGGAGCGCCTGCAACAATTCCTGTCGGGCAGCCTGAAGTAATCGCTCCCGTACGCACCTGATTTGGGTCATGCTGCGCACCGCGCGCCAGATGGTCTAATTTGGTTGCAGCCGCTTTTGGCTTTAACACTGTTTTCGCTTCGGATTGCCCAACATGACTGCCCATCGAATAGGTTTCCTGATTTGGCCCAGCACTAAAGCGTTGACGCTGGCGCTGGCCGAGGAGGCCTTGCGCGTTGCGCAGCGAGTGCATCCGGACGTGGTCTACGAGCTGTCCTTTTTGCACGCCGAGCCGCCGGCCGAGGGTGCCTGGCAACTGCCGGGCGAACCCTGGGCCGGCAAGCTCGAAGGCCTGCAGAAACTGTTCCTGCTGGCCGACGAGCCGCCGACGTCGCTGGCCTCGCCGCTAAGCAGCGCGCTCAAGCAGTTGGTGCGCGCCGGCTGTGTAATTGGTGGCTTGTCCGCCGGCGTCTATCCCCTGGCGCAATTGGGCTTGCTCGACGGTTACCGCGCCGCCGTGCACTGGCGCTGGCAGGACGATTTCTCCGAACGTTTTCCCAAGGTCATCGCCACCAGCCATTTGTTCGACTGGGACCGCGATCGCCTGAGCGCCTGTGGCGGCATGTCGGTGCTCGACCTGTTGCTGGCGGTGCTGGCCCGGGACCACGGCGCGGAGCTGGCCGGCGCGGTCTCGGAGGAACTGGTGGTCGAGCGCATTCGCGAAGGCGGCGAGCGCCAGCGCATCCCGTTGCAGAACCGCCTCGGCTCCAGTCATCCGAAGCTCACCCAGGCGGTGCTGCTGATGGAGGCCAACATCGAAGAGCCGCTGACCACCGATGAAATCGCCCAGCATGTGTGCGTGTCCCGTCGCCAGCTGGAGCGGATCTTCAAGCAATACCTCAACCGCGTGCCCAGCCAGTACTACTTGGAACTGCGCCTGAACAAGGCCCGGCAGATGCTGATGCAGACCAGCAAATCGATCATCCAGATCGGCCTGTCCTGCGGCTTCTCTTCAGGGCCGCATTTTTCCAGTGCCTACCGCAACTTCTTCGGCGCCACGCCGCGGGAAGATCGTAACCAGCGACGCAGCAGCAGCCCGTTCGAATTGTCGTCGGTACCGTCGGAACGCGGCTGAAACTTTTACCGGGTCGTCTCCAGTGGGTTACCTTGCGCATCCCATCTGGCCGCTGGCACGCCCAGGTCCTTCCCGGTTTGCTGGTAGCGGATTCGTAGACGGCCCAGGCCCTGTTCCGAAAGCGGGTTGCCACCCAGATCGAAGTCATCGCCAGCCTCGGCCCTCATCTCGAGGATATCGGCGGGCAGGTCGGTGATCAGGTTATTGCTGAGGTCGAGTGTCACCAGCGCGGACATGTTGAAAACGTCTTCCGGCACCCGCCTCAGTTGCGAGTCGGACAGCAATAAGGTTTTCAACCGGCTCATGCGCCAGACCTCTGGCAAAGTACCCAGCGGATTGCCGCTCAAATCCAGGTCTTCCAGCCCGGTCAATCCAGCGAGACGCCTTGCGTCGGCAGGCGTCAGCCGGATCCTGCAATTATGCAGGGCGAGGTCGATCAACTGGGGCCTGTTGAATATCGCTTCGGGCAGTTGCCCCAGGTTGAAGTCGGCCAGGGCCATGGTCTGGAGATTGGGAAAGCATTGGAGCAGGCCATCCACTGCGGTTGTGGCAGGGCCGCCTTGCAGATCGACTGTCCTGATGTGCTCGAACCGCGCATTGAGCCTGGGCATCGCGCCATGGATGTTCCCGGCGAACGCGAACCTGTCGGGATGCTCATCGGGGTCTTGCGAGAGGTCGCGTTGCCAGCAATCCACAAGCTTCTCTTTGAGCGCAGTGCGCCTGAGCTGCTCCTCTGCCAGGGCGGTCGGATCCAACAGGAACACGTCTTGCTGCCATTGTTCGAGGTCAGCGTTGAGCTGAGCCAGTTCGCTTTCCAGCCGTAACAGCTTCCCAGGGACCTCGGCGAGCGTACCCGGCAGGTCGAAAATGAACCGGTTGGCATCCCTGCGGGTAAGTGAAGGATAGAGCGCCTGTACCCGTCGGCTCCATTCATGGGGGGCATCGACGCTCATGTGCCCGACGTTTTCCAGCGCATAGGTTTTCACCCGTTCGAGCGTCGCCTGGGAGAGTGGATTACCGGTGAGATCGATCTTTTTGCTGACCTCACCCGGCAGCTCGAACAGCGCGGGTGGCAGCTCGGTGATGCGGTTGCGTTCGAGCCTGGCGGTGGTCAGGTGCGGGCGTGACTCAAGCCCGGTTGGCACCTGAGCGATACCCGTGTTGCCCAGCTTCAATTGCCGCAGCTCTGCCATCCTGCTCACATCGGGGGGCAGGCCGAGGGGATTTTCGGACAGGTCCAGCACCCGCAACCGGGTCATGGAAGAAAGCGCGGCATGGCTGTTGGCATCCAGGGAAATCCGGCAATCGTTCAGCTTCAGTACCTCCAGATTCGGCAGGCCGGTGATCTGCTCCGGCAGTGTCGGGATCGGTATGCCATCGATATCCAGGTGACGCAGGTTGGGAAAGGCCTGGAGGAATTCGACGAGGCCCTCGGTCGTGCTGTCGCCCGCCAATTGCAAATAGCTCACATGTTGGAAGCGCATCCTGAGCGTCGGCAATCGCCCTGGCATCGGTTCCTCCAGTTCCAATACATGGCTTGGCCTGGCTCGGCCGCCGGGAACCTCATCCAGGTCCGTTTCCCGCCGCAGGCATCGCTTGATCTCTTCAGCCCAGCGCTGACGCTTGAGGCTGGCGGCCTGGTATTCGCTGTTGCTCACCTGCGTCTCGGAGGCCCGTCGCGGTGTTTCGGCCACCCAGCGGGAAAGGTCCGTCTCCAGTGCCGCGTAGGATCGTTGCAGTGCGACCAATATCGAGCGGGCGCCCTCAGGACGGCTTTCCAGCGACCTGACCAGGTTGCGGATCTGCTCGGCGTTGAGACTTGGAAACAGATCTTGCGCCCGCTCCTCCGGCGTCGGTGATGCGCCCGGACCCTCGGCCGACGTGCCAGGCCGATAGCCATCCATGCCGCCGGGCAGGCGCATGGTGCTGCTGTCGTACTGGGGTTTGCGGATCGGGTCGCTGGCCAGCAGTTCGCGCAAGCTGTCGCGGTCCAGCGGGAAGCGGCCGATGGTCTGGCGCAGTCGCTCGCCTTGGCCGATGTGGATGTCCAGCGCGTTGCGTTGCGCATCGGGCAGGGCCTGCAGCACGCCTTGATAGATATCCGTCGGGCCATGCAGCTCGAGACCGGCATCATCAACCGGGGTATAGGCCAGGTCGTCGCCGCGAACCAGAGTCCTGACGATTTTTCCCTGGGGGGCGCCAATGCTGTCCTGCAACGGGCCTTTGAAGGAGTAGGCGCGCATGTCCAGGCGTACGTCCGGGGACCAGTTGGGCAGTCGATCCAGCGAATGCAGGACCAGCCGATCAGTGTCGGCCCCGCCGAGTTCATTCACATACAGGCCTTCATAGGCGCGAACGGTGCGGGTTTCCAGCAGCGTCCAGCGCGCCAGTTCATCGATGCGCGCCGAAAAACGGTTGGCGCCGATGCCCGTGTATTCCTCGACCGTGGCGTTGCGCAGCAGCTCTTCGGCGACGCTGCGAGGCAGGCCCTGATAGCGGTCCATCAGATTTTGTGTCATCGGATCAGCGAGGGCCTGCTTGGTGTCGTAGCGCGACTCGAACATTGACAGCCACTTGTCTTTGGCCAGCTTCGCCATCTGCTTGCGCAACCGGGCGACTCGCGGCCCGAGGCTGGTCGGCGGGAGGCCGGGCTCTTCCTCCAGCAGCGTCTTGATCTCCGGTTCGCTCAAGCCCTGCATGATCGTATCGAGAAGGGCTCCCTGGTTCATCTGCGCTTCGGGGATGTCGATCATGGGCAAGCGCGACGCGGGCGGATAGCTCCATATGACTTCTCCGGCGCCGTTGAGAAAGCGCAGCCCGCGGGTCGATGGCAACAGTCCATAGCTGGTCAACAGTTGAACTTGGGTTTGCGCATCGGCGCGGCGATAGAGCAGCGGATCGTCGCTCCCGATCAGGTCGATGAAGCGTTGCAGGTCCTGGGCGATCTTGAAACGCTCCAGCGTATCGGCCAGCAGCGGTGGCGCTGGTTCGTTGTTGATGTGCAGTTTGCGCAACGCGTCAGGGCGAGTACCGCTGACGGTGAGCATCTGCTGGAGTTGTTCGTCGGAGAATCCGTCAGTCTGTTCACCGAGACGTCGGATGAGCGTGGTGTCGTCCCAGGTCAACGGACGATCCAGTTCCGTTCGCCAGGCGCCGGCACCATTGTAGCTGAGCTGTGGAGCGTAGGCATCCGGGCGTGTCGGGTGCTCGATCTGGTAGATGCCTTCGCCGGCCTCCTGGTTGACGACGAAGCGCTGCGGGTCCAACTTCAGGATTTTTTGACCCAGGTGCTCATGCAGGCCGATCTGATCGGGGGCGCTGCTGCTGACCGGTTCGATTTTCTGGGCATAGGGCGCCAGGTCCGGGTGCCACAAGCGTTGCTGGCCATCGACGCGTGTGACCGGCATCAGGCTGTCGATGAATCTCCAGACTTCCTCTGGTAGTACCTTGCGCAGAATGCTCTCGGCTATCGGCACGCCAACCGCGAAACCGCCTAGCTGGAGCAGGGTTTCCATCACGCTCATCAGATGCTCGAAGGCCTGGCGCTTGAGCCCTTCGGCCCAGTCGAGGATGCCTTCAAACGTATCGTCCAGCAGTTGGTAAGCGGCGTAGCCGAGCATCAAGGCGCCGAGCACTGGTAGAAAGGGGGTGGCGACGAAAGCGACGATATTGACCAGTGCACTGGCGACCTTTGACAAAGCATCCCAGCGTTTCCAGCGAGCGTTGCGATCCGCGCTGGCAGTGGAAACGGCGATGGTTCGCGCATCGTTGAGGATCTTGTCCAGCTTGCGCCGGTAGAGGTACTGCATCAGCTCGCATGGGACCAGCTCTGCGCTGAACTGCAGGTTGGGCTGATCGATCGGGGTTTCTCGCCATGGGGGCCGGGAATCACCGGGAGCCGGTCGGTGCCATTGGATGGAAGCCAGCCGCTGGTTCAGCTCGAAGAAAAACAGCGGGCGCTCCTGATGGCCGACAAAGTGACTGAAAAATTGCTGGTAATTCTTGTCCCGCAGCTTTTGAGTCAATGCCGAGCTGAACAGCGTTGAGGAGGCGTATTCCTTGATCGGGGTGTCGGGATCGTCAGGAATATAGGCCACCAGCGGCACGGGGTGCTGCGCCTGTTCAAAGTCCTGGGCGAACAGCACTATGCCGGTCAGCGCAACATCCATGATTTTCAGGCCATGACTGTACAGTGGCTGGCCGTCGAGCCGCATGCACGACGATCCGTCCAGCAGGCCCAGGACCTGCGAGTGGCTGTGCGCACTGATGTCTTTTTTCATCAGCGCCAGGTGCAGGGCGGCTTTCAGTGCCGCTGCCTGGCTTGCGCTGACCTGGCGCTGCAGTGCGCGAGTTGCGACGGCGTTGCCGATGCCCAACTGTTGCTGGAGATAACGTTGGTACTGGCCGCCGATATCCAGCTTTCGACACGCGTGGATAAACGCCGGGATCGGCATCTGCTGCCGGAGCGACATCAGAGGTTCGAAGTGTCCGGTCTCTTCTTCGTTCGAACCAGGGCTGAGCTCGGCGACGTAGGTCGAGTCTGGTTCGTAGGCATCGGGCCTGGCCTCGTCCGGTTCAAAGTTGTGCAAGGCTGCGCCCAACAGGGAAACCTTCCATATCCGCGCGCCACCGGAGCTGATCGGCAGCCCGGGAATATGCTGTGGGACGTACAGCCACAACAGGGTTTTTTCTACGTCCAGTGTCAAGCCGAACTGGCTTCTGAGGGCGGCTTCGAGCAACGGCCTGGCAAAGGCGTTGATGTCCTGCAAATCTTGCAGCTGGTCCTGGAGCGCATTGCGCGTTTGCCACTGGGCGGCGTTCAGGCGTTTCATCTGCTCGTGCTGGGCGGGCGTCGCGCTCAGCAGCCAGGGGGCCGACAGAGGCTTGGTCTGCTTGAGATCAGTCTGTTGTTGTACGGAGGCCTTGCCTACCCACGGCGGGATGGCATCGAGCACGTGCTGGTAGTGGGATTTGACCGTGGTTACGATGTCGGCTGGGGTGATGGGTGCTTGCATGAGTGTGGCCTTCGAAAGTGAGTGAAGGCGCCAGCAGAACAAAATTCCCCAAGCCAAAGGCACTACATATGTATAGCGCCTTGAATGCATGCAACGCCGCGAGGCGGCATTGATGCGCTGTACAAACTTTCAGAAGCTTCGCGAGCAGGCTCGCTCCCACATTGCCGGGTGCTGGCCTTGTGGGAGGCTCGCTCCCACAGGTTTTGTGCTGAATGTAGAATTTGTAGCAACCTGAATCCCTTGTGGGAGCGAGCCTGCTCGCGATGGGGCTCGTCAAGCCGTCATTGCTGCCTGCCGAGCGCAGGCAAGGGGTTACAGCAGGCGGGCTTGGGTGAGCGCGTCACGGGTCAGCAGGCGCCGGAGCTCCTGACGCCGGTCGGCAAGGGCGCTGTAGGTTCGGTTATAGAGACTGTCCGGCATCTTACCTTCGGTCAGCACATCAGCTTCCGGCACGCTCAACTGACTGGCGAGTTTGCTCAGTGTCTGTTTTTTCACAGGGGCCCGATCTTCCAGGCGGATATTGGACTCGACCCACTCGTGCTGCAGGTCTCGCAGCTGTTCAAGCCGCTCGGCCTGGGCTTCGTAGAGCTCATCGTTGCCTTGAAGCCTGCGGGCATGGGTCTCGCTCAGATAAGTGTCCCAGAACTCGACATCGAGGATCTGATTGACCAGGCCACCGTTACGCTCGCCCTCCTGCACCAGGCTGTAGGCTTTCACTATCTTCTGATCGGTGACGTCTGCCGTGTTGCGATAAACCATGTGCTCCGATACCCAAGGCAGTTCCAGGCTATTGGCCAATCGGGCCTGATAGGCCGTATGCACCTCTACCTCATCCACCGTGCCGGGTACGCCGTCGACTACCTCACTGGTGAACCGCAGGCCCAGGCCGCCCTTTTCCACAGGCAATACACGCTGCGCCACATCGGCGCGGGCGATCTCGTAGAGCTTGGTGAGTCGCGCTTTGCCCTGGGCCAGGCGGATCAGGTTTTTTTCCAGGGTCGGCGCATCGCTGCCTGCCCGAGAGAACTCGCAGAGCATTGTCTCGATACCCATGGCATTGAAGATCTGGGCTCCGGCATCTGCGCAGTTGGTAGGGGCGTTGGCCATTGTGAACAGTTTTTCGCGCAGCGCGGTGTCGTCATAGGCGGCATCGATCATCCGCCAGACCTTCCGGCTAAGCTCGGGGCGGTTTTTTTCATAGGCTTCCTGATCGCCTTCGGTTTCGAAGGCGTCGTCGGTTATTTCCAACCTGGCAATGACTTCGAAAAAACCTTGGGAACCGTGCTCGTTTTCCAAACGATCCCAGTTGTTTTTCTTCGCCTCTAGCTCCTGGCCCCGATAGCCCTCCAGCCAGAAAGCGCTGCCTTCGTCGCCTCGCGGCGGATACGTACGATGAGGATCGAGGCCCCAGGAGCGGCGGTAATCGGCGAGCTTGCTGTCGCTTTGCAAATCGAGCTTCTGCCGGTCCAGCTGAGTCTGGGCCACAATCCAGGCTTCGGGGGACGCGTCGTCGCAGACCGGCACGGTGGTTATCTCGTTGCCCAGCAACCGCAAACCAAAGTGCTCGGGTCTTGGCTGCGAAAACAGCCCCTTGGGCCAGTCGGTGATCTCTGTCCTGTCCAGTATCAGCCCTTCGAGATTCGGCAGGCCGCTGATGTCGGGAGCGAGTCCCAGTGGGTTTCGGCTGAGGTTCACTAAACGCAGCGACGGTAGTTTTTGCAGCCCAGCTGTCGTGGAGGGGTCTATCACGATCCGGTTATGCGAAAGGTCAATGAATCTCAGGGCCGGCAGGCTGTTCAATGCCTCCGGCAGGCGTAGAAGATTGTTGTCGGAGGCCGTCAGGACCCGGAGCTTGGGAAAGTTCGACAGGAAATCGGCGCTGAGTGAAGACAAGTCACAACCATCCAGGCTCAACTTTTTTACATGAATCAGTTTTTTACTCAGCGTGAGGTCTTCGAACCTAACGTTATTGAGCGGTATTCCCTCCAGGCGCAGCGTCGAATCCTCTGGCAGGACAAAACCCTCGGTCCAGATATGCGCTTTTTCACCCCGCAGCCAGGACTCCTTGATCTTAGCGGCAATTTTGCGTTGTGCCGCGCGGATATTGCGGGCATTGATGTGGCGTGGCTGAGTGGACGCCCACCGGTCCAGCTCATCGAAAAGCTCCTGCTTTTCGTTTTCCAGTTCGGCGAGTTTTTGCACTTGCTCATCGGAGTCGAGCCGGCTGAGCATATCGGCGATCTGCCCCTCATCCCTGGTCGGATAGATTTTTTTCAGCCGTTCAGTCAACGGGTTCTCTTCAGCGGGCACGGCTTCGGTCGCAGGCCTGAGTCGGCTATAGAGCGGGCCACGCAGCAAGGTTTCGGTCTCGCGGGAGACGGAGCTGCCAGCGGCTGGAAAGTCCAGCGCGGTGCGTATCTGGTCAGTGTTCTGGTATTGGTCGATCAGCCACTGTTTGAATTTCTCGCCTTGCTTGAAGCGCGAGGTCAATTTACCGAGGTTTTTCGGCGGCAAAGCGTTGAGCAATGCGCTGTGGAAGCGCTTGGCCGGGTGCAGCAACTGGTTGTCCGCGTCGCGCACCTCATATTTGCCCGGCTCTGTACGGACCAGTACCCGCTTGAGCGTAGCGCGCGACGGCTGATGGTTGGCGCGCAATGTGCCATCCAATACCTTGTCCCGGACTTCAATGTGTACATCGCTGATCGCGTCGGAAAAGGCCGAGAGTGTGCTGAGCGTCAGCTTTTCCCCCTCAGGCGTCAGCAGGTCGTCTTCAAGAAGGCCTTCCTTGGCGCGGGTTATTCGGGTTTGTACGTGCATTTCCTCGGCCAGGTTCCGCAGTCGCAGGGGAGCTCTGTGCTGCTCGGTCATGATCGCCGTTTCCGCAGGTGTGGCCGTGTCGAGCAGTGTGCGGGTCACTGGGGCAGGCAGGTCTGCAACGGTGCTGTCGATCAAGGCAGTCCCTGGCGTCGGCCTGGGTTTCTGTTCGCGGTATTCCTGCTCGAAAATCTCACCTTTGCGGCTCGCGGCGCGGTCGGCCAGTTTTTCGTTCAGTCGCTGTGGGGCTTGTTCTTTCGGGGTCTGCGATCCGATCAACTCGCCGAGTTGTTGCTCATCGAGACCTTCGGCGATAAGCGGAGCAAGTTTGCCGCCGTTCAGATCCGCCAGGGAAATCCTGAAGGTGTCGGCGGATGGGACGGAGTTGCCGTGGTGATGAGGCGTGCCGGTCAGCGTGGCGTCGGCAAATACCTCCAGGGCTTTGTCGCTGGGCCAGCCATCCAGTTCGGTTACCAAGGGTTCAAACCAGCCGCCTCGGGTGTCCAGCGCTTCGCCGGCACGGATGTGGCCGATATTCTTTTCGACTGTCTGGTAGGTTTTGAAACGCGCGAGGGTGTCGTCCAGCAGGGGTGGCATGGCTTCGCTTTGCAGATGGACCCTGCGCAGAACGCCTTCGTCGGTGCCGCTGATGATGCGCAGCTGTTGCAGTTCTGCGTCGCTGAACCCATCCGTCGCGTGGCCCAGGCGCCGCATCAGGGTGGTACTTTCCCAAGCTTGCGGTTGTTCCCCCTCCATCAACCAGGCACCTTGGCCGTTATGCTCCATTCGCGGGCTGTAGGCGTCGGTCCGGGTAGGGTGAGCCAGGCTATAGCGTTCGGTTTCGGCGGTTTTACTCAAGACCAGGGTGTGCTGCAGACGATCACTTTCGGCCAGCTTCAGCAACGTCTGGTTGTTATGTTCGTGCAGGCCAAGCGTGTTGGGTTTCGAGGTGGGCGGTACTTCGATCGGGTGTGCATAAGGCGTCGGGTCAGGGTTCCACAGGCGAGTATTACCATCGGTGGAAACCACCGGTTTGAGGCTCCTGACAAATGGCGAAGGTAGGGAAAGATCCTCGTACAAACTCCCGACAATCTTGCCCCCTACTGCGAAACCGGCCGCCTGGAGTACGGTTTCGACAATCGCGAACAAATGTTCAAAGGCCTCTATCGACTTACCCTCCACCCAGTCGCGTACACCTTCGTAAGCGTCTTCGAGTAGCTGATAGGCCATCTGCAGCATCATCAACTCGCCGACGATCGGCACAAAGGGCGCGATGACAAATAGCGCGGCGTTGAACAGGGCCAGGCCGATACTCTTTAACCGCTCCCAGCGATCATGGCGGGTCTTGCGGTCTTCGCTGTCGGTGGACACGGCAATGACTTTCGCATCATTGAAAATCTTGCTCAGTTGCCTGGCGTAGAGCTCTTCCAGGACGCTCCCGGATATTTTCGAGGTCGAGTAGTCCAGGCTTGGGTTCGCAATCGGCCGCAGCTCTTCGACGGTTCCAAATACCGCCGGCGCAAAGTCAGGGGCATTGGGGCGATCCTCGATGACATGGAAGAATTTGCGTTTGAGGGCCCAGTGGAAACTGCCGAGTTGATCGTGCTCGATAAACCGGCTGAAGAACTGTTTGTAGCTGTCGCTGCGCAGTTGCTCGGTGAGGTGCGTCATGAACGCTGCCATCGACGGGTATTCCTTGAGGGGGGACACCGGGTCGTGGGGTATGTAGACGACAACGGGGGCGGTGGCCGACCATTCATTGCCGGGCGAGAAGAGCAGGGGACCGGTCAATGGCGTCGAGAGCAACGTCAGGTCGTATGTCTGCCAGGTGTTATCCCGGCCCGCGATAAAGGCCAGCAGTGACTGCAGCCTGCCGGGTTGAATGGCGAGGGTCATGCTGGCGTGATGCAGGGCGGCTTTCAGGTCTGCCCGCTGGCTGTCGATGATCCTGGTTTTGAGTCGCAGTTGTTTGCCTCGGTCATCGAGGCCCAGTTCCTCACGGAGATGGGTGTTGTAGCGCCGGCCGATATCCAGCTCCCGGCAAAATTTGACGAACTGATCGACCGCAAGCTTGCCGTTGACCTCGGCGAGTATCCTGAACCGGCCGTTGGCGTCAGGGCGGGTAATGAAGCCGGATTCAGGGAGATGTGCATCGGGTTCGCCTTCGAAAGCCTCGAAGTTATGCAGCGCCGCGTCCAGTAGCGATACGCTCCACACCTTCGTGCCATCCGTAGGCAGGCCAATGATTGTGGTCGGGATATACAAGTGGATGAATGTTTCCTTGACATCCAGGTCGAGTCTGAAGCGCTGCTTGAGATGTTTTTTCAGCAGCGGTTCAGCAAACGCATGGACATCCAGTAACCGCTCCAGCTCTTTTTCGACGTCGCTACGTTTTGTCCAGCTGTCCGTCTGGGTGTTTCTCAGTTCCTTGTGTTGGGCCGCCGTGGCCTTCTTGAACCAGTCGGGCAGCACCGGCCGGACTGTTTTCAGTTGTTCGAGTTGCTTGAGCGGACGCTTGGCTATCCATCCCGGCAGCGCGTTTGCTATGAGCGCCTGGTGATCGAGTTTGCGCTTTGGAAGCACGATGGTAACGGGGGTGTTCATGGTTGATTCCGTATAGGTTGATGGTGACCGATACCCGTGGGACCGGCATGCCAGCAAACCTGATTTGCGCAACGCAAAGGCACTACATATGTATGGCATGGGCGATGCCGGCTGATGCTTGAAGCAAATGTCGATGCCGTCGCCTCAAATCCTGCGCCAACGTTTAAACTGCGCCTTTGCGATGCTATTTGTCGCATTGCCGTAAACCCGCGCAAATCGTGGGTTGGCGCTATAAGAAGTTGTCGCTTGGCGGCAAGGCCGGGCTGAAAACTGTCCTTACAATCCTCACCAAGCTCGCCAGTTCCAGGCGGGTGTTCCTCTTCAGGAGACTCCGATGTCCGTTGAGCAAGCCGCGGTCCAACGCGCCGATTTCGACCAGGTAATGGTTCCCAACTATGCACCTGCTGCCTTTATCCCTGTGCGTGGTGCCGGTTCCCGCGTGTGGGACCAGTCCGGTCGCGAGTTGATCGACTTTGCTGGCGGTATCGCAGTCAACGTACTGGGCCATGCCCACCCGGCCCTGGTCGGAGCCCTGACCGAGCAGGCTAACAAGCTGTGGCATGTGTCGAACGTATTCACCAACGAGCCGGCCTTGCGCCTGGCCCACAAGCTGGTCGACGCGACCTTTGCCGAGCGCGCGTTCTTCTGCAACTCCGGCGCCGAAGCCAACGAAGCCGCCTTCAAGCTGGCCCGGCGCGTCGGCTTTGATCGGTTCGGCAGCGAAAAATACGAAATCATCGCCGCGCTCAACAGCTTCCACGGACGCACCCTGTTCACCGTCAACGTTGGCGGGCAGTCGAAGTACTCCGACGGTTTCGGTCCTAAAATCACCGGCATCACCCACGTTCCTTATAACGACCTTGCGGCTTTGCAAGCAGCGGTCTCGGACAAGACCTGCGCCGTGGTGCTGGAGCCGATCCAGGGCGAGGGCGGCGTGTTGCCGGGCGATCTGGCTTATCTGCAAGGCGCCCGCGAGCTGTGCGATGCACACAATGCGCTGCTGGTATTTGACGAAGTGCAGACCGGCATGGGCCGCAGTGGCGAATTGTTCGCCTACATGCACTACGGCGTGGTTCCGGACATCCTCACCAGCGCCAAGAGCCTGGGCGGTGGTTTCCCGATCGCGGCGATGCTCACCACCGAAGCGCTGGCCAAGCACCTGGTGGTCGGCACCCACGGCACCACCTATGGCGGTAACCCGCTGGCCTGCGCGGTGGCCGAAGCGGTGATCGACGTGGTCAATACGCCTGAAGTGCTCGGTGGCGTCAAAGCCAAGCATCAGAAATTCAAGGCGCGCCTGGAGCAGATCGGCGAGAAATACGGCCTGTTTACCCAAGTGCGCGGTCTGGGCCTGTTGATCGGCTGCGTGCTGAACGACGCCTGGAAGGGCAAGGCCAAGGACATCTTCAACGCCGCCGAGCAGGAAGGCCTGATGATTCTGCAAGCCGGCCCGGACGTGATTCGTTTCGCCCCGAGCCTGGTGGTGGAAGACGCCGACATCGACGCCGGCCTGGACCGCTTCGAGCGGGCTGCGGCGAAGCTGACGCAAGCCTGAGGCCGAGCCTGACCCCTGTGGGAGCGAGCTTGCTCGCGATGGCGTCGGATGAGCCAACATCAATGTTGACTGACACACCGCTATCGCGAGCAAGCTCGCTCCCACAGGGTGCTTGTTGCGGCTGAAAAATCGAAGACCCCCGCGGATGTAACGCGGGTCAGGGTGTTCGTTTGGTTTTCTCTGTGTATCGATCCGATGGTCGAACCGTTTATTTCAAGTTAAGGAGTGACACCATGCTGGTGATGCGCCCCGCGCAAATGACTGACCTGGGCGAGGTACAGCGTCTGGCTGCGGACAGTCCGATCGGTGTCACTTCCTTGCCGGACGACGTGGAACGCCTGAGCGACAAGATCGCCGCAAGCGAAGCCTCGTTCGCCGCCGAAGTCAGTTTCAACGGCGAGGAAAGCTATTTCTTCGTCCTCGAAGACACCACCACCGGCAAGCTGGTGGGCTGTTCGGCCATCGTCGCGTCGGCGGGCTATTCCGAGCCGTTCTACAGCTTTCGCAACGAGACGTTCGTCCATGCCTCCCGCGAGCTGAAGATCCACAACAAGATTCACGTCCTGTCCCAGTGCCACGACCTGACCGGCAACAGCCTGTTGACCAGTTTCTACGTGGTCCCGGAACTGGTCGGCTCGCCGTGGGCGGAGCTCAACTCCCGCGGACGCCTGCTGTTCGTCGCCAGCCACCCGGAGCGCTTCGCCGATTCGGTGGTGACCGAGATCGTCGGCTACAGCGACGAGAACGGTGATTCGCCGTTCTGGGATGCCATCGGTCGCAACTTCTTCGACCTCAACTACGCCGCCGCCGAGCGCCTGTGCGGGCTGAAAAGCCGTACCTTCCTCGCCGAGCTGATGCCGCATTACCCGATCTACGTGCCGCTGTTGCCGGACGCCGCCCAGGAAGCCATGGGCCAGGTCCACCCGCGTGCACAGATCACCTTCGACATCCTGATGCGCGAAGGTTTCGAGACCGATCACTACATCGACATCTTCGACGGCGGTCCGACCTTGCACGCGCGTGTCTCGGGGATCCGCTCGATCGCCCAGAGCCGCGTGGTGCCGGTGAAGATCGGTGAAACGGTCAAGGGCGTCGGCCGCCAGTACCTGGTGGCCAATGCCCAACTGCAGGATTACCGCGCCGTGCTGCTCGAACTCGATTACGCGCCGGGCAAGCCCGTGACACTGGATATGGAAGCGGCCGAAGCCCTCGGCGTCGGCGAGGGTGCCAGCGTGCGCCTGGTAGCCGTATAACGCTTTACAGACGAGTTTTTCGCGGGTGGCTGGAGCGGCCCGTTTGAGGAGATAGCATGATCGTTCGTCCCGTACGCAGCAGCGATTTACCCGCTCTGATCGCCCTGGCCCGCAGCACCGGCACCGGCCTGACCACCCTGCCGGCCAACGAAGAGCGCCTGGCGCATCGGGTCGGCTGGGCCGAGAAGACTTTTCGCGGCGAAGCCGGGCGCGGCGATGCGGACTACCTGTTCGTGCTTGAGGACGACGACGGTCGCGTGGTGGGCATTTCCGCCATCGCCGGTGCCGTGGGGCTGCGCGAGCCCTGGTACAACTTCCGGGTCGGCCTGACGGTCAGCGCTTCCCAGGAGTTGAACATCTATCGGGAAATCCCGACGCTGTTTCTGGCCAACGACCTGACTGGCAATTCCGAGCTGTGCTCGCTTTTTCTTCACGCCGACTACCGCAACGGCCTCAACGGCCGCATGCTGGCCAAGGCGCGGCTGCTGTTCATCGCTGAATTCACCCAGCTGTTCGGCAACAAGATCATCGCCGAGATGCGCGGCATGTCCGACGAAAACGGCCGTTCGCCGTTCTGGGAAAGCCTCGGCCGGCACTTCTTCAAGATGGAATTCAGCCAGGCCGATTACCTGACCGGCGTGGGCAACAAGGCTTTCATTGCCGAATTGATGCCCAAGTTCCCGCTGTACACCTGCTTCCTGTCCGAGGATGCCCGGGCCGTGATCGGCCAGGTTCATCCCGACACCGAACCGGCGCTGTCGATGCTCAAGAGCGAAGGCTTCAGTTATCAGGGCTACGTCGACATCTTCGACGCCGGCCCCGCCGTCGAATGCGAGACCGGCAAGATCCGCGCGATTCGCGACAGTCAGGCGCTGGTGTTGGCCATCGGCACGCCGGGCGATGACGCCACGCCATTCCTCATTCATAACCGCAAGTGCCAGGACTGCCGCATCACCGCGGCGCCTGCGCGCTTCGCCGCGGGCACCCTGGTGGTCGACCCGCTGACCGCCAAACGTCTTCAACTCAACGCCGGCGACCAGGTGCGTGCCGTGGCGTTGTCCGCCGCTCGGGAGACCAAATAATGAAATCGTTGTACATCGCGGGAAGCTGGCTGGAAGGCCAGGGCGACGTCTTTGAGTCGTTGAACCCGGTCACCCAGCAAGTGCTGTGGACGGGCAAGGGCGCCACGGCGGCGCAGGTCGAGTCGGCCGTGCAGGCCGCACGCCAGGCGTTTGCGGAGTGGGCGGGGCGCTCGCTGGATGAACGCATCCAGGTGCTCGAAGCCTTCGCCGGCACCTTGAAGACGCACGCTGACGAACTGGCTCGCTGCATCGGTGAGGAAACCGGCAAGCCGCTGTGGGAAGCCGCCACCGAAGTCACCAGCATGATCAACAAGGTGGCGATTTCGGTACAGAGCTACCGCGAGCGCACCGGCGAAAAGAGCGGCCCACTGGGCGACGCCACCGCCGTGCTGCGGCACAAACCTCACGGTGTGGTGGCGGTATTCGGCCCCTACAACTTCCCCGGCCATTTGCCCAACGGGCACATCGTGCCGGCGCTGCTGGCGGGCAACTGCGTGTTGTTCAAGCCGAGCGAGCTGACCCCGAAAGTCGCCGAGCTGACGGTCCGGTGCTGGGTCGAGGCCGGCCTGCCGGCGGGCGTGCTGAACCTGCTGCAGGGCGCGCGGGAAACCGGTATCGCCCTGGCGGCGGATCCGGGCATCGACGGGCTGTTCTTCACTGGCTCCAGTCGCACCGGCAACCTGCTGCATCAGCAATTCTCCGGTCGTCCGGACAAGATCCTCGCGCTGGAAATGGGCGGCAACAACCCACTGGTGGTGGATGAAGTGGCCGACGTCGATGCGGCGGTCTATACGATCATCCAGTCGGCGTTCATTTCCGCCGGCCAGCGTTGCACCTGCGCACGCCGTCTGTTGGTGCCGGAAGGTGCCTGGGGCGATGCCTTGCTGGCGCGCCTGGTGCAGGTCAGCTCGACGATCGAAGTCGGCGCCTTTGACCAGCAACCGGCACCGTTCATGGGCTCGGTGGTTTCCTTAGGCGCGGCGAAGGCGCTGATGGATGCGCAAAATCATTTGCTGGGCAAGGGCGCGGTGCCACTGCTCGCCATGACCCAGCCGCAGCCCCAGGCCGCATTGCTGACCCCTGGGATCCTCGACGTGACCGCCGTGGCCGAGCGCCCCGACGAAGAGTTGTTCGGGCCGCTGCTGCAGGTGATCCGCTACAAGGATTTTGCCGCCGCGATCAGCGAAGCCAACAATACCCAATATGGCCTGGCCGCCGGTTTGCTCTCGGATTCGCAAGAACGTTACGACCAGTTCTGGTTGCAAAGCCGTGCCGGCATCGTCAACTGGAACAAACAGCTGACCGGCGCCGCCAGCAGTGCGCCGTTCGGCGGCATCGGCGCCTCGGGCAACCACCGCGCCAGTGCTTATTACGCGGCGGATTACTGCGCGTATCCGGTGGCGTCGCTGGAGACGCCAAGCCTGGTGATGCCGGCCAGCCTGACGCCTGGCGTGCGAATGGCGTAGCCCCCTTCGCGAGCAGGCTCGCTCCCACAGGGATTTACACAGTCCTTGTGGGAGCGAGCCTGCTCCGGGCGGCGATCCGACGAAGGCCGCGCTGCGGTTGTAATTGATGTCTATAAGAAAACAGATTCTCGTGGAGCCTCGCTGATGAAATCCTATGAAGTCAACTTTGACGGTCTAGTGGGGCCGACCCATAACTACGGCGGGCTCTCGTACGGCAACGTCGCGTCCCAGAGCAACAGCCAGCAATCCTCGAACCCCAAGGAAGCGGCGCTGCAAGGCCTGGCGAAAATGAAGGCGCTGATGGACATGGGCTTTCAGCAGGGCGTGCTGGCGCCGCAGGAGCGTCCGGACGTGGCGGCCTTGCGTCGGTTGGGCTTTGCCGGCAGCGATGCGCAGGTCATCCAGCGCGCCGCGAAAGAAGCGATGCCGCTGCTGGTTGCCAGTTGCTCGGCCTCGAGCATGTGGGTGGCCAACGCCGCCACCGTCAGCCCGAGCGCCGACACCGCTGACGGCCGCGTGCATTTCACCGCCGCCAACCTCAATTGCAAGTACCACCGCAGCATCGAGCACCCGACCACCAGCCGTGTGTTGGGCGCGATGTTCGCCGACCAGCAGCACTTCGCCCATCATGCCGCGTTGCCCGCGGTGGCGCAGTTCGGCGATGAAGGCGCGGCCAACCACACACGATTCTGCCGTGCCTATGGCGAGGCCGGCGTCGAGTTTTTTGTCTTCGGCCGCAGCGCCTTCGACAGCCGTTACCCGTCGCCACAGAAATACCCGGCGCGCCAGACCCTCGAAGCGTCCCGCGCCGTTGCCCGCCTGCACGGCCTGAGCGAGGAGGGCGTGGTGTACGCCCAACAGAACCCGGCGGTGATCGACCAGGGCGTCTTCCACAACGACGTGATCGCGGTGGGTAACGGCGAAGTGTTGTTCTACCACGAGGACGCTTTCCTCGACACGGACAAGATGCTGGCCGAGCTGAGCGATAAAATCGCCAAGGTCGGTGGGAAATTTCAGCCAGTGTGCGTACCGCGTTCGGCGGTCACCGTGGATGATGCGGTACGTTCCTACCTGTTCAATAGCCAGTTGCTGTCGCGTGCCGACGGCTCGATGCTGTTGATCGTCCCGGAAGAGTGCCGTGGCAACGAACGTGTCTGGAACTACCTGCAAGGCCTGACGGGCTCTGGCGGGGTGATTCGCGAAGTGAAGGTCTTCGATCTCAAGCAAAGCATGCAGAACGGCGGCGGCCCCGCTTGCCTGAGGTTGCGCGTGGCGCTTAACGAAACCGAACTGGCGGCCGTCAACCCAGGGGTTATCATGACCGCGCCGCTGTATGAGTCGTTGACCCAATGGGTCGAGCGCCATTACCGCGACCGCATGACCGAAAACGACCTGGCGGACCCGCAATTGTTGCTTGAATGCCGGTCGGCACTGGATGAACTGACACAAATCCTTAAACTTGGCGCGGTTTATCCTTTCCAGATCAATTGAAAGCGCGCGCGTCCTGACTACAGTCAAAGCAGGGCGCGTTGCCTTATCCCAGACGAGAATATAAAGACATGAGCGATACCCTGCAGCTGATCCTGGAAGACACCGACGGCACGCAACTGGAAACCTCCTGCACCCGCGTCGCGGTGATGTGGCAGGGCAAGGAGCTGTGGATCCAGCAGGACGGCCGCGGCCAGCTGTTGATCGGCGTCGACGTCGAGGAAGGGGACGCGGAATACGCCAACCTCTTGCTGCGTCCATTGGCGACCAACCTGGTCAGCCTGCAACTGGAAATGGAACCGGCCGACATCGGCGATGACGACCACGTCCATGGCCCTGACTGCGGCCACGACCACTAAGGAAACCGCGCTATGCTCGCCCTCGGCAAACTGCTTGAACTGACCCTCGCCGGCCGCGAACCGGCGGAGAAGACTCAACTGACTGTCGAAGGCGTACGGATGCGCTGGTTGAGCGAGGGCGCGCTGGAGGTCAAGCCGCCCGAAGCCCGGGACAACGGCCTGGACCTGCTGCTGTCGGCCGGTATCCATGGCAATGAAACCGCGCCGATCGAGTTGCTCGATCGCCTGCTGCACGACATTGCCCGCGGCGACCTGAAGCCGCGGGCACGCATTCTTTTTCTGTTCGGCAACCCCGAGGCGATTCGTCGCGGCGAGCGTTTTGTCGAGCAGGACGTCAACCGGCTGTTCAACGGCCGCCACGAACTGAGCGGCGGTCCCGAGGCGTTGCGCGCCTGTGAGCTGGAACGGCTGGCCGCGAGTTTCTTCAGCGTGCCGGACCGCAGCCGTCTGCACTACGACTTGCACACCGCCATTCGCGGTTCGAAGATCGAGCAGTTCGCCCTGTACCCCTGGAAGGAAGGTCGCCAACACTCACGTCGCGAGCTGGCGCGCCTGCGCGCGGCGGGCATGGAAGCGGTGTTGCTGCAGAACAAACCGTCCATCGTCTTCAGCGCCTACACCTACGATCAGCTGGGCGCCGAGTCCTTCACCCTGGAACTGGGCAAGGCGCGGCCGTTCGGGCAGAACGATGGCGTCAACGTGAACCCGCTGGAAACCCGCCTGCACCAGATCATCGAAGGCAACGAACCGGAGCTGGAAGACCGCCTGGACGGTCTGCAACTGTTCAGCGTGGCGCGGGAAATCATCAAGCACAGCGACAGCTTCCGCCTGAACCTGCCGGCGGACATCGAGAACTTCTCGGAGCTTGAAAAAGGTTATGTCCTGGCCGAGGACATCGCCCAGACCCGTTGGGTGATCGAAGAAGAGGGCGCCCGGATCATCTTCCCCAACCCCAAGGTCAAGAATGGCTTGCGCGCGGGCATCCTGATCGTGCCGGCGACGGACGAGAGCCTGGCCTAAAGCCAACGCAGAACCAATGTGGGAGCGAGCTTGCTCGCGATTGCGGTGCTTCAGTCAATGTTGAAGGTGACTGACAGTCCGCTATCGCGAGCAAGCTCGCTCCCACAGGGTCTCAGTGTTTCTTTAGACCGCCACCGCCCGCTGCTCACTGCGGCGCAACGCCCGCGTCTTGTGCAGCGTATCGGCACAAGTCTTCGCCGCTTCCTGGCCCTTGTGCACGAAGTGCTCGAAGAAGAATTTCTGATGTTCTTCGCCGGCGTGGAAATGATGCGGCGTCAGCACGACCGAAAAGACCGGCACTTCGGTTTCCAGCTGGACCTGCATCAAACCGCTGATCACCGATTGGGCGACGAACTCGTGGCGATAGATGCCGCCGTCCACCACCAGGCCGGCGGCGACGATGCCGGCGTAACGACCAGACTTGGCCAGCAGCTTGGCGTGCAGCGGGATTTCGAACGCGCCGCCGACTTCGAAGAAGTCGATGTCACTTTCCTGATAACCCTGGCTGATCATCTCAGTGACGAAGCCTTTACGGCTCTGGTCGACGATTTCCTTGTGCCAGCAGGCCTGGATGAACGCGACGCGCTCGCCCGGATGGGTTTTGGTCTTGCTGTCGATTGCGGTGGGTTGCATGTTCTGGTTCCTGTTTGTGTGAAAAACAGGGCGTCATGAATCGAAGGGGATTCGAGGGTACGCAGCGCACAAGACAGTCGCAGGCGGCCCTTGGGTGTCAATCCCGTTCTCTCTTCATCCGGACTATGACCGTCGGCCCCGGAATCACACCGGGTCTGCTGACCTTGTCGCTGCACGGTAAAGACCGTGTAGCACCAAGCGCTCGCGGGCTATGCGCATTACGCGCAATTACCGCCGGTGGGGAATTGCACCCCGCCCTGAGAACGTTTTTGCCGTCACGTTTTGTGACGGCGGAGGATTTTTAACACATAAAGTCCTGTGGGAGCGAGCCTGCTCGCGAATACGGTGTGTCAGTTGAATAGATGTTGCTGACCCAACGCACTCGCGAGCAGGCTCGCTCCCACAGGGGAACTGATCAATCTTCAGGCCAGGTGTTCTTTTCCTTCGACCGGGCTTGATTATTCCTGCCCATGCCCGCAGTAATTGCCCTTCGAAAGGAAATTTCCCCATACAGAACCGAGGCCAGATTCATGAGCGTTATCGACCTTCGCAGCGACACGGTGACCCAACCTTCCGCTGGCATGCTGGATGCCATGGCCAGCGCGCCGACCGGCGACGATGTGTATGGCGAAGATCCGACCGTCAATCGTCTCGAAGCCGAGCTGGCCGCGCGCCTGGGGTTCGCGGCGGCGTTGTTCGTGCCCACGGGCACCATGAGCAACCTGCTGGGGTTGATGGCCCACTGCGAACGCGGCGATGAATACATCGTCGGTCAGCAGGCCCACACCTACAAATACGAGGGTGGCGGTGCGGCGGTGCTCGGTTCGATCCAGCCCCAGCCTCTGGAGGTGCAGGCGGACGGTTCGCTGGACTTGGCGCAAGTGGCTGCCGCGATCAAGCCCGACGATTTCCATTTTGCCCGTACCCGCTTGCTGGCTCTGGAAAACACCATGCAGGGCAAGGTCTTGCCGCTGGAATACCTGGCGCAAGCCCGGCGTTTCACTCGGCAACATGGCCTGGCGCTGCACCTGGACGGCGCGCGGCTGTACAACGCCGCCGTCAAGCTGAACGTGGACGCCCGGGAGATCACCCAGCATTTTGATTCGGTGTCGGTGTGCCTGTCCAAGGGGCTCGGTGCTCCGGTGGGCTCGGTGCTGTGCGGCACTGACGAGTTGATCGGCAAGGCCCGTCGGCTGCGCAAGATGGTCGGTGGCGGCATGCGCCAGGCCGGGATCCTCGCGGCGGCGGGGCTGTATGCCCTGGAACATAACGTCCGGCGCCTGGCCGACGATCACGCCAATGCCCAGCGGCTTGCCGAGGGCTTGCGTGCGGCCGGTTATTCCGTCGAGCCGGTGCAGACCAACATGGTCTACGTGCAGATCGGCGAGCGGGCCGAAGCGATCAAGGCCTATGCCGCCGAGCGAGGCATCCAGCTCAGTGCCGCGCCCCGTCTGCGCATGGTCACCCACATGGATGTCGGCGCCGGGCAAATCGACCAGGTGATCGACACTTTCGTCGAATTTTCCCGCAACTGATCCTTTCAGCGGTCCGATTGACGGTTTCTATCGCATAACACACTGTACCCCACGCAAAGGGCCGATATAATGCGGCCCTTTGCCGTTGCTTCGTCTGTTGACGTTTTGCACAGGCCTTTGGCCGCAGCCTCCGTGGAAGAACCTAATGAAAAGCGCAGAAATCCGTGAAGCCTTCCTTCGCTTCTTCGAAGAGCAAGGCCACACCCGAGTAGCCTCCAGCTCTTTGATTCCGGGCAACGACCCGACCCTGCTGTTCACCAACGCGGGGATGAACCAGTTCAAGGACTGCTTCCTGGGCCAGGAAAAACGTGCCTACACCCGCGCGGTGAGCAGCCAGAAATGCGTGCGTGCCGGTGGCAAGCACAACGACCTGGAAAACGTCGGTTATACCGCTCGTCACCACACCTTCTTCGAAATGCTGGGTAACTTCAGCTTCGGTGACTACTTCAAGCGCGACGCCATCACCTTCGCCTGGAACTTCCTGACCTCCGAAAAGTGGCTGAACCTGCCGAAGGAAAAGCTCTGGGTCACGGTCTACGCCACCGACGACGAAGCCTACGACATCTGGACCAAAGAGGTCGGTGTCCCGGCTGAACGCATGGTGCGCATCGGCGATAACAAAGGCGCGCCTTACGCTTCCGACAACTTCTGGACCATGGGCGATACCGGCCCGTGCGGCCCTTGCACCGAGATCTTCTACGATCACGGCGCCGACATCTGGGGCGGCCCACCCGGCTCGCCGGAAGAAGACGGCGACCGTTACATCGAGATCTGGAACAACGTGTTCATGCAGTTCAACCGCACCGCCGACGGCGTGTTGCATCCGCTGCCGGCGCCGTCGGTAGACACCGGCATGGGCCTGGAGCGGATCAGTGCGGTGTTGCAGCACGTCCACTCCAACTACGAGATCGACCTGTTCCAGAGCCTGCTGGCCGCTTCGGCCAAGGCCATCGGTTGCACCAACGACAACCAGGCCTCGCTGAAAGTGGTGGCCGACCATATCCGTTCCTGCGGCTTCCTGATCGCCGACGGCGTGCTGCCTTCCAACGAAGGTCGCGGCTATGTGCTGCGCCGGATCATTCGTCGCGCCTGCCGTCACGGCAACAAGCTGGGCGCCAAGGGCAGCTTCTTCTATCAGATCGTCGCGGCGCTCGTGGCCGAGATGGGCGAGGCCTTCCCGGAGCTCAAGACTCAACAGGCGCACATCGAACGTGTCCTCAAGGGTGAAGAAGAGCAGTTCGCCAAGACCCTGGAGCAGGGCCTGAAGATCCTCGAGCAGGATCTGGCCGAGCTCAAGGGCAACGTGGTTCCGGGCGACGTGGTGTTCAAGCTGTACGACACCTATGGCTTCCCGATGGACCTGACCGGCGACATCGCCCGCGAACGCAACCTGACCCTCGACGAGGAAGGTTTCGAGCGCGAGATGGAGGCCCAGCGCGTGCGCGCGCGTTCCGCCAGCTCCTTCGGCATGGACTACAACAGCCTGGTCAAGGTTGACGTGGCCACCGAATTCACCGGTTACGCCGCGACCACCGGCTCGGCCAAGATCGTGGCGATCTACAAGGACGGGCAATCGGTCGACATCCTGAGCGAAGGCCAGGAAGGCGTGATCGTGCTGGACAAGACACCGTTCTACGCCGAGTCCGGCGGCCAGATCGGCGACAGCGGCTACTTGCAGGCCGGCAACTCGCGCTTCGATGTGCGTGACACCACCAAGACCGGCGGCGCGTTCCTGCACCACGGCGTGCTGGCCTCCGGCAGCCTGATGGTCGCAGCACCCGTGGCCGCCCATGTCGACGCCGACGTCCGTCACGCGACTGCGTTGAATCACTCCGCGACGCACTTGCTGCACGCAGCGTTGCGCAAGGTGCTGGGTGAGCATGTCCAGCAGAAGGGTTCGTTGGTGGACAGCCAGCGCCTGCGCTTCGACTTCAGCCATTTCGAAGCGATCAAGCCTGAGCAACTCAAGGCGCTGGAAGACATCGTCAACGCCGAGATTCGCAAGAACTCCCCGGTAGAGACCGAGGAAACCGACATCGAGACCGCCAAGCGCAAAGGCGCCATGGCGCTGTTCGGCGAGAAGTACGGCGACAACGTGCGCGTGCTGAGCATGGGCGATTTCTCGGTGGAGCTGTGCGGTGGCATCCACGCCAATCGTACCGGCGACATCGGCCTGCTGAAGATCATCAGCGAGGGCGGCGTGGCCTCCGGTGTGCGGCGTATCGAGGCGGTCACTGGCGCTGCGGCGCTGGCCTACCTCAACGCGGCTGAAGAACAACTCAAGGAAGCGGCGAGCCTGATCAAGGGCAGCCGTGACAACCTGATCGACAAGCTGTCGGCTGTGCTGGAACGCAACCGCCTGTTGGAAAAGCAGCTCGAACAGTTGCAGGCCAAGGCTGCCAGCGCCACGGGCGACGATCTGTCGGCCCAGGCGGTGGACGTCAAGGGTGTGAAAGTGCTGGCCGTGCGTCTCGACGGCCAGGACGGCAAGGCGCTGTTGGCGCTGGTCGATCAACTGAAAAACAAACTCGGCCGCGCAGTGATCCTGCTCGGCGGTGTCCATGAGGAAAAGGTCGTTCTCGTCGCAGGCGTGACCAAAGACCTGACTGGCCAACTCAAAGCCGGTGATTTGATGAAGCAGGCCGCTGCGGCAGTGGGCGGGAAGGGCGGTGGTCGTCCGGACATGGCGCAAGGCGGCGGTACCGACGCCAGCGCCCTGGACGCGGCACTGGCCCAGACCGTTGCATTTGTAGAGCAGGGCATTTAAGGCAGCGCCCCGGGTTCGCCAAGGCGGGCCCGGGCGCTGTCGAGATTATTTGGGCGCCCTTCATGGGCAGAGGCGGCTTTGAAATGGCTTTGATCGTACAGAAATTTGGAGGCACCTCGGTCGGCACCGTCGAGAGAATCGAACAAGTCGCCGACAAGGTTAAGAAATTCCGTGACGCTGGCGATGACCTGGTGGTCGTGCTGTCGGCAATGAGCGGCGAGACCAACCGTCTGATCGATCTGGCCAAGCAAATCAGCGGCGACCAGCAACCGGTCCCCCGTGAGCTGGACGTAATCGTTTCCACTGGCGAGCAGGTGACCATCGCCTTGCTGGCCATGGCGCTGATCAAGCGTGGCGTACCGGCGGTGTCCTACACCGGCAACCAGGTGCGTATCCTGACCGACAGTGCGCATAACAAAGCGCGTATCCTGCAGATCGACGACCAGAAGATTCGCGGTGACCTGAAGGCTGGCCGCGTCGTGGTTGTCGCCGGTTTCCAAGGCGTGGACGAGCACGGCAACATCACCACCCTCGGCCGTGGCGGTTCCGATACCACTGGCGTGGCCCTGGCGGCAGCCCTCAAGGCTGACGAGTGCCAGATCTACACCGATGTGGATGGCGTCTACACCACCGATCCGCGGGTCGTGCCCGTGGCTCAGCGCCTGGACAAGATCACCTTCGAAGAGATGCTGGAAATGGCCAGCCTCGGTTCCAAGGTGTTGCAGATCCGCGCGGTGGAGTTCGCCGGCAAGTACAACGTTCCGCTGCGCGTTCTGCACAGCTTCAAGGAGGGTCCGGGCACCCTCATTACTATCGATGAAGAGGAATCCATGGAACAGCCGATCATTTCCGGCATCGCTTTCAACCGCGATGAAGCCAAGCTGACCATCCGTGGCGTGCCAGACACTCCCGGCGTGGCGTTCAAGATTCTCGGCCCGATCAGCGCGGCCAACATTGAAGTCGACATGATCGTGCAGAACGTCGCGCACGATAACACCACCGACTTCACCTTCACCGTGCACCGCAACGATTACCAGGCCGCTGAAACCGTGCTGAAAAAGACCGCTGGCGAGATCGGCGCCCGGGAAGTGGTGGGCGACACCAAGATCGCCAAGGTCTCGATCGTCGGCGTCGGCATGCGCTCCCACGCAGGCGTGGCCAGCCGGATGTTCGAATCGCTGGCCAAGGAAAGCATCAACATCCAGATGATCTCCACCTCGGAAATCAAGGTGTCGGTGGTGATCGAAGAGAAGTACCTGGAACTGGCCGTGCGCGCCCTGCACACGGCTTTTGAACTTGACGCTGCGGCCCGACAGGGCGAGTAAGGCGTTGACTGAGGGCGCGGTTTCGACCGCGCCCTTTGTTTTTCCGGATGGCATGTCCCAAAACTGTTCTTTTGCGCCCGCTGGTCAATACTAGGCCTGTGGGCTGCGACCGTTTCGCTTGTAGGGGGCATGCCCTTTTTTTTGCAGACTGTTGTTCCTGAACTGAATCGCGTGAGGAGAAAGGTATGCTGATTCTGACCCGTCGGTGCGCAGAGAGCCTGATTATTGGCGATGGCGAAATCACCGTGACCGTGCTCGGCGTCAAAGGAAACCAAGTGCGTATCGGCGTCAACGCGCCGAAAGAGGTCGCTGTGCACCGGGAGGAAATTTACCTGCGTATCAAGAAAGAGAAGGACGACGAACCAAGCCATTAATTTTTATCGATTTTTATGTTTGCAAACGGGGATGAAGGTGGTTAATATACGCCCCGTGTTGCGGAGAGCTGGCCGAGTGGCCGAAGGCGCTCCCCTGCTAAGGGAGTACACCTCAAAAGGGTGTCGGGGGTTCGAATCCCCCGTTCTCCGCCATTATTCGTTTAGTGCGCTGTCTCTGGCTTGATCGGTAAGTGTTTGAAATTACTGAAAAAAGCGCTTTACAAAAAGATTCGGCGACCTATAATGCGCGGCAACAAATGCACTCGTAGCTCAGCTGGATAGAGTACTCGGCTACGAACCGAGCGGTCACAGGTTCGAATCCTGTCGAGTGCACCATTTAAGAGTTGCTTGCAGCGATGCAAATAACTTGGCTACAACCAGTTGTGATCTGGTATAAAACCACAACTTGCACTCGTAGCTCAGCTGGATAGAGTACTCGGCTACGAACCGAGCGGTCACAGGTTCGAATCCTGTCGAGTGCACCAAACACCAAAAAGCCTGCGTCCAACGCGGGCTTTTTGCTGTCTGGGATTTAACGTTTCACGCAGCCTTTTTCATCGAACGCGACCTCCGTGCTGCGGCCGTTCCTCTTTTTGTAGGTATAGCGCGTGTTCGAATTCCGCACCTTGATCGTATCGGGCCGACCAAGTGCGCTCTCCACGTCTTGCTGGCTCATGCCAGCGATTACCCGCCGATTCATGATTGCCTCCCGGCGCTGACTGGCGTCGATCAGATTCCCGCAGTCGTCCTCCAACTGGCCGACGATGGTCGGCGCCTTGCGTCTATTTATGTTGCTGGATGTTTTCTGCGGCTGCGCTTCCGGCAGCAGCGGTGCGACGTGGCCTGGGTTGAATGAGTTTATCTGCTGCACGGACAGGATCTCCCCGGACGGGCAGCTCAGGCTCGTGAATGTCACCTGCCCGGCGCCGTTTTCGCAGCGATGCACGGTTTGTGCGGCGCTCCAGAGGGGCAGGCAGGCTAAGGCGGCGAGCGGAAACAGACAGCGGTTTGCGGGCATCCGGGCTTCCTCCTTGACCGTTGGTAGAGAAGGGTAGCCGCTACATTTGCGCCGCGGCGTGTGTTTTCTTTTCAGAATAAGTCGTCGTAAATGCAGAGGTTCAGCCTGTGTTCAGGTTTGTCTCGCAAGCGCTTGTTCTTGCCACGATTTTTTAACGTTCTAGAGCGTCAAGCGGTGTATGATTGCGGCCGTCAGCCCCGCCGGGGCTTTGGAATATCTTCATGGACTTACCCAGTAGTTACTCAATATCGCGTTTTACCAATCATGAATTGACTGATTGATCCTTCCGGCGTGCTCCACTGCTGGGAGTGGAGTTCGCCTATGACCGAAGTAGAAGTAAAAAAAACGCAGGAAAGCCTTCAGGATCGCCTCGCTCAAGTCGTTGAGCTGCTGCATCGTCAGCGGGTCGTGGAAGACCTGACGCATCGCCAGGAAGGCCCTCATTCCGACCGGGTCGGGAACCTGGTCCACCGGCAGAATCTCGTCGAGTTGCAGCGTAAGCTCGATGACCTGCACTCGGCCGACGTCGCCTACATCCTCGAAGCCTTGCCACTGGAAGAACGTCTGACGGTCTGGCAATTGGTCCAGGCCGATCGCGACGGTGACATCCTGCTGGAAGTGTCCGACTCGGTTCGTGAAACCCTGATCGCCGACATGGATGATCACGAGCTGTTGGCGGCGGCCAAAGAGATGGACGCCGACGAGCTCGCCGACCTCGCCCCCGAACTGCCGCGCGACGTTGTCCATGAGCTGATGGAAGCCCTTGATGGGCAACAGCGCGAGCGTGTCCGCTCGGCGTTGTCCTACGACGACGAGCAGGTCGGTGCGCTGATGGACTTCGAGATGGTGACGATCCGCGAGGACGTCAGCCTTGAAGTGGTCTTGCGTTACCTGCGTCGCCTCAAGGAGCTGCCGGGGCATACCGACAAACTCTTCGTGGTTGATTACGACGGCGTGCTCAAGGGCGTGCTGCCGATCAAGCGGCTGCTCGTCAATGACCCGGAGAAGCAGGTTGCCGAGGTCATGGCCAGCGACACTGTGAGTTTCCATCCCGACGAAAATGCCTACGACGCGGCCCAGGCATTCGAGCGTTATGACTTGATTTCCGCGCCGGTGGTGGACAAGAACGGCAAACTGATCGGCCGTCTCACCATCGACGAAATGGTTGACCTGATTCGTGAGGAAAGCGAAAGCGAAGTCCTCAGCATGGCCGGTCTGCGAGAAGAGGAAGACATCTTCGCTTCGGTCTGGAGATCCCTGCGCAACCGTTGGGCCTGGCTGGCGGTCAATCTGGTTACGGCGTTTGTCGCTTCTCGCGTCATCGGCCTGTTCGAAGGTTCCATCGAGAAACTGGTAGCGCTGGCGGCGTTGATGCCTATCGTAGCCGGCATCGGCGGCAACTCTGGCAACCAGACCATCACCATGATCGTTCGCGCCATGGCGCTGGACCAGGTCAGCACCGGCAATACATCGCGATTGATGCGCAAGGAGCTGGCTGTGGCGTTGATCAACGGCGTGATCTGGGGCGGCGTGATCGGCGTGGTGGCGTACCTGCTATACGGCAGTTGGTCGCTGGGTGTGGTGATGACCGCGGCGATGACGCTCAATCTGCTGCTGGCGGCGTTGATGGGGGTACTGATCCCGATGACCCTGGCCCGCCTGGGACGCGACCCGGCAATGGGCGCCAGCGTGATGATTACCGCCATGACGGACAGTGGAGGGTTCTTCATCTTCCTGGGCCTGGCGACGATTTTCCTGCTCTGAATGGCTCCTCAAGAAGCCCGCCTGATTGGCGGGCTTTTTGTGGGCGATGGTTTTTGCCAGGGCCGGATTCCAGGCAAAAAAAAGCCAGCACAAGGCTGGCTTTAATTTCTACGTTGCGATCAGGACGCGTCTGCGGCCATTTCTGCATCGTGGGCAATCAGCGAAACGAGGGCGTTCTGCTGACGATGGGAAAGTTGTCGGAAGCGTTGCAGCAGCTCGCGCTCGTGCAGCGACAGCTCAGGGCTGTCCAGGCGCATGCTCAACTCTTCACCCAATGCACCTTCCTGAATCAGGCTTTGCTCAAGGCGCGCGATGATTTCGGAGTTCATGCTGCGGTGGTGATTACGAGCCACCTCGGCAATGCGTTCCCGCATTCCGTCTGGCAGACGCACGACGAACTTGTCAGCCGTACGGCTGGAATAAATTGCCTGTTTCATTGGGCGCATATTTATTTAACCGGTTAGTTCAGGGGAGCGGTTCTCGGGATTGGCCGCAGGATGTCGATAGGACAAGGTCCGCAGCCAAATGTTCAACCTGAATTGTTAAGAGGCCCGCATGATGCCTCAAAATTGCCAGATCATTGGCGCCAATTCTGTGAAAAATTCTGATCCGGGTAAAGGCGTTATGCCAGCACCCTTCGTCAAAAAATGCGGACTGGTTTGAAAAAACACACAGGTTCCGCATTTGTGACCACTGCATCGTGTCGTTGTGCCATACCGTCTGGCGGATAACCGCTACGGAGCAAAACGCCGACTGTCCTTGCTTTGTATAGGATAGTGGCAAAATGCCGATTTACTAGGCCGACAAGCCGGGGATGGATGAATGGTGGCTGAATTCGCCAGGCCTGTGCTCCGCGCAGCGGTTCAGCTGCACCATTTGCCTACACTTATCAGGCAACGACGACATGACAAACGCGAGAGCGGCCGTTAACATGCACGCCGTCCAACGCACCGCGTTTCTCGCGGTCGACCCGTGTCTCAGTAGCTCAATTGGATAGAGCATCCCCCTCCTAAGGGGAAGGTTGGCAGTTCGAACCTGCCCTGGGACACCATTTTTTCGCACCAGCCCCCCAGCGCCGATCTACTCTCCCTTAACGGAACGCCATCTGCTGCCGATAACCCGATGAGTCTCCTTTCCTGACGTCCCGGCGTTGTGAAGCGGTGTTTCGTTTGTTTCGCCATTGAGTTCATTTTTTCTTATTTGCCTGGACATCCTCGATGCTGGCGTACCACCAAAAAAGTTTTCTGATCGTCGATGATTTCTCGGATTTCCGCAGTTCCGTCCGGTCCATGTTGCGGGAGCTGGGCGTCAAGGACGTGGATACCGCCGATACCGGTGAAGTGGCCCTGCGCATGTGCTCGCAGAAGCGCTACGACTTTATCCTGCAGGATTATCACCTGGGCGACGGGCGCAAGAATGGCCAGCAGGTGCTGGAAGACCTGATGGTCGAGAAGCTGATCAGCCATGAAAGCGTGTTCCTCATGGTGACTGCCGAGACCAGCCAGGCGATGGTGCTCAGTGCCCTGGAACATGAGCCGGATGCGTACCTGACCAAGCCGTTCAATCGCTCCGGCCTGGCCCAGCGGCTGGAACGGCTCGAGCAGCGCAAGACCTTGCTCAAGCCGATCCTGCAAGCCCTTGACCGCGGCAAGCCGATGGAGGTGCTCAATGCCTGTATCGCCCTTTGCAAGCAGGACCCTCGTTATGGGCCGTTGTGCCTGCGTTATCGCGCCGATGCGTTACGCGACCTGAATCAGAACGAGGCCCTTGAGCGGTTGTACAACTCCATCATTGCGGATCGTCCGTTGCCTTGGGCGTACGCGGGGCTGGGGAAGTTGCTGTTCAAGCGCGGGCAGGTGGGCGAGGCCAAGGCTGTCTATGAAAAAGCCTTGAAGGCTTTTCCGATGATGCCCGCCCTGTACGACGGCATGGCCGATGTGCTGGTGGCCGAAGGTGATACGAAGCAGGCGCAGAATGTGCTGGAAGAGGCGGTGCGCCTGTCGCCCCTGGCGGTGCGCCGGCAAGCGCTGCTGGGCAAGCTGGCAATGACCAACGAAGATTACGACACCGCGTCGAGAGCCTACCGCCAGGCGGTGGGGCAGGGTGCGCAGTCGCGCTTCAAGGACCCGGAAACCAACCTCGGCCTGGCCCATGCGCTGATCAGCAAGGGCAGCGAGAAAGGCCTGGATACCCGCACTCGCCTGGAAATCAACACGACGCTCAGCGCCGTGGCCAAGGAAAACCCCAGCGATCCGGGGCTGCAAGTCCGGGCGCGGTTGATGAAGGCCACGAGCCTGTTGCTCAACGATGCCGAAACCGCCGAGAAGCTCACCGAACAGGCGTTGCAGCGCCTCGACGGCATGGAGCAATTCATGAGCGCCGAAGCCGCCTTGCTGGTGGCCAAGCAGTTGCAGATGCTTGGGCAGACCAGCGCCGGCGAGTCGATGCTGAAGAACTGCGCGGAAATCTACGGCGATGATCCGGCAGTGATGCAAGGCATCGCCAAGCTCACCGATGACCCCAACATTCTCAATCAGGGCAATGCCGCCGCCGAGCTGAACCGCGAAGGTGTGCGCGTCTACAAGACCGGCGCCTTGCCCGAGGCGCGAGAGCTGTTCCGGCGCGCCCTGAAGCTGCAACCAAAGAACATCAGTATTGCCCTGAACATGGCGCAATCCCTGCTCCACGGCACCGATACCAGCGTCGAATCGGAGCTGCTCCAGGAATGTCGCGCCTGCCTGAAACTGGTGGGCATGATGCCCGATACCGATGCGCGTTTTTCGCGCTATCAGAAACTGCGAAGCAAGGCATTTGGCGATGAATGACAGCGAACAGGCTCTCGATTTTTCCACGGTGATTGCATCTACCGTGCACGACATGAAGAACTCCCTGACCTTGCTCATGCAGGCTCATGCGCAATGGCTCGAGCGTTTGCCGGAGCCCGAGCGGCAGACCCCGGAGCAGGGCGTGATGGACTTCGAGTTCGCCCACCTCAACGGCCTGCTTGTGCAACTGCTGGGGCTGTACAAGCTGGGGGTCAACCAGTTGCCGTTGCATCCGGCCTATCATGAGCTGGATGACTTCATCGAAGCGCAACTGGCCGGCCATCAGGACGTGTTCCGCAGCCGCGGGATCATGGCCACCTACGAAGTCGACCCGTTGAGCCCGCTGGGCTTTTTTGATCGTGAGCTGATTGCCTCGGTGCTCGACAACATGATCAACAACGCGATTCGCCATGCTCGCCAGACGCTCTTGATCAGTGTGAGCGACGAGGCCGGGCAACTGGTATTGACCATCAATGACGACGGCGAAGGTTATCCTGCTGCGATGATCGAGCGTCAGGCCGAGTATGTGCAGGGCATCAACCACAGCACTGGCAGCACCGGCCTGGGCCTGTATTTCGCCGCGAGGATCGCCGGTCTGCATCAGCGGGGTGGCTTGAGCGGGCGTACCGAGATTGCCAATGGCGGCGTGCTGGGTGGTGGGGTGTTCAGGCTTTACCTGCCCTGAACAAAACCTCTCGCAACACAATTCCCCCTGTGGGAGCGAGCCTGCTCGCGAAGGCGTCCGCCCATTCGATACTGAGTTGGCTGATCCACCGCCTTCGCGAGCAGGCTCGCTCCCACAGTTGTTTCAGTTGCAACTGTTTATTTTTGTAGCTGCTTGATATTCCGAACAGCCGGAGCCTATTTTGTACGGGTTGCCGTTCGCGGCTCGCACATAACAAGGATTGCGTCATGACGACCGATGGCCAGCGTTCACTCGCACAGCGACTGACGGGCATTGATGAGATTGAATGTGTCACGCCGGATTTGAATGGCGTGCCGCGAGGCAAGGTGATGACCGCCGAGGGCTTCCTTGAAGGCCGGCGGTTGCAGATGGCGCGAGGCGTGCTGCTGCAATGCATCATGGGCGGTTACCCGCCGTCGCGTTTTTATGGCAGCGATGATGGCGACCTGGCGCTGGTGGCTGATCCGAAACAGATCCATCGCCTGCCATGGAGTCATCCGCGTGCCCTGGCGATTTGCGACGCCGACGAGCTCAGCGGGGAGAGCTCGCCGCTGTCGACCCGTGGTCAGCTCAAGGCGGTGATCGCGCGCTATGCGGCGCTTGGGCTGGCGCCGGTCGTCGCGACGGAACTGGAGTTTTTCGTCTTCGCGGCCAATCCGGATCCGACCCAGCCGTTCCGACCGCCGGTGGGCCTGGATGGACGCCGCGAAGACGGCCAGTCGGCGTTCAGCGTCAGCTCCAACAATGGCTTGCGCCCGTTCTTCACCGAAGTCTACGAATGCATGGCGGCGTTGGGCTTGCCGCGCGATACGTTCATGCATGAAATGGGCGTGAGCCAGTTCGAAATCAATCTGCTGCATGGCGACCCTCTGCTGCTGGCCGACCAGACATTCCTGTTCAAGCATCTGCTCAAGGAAGTGGCGCTCAAGCACGGCCTGACGGTGGTCTGCATGGCCAAGCCCCTGGCGCAGACGCCAGGCAGTTCTATGCACATTCACCAGAGCGTCGTCGAGCTGGACAGTGGGCGGAATGTGTTCAGCGACGAGGCGGGCGAGCCAACGGCTGTTTTCCGCCACTTCATTGGAGGGCAGCAGGCCGGCATGGCGGATTTCACCGCACTGTTCGCGCCGAACGTGAATTCCTACCATCGCTTGTGCCACCCGTTTGCCTCGCCAAACAATGCCTGTTGGTCCCATGACAATCGTTCGGCCGGGTTGCGCATTCCGGCCAGTTCGCCGGCGGCCCGACGGGTCGAGAACCGCTTGCCGGGGGCTGACGCCAACCCGTACCTGGCGATCGCGGCGAGCTTGGCGGCCGGGCTGTATGGCATCGAAAACCGGCTGGAGCCAAGCGCTGCGATCCAAGGCGAATTCGAAGTGCCGGAGAATCTCTCGCTGCCATGTACCTTGCATGCGGCCCTTGAGCGTCTCAAGCGTAGCCACTTGGCAAAGGAACTGTTCGGCAGCGAGTTCATCGAAGGTTACATCGCTTCGAAGAGCCTGGAACTGACCAGTTTCCTTGACGAGATCACGCCTTGGGAGCGGCGCGTCCTGGCGGCCCAGGCATAACCAACCGTCGCATTCGGGCTATCTTCAGAAGATTGCCCTCACTCACCTCAAGGAGCCGCTCGGAACGCCGATGCGCCAAATCTGGAAACCTTTTCGAGCGCTTTATTTCGCCTCGCTGATGATGCTCATCGGCTCGGGCCTCCTGAGTACGTACCTGGCCTTGCGCCTGGCTGCCGACAACGTCGACAGCCTGTGGGTCGGTGCGCTGATGGCCGCCAACTATTTCGGCCTGGTGCTGGGCGGCAAGATCGGCCATCGGCTGATCGCCCGCGTCGGGCATATTCGGGCCTATTCGGCCTGCGCCGGGATCGTCGGCGCGGCGGTATTGGGCCACGGCCTGGTGAACTGGCTGCCGGCGTGGATCGTGCTGCGGATGATTGTCGGCCTGGGCATGATGTGCCAATACATGGTCATCGAGAGCTGGCTCAACGAGCAGGCCGAGGCCAAGCAGCGCGGGGTGGTGTTCAGCGGCTACATGATCGCCTCGTACCTGGGGCTGGTGCTGGGCCAGCTGATTCTCGTCATGCACCCGGCCCTGGGCCTGGAGCTGCTGATGCTGGTGGCGTTGTGTTTTGCCCTGTGCCTGGTGCCCGTGGCGCTGACCCGGCGGATTCACCCGGCGCCGCTGCATCCGGCACCGATGGAGCCGCGCTTCTTTATCAAGCGCGTGCCGCAATCGTTGACCACGGTGCTTGGCTCGGGGCTGATCGTCGGTTCCTTCTACGGCTTGGCGCCGCTGTACGCCTCCCAGCAGGGGCTGACGACCGAGCAGGTCGGTCTGTTCATGGGTAGCTGCATTTTTGCCGGCCTGCTGGTGCAGTGGCCGCTGGGTTGGCTGTCGGATCGTTACGATCGTGCGCTGCTGATTCGCTGCTTCGCGCTGATCCTGGTGGTGTGCGCGTTGCCGCTGGCCATCCTGCCGAAGGTGCCGGTGGAAGTCCTGTTCATCGCCGGATTCTGCTGTTCGCTGGTGCAGTTTTGCCTGTATCCATTGGCGGTGGCGTTTTCCAACGACCATGTCGAAGGCGATCGCCGAGTGTCGCTCACGGCCATGTTGCTGGTGACTTACGGCGTGGGCGCGAGTATCGGTCCGTTGGCGGCCGGGGTGCTGATGAAGCTGTTCGGCAGCCAGATGTTGTACGGGTTTTTCGCCTTGTTCGCCTTGGTGCTGGTGTGGCGGATCCGGCCGAAAGCGGTCACCAACCTGCATCAGGTCGATGATGCGCCGCTGCACCACGTGGCCATGCCGGACAACATGACCAGTTCACCGTTGGTGGCGTGCCTCGACCCTCGGGTAGACGAGCAGGTCGTCCAGGATCAGATGCAGACTTCGCCCAACCCCGACGTGGAGCCTGAGCCTGAGCCGGAACTGGAGCCGGTCACAGAAGGCGCGGACGACGAACCGCCACCTTCGGATTTCACCCGGGCCAGGCCATGAAGCGGCCATGAAAAACGGGCAATCCTTGCAAGGGATTGCCCGTTTTTTATGGCCCACGAAACATCAGAAATCGTCTTTATCGAACCGCCGGGCTTCACGCTGCAGTTGATACACGAAGCGTTCGACCTGGCGCTGCACCAGGCCGCTGATGTTGTGAAAGCGCACACCGGCGAAGGTGGTATTGATCCGCTCTTCAAAATGCAGGTAGCGCAGTTCGACCGGCGCGGTCATGTTGCCGAAGGGCAGGGCGGCGACAAAACGTTCGTAGACCTGGCCCAGCTGCAGGCGTGCGGTGATGTCGCCATCGAAGCGCAGCTTGCAGCCGGTTGCGGAGATATCCAGCAGCTTGCCGTTCACCGGTGACTTGAGCTTGTCGCCACCCAGTTCCACATTCACCAGTTGCGCCAGTTTCAGTGCGGCCCGGAAGGCGTTGCGGCGCTGGTGGTAAACCACTTCTTCAGGCAGGGCGCCGCGGTAGCAGCGGCCGTCCTTCGAGTCCTGGATGGTCAGCGGCCCGTTGCCTTCCCACGCAATGCGCACGCCGTCATGAAAACCCTCGACCCGAAACGGCTCGCCTGCCAGCAGGAAACGCTCGCCGTCCCGCGGGATCATTTCGTCCAGGGCGATGGTGTTGGTGTCGCGATCGACATCCACCAGGTAGCTCTGGAAACGCTGGGTGCGCTCATGAAAGGTAATGATCAGGGGATCGTGGCTCTCTTGCAGCATCCGCAGGTTGCCGGAGATTTCCAGGGGGGTGGTGAGGACCATGGGCGGCTGCGGAGCATCATCCGCGTTTGTGGCATTGAACACGGTGGGTCAATCTCCAGGCAAAATACGACTACAAAGAGCCAGCATTTTGCCAGCATGTATCGCGCGTTGATAGTGCGCAGGCATCGTTCGTTTCACGCCTGGCTGAGCGGACGGTGCTTGACCATTTTTGCGGTCGAACCGCGAGCGTCGTAGAGCGTAGGGATTTCGCCGCCATTGAGGATGCGCAACTGGTTGGCGGTAGCGACTTGCTGCATCTGGATGGATTGACCGTTGCGGGCGTTGGCGGCCTGACACTGGCTGAGCAGGTCATTGAGCACCGCGCTTTGCGCCAACAGCTGATCGCCAACCGACGACTGGCTGGCCAGTTGCGCGAGGCCGTTGTTGTCAGCGGGCAGGTTGAGGCTGGCGAGAATCTCGCTGCGCTTGCGGCCATGCTGATCGAGCAAAATGATCAATGCCTGTTTCTGCGCCAGAAGATTTTCCAGCAGAGGCATATCCCGCCCGTGCAATGCCAGGGCTTCGGTCTGCAACAGCTCCAGCAATTGTTGCGCCGGGGCAAAGTCGTCGATGATCAATTGCAACAAATTAGTATCGTGCATGGCTGGCCTTGGGTCTTAAGCGTCCAAAAGCCTGGCGCTGGCATCAGCCTAGCGCTGGGCTTCGAAGTTGAGCAGTTTGCTGGCTACACGGTTGCTGTCGACTTTATAGCTGCCATCGGCGATTGCTGCTTTCAACTGCGCCACACGGGCGTCGTCGACGACAGGTTGATCGCGCAGCTTGTCAGTGACCTTCTGCAACTGCTGAGCCTCATTGCTGAGGTGTACCGACTCCCCGTTGTTGACAGTAGCGGCCTTGTCGGCTGGCTTGGACTTGTCGGTTTCGACGGTTTCCTTGCTGGCGCCGGTGCGCGTTGTGCCTGTCAGCGGCGAGGAGCTGTTTAAACGATTGAAATCGATGACCATGGTAAAAAACCTCTGGGTATTTGGACGCTTGCCATGTTTTCGGCCATCCCCAAAATAACTTTAGGCTCATTTATCAAATGAACGTGCGCACGTCTGCGCTTGCCTTTGCGTAAGGCACAGTCTAGGGAACACCGAGGTCAAGCGCCAGCCTGTCTACCCCGTTACATGGCCACTTCCACGTGGCCGGGCGCTATCACCTGCGCCTTGATCACCCGTTTCGAATTGAGGTTCTTTACCCGAATCTGCTCGCGTACGCCGCCATTGGCCAGCGCCTCGCCAGGCATCCGCACGGCCAGGGTGCCGCTGCGGGCGGTAATGACGACCTGGTCGCCCTTGCGGATCACTTCGGCCTGTTCCAGGTGCACGAGGGTGACGACCTGATCGGCGACCATTGGTCGGACAAGTTTCTGCCCGATCGCCTGGTCGACGGACGTCAGGAAGCCCTGGCTGATCTGGCTGATGTCGCGTTCACGCAGCACCACGTCCTGCGGCTCGACAATCCCGGCGCGCTTGAGCGGACGGGTGGTCGTGACGATCTCGCGGAACAGCCGTACTTGAGCAGGCACAAAAACCGTCCAGGGCGCGGCGCTGTCGCAACGTACCTTCACCGTGACCCGACCCAGGGGCCTGGCCGGACTTTCCAGCGAGGCAGTCAATTCCTTGTCACACATCGGCATGCGCAGGCGCGGATCGAGCTGGTTGACTTCGATCTCGTAGCGACCTTCGGTTTGACTGGTTGCCAGGTAGTCTTCTACGGTGAATTCAAGAAAGCCCTGCGTGACGCCGATAAGGAGATCAGGCAAGGTAACCGGCACATCAGCGACGGCACGTCCGCCAACTGCGAACAGGCAGACAGCCAACAGTGCACCGAGCCAGTGGCGGCAGTGAGTGGTCAGGCGTCGAGAAAATGTCGTTTGTGCGTTCATGCCGGTTCAATAGCAAGCCCCGTGCCGTTTAGTGATGAATGCGCGTCGGACACATTAGCGTTAGGTAGGAGTCAGGGCATGGCGGGAGTGATGGATTCGGTAAACCAGCGCACACAGCTGGTCGGTCAGAATCGCCTGGAGCTGTTGTTGTTCCGTCTCGATGGCCAACAACTGTATGGGATCAACGTGTTCAAGGTCCGCGAAGTGCTGCAATGCCCTAAGCTGACCCTGATGCCGAAATCCAGTCCCGTCGTGTGCGGTGTGGCGAATATCCGGGGTGCGACCATCCCGATTCTCGACCTGGCAATGGCGACCGGTTCCGGTCGGCTGCTGGACCAGAGCAATCCGTTTGTGATCATCACCGAGTACAACACCAAGACCCAAGGGTTCCTGGTGCGGTCGGTTGAGCGCATCGTCAACATGAACTGGGAAGAGATCCATCCGCCGCCCAAGGGCACCGGCCGCGATCACTACCTGACGGCGGTGACCCGGGTCGATAACCAGTTGGTTGAAATCATCGACGTGGAGAAGATCCTCGCCGAAGTGGCGCCGACCCCGGAGACGATTTCCGTCGGCGTGGTGGATGCCGAGACCCAGCACAAGGCGATTTCGCTGCGGGTCCTGACCGTCGACGATTCTTCGGTGGCACGCAAGCAGGTCACGCGTTGTCTACAAACGGTCGGCGTCGAAGTGGTCGCCCTCAACGACGGACGGCAAGCGCTGGATTACCTGCGTCAGATGGTCGATGAGGGCAAGAAGCCGGAAGAAGAGTTCCTGATGATGATTTCCGACATCGAGATGCCGGAAATGGATGGCTACACCCTGACGTCGGAAATTCGCAGCGACCCGCGCATGCAGAAGCTGCACATCATCTTGCATACGTCGTTGTCCGGGGTTTTCAACCAGGCGATGGTCAAGAAAGTCGGCGCCGATGATTTTCTGGCCAAGTTCCGGCCCGACGACCTGGCGTCGCGGGTGGTCGAGCGAATCAAGGCAGCAGAATAAAGGTCGGGCGCGTTGTGCGCCCGGCAAGTCAACACAGTGAAAAGAGGCGGTATCTTGTCTACGGGTAATTTGGATTTCGAACAGTTCCGGGTCTTCCTGGAAAAAGCCTGTGGCATCCTGCTTGGTGAAAACAAGCAGTACCTGGTGTCGAGCCGTCTCAACAAATTGATGGAACAACAGGGCCTCAAGTCGCTGGGCGAACTGGTGCAGCGCATCCAGACCCAGCCACGCAGCGGGTTGCGCGAGATGGTGGTGGACGCGATGACCACCAACGAAACCCTGTGGTTTCGCGATACCTATCCCTTCGAAGTATTGAAGAACCGGGTCTTGCCGGCGGCCATCAAGGCCAGTCCGGGGCAACGCCTGCGCATCTGGTCGGCGGCCTGCTCGTCGGGACAGGAACCGTATTCGCTGTCGATGTCCATCGATGAGTTCGAACGCTCCAACCTCGGCCAGCTGAAGATGGGCGTGCAAATTGTCGCCACCGACCTGTCCGGGACCATGCTCAACAACTGCAAGACCGGTGAGTACGACAGCCTGGCCATCGGCCGTGGCCTGTCGCCTGATCGCCTGCAACGCTATTTCGATCCGAAAGGACCGGGCAAATGGGTGGTCAAGGCGCCAATCAAGAGCCGCGTGGAGTTCCGCTCGTTCAACCTGCTGGACAGCTATGCCAGCCTGGGCAAGTTCGACATCGTGTTCTGCCGCAACGTGCTGATCTACTTCTCCGCCGAGGTGAAGAAAGATATCCTGCTGCGTATCCACAGCACCCTGAAGCCGGGCGGCTACCTGTTCCTTGGCGCGTCCGAGGCGTTGAACGGCTTGCCGGATCATTACCAGATGGTCCAGTGCAGTCCGGGGATCATCTATCAGGCGAAGTGATTGGCCTGGGTTATAAAAAAACGGGAGCCCCACGGGGCTCCCGTTTTTTTTTTGCCCTCCAGTTCCTCCAATCCAACACATCCCTGTGGGAGCGAGCTTGCTCGCGATAGCGGCGGCACATCCAAAATCCATGTATCTGACAGATCGCTATCGCGAGCAAGCTCGCTCCCACATTTGTCCCCCATTGTCTGGATGAAAGCGGCAGAAAAGCGGCAGCCAGCGGAAACCGATTGCCGCTTTTCTGGCATTGCCGCTTTGCCGATCCCCGCAAAGCCCCGGTTTACGGGCTTTTGGAAAGTGGCACGGTGATTGCTAAAGCCATCGTACGAACATTCTGGTCACCCAAAGGTTTCCGCCATGAGCATCAGCTTCGATAAAGCGCTCGGTATCCACGAAAAGGCCCTGGGCTTCCGCGCCCAGCGTGCCGAAGTCCTGGCCAATAACATTGCCAACGCCGACACCCCGAACTACAAGGCCCGTGACCTGGACTTTTCCAAGGTGCTCGCCGAGCAGAACGAAAAAACCAAGAACGGCCACTTCGCCTTGAACATGACCAACAACCGTCATATCGAAGCCGAAGGCGTTGGCAGTGGCGACGAATCGCTGATGTATCGCACGCCGATGCAGCCGTCGATCGACCAGAACACCGTGGATGCTCAACTGGAACAGTCCAACTACGCGGAAAACTCCGTGAACTTCCAGGCCAGCTTCACCCTGCTCAACAGTAAATTCAAAGGGCTGGTATCAGCCCTGCGTGGAGAGTAATTCATGTCGATCGCGAGCGTATTCAACATCGCCGGCAGTGCCATGAGTGCCCAGACCACTCGCCTGAACACCGTCGCCAGTAACATCGCCAACGCCGAGACCGTCTCGTCGAGCATCGACCAGACCTACCGCGCCCGCCACCCGGTATTCGCCACCATGTTCCAGGGCGGCCAGTCCGGCGGCAGCGACTCGCTGTTCCAGGACCAGGACGCGGCCGGGCAGGGGGTACAGGTACTCGGCGTGGTTGAGGACCAGAGCAACCTCGACGCCCGTTACGAGCCGAATCATCCGGCCGCCGACGCCAAGGGTTACGTCTACTACCCGAACGTCAACGTCGTTGAAGAAATGGCCGACATGATTTCCGCCAGTCGTTCGTTCCAGACCAACGCCGAAATGATGAACACCGCCAAAGCCATGATGCAGAAGGTCCTGACCCTCGGTCAGTGATAAGGGGCGAGTCACATGAGCGTCACCAATACCACCGGTTTGAGCCTCAACGAAGTACTGGCCAACTCCTCGGTCAAGACCAACACCACGACCGATGGCCTGGGCGCGGCGTCGGCTGCGGCGACTGGCAAGAAAGAGCTGGGCAAGGATGCGTTCCTGCAGTTGCTCGTCACTCAGCTGAATAACCAGAACCCGCTGGAGCCACAGGACAACGGCGAGTTCGTTGCCCAGTTGGCGCAGTTCAGCAGCCTGGAAGGCATCACCACCCTCAACGACACCGTCAGGGGTATTGCCAGCAACTACAACTCGTCCCAGGCCCTGCAGGCTTCTTCGCTGGTGGGCCGTTCGGTCATTGCCCCGGGCGACAAGGCGGTGGTCGACACCTCCAAGAGCCTCAACGGCACGGTGGTGGTACCGACATCGGTATCGTCCCTCTCGATCAAGATCAACGACAAGGACGGCAAGACGGTGCGCACCATCGAGCTGGGCAGCCAGAACGCCGGCAAGGCCGATTTCATCTGGGACGGCAAGGGCGAAGACGGCACCCCGCTCGAGTCGGGCACCTATACCTTCGCCGCCTCGACCACCATCGATGGCAAGGCGACTTCGCTGGTCACCAACCTGCCGGCCACGGTCAGCAGCGTCACGATCAGCCAGACCGGCGGCGAGCTGATGCTCAACCTCGCCGGCCTGGGCAGCATCCCGCTGTCACGCGTACAAACTATTGGTATGTAAGAGCCGACTAACCCGGCAAAAAGGAGTGCAATATGTCTTTCAATATCGGCCTTAGCGGTCTCTATGCAGCCAACAAACAGCTGGACGTGACGGGTAACAACATCGCCAACGTGGCGACCACCGGTTTCAAGTCGTCCCGCGCGGAATTCGCCGACGTCTACTCGGCCACCAAGCTGGGCTCGGGCTCCAAGACCGTCGGCAACGGCGTGCGCCTGGCCAACGTTTCCCAGCAGTTCGGCCAGGGTGACGTGAACAACACCGGCAACGTGTTGGACATGGGTATCCAGGGCCAGGGCTTTTTTGTCCTGAGCAACAACGGTTCGCTGAGCTACACCCGTGCCGGTACCTTCAAGACCGACAAGGAAGGCTTCATCACCAACAGCGAAGGCACCGCGCGCCTGCAGGGTTATGGCGTGGATGCCAACGGCAAGATCCAGAACGGCATCCTGACCGACCTGCGCATCGACACGTCCAACCTGCCGCCCAAGCCCACCGACCTGATTTCGTCGACCATCAACCTGAACTCGACGGCAGACGCGATTCCGAAGACGGCGACCTACAAGTTCGATCCGGCCAATACCGCCACCTTCACCAAGCAGTTCACCACCCCGGTCTACGATGCCCAGGGTAACCAGCACTCCATGGACCAGTACATGGTCAAGACGGGCGCCAACACCTGGGACGTCTACACCCTGATCGATGGTCGTAACCTGGACGGCAGTTCGCCGACCGACGCAACCACCCTTGCGGTCCCTTCGACCATGACTTTTGGCGAGAGCGGCGAGTTGCTTAAGGTCAGTACGCCAATGCCGTCGGGCACGCCGCGCGAGAGCAGCGATCTGCTGCTTACGGGCTGGATTCCAGGTACCGTGAAGGATGGCGTGTGGAGCGCCAACGGTGCCGATGGCGCTGATACCATCACACTTTCCCTGGGCAAGACCACCCAGTTCAACGCTGACACTGCACGGTCGATTCCTACTCAGAACGGCTACGCCACCGGCCAGATCACCAACCTGACCATCGACGGCAGCGGTGTGCTGCTGGCGAACTTCAGCAACAACCAGACCAAGCCGATCGGCCAGCTCTCCCTGGCCAGCTTCACCAACGAGCAAGGCCTGCAGCCTGTAGGCGGCACTAGCTGGAAAGAAACCTTTGCGTCGGGCATCCCGGGCTACGATGCTCCGGAAACCGGCACCCTGGGTTCGATCGTCTCCAACTCCCTGGAAGAGTCCAACGTCAACCTGACCAACGAACTGGTCGAGCTGATCAAGGCCCAGAGCAACTACCAGGCGAACGCCAAGACCATCTCCACCCAGAGCACCATCATGCAGACCATTATTCAGATGACTTGATATCGATGGTTGCTTGAAAGCTGCACAAGGAGCCCCTCGCAAGAGGGGCTTTTTCATGGGTGATGGTTTTGTATTGTTTGTGCCGGCCTCTTCGCGAGCAGGCTCGCTCCCACAGAGAGGACACATTCCAATGTGGGAGCGAGCCTGCTCGCGAAAGCGCTGGGTCAGTCAACACTTTATTCCAGACAAAAGAAAACCCCCGATAAACCAGCGGTCTATCGGGGGCTTTCCTCAGCAGGCGCCTTTCAGCGCCCACCCGCTCAGCTTATTGGCAAGCTTCGCAATCCGGCTCGTCGATGGCGCAGGCTTTTGGCACTGGCGCAGGGCCGGCTGGCGCAGCCAGGACCGAATCGTCACCGTGGTTGCCGCCAGCGGAGACCGCGTTCAGCTTGCCGGTGTTGATGGTCGACTTCTCGGTGCTGGTGGCGGCCAGGGCACGGAGGTAGTAGGTGGTTTTCAGGCCACGGTACCAGGCCATGCGGTAGGTCACGTCGAGCTTCTTGCCCGAAGCGCCGGCGATGTACAGGTTCAGCGACTGAGCCTGGTCGATCCACTTCTGACGACGGCTGGCGGCGTCGACGATCCACTTGGTGTCCACTTCGAACGCGGTGGCATAGAGCTCTTTGAGTTCCTGCGGGATGCGCTCGATCTGCTGTACCGAACCGTCGTAGTACTTCAGGTCGTTGATCATGACCGAGTCCCACAGGCCGCGAGCCTTGAGGTCGCGAACCAGGTACGGGTTGATCACGGTGAATTCGCCCGACAGGTTCGACTTCACATACAGGTTCTGATAGGTCGGTTCGATCGACTGCGACACGCCGGTGATGTTGGCGATGGTCGCGGTCGGTGCGATGGCCATGATGTTGGAGTTACGAATGCCTTTCTGCACACGGGCGCGAACCGGAGCCCAGTCCAGGGATTCGTTCAGGTCAACATCAATGTATTTCTGGCCGCGCTGGGCGATCAGGATCTGTTGCGAGTCGAGCGGCAGGATGCCCTGGGACCACAGCGAACCCTGGAACGTCTCGTACGAACCGCGCTCGTCGGCCAGGTCGCAGGAAGCCTGGATCGCGTAGTAGCTGACCGCTTCCATGGACTTGTCGGCGAACTCGACCGCAGCGTCCGAACCGTACGGGATGTGCTGCAGGTACAGCGCGTCCTGGAAGCCCATGATGCCGAGGCCGACCGGACGGTGCTTGAAGTTGGAGTTCTTCGCTTGCGGCACCGAGTAGTAGTTGATGTCGATCACGTTGTCGAGCATGCGCACGGCGGTGTTCACGGTGCGTTGCAGCTTGGCGGTGTCCAGCTTGCCGTCGACGATGTGGTTCGGCAGGTTGATCGAGCCCAGGTTGCAGACCGCGATCTCATCCTTGTTGGTGTTCAGGGTGATCTCGGTGCACAGGTTCGAGCTGTGGACCACGCCCACGTGCTGCTGCGGGCTGCGCAGGTTGCACGGATCCTTGAAGGTCAGCCATGGGTGGCCGGTCTCGAACAGCATCGAGAGCATCTTGCGCCACAGGTCTTTGGCCTGGACGACTTTGAACAGCTTGATCTTGTTGTACTCGGTCAGGGCTTCGTAGTACTCGTAGCGCTCTTCGAAGGCCTTGCCGGTCAGGTCGTGCAGGTCCGGCACTTCGGATGGCGAGAACAGGGTCCACTTGCCGTCATCGAAGACGCGCTTCATGAACAGGTCCGGGATCCAGTTGGCGGTGTTCATGTCGTGGGTACGACGACGGTCATCACCGGTGTTCTTGCGCAGCTCGATGAACTCTTCGATGTCCATGTGCCAGGTTTCCAGGTAGGCGCAGACCGCGCCCTTGCGCTTGCCGCCCTGGTTGACCGCAACGGCGGTGTCGTTGACTACTTTGAGGAACGGCACGACGCCCTGGGATTTGCCGTTGGTGCCCTTGATGTACGAGCCCAATGCGCGAACTGGGGTCCAGTCGTTGCCCAGGCCACCGGCGAATTTCGACAACATGGCGTTGTCGTGGATGGCGCCGTAGATGCCCGACAGGTCGTCCGGCACGGTGGTCAGGTAGCAGCTCGACAGTTGTGGACGCAGGGTGCCGGCGTTGAACAGGGTCGGGGTCGACGCCATGTAGTCGAAGGACGACAACAGGTTGTAGAACTCGATGGCACGGTCTTCACGCTGCTTCTCTTCGATCGCCAGGCCCATGGCCACGCGCATGAAGAACACCTGTGGCAGTTCGAAACGCACGCCATCCTTGTGGATGAAGTAACGGTCGTACAGGGTTTGCAGGCCCAGGTAGGTGAACTGCTGGTCGCGCTCGTGGTTGATCGCCTTGCCGAGTTTTTCCAGGTCGAATTCGGCCAGGACCGGGTTCAGCAACTCGTATTCGATACCCTTGGCGACATAGGCCGGCAGGGCCTTGGCGTACAGGTCGGCCATCTCGTGGTGGGTCGCGCTCTCGGCGACTTCCAGGAAGCTCAGGCCTTCGGCGCGCAGGGTGTCCATCAGCAGGCGGGCGGTCACGAACGAGTAGTTCGGCTCGCGTTCCACCAGGGTCCGCGCGGTCATCACCAGCGCGGTGTTGACGTCCTTGAGGGCGACGCCGTCATAGAGGTTCTTCAGGGTTTCGCGCTGGATCAGGTCGCCGTCGACTTCTTCCAGGCCTTCGCAGGCTTCGGTGACGATGGTGTTCAGGCGGCCCATGTCCAGTGGCGCCAGGCTGCCATCGGCGCGGGCGATGCGGATCGAAGGGTGGGCCTGGACCGGTGCGTCGGCCGGCGTGCGGATGGCGCGCTCCTTGGCACGGGAGTCACGGTAGATCACGTAGTCGCGGGCGACTTTCTGCTCGCCGGCACGCATCAGGGCCAGTTCGACCTGGTCCTGGATCTCTTCGATGTGGATGGTGCCGCCCGACGGCATGCGACGCTTGAAGGTCGCGGTGACCTGTTCGGTCAGGCGGGCCACGGTGTCGTGGATTCGCGACGAGGCGGCAGCGGTGCCGCCCTCAACTGCGAGGAACGCTTTGGTGATAGCGACGGTGATCTTGTCATCGGTGTAAGGAACGACAGTCCCGTTACGCTTGATCACGCGCAGCTGGCCAGGCGCGGTGGCGGACAGATCCGGGCTCGAATCGGCGGCCAGCGGCGCGGTGCCCTGCGGGTTCTCGCGAGTTGTGTCGGTGTGCATGGGTGTCTCCACGTTCTCTATGTTTATTTGGGCACCATCACGGTGCCCACCGTTCCGTCCTGAAGCACTACAACCGGCTGGCGCCGGGTATAACAACTTCGGGACAGTAGGAAGCGGGCCAGTGGCGCCGCTTCCATCCGAAGTTCTCGGGTCGCGAGCCTGGGCTCGAAACCGGGTTTGCCAAGGTGGGCAGCAAAGAACTGCAACACCCGTACCGTTCCGGTCGTTTTCGACCTTGGAAACAGCTGCCATCCGCAGGGGCGGTCTGGGTTTGGAAAAATGCGCTGTTGCAGCAAGACAGAGGCAAGAAAAGCGCTTGAATTCTCTATCCGACTTGTGTTTGGTTTTTGGCCTGAAACCCTACATGTAGGGTTTTTTGCGCGGCGGGCTACAAGATAATGCGTTTTGGGGGATGAATCAACGTGCTACCTGTGGATAAGCCTGTGCGTAATTTGTGTGCGAAACGTGGAACTGCTCTGTAGGCCGCGACCTTGCTGGAGCGAGCCTTTTTTCAACGATTTCGAGCGGCCGAAAACAGCTTGGTGTTTTTGCGGGCGCGCACGTTACCACACACATCCGCCTCGACCGAACGCATTTGTCCGCTTGTTTTCCATACAGCCGCCGTTTATACAATCGGCCGGTGCATGAGCGCGATGATCCTCCTTTGATATGACAAAAAGATGGGAGGACGCACATTTTCAAGTGGGCACTGTTGTGGCGAAGGAGCTTGCTCCCGCTGGGCTGCGTAGCGGCCCCGGAATTTTACGGTCGCTGCGCAACCGAGCGGGCGCAAGCTCCCTCGCCACAGGATGAGCGTTCATCCTTTCTTTTTATAGCTACAACAAGACGAGGCCCCTCCGTGGAACAAGAAGCCTGGCAGATATTGATTGTCGAGGATGACCAGCGGCTGGCCGAGCTGACCCGCGAATACCTGGAAAGCAACGGCCTGCGCGTCGCCATCGAGGGCAACGGCGCGGTGGCGGCCCAGCGGATCATCGACGAGCAGCCGGACCTGGTCATTCTCGACCTGATGCTGCCCGGCGAAGATGGCTTGAGCATCTGCCGCAAGGCGCGCGAGCACTACGACGGGCCGATCCTGATGCTCACCGCGCGGGCTGACGACACCGACCAGATCCAGGGCCTGGACCTGGGCGCCGACGACTATGTCTGCAAGCCGGTGCGCCCGCGCGTCCTGTTGGCCCGCATCCAGGCCCTGCTGCGACGCAGCGAGCCGGAGCCGTCCGCGGCACCGAAGCAGCGGCGCCTGGAGTTCGGCCCGTTGGTGGTGGACAACGCTTTGCGCGAAGCCTGGTTGCAGGGCAACGGTATCGAGCTGACCAGCGCCGAATTCGACCTGCTCTGGCTGCTGGTGTCCAACGCCGGGCGCATCCTGTCCCGCGAGGAAATCTTCACCGCCCTGCGCGGCATCGGCTACGACGGCCAGGATCGCTCGATCGACGTGCGTATCTCGCGCATCCGTCCGAAGATCGGCGACGACCCGGAGCATCCTCGATTGATCAAGACCATCCGCAGCAAAGGCTACCTGTTCGTCCCTGAAGCCTGCGTAGACGCGACCCCGTGAACTCCATCTTCCTGCGCATCTATGGCGGCATGTGCGCGGCACTGGTGCTGGTGGCGGTGCTTGGCGTGCTGGCGCTGCACCTGCTCAACCAGACGCGCGGCGAGCAATACCGCGAGCGCCTGGCCCATGGCACGTTTTCCTTGATGGCCGACAACCTGCGGCCGATGAACGACACCGAACGGCGCCGGGCCCTGGCGGTGTGGGAACGTCTGCTGGGCATTCCGCTGGCGTTGCAGACATTCAGCCAGACCGACCTCGACCTGGGCCAGCGCACCCGGGTATTGCGCGGGCAGGTCCTGGTGGAGCAGATCGGGCCGCATGCGGCGAAGGTGTATCGGCTGGTCAGCGATGGCGAGCAGTTGACCCTGGTCGGGGAGGTTCGCCAGATCAGCGAGCAACTGGCCCGGGCAACCATTTACCTGCTGGCCGACGAACTGGTGCGCTATCCGGTGGCCGAGCAACCCGAGCGCTTGGCGCAACTCAAGCAGGAAAAAGGCTTCGGTTTCGACCTGCGCCTGATGACCGTCGAACAGGCGGACATGGACGACGACCAGCGCCGGCGGGTGGCCGAGGGCGACACGGTGATGGCCCTGGGCAAGGGCGCCGACTCGATCCGGGTGTTCGCCGGCATGGTGGGGACGCCGTGGGTGCTGGAAATCGGCCCGCTGTACCAGATGAATCCGTACCCGCCCGAGTGGCTGGTGCTGATTGCCGCGCTCGGATTGAGCCTGATCGGCCTGATCGTCTATCTGCTGGTGCGCCAGCTGGAGCGGCGCCTGCGTGGCCTGGAGTCGGCCGCGACCCAGATCGCCCAGGGCAGTCTGGAGACCCGCGTACCCGCTCGGGGGGCTGACTCGGTCGGGCGCCTGGCCGCAGCGTTCAATGGCATGGCCGAGCACTTGCAGCAACTGCTGGCGATCCAGCGCGAGTTGGTGCGCGCGGTGTCCCATGAACTGCGTACACCGGTGGCGCGCCTGCGCTTCGGCCTGGAAATGCTCGGCAGCGCCAGCACGCCCGAGGCCCGGGACAAGTACTTGGCCGGCATGGATCACGACATCGAAGACCTGGATCGGCTGGTGGACGAGATGCTGACGTATGCGCGGCTGGAGCAAGGGTCGCCGGCGTTGAATTTTCAACGGGTCGACCTGGATGCGCTGGTCAACCAGGTCATCGAAGAACTGGGCCCGTTGCGCGCCGGGATTACCGTAGAGCGCGGCCTGTGCCTGTCCGCCGCCGATTGCGACGGCGCCTGGGTCGAGGCCGAGCCACGCTTTTTACATCGGGCGTTGCAGAATCTGGTGGGCAATGCCATGCGCCACGCCAGATCCCAGGTGACCGTCAGTTACCAGGTCGGCCAGTTGCGCTGTCGGGTCGACGTCGAGGATGACGGCCCGGGCGTACCGGAGGCGGCCTGGGAGCGGGTGTTCAAGCCCTTCCTGCGCCTGGACGACAGCCGCGCACGCGCGTCGGGCGGCCATGGGCTGGGGCTGTCGATTGTGCGGCGGATCATCCACTGGCACGACGGCCGGGCGCTGATCGGCAAGAGCAAGCGCCTGGGCGGGGCGTGTTTCAGCTTGAGCTGGCCGAGGCATCAGGATCGGTCTTGAGAGCGGCGGTGTCCATGCCGGCCTCTTCGCGAGCAGGCTCGCTCCCACATTATGAAATGCGTTCCAGCTGTGGGAGCGAGCCTGCTCGCGAAGGCGGCATCCTGGCCAATACAACTCTCAGGCCTTGACGCCCACCAGGCTCAACAACTGCCCATCCTTCAACTCAAACTGCCCCTGCAGCTCACTGCCATGGCGCCACTCGGTCGACAGATCGGTCAATAACCGCAGCCGCGCTTGTCCGTCGTGGGACCACTCGACTATTTCGGCGTGCTCGAAGTAGAAACGCTGCCCGACGATCGGGTACAGCGCCTTGAACAGGCTTTCTTTCATCGAAAAAGTCAGGGTGACCAGTAATGCGCGGTCATCCTGCGGCGCGGTGGCCATGCGCAGCAGTTCCGCCGGGGTGAGGATTTCAGCGGCCAGGCGCTCGGCGCGTTCGGGGTCGAGGAGGTTTTCCAGATCCATGCCCAGCCCTTGCCAATCCCGCTTTTGCGCGACGATTGCCGCTGCCCGGCCGGTGCTGTGGGTGATCGAGCCGCTGACATGGGCCGGCCACACCGGGGCGCGGTCTTCGCCGATGGCCGGCACGCCGGCATGGCCGTCGAGCCGCAGCAATGCCGCCCGGGCACAGATCCGCCCGGCGAGAAACTCCGCCTGACGCTTGGCTACCGAGCGCCGGATGCTCGCCGGAGGCTCGATGGCGCTGTTGGGGAAATCCTCAGCGACAAGCAACAGCGGATCGAAGCGAGTACTGAGCAGCACCGTATCGGGCAGGGCGTCGGGCAGCAGCCAGTGGTCATCCAGGGGCGAACAGCAGGCGGGCAGGGCAGGGAGTGGGTTCATGCCGGGCATTTTGCCGGGTTGGCTTGCGCCTGGGTAGTGGTGGGGCTGTGAGCGAGGAGGCTTTTGTGGCGAGGGAGCTTGCTCCCGCTGGGCCGCGCTGGCGCTCCAGCGCGAAGCGGCCCTGAAATCTTGCGGTCGCTGCGCAACCGAGCGGGAGCGAGCTCCCTCGCCACGAGGGTTTCAACTGAAAGAGCCGCTGTCAGTTGAAAATCTTCTTGAAGAACTTCTGCATATCCGCCCAGGACTTCTCGTCAGCTTCCTTGTTGTAGGCGATGTCCGGCCCACCATGTTCGCCATGGCTCAGGCGGTCGGCGTCGGGGTTGCTGAAGCCGTGCTTGGCGCCTTCCAGGCTGACAAACTTGTAGTCGGCGCCGGCCTTGTCCATTTCGCTCTTGAACGCGGTGACGTTGTCTTCGGTGACCATGCTGTCCAGCGCGCCGTGTTCCACCAGGATCCTGGCCTTGACGCTGCCGGGGGTGGCCGGCGTGTTGGTGACCAGCGCGCCGTGGAAACTCACCACGCCGGCCAGTGGAACGCCTTGGCGCGCCGCGTCCAGCACCACCTTGCCGCCGAAGCAGTAGCCGATGGCGGCGAGTTTGTCCGGGTCGGTATGCGGTTGTTTCTTCAACAGGTCGAGGCCGGCCTGGAAGCGCGCGCTGGCCGCCTTGCCGTCCTTGAGCGCGGCCTGCATGAAGGCCAGGGCGTCTTTCGGATGCTCGGTGTTCTTGCCGTCGCCGTACATGTCGATGGCCAGGGCGCTGTAGCCCAGGCCGGCGAGGTCACGGGCGCGGCGCTTGGCATAGTCGTTCAGGCCCCACCATTCATGCACCACCACCACGCCGGGGCGCGGGCCTTTGACCGCGTCATCATAGGCGTAATAGCCGATCAGCTTCGTGCCGTCGGCACTGGTGTAGGGAATCTCCTGGGTCTGGATGGCGGCGTGGCTGACGCCGCTCAAGGCCAGAAGTACAACAGCAAGCAACCTGCGCATGATCGATCTCCTTAAAAGTTTGTTGGAACAGACTAGCCGATTCATTCAGCCCAGGTTCAGAGAACGTTCAAGAGGGGTTCAGGGACCCCTGGATATCGTGGCTGCGACTTCACACAACCACCGCATCAAAAGGTACCTGACCATGACTGCTATGAAAAAACTGCTGCTGGCCTTCACCGTGCTGGGCGCCAGCGCCTTGGCCCATGCCGATGACAACTTCGCCGGCCTGACCCTCGGCCAGACCAGCGACAAGGTCAAGAAATCCAATGCCCTGGACAGCGCGCTGAACAACCCCAACGCCGACGGTATCATCGGCAAGGACACCACCTACGGCCTGCGCCTGGGTCGGCAGAATGACCAGGGCCGCTACTACGCCACCTACGACAACGTATCGGGCAGCCACAACGGAATCAAGCTGCGCCAGGAGAACCTGCTGGGCAGCTACGATCTGTTCTATCCGGTGACCGCCAGCACCAAATTGTTCGGAGGTGGCACGGCGGGCCTGACCAAGTTGACCCAGGATTCACCAGGCTTCAGCCGCGACAGCGATATCGGCTATGCCGTTGGCCTGCAAGGCGGCGTGCTGCAGCAGATTTCGCAAAACACCTCGGTGGAACTGGGTTACCGTTACCTGCGCAGCAATGCCAGCACCGAGATGAGCCCGCGCGATGGCGCCAAGGTGGGGTCGCTGGACCTGACCAGCAGCGCCCAGACCTACCTGTCCGCCAACTATACGTTCTAGGCGGCAGGGTAATGATGGGATGCAGCCGGATCGGCGCTTACGATCCGGCGCCTTTGGTTGGAAATTGGTTGTTTGATTCGCCTGGGAGAGGCCCATGAAACTATTGGTTGTCGAAGACGAAGCGTTGTTGCGCCACCATTTGCAAACCCGTCTCACCGACAGCGGCCATGTGGTCCAGGCCGTGGCCAATGCCGAGGAAGCCTTGTACCAGGTCCGCGAATTCAATCACGACCTGGCGGTGATCGACCTGGGCTTGCCGGGCATCAGCGGCCTGGAACTGATTCGCCGGTTGCGCTCGCAGGACAAGACCTTCCCGATCCTGATCCTGACCGCCCGCGGCAACTGGCAGGACAAAGTCGAAGGCCTGGCTGCCGGGGCCGATGACTACGTGGTGAAGCCGTTTCAGTTCGAAGAGCTCGAAGCCCGGCTGAATGCCCTGCTGCGTCGCTCCAGCGGTTTCACCCAATCGACCATCGTGGCCGGTCCGTTGTTGCTCGACCTCAACCGCAAGCAGGCGTCCCTCGGTGACGAGCCGCTGGCCTTGACCGCCTACGAATACCGCATCCTCGAATACTTGATGCGCCATCACCAGCAGGTGGTCGCCAAGGATCGCCTGATGGAGCAGCTTTACCCCGATGACGACGAGCGCGATCCCAATGTGATCGAAGTGCTGGTCGGGCGCCTGCGCCGCAAGCTGGAGGCGCCGGCCGGGTTCAAGCCGATCGATACCGTGCGTGGCCTGGGTTACCTGTTCAACGAGCGCTGCCAGTGATTCGTTCGCTGCGGTTGCGGTTGATGCTGGCCGCGATGACGTTGGCCGTGCTGTTCATGCTGGCGCTGCTGCCGGCGATGCAGGGCGCCTTCAGCCTGGCCTTGCAGGAATCCATCGAGCAGCGCCTGGCTTCGGACGTGACCACGCTGATCTCCGCCGCCCGGGTCGAAAACAATCGCCTGAAGATGCCGGCGCAATTGCCCGATGAGCGCTTCAACCTCGCCGATGCGCGCCTGCTGGGCTACATCTATGATCGCGAAGGCCGGTTGGTCTGGCGTTCGAAGGCGACCCAGGAAGAACACATCAACTACGCGCCGCGCTACGACGGGCTGGGCAACCAGTTTGCGCGCATCCGCGAGGACAACGGCCAGGAGTTCTTCGTCTACGACGTCGAGGTCAAGCTGCTCGGGGGCCAGAGCGCGGCGTTCAGCATCGTCACCCTGCAGCCGGTGCACGATTACGAAATGACGCTGCAAGGCCTGCGAGAAAACCTTTACCTGGGGTTCGGCGCCGCGCTGGCGGTGCTGCTGGCGCTGTTGTGGATCGGCCTGACCTGGGGCTTGCGGGCGCTGCGGCGCCTGAGCCAGGAATTGGACGAAATCGAAACCGGCACCCGCGAAAGCCTCAGCACCGCGCATCCCCGCGAGCTGCTGCGCCTGACCGGCTCGCTCAACCGCCTGCTGCACAGCGAACGTGAGCAGCGCAGCCGTTATCGGGACTCCCTCGATGACTTGGCGCACAGCCTCAAGACTCCCCTGGCGGTGCTGCAAGGCGTCAGCGAGGACATGGCTCGGCGCCCCGAGGATCGTGGGCAGGCCTGGGTGCTGCAAACCCAGATCGAACGCATGAGCCAGCAGATCGGCTACCAGCTGCAGCGTGCCAGCCTGCGCAAAAGCGGCCTGGTGCGCCATCAGGTGCCCTTGCGCCCGGTGTTGCAAAGCCTCTGCGACACCCTCGACAAGGTCTATCGCGACAAGCGCGTGCAGGTCGAATTCGACCTGCCGGAGGATTGCCAGGTGCCGATCGAGCAGGGCGCCTTGCTGGAGATGCTCGGCAACCTGCTGGAAAACGCCTATCGGCTGTGCCTGGGGCACGTGCGGGTGAGCGTGCACCAGACGCTCGGCGGGACGGAGTTGAGCATCGAGGACGACGGACCGGGCGTGCCACCGGACCAGCGTGCGCGGATCCTGCAGCGGGGTGAACGGCTGGATCGCCAGCATCCGGGGCAGGGGATCGGCCTGGCGGTGGTAAAAGACATCATCGAGAGCTATGGCGCCCGGTTGACGCTGGCGGATTCAGAGCTGGGCGGGGCGGCGTTCCGGATTCATTTTCCGGTGGTTTGACTGGAACATTTTCGGTGTGTTTGCCGGCCCCTGTGGCGAGGGGATTTATCCCCGCTGGGCTGCGCAGCAGCCCCCAAACAGACAACTCGGTGTGTCAGGTAGATTGAGTACATTGCTTTAGGGCTGCTGCGCAGCCCAACGGGGATAAATCCCCTCGCCACAGGGGCAGCACATCCGATGTCACCACTCAACTCTCCTGCTCCCGATAAGCCCCCGGCGTCACCCCCGTCCACTTCTTGAACGCCCGATGAAACGCCGACGGTTCGGAGAACCCCAGCTGTTCGGCGATCTGCTGCAACGACAGGTCCGCGCGGCCCAGGTGGTAGATGGCGATATCCCGCCGCAACTGATCCTTGAGCTCCTGGAAGCTGGTGCCTTCCTCGCGCAGATGCCGGCGCAGGGTCTGCGAGCTGATATGCAGATGCGCCGCGACCGTGTCCAGGTCCGGCCAGCGCGCCGTGTCGCGGCTGAGCAGGCGCCGCAATTGGCTGGTGAGGCTGTGGCCATCGTCCGGGCGCGAGAGCAGGTCGGCGGGGGAGCGTTCGAGAAAGTGCTTGAGGGTTCGCTCGTCCTGGAGCAACGGCATTTCCAGGTAGCGGGCATGGAATAACAGGCTGCTGCTTCGCGCCTCGAAGACCAAGGGGCAGGGGAACAGCAAGTCGTACTCCGCGCCGTGGCCTGGCCTGGCATAGCTGAACGTCGCTTGTTCCAGGCCGATCCGCTGGCCGATCAGCCAACTGCCGAGGCGATGCCAGATGACCAGCAGGCTTTCGGCCAGGAAGTGGTCGGGATCACACAGTGTCGACTCGTCCAGGCTCAGCCTTACCCGGTCGCCTTCAGCTTCGAGGGTCAGGCTCGGGGCGTCGGGGAACAGGCTGTAGAACAACAGGCCGCGTTGCAGCGCCTTGCCCAGCGTCCGACAGTGGATCAACGTGTGGCACATCATGGCGAACGTCCCGGGTTTACTCGGTGCCCGGCCAAAGCCCAGGTATTCGTCCGCCAATGCGACCCACAGCGCCTGCAACAGGCGGGCGAATTGCTCGGGGGCAATTCGCGCGCGCGGCTCGTCCAGCAGCTCCGGGCTGATCCCCAGTTGTTGCAGCAGGGGAACGTAGTCGAACCCCTGCCGACGCGCGCCACCCAGGGCGGCGCGGGCGAAGTGGCTGGCGATGGTGCGTTGGCGCATGGCACAAATCCGTCCGTTGAGCGGACGAATGGTAACAGGGCGTCGGGGCTCGACAAGGCGGATATCCGCCAAATCCAGGAACGTGACGCGGGAGGTTGGCGGAAAACCGCCAAGTTTGGGCGTGCGTTTAATTTCCAGGTAAGAAGCAAACGCCGTCTGCCCCGGCACTTGTAGGACGTTTCGTAAAAATGGCACGGGCCTTGCGATGCCATACACAGGTCTGCCGCGTGCAGCCGACAAAAAACAAATCCCTCCAGTGCAGGAGGGTTCGCAATTGAGGTGTCGTGGACAACAGGTGGATGTTGTCACACGGGACTCTTGAGGAAGGTTTGCCATGACGACTCGTCAGCCACTGTACAAATCCCTGTATTTCCAGGTGATCGTAGCCATTGCCATCGGCATTCTGCTCGGCCACTTCTACCCGCAGACCGGCGTTGCCCTCAAGCCGTTCGGTGACGGGTTCATCAAACTGATCAAGATGGTCATCGCCCCGATCATTTTCTGTACCGTCGTCAGCGGCATCGGCGGCATGCAGAACATGAAATCGGTCGGCAAGACCGGCGGCTATGCACTGCTCTATTTCGAAATCGTTTCCACCATTGCCCTGCTGATCGGCCTGGTCGTGGTCAACGTCGTGCAACCGGGCAACGGCATGCACATCGACGTGTCGACCCTGGACACCAGCAAGATCGCCGGCTTCATCAATGCCGGTAAAGACCAGAGCATCGTTGCCTTCATCCTCAACGTGATCCCGAACACCATCGTCGGCGCCTTCGCCAACGGCGACATCCTGCAAGTGCTGATGTTCTCGGTGCTCTTCGGTTTCGCCCTGCATCGCCTGGGTGCCTACGGCAAGCCGGTGCTGGACTTCATCGATCGCTTCGCTCACGTCATGTTCATCATCATCAACATGATCATGAAGCTCGCGCCGATCGGTGCGTTCGGTGCCATGGCCTTCACCATCGGCGCCTACGGTGTCGGTTCGCTGGTGCAACTGGGCCAGCTGATGATCTGCTTCTACATCACCTGCGTAGTGTTCGTGCTGGTGGTGCTGGGCGCCATCTGTCGCGCCCACGGTTTCAGCGTGATCAAGCTGATCCGCTACATCCGTGAAGAATTGCTGATCGTGCTGGGCACCTCCTCGTCGGAATCGGCCTTGCCACGCATGCTGATCAAGATGGAGCGCCTGGGTGCCAAGAAGTCCGTGGTGGGCCTGGTGATCCCGACTGGCTACTCGTTCAACCTCGACGGTACTTCGATCTACCTGACCATGGCCGCGGTGTTCATCGCCCAGGCCACCGACACCCCGATGGACATCACGCATCAGATCACTCTGTTGCTGGTCCTGCTGCTGTCTTCCAAAGGTGCTGCCGGCGTAACCGGTAGCGGCTTCATCGTGCTGGCGGCCACCCTGTCGGCCGTGGGCCACCTGCCGGTTGCCGGTCTGGCGCTGATCCTCGGCATCGACCGCTTCATGTCCGAAGCTCGCGCGCTGACCAACCTGGTCGGTAACGCCGTTGCCACCATCGTGGTTGCCAAGTGGGTCAAGGAACTGGACGAAGACCAGTTGCAGACCGAGCTGGCTTCCGGTGGTCGCGGTATCTCCGATGTGCGTGAAGATGACGAGCAGATCGCGCAAGCGCAGATTGTCGCGGCTGAATCCGCTGCTCCAGGCGCTGTGAAGTAAGCTTCAGGCTGCAATGAAAAACCCGCTTCGGCGGGTTTTTTCATGTGCTCGATTTTTGCCGCTTGGCATGCCTTTGTGGTGAGGGGATTTATCCCCGCTGGGTTGCGCAGCAACCCCCTACGTCCGATCTGAACACGCTAGGTGGCAGATGAATCTGGGGCCGCTTCGCAGCCCAACGGGGATAAATCCCCTCGCCACAAGGTTTCGCCTCAGTCATGAGCGGATTTGTCAGCCCGAACGACGCGCCCGGTAATTGCCCCATCGCCAGCCCCTGCCTAGGCTTGAACACACCATTCAAGCGGAGATCGCTCATGCAAGGCCCACTGGCATCGCTCAAGGTTCTGGATTTTTCCACCCTGCTGCCCGGCCCGTTCGCCTCGTTGTTGCTGGCGGACATGGGGGCCGAGGTGTTGCGCATCGAATCGCCGGAGCGTCCTGACCTGCTGCGGATATTGCCGCCCCATGACCAGGGCACCTCGGCCAGCCATGCCTACCTCAACCGCAACAAGCGCAGCCTGGCCCTGGACCTCAAGCAGCCGGCGGCACTGGAGATCATCAAGCGGTTGCTGGACGACCATGACATTTTGCTGGAGCAGTTCCGCCCCGGCGTGATGGAGCGGCTGGGCCTGGGTTACGAAGCCTTGAAGGCGATCAATCCCCGGCTGATCTACGTGTCGATCAGCGGTTATGGCCAGACCGGCCCGTTCAAGGATCGCGCCGGCCATGACATCAACTACCTGGCCCTGGCCGGGCTGGCGAGCCACACCGGCCGGGCCGACAGCGGTCCGCTGCCGCTGGGCATCCAGGCGGCGGACATTGCCGGCGGTTCGCTGCACGGGGTGATCGGCCTGCTGGCGGCGGTCATTGCCCGCCAGCAGAGCGGGCAGGGCCAGCACCTGGACGTGAGCATGACCGACTGCGTCTTCAGCCTGAACGCACTGGCCGGCGCCGGTTACCTGGCCTGCGGGGTGAAACCGGGTTGGGAAAACCATGCGCTCAACGGTGGCAGTTTTTATGATTACTACCGCACGCGGGATGGCCGCTGGATGTCGGTGGGCAGTCTCGAGCCAGGGTTCATGCAGGCATTGTGCGCGGCCCTGGGGCGGCCGGAGCTCGCCGCCCAAGGCCTGGCGCCCGAGCAACAGCAGCGGCTCAAAGAGCAATTGCGCTCCGAATTCGAGAAGCGCGATTTTGCTGACCTTTGCGCGTTATTCGCCGAGGTGGATGCCTGCGTCGAACCGGTGCTGGAGCTGGACGAAGCGCTTGAGCATCCGCAATTGAAGGCCAGGCATCTGGTCACCCAGGTGCCCCGCGGCGACGGATCGAGCCAGGCGCAGATGGCGTGCCCGTTGAAGTTTTCCGCAGGTTTGCCCGAGCCTCGGCATATAGGCGCGAGGCTGGGGGCGCATACGGAGCAGGTGTTGCGGGAGTTGGGGTTCAGAGATGAGCAGATTGCCCGGCTGCGGGATGACAGGGTGGTTGTGTAGTGTTCTTTCGGGCCTCATCGCGAGCAAGCTCGCTCCCACACTGGATCTGCGGCGTTCACAAAATCCCCTGTGGGAGCGAGCTTGCTCGCGATGAGGCCGGCCAAGACACGACTAATCCAGGCTACTCGACCCGCGTCTCCCCGCTGAACACCAACGTACTGCGACAACTTCGGCACAAGTACCGCCGCCCTTGGCGCACCAGGCTATGGCGCTGTGCGGTGAACGGAAAGTCGCTGCCGTCGCACGGGCACTTGTAGATGTAGCGGGTGGCGGTGCGGCGTTTTATCTCGTAGCTGTGGCAACGGTTGGGCGGCAGTTCGTAGACCCCGCGCATGATCAGTTGCCATTCCTCGCCATGGGCCTGGATGCGGTCGCCAAACAACTGATGGGCGATCAGGTGCGCGACTTCGTGGGCAACGGTCTGCTTGAGGAAGTCGTCGGCGTTTTCCCGGTACAGCTGGGGATTGAAACGCAGCAGGTTTTCATGAAGGTGCGCGACACCGGCCTTCTGGCCGCGCAACTTGAGGCTGACCACCGGGCGTTTGAAAGGACGTTTGAAAAAGGATTCAGCTTGTTGGTAACACTCTTCGACGCGGGTATTGAGTTGCTCGAGCATGCTTTACGGGTCTCCAGAAAGCCGAGTATGCCGCAAGCGCTGGCCGTTGCGAATCGCCCAGCTGCCCAGCGGTCGTTTCGCCGGCCCCAGGCACAGGAAGGCCGCCTTGCGGCGGCCTGTGTTGGCAGATCGTCTTTTTTCTCGGAGGGCTTGTGCAAGCCTTCAGTTGGTATAGACCGGACCCACGCCTAATCCCCAGACAATGACCGTGAACGCCATGATGGCAACCAGCACGACCAGGCCGACGGCCAGCACCGAGCTGGAAAACAGGAAGCCTTCGTCCTGCGGGATGTTCATGAACGTCGGCAAACCCACGTACAGCAGGTAGACCGTGTAGCAGATCGCCGCGGTGCCGACGATCATCCCCAGCCACATGTGCGGGTAGAGCGCCGCCAACCCGCCGATGAACAACGGCGTCGCGGTGTAGGTAGCGAACGCGACACAACGGGCCAGGCTCGGGTTGGCGTCATAGGTGCGGGCCATCCAGTGGATGAACGCGCCCATCACCGCCACGCCGCCCAACATCGCGAGGTACGACATGATGGTCATCCACAGCGCGCTTTCCAGGGTGAGCATGACCGGTGGACGATTGCCGATGACCCATCCCACCTGCGTGGTGCCGATGAACGCCGACACCGCCGGGATAGCCGCGAGGATCAGCGTGTGGGTGAGGTACATGTGGCTGATGCTTTCCTCCTGATCGCCACGGATTTCCTTCCATTCTTGATCAGGGTGGGTAAAGAGCCCCACGACATGATGGATCATAGCCAGTCACTCCTTTGTTATTGCCATCGCCCCCCAACGGAGCGCCTACGGGCCAAAGGGCCGGGTAAGTAAAGGTCTGTAAGTGTGTGCGACCTTATGCCGCAGTATAGAAAGGAGTGACCGCCAAGGGGATGGGCGGCTTAGAGCAAATCGCGCTGTTCGCCGTGTTGCTAATCGCCGATGGGTCTGTGACCCTTGCGTCTGGCTGACAGGGATTTACTTGTGGTGAGGGGATTTATCCCCGCTGGGCTGCGCAGCAGCCCCTTCTATCAGGTCTGGCACAGTACGGTGTACAGGCGGATTAGGGGGCGCTTCGCACCCCAGCGGGGATAAATCCCCTCGCCACAATAGCGTCCGTCATCAGTCTTCGCCGAAGGCGGATTTTTTGCGTAAAATGCCGGCCTTTCGTCACACCTCACGGATTTCGCGTCATGGGCACTCTCACGGTCAACCAGAACAAACTGCAAAAGCGCCTGCGCCGCCTGGCCGGTGAGGCCGTCGCCGATTTCAACATGATCGAGGATGGCGACAAGGTCATGGTCTGCCTGTCCGGCGGCAAGGACAGCTACACCTTGCTCGACGTGCTGATGCATTTGCAGAAGGTTGCCCCGATCAAGTTCGACATCGTTGCCGTGAACATGGACCAGAAGCAGCCGGGCTTTCCCGAGCACGTGCTGCCGGCCTACCTCGAATCGTTGGGCGTTGAATATCACATCGTCGAGAAAGACACCTATTCGGTGGTCAAGGAACTGATCCCCGAAGGCAAGACCACCTGCTCGCTGTGCTCGCGCCTGCGCCGCGGAACGCTCTATACCTTCGCTGACCAGATCGGCGCGACCAAGATGGCCCTGGGTCACCACCGCGACGACATCGTCGAGACCTTCTTCCTCAACATGTTCTACAACGGCTCGCTCAAGGCCATGCCGCCCAAGCTGCGCGCCGACGATGGGCGCAACGTGGTGATCCGTCCGCTGGCCTATTGCAGCGAGAAGGACATCCAGGCCTATTCGGATTTCAAGCAGTTCCCGATCATTCCCTGCAACCTGTGCGGTTCCCAGGAAAACCTGCAGCGCCAAGTGGTCAAGGAGATGCTCCAGGAATGGGAGCGCAAGACCCCGGGCCGCACCGAGAGCATTTTCCGGGGCCTGCAGAACGTCATTCCGTCGCAACTGGCGGACCGCAACCTGTTCGACTTCGCCAACCTGCGCATCGACGAAAGCGCCACGCCGCGGTTCGTCAATGTGGTGAATCTCTGACGCTACCGACAGCTTGCATTCACGGCGCTTGCAAGCGCCGTTTTCATTTCAACCCCAGGAGAGGGCATGCGCGATTACAAGTGGCTGCACGAGTATTGTCTGAACCGCTTCGGTTCGGCGGCTGAATTGGAAGCCCACCTGCCTGTACCCAAGACCCCGGCGCAACTGCGCAAGATCAGCGATGATCGCTACCTCTCGACCATGGCGCTGCGAGTGTTTCGCGCCGGGCTCAAGCACAGCCTGGTCGATGCGAAATGGCCGGCGTTCGAAGAGGTGTTTTTCAGGTTCGACCCGGAAAAGGTCGTGCTGATGAGCGCCGAGCACCTGGAGCGGCTGATGCAGGATGCGCGGATCATCCGCCACCTGGGCAAGCTCAAGAGCGTGCCGCGCAACGCGCAGCTGGTGCTGGATGTGGCCCATGAAAAGGGCAGCTTCGGTGCGATGATCGCCGATTGGCCGGTGACCGATATCGTCGGCTTGTGGACCTACCTGAAAAAACACGGCCATCAGTTGGGCGGCCTGTCGGCGCCGCGTTTCCTGCGGATGATGGGCAAGGATACGTTCGTGCCCAGCTATGACGTCGTGGCGGCGCTCAATGCCCAGGACCTCATCGATAAAGTCCCGTCCAGCCAGCGGGACCTGGCGACGGTGCAGAATGCGTTCAACCAGTGGCATGAAGAGAGTGGCGGGCGGCCGCTGAGCCAGATCTCGATGATGCTGGCTTATACCGTGAATCATTGAAACCGCGTCGCTCCTTTCGCGAGCAGGCTCGCTCCCACACTGGATCTGTGGTGTTCACAAATCCCCCTGTGGGAGCGAGCCTGCTCGCGAAGGCGGTTTATCAGGCGACGGAGATCTCGCCTTCGCCGGCCAACCGCCGGTTCAACTGGAACCGCCAGCGCACATACAGCAACGCCGAGCAGAACAGTGCCACGCTCGCCGCCATCTCCAGCAGGCCGAATAATTGCCGGTTCGGATCGTAGGCCGCCAGCGCGCCCTTGATGAAATACAGGTTCACCACGAAGCACATCCATGAATGCCCGCGCGCGCTGCCGCTGAGCATGCCTGGCGCGAGTATCAGCAGTGGCACCAGTTCGATCAGCAGAATCACCCAGGGGCGCGCGCCGTGCAGGTCGGCGATCAGCAGGTAATACCCGCTGAGCAGCCCCACCAGGCCGAAAAAGCACAACAGGCTGAGGTTACGGGCGATGTGCACACGCGGCTCCAGCCACTCGACCGGCGGCAGGATCTTCGGCTTCTTAGCCACGGCCGTTCTCCAGCAACAAAGCGGTTTTTGCCAGGCGCAGGCCCAAGGCGCGGCACAGGGCGACTTCGTGTTCATTCAGGCCGCTTTTACCGTCGGCGCCGGCGTGGTGGCTCGGGCCGTAGGGTGTGCCGCCGCCCTGGGTGTCGATCAGGGCCGACTCGCTGTAGGGCAGGCCGGTGATCAGCATGCCGTGGTGCAGCAGTGGCAGCATCATCGACAACAGTGTGGTTTCCTGGCCGCCATGCAGGCTCGCGGTGGAGGTGAACACCCCGGCCGGCTTACCCACCAGGGCGCCGGTCAGCCACAGGTTGCTGGTGCCGTCGAGGAAGTATTTGAGCGGCGCGGCCATGTTGCCGAAGCGGGTCGGACTGCCCAGGGCCAAGCCGGCGCAGTTCTTCAGATCATCGAGGCTGGCGTAGAGCGGGCCCTGTTCGGGGATATCCGGCGCCACCGCCTCGCACTCGGTGGAGATCGCCGGCACCGTGCGTAGCCTGGCTTCCAGCCCGGCCTGCTCGACGCCGCGAGCGATCTGGCGGGCCATTTCGTTGGTAGAGCCACTGCGGCTGTAATACAGCACCAGGATATAGGGCGTGGTCACGGCAGGATCTCCAGGATTTTCTCCGGTGGGCGGCCGATCACCGCTTTGTCGCCGGCTTCGAGAATCGGCCGTTCCATCAGTTTCGGGTGGGCGGCGATGGCGGCGATCAACTGCGCCTGGCTCAAGCTTTCGTCAGCCAGGTTCAGGGTCTTGTATTCATCTTCGCCGGTGCGCAACAACTGGCGTGCATCGATGCCGAGCTTGCCCAGCAGCCGCTCCAGCTGCGCAGCGTCCAGCGGGGTTTCGAGGTATCGGACCACGGTTGGCGCCAGGCCACGGGCTTGCAACAGTTCCAGCGCACCGCGGGATTTCGAGCAGCGCGGGTTGTGATAAAGCGTCAGATCAGTCATGAGCGGGTCGCATCTTGCGTAAGGTGGCGGCTATTCTACTGTGCTGCGAGGCCCCTAGCACCTGATGGGTCGCGCAGCTGTCCACATTCAGACAAGGATCGGCACATGGCAAGGCGATTGGCGGCGGCACTGACATTCATCGGCTTTTTATTGCTCGGCGGCTGCGGCAACGATTACGGCGTGGACCAGAACGGTCAGCCAATTGCCGCGCAGCGGCTGGACAACCAATGGCTGGTGCTCAACTACTGGGCCGAGTGGTGCGCGCCGTGTCGCACTGAAATCCCCGAGTTCAATGCCTTGGCCGAACAGCTCAAGGGACGCAACGTAGGTGTCTTCGGGGTCAACTTCGATCAGGTGCAAGGCGAAGAACTCAAGAGCGCCAGCGAGAAGCTGGGCATCCGCTTCACCGTACTGGCCCAGGATCCGGCCGAGTTCTTTGATGTCCCGCGCAGTGAAGGCCTACCGGTGACGTACATCATCGATACCCAGGGCAAGGTGCGTGAACAGTTGCTGGGAGAGCAGACGGCGGCGGCGGTGATGGCCAGGCTGGAGGCGTTGCAAGCGCTGAAATGAACTGATTGGGAATAGGCACTTTGTGGCGAGGGGATTTATCCCCGCTGGGTTGCGGAGCAGCCCTAAAACCAGGCAACTCGGTGTATCTGAGTTGAATGTCTAGGGGCTGCTGCGCAGCCCAGCGGGGATAAATCCCCTCGCCACAGGCAGAAGCTGGTTGACCTGGGCCTCAACCCTCTTCCAACCACCACCGCAGCGGCTTGCCCTGGGCCGGCCAGAAACGCGTCTGGCCGATGGGCGACACGTCCCAGCGTTCGACTTTCTCCAGCGCCTGCAAGAAACGCGTCTCTTGCTCCATCAATGCCGGGGCGCAGAGTTTGCGGGTGCTGCCGATCCTACCGAAACTCAAGCGGTCGCCTTCCAGGGTGTAGGGCGCGAACCAGTGGTTGCAGCCGGCATTGCCGTAGGCACGACCGTCATCGTCGAGGGTGATGGTCAGGTGGCTGTAATCCATCAACGGCCGCTCGCCGATCCATTCGAGGATGTAGCTGCGGTTGTGTTGCAGTTGCACCGGATCGGCGGCGCAGCCCATCAGGCCAGCACCGATCAGCGTGGCCAGGACCAGATGTTTCATCAGGCGGCTTCCTGGCATTTCGGGCACCGGTGTTTCTCCCCGTCAGTCGTCCAGCCCAGCTCGGCAATGCGTGCGCTGGCGGCTGGTTTCTGGGCCTTGGTGCCGAGCTTGGCATCGACGGCGAACTCGAAGCTCAGTTCCCTGGCGCATTGGTCGCACTTGACCTGCCAGGTGTGGATCGCCAGTTCACCGAACACCGGACCGGTGGTCATGGCGGTCCATTGGCCGATCGGCTTGAGCAGATGGCGAACGGTGTCGACGGTCAGGCGCATGGAAAGGTCCTTGCTGCCCTTGAGGGTGACGAGCAATATGTCGTTGGCCTGGATCGATCCGCCATTGCCGGTGACTTGGTAACGGCCCGGCGCCAGGGCACGGACCTCGGTCAAGGTGTGCTGCGGGTTCATCAGGGTGTAGCGAAAATCGTGTTCGGCCATGGGTCCTCCAGATAGGCGCGATATGCTAGCACGGGGGCTGGCTTGGGCATCGCCTACAAGCGGGGCGGGCCGACGAAATCCCCCTGTGGGGGCGAGCCTGCTCGCGAAAGCGGCGGCTCAGTCGATCAATGTGTGGCTGACACACCGTCTTCGCGAGCAGGCTCGCTCCCACAGGGGATGAGTCAGCCATCCACCAGATTTTGTGGCGAACCGGCGGCCCAGGCGGCGATGTTGTCGAGGGTAGTGGTGGCAATCGCGGCCAGTGCTTCGCGAGTCAGGAACGCCTGGTGTGCGGTCACCACGACATTGGGAAAGGTCAGCAGCCGCGCGAGCACATCGTCCTGCAACGGCAGGTCGGAGCGGTCCTCGAAGAACAATTCGGCCTCTTCCTCGTAGACATCCAGGCCCAGGTAACCCAGCTGGCCGTTTTTCAGCGCTTCGATCAGTGCCGGTGTGTCCACCAGGCCGCCGCGTCCGGTGTTGATCAGCATGGCGCCGCGTTGCATGGTTTCCAGGGAGCGGGCGTTGATCAGGTGTCGGCTCTGGTCGTTGAGCGGGCAGTGCAGGCTGATGATCTGCGCCTGCGCCAGCAGATCGGCCAAAGGCAGGTAGCGGGCCCCCAAGGCTTCGACCTGAGGGTTGGGGAACGGGTCGTAGGCCAGCAACTGGCAACCGAAACCGGCCATGATCCGGGCGAAGGTCGCGCCGATCTGTCCTGTGGCGACTACGCCCACGGTCTTGCCCACCAGGTCGAAGCCGGTCAGGCCATTCAGGCTGAAATTGCCATCCCGGGTGCGGTTGCAGGCGCGGTGCAGGCAGCGGTTCAAGGCCATGATCAATGCCACCGCATGCTCAGCCACCGCATGGGGCGAGTAGGCCGGCACCCGGGCGATGCTCAGCCCCAGGCGCTTGGCGGCGGGCAGGTCGACATGGTTGAAGCCGGCCGAGCGCAGGGCAATCAGCCGGGTGCCACCGGCTGCGAGTCGTTCCAGCACCGGCGCGCTCAGGTCGTCGTTGATGAAGGCGCACACCACCTCGTACCGCTCGGCCAGGGCCACGGTGTCAAGGCTCAGGCGCGCCGGCTGGAACTGCAATTCAAGGCCGGCGGGTACGGCGGCCTTGCTGAAACTGTCGCGATCGTAGGTCTGGCTGCTGAATAGAATTGCACGCATGGCGGCCTCCTGGCGCTGGGATGAACCGAGCTTAACAGCCATTGCGCCGGTGACCATTGCGCTGGATCAGGCGCTGATGCGCGCCTCGCTGGCCAGCCGGTTGATGGCCCGGTCCAGGTCTTCCAGGGCCGCGGCAGCCCTCGGGTCTTGCTGCTTGAGCAAGGTTTCGCTGCGCTGGCAGGCCGCACGCAGTTGCGGTACGCCGCAATAGCGCGTGGCCCCGTGCAGGCGGTGGACCCGTTCGATCAGGGCGTTGTGGTCGTTGGCCTCGCTGGCCTGGCGGATCGCTTCGCGGTCGGCTTCTAGGGAGGCGAGCAACATCGCCAGCATGTCCGCCGCCAGGTCGGCCTTGCCGGCGGCCAGGCGCAGGCCTTCCTCGTGGTCGAGCACCAGCAGCTCGCTGCTGCCCTGGGCATCAGCGCCCCGATCCGGGGTCTGGTTGCGCAGCGCCAGGCCGGTCCATTTGAGCACGACCTGGGCCAGCTGGCGCTCGCTGATGGGCTTGGTCAGGTAGTCATCCATGCCGCTTTGCAACAGGGCACGCTTTTCGTTGGCCATGGCGTGGGCGGTAAGGGCGACGATCGGCAGTGGCGTGCAATGCCGCTCGCTTTCCCATTGGCGGATCGCTTCGGTGCTCTGGCGGCCATCCATGCCGGGCATCTGTACGTCCATCAGGACCAGGTCGAAGGTTTCCTTCTGCACGGCCTTGACCGCCGCGTAACCACTTTCCACCGCCAGCACCCGGGCGCCCATGTCTTCGAGCAGGGTCTGCACCAGCAGCAGGTTGGCCGGGTTGTCGTCCACGCACAACACTTTGGGCGCGCGGCTGGCCACCGGTTCATTGGGTTCGTTGCGGGCCGGGCGCGGGTTGACCAGGTCGGAAAGCGACCGGCGCAGCTTGCGGGTACAGGCCGGCTTGGCCTGCAATTGACTGTGGGGGTTGGGCACCGAGAGATGGAACAGCGTCTGTTCGGTGGTGGGGCACAGCACCAGCACTTTGCAGCCCAGGTGCTCGAGGTCCCAGATGTGCTGGTTGAGACGCTCCGGCGGCATGTCGTTGCTGGTGATGCCGAGCACGGCCAGGTCAATCGCCTGGTCCGTCTGGTGAGCGACGGTGACACCGTTGGTCAGGTTTTCCAGGGTATTGAACGGCGTCACCTGCAAACCGCAGTCTTCCAGCTGGTGCTGCAAGGCCTGGCGGGCCAGCTCGTGATTTTCCAGAACCGCCACGCGGCGCCCCAGCAGCGGCGGGCCGGGCAGGTCTTCGGCGTCGTCGCGGGTCTTGGGCAGGCGCAGGCTGATCCAGAACTCCGAGCCTTCGCCTGGCGTGCTGTCGACGCCGATCTCACCGCCCATCTGCTCCACCAGTCGCTTGGAGATCACCAGGCCCAGACCGGTCCCGCCGGGCTGCCGGGACAAGGAGTTGTCGGCCTGGCTGAAGGCCTGGAACAGCGCCCGCACGTCCTGGCTGGACAGGCCGATGCCAGTGTCCTGGATGCTGATGCGCAACTGCACGCTGTCTTCGTGCTCCTCTTCGAGCATGGCGCGGGCGACGATGGTGCCTTCACGGGTGAACTTGATCGCGTTGCTCACCAGGTTGGTGAGGATCTGCTTGAGCCGCAGCGGGTCACCCACCAGCGACAACGGCGTGTCGCGGTAGACCAGGCTCACCAGCTCCAACTGTTTGGCGTGCGCGGCGGGGGCGAGGATGGTCAGGGTGTCCTGCAGCAGGTCCCGCAAGTTGAAGGGGATGCTGTCGAGCACCAGCTTGCCGGCCTCGATCTTCGAGAAGTCGAGAATTTCGTTGATGATGCCGAGCAGGCTGTCGGCGGATTTTTCGATGGTGCCCAGGTAGTCGAGCTGGCGCGGGGTCAGCTCGCTTTTCTGCAATAAATGGGTGAACCCGAGGATGCCGTTGAGCGGCGTGCGGATTTCATGGCTCATGTTCGCGAGGAATTCGGATTTGATCCGGCTCGCTTCGAGCGCTTCCTTGCGGGCCAGGTCCAGCTCGATGTTCTGGATCTCGATGGTTTCCAGATTCTGGCGCACGTCTTCGGTGGCCTGGTCGATGCTGTGCTGCAACTCTTCCTGGGCATTCTGCAAGGTGCCGGCCATGCGGTTGATGCCCGACGCCAGTTCATCCAGCTCCTGGCTGCCCAGCGGTGGCAGGCGGGTTTCCAAATGCCCGTCCTTGAGCTGCGCCACGGCCTGCTTGATCTGGCTCAGCGGTCGATTGATGGTGCGGCCCATGCGCAGAGCCAGCAGCGCGGTACAACCCAGGCCGGCGGCGATCAGCAGCAGGCTGGCGAACAGGCTGCGATAGCCGCGCAGCAACATGCCGCTGTGGGACAGCTCCAGCTCGACCCAGCCCAGCAGGCGATCGGCTTCTTCGGGAATCAGTTCGCCAGCCAGGTTGCGATGCTTGCCGAACACCGGCAACAGGTAGCGTGTGGCGTCGTTGCCGGTGCGTTGCAGCAGTTGGCTGCTGTTGCCCTCCGGCGCCCGGTTGAGCATGGTCGGGCCGGCATGGGCCAGCGGTGTGCGATCGGGGGCCAGGAAGGTCACCGCGCGAACATCGGTTTGTTCGAGGGACTGGGTGGCGACGCGCTCCAGCAGCTCGATGTCCTGGCGGCTCATGGCCGGAGCGACCAGCGGTGCCAGTTGTTCGGCGATCATTTCACCGCGTTGCAGCAACTGAGCATGCAGGTCCGATTGCTGCACCCAAGTGAAATAACCGCCCAGGACCAGCGCCATCAAGGTGGTCGGCAGCAGGGTGAGCAGCAGCACACGGCCTTTGATTCCCAGTTTCTTGAGCACACTTGTCTCCTGCATCCAGCGGTCCGATTGAGCTTTACGCGCATCCGGCGCGCAACATCTGCGCAGTGTAGCGATTTGCAGGCGCGCCTTCTTCGTAAAATTCATGTCCTCGCGCATCCCGACCGGCTGGCCATTTGCCGTGGCGATACACGGCGGTTGCCTGTCGGGAGCCGATCTTGAATAATTGTTCAACTGAGAATTGTTTGCAGATACTGATGAATCCCATCCCCGCTGTGCCGCCGCGCATCCTTGCCATCGAAGACGACCCCGTGCTGGGCGCTTATGTCCATGAGCATCTGGCCCGCAGCGGCTTCGAAGTGACCTGGTGCCAGAACGGCCAGGATGGCCTGGACATCGCCTGCCGGCAGGCTTTCGACGTGGTGCTGATGGACATCCTCCTGCCCGGGTTGGATGGCCTCGCGGTGCTGACCCGTTTGCGCAGGAGCCATTCGACCCCGGTGTTGCTGATGTCTGCCCTGGGCGCGGAAGCGGATCGCATCAGCGGCTTTCGCCTCGGCGCCGACGATTACCTGCCCAAACCGTTCAGCATGGCGGAGTTGCGCGTGCGCATCGAGGCCATCCTGCGCCGAGTGGCGCTGGATCGGCGCCCGGCCGAGGTGATGACCCCGCACCAGATGCAGGACCTGGATTTTGATGAGCAGCGCAGTGATGTACAAGTCCAAGGCCAATGGGCAGGGCTGACGCGCAGCGAATACCGTTTGCTCGACGTCCTGCACCGCAGCGACAGTGAAGTCTTGAGCAAGGCCTTCCTCTATCAGCATGTGTTGCAGCGCGGCTATGCACCGCATGATCGCAGCCTGGACATGCATGTCAGCCAGATCCGCCGCAAGCTCAAGGCTATCGGCTACACCGCGCGAGAGCTGCGCACGGTGTGGGGCAAGGGCTACGTGTTGAGTGCCGTCGATGAAGTGGTCTGATCTGCCTGGGCGGCACTCGTTGTTCTGGAAACTGGCCTGCCTGCTGGTGGCGTTCTGTCTGCTGATGATCTGGCTGAGCTGGTCATGGGGCCGTTATATGGAGGAGCGCAACCAGTTCCTCTCGGACCAGGCCCGCGGCACCCTCACGCGTTACGCCGCCGAGGCCGAGCAGGCCTGGCGTTCCGGCCGGCAGGCGGGGGTGGACCGCTGGTTGCAAGGCATGCAGCCGCGCGAGGCAAGCTGGGTGGGGGTGATCGGCCCCGACCTGCAATCGTTGAGCGGGCAGCCGCTGACCGAGAAAGAGGTCGAGCGTCTGACCTTCCTCCGTGGTCTGGATTGGCCGATCCACAAGAAAGGGCGACCGTGGCTGCGGGTGCCGTTCCCCGGCGACCCGTCCGTCGGCAGCCTGGTGATCGAACTGCCCGAGCGTTTCCTGCCGGGGCAGTACCAATGGTTCTGGCGGGTGATGACCAACGGCGTGATTCCTGGATTGTTCACCCTGTTGCTCTGTGTCGGGCTGTATCGCCTGCTGGTGGTGCCGCTCAATCAACTGCGCGAACAGGCCAATGCCTGGCGGGCCGATCAGTTGGGCGTGCGCCTGTCCAGCCGTACCACCGAGCGTGCCGATGAACTGGGCGAGCTGGGTCGGGCTTTCGATCACATGTCCGAGCGGTTGCAATCGACCGTCGCGCTGCAACAGCAACTGCTGCGCGACCTGTCCCATGAGCTGCGCACACCGCTGAGTCGCCTGCAAGTCGCCAGCGACAGCGAGCGGGACCTGGGCCAGTTGCGCGAGCGCGTCGCCCGGGAAGTCGAAGGCATGCAGCGATTGGTCGAGGACACCCTGCAACTGGCCTGGCTCGACACCGAACGCGCGCCATTGGCGGTCGAGGCGATCCAGGTCCAGGCCTTGTGGGAAATGCTCACGGAAAACGCCTGTTACGAAAGCGGCTGGCCCAGCGCTCAACTGCAATGCGCCGTCGATGCCGATTGCTGGGTCCAGGGCAACCTCAACACCCTGGCGCAGGCTCTGGAAAACATCCTGCGCAACGCCATCCGGCACTCGCCGCCCGGTGGCGTGGTGCGGCTGGGCGGTCGGCGTGAGGGCGGTTTCTGGCTGCTGTGGCTTGAGGACGAAGGCGGTGGCGTGGCCGAGCAGGATCTTGAGCGTATCTTCGACCCGTTCACCCGTCTCGATGGCTCGCGCCCGGGAGACGGCGGTTTCGGGCTGGGCCTGAGCATCGCCCGTAATGCGCTGGCGCGCCAGGCTGGACGGCTGTGGGCGCAGAACGGCAGGAAGGGCCTGCGGTTGAATCTGCGTCTGGTCGCCACTCAAGCAGCCACCGCCTCCGTGGCGAGGGAGCTTGCTCCCGCTGGGGCGCGCAGCGGCCCCCTGCAAACTGCCTGACACCCCACAAACCCGGATTGGGGCGACTTCGTCACCCAGCGGGAGCAAGCTCCCTCGCCACGTGAGTGCGTTTGGCCTGGGCGCTGCTTATTCCCATAAGCCATAACCACCACACTTTGCGTGATATGGCCTCGCCGGGTTTGCCGGTATGATAGGCGCCCCCGCAGCCCGGATTGCGAATACGCCATGACTTTGCAGTACCCAACCATCGCCGATTGCGTCGGCAACACCCCGCTGGTTCGTTTGCAGCGCCTGCCCGGCGCGACCAGCAATACGCTTTTGCTCAAGCTCGAAGGCAACAACCCGGCGGGTTCGGTCAAGGACCGGCCGGCGCTGTCGATGATCACCCGTGGCGAATTGCGCGGGCAGATCCGCCCCGGCGATACGCTGATCGAGGCGACCTCCGGCAACACCGGCATCGCCCTGGCGATGGCGGCGGCGATCAAGGGCTACAAGATGATCCTGATCATGCCCGATAACTCCAGCGCCGAGCGCAAGGCGGCGATGACGGCCTATGGCGCCGAGCTGATCCTGGTGACCCAGGAAGAGGGCATGGAAGGCGCCCGTGACCTCGCCGAGCGCATGCAGGCCGAGGGCCGGGGCAAGGTGTTGGACCAGTTCGCCAATGGCGACAATCCAGAAGCCCACTACACCACCACCGGCCCGGAGATCTGGCGCCAGACCGATGGCACGATCAGCCATTTCGTCAGCTCGATGGGCACCACCGGCACCATCATGGGTACTTCACGCTACCTGAAAGAACAGAACCCGAACGTGCAGATCATCGGCCTGCAACCGATGGAAGGCTCGGCCATCCCCGGCATCCGCCGCTGGCCCGAGGAATATCTGCCGAAGATCTACCAGGCCGATCGCGTGGATCGCATCATCGACATGGCCCAGAGCGAAGCCGAAGACGTGACCCGTCGCCTGGCCCGTGAGGAAGGTATTTTCTGCGGCGTGTCTTCGGGCGGTGCCGTGGCGGGCATGCTGCGTTTGTCGAAGGAAGTGGAAAATGCAGTGATCGTCGCGATCATCTGCGACCGTGGCGACCGTTACCTGTCGACCGGCATCTTCGACGCGCCCAACTGATGGCCAAACAAGAAAGAGGCTTGCGCTTCCAGCCCAGCGGCGGAAGCCGGGCCCCGCAAGTGCCTACCGGAAAAAAGCAGCGCCTGACGATTGAGCGCCTGGCCAACGATGGCCGGGGCATTGCGTTTGTCGATGGGCGGACCTGGTTTGTCATCGGCGCCCTGGCCGGTGAAGAGGTCGAGGCGCGGGTGCTCGGTGCCCATGGCAAAGTGGTCGAGGCCCGCACCGAACGGGTGTTTTCCTCCAGCGAACTGCGTCGTGCAGCGCCCTGCGTGCATGCCGGTCGCTGCGGCGGTTGCAGCGTCCAGCATTTGCCCCACGGCGAACAGCTCGCCCTGAAACAGCGCATGCTCGCCGAGCAATTGTCGCGAGTGGCGGGTGTCGAGCCGGATGAGTGGGCCGCGCCGTTGAGCGGGCCGGAATTCGGCTACCGACGTCGCGCCCGGGTGGCGGTGCGTTGGGACCAGAAAGCGAAAAAGCTTGAAGTGGGTTTCCGTGCCGTCGGCAGCCAGGACATCGTTGCCATCGGCGAATGTCCGGTGCTGGTACAGCCCTTGCAGCCGATCATGAGTCGCCTGCCGGAAATGCTTCGTCGTTTGGGTAAACCTCAGGCTTTGGGCCATGTCGAGTTGTTCGCCGGCTCGTCCCTGGCGATATTGCTGCGGCATATGGCGCCGTTGTCGGAAGCCGACCTGACGATCCTCAAGGATTTCTGCGCGTTCCATGAGGCCCAGTTGTGGCTGCATGGCGAAGGCGAGCCGCAACCGGTCGATCCGGGGCAGGCCCTGGGTTATCGCCTGGTAACCTGGGACCTGGAGCTGGCTTACCGGCCGGGGGATTTCATCCAGGTGAACGCCGCCGTCAACGAGGCGATGGTCGCCCAGGCGCTGCAATGGCTGGCGCCTCGACCCGATGAGCGAGTGCTGGACCTGTTCTGTGGCCTGGGCAACTTTGCCTTGCCGCTGGCCAGGCAGGTGCGCGAGGTGGTGGCGGTGGAGGGCGTGCAGACCATGGTCGAGCGCGCGGCGGCGAACGCCCTCAGCAACAATTTGCATAACACTGCCTTTTTTCAGGCCGATTTATCCCAGCCTTTGGCGGCTGCCGAGTGGATCGGCGAAGGCTTTTCTGCGGTACTCTTGGACCCACCCCGTGATGGTGCTTTCGAGGTGGTGCGCAAGCTGGCCTCGCTGGGTGCCAGGCGGCTGGTTTATGTGTCGTGCAACCCGGCAACTTTGGCCCGGGACACGGTCGAATTGATCAAGCAGGGCTACCGGTTAAAACGTGCCGGGATTCTCGATATGTTTCCTCAGACGGCGCATGTCGAGGCCATGGCGTTATTTGAAGCGAGCCAGGATGGCTTGTCCGACTGACCCGTTCGTGCCGACCCGCCACAGCCCTGGGCGGAAACACGGGCAACGAAGGTCAGCGATGTGGACGCATTGAATCTGCGTCATAGGGAAGGTAAGTAAAGATGGTACAGGTGAGAGCACACCAGCCGATCAACACCGACGGCAGTATCAATCTCGAGGCTTGGCTCGATCACGCGGTCAGTATCGATCCGGCACTGGATCGCGAAGCCTTGAAGCAAGCCTGCGAGTTCGCTCGTGAGGCGGAACAGCAACACAACGCGGCGAAGAACCTGTGGTCCGAAGGCACCTCGAGTTTCCAGACGGGCCTCGAGATCGCCGAAATCCTCGCCGACCTCAAGCTCGACCAGGACTCGCTGGTCGCCGCGGTGCTGTACCGCGGCGTGCGTGAAGGGCAGATCCAGCTGCCGATGGTCAACCAGCGTTTCGGCACCGTGGTCGCCAAGCTGATCGACGGCGTGTTGCGCATGGCGGCCATCAGCGCCAGCCTCAGCCCGCGCCAGTCCATGGTCCTGGGCACCCAGGGCCAGGTGGAAAACCTGCGCAAGATGCTCGTGGCCATGGTCGACGACGTGCGTGTCGCGCTGATCAAGCTGGCCGAGCGCACCTGCGCGATCCGCGCCGTGAAGTCCGCCGACGACGAAAAACGCAACCGTGTCGCCCGTGAGGTGTTCGACATCTACGCGCCGCTGGCCCACCGTCTCGGTATCGGTCACATCAAATGGGAGCTGGAGGACTTGTCCTTCCGCTACCTGGAGCCTGACCAGTACAAGCAGATCGCCAAGCTGTTGCATGAACGACGGCTGGATCGCGAGCGCTTCATCACCGATGTCATGACTCAGTTGCGTGAGGAATTGCAGGCCACCGGCGTGGAAGCCGATATCAGTGGCCGGGCCAAGCACATCTACTCGATCTGGCGCAAAATGCAGCGCAAAGGCCTGGAATTCAGCCAGATCTACGACGTTCGCGCCGTGCGCGTGCTGGTTCCGGAAATGCGCGATTGCTACACCGCGCTGGGGATCGTCCACACCTTGTGGCGGCACATTCCCAAGGAGTTCGACGACTACATCGCCAACCCGAAGGAAAACGGCTACCGCTCGCTGCACACCGCGGTCATCGGCCCGGAAGGCAAGGTGCTGGAGGTGCAGATCCGCACCCATGCCATGCACGAAGAAGCCGAGCTGGGGGTTTGCGCCCACTGGAAATACAAGGGCACCGACGTCAAGTCCGGGTCCAACCATTACGAAGAGAAAATCTCCTGGCTGCGCCAGGTGCTGGAATGGCACGAGGAACTCGGTGACATCGGCGGCCTGGCGGAGCAGTTGCGGGTCGACATCGAGCCGGACCGGGTCTACATCTTCACTCCCGACGGCCACGCCATCGACCTGCCCAAGGGAGCGACGCCGCTGGACTTCGCCTACCGGGTGCATACCGAGATCGGCCACAACTGCCGTGGCGCCAAGATCAACGGGCGGATCGTGCCGCTCAACTACAGCCTGCAGACCGGCGAGCAGGTCGAGATCATCACCAGCAAGCACGGCACGCCGAGCCGCGACTGGCTGAACCCGAACCTGGGCTACATCACCACTTCACGAGCGCGGGCGAAAATCGTCCACTGGTTCAAGTTGCAGGCCCGCGACCAGAACGTCGCCGCCGGCAAGACCCTGCTCGAACGCGAGCTGAGTCGCCTGGGCCTGCCGCAGGTGGATTTCGACAAGCTGGCTGAAAAAGCCAACATGAAGACCGCCGAGGACATGTTCGCCGCCCTTGGCGCCGGTGACCTGCGCCTGGCGCAACTGGTCAACCTCGCCCAGCAACTGGTGGAGCCGGAACGCGGCAACGAGCAACTGGAACTGATTCCGCGCAAGGCCACCGGCTACAAGCCCGGCAAGCGCGGCGACATCCAGATCCAGGGCGTGGGCAACCTGATGACCCAGATGGCCGGCTGCTGCCAGCCGCTGCCGGGGGATGCGATCGTCGGCTACATCACCCAGGGCCGTGGCGTGAGCATTCACCGCCAGGATTGCGCCTCGGTGCTGCAACTGGCCGGTCGCGAACCGGAGCGGATCATCCAGGTCAGCTGGGGCCCGGTGCCAGTGCTCACCTACCCGGTGGACATCATCATCCGCGCCTACGACCGTTCCGGCCTGCTGCGTGACGTGTCCCAGGTGCTGCTCAACGAGCGGATCAACGTGCTGGCGGTCAACACCCGCTCGAACAAGGAGGACAACACCGCGCTGATGTCCCTGACCATCGAGATTCCGGGGCTGGATGCATTGGGGCGGTTGCTGGGGCGGATTTCCCAGTTGCCGAACATCATCGAGACCCGGCGCAATCGGACGCCGGGCTAAAGGTCAGGCACAGTCCGGAAATGTGGGAGCGAGCCTGCTCGCGAAGCGGTGTGTCAGCCGGTATGGTTTTGACTGATGTACCGCTTTCGCGAGCAGGCTCGCTCCCACAGGGATTTTTTTGTGGTGGGATGATTGATGTACAGCCTCGAAGACCTGCTTCACCTGATGAACCGCTTGCGCGACCCGCAATACGGCTGCCCGTGGGACATCAGGCAAACCTACGCAACCATCGTCCCTCATACCGTGGAGGAAGCCTACGAAGTGGCCGACGCCATCGAGCGCGGCGACTTCGATCACCTTCAAGGCGAGTTGGGCGATTTGCTGTTCCAGGTGGTGTATTACAGCCAGCTGGCCCGGGAAGAAAACCGTTTCGAATTCGCCGGCGTGGTCGATAGCATCACCCGCAAGCTGATTCGCCGCCATCCCCATGTGTTTCCCACCGGTGACCTTTACGCAGCCGAGGATACCCCGCGCCTGAGCGAAGAGCAGGTCAAGCAGCGCTGGGAGGAAATCAAGGCAGAGGAGCGCGCCGAGAAGGCCTCGGTGCCCGAGCAGTTGTCGTTGCTTGATGATGTACCGGCGGCATTGCCGGCCTTGTCGCGGTCGGCGAAGTTGCAGAAGCGCGCCGGTCAGGTCGGTTTCGATTGGCCGGGACCGCTGCCGGTGCTCGATAAGGTCCGTGAAGAGCTCGACGAAGTGCTCGAAGCCATGGCGGACAATGACACCGCAGCCATCAGCGACGAAGTGGGTGACCTGCTGTTCAGCGTGGTGAACCTGGCTCGACACTTGAAAGTCGACCCCGAAACGGCCTTGCGTGGCGCCAATGCAAAGTTTGAAAGACGTTTCCGATTTATCGAACAGGCATTGCGCGAGACCCACCGTCCCATGGAAGATTGCACCCTCGAAGAGTTGGACGCCTTGTGGGGCGAAGCCAAACGTCAGGAAAAGAATTTGCCCAGCTGCGGCTGAGGCCGTTGCCTAAGTGAGTAAGCACCATGAGCCTTTCCCTTCGCGACCAGTTGCTCAAAGCAGGGCTGGTCAACCAAAAGCAGGCCAAGCAGGTCGGCAAAGAGAAACAGAAGCAGCAACGCCTGGCCCACAAAGGCCAGGTCGAACTGGACGACTCCCAGCAGCGTGCGGCCCAGGAAGCCATGGCCGAGAAGGTCAAGCGCGACCAGGAGCTCAACCGCCAGCAGCAGGAAAAGGCCGAGCAGAAGGCCCGTGCCGCGCAGATCAAGCAATTGATCGAGGTGTCGCGCCTGCCGAAGCTGACCACCGATGACTACTACAACTTCGTCGACGACAAGAAGGTCAAGCGCATCTCGGTCAATGCGCTGATGCGTAACAAGCTGAGCAGCGGTTCCCTGGCGATCGTCCATCATGCCGGGAGCTATGAAGTGATCCCGCGCGAAGCGGCGCTGAAGATCCAGGAGCGCGACCCCAAGCGCATCGTCCAGCTCAACACCCAGACCGAAGAAGTGGATGCCGATGATCCGTACGCGGCGTATCAGATTCCTGATGATTTGATGTGGTAGGACCGGCGACCTGAAACAAACTGTGGCGAGGGAGCTTGCTCCCGCTTGAGTGCGAAGCGCTCACAAAAAGGGGCTGCTACGCAGCCCAGCGGGAGCAAGCTCCCTCGCCACAGGGGCCCCGTGTCATTCAGGACTCAGCCATCTCACGCAAACGCTGCCGCTCCTCACGTTCCAGCTCGGCCTTGTAGTTATGAGCGTCCGTCTCGGAATGGAACATGCCCACCAGCAGATCCTGTTGATGCACATCCCAGATCCGGATCCCGGCGGCAATGCCTTCGTGGGACATGTGGGCGTCGTCGCGTTCAGTTACTTTCACAGTCATCTTGCAAGCTCCAATCTCTGTTATCTGCAGCAAGGCGTGTGCAGGGTTTTGTTATAGATTTGGATAGCGAGCTAAGTAAATGGCCGGGGCGATTAAGAAGTTTTCATGAAGCGTGTAGCCCTCGTGCAGGCCAGGCAGGGCGCGGCGTTTGGTCGCAGGTGGTGTTCATGAAAAAGATTTCATGTCGTCAAGCAGCTACCGGACCCTGTGGGATTTACATGGTGAACCTGAAATCCGCGCATTAAAAAGCCCCGCATCTGCGGGGCTTTTTAACATTCGGCGCTGATCAGCTGCCTTTCACAGCCTTGCCGTTGACCGTACCGTCCTGGAGCATGATGTTGTACTCCTTGCCGTCGGTCTCGACTTGCTGCAGGCGGACCAGCAGGTAATCCCAGTCCTTGGCGAACCAGAGCACGGTGATGCGCTTGCTTTGTGTCGGGTCGCGCACGCGCTCGACCTTGATGGCGTCGATCTGGCCGGCCTTGGTGTCGACTTTTTCCGAGCCGAGCACGCGGAAGTCATAGGTATCGATTTCACCGTCATCGACGACCTGATAACTCATGCTTTTCTTGCCGGCCGCCACGTCGTGCTGCAGGGCCAGTTGATACGTGGATTTGTCGACCATGCCGCGATTCAATGGAAGCTTGACCGCGTCACCGCGATCGGTGCCGGTGACCATCTTGGCATTCCAGTCGAAATCCAGGTCAGCCTTCTTGGCCTTGCCCAGGCCACCGCGCTCGAAGTGATAGGACTGCGGCAGCAGGGTGTCCTTGTCCAGGGTCAGGGTGCTTTCTTCGGTCAGGCTGGCGATCATCATCGATGCCTTGAAGCTCAGCTTCCAGGTGCCGTTGGCCTCCTTGGTCAGGCTGCGCTCGGCGGTGCCGCTCATGGGCAGCTGTTTCCAGTCGGCGGTATAGCTGGCGGAGAACGGTTGAAGGTCTGCGGCCTGTGCCAGGGGCAGGGCAAGCAGAGCGCAAGCGAAGAGCAGGGCGCGACGCATAAAATCTCCTAGTATCGAATCAAATGGCCGCTGGCGGCGAGCAACTGGCCGTCCAGTGAGGCTCCGCGATCGTCGAGCGTCAGCCGGCCTTCGGCAAACCAACGCACGGCCATCGGGTAGATCTGGTGTTCGCGGGCGTGGACCCGTTGCGCCAGGCTTTGCGGCGTGTCGTGCAACTCTACCGGTATTACTGCCTGTACGACCAGTGGTCCGCCATCGAGTTCCTCGGTGACAAAGTGAACCGAGCAGCCATGCTCCGTGTCACCGGCCTCCAGCGCACGCTGGTGAGTGTGTAACCCTTTGTATTTGGGCAGCAACGACGGATGGATATTGAACAGGCGGCCCTGGTAGTGACGCACGAAGCCGGCGCTGAGGATGCGCATAAAACCGGCCAGGACCACCAGTTGCGGATTGAAGGCGTCGATCTGTTCGATCAGCGCGGCATCGAAGGCCTCGCGGCCGTCGAACGCCTGGTGATCGAGGACGCGAGTATCGATACCCGCCGCCTTGGCACGTTGCAGGCCGTAGGCATCGGCGCGGTTGGAAATCACCGCGCGGATCCGGACCGGGCTGTCGCCGGTCCGTGTACTGTCGATCAGGGCCTGCAGGTTACTGCCGGTGCCGGACAACAGCACCACGATGTCACAGGTTGCGGACATCAGTGTGCCTTGAGGTTTTTCAGCTCGACCTGTGCGGCGCCTTCGGCCGCGGTGGCGATCTGGCCGATGACCCAAGGCTGCTCGCCCGCGTCACGCAGGACGTTCAGCGCGGTTTCGACGTGCTCCTGGGCCACGCAGATGACCATGCCCACGCCGCAGTTCAGCACGCGGTGCATTTCGGTTTCATCGACGTTGCCTTTTTCCTGCAGCCAGTCGAACACCGCCGGGCGGGTCCAGCTCGCCACGTCGACCACGGCCTGGGCGCCTTTTGGCAGCACGCGCGGAATGTTGTCCAGCAGACCGCCGCCAGTGATGTGGGCCATGGCCTTGACGGCACCGGTGTCCTTGATCAGCTTGAGCAGCGGCTTGACGTAGATGCGCGTCGGGGCCATCAGCAGGTCGGCCAGTGGCTTGCCGTCGAGCTGGGTGTTCTCGATATCGGCACCCGAGACTTCGATGATCTTGCGGATCAGCGAGTAGCCATTGGAGTGCGGGCCGGAAGATGGCAGGGCGAGCAGGGCGTCGCCGGCGGCGACTTTCGAGCCGTCGATGATCTCGGCCTTTTCCACGACGCCAACGCAGAAACCGGCCAGGTCGTAGTCTTCGCCTTCGTACATGCCTGGCATTTCAGCGGTTTCGCCGCCGACCAGCGAGCAACCGGACAATTCACAGCCGGCGCCGATGCCGGTCACGACCTGGGCGGCGGTGTCGACGTTGAGTTTGCCGGTGGCGTAGTAGTCGAGGAAGAACAGTGGTTCGGCGCCGCAGACCACCAGGTCGTTCACGCACATGGCCACCAGGTCGATGCCGATGCTGTCGTGCTTGTTCAGGTTCAAGGCCAGGCGCAACTTGGTGCCGACGCCGTCGGTACCCGAGACCAGGACCGGTTGCTTGTAGCCGGCCGGGATCTCGCAGAGGGCGCCGAAACCGCCCAGGCCGCCCATGACTTCCGGGCGCGCGGTGCGCTTGGCGACGCTCTTGATGCGTTCGACCAATGCTTCACCGGCGTCGATGTCTACACCGGCGTCCTTGTAGCTCAGGGAGGGTTGCTTGCTCATGATCCAGGCCTTTAAAGGGGGGATTTCTGGGTAACGACCGATCGCCGGGGTCATTGAATAACCGTTGTACGAATTATTCCGGTGCCCAGCCATTGCCGGTCTGCGAAGGCGCGCGATTTTATCAGGCTTGTGGACCAGCGGCCATCCTCGCGCCGACGGGCAGGGACATATCCGCCAAAAAAAACCGTTATTTCTTGTATTGGTACTGGGCGACGCGTCTGTATAAGGTGTAGCGGTAAGCGGCTATGGTTATGACAGTAGAAAACTCGCGCCGGGTGGTGAATGTTTTCCCCGGTGCCGTGGTCACAGCCATGCTCAATCTTCTCCACACGGCCGGTGCCAGCCGTTATGTCCGGGAATCTTCCATGCGTCTTTTCAAATTCTTGTCCATGGGCTGCCTGTCGCTGATCAGCCTGGCGAGCCATGCCGAAACCCTCAATAACCTTTATCAGGTGCGTGAGCCGGTCAGCAGCCAGGTGCCGGATGAGCGTAACCAGGCAACGTTGCGAGCGTTGGACACCCTGGTGCTACGCCTGACCGGCGACGCCAAGGCCGCGCAGAATCCCGGCCTGGCGGCGATCCGCAAGGATCCGCAGCAGATCATTCTGCAATATGGCTACGACGCCGGTCCTCCGGAAAGCCTGCAGGTGGACTTCGATCCCGCCAGCACCGACCGCGCGTTGCGTTCGGCGGGCCTGCCTCTCTGGGGCGCGAATCGACCATCGATTCTAGGCTGGTGGCTGAATGACTCGGCAGAAGGCTCCAGCCTGGTCGGCGATGGCCAGGCCAGCGCCACGCCTCTGCGCCGCGCGGCCCAGCACCGGGGCTTGCCGCTGCACCTGCCGTTGGCGGATTTGAGCGAGCAGATTGTCGCCACCGCGCCGACGTTGCAGGGCAACGATCCGGCGCCGTTGCGTGAGGCGTCGGACCGGTATGGCTCGGATGCCTTGCTGGCGGTCCATGCCAAGGAGGAGGGTGGCCAGTGGCAGGCTACCTGGCGCCTGTGGCTGGGCGACCAGCGCGAACAGGGCAGCGCCCAGGGAGCCGATCCCACGGCATTGGCCGATGCCGTGATGTTGGCGGTGAGCCAGCGCCTGGCGCCGCGTTTCGTGGCCAAGCCGGGCGTGGCGACCGAGCAGTTGCTGGAAGTCCAAGGCATGAATCTGGAACGTTATGCGGCGCTCGGGCGCCTGCTCGAACCGTTCGCTGGCCAGGTGCAGCGGGTCGAGGGCGACATGATCGTCTACAAGGTCAACGGCAGCGCCGAGCAATTGAAGGCACAACTGGCCCTGGCCAAACTGCAGGAATTGCCGCCGGGTGAAGCCGTCGCGCAAGCGCCTGCGGCGCAGCCGGCCGCCGACGGAACGGTTCCGGTCGCGACACCGACACCGTCGCCGGCGGCTAACTTGCGATTCCGCTGGTAGTTTTCTTTCTTTTATAGGGGCAGGAGTGGTTCATGGGTGATACGCGGCGTTGGTTCTGGTTGGGTGGGGTCGCCCTGCTGATTGCATTTATCTACTTGCTTCACCCGATCCTCACGCCGTTCCTGGTTGCGCTGTTACTGGCCTATCTGTTCGATCCGGTGGTCGATCGCCTGGAAAAACTCGGGCTGTCCCGGACCTGGGGCGTGGTGGCGGTGTTTGCGTTGTTTACCTTGATCGTCAGCGCTCTGCTGCTGGTGCTGATACCCATGCTGGCCAAGCAACTGGTGCGCCTGTACGAGCTGGCACCGCAGATGCTCGATTGGCTGCAGCACACCGCGGTGCCGTGGGTGCAATCGAAGCTGGGCCTGTCGGACGGTTTCTGGAAGTTCGACAAGGTCAAGGCCGCCATCAGTGAACACATGGGGCAGACCACCGATATCGTCGGCGTGGTATTGAGCCAGGCCACGGCTTCGAGCCTGGCGCTGATCGGCTGGCTGGCGAACCTGGTGCTGATTCCCGTGGTGGCCTTTTATCTGCTGCGCGATTGGGACCTGATGATGGCGAAGATCCGCAGCCTGCTCCCGCGTCATCGCGAAGAACGCATCATGACGCTGACTGGCGAATGCCACGAAGTGCTGGGGGCGTTTGTCAGGGGGCAGTTGCTGGTCATGGTCGCGTTGGGTTTCATCTACGCGGCGGGGCTGATGCTGGTAGGGTTGGAGCTGGGCCTGTTGATCGGCCTGATCGCCGGGTTGGCGGCCATCGTGCCCTACATGGGGTTTGTCATCGGGATTGGCGCCGCGTTGATCGCCGGACTGTTCCAGTTTGGCGGCGACCTGTATCCCATGGTCGGCATCGTCGCGGTGTTCATGGTCGGGCAGGCGCTGGAGGGCATGGTGCTGACGCCGTTGCTGGTGGGGGATCGTATCGGCTTGCACCCGGTGGCGGTGATCTTCGCGATCCTGGCGGGTGGCGAGTTGTTCGGCTTCACCGGGATCCTGCTGGCGCTGCCGGTGGCGGCGGTGATCATGGTGCTGGTGCGGCATATGCACGATCTGTACAAGGATTCCGACATATATAGCGGCGCAGAGGACCCCGACCTCTAGGGAAAATCGCAGGCGCGGCGTCAGGGAAACTGACGCTCCGTGCCCTTGCTGCTGCAAACCTTTGATTTTGCTCGTGGTCCGGCGCATTGTGCGGTCCGCGCCACGGGTATAAACTTTGCAAACTTTACACAGAGGCCACTAATGGTTCCCTTGGAGCCGTTCAGTCAGCATGAAACCGATTCAGCTGCCCCTTGGTGTGCGTCTGCGTGATGACGCCACCTTCATCAATTACTACCCAGGCGCCAATGCCGCTGCACTCGGCTATGTCGAGCGGCTTTGCGAAGCCGACGCCGGCTGGACCGAGAGCCTGATCTATCTGTGGGGCAAGGACGGGGTAGGGCGCACGCATCTGTTACAGGCGGCGTGCTTGCGCTTCGAGCAGTTGGGTGAGCCTGCCGTGTACCTGCCACTGGCCGAGCTGCTGGATCGCGGCGTGGAAATCCTCGACAACCTGGAGCAGTACGAACTGGTCTGCCTGGATGATCTCCAGGCAGTGGCCGGCAAGGCCGATTGGGAAGAGGCGTTGTTCCATCTGTTCAACCGGTTGCGCGACAGTGGTCGGCGCCTGTTGATTGCCGCATCGACCTCGCCACGGGAGTTGCCGGTGAAGCTGGCGGACTTGAAATCCCGCCTGACCCTGGCGCTGATCTTCCAGATGCGCCCGCTTTCCGACGAAGACAAACTTCGCGCGTTGCAATTGCGTGCATCTCGACGCGGCCTGCACCTGACCGACGAGGTCGGGCATTTCATCCTCACCCGTGGCACCCGCAGCATGAGCGCCTTGTTCGAATTGCTCGAACGCCTCGATCAGGCCTCGCTCCAGGCCCAGCGCAAGCTGACTATTCCTTTTTTGAAAGAAACTTTAGGCTGGTAGAACGGTCACGCCGTAGTGGCTCATAGCCTGTTTTGCTCGCGGCGAAACCCGCGGCCCTGCTGGGCTGCAGGCCACATGACGCTTGAAATGGGCTTAAGCGCTTAGATGTAAAGGTAAAACCGAGAAGTCACATTTGCATCGATTGAATTTGCAAATGAGGTTGATAGAAGGCATAGTCTCGCCATCTTTACTACCTCAGCCACGGTCGTGCCCATGCTAAATCGCTTCGCACCCCTCGTGCCTCTCGCACTCGTTACCCTGTTGTTCGGTTGCGCTGCCCACTCTCCAGTGACCCAGCAAGCGCCACAACCACAGGTGAAAAACACCGTTACCGCCCAGTCTTCCGCCGTTGCGTTCCAGGAAGAAATGGCCTCCGACAAAGAGCTGGCAGACTTCGCCGGCAGCAAGCCTTATCAGCTTCCAGTGCTGGCAGACAGCATCCTGGAGCGCGGCATGTCGTTGATCGGCACACGTTATCGTTTTGGCGGGACCTCCGAAGCCGGCTTCGACTGCAGCGGCTTCATCGGCTACCTGTTTCGCGAAGAAGCGGGCATGACCCTGCCGCGTTCCACGCGTGAAATGATCAACGTGAAGGCCCCGCTGGTCGCTCGCAACCAGCTCGAACCCGGTGACCTGCTGTTCTTCAGCACCAATGGTCGTCGCGGTCGCGTCAGCCACGCCGGTATCTACCTGGGCGACAACCAGTTCATCCACTCCAGCAGCCGCCGCAGCGGTGGGGTGCGAATCGACAGCCTGGGCGACAGCTACTGGAGCAAGACCTTCATCGAAGCCAAGCGTGCCCTCGCCATGGCACCGACGGTAGTGACGGCTCGCAAGTAAACGTACAGTTTGTAGGGCAAACTTAAAGTCTTACTTGAAGTTTGGCTCATAGCCGCTAGAATCCATGATCATTGATTGATGGCAATCCGCCTGCGTATTACGCGGGCGGATCTGTTTCCATCTCCACGGCAGAAAAAGCCGCATCCAGATCAGGATTGTTGTGCCTATGTCGACCTCCGCCCGTCTCGCTCTCATGGTTCTTGCCGCACTGCTCAGCGCTTGCGCCAGTCGCACCCCACCGCCCGCGCCAGTGCGGGCTCCGGTGGTGTTCGCACCTTCCCAGACTTTTTCTCCCGCCGCCGAAGACGTGCTGTTCCGGGCTTTGGGCCTGGTGGGCACGCCTTATCGCTGGGGCGGCAACACGCCGGATTCAGGTTTCGATTGCAGTGGCTTGATCGGCTATGTGTACCGTGACGCGGCTGGTATCTCGCTGCCACGCTCCACGCGCGAAATGATCAGCATGCGCGCGCCGGAAGTCGGCAAGGATGCGTTGCAGAGTGGCGACCTGGTGTTCTTCGCCACCAATGGCGGCTCCCAGGTCAGCCATGCCGGAATCTATGTCGGCGAGGGGCGTTTCGTCCACGCGCCAGCCACGGGCGGGACGGTCAAGCTCGACAGTCTGTCCAAGGCCTATTGGCAGAAAGCCTACCTGGGCGCCAAGCGCGTGCTGCAGCCGGAGCACCTGGCGCGTAATCCCTGATTCCTGCTGCATAGGCTCTTGTGGCGAGGGAGCTTGCTCCCGCTCGGTTGCGGAGCGACCGCTAGAAAAGCCGGGGGCTGCTGCGCAACCCATCGGGAGCAAGCTCCCTCGCCACGGGTTCAGCTTTAGTTTTTTGACATCCGCCAGATTTTGTTCCCGACATCATCCGCCACCAACAACCCACCCTGCTTGTCGATCACCACGCCCACCGGCCGGCCCTGGGCTTTTTCGTCTGCATTGAGGAAGCCGGTCAACACATCCACCGGTTGTCCGACCGGTTTGCCGCCGCTGAACGGAACAAAAATCACTTTGTAGCCACTGTGGGGCTTGCGGTTCCAGGAGCCGTGTTGCCCGATGAAAGCCCCTTCGGTAAACGGCGCGGGCAGCTTGCTGCCTTCGGCGAAGCTCAGGCCCAGGGAGGCGGTATGCGGGCCCACCGCATAGTCGGGGGCGATGGCCTTGGCCACCAGCGCGGGGTTTTGCGGCTCGACCCGGACGTCGATGTTCTGCCCGTAATAACTGTAGGGCCAGCCATAGAAGCCGCCATCCTTCACCGACGTGATGTAGTCCGGCACCAGGTCGCTGCCGATCTCGTCCCGTTCGTTGACCGCCGTCCACAACGCGCCGCTGCGTGGCTCCCACGCCAGGCCATTGGGATTGCGCAGGCCTGCGGCGAAGATGCGGTGGGTGCCTGTGGCCCGGTCGACTTCCCAGATTGCCGCCCCGGCCTTCTTCCGCCTCCATGCCGTTCTCGCCAACCGTTGCTGTTCGAACCGGTGGTCACGTACAGCTTGCTGCCGTCCCGGCTGGCGATGACGTTTTTGGTCCAGTGGTGGTTCAAAGTGCCACCCGGCAAGTCGACCACCTTGGTTGGCTGTGCCTTGATCTGTGTGTCGCCTTCCTTGTACGGAAAGCGGATCAACCGGTCGGTGTCGGCCACGTACAGGTCATTGCCGACGAGGGTCATGCCGAACGGCGAATTGAGGTTCTCCAGGAAAATCGTCCGGGTCTCGGCGATGCCATCGTGATTGGCGTCTCGCAGCAGGGTGATGCGGTTGGGGCTGGGCACGCCGGCACCGGCCCGGCCCATAACTTTTTTCATGACCCAGCCACGAATGCCCTGGGTATCGTCGGGCTTGGGCGGGGCGTTGGTTTCGGCGACCAGCACATCACCATTGGGCAGTACGTAAAGCCAGCGCGGATGATCCAGCCCTTCGGCAAACGCGACTACCTGCAGGCCTTGGGCCGGGGTTGGCTTGGCGCCGTCCGGCCAGCCGACCGCTTCGGCGATATTCACCGTGGGAATCAGGGTCTTTGTTCGGCTCGGGCAGTTTCGGCGACGGGCCGGTGCCGTCGGAAACCTGCAATGTGGAAGACTCGCCACACGCGACAAGCCCCGTAGCCAGGGCAATGATTAACAGATGAGGTGGCTTGAGCATGCGGGCTTCCCTATGAGTGCATGTGGTTACTCATAGAGGAGCGTAGACGTGGGATGGTTCAACGGTGGGTAACAACAGTCAGGCAAGCAGATTCCTTTATGGGAGCGAGCCTGCTCGCGAAAGCGCTATATCCGGCAACATCGATGGTTGACTGTTGCACCGTCTTCGCGAGCAGGCTCGCTCCCACATGTTTTCCCACAGGTCGATGAATCAGCCGTGCGCCTGCTTCAGCAGCACCGCAATACCCGGATGGTACTGGCCCGCCTCGTTGCGCAATTTGCGATAGGCGTAGGGGAAGTACCAGGCCACGGCGCAGGTGTTCTCCTTCTGCAGGTCGTCGATCATGTCCTGCAATTCTTCCGGCGTGGCGCTTTGCTGGGCTTTTTGCGGGGCGACGAACAGGCAGCCCAGTTTCAGGTCGCTGGCGTAGCTGATGCGCTTGGCGTCGCTGGCGGCTTCGAGCAAGGGTTGGGTCAGGTTCAGGTTGTTGACCTTCGGCCAGCGCTGGGTGGCCTGGATAAAGGCGCGCTCATCGGCGCTGGCAATGAACAGGTCGGCGCTGACGTTGCGTTCGCCTTCTTCGTTCTGCTTGCGCGTCGCTGCGTTCTGCAGCGTGACCATCTCAGCCATCCAGGCAGCGGCAGACAGCAGCCCGAGGTTGGCTTTTTCATCATGCCAGTAGGGGGTGTCGTTGTCGCCGCGCACGGCGTTGTAGCGATCGATACAGTCGAACCAGCGTTCCAGCACCGGGCGCAGAAACTCCAGCTTCGGATTGCTGATGATCATGCCTTGCATGCGTTTGCCCTCTTGTTCTTGTGCTATCGGGTCGTAGTGTCTATTTGATATCACTTGCCGCAACTTCGCACAAGATCGCTGTCAGTTTATTGATCAGGGCCAGTCAACGAGCGGATACAGGTGGCGGCTTTAATTGACGCTCCATCCCCAACCCTCTAACCTTCGCGGCTTGTTTCAGGTGCTCTGTGGCGCGGTCGCGGCCGACAGGGTGAAACAGGGAAGCCGGTGAGCGAATGCGAACCCGGCGCTGCCCCCGCAACGGTAAATGAGTCAACGCTGTGCCTAGGCCACTGTGTCGCATGACATGGGAAGGCGCGCAGCCAGGCATTACGCCGCTCATGAGCCCGGAGACCGGCCTGATTCATCCAACGGCATCACGGTGGGCGATGCCAGGCTCGCTGCCGTCCTTTTTTGTGCCCGCCCGCCGTTATCCAGTCCCAACGGAGAGCTCCCCTCATGACCGATACGCCCGATCGCGACGAACGCCACCTGGCGCGCATGCTGCGCAAGAAAGCCGTGATTGACGAGCGCATCGCCAATTCGCCCAACGAGTGTGGCCTGCTGCTGGTGCTGACCGGCAACGGCAAGGGCAAGAGCAGTTCGGCGTTCGGCATGCTCGCCCGTGCCATGGGCCACGGCATGCAGTGCGGCGTGGTGCAGTTCATCAAAGGGCGCAACAGCACCGGCGAGGAGCTGTTTTTCCGCCGTTTCCCGGAGCAGGTGCGCTTTCACGTCATGGGCGAAGGCTTTACCTGGGAGACCCAGGATCGCCAGCGCGACATCGCCGCCGCCGAAGCCGCCTGGGCGGTATCGCGGCAACTGCTCGGCGATCCATCCATCGGCCTGGTGGTGCTCGATGAGCTCAATATCGCTCTCAAGCACGGTTATCTCGATCTCGATCAGGTGTTGAGCGATCTGCAGGCCCGCCCGCCCATGCAACATGTGGTCGTCACCGGCCGTGGCGCCAAGCCGGAGATGATCGAACTGGCCGATACCGTGACCGAAATGGGCATGATCAAACATGCCTTCCAGGCCGGTATCAAGGCGCAGAAAGGCGTCGAACTGTGAGCGAAACCTCGATGACCAGCCGCCACTGTCCGGCGGTGCTGATTGCCGCGCCGGCTTCCGGCCAGGGCAAGACCACCGTCACCGCGGCGCTGGCACGCTTGCATCGCAACCAGGGGCGCAAGGTGCGTGTGTTCAAATGCGGGCCTGATTTTCTTGATCCGATGATCCTTGAGCGCGCCAGCGGCGCGCCGGTCTATCAACTGGACATGTGGATGGTCGGCGAGCAGGAAAGTCGCCGACTGTTATGGGAAGCCGCCGCCGAAGCGGACCTGATCCTGATCGAAGGCGTGATGGGGCTGTTCGACGGCACCCCGTCCAGCGCCGACCTGGCGCGCCACTTCGGCGTGCCGGTGCTGGCCGTGATCGACGGCACCGCCATGGCCCAGACATTCGGCGCCCTGGCCCTGGGCCTGGCCCGTTATCAGCCGGACTTGCCGTTCGCTGGCGTCCTGGCCAACCGGGTCGGCACCCTGCGCCACGCGCAATTGCTCGAAGGCAGCCTGACCGAAGGCCTGCGCTGGTACGGCGCGCTCTCGCGGGAAACCGGCATCGAGTTGCCGAGCCGCCATCTCGGACTGGTCCAGGCCAGCGAACTGAATGACCTGGACGTTCGCCTCGACGCAGCGGCCGAAGCATTGGCCGGCAGTTGTGAAGTGGCGCTGCCGCCCCAGGTCGAGTTCGCCGCCCCCGAACTGACAACCGTTGAGCCGTGGCTCGACGGTGTGCGCATCGCCGTCGCCCGTGACGAAGCGTTTGCCTTCACCTATGGCGCCAGCCTCGACCTGCTGCGGGCCATGGGCGCGCAACTGGCCTTCTTTTCCCCAATTCATGACACCGAACTGCCCGAGGCGGACAGCCTGTATTTGCCTGGCGGTTACCCGGAGCTGCATCACGTTGCACTGGCCCGGAACGTGCCGATGCTGACGGCGATCCGTGCCCACCATGCAGCCGGCAAACCGCTGCTCGCCGAATGCGGTGGCATGCTCTACCTGCTCGACTCACTGACTGATGTCGAGGGCACTCGCGCTGAGCTGCTTGGCCTGTTGAGCGGTGAAGCGCAGATGCAAAAGCGCCTTGCGGCCCTCGCGTTGCAGTCAGTCGAGCTGCCGGAAGGCACCCTGCGCGGGCATACCTATCATCACTCCTTGACCAGCACTGAACTTGAGCCGATTGCCCGTGGGCATAGCCCAAACGGCGGGCGAGGGGCTGAGGCGGTTTTCCGCTTGGGGCGGATGACGGCTTCCTATGTGCACTTTTACTTTCCGTCCAATCCCGAGGCGATTGCCGCGTTGTTTGCGCCCGACCCTGGGGCCGCCTTCGCGAGCAGGCTCGCTCCCACAGGGGACCGCGATTCAAATGTGGGAGCGAGCTTGCTCGCGATGAGGCCATGACTGACAACGCCTTTACCCAGGCCGAACGCGAAGCCGTCTACCGCGCCATCGCCGAACGCCGCGACATGCGCCATTTCACCGGCGGTACGGTCGAACCGGCGTTGCTGCGCCGTTTGCTGGAAGCCGCGCACCAGGCGCCCAGCGTCGGGCTGATGCAACCGTGGCGCTTCATCCGCATCAGCGACCGCGCCTTGCGTGGGCAGGTCCAGCGACTGGTGGAAGAGGAACGCATCCGTACCGCCGAAGCCCTGGGCGAGCGCAGCGATGAATTCATGCAGCTCAAGGTCGAAGGCATCAACGACTGCGCCGAGGTACTGGTGGCGGCATTGATGGACGACCGCGAGCGGCACATATTCGGTCGCCGGACCTTGCCGGAAATGGACCTGGCCTCGCTGTCCTGCGCCATCCAGAATCTGTGGCTGGCGGCCCGCGTCGAAGGGCTGGGGATGGGTTGGGTGTCGCTGTTCGAACCCCAGGCCCTGGCTGACCTGCTGGGCCTGCCCGCCGGGGCCAAGCCGTTGGCGGTCCTGTGCCTGGGGCCGGTCGAAGGCTTCTACCCGGCGCCGATGCTGGCCCTGGAAGGCTGGGCGCAACCGCGTCCGCTCACCGAACTGCTGTATGAAAACCGCTGGGGAGTGCGCCCATGAGCGTAGCGTTGCTCAGTGCCGCCGCGGTGGCGCTGGATGCGCTGCTGGGGGAGCCCCGGCGTTGGCATCCGCTGGTGGCCTTCGGTGGCTTTGCCGATCGCATCGAACAACGTTTCAACTCTGGCGGGCGTGGCTGGCGCAGCCACGGGGTAACGGCGTGGGTGATCGCCGTGGTGCCGCTGACCTTGCTCGCCACCGCCCTGTCCTGGGCACCGATGATTGGCTGGATGGTGGAGATTCTGGCGCTGTATTGCGCCCTCGGCCTGCGCAGTCTCGGCGAGCATGTCGAGCCGGTGGCCCGGGCGTTGCGCAGCGGTGACCTGGACGAGGCGCGTCGACGCGTCGGTTACCTGGTCAGCCGCGAAACCGCCGAGCTGGACGAAACCGCTGTCGCCCGCGCCGCCACCGAGTCGGTCCTGGAAAACGGCAGCGACGCGGTCTTCGCCGCGTTGTTCTGGTTCGCCGTGGCCGGTGCGCCCGGCGTGGTGTTGTATCGATTGAGCAATACCCTCGACGCCATGTGGGGCTATCGCAACGAGCGCTTCGAGCGTTTCGGCTGGGCGGCGGCGAAGATCGACGACCTGCTCAACTACATTCCCGCGCGCCTGGTGGCGTTGACCTACGCCGTGCTCGGCAAGACCCGCCTGGCACTCAAATGCTGGCGCAGCCAGGGCCCGACCTGGGACAGCCCGAATGCCGGGCCGGTGATGGCCGCCGGTGCCGGCGCGCTGGGCGTGGAGCTGGGTGGCGCGGCGGTGTATCACGGCGAACTGCATCAACGCCCGCCATTGGGCGAGGGCGTGCCGGCCAGTGCCGATTCGATTGACCGAGGCTGGCAATTGGTGCAACGCGGCGTATGGTTATGGCTGCTGATTCTCTGCCTCGGAGCCGAGTTTTATGCTTGAGCATGGTGGACGACTGCGCAACGCCGCCCGGCAATACGGGATTGCCGAGGCCGACTGGCTCGACCTGTCCAGTGGCCTCGCGCCCTGGCCGTTCGAGATCCCGGCGATTCCATTGCGCGCCTGGGCGCGCCTGCCGGAGACCGACGATGGTCTGGAACAGGCCGCTTGCGACTATTACGAAGCGACGCATGTGCTGCCGGTGGCCGGTTCGCAAATGGCCATCCAGCTGCTGCCGCGCCTGCGCCGAGCGGGCAAGGTCGGGGTCTTGTCGCCCTGTTACGCCGAACACGCCGAAGCGTGGCGCCGCAGCGGCTACATCGTGCGCGAAGTACTGGAAGCGGAAGTGGATTTCTTCCTCGACAGCCTCGACGTGCTGGTGGTGGTCAACCCGAACAATCCCACGGGCCTGAGCCTGAAGCCCGAACGCCTGCTGGATTGGCATGCGCGGCTGGCCCAGCGGGGTGGCTGGCTGGTGGTGGACGAAGCGTTCATGGATATCACGCCGCACCTGAGCCTCGCCGCCTATGCCCATCAGGTCGGGTTGATCGTGCTGCGCTCGTTCGGCAAGTTTTTTGGCCTGGCCGGGGTTCGCCTCGGTTTCGTCCTGGCCGAGCGACGCTTGCTCAAGCTGCTCGCCGAACAGGTCGGGCCGTGGGCCGTCAGCGGGCCGACGCGGGTGTTGGGCCAGGCGTGCCTGTTGGATACCGAGGCACATGTTCGCCAGCGCCAGCGTTGCGAGGAAACGAGTCAGCGCCTGGCGCTGCTGCTCGAACACCACGGCTTCAAGCCCCACGGTGGCTGCGGATTGTTCCAGTGGCTGGTTACCGAGCACGCCCGGGCCCTTTATGAATTCATGGCCCAGCGCGGCATTCTCCTGCGGCTGTTCATCAACACCAGCAGCCTGCGCTTCGGGCTGCCGGCCAATGACGCGGAATTCCTGCGTCTCGAACAGGCTTTCGAGGCCTACGCCAAGGACATTCAATGACCACCTTGATGGTGCAGGGCACCACCTCCGATGCCGGTAAAAGCACCCTGGTCACGGCGCTGTGTCGCTGGGTCAGGCGCCAGGGTGTGAGCGTGGTGCCGTTCAAGCCGCAGAACATGGCGCTCAATAGCGCGGTGACCGCCGATGGCGGCGAAATCGGCCGGGCCCAGGCGGTCCAGGCCCAGGCCTGTGGGCTGCAACCGCATACCGACATGAACCCGGTGCTGCTCAAGCCCAACAGCGACACCGGTGCCCAAGTCATCATCCATGGCCGCGCCGTGACCAGCATGAACGCGGTGGCGTATCACGATTACAAAGCCATCGCGATGCAAGCGGTGCTGGCTTCCCATCAGCGATTGCGCGCGGCGTATCCGCTGGTAATGGTGGAGGGCGCGGGGTCGCCGGCGGAAATCAACCTGCGTGCCGGCGACATCGCCAACATGGGGTTTGCCGAGGCCGTCGATTGCCCGGTGCTGCTGATCGCCGACATCAATCGCGGCGGCGTATTCGCCCATCTGGTCGGCACCCTTGAGTTGCTTTCGCCCAGCGAACAGGCGCGGGTCAAAGGTTTCATTATCAACCGTTTTCGTGGCGACCTGGCGTTGCTGCAACCCGGCCTGGATTGGCTCGAAGCACGCACCGGCAAACCGGTGATTGGCGTATTGCCCTATGTGATGGACTTGCACCTGGAAGCCGAGGACGGTCTCGATCAGCGTCAGGCTGACAAGGCCGAACAGGTACTCAAGGTGGTGGTGCCGGTGCTGCCGCGCATCAGCAACCATACCGATTTCGATCCGCTGCGCCTGCACCCGCAGGTCGACCTGCAATTCATCGGCCCCGGCCAGACCATCCCGCCGGCCGACCTGATCATCCTGCCCGGTTCGAAAAGCGTGCGCAGCGACCTGGCCTACCTGCGCGCCAACGGCTGGGAGACGGCGATCAATCGGCACCTGCGCTACGGCGGCAAGTTGCTGGGCATCTGCGGTGGTTTGCAGATGCTTGGCCGTCAGGTCCACGATCCGCTCGGGCTGGAAGGCGCGGCCGGTTCGAGTGCCGGGCTGGGCCTGCTGGACTTCGAGACAACACTGGAGCGTGAGAAGCAGTTGCGCAACGTGCGCGGGCGGTTGACTTTGGAGGATGCCGAGGTCAGCGGCTATGAGATCCATGCGGGCGTGACCATTGGACCGGCCCTGGAAAACCCTGCGGTGACGCTGGACGACGGTCGCTGCGACGGTGCGCGGAGCCTCGACGGGCAGATTTTCGGCACCTATTTGCATGGGCTGTTTGAAACGCCAGCGGCGAGCAGCGCGTTGCTGCGCTGGGCGGGTGTGCAGGATGTGCAAGCGGTGGATTACCACGGGTTGCGCGAGCGCGATATCGAGCGGTTGGCGGATCTGGTGGAGCGGCATCTGGATACCGGGGTGTTGCGTGAACTCTGTGGGATTTGAGGCGGCTGAAAGGGCCCCTTCGCGAGCAGGCTCGCTCCCACATGGGCCTTGCGGTGTACATAATCCCTGTGGGAGCGAGCCCGCTCGCGAAGGGGCCAGCACCAACACCGCCTATTTGAAAGAGAACGACCCATGCTGCAACTGATCCTCGGCGGCGCCCGCTCCGGCAAGAGTCGCCTGGCTGAGAAACTCGCGGCAGGCACCGGCCTGGCGGTGACCTACATCGCCACCAGCCAACCCCTGGACGGCGAGATGAACCAACGTGTCGCCCAGCATCGCGCCCGGCGCCCGGCAGAGTGGGCATTGGTGGAGGAGCCGCTGGCGCTGGCGCAGGTATTGCGCGATACCGCCGCGAGCGAGCGCTGCCTGCTGGTGGATTGCCTGACCCTCTGGCTGACCAACCTGTTGATGCTCGACGATGCCGACCGACTGGCTGCCGAGCGCGAAGCCCTGCTGGACTGCATCGGCGCGCTGCCCGGTGAAATCATTTTTGTCAGCAACGAGACCGGCCTGGGTGTCGTACCGCTGGGCGAGTTGACTCGCCGTTACGTCGATGAAGCCGGTTGGCTGCATCAAGCCCTGGCCGAACGTTGCCAGCGCGTTGTGCTGACCGTCGCCGGCCTGCCCCTGACTCTCAAAGGTACTGCGTTATGAATCACCGCTGGTGGCTGGACCCGTGCAAGCCTGTTGATAGCCAAGTGCTGGAACAAGCGTTGGCGCGGCAACAACAACTGACCAAACCGGCCGGCTCTCTCGGGCGCCTGGAGTCGGTGGCGGTGCAACTGGCGGGCCTGCAAGGGCAGGTCAAGCCGAGCCTTGAGCAGTTGTGGATCGCGATTTTTGCTGGCGACCACGGCGTGGTGGCCGAAGGCGTCTCGGCCTATCCCCAGGAAGTGACCGGGCAGATGCTGCTCAACTTTGTCAGCGGCGGCGCGGCCATCAGTGTGCTCGCGCGGCAGTTGGGCGCTTGCCTGGAGGTCGTCGACCTGGGCACCGTGACGCCTTCGCTGGACTTGCCCGGCGTGCGGCATTTGCGGGTCGGCCCGGGCACCGCCAATTTCCTCCAGGGCCCGGCCATGACCCTGGCCCACGGCGAGCAAGCCCTGCAAGCCGGACGCGACAGCGTCATGCGCGCCGCCGCCAGCGGTTCGCAACTGTTCATCGGTGGCGAGATGGGCATCGGCAATACCACGGCGGCCAGCGCGCTGGCCTGTGCCTTGCTCGATTGCCCGGTGGCGCATCTGGTCGGGCCGGGCACCGGGCTGGATGCGGCGGGTATCCGCCGCAAGACCGAGGTCATCGAACGCGCCCTGGCCGTGCACGGTGCGTCGAACGGCGACCCGCTGCAAACGCTGTGCAACCTTGGCGGGTTTGAAATCGCCGCGTTGGTCGGCGCCTATCTGGCCTGTGCGCAGCAGGGCATCGCCGTGCTGGTGGATGGCTTCATCTGCAGCGTCGCGGCCCTGGTGGCGGTGCGGCTCAATCCGGCGTGCCGGCCCTGGTTGTTGTTCGCCCACCGTGGCGCCGAACCGGGACACCGCCACGTGCTGGAAACCCTCGCTGCCGAACCGCTGCTGGACCTCGGCTTGCGCCTGGGCGAGGGCAGCGGGGCGGCGCTGGCGGTGCCGTTGTTGCGCCTGGCCTGTGACCTCCACGGGCAGATGGCGACCTTCGCCGAAGCGGCCGTGGCGGATCGCCCGGCATGACCTTGCGCCTGGACCTGTTGCGCCATGGCGAGACCGAACTGGGCGGCGGGCTGCGCGGCAGTCTCGACGACGCCCTGACGCCACGAGGCTGGGAACAGATGCACGCGGCGGTCGCAGCGGGCGGGCCGTGGGATCGGCTGGTGAGTTCGCCGTTGCAGCGCTGCGCGCGTTTCGCCGAACAGCTGGGCGCGCGACTTGGCTTGCCGGTGCACTTGGACAAGGACCTGCAGGAATTGCATTTCGGCGCCTGGGAAGGCCGCAGCGCGGCGGCATTGATGGAGACTGACGCCGAGGCGCTGGGGCGATTCTGGGCCGATCCCTACGGCTTCACGCCGCCGGACGGCGAGCCGGTGCTGGAGTTTTCGGCGCGAGTGCTGGCGGCGCTCGAACGCTTGCATCAAGCCTACGCCGGGCAGCGCATCCTGCTGGTCAGCCATGGCGGCGTGATGCGGTTGCTGCTGGCCCGCGCCCGCGGTTTGCCGCGCGAGCAGTTGCTCAATGTCGAAGTCGCCCACGGCGCGCTGTTCTCTCTTCTGGTGGCGTCCGGTCCCGTCCTCGAAGAGGCGGGCTGAAGATGTTGCCTTTCTGGATCGCCCTGCAATTTCTCAGCAGCCTGCCGGTGCGCTTGCCGGGCATGCCTGAACCGGCGCAACTGGGTCGTTCGCTGCTGTTCTATCCGTCGGTAGGGTTGTTGTTCGGCGGCTTGCTCTGGGGGCTCGATGCCTGGTTGTCGGGCGCACCGTTGCTGCTGCATGCGGCGCTGCTGCTGACGGCTTGGGTGTTGCTCAGCGGCGGCCTGCACCTTGATGGCCTGGCCGATAGCGCGGATGCCTGGCTCGGTGGTTTCGGTGACCGCGAGCGCACGCTGCTGATCATGAAGGACCCGCGCAGCGGACCGATCGCCGTGGTCACCCTGGTGCTGGTGCTGCTGCTCAAGTTCAGCGCGTTGCTGGCGCTGATTGAACAGCAGCAATCCCTGGCGCTGCTTATCGTGCCGGTACTCGGGCGGGGGGCCTTGCTGGCGCTGTTCCTCACCACGCCCTATGTGCGTGCCGGTGGCTTGGGCCAGGCGCTCGCCGACCACCTGCCACGCCACGCCGGTTGGCAGGTGCTAGTCGCTGTTGCGCTGGGCTCCGTGCTGGTGGCAGGTTGGGCCGGCCTGGGGGCGTTGGTGGTCGCGGCGCTGGGCTTTATCGGCTTGCGCCGGATAATGCTGCGCCGGTTGGGCGGGTGCACCGGAGACACGGCGGGTGCCTTGCTGGAGCTGCTGGAGATGGCAGTGCTGGTAGCCTGGGCATTGAGTTAGCTCGTACTCTGCAGCTGCATCGAACTGGCTTACATGCTGGCTTACATTTTTCCGCCGGTTCAGCAACCAGCCTATAACTATGTATGTCATCCGCCGTTGCATGGCCCGATAGCCTCTGTGCTTCTCAAGCACAACACGGGTGACATGAATGTCTGTTTTATCTGAAGAAACCACCGGGGCATCGCTCGCTACTGACGCAGGTCTGCGGTCCATCGCCGCTGCGACAAGCCGGGTTGAATACACCGGCCCGCTGCAACCCGATAACCCCGAGGGCGGGCGCCTCGACCGCAGCCTTGCAACACAGTGGATCCGTCAACTCGTTGCGTGCCACGCGACTGGAAATCCGGGTAGCCTTGCCCATCCCATAACGCCCGATACGCTGATCCCGGTGATGTACTGGAGCACGCTCAGTACCTACCTGAACGGCACCGAACACATCGACCTGGTGCCTCTGTGGATGCTGGCAGCCGGAGAGATGGTTTTCCTGAGGGCCAACCTGTCCACGCCACCGGACGACGCCGAACTTGCGACGACGCTGCTGGGCAGTGAGCAGGCCCCTTATCGCTGGCACATGAAAATATTCTGGGGCAATGAACAGAGTGCCGAAACCTTCAGTGAACATAGCCGCAAGCAACTGGCCGATGCAGTCCCACCTGATGTGCTCGCCGTCCTGGCGGGGTTCGATGACGGGTTGCTGCAGGCGATCAGGCGAGGGATGCCACACCGCTACAACGGATTCGCCAGCCTGGCGGTTGGCATGGATTGCGGGGCGTTGGAGCAAGACTGGCGATCCGAGGTCGGCGATACGCTTATCCGGCCTGGACGTCAGTCCAGGGCTGTCTACACGGAAGCGCTGGAGCCCATCAGCCTGTTGCCCAACGGTATTCGGTTCCGTCCCCACCCGTTTGCCGGGCAGTGGTTGTCCGAACGAGGCCTGAGCAGCGATGCACAGGTTCGGGTGAATTACCACGAAGTCGAGACGATCGATTCGGCTTCCGCAAGCAAGAGCGCGTCGGTGCCCTTGCTTCACGTCGTCACCCAGGGTTTTCTGGCTGCCTATCAGAGCAGGGACGAGTTCTATGGGTCTGCCGCCTCGGCGCGCGAGGGCTGGCGTTATCCGCACATAAGCCAGATGTCCGTCGATTTTTCGTCACTGCGGGTCAACGGCAGAGCCCTGGCGCCAGAGCTTCTGCGACAGCTGCAAGGTGGTGTCCCGCCAGGCTATCAGGGCACCGGGCAGCCTCCGCTCACCGAGGCGGATGCGCAAGGCAACCGGCTCGATCACCAGGAAAAAGCGCAGCTCAGGCAGTTGGAGTTGCTGGACGCCAACCAAGTAAAACTGGCCCGGTTGTTCGCGGGTCTTCCGACCTTCGACACGGCACTCAAGAACCTGCTGGTCCGCATGCTCAAGGCAAAATTCGAGGCACGCCGGTTTCGGGCTCCGCTGCCAGAGCCTATCGATCCGGACAACTGCTACGTCAATCACTTTGTCACTGATGCCAGCGGCGCACGTTCGGTGACCGCCTCGGAAAGTTTTACCGATGTGCTGACGGGCTGTTTACAACGCGATGCGCCGCCGCATTATCAGCTGGGCAACGTGGGGTTCTTTATTTCCGTTCACGTATTTCCTTGGTCGAACCTGACGAGATAAAGCGGATTCTCGGTCGGCGTGGCGGTCGTCCGTTTGTTGGGGTTTCATTCATCGACGGGGATTTTCTTGAGGTCCTGTATCGAGCGCATGTCAGTTTCCGCAGGGCACATGCCGCTGAGCGTTCCACCAGCAATTGGGAAGTAACCGTGACGTTCAGCGATATCCTTCCGCAGATAATCGGCGGAGTGCTGGACGTGCTCAGTCTGCTTTTGTTCCCAGGCTTTGAACTGATCAAGCGGGCGATGACGGTGGGTTGGGCGATGTTCAGGACCGGCCTTATCCCGGTGAATGTCAGGGGTGTGCTGCTCCTGTATCTGCTGGAAAGCACCAAGGGCAGGGAACTTGCCCGAAGAGTCGCCGTTCTGTCACGAGGCCAAACCTCGTTCCTGGCGGTGACGGCGGGCCACAGCCAGCGTGAGGCACGGCTTGGGTTACCGTTGGAGGAGGCGGTCTACAGCCGTTATGCGGTGACAGATACATCGGTGATACAAGGGCTGGAGCCGGATGCCCTGGGCTTTTACCGGGTGATCGTCAAAGATCCGGGTACTGGTCGGGTGACAGCTCGCCCGATATATATCCAACAGCACGACGGGACAACGGCCTGATACCAGTCAATCAAGAACCCAGCGACCAACCCCTGTGGGAGCGAGCTTGCTCGCGATGGCGGTAAGTCAGCCGGCATCGCTATCGGCTGACGGAACCTCTTCGCGAGCAAGCTCGCTCCCACAGGGGACTTTTCATGGATGTACTGGCGGGTATCAGGCTCTGGGCCGGTTTCAAATAGAGAAGAGCAACCTCCGCGTTCAGGGGTGACGTGGGGCTGCGTTGTGGCGAGGGAGGTTACGGAGCGGTGGGGGTTAAATATGTAGGATGTTTCTGTAGGGATTGAATGAATTGGCTATTGGATTGGAAGGTTTTTAGCGCTCGAAAGAAAACTCCCGCCGCGCAGACGGCGGGGAGGATGGCCGGGTTGCCACTCTGTTTCAGACTCTTGCCAGGCCCGGACGTGTGTCCCGTTCCAGCCATCGACCTACTCCTACACGTACCCACCGTCCGTCATTGGAAAAAAAGGATTGCGGCGGTGCTGGCGGCAAAGCTGGCGGTCTCACTGCCTCTGTTGAGCCAATACTGCCTGGCAGACTCGACATGCTGGAGTCAGACCCATAATCCACGGACGGGGTACGCGGTTGGCTACGGGTCGAACTTTGCGATGAAGCGGAAAATGAACCCGACGTTGAACGGACCCTGGAAGTTGCCGTGCCCCCCCCGCCCCAACCCCCAGCGCGCACACCTGCACCGACACCCGCACCTGCACCTGTGGCCGAGACGGCCGCGCCCGAACCGCTTCGGGCAACGGATCCGGCTGTTTTCGAGATGTTTGCGAAGCCCGTTGTCGCTGCGGCAATGGTCGCCTGGGTCGTTGCCCGGGTCGCCGCCTGGGCCGCTGCCACCGCGGCCTTTGCCATGTATATCCCGCCTCCGGCAAGCAGGCCGCCTACGGCACCCAGCCCTCCACCAATAGCCGACAGGGTATCGTCTTGCTTGATCGTTCCATAAACCTGCAGCCCCAACCCCGCGGCTTGGACGCCGATCCCGACGACACCGGCCACATAAGCGGCGGTCAACCCGATAGTCGCTGGCGCGCTCCAAGGCATGAGTACCACGGAGACTGCCAGGAATAGTGCCGCCAGGCCCACGCCAATCCATTGCGCGATGCTTGCGCCAGGCTTCTCGGGCTGTTCAATCGGATCCCTATAACCCGGATCCGGCTCCCGACGCGACGAAGCAGGCTGGCTTCGATGGCCACTTGGGTCACGCCAGGCAATCGGGTTGCCGAGGCAATAACTGTAGGGGTTGACCCCGCCGGCGCCGAAAGGGCTGAGTGAATCGGGACTGTGAAAGCGCATCAGCGCCGGATTATAAGCGCGGTAGCCACGGCCCAGCAGGTACCAGCCGGTGGCGGCCTCGCGCACTTCGCCGGCAAACGCCAGCAGCCCTCGCAAGCCGTTGTCTTCACGACGTTCGCCATAGGCGCTATAGCAGGATTCATGCAGGCCGTCGGCACGGCTCTCACCGATCACGTTGTTGGCGCCATCGCTCAGCAGCAGCATGCTCGGATCCGTAATGCTCTGGCCTTGTTGGCCCAAGGCATGATCACCGTCGTAGAGGAACTGGGTCAGTTGGTCGTCCTGCAAGGTGTAGCTGAGCTGGTAACCCTGATAGAAGCGCAGGGCCTCCGGGTCGCTGCCGTTGCGTACACCCACCAGTTGATCGTGGCCGTCATAGCGGTAGGTGAGGGGCGGAGCAGCTACACAGGGGCGACATTGTCCTGGGCGCCTTCCACGGACAACAAAGAGGTGTGTGGGTACAGTACCGTTCTCTGGGGAGGCGCCAGCCCGGAGCTTGTTTTTGTTGTGGATGCGAGGTGCAGTTATACCGGGCTGGACAAAGGAAGGCGTTATCTCCTCGCTGTACGTGCCAAGGACCCGGAGGGCAACTTATCTGTTCCGAGTGAGGTTATGTTCAAGACCTCAGGCACATCGGCCTACCCGGAACCCTTGATGCCACGTGTCACCCTCACTCCCCAGACTTCGACGTCCGCTCTGTTGACGTGGACGTTCGAGGATGGGGATAAGCTAGGGTACGGGATAAGAATTACCGTTAATGGTGACTACCACGGCGATGTGTTTCTCCCGGCCAGATCCAAGCGATTGGAGAATCTGGAACTTGGCACCGAATATACCATTACGATCATTGCCTATACGATGTTCGCACAGAACCTTTCTAAACCGACCATATTGAACTACGAGCCCAAGGACGTCACCCCGCCCACCGTCCCCGGCAACCTGCGTGCCGCTGAAACAGTCCCTCATTCGGTTTCACTGACGTGGGAGGCATCCACGGATGATATCGGCATGCATGGTTATATCATCTACGACAATTACGAATACTGCGACGAATTACCGACCACCCAGTACACCGCCACTGATCTGTATCCCGGACCGCATTTGTTTCACGTGCGCGCGTTGGACATTTATGGAAACGCCTCCGAGCCGGCAGTTGTCCTGATCGATGTGCAAGGGAAGGCCCCCCCGAGTTGGTCAGCCCCTCCGCCGTCCAGTCATTTAACCGACACTTCGGTTTCGCTGTCCTGGACACCGTCGAGTGGTCTTCGCGCCATTGCCTCGGCGAGTTCAGTGACGCTGGAGTGGGAGGCATTGGCCGACGGCGGGCCGCACGGGTATTTGATTTACGATAACCAAAAACACGTCGGCAGTACGCTGGCCACCCGCTACAACGCAGTCGGCTTGAGCCCTGGTTCGCACTCGTTTTCTCTACGCTCGCTGGATGTTGCGGGGAAAATAACCGAGATGGGATCGACCGTGGTTCAGATCGAAAGCTGAAGACGCTTCATCGGCTTGGCGCCGCTGCGCGCCAAGTTGACATCCACACCGCCGTCGAGACGCCAGCCGGCATCAGATCAAGCCTTGCTCCCGGGCAATTTTCCCGGCGAGATGACGCGAACTGACGCCGAACTTCCGGCGGATGTTATTGAAGTGGTAATTGACGTTGGCTTCGCTGCAGTCGACGATCCTGGCGATTTCCCAGGAAGACTTGCCGATCTCGCTCCATTGCAGGAATTCCTTCTCCCGATTGGTCAATCTGACGGCCTGGGCTTCGTTGCTTTCTGCGCTGCGCAGGTGGGTAGGGGCTGCTGGCGAACGTCCTGGAACAGCAGTGGCTTGGTACATGATTGAATCTCCCATTCATCATCATTGATGGCGTGGGCGCGTGCAGTCTTGGTGTTGCTTACACGGTGCCCCCCAGGCCTTGGTAGGGCTGGGATATCTCCTTATATCGGGATTCAATCCCGGCGGAACCTGTCAGGATTGACAGGTGCGGACTTTAAGCAGGTCGTAGGGAAAAGGCTGTCAGCACAAGGCCACGCGCCTCGTAGGACATATCGCTGCGACTTGCTCGCCGTCCTACGCGGGCCGGAAATCTTCTGAATTAACTTGCGCTAAATTAATCGCGGGTATATACACGCACCATGCTTGCCTCTCAATGTCTGTGCATCAACCTGCGTCGTGCCGCCCGTGGCGTCAGCAGGTATTACGACGGCGCCCTCGATGGCTTCGGGATCAACGTTGCCCAGTATTCTTTGCTGAGCAACCTGGCGCGCCTGGACCAGCCGAGCATTTCTTCCCTGGCCGAGGCCATGGGCCTTGACCGCAGCACGCTGGGGCGCAACCTCAGGGTGCTGGAAGGCGAGGGCCTGGTGAAGCTGGCCGAGGGCGAGGATCTGCGCAACCGTATCGTCGAGCTCACCGAGGCCGGGCGTGCCCGACTGGCGGCGGCATTGCCGGCCTGGGAAGCCGCTCAACAGAAACTGATCGACAAGCTGGGCGCACAAAAGCGTGCGACCCTGTTGGCCTTGCTGGATGAACTGGCGTGATGCCGGTTCGTCCGCTGATAAGTGGGTATATACCCGCGACCGGAGAACAACAATGACATCGATGTGGCGTACCTGTGGTTGGGTCCTGGTGGGCAGTGCGCTGATCCTGGCGTTGTCGCTGGGTGTGCGGCATGGCTTCGGCCTGTTCCTGGCGCCGATGAGCGCGGATTTCGGCTGGGGCCGCGAGGTGTTTGCCTTCGCGATTGCCTTGCAGAACCTGATCTGGGGCCTGGCGCAGCCGTTCACCGGTGCGCTGGCCGATCGCTTCGGCGCGGCGAAAGTGGTACTGATCGGTGGCGTTCTCTACGCGCTCGGGCTGGTCTTCATGGGTCTGGCCGACTCGCCCTGGTCGTTGTCTTTGAGCGCCGGCCTGTTGATCGGCATCGGGCTGTCCGGCACCTCGTTCTCGGTGATTCTTGGCGTGGTCGGGCGAGCGGTGCCGGCGGAAAAACGCAGCATGGGCATGGGCATCGCCAGCGCCGCCGGCTCCTTCGGCCAGTTCGCCATGCTGCCGGGCACGCTGGGCCTGATCGGCTGGCTCGGCTGGTCCGCCGCGCTGCTGGCGCTGGGTCTGTTGGTGGCGTTGATCGTGCCTTTGGTGAGCATGCTCAAGGACGCACCGGCGCCGCTGTCCGGGCATGAACAGACACTGTCCGAAGCGTTGCGCGAGGCCTGCAGTCATTCGGGGTTCTGGCTGCTGGCCGTGGGCTTTTTTGTCTGTGGTTTCCAGGTCGTTTTCATCGGCGTGCATCTGCCGGCCTACCTGGTCGATCAGCACCTGCCGGCCAGCGTCGGAACCACCGTGCTGGCGCTGGTCGGGCTGTTCAACATTTTTGGTACCTACACGGCCGGTTGGCTGGGCGGCCGCATGTCCAAGCCGCGGCTGCTGACCGGGTTGTACCTGGCGCGAGCGGTGGTGATCGGCCTGTTCCTCTGGCTGCCCGTGACCACGACCACGGCTTATGTCTTCGGCATGGCGATGGGCTTTTTGTGGCTGTCGACGGTGCCGTTGACCAACGGTACGGTCGCGACCTTGTTCGGTGTGCGAAATCTTTCGATGCTCGGTGGGATCGTGTTCCTGTTCCACCAATTGGGCTCGTTCCTCGGTGGCTGGCTGGGCGGGGTGGTGTACGACCGCACCGGCAGCTATGACCTGATCTGGCAAGTGTCGATCCTGCTCAGCCTGTTGGCGGCCGCATTGAATTGGCCGGTACGCGAGCGCCCGGTGGCGCGGCTGCAAGCACAGGCCGGTGCCGCATGAGCCGCGTCGGCCCATGGCTGGTCGCGGCCGGCGCCGCGCTGTTGCTGGCCTTCGCCTGGTGGGGCTGGCATCAGGGCGGATTGGCGTTGATGCAATTGGGCATGGGTAACTGCTGAACAATGGACGGCGTCGGGCGGGCGGAGTAACGTCCGGGTCTGACAGGCTTTCAAGGAAAATCCGACATGCAGATGCGTTGGCTTGCTGTTCCCACCCTGTTGCTGGCTGCGGCCGGGCAAGTTTGGGCGGCTGATTGTCCGCCGCTGCTGGAGGGCTCGCTGCCCAAGCTGCGGGCCAAGGAAACCATCGACCTGTGCCAACGCTTCGCCGGCAAGCCTCTGGTGGTGGTCAATACCGCCAGCTTCTGTGGTTTTGCACCGCAGTTCAAAGGCCTCGAAGCGCTGAACCAGCACTACAAGAGCGAAGGGCTGGAAGTGCTGGGCGTACCCTCCGACGATTTCAAGCAGGAGTCCAAGGATGGCGCGGAAACCGCCAAGGTCTGCTACGTCAACTACGGCGTGACCTTCACCATGACCGAGCCGCAGCCAGTGCGCGGCGCGGACGCGATCCCCTTGTTCAGGCACCTGGCCGAACAGTCCAGCGCGCCGAAATGGAATTTCTACAAGTACGTTGTAGATCGCCAGGGCAGGGTGGTCGGCAGTTTTTCCAGCCGGATCAAACCTGACGACCCGGACTTCATCAAGGCCGTTGAAACCGCCATCGCTTCGAAACCCTGACCGCCAGCCACGAAAAAGCCCCGCCTCTTTGCAGAGTGCGGGGCTTTTTTCGCTTCAACTGGCGAAGTGTTCAGCTTCGCCGTGAATAATCAGAAGCGGTAGGTTGCACCGACACCAAAACCGTTGGCGCTGTTTTCGTATTCAGCATTGTAGGCCTGGCCCAGCGCATTGCTGCGGTTGACGTTGACTTTTTCTTCCTTGAGGTAGGAATAGGCAACGTCGATGGTCAGATCGTCGGTCGGGCTCCAACCGGCGCCCAGGCTGAAGATCGTCCGGTCGCCGGTAGGGATGCGTGGCGAGCGGTCTTCGTTGTTGGCAGGCGACTGGTCGAACGTCAGGCCGGTGCGCAGCACCCACTGTTTGTTCAACTGGTAGGACGTGCCGATGGCGTAGGCCCAGGTGTCGTGCCAGTTCTGTTCTTCGGTGATGGTGCCGAAGAGGGCAGGGTTCAGGGCTCCGCCGCCGGTCAGGTCGTTATCGACGGTGATGTCCTTCAGGCGGCTCCAACGGGTCCAGGTGCTGCCTGCATAGACGGTCCAGGCGTCATTGATTTCCTGGGTCACCGAGAAGTCCACCGATTCAGGCGTGGTGATGTCCAGCGAAGCGTCATAACGTGCACGGCTCAACAGGAAGCCCGGCGTACCGGCGCCCGGGCTCACTTCGGTGTGGCCTTCGAGCTTGTACTTGACCTTGGAGTGGTAGGTCAGGCCGACACGCGTGCTGTCGGTGGCCTGGACCATCAAGCCGATGTTGTAGCCGTAGCCGATGTCGTCGCCCTTGATCTTGACGTTGCCGTCGTTAGGCGAGAACGGTGTGGTCAGTGCCGATTCCAGCGAGCCGGAAATACGGTTGATGGTCGGGCCGAAACCGATCGATACCTTGTCGTTGAAGGCATAGCTGATGGTTGGCTGGAAGGTCACGACCTTCACTTCGCTCTTGCTGCCGAAGTTGCGGCCCTGGAAGCTGTTTTCATAATCGGTGATCAGGCCGAACGGGGCGTAGACACCCAGGCCGAATGCCCATTTGTCATCGATAGGCTTGACGTAGTAGCCCATCGGAACGCCGGTGAACGGAACCATGTCGCCGTCGTTGGTGCCGGAGCGGGTACCGCTGGCATCGTTGATATCGGTGGACGCGTCGATCACGGCGAAGCCGCCGGTCACTTGCTCGCGCTTGAGGCGCGACATACCGGCAGGGTTGCCAAACACGGTGCTTGCATCATCGGCAGAAGAAGAACGACCCGCGAAGCCAGTGCCCATGCCACTGATGCTTTGTTCGTTCAGGGCAAAACCACTGGCAAAGAGTTGGGTGGATGCCAAGGTAACGGCAAGGCCAAGGGTGGTTTTGAGCATCATTTTTTTCATTGTTAGAACTCCAGGTGATCACCGACGCGAAAATTACCAACATTTTCCCTCAAGCGCTATAGCTTGTATGGCTTGATTTAGAGGGGTTTTGTAGGACAATCTGACCAAATTCACTGAAGTTGTAGGAACTTTCCGATTTTCCATTCAGCAAGCGACCTGATTCAGTGGTGAAACACAGTTTTGCCAGGCACATGTGAAATCTCGCAGGCGTCCCTGGGGGTGAAAAGTCTGCCGCCAGATCCGCGCCATGCCCAACAGGTCGCCGGCCTCGGGCAGCGGCGTGGCCTGTTCCTCCACCAGCAGCCAGGCGATGGCCGTGGCGTAGCGCAGGTTGACGGTCAGTTCCAGATGGGGACCGCTCAGGAACGCATGCTGGCTCGCCAGGCCGCGTACCAGGCTGGCCCGCTCCGGGTCCAGCGCCAGATAGTCGTCCCATAAGGCTCGGTGGCGAGGTTCGGTGATGCGGTACAAGCCGTGCCCGCGCCGATCGTGCAACGCCGCGCCGAGGCCGGACTGGCTGGCGGCAATGCCCAGCAGCAAGGTCTCCGCCGTCGTGCTGTGGCTCCCCAGGTAGAGGAGCGTCGGACGGATCACGTATCGACACAGTTCGCTGGCAGCGATACCCATAAAACCCTCGAGACGGGAAAAGGGGCGAAGCCTGATGATGTGGCCTTGGCAGCAGTGGATCGGTTCAGGCTCCGCCGGAAGCGGATCAGGCCGCTTGACTTGAAGTGTAGTGTCATATCCCTGCTGTAAAGGACTGTTTTTAAACCATCTTCATCGAACGGTTATGACTGTTATAGCGCTTTGTACTTAAGCCGTTGCGCTTTATCGAGAAATGCCAGGCAATAAAAAACCCCGCTTTTCGGGGCGGGGTCTTCGGTTTCAGCTTTGCGGGCGTCTCAGGCAACCAGTGCCTGGCGGGTACGCTCGATCACGGCCTGCAGCGGTTCTGCGCTGGAGTACTGGTCGGGATACAAGCGTTCGCTGTGACGAGCGATGCCGTGTTCGTTGACCAGCGTGAAGCTGAAGCAGCCTTTGCGAGCGGCCATGATCAGGCAGTTCATTGGTGCAAAAGCGTTGGTCAGGGTGCGGATGGCATCCTGGGTATGGATTTGAGTAGACATGTTATGGGTGTTCCTGCAAATGACACGGTTAAGAACCGTGCCGCGTTAAAACGTTCCAGTAACGTCGACCACCATTGGTCGAACGAAGAACCCGACTGGAACAAAGCAGCCAGTTTTAGCGCTATAAAAAGGCGCGCTTGGGCTGGCAGGTAGGTACTTAGGAGGGCAGGCAGCACATCAAGGGCAAAGGTTCTGGGCCCGGGGTGAAGATCCTGATCAATTTTGCAGGTTGGTTCGGTCAGAGTAACGAGCCTGGCAGGCACTCTTTTCGTTCGATCAAAGTTTGCATTTGATCAAAGGCAGTGCTGACGCAAGATTTACCTGGAAACCATCGAGGGGGTCGGTCTCTTTTTATCGGTGGGGGCTGCCCTTGAGGGTGGCTGACCGTGGAGATGTGTTCGACCCGGAATTGACTTTCAGCTTGGTACTAACGCCGCGGATACTAACGGATCGGATTACCGAAGGGAAGGCCATTGATCAAAAAATATTCAAATCCGACCAGTGGGTTGCCGCTCTTCGCCTTCCCGCAGCTGCCGGGCGTCTGGCGAAGTTAAGGCTCTCTCCAGTTTATCCCCAGGCTCCGCTCCTCTGAATGCATCAAAAAAGCGCGGCGATATAACCGTTCGCGTGTTACTTGTGCACACTTGGGAGGAGGCTTGTCACCGAACTGTCATGTAGGAACATTCTGAGGTGGGTGCCTGCATCCAAAATTTAAGTCAATGAAAAACATCGCTTTTTTTAGCTGGTGAAAAAATCGTCAGTTTGAGCGCAGGCCCCGTTCCACAGGGCTTGCGGCGAGTTCAAGGTAGGTTGTCCACTGAGTTATCCACAGCTTCTGTGGATTGTCCCAAGCGCTTGCTCTAGGACGGGCGTGCCGGTTTTTTTCGACTTTACCCGTACGAAAAAAGGAGTAGAGTGGCGCGCCTTCTGACCTGTCACCGTAGTGCGTTATGAAGTTCCGCTCAGTATCAAATCCTGTTACCTCCACACCCCAGGGTGTTACCCCACCCAAGCGAATCTCGATGCGCGTAGCCGAATGGTTACTCGACAGCCCGCGCCTGGGCGAAAGCCCCAGCGTCAAGCACCTGGCCGGGCGCCTGCTCAAGCAGCCGGCCCGTGAAGGCGTGGTGGCGGCCCAGAGCCGTCTCGGCCAGTTGATGTGCCGCGAATGCGGTAACGCTCGGGACCGGCGCATCGGCCAGGACCTGTTGCGCCAGGCTGCCCGGGCCGGTGATCACCGCGCTCGCCAGGCGCTGGGTGAAATCGAAGACTGAGCTGGGCAACGCCGGGTTGCTTGGTTAACCTTCGGGCTTTATTTCATCCGCGGAAAATTGTCATGGCTATGGATTTGACCAGCCTGTTGCTTGGCCTGGCAGGCGCTGCGCTGCCATTGCTGGCCCTGGCCTGGCATCTGCAACGCCAGGCCAGTGCGGCGCAGACCGAACTCGCCCTGCTGGAAGAACGCCTGGCGACCGCGCACATGGCCCACGACGGGTTGAACGCCCAGCTGGATGCCTGCCGTGACGAAATCAGTGACCTGAGTCAGGCCAATGCCGCCAAACAGGCCGAGCTGGCGGCGGCCAGTCGTGAAGTCGAATTGCTGCAGATCGAGCGCGACAACGCTCGGGACGCGGCCCACGCCTGGAATCTCGAACGGGCCAACAAGGAAGCGGAACTGCGGCGGCTCGACGCCCAGGCGGCTTCGTTGCACGCCGAGCTGCGCGAGCAGCAGGAAAGCCATCAGCAGCGCCTCAATGACTTGCAAGGCTCGCGGGACGAGCTGCGGGCGCAGTTCGCAGAACTGGCGGGGAAGATCTTCGATGAACGCGAACAGCGTTTCGCCGAAACCAGCCAGCAGCGCCTGGGACAATTGCTCGATCCGCTGAAGGAGCGCATCCAGTCGTTCGAGAAACGCGTCGAGGAAAGCTATCAGGCCGAGGCCCGCGAGCGGTTCTCCCTGGGCAAGGAGCTTGAGCGCTTGCAGCAATTGAACCTGCGCCTGAGCGACGAAGCCACCAACCTTACCCGTGCCCTCAAAGGGCAGAAAACCCAGGGCAACTGGGGCGAGCTGATCCTCGAGCGGGTGCTCGAACACGCCGGCCTGGAGAAGGGCCGTGAATACCAGACGCAGGTCAGCCTCAAAGGCCCGGACGGTGAGCGTTTCCAGCCGGACGTGTTGATTTATCTGCCGGGCGACAAACAGGTAGTAGTCGATTCGAAGGTCAGCCTCACGGCTTACCAGCAATACGTCGCCGCCGAAGATGACGCCATCGGCCAGCTCGCCCTGAAGCAGCACGTCGTGTCGTTGCGAGCCCACGTCAAGGGCTTGGCCGGCAAGGACTACAAGCGCCTGGACGGTCTGCACAGCCTGGATTTCGTGTTGCTGTTCGTGCCGATCGAGGCGGCGTTTTCCGCTGCGCTGCAAGCCGAGCCGACGCTGTTTCAGGAAGCCTTTGACCGTAACATCGTAATCGTCAGCCCGACGACTTTGCTGGCGACATTGCGGGTCATCGACAGCTTGTGGAAACAGGAGCGCCAGAGCCAGAACGCCCGGGAAATTGCCGAACGTGCCGGATGGCTGTACGACAAGTTCGTCCTGTTCATCCAGGATCTTGATGAAATCGGTAATCGCCTGCAGCAACTGGACAAAGCCTACAGCGCCGCGCGCAACAAGCTGACGGAAGGGCGCGGCAACCTGATCAGCCGCAGCGAACAACTGAAACTCCTCGGCGCCCGGGCGAGCAAAAGCTTGCCGACGGAACTGCTGGAACGCGCGATGGCGGACGTGGATGGGTTGCCTGAGGCGGCGGAAGAACCCAGCCAAGGCTGAAGTAGAACTCCAGGCCTGAAACCGAACCCCCGTGGCGAGGGAGCTTGCTCCCGCTTGAGTGCGCAGCACTCACAAAAAAGGGGGCCGCTGCGCAGCCCAGCGGGAGCAAGCTCCCTCGCCACGGGGGGCGTGCCCCTGCTTTACTACAACGGCAAATGCCGACTCAACAACGCCCGCAACGCCGCCGGCTTCACCGGTTTGGCCAGGTAGTCCAACCCCGCCGCGTGCACTTGCGCCACCGTCTCGGGCCGGCCGTCGGCACTGATCACCACCCCCGGCACCGGTTTGCCCAGGCGCGTGCGCAGCCAGGCCATCAGCTCGGTGCCCGTCTCGCCGTCGTCCAGATGGAAATCCACCAGGGCCAATTGCGGACGCCCGCCCTGGGCGAGCCAGCGCTCGCATTCTTCGCGGTTGCGCGCGGTCCAGACCTGGCATCCCCAACGCGTCAGCAAACTGCTCATGCCGATCAGGATGCTGTCCTCGTTATCCACACACAGCACCTGGGCCCCGCTCGGCAATTGGCCGTTGGGTTCGGGCGCGATACTGGGAGCAGCGGCCTGGGTGCTGGCCAGCGGCACGCTGACACTGAACACGCTGCCGCGCCCCAGCCAGGAACGCACGCGCAACCGGTGATCAAGAACGCGGCACAGGCCGTCGGCGATCGCCAGGCCGAGGCCGAGGCCTTTTTCGGCGCGGGTCTGATGGCTGTCGAGGCGTTTGAATTCTTCGAAAATGACCTGCTGTTTGTCTTCGGCAATGCCGGGGCCGCGATCCCAGACCTCCAGGCACAGCTCGCCCTGGCGGCGGCGCACCCCCAGCAGCACGGGACCTTTGGCGTAGCGGAAGGCATTGGTGAGGAAGTTCTGCAAAATCCGCCGGAGCAGCTTGATGTCGCTGTCGACCCGCAGCCGCGAGCCACGAACGCGGAACTTGAGCCCTTGCTCTTGGGCCAGCACGGTGAATTCGGCGCCCAGGGTATCGAACAGGTCGTTGAGCACGAAGGGCTTGCGGTCGGGGTTGATCTTGCCGTTCTCCAGGCGGGAGATGTCCAGCAGGTCGGTGATCAGGTCTTCCGCCGAACGCAGCGAGCTGTCCAGGTGCTGCACCAGTTGCCGGGCTTCGCCGGGCAAGCTGTCATGCTGGTGGGACAGCGCGGCGGAAAACAGCCGCGCGGCATTCAGCGGCTGCATCAGGTCATGGCTGACGGCGGCAAGGAAGCGGGTCTTGGACTGATAGGCGGCTTCTGCGGTGCTCTTGGCCTCGGTCAGCGCCAGGTTCAGCTGCGACAGTTCCCGGGTGCGCTCGGCCACGCGTTGCTCCAGCCCTTCGTTGGCTTCGGTCAAGGCTTGGGCGGCTTCGCGGAACGCGGTGATGTCAGTGAAACTCATGACAAAGCCGCCACCGGGCATCGGGTTGCCGATCAGCTCGATCACCCGGCCGTTGGGGAACAGCCGTTCCGAGGTATGCGCGCGGCCCTGGCGCATCCAGTGCAGGCGGCGGGCGACATGGACCTCGGCCTCGCCGGGCCCGCAGAGGCCGCGTTCGGCGTTGTAGCGGATGATGTCGGCGATCGGCCGGCCGACGCTGATCAGGCCGTCGGGGTAATTGAACAGCTCCAGGTAACGACGATTCCAGGCCACCAGCCTTAGGGACTGGTCGACCACGCTGATGCCTTGGGTGATGTTTTCGATGGCGCCTTGCAGCAGCGCGCGATTGAATTGCAGCACCTCGGACGCTTCGTCGGCGATCCGCACGACGTCTTCCAACTGCATCTCGCGACCTTCGATCGCCGCCTTCACCACCGCCCGCGTTGAAGAGGCTCCCAGCACACCGGCCAGCAGGCGCTCGGTGTGGGCGATCCACTCGCTGTCAGCGTTCTGGCTCGGGTTGAAGCCTTTGCCCTGGCGATAGGCGAAGCGGATGAAGCTCTGGCGCGCGCGCTCTTCGCCGACGAACCGGGCGGCCAGTTGCAGCAGATCGTCGATCTGCACCGCGAGCATCGAACGCGGGTTGGGGCGGGCGCTGATTTCCTGGCCGATGAAGCGCCCGGCCTGCCAGTGCTCCGACACGCGGGTGCGGGACAACACCGAGACCCAGGCGAACAGGATGAAGTTGCCGGCCAGGGACAAGACGACCCCTTGCGTCAGCGGAGTAATCGGCAGGTCCAGCGGGTTGCCGTGCAGCCAGGCAAGGCCGGGAAAACTGCTCAGTGACCAGCCCAGGCTGTGGGCGGCGATCGGCAGCACCAGCGTATAAAACCAGAGGAAAATTCCCGTGGCGAGGCCGGCGAATACGCCGCGTCGGTTCGCCTGCTTCCAGTACAGCGCGCCAAGCATGGCCGGCGCCAATTGGGTCACGGCGGCGAAAGCGATCTGGCCGATGGTCGCCAGGCTCGCCGTCGATCCCAGCAGCCGGTAACTGACGTAAGCCAGCAGCAGGATCGCGACGATGCTCACCCGGCGTACCGACAGCATCCACTGGCGGAACACCTCGAAGGGTCGCTCGGCGTTGTTGCGGCGCAACAACCAGGGCAACAGCATGTCGTTGGAGACCATGGTCGACAGGGCGACACTCGCCACGATGACCATGCCGGTCGCGGCCGACGCGCCGCCGATGAACGCCAGTACCGCCAGGGCCGGATGGGCCTGGGCCAGCGGCAGGCTGATGACGAACGAATCCGGCAGCACCGAACTGGGCAGCATCATCTGCCCGGCCAGGGCGATCGGTACCACGAACAGCGCGGCCAGCGCCAGGTACGCGGGAAACACCCACTTGGCCAGGCGCAGGTCCTGCGGGTCGATGTTCTCGACCACGGTCACATGGAATTGCCGGGGCAGGCAGATGATCGCCATCATCGCCACGCCGGTTTGCACGACCATGGACGGCCAGTTGATGGTTTCCTTCCAGTATTGCTCCAGGCGGGGCGCCAGCATCGCCTGGTTGAACAGGTCATCAAAACCGTCATAGAGGCCAAACGTGACAAACGCGCCGACGGCCAGGAAGGCGAACAGCTTGACCAGCGACTCGAAGGCAATCGCCAGGACCATGCCGCGATGGTGCTCGGTGGCGTCCAGGTTGCGGGTACCGAAGACGATGGTGAACAGCGCCAGGATCAGCGAGACGATCAGGGCGGTGTCCTGGGCCCGGGTGCCCATGGCGTCCGCGCCGGCGCCGATCAGCAGGTTCACCCCGAGCACGATGCCCTTGAGCTGCAAGGCGATGTAGGGCAGCACGCCGACGAGGCAGATCAGGGCGACCACAATCGCCAGGGACTGCGACTTGCCGTAGCGGGCGGCGATGAAGTCGGCAATGGAGGTGATGTTCTCCTGCTTGCTGATCATCACCATTTTCTGCAGGACCCACGGCGCGAACACCAGCAGCAGGATCGGCCCGAGGTAGATCGGCAGGAACGACCAGAGCTGTTCGGCGGCCTGGCCCACGGCGCCAAAGAACGTCCAACTGGTGCAATAGACCGCCAGCGACAGGCTGTAGACCCAGGCCCGCACGCGCGGCGGCAACGGCGTGCTGCGTCGGTCGCCGTAGAAGGCGATGGCAAACATGATGGCCATATAGGCCAGGGCGACAACGGCAATCAGCCCGCTGGACAGCGACATGGAAACTCCCGGACAAATATCCCCGGGCTCGGGCCCGGCAAGACAGTCTCGCATGCCCGCTCGGGTTCGTCAGTGTCGACCAAGGTCGGGGCGTGGCGGGGTGTCGCGGGTGGGGTGGGATGCTCAGGTTATCGGGTGTGCTTTCGGGCCTCTTCGCGAGCAGGCTCGCTCCCACAGTGGATCTGCGGTGCACACAAATTTTATGCCCGCTGGAGGTCCCATGTGGGAGCGAGCCTGCTCGCGAAAGCGGCCTTACTGACCCAGCGCGATATCAACCAACCGATACAACTCCTCAACCTCCAGCGGCGCAGTGGCAAAGAGGATACGAAACACCGTCGGCGCGACGATCACATTCACCAGCCGCTCGATGCCCGGGTTCGGCTCATCGGGATAGCGGTCCAGGATGATCTGCAACTGGCCGCTGATGATGCCCACGCAATAGCCCGGCGTGGCGCAGGCCTGGATGTCGCGCATCATGTTGCGGCCGGGCTCGGAACTCATTTCGTCCAGATACTGCTCGGCCCAGGCACGCAAGTCGCCGCGCAGGCTGCCGGTATTGGCCGGCTCGCCGTCCGGGCGCATGCGTGCGATGGCGACATCGGCCAGTAGCGCCTGCAGATCGCCCCAGCGCCGATAAATGGTGGACGGCGTTACCCCGGCGCGCGCGGCAATTTGCGGCACGGTCAGGCTGGCGCGATCCTGCTCCTGCAATAACGCGCGAACGGCCGAATGAATCGACTCTTGGACCCGGGCGCTTCTGCCGCCGGGGCGTAAACCTTCTTTAATAGCCATGAATCGGACCTTAACACAAAGAATTTGCTTTAAGCGCATGCCGGTAGCACACTCCGCAAAAGCAAAAAATTAGCTTTTGTGAATGCCTTGTGGAGCGTGCCCATGTCTCGTCCAGCTTCGACCCGCGCCAGCCTGATATTTCTGGCGCTCACCTTGCTCGGCTTCCTGGCGGCGTCCAGCGCGCCGACGCCGTTGTATCACCTCTACCAGGAACATATGCAGTTTTCCCCGGCGATCCTGACACTGATCTTCGGCGTGTACGCGTTCAGTCTGCTGGCGGCTTTGCTGGTCGTCGGTTCGCTGTCCGATTACCTCGGTCGCAAGCCGGTGATCTTTGCGGCATTGCTGCTCAACATGCTGGCGATGCTGCTGTTTATCAACGCCGACAGCGTCGCCTGGTTGATCGGTGCGCGTTTGATACAGGGTTTTGCCACCGGAATGGCCACCAGTGTATTGGGGGCGGCGTTGCTGGACTTCGATCGTCAGCAGGGGCCGCTGATCACCAGCGTGGCGCCATTGCTCGGCATGGCGTGTGGCGCGATGGGCTGCGGCCTGCTGGCTGAGTTCGCGCCGATGCCGCTGCAATTGACGTATTGGCTGCTGCTGGCATTGTTTCTCCTCCAGGCGATTTACCTGTGGCGCCTGGCGGAAAGCGTCAGCCCGCAGCCCGGGGCCTGGCGATCGTTGCGCCCGACTTTGCATGTACCTGTCCAGGCCCGGCGCGCCTTGTGGCTGATATTGCCTCTGGACCTGGCGGCTTGGGCCGTCGGGGGATTCTATTTGTCCCTGGCGCCATCATTGGTGCGGGCCGCGACCGGTTCGACATCGAACCTGATTGGCGGCGCGCTGGTGGCTGTGCTCACCCTCAGTGGCGCCTTATCGATCTACACGCTGCGTAACCGGGCGGCAACAACGATGCTGCGGCTTGGCGCCAGCCTATTGGTGCTCGGCCTGGGCCTGGTATTGACGGCCATACACACGGCCAGCCTGCCGTGGTTTTTCATTGGCACCTTGATCACGGGCAGCGGTTTTGGCGCGGGATTCCTCGGCGCCCTGCGCAGCATCATGCCGCTGGCCTTGCCCCACGAACGGGCCGGCCTGATGTCGGCGTTCTACGTGCTCAGTTACCTGGCCTTCAGCCTGCCTTCGTTGCTGGCGGGAAACCTCACGCGTATTTTCGGGCTGATTCCGACCACCGATGGCTACGGCGCCGTGCTGATTGTGATGGCGGTCGGTGCGCTGGCGGGCTTGCTGCGCCAGCCTGCAAAACCGCTGGCGGAAGGGGTGGGATCGTGAGCGCTTATCTGTAAAACAGAATAGATATAGAGAAATTACCCGTTATATAGATATTCTTTTCAGTTCTAGCATGGCTTTACCTCATCCGATAACGAGGATTGACCATGACTTGCTGCGCTGCGAAAAACCGTTTACGCCCGCTGAGCCACTTGGCCGGACCCTTGGAGGTCGTCCGACAATTCACCCCGAACTGGTTCGCCGCCACCATGGGGACTGGCGTGCTGGCATTGGCCCTGGCGCAAGTGCCAGGCGGCAATGCCGGATTGCACGCATTTGCTGAAGGGCTGTGGTTGTTCAACATTTTCCTGTTTGCTCTGTTCACCGGGCTGTACAGCGCTCGCTGGATGCTTTTTTTCAACGAGGCCCGGCGAGTTTTCGGCCATTCAACGGTCTCGATGTTTTTCGGCACCATTCCCATGGGCCTGGCGACGATCATCAACGGCTTTCTGGTGTTCGGGTTGCCGCGCTGGGGAGATGGCGTGGTGGCGGTGGCAGAGGTGTTGTGGTGGATCGACGTGGCGATGTCGCTGGCCTGCGGCGTGCTGATTCCGTTCCTGATGTTCACCCGCCAGGAACATCGCATCGACCAGATGACCGCTGTGTGGCTGTTGCCCGTGGTGGCCGCCGAGGTTGCCGCTGCCAGCGGCGGGCTGCTGGCGCCACACCTTGGCGACGCCCATTCGCAATTGGTCATGTTGGTCATCAGCTATGTGTTGTGGGCATTTTCCCTGCCGGTGGCGTTCAGCATTCTGACCATCCTGCTGCTGCGCATGGCCCTGCACAAACTGCCCCACGAAAACATGGCCGCTTCGAGCTGGCTGGCCCTGGGCCCCATCGGCACGGGCGCCTTGGGCATGTTGCTGCTGGGGGGCGAGGCACCGCTGATTTTCGCCGCCAATGGCTTGCCGGGCGTGGGCGAGGTTGCCTCGGGGCTGGGGCTGGTGGCCGGCATCACCCTGTGGGGCTTGGGTTTGTGGTGGATGTTGATGGCGCTGTTGATCACCGGGCGCTATTTGCGCGAAGGCATCCCGTTCAATCTCGGCTGGTGGGGCTTCACCTTTCCCTTGGGCGTGTACGCACTGACCACGCTGAAACTGGCGAGCGTGCTGGGGCTGGTATTTTTCAACCTGCTGGGTTGCGCACTGGTGGTGATGCTGGCGGTGATGTGGCTGATCGTCGCCCGGCGCACGGTGCTGGGCGCCTGGCATGGTGAGTTGTTCGTGTCGCCTTGTATTGCGGGGCTGGGGAAATAATCGTCAAAGACAGGTAATGTGTGGCCTGGATCGAAAAAGCGTCATTCCAATAAGCGTCCAAGCCACTCAGGAACATGGAAGATGAGTCACCCCTCGCAGTTCACCTTGCTTCGCACGCGGCGTTTCCTGCCGTTCTTCATCACGCAGTCCCTCGGCGCGTTCAACGACAATATCTTCAAGCAGTCGCTGATCCTTGCCATCCTCTATAAATTGACCATCGAGGGTGACCGCTCGATCTGGGTCAATCTGTGTGCGCTGCTGTTCATTCTGCCGTTCTTCCTGTTCTCGGCGCTGGCGGGCCAGTTCGGCGAAAAATTCGCCAAGGATGCGTTGATTCGCCTGATCAAGCTTGGCGAAATCGCGATCATGGCGGTCGGCGCGGTGGGTTTCCTGTTCGATCATCTGTGGCTGATGCTGGTGGCGCTGTTCGCCATGGGCACGCACTCGGCGCTGTTCGGGCCGGTGAAGTATTCGATCCTGCCGCAAGCCTTGCGCGAAGATGAACTGGTCGGCGGCAACGGCCTGGTGGAGATGGGGACGTTCCTGGCGATTCTCGCCGGCACCATTGGCGCCGGGATCATGATGTCCGCGGCCAATTACGCGCCCGTGGTGTCGGTGGCGATTGTCGGCATCGCCGTGGCCGGCTACCTGGCCAGCCGCGGCATTCCGCGGGCGGCGGCAGCCTCGCCGCAGATGCGCTTGAACTGGAACATCTTCAGCCAGTCCTGGGCGACCCTGAAGCTGGGCCTCGGGCAGACCCCGGCGGTGTCCCGCTCGATTGTCGGCAATTCCTGGTTCTGGTTTGTCGGCGCGATCTATCTCACGCAGATCCCGGCCTACGCCAAGGAATGGATGCACGGCGACGAAACCGTCGTAACGCTGATCCTGACCGTATTTTCGGTGGGGATCGCCCTGGGCTCGATGCTCTGCGAAAGGCTCTCGGGGCGCAAAGTGGAAATCGGCCTGGTGCCGTTCGGCTCGTTCGGGCTGACGGTGTTCGGCTTGCTGTTGTGGTGGCATTCCGGTGGAATCCCCGCCAGCGTCGACGGCCACGGCTGGCTGCAAATTCTGGGTTTCGGCCACGCCTGGCTGGTGCTGATCGACATCCTCGGGCTGGGTATCTTTGGCGGTTTCTACATCGTGCCGCTGTATGCATTGATCCAGTCGCGCACCGTTGAAAACGAGCGGGCGCGAGTGATCGCCGCCAACAACATTCTCAACGCCTTGTTCATGGTGGTCTCGGCGATCGTTTCCATCGTCCTGCTGAGCCTGGCCAAGCTGTCCATCCCGCAGCTGTTCCTGGTGGTGTCGCTGCTGAACATCGGCGTCAACGCCTACATCTTCAAGATCGTCCCCGAGTTCAGCATGCGCTTCATGATCTGGCTGCTCAGCCATTCCATGTATCGCGTGGAGCATCGCAACCTGCAAGCGATCCCGGATGAAGGTGCGGCATTACTGGTATGCAATCACGTATCGTTTGTCGATGCCTTGCTGATTGGCGGCGCGGTGCGTCGGCCGATTCGTTTTGTGATGTACTACAAGATCTACAACCTGCCGATCCTGAACTTCATCTTCCGCACCGCCGGGACCATTCCGATTGCCGGGCGCCAGGAAGATATCCACATCTATGAAAAGGCCTTCAGCCGCATCGCCCAGTACCTGAAGGACGGTGAGCTGGTGTGCATTTTCCCTGAAGGAAAATTGACCGCTGACGGTGAGATCAACGAGTTCAAGAGCGGGCTGACGCGCATCCTTCAGGAAACCCCGGTGCCGGTGATTCCCCTGGCATTGCAGGGCTTGTGGGGCAGCTTTTTCAGCCGTGATCCGAGCAAGGGGCTGTTTCGGCGGTTCTGGTCGCGGGTGACGTTGGTGGCGGGGACGGCGGTGGCGGTCGAGGCGGCGGAGCCGGCGAAGTTGCAGGCGTTGGTCGGAGAGCTGCGCGGGGCGGTCAGATAACAGGTGATCTTGCGGGCCTCTTCGCGAGCAGGCTCGCTCCCACCCTTGACCGAGTGGATGCGGTCGAATGTGGGAGCGAGCCTGCTCGCGAATGGGCAGTGGCTTAAGCGCTGACCTTGAGCCCGACCAGCCCGGCGATGATCAGCGCGACGCTGGCCAGCCGAATCAGCGCCATCGACTCGCCAAACAGGATGATCCCGGCGATCACCGTGCCCACGGCACCGACCCCGGTCCAGATGGCATAGGCGGTACCCAGGGGCAACTCCTTCATCGCCAGGCCGAGCAGGCCGAGGCTGATCGCCATGGCGGCGATTGTCAGTGCGGTAGGGAGCGGGCGGCTGAAGCCGTCGGTGTACTTCAGGCCGACAGCCCAGCCGACTTCGAACAGGCCGGCGAAAAACAGAATGATCCAGGACATCACACACCTCATCGATGGATGGGGTCGTCCCCGGATAAAAACTTCATGGCGTTGCGGGGTCGTCCCCGCATTGGGCGCAAGAGTGCCCAATGCTGACTATTCGGTCAAGTCCGCCGGTCAGTCCGCGGTTTGTCGGGCGAGCGCTTCGCGGTCCTGTTTTTCGCTCATGCGCCGGAACCAGGTCGAGAGCAGGGCGCCGGAAATGTTGTGCCAGACGCTGAACAGCGCGCTGGGCACTGCCGCCAGCGGCGAAAAGTGTGCGCTGGCCAATGCCGCACCGAGGCCGGAGTTCTGCATGCCGACTTCCAGCGACAACGTCTTGCGTTGGGCCAACGGCAGCCCGAAAAGCCGACCGGTGAAATACCCCAGCAGGTAGCCGAAGCTGTTATGCAGGATCACGATTGCCATGATCAGCAGGCCGGACTCAGCGATCTTCGCTTGGCTGGCTGCCACCACCGCCGCAACGATGATCACGATACTGACCACCGATACCAGCGGCAGCACCTCTACGGCATGACGGACCCGCGCACCCAACAAACGTTGGGCAACGATACCCAGTGCGATGGGCAGCAACACAATTTGCAGTATCGACCAGAACAATGCCGAGAACGACACCGGCAGCCAGGCCGAGGCCAGCAGCCATATCAGCGTCGGGGTCAGCAGCGGGGCAAGCAGGGTTGTGATGGCGGATATCGCTACAGCCAGGGCCAGGTCGCCGCGGGCGAGCCAGGTCATCACGTTGGACGACGTGCCGCTCGGGCAGCAACCCACCAGAATCACGCCGACGGCGATTTCCGGCGGCAGGCTGAAAACCTGGCAAAGCAGCCATGCTGTCCCCGGCATGATCACGAACTGGGCAATCACACCCAGGGCCACCCGTCCAGGGCGACGAGCCACCTCGGCAAAGTCTTCCAGCTTCAGCGCGAGGCCCATGCCGAACATCACCAGGCCCAGCAGCGGCACAATGGCGCTTTTGAGACCGATGAACCAGGTCGGCAGAAAGAACGCCACGACGGCGAACAGCAACACCCAGTAAGCGAACGTATTGCCGACGAAGCGGCTCAATGCAGCCAGTGCACGCATGATCTGATCCTTGTTATAAAAAACACCGAATACCCTTGTGGGAGCGAGCCTGCTCGCGAAAGCGGGGTGTCAGTCAACATCGCTGTGGCTGTCATACCGCTTTCGCGAGCAGGCTCGCTCCCACAGGGGCTATCCGCTACTTTTAGATCCCTTGCGGAATCTCTTCACCGCCCAGCGCTTCAACCAGCGCCGGCAGGAACTCGCCGAACGTCAGCATCATCAGGGTGAAGCTGGCGTCCAGTTGGCCGAGGGCTTCGTCGCCGCCGTCCTGTTCCGCCTGGTCTTGCAGCAGGTCTTCGAACTTCAGGCGCTTGACCACCATCTTGTCGTCGAGGACGAAGGACAATTTGTCCTGCCAGGCCAGCGACAGTTGCGTCACCACCTTGCCGGTGTTCAGGTGCAGCTGGATTTCGTCGCTGGTCAGGTCCTGGCGCTTGCAACGGACGATGCCGCCATCTTCATGGGTATCGCGCAGTTCGCATTCGTCCAGCACGAAGAAATCGTCCGCGGCTTTCTGGGTCTTGACCCAGTCGGTCATGATCGCGGTCGGGGCCGTCTTCACTGTCAGCGGGCGCACCGGCAGCGTGCCGATGACTTCGCGCAGGGTCGAAAGCAGGTCTTCGGCGCGTTTCGGGCTGGCCGAGTTGACCAGGATCAGGCCCTGTTTCGGCGCGATCGCGGCGAACGTGGACGAACGGCGGATGAAGGCGCGAGGCAGGAAGGCCTGGATGATTTCATCCTTGATCTGGTCCCGTTCCTTTTTATAGACCTTGCGCATCTGCTCGGCTTCGATCTCTTCGACCTTTTCCTTGACCGCGTCACGGACGACGCTGCCCGGCAGGATGCGTTCTTCCTTGCGTGCGGCAATCAGCAGGAAATCCTGGCTGACATGCACCAGGGGTGCGTCTTCGCCTTTGCCAAATGGCGCGACGAAACCGTAAGTGGTCAACTCCTGGCTTGCACAGGGGCGTGCCAGTTTGCTCGCCAGTGCAGTTTCCAACGCCTCGGCATCAACAGGCAGATCTTGGGTCAGGCGATAGATAAGCAGGTTCTTGAACCACATGGGGTGAGTCTCTCCTTTATACAAAGGGGGGCATTATTCTCTTCGCGGCGCCATAGGCCAACCCTTCGCTAAGCCTTTGGAAGGCCTGAAAAAATTAATTTAAAAAGTGCTTGCCAGCTTGGGGAGTGCTCCGTAGAATGCGCGCCACACCGAAAGCGAAGGGTGATTAGCTCAGCCGGGAGAGCGTCTGCCTTACAAGCAGAATGTCGGCGGTTCGATCCCGTCATCACCCACCATTCGCTTCAAGTGTTATGCGCAGCGGTAGTTCAGTCGGTTAGAATACCGGCCTGTCACGCCGGGGGTCGCGGGTTCGAGTCCCGTCCGCTGCGCCATATTCGGTAATCTGGAACACTGAACGCCAGGTGACCACAGAAAGCCCGCTAACGCGGGCTTTTTGCTGTCTGGAGTTTCTGTGGTGCGCTTGAATCACATTTTTTTTTGCTGGATTTATCAATTAAATCAGCACGTTATAGAAAACTGTGAGAGAATGCGCCCCGCATCGAAAGTGCAGGGTGATTAGCTCAGCCGGGAGAGCGTCTGCCTTACAAGCAGAATGTCGGCGGTTCGATCCCGTCATCACCCACCAAACTTTCAATGTTACGCGCAGCGGTAGTTCAGTCGGTTAGAATACCGGCCTGTCACGCCGGGGGTCGCGGGTTCGAGTCCCGTCCGCTGCGCCATATTTGGTATCTGGAACGCTGAACGCCAGGTACCCGCCAGAAGCGGCGCTTTTCCTTTAAGAGAGGAAAGGCGCCGTTTTTTTTGCTTTCGATATCTGTCTTTCTCAGAGTGGTGTGTATATCCGTTTCTGCGGTAGTGGGCGCTGGCGGTTTCGCTTTTACAGCGACTCACTTTTATCAAGCGTAAACGTTTTAGCCCCACCACTGTCCACCGCGAGGCGGCCTTAAAGCCGGCCTGGCTCTCCCAGTCGTACTCCGATCCAACTGTGGGAGCGAGCCTGCTCGCGAAGAGGCCGGCACATCCAGCGTTTTCATCGACCATGACACCGCTTTCGCGAGCAGGCTCGCTCCCACAGGTGTCTCCCATAGGATGAACACGGTCAACCAAAACCAGGTCGGCTCTAAGGCCGCCTCGCGGTGGACGTTGATTTCGGCGCCCCGTTAACCACGCTGGCCGAACGCAGGCATTGTGGAGTGGGCATCCCGGCATGGATGCCGGGATAGCCGCGCTGGGCCAGGGACGGCCCTTCGCGGCGGGCCCACGGAGCAATGCCGGAGAGAGGGCACACCGAGCCTAGGCGAGGTGCCGAGTGGTGGGGCAAAGGCGTTTTGCTTACTTTTGCGCCTCTTAAAAGTGAGCCGCTGTAAAAGCGGAACCATAAGCGGCCGTTACCGCAGAGACGGATATACACGCACGCCACGCCACACCACACCACACCACACCACACCACACCACACCACACCACACCCACCACCACCTACTGCTCAGCATTCCGACTATGCCGATAATCGCTGACCGCCTCATACACCGCTTTACGCAAACGATTGATACCACCGATGGGCCGATGCGCCTCAAGCCCAAACCACGGATTGAACGACTGGTTATCGCAGGCCAAGTTCAGCTTGGGCGTATCGAAGTCCTGAGCCGGCACCTTGATCCGCGCCACCGTCTCGAACGGCGCATCGCTTTCCTGCCACTCGATGCTGGTGTCTTCGATCGGCATGTATTTGCCCGGGTCCTGACGCTGGATCTGCAGCACAAAACAGGCCGGCACGCGGTCTGTGGATAACTGCTGAGTCAGTGCGCTGCGCAAGAAATTCGGCAGGTCCTGGTTCTGCTTGGGCAGGGTGTAGGCTGGGCAGTTGTCCGGATCCGGCGCAACGCGAAATTTGGCATTGGCCGCGCCGAACTTGTACGGCGATACCGAGAAATAAGTGGTCTGGGTCGGGCTCGCCGGAGGCGGGGAGAGCGTCGCCAGGGCGATGAACAGATGACGGATCTGCCAGCTGCGTGGGTCCAGGCTCGGAAAGAAAGCCATCGCCTTTTTTCCGTCAGCCTGGGCCGCCACGTTCTGACGGTATTCGGCGACATCGCTGACAAAGAAGTTCGGATGATTGAACATCACGAAGTCCTGCTCGCCCTGCGATTGCCGGTCAGCGAGCAATTGCTTGCCAGGCACATCCAGCAGCTTGATGGCCATCCCTCGTGCATCGCGCAGGCTGTCGAACTGTGGATAAGCGTTGCCGTTGGACAGGCGGATCGTCGCCTGCCAGGTCTTGCCCGGTTCGGCGAATACGCCCTGGCGCAACGGTGCCGGCAGATCGCCGGGCACTTGGACTTCGGCCATCACGCAGCCGTGGGCCTTGGCATGGGCATCGCGCAGGTAGCGCGTGCCTTCGCGGTGCTGGTCGACGATGCGGATGGCGGTCTGGATGATGTCCTGGGTCATGGCGCTTTCACCGGGCGGTATCTGTTCCCTGTCCGGGACCGGCCCGCTGTGTTGCCAGGCGAACCAGGCCGTGGCCAGGGCCCAGCCGAGCAGGCCGATGCCCAGCAGCCAGAGGAGCGTCTTGCCCAGAAAGGCGCCGAGGCGCAGCCAGAGCTTTATGAGCATGGGGCAATCCTTTTACCTGAGATATTTATCATTACAGTTGCGACTCCAGCGGTCCGGCCAGCACCTTCAAGTACTCCAGCAACGCCCAGCGCTCCTGCGGTTGCAGCAAACGGCCAATGACCCCATTGCCTCGCTCGCCAGCGCGAAATTCATGGCCGCTGTTATGGTTGCCAGTGAGGCGGGTGTCGAACAGGAAGGCATTGGCAAACGCTTCGGTGCGATAACCCAGGTGCCGCGGGTCGTACTCGAAGCTGCCCTTATAGAAGGTGGTCGCCCGCTCGGCCTGCGGCGACAGCAACTGGTAGATGGTCGGCACTGAGCCGTTGTGCAGGAACGGCGGTGTTGCCCACACGCCGGCCAATGGCCGGGCCTTGTAGGCGCGTAATTCACGGACGCCGATGGGCAGGCCGAAACCGTCCAGTGCCGGACGTTCCACCGGCGTGACGCCGGCATCCCGGTAAGCGCGGTTTTCGACGAATGCGGTGACGTAGGCCAGCCCCTTGGCGACCGAGATCTGGCTGAGGTCCAGCGGCTCTGTCGGGGCAGGGTGCAGTTGCACTTCCAGCTTCGCCAGTTCGGCCGGGTCCCATTGCAGGCTGGTCAGGTTGAAACGGTGATCGGCAATATTGTTCGCGGTGCCCGGGTCCGTGCCGATCACCTTCACTGGCAGCATATGCAACTGTTGCACCGGCCGGTCAGGTCCCTGGACGACTTTGGGCACATGGCAGCCGGCGCAGTTTTCTTCGAACAACGCCTTGCCCTTTGCCGCCAGGGGCTTGTCAATCGAACCCAGCAACGCTTCCGGCCATACGGGTGGCTTGAGCAGTTGCAAGGTCTCTTCAATCTTGTTCAGGTCGCGCACCCGCACGCTGGAAGGGTAGCGCGCATCGCCTTGCAGCGGTTTGCCTTGGGCATCGAAGAAACTCAACGTGGCGCCAACCCCCAGCGCCTCGCCGACGTTGCGGGCCATCGGTTGCTGCGCCGAACCGTTCCACTGTACCCAGTCGAACGTCCACATTTCCCACAACTGTGGGTAATCCACCGGTGCGTTGGCGACCCGGTAGTTTTCCGCCGAAATGGCATCGCCAAAGCTGGCATTGGCGATACGGCCAAAGGCGTCAGTGCGGCCCGGGCCTTCCTCGGTGGGGTAGAGGCCGCGATGGGTGTCGTTCCAGGCGGTGCGCATGAACGCATTCAGGGAAACCTTGAAGGCCTTGCGCAACTCTTCATGGCGAGCGTCATAGTCATTGCCCAGCACCTGGCGGGCGAAGCGTTCGAATTTCCATGGGTTGTAGTAAGTCGAGGCGAGACTTGCGACCAATGCCTGTCCGAAACTGCCGCCGCGCAATGTCGGAACAGTCGACGGCAATACGTGTTGGGCCGAGCCGCCATCGATCCGGATCGCCTGGCCCTTGAAGTGCAGTTCGCCGGTGTGGCAGGCGGCGCAGGTGATGTCGAGGTACTGCTCGTTACTGCCGGCGTTCTGGTGCCGGGTGAAGCCCACCGGTAAATTGCCGGGGTTCAGTGGCGTGACTTTCTGCGCCGGATCGACCAGGAAACCGAAGCGCGCCAGATACTCCGGCGAAGCGAAGCGCTGTTGCGAGAATGGCAGTTCAAGTGCGGTGAACCACTCGTAACGCAGGCCTTTGACCTGGGTGCCCTGAGGCGTGAAATAGTAGGTCTGTCGCTCGGCGGCGCTCCATTGGTCCAGGTAGTGCACCTGTTCGACAGGCGAGTAGGCCGGCAGGCGCGGGTTGGCCACGTAATAAAGCACCACGGCCACGACCACGACGAGCAGCGCGAGGATCAGCAAAAGAATGCGAGAGAGGAGGCGCACGGTTTACGTCCTTGTTTTTTTAATATGCCCTTATGCCTCAGCGCCGCTTGGCCGGCAAGTGGCCATTACCCCACGCTGTGAGTAGCGGGCGATCTGATCGGGTACGAAACAGATGACAGATGCTTCATCTGCCGAGGATCAAAAAGCGTTTGCCGACCTGAACTTATCATCGCTTTGTGGCTCACATGCCGGTAGCCATTGGTCGTGGCCGCCTGATAAGCTCGCGGCTTTACTCGATTGCCCTTTAGGCGCATGAACAAGGAAATAGCATGAAACAGCATCGGTTGGCGGCTGCGGTAGCCCTGGTTGGCCTGGTACTCGCGGGTTGTGACTCGCAGACCAGCGTGGAGCTGAAAACCCCGGCGCAGAAAGCTTCCTACGGTATTGGCCTGAACATGGGCAAAAGCCTGGCTCAGGAAGGTATGGATGACCTGGACTCCAAAGCAGTCGCCCAGGGCATCGAAGATGCCGTCGGCAAGAAAGAACAGAAGCTGAAAGACGAAGAACTGGTCGAAGCCTTTGCCGCACTGCAAAAACGTGCCGAAGAACGCATGGCCAAGATGAGTGAAGAGTCGGCAGCCGCCGGCAAGAAATTCCTTGAGGAAAACGGCAAGAAGGCTGGCGTTACCACCACCGCTTCCGGCCTGCAGTACGAAGTGGTCAAGAAGGCCAGCGGCGCACAGCCGAAGCCGACCGACGTAGTGACCGTTCACTACACCGGCAAGCTGACCAACGGCACTGTGTTCGACAGCTCCGTGGAACGTGGCAGCCCGATTGACCTGCCGGTCAGCGGCGTGATCCCGGGTTGGGTTGAAGGCTTGCAATTGATGCATGTCGGCGAGAAGTACAAACTGTACATCCCGAGCGACCTGGCCTACGGCGCGCAGAGCCCGAGCCCGGCCATTCCAGCCAACTCGGTCCTGGTATTCGACCTGGAACTGCTGGCGATCAAGGATCCGGCAAAAGAAGGCGCAGCCAAGTAACTGCGTCTGCCCTGAAGAAAACGCCTCGCTTTTGCGGGGCGTTTTTGCATCTGGCTTTCGGTGCGACAAAAAAACCGAACGCGCAGGGCAAGCTACAGTCATAGGCAGTACAGCGCTGTGCTGGATGCGGTCGATCCGTCGGGTAGGTGGTTGCCGTTTATTTATGTGAGTAAAAAACGCCCGATCTAAGCCAGGCCCTTATGAAACGGGGGGCACAGCGCTGAAATGCAGCTCTGTTCACAAGGTTATCCACAATTTGTGTGGATAACATTTCAGTGGAGAAAAAATGAAGGCCCCGTGGAATTTTGCGCGATTTCTTCCCCTGGCGGGACGGCTCCTGGCCCGCGGCAGACTGCCCACGCTGCTGTTCGCCGTTGCCAGCAAGGGCGCCCGGGAGGGCGGTCGCCTCGGCAAGCTCAAGGAGGACCTGCGTCTGCTGCAGGCTCTATGCCTGGCTTACTGGCGGGGTGAATACCGCGCAGTCAGTGCCAAGTCGATGCTCTCGGTGGTGGCGGGCCTGATGTATTTCCTCAGCCCGCTGGATGCGATTCCGGACTTGCTGCCCATGCTAGGCATGTTCGACGACATCGCGGTGCTGGCCTGGATCATGAAAACCCTCGACGACGAGCTGGGTGCCTTCCGTGCCTGGCGCGAACAGCAGTCGCCGGAGAAGCTTGCGCGGGTTGAAAGGCTTCCCGACACCCCGGAACAACTCCAGCTGCAAGGGCCGAAAAAAACCTGACCTGGCCCGTTTCCCTGCGAGATTTCATCGCCCCGCGACCTTGGCCGCTATTAGGATTACACTTCCAAGAAAAAGCTTACTTGCTAAGTGTTGTTGTCCTACGGGGTAATCATGGATATTCAAATAATCACGCGCGACGGAGAGCCCGAGTACGCGGTTTTGCCGTGGGATCAGTACCAGGCGCTGCTGAAGGCAGCCGGCATCAATCAAGCACCGCAAGAAGCCACGGTCCGCCATGCGGCGGCACCCGGCCAGGTTCTCCCTGGCCTGGATCAACTACGCAGTTTGCGCGAAGGGAAGGGCATCGCCATCGAGGCGCTGGCCCGCACGGTAGGCATCAGCCCGTCTTATCTGGCCATGATCGAAAGCGGCGAGCGTCAGCCCGATGCCGCGATCAAGCGCAGTCTGGCCTGGGAACTGACGGTGCCGGGTTGGAGGGATGAATCGTGAGTGTACGCATCAGTCGGCAACATTGGGACGGGTTGTTGGGTGAGTTGGACCAGGCGCGTCGCCAGCGCCATTTATTGACGTACCGCGCCTTGCTGGAGCGCTTGCAGCTGCCCAGCCCGGCCATGCAGACACTGACCGCCGCACTCGAACACCTGGCGGCGCTGGACGCCCGGGCCGAACAGCCACTGCGCAGTTCGTTGGTCATCAGCCAGGGGGCCAGTCGCCTGCCACGCACCGGTTTTTTCGAATGTGTTGAACGCCTCGGGCGCTTTTCCGGTCCCTCCGACGGCGTCGCCGCCGCATCCTGGCATGCGTCGGAAGTGGTCCGGGTGTTCGAATACGAGTACCCCGAATCGGCGGAGGCCTGAGTGCTCTGGCGGATCAAGGCCCGGGCCGGTTATTGGTTGGCGCGCCGGTTGTTCCATTGGTCATGGTTGGTTCGGCAGCCGCGTGGCTGGGCTTGGCTTGAAGGTCAGTTTGCGCGCATGGCGAACCTGGGCGACGTCGGCGCCCAGAGCTTCTACGGGCATATCCTGACGTTTCGCGGCCAGGGACTCGGCGCACGGGAAGAAGGCATTCGCCTGCTCCGCCTGGCGGCACTGGCCGGTGACGGCAAGGCCGCCTACCAGGTCGGCGTCATCAGTCTGGCAGGCTCTACCACCCAGGCGCCGGATCCGGACGAAGCGGCGCGTTGGTGGACCTTGGCCGTGAAGGCCGGGCATCCGCTGGCCGAGATCAAGCTCAAGGCGCTCGAGAGCAAGGAACCCTGAAACCGCTCGTGGCGAGGGAGCTTGCTCCCGCTGGGCGGCGAAGCCGCCCCAAACCAGCCTGCTCGATCAACCAGGCACACCGAGGCGCTGTTAAAAGGGGCTGCTACGCAGCCCAGCGGGAGCAAGCTCCCTCGCCACGGGATGAGCACCACTCACAGGGTGATTATCACCTACAGGGTTTCACCTGAATCTCACGCTGAGAACCCCAGTTCCGCGACAGGCGCCTGCTCAACCATCCCGTTAATCAGATACAAACTCCCCCCGACGATCTCCTTGGCATGGTGCTTGGCCTGCGAAGCCATTTCCGCCAACTGGCTGGCATCCAGCTCTGCACAGGCCTCGGCGCGCAGATGCACCACCCCGATCGACAACGACAGCAAGGCAAAGTCCTGCCGGATGCCCTGTCGGTTCAACGCGGTAAAACAGCCGGCTTCCAGATGCTCGGGCCGGTAGAAGCGGCGGCAGTGGTTCTGGAAGTCGCTCAGCAGCTGGGTCAGGCGCTTGCGCCAGTCGTCCGGGCCGAGGACCAGCAGGAAGTCGTCGCCGCCGATGTGGCCGACGAAATCGCGGCTGGGGTCAATGCGTTCGTTCAGGCATTGGGCCAGGCACAGCAGGACTTCGTCACCGCGACCGTAGCCGTAGATGTCGTTGAAGGGTTTGAAACTGTCGATGTCGACGTAGCAGATCACCGACTCCTGGCGCTGCTGCAGCAGGCGCGTAAGGCACTGCTGGATGGGCACGTTGCCCGGCAGCAGAGTCAGCGGGTTGGCGTAGCGCGCCTGTTGGATCTTCAGTTCGGTGATGAGCTTGAGTACGTCGATCACCCGGCCCAGGCCGAGGTAGCCGCCGTTGAGGGTGATGATGAAGTCTTCTTCGATGCGCTGGCGGGCGCGGCTGGTGATGAGGCGGCTGACTTGTTGCAGTGACTGGCTCAGTTCAACCGCGAGGAAATCATCGCTCATCAGGCGGCTGATGGGCTTGCGAGCGAACAGGTCGGTGGCGAAAGGCTTGAGCAGGGCATCCGAGAGTGAATGACGATGGACGATGCCACACGGTTGGTCACGGTCGTCCAGCACCGCCAGGGAATTGAGGTTGGCCTGGCGCCGGAACGCTTCCAGTACCGCTGCCGTCGGCGTGTCGTGGGCGACTGCCGGTTGTTCGTTGAGCAGCGCAGTGAGGTCGTTGACTTCATCGCCCAGCGGTACCACGCCGCTGTCCTGGCGGGGCATCAATGCCTTGGCGTCCTGGGATGGATGCTCCTGGGGCCGGGCAAGCAAGTAGCCCTGGACCAGGTCGACGCCCATTTCTATCAACACAGCGAGCTCTTCCGGCAGTTCGATCCCTTCGGCGATCACCTGGGCCCGTGAAGCCTGGGCGATCTTGAGAATGGAACCGACGAATTCACGCTTGAGTGCGTCCTGGTGAATGCCATCGATGAAATGCCGATCGATCTTCACGTAGTCAGGTCGCAATTCGGACCACAGCCGCAAGCTTGAATACCCGGCCCCAAGGTCATCCAGGGCAATGGAAAAACCCATGGCTCGATAGTGATGCAGGGCGGTTTGCAGAAGCTGGAAATCATCGATAGGCGTTTGTTCGGTCAGTTCGATAACGACCTGGCTGGGCGGAATGCCGAAGTCCTGCAGCAGCTGCAGGGTGCGGCCGGTCTGGTGGGCCGATTCGAGCAGCGATTCTGGCGAGACGTTGAGGAACAGTTTGCCCGGCAGCTTCTGTTCGTTGAAGCGCTGGCAGGCACTGCGTCGGCAGGCCAGCTCCAGTTCGCTGAGGCGTCCGGCCTGGCGCGCCACGGACAATAACGCGATGGGGGAATGCAGCGGGCTGTTCGACGGGCCGCGGGTCAGGGCCTCGTAGCCGAGGATGCGTCGTTCGGAAAGACAGATGATCGGTTGGAACAGGCTGTGCAAACCGCTTTGACTCAGGATTGAGCTCAAGGCACTCAGCTGTTCTGTCGTGGTCATGGCGATCTCTGGCGATAAAAAAAGGACTGGGCGCAACCCCTGCTGGGGTGCGCCCGGTCCTGTATTTCACGACAGACTGATGTCAGTTTGATGACACTCCGACGAGCGCCACCATTAAAAGGCCATCATTTCAATGTTTGGCGACCGCCGTATTGAGCTTGAGGTAATCGAGCAGGATCCGACCGGTTTCGCTCAGGTAGGCGTCGTCTTCCGGCTTGGTTTTTTCCGGCTCGGTGATCAGGTCTTCGTCTTCCTTCTTCAGCTCTTTGAGCGGCTCTTCGCCCTTGGCCTTGCGACGCAGGTTTTCCATGGCCAGTTGCTTGGCTTCGATGTCGGCATGCTGCGCGCGGCGCTCGGCTTCGTTGAGGGTGACGGTTTTTTCCATCATCAACTTCTGCGCCAGGGCCAGCTTGTCGCGAATAAATACAAACTCCGCGTCTTGGGCCGTGCGGGCGTCATGCTCGGATTTCAACTGGGCCAGGTACGGCTTGAACGGGTCCACGGCCGGCTTGATTGCAGGCCGGATGGTGTCCCACGGCATGGCTTCGGGCAGGGCGCTCTCACCGATTTCCTTGGTGTCGATAATCGACGGGTAATCGATGTCAGGCAGCACGCCCTGGTGTTGGGTGCTCTGCCCGGAAACCCGGTAGAACTTCGCCAGGGTCAGCTTCAGTTCGCCGTGGTTCAGCGGCTGGATGGTCTGCACGGTGCCTTTGCCGAAGGTCTGGCCGCCGATGATCAGCGCGCGATGGTAGTCCTGCATGGCGCCGGCGAAAATCTCCGAAGCCGAGGCCGACAGGCGATTGACCAGCAGGGCCATCGGTCCCTTGTAGAACGCGCCGGGGTTTTCGTCTTCGAGTACATCGACACGACCATCGGCGTTACGCACGAGCACGGTCGGGCCCTTGTCGATGAACAGGCTGGTCAGTTCGGTGGCTTCCTGCAAGGAGCCACCGCCGTTGTTGCGCAAGTCGATGACCACGCCGTCGACCTTTTCCTTCTGCAGTTCGGTCAGCAGTTTCTTGACGTCGCGCGTGGTGCTCTTGTAGTTCGGATCCCCGGCGCGAAAGGCCTTGAAGTCCAGATAGAAAGCCGGGATCTCGATGATGCCGAGCTTGTAGTCCTTGCCGTCCTGCTTGAGCTGGAGGACCGATTTTTTCGCGGCCTGTTCTTCCAGCTTCACTGCTTCACGGGTGATGGATACGACTTTGCTGGTCTGGTCGTTCGGCGCATTGCTGGCCGGAATGACTTCCAGGCGGACAACCGAGCCTTTCGGGCCGCGGATCAGCTTGACCACTTCGTCCAGGCGCCAGCCGACCACGTCGACCATTTCCTTGTTGCCCTGGGCGACGCCGATGATCTTGTCCGCCGGGGCGACCTGCTTGGTCTTGTCGGCAGGGCCGGCCGGCACCAGGCGCACGATCTTGACCTGATCGTTATCGCTCTGCAGTACCGCGCCGATGCCTTCGAGGGACAGGCTCATGTTGATGTCGAAGTTTTCCGCGTTATCCGGCGACAGATAATTGGTGTGCGGGTCGTAGGACATCGCGAAGGTATTGATATAGGCCTGGAAGACGTCCTCGGCGCGGGTCTGGTCCAGGCGCGCGAGTTGATTCTTGTAGCGCTTGATCAGGGTTTCCTGGATCTGCTTGGGATCCTTGCCGGCGATCTTCATGCGCAACACTTCGTCCTTGACGCGTTTGCGCCACAGGTCGTCGAGTTCGGCGGTGCTCTTGAGCCATGCGGCGTCCTTGCGGTCGACCAGCAAGGTTTCCTTGGCATTGAAGTCGATCTTGTCGACGCCCTTGTTCAACTCGGCAAGGGCGTAGTCCAGGCGCGCCTTGACGCGGTCCAGGTAGCGCTTGTAGATAATGAAGCCGGCGTTGAGGTCGCCGCTCTTGAGGAAGTCGTCGAACTGGGTCTTCCACTTGTCGAATTCGGCGATGTCGCTGGCCAGGAAATAACTGCGCGACGGATCAAGCAGCTTCAGGTAGCTGTCATAGATGATGACCGAGCGCGCGTCATCGAGTGGCGGCTTGCTGTAGTGATGGCGCTTGAGCAACTCAACCACGTTGAGGCTGGCGATCACCTCGTCGCGATCGGGCTGAAGCTTGTCCCAGCTGTTGGCGGCGAACGCAGTGTTCGAGAGCGCTGAAGCGCCAAGGCCAATGAAGAGGGCAAGTGCAGTGCTGGGGAAAAAGTGCTTCATGCTGATTCGACGCAGGGACAATTGATCACGCATATTAGGCCGTCTTTGAAGTCGCCGGTTCCATGTGGCCCGGGCGCATAATGCAAGAAAGCCCGGCGTTGTAACAGCAGCGGGCCCAGTCGAGACTCACTATGGAGGCACCGTGAAAGCATTGCAAGGCGTTGAAGGCCAAGTGGTATGGGCAGATGAGCCAAGTCCGGCGTGTGATGCCGGGCAAGTTCGCATCCGTGTAGCGGCCGCCGGCCTGAATCGGGCCGATTTGTTGCAGAAAGCCGGGCATTATCCACCGCCACCCGGCGCCAGCCAGGTGTTGGGGCTGGAATGTTCCGGGGTGATCAGTGAGGTCGGGCCGGGCTCGTCCTGGCAGGTCGGCGACCGGGTTTGCGCCTTGCTGGCCGGCGGCGCAATGGCCGAGGAAGTGGTGGTCGATGGTCGGCATGTGTTGCCCGTTCCGGAAGGCCTGTCACTGGCCGAAGCCGCCGCGCTGCCTGAGGTCTACGCCACCGCGTGGCTGAATCTGTTCCAGCTGGCCGGGCTCAGGCCGGGTGAAAAAGTGCTGCTGCACGCCGGCGCCAGCGGCGTCGGTTCGGCCGCGATCCAGCTGTGCAAGGCGTTCGGCAACCCGTGCTGGGTCAGCGTCGGTTCGGCCGAGCGGCTGGCCTATTGCGAAGCGCTCGGGGCCCAGGGCGGCGTGGTGCGCACCGACGACATCAACAGCCTGAACGACTTCGGGCCGTTCGACGTGATCCTCGATCCGGTCGGCGCCAACTACGCCAGCCTCAACGTGAAACTTTTGTCAGTTGACGGGCGCTGGGTATTGATCGGGCTAATGGGCGGGCGCACCACCGAGCTCGATCTGGCCCAGGTGCTGGGCAAGCGTATCCAGTTGCTGGGTTCGACTTTGCGCAGTCGCAATGATCAGTTCAAGGCCGACCTGATCGCCGAGTTGGGGCAACAGGTGTGGCCGTTGTTTGCCGACAAGCGCCTGAGCCCGCAGTTGGCCAGGACGTTTGCGATCAGCGATGCCGAGGCGGCGTTTGCCGAGCTGGCGACCAATCAGGTGTCCGGGAAACTGGTCCTGGTGGTCGATGACAGCCTGAGCTGATCGGGAGTCGGTGCCCTGTGGCGAGGGAGCTTGCTCCCGCTGGGTGGCGTAGCCGCCCCAATCTCGACGACGCGTCTGTTCGGAAGGATCGCGTCAGCCAGCTTTACGACTGCTTCGCAGCCGAGCGGGAGCAAGCTCCCTCGCCACAACAGCCACAACAGCCACAACAGCCACAACAGCCACAACAGCCACAACAGCCACAACAGCCACAACAGCCACAGCAGCCACAAGCCATTAAGGCCTTAGGTGTTGTGGAGTTGATCTGCTTCACTTCCAGATATGAACCGGCCAGCCGGCCGATTCGGCATGGGCCTTCAATACCGGGTCCGGGTTCACGACGTGCGGGTGATCGACCTTGAGCAGCAACGGCAGGTCATTGCGCGAGTCGGAATAGAAACTCGCGCCTTCCAGGTTTTCCTCCTCGGCGTCCAGCCAATCCAGCAGCCGGGCGATCTTGCCTTCGCGATAGGTCAGGGTGCCCACGGTCTTGCCGCTGTACACGCCATGGGCGACGTCCAGCTCGATCGCGAGGATCTCATCGATGCCCAGGCGTTCGGCGATTGGCTTGACCAGGTGCGTGCCCGAGGCCGAGATCACCAGGATCCGGTCACCGGCCTTGCGGTGCTCGGCGATGGCCTTGGTGGCGTCGCTGAAGATGATCGGTTCGATGAAGTCCTCCACCCACGGTGCCACTAGGTGTTCGATCTCTTCCGGCGTGCGGCCGATCATCGGTTCCAGGCTGAAGTCCATGTACTCTTCCATGCGCAGCTTGCCATGGCTGTAGGCGTCCATCAGCTCGTTGTTGCGGCGCATGAACGACTCGGGATCGACCCAGCCCAGGCGCCCCATCTGCTCGCTCCAGAGGGTGGCGCAATCGCCGTGGATCAGGGTTTCGTCCAGATCAAAAATTGCCAGAGCCATCAACGCGCTTCCCTTTTCAAGATATCTTCAAAATCAACCAGACCATCAGGCTACCTCACACAGCGCCGATGGATCGATGGAAAGTGCCAGCCGTGCACCATCGGGATGCAGGTCGGCGGCCGAGCGGTTGAGCACATCCACCACCAGTTCCACGCCGCGGGCCTCGACCCGGTAGCGGATCACGTTGCCCAGCAGGCTGTGGCTGCGGATCAGCGCGTCGGGATCGCCGTTGCGACTCAGCTCGATGGCTTCCGGGCGAATGGCTATGCGACCGTTCACCGGGCGTTGCAGCAGCTTGCTCGCGCTGTCGGCGTCGAGCAGGTTGTAGTTGCCGATGAAGCCGGCGGCAAAGACATCGACGGGGGCAGTGTAAAGGGTCTCGGCATCGCCGCTCTGGACGATCTTTCCCTGATTCATCAGGAAAATCCGATCAGACATGGTCAGGGCTTCTTCCTGATCGTGTGTGACAAAGATGGTGGTCAGGCCCAGTTCCCGCTGGATCTGACGGATCTGTTCGCGCAAGTGCTTGCGAATCCGCGCGTCCAGCGCCGACAGCGGCTCGTCCAGCAGCAACAGGCGCGGCCGGGTGACCAGGGAGCGGGCCAGGGCCACGCGTTGGCATTGGCCGCCAGACAGTTGATGGGGGTAGCGGGCGGCAAAGTCATGCAGCTCCACCAGCCGCAGAATCTCCAGTACACGCTGGCGACTGTCCGAAGCGTCGACCTTTTGCATGCGCAGGCCGAAGGCGACGTTCTGCTCCACGGTCATGTTGGGGAACAGCGCATAACTCTGGAAGACCATGCCGATCCCGCGCCTCTGCGGACTCAGCGGCACGATGTCTTGGCCGTCCAGCAGGATCTGGCCCGTATCCACCGCTGTCAGGCCGGCAATGCAGCGCAGCAGCGTGGACTTGCCGCACCCGGAAGGGCCGAGCAGGGTGACGAACTCGCCCTTGTGGATTTCGCAGTTGATGTCGCTGAATACCGGCGTGCCGGCGTAGCCTTTCTGCAAATGTTGGACGCTGACGTAGCTCATTGGCTTTTGTCCTTGTTCAAGATGTTGGCCGCCCAGGTCAGGACCAGTACGAAGAAGAAGTAGGAAATCACCAGCGCACTGGTGAAATGGCCGCTGCTGTTGCGCATGTTGTTCAGATACACCTGCAAGGTTTCATAGCGGGTGCCGACGAGGATGTTGGCAAACACGAACTCGCCGAACAGGAACGAGAAGGACAGCAGCAGCGCCACCATCAGGCCCTTGCGCAGGTTCGGCAGCACCACCAGCAACGCGGCCTGGAAAGTGCTGGCGCCGAGCAGTTGGGCGGCGTCCATCAGGTCGCGCAGGTTGATGGCTTGCAGGTTGTTGGTGATCGCCCGGTACATGAACGGCAGGGCGACGGTGAAGTAGCAGCCAATCAGGATCCACGGCGTGCCGACCATCGCCAGTGGCCCGGAGCCATAGAGCTGCAACAACCCCACCGAGGACACCACCGGCGGCACCGCGAAGGGCAGCAGGATGAGGATGTTCATCAGCGCGTCGAGTTTCGGAAAGTGGTAGTGCACCACGAACAGCAGCGGCAGGATCAGCACCACCGAAAGCACCAGCGCGCCCACGCAGACAATCAGCGATTGGCCGAAGGCGTGTAGAAAGCGCGGGTCGCTCCAGAGCTGCAAGTACCACTTGAAGGTGAAGCCGCTGGGCAGCACGGTGGCCGACCAACTGCTGGCGATGGAATAGATGAGCGTGCCGGCGAGGGGTAGCAGCAGGATGGCGAACAGCAGGTACACCACCGCTCGATGATAGACCCCGGCCGGGCCCGATTCAGCGCGAGACATGGTAGCTCCTCTTCAGCAGCAACTGATGGACGACGGTCACCAGGGTCATCAACGCCACCAGCACCACGGCCAGGGCGCTGGCCATGTTCGGGTCGAGGGAAATGTCGCCGGAGACCATCGCCGCGATGCGGATCGGCAGGACGTTGAAATTGCCGGTGGTCAGCGCATACACCGTGGCATAGGCGCCGAGGGCGTTGGCCAGCAGGATCACGAACGTGCCGAGCAGCGCGGGGGTCAGCACCGGCAAGCCGATGTGCCGCCAGAACTGCCAGCCGCTGGCGCCCAACAGGGACGCCGACTCACGCCAGTCTTCGCGCAGCGCGTCGAAGGCCGGGTAAAGCAGCAGCACGCCCAGGGGGATCTGGAAATAGGTGTAGAGAATGATCAGCCCGGTTTTCGAATACAGGTTGAAGTCCTCGATGATCCCCGCCTGCTTGAGCATGATCGTGATGCTGCCGTTGAACCCCAGCAGGATGATGAACGCGAAGGCCAGGGGCACGCCGGCGAAGTTGCTGGTCATGTTGGCGAAGGCGTTGACGAAGTTGCGCAGCCGCGAATCGACACGGCGCAGGGAGTAGCTGCCGAGCACGGCGATGATGATGCCGAACACGCTGGACCAGAAACTGATTTCGAGGCTGTGCTGGATCGCCTGTCGGTAGAATTTCGAGCTGAAGATCTTGCTGAAGTTGGCCAGGCCCCAGCCGAACTCTTCCGATTCCAGGCTGTTGACCAGCACCCAGAGCAGCGGGGCGATCTGGAACACAATGAAAAAAATTGCAAAGGGCACCAGGCACAACACTGCCAGCCATTTGCCGCGCGTCATGGCATTCACTTGAGCAACTCCTGGCAATAGGGTTTGTCATGGGCGACCCCGAGCAGCTGGCAAATGGTGCCGCACAGTTCGGTTTGCCGAGGGGCCGCGTTGGCGTCAAGGCTGAAGCCATCGCCGAGGACAAACAGCGGCACTTCCCGTTCTTCCGGTAGCAGGCCGTTGTGGGAGCGGTCGTTGTTCATGCCATGGTCGGAAGTCACCAGCACCTGATAACCGGCGTCGAGCCAGGCTTGCAGATAAACCGCCAGGTTGATGTCCGCCGAGCGGGCGCTGTTGCGGTACTGCGGGGTGTCGAGGCCGTGCTTGTGGCCGGCATCGTCGATGTTCATCGGGTGCACCAGCAGGAAATTCGGCAAGTAGCGCTGGCGCAGGTGTTCGGCGTCGGCGAACAGATGGGAATCGGGGTAGTGGTCATTCCAGTAGAAATGTCCGTATTGAATCGGCAGGTCGGGGTTTTCGGTATGGCGATCACGACCGGCAATGAAGGGTGACACGTTGTACAGCTCGCTGACCCAGTGATAGGCCGCGGCCGCCGTACTCAGGCCGGCGTCGGTGGCGTAATGGAAAATGCTGCGCTGGTTCGACAGGCGCGAGACATTGTTGTGCACGATCCCGCTGTCGATGGGCACGACGCCGGTGAGGATGCATTCGTAGAGTGGGCGGGACAGGGCGGGCAGTTCACATTCCAGTGTGTAGAGCGCCGCGCGTCCTGCGCCGACATACGCCTGCAAATGCCCCATGGCATGCCGGGCGACTTCATAGTTGAGGCCGTCGAGCACCACCAGGATGACGTTGTGCTTCATGGGGACCGGGACTCCGGGCAGGTGTCGCTGAGATATCGGGTTCACAGAAGTCCATTGTGGAAGCAGGTTCTGTGGGAGCGAGCTTGCTCGCGATGAAGACGACACGGTTCAACTGCGGGACCGTGTCATCGTTCATCGCGAGCAAGCTCGCTCCCACAGGGCTTGCTCTCACAGTTGGATTTCCAGTGGATCTCCAAGCGGGAGCTAGCGCCTCACTTCATCTCGACGATGACTTCTTCATTCCACTGCTGCGGCAGCGCCTTGGAGGTCTTCTCCCACGCGTCGGCATCCTTGATCGGCGTCACGCCTTTGTACTGCTCGTTCGGCAGCAGCTTGGCCTGGACTTCTTCCGGCAGTTTCAGGTGCTCGGCGCGGATCGGCCGGGCGTTGCCCTTGGCCAGGTTGATCTGGCCGGCGTCGCTGAAGATGTATTCGCGGGTCAGCTTGGCGGCGTTCGGGTGCTTGGCGTATTTGTTGATGATGGTGGTGTAGCCGGAGATTACCGAGCCGTCGGACGGAATCAGCACGACGTAGTCATCCGGGTTGGCCATCTTGGCCTTGTAGCTCAGGCCGTTGAAATCCCAGACCACGCCGACTTCGACTTCACCTTTTTCCATCGTGGCGATGGTCGGGTTGGCCATGGACAGGCGGCCTTGCTTGGCGATATCGGCGAACAACAACAGGGCCGGTTTAATGTTCTTCTCGTCGCCACCGTTGGCCAGGGCCGCGGCCAGCACACCGTTGGCGGCCTGGGCGGCGGTGCTCACGTCACCGATGGAAACTTTGTATTTGCCGCCCTTCAGGTCGGCCCATTTGGTCGGCACTTCGGAGCCGTGCAGCAATTTCTTGTTGACGATGAACGCAATGGTGCCGGTGTAGGCCAGGGCCCAGTTGCCATCCTTGTCCTTGGCCCAGTCCGGGATCTGCTCCCAGGTGCTTGGTTTGTAGGGCTGGACCACGCCTTGCTTGACCGCGATCGGGCCGAAGGCGGCACCGACGTCGCCGATGTCGGCGCTGGCGTTGTCCTTCTCGGCGGCGAACTTGGCGATTTCCTGGGCCGAGCTCATGTCGGTGTCGATGTGTTTCAAGCCATAAAGTCTGGCCAGGTCGTCCCAGGTGCCTTTCCAGTTTGCCCAGTCATCGGGCATGCCGACGCTGTTGACGGCGCCTTCCGCTTTCGCAGCGGCTTCCAATGTTTTCAGATCGGTATCAGCGGCCATGGCGGCGGTGCACATGGCAATGGTCGAGCCTAACAGTGATGCCAGGAAAAGCTGTTTCATCCGAAGCTCCTATGGGCGTTTTCAACGCTGCGATTGCGATGGTGTTGGTCTAGGTCAGCAATACCTGAGCCAATGTAGGCGCGTCCCATGACATTTTGATGTCGATGCAAGGTTCGCCAGCAATCGTCGGGCTCATGAAGCGTCGCTGCGTCATAAGCGTAGACCATGAGTAAGCGGCTGATCTGCAAGGCCTTGGCCGTTAATTTGCAAGCCGATGTGTTGACCGTTCAGCGGTTGTGTCATCTATCAGTCATGCGCAGTGCCTAGGCTTGCAGGCATGAGACGTGGATTGATGTGTGATCGAATCCTGCCCCGAAACAGTGCTGGTCTAGTCCAGATAGGTAACGTTGATGCGCGTTGAGACAACCAAAGCGGTGACAACCATCGGGCAGGTCCTGCAGGAGCAGCTCGATCACGGCTTGCTGGCGCCTGGTAGCAAGTTGCCGGCCGAGCGCAAGCTCAGCGAACTGTTCGGCACCACCCGCATTACCGTGCGCGAGGCGCTGTTGCAGCTCGAAGCCCAGGGGCAGATCTATCGGGAAGAGCGCCGGGGCTGGTTCGTGTCGCCACCACGGCTGGCCTACAACCTGATGCAGCGCAGTCATTTCCACGCGATGGTCAGTGCCCAAGGACGCGTGCCGTCGACCCAGGTAATCTCGGCCCGCCTGCAACCCGCGTCGGCGGCGGTCTGCGCCTGGCTGCAATTGCCGGCGCTGTCCAGCGTCATCCAGATCTGCCGCACCCGGCGCATCGACGAACGCCTGGTGCTGTACGTCGAGCATTACCTGAATCCCGCGTATTTCCCGGACATCCTCGAATTTGATCTCAACCAGTCGATGACCGAGCTGTACGCTCGCCACTACGACCTGCGCTACGGCCGGGTGAAATTCGAAATTGTGCCGACATCGCTACAGCCGGAAGCCGCGGCGGCGCTGAAAGTGTCGGTCGGCAGCCCCGGCCTGCGGATTGCCCGGGTCAACTACGACCAGCATCAGCGGCTGATCGATTGCGACCTGGAGTTCTGGCGCCACGATGCGATCCATGTCGGGGTAGACGTGCCGGAACAGCCGGCCTGAGGCGCGTTCAGGAGACGTCGTTGAGCTTGGCCAGGATCCTGAACAGTACCGTGACGAGAATCAGCAACATGCCGATCCACATGGCAAACACGCCGACGTTCTTGTCGCGGAAATTGAAGCCGATGGCGAGCAGGATCATGCCGGCGATGATGGGCACCAGCATGGCGTTGAACGAGGTCATGGAAATCATGGCGACAGCCTTGTCGGGAGGGATAAGGTCAGTCTAGTTGGGGTTTGGCGAGGAAGGCGGTATGCACACATCCCGTGGCGGATGCTCTTGTGGCGAGGGAGCTTGCTCCCGCCGGGTGGCGCAGCCGCCCCAAATCCGCGGCTGAACGCAGATTCTGCCAATGCTGCGCATTGGAGCGGGAGCAAGCTCCCTCGCCACACAAAGGCTTACGGCAATTCGCGAGACGCGTAGAACGCGCTCAGCACTTTCACCAGATGCGCCAGGTCGTGGCTGCCGCAGAGCTCGCGGATCGAGTGCATGGCGAAGGTTGGCAGGCCGATGTCGACCGTGCGTACGCCCAGCTGGCTGGCGGTGATCGGGCCGATGGTCGAGCCGCAACCCATGTCGCTGCGCACCACGAAGCTCTGCACCGGCACTTCCTCGGCCATGCACAGATGGCGGAAGAACCCGGCGGTTTCGCTGTTGGTGGCGTAGCGCTGGTTGCTGTTGACCTTGATCACTGGGCCGGCGTTGAGCTTGGGGCCGTGGTTGGCGTCGTGCTTGTCGGCATAGTTGGGATGTACGCCGTGGGCATTGTCCGCCGAAACCAGCAAGGATTTCTGAATCGTGCGTACGAACTCTTCACCTTCGGGCAACAGGCGGCGCAGGGTCTGTTCGAGCATCGGACCGTCGGCGCCACACGCCGAGGTGGAACCGACTTCTTCGTGGTCGTTGCACACCAGCACGCAGGTTTCTTCGGTGTCGGCGGTCAGCAAGGCCTGCAGGCCGGCATAACACGACAGCAGGTTGTCCAGGCGCGCACCGGTGATGAAGTCACCGTGCAAACCGATGACCGCTGCGCTTTGGGTGTCATAGAAACTCAACTCGTAGTCGAGCACCACGTCGGCGTTCAAGCCATGTTCCCGGGCCAGCTGGTCGGTGAGCACGGCACGAAAGTCGACGCGTTCGTCACCGGCGAATTGCGCGAGGATCGGCGGCAGTTCGTTCTGCGGGTTGATCGCCCAGCCCTGGTTGGCTTCACGGTTGAGGTGGATAGCCAGGTTCGGGATCGTCGCGATCGGCGTCTTGAAGTCGATCAACTGGCTCTCGACCTTACCGTCGCGGCGGAAGGTCACCCGCCCGGCCAGGGACAGGTCGCGGTCGAACCACGGCGCCAGCAGTGCACCGCCATAGACTTCCACGCCCAGTTGCCAGAACCCGTGGCGTTGCAGTTCCGGCTGCGGCTTGACCCGCAGGCAGGGGCTGTCGGTGTGCGCGCCGACCAGGCGGATGCCGTCGTGCAGCGGTGAGTTGCGGCCCAGCTTGAAGGCAATGATCGAGGAATCGTTGCGCGTGACGTAATAACGACCATTGGCCTCGGTGGCCCAGGTTTCGCGTTCATCGAGACGCTCGTAACCCGCCGCTTCCAGGCGCTGGGCAAGGCTGGCGGTGGCATGGAACGGGGTAGGGGAGGCCTTGAGGAAGTCGATCAGGCCCTGGTTCAACTGTGCATGCATAAAGAACTCCAGACAGCAATGGGCGGGAGTTTACCGTATTAGCAGCGTCGGTGAGCACTCCAGGCGGAACTGTGGCGAGGGAGCTTGCTCCCGCTGGACTGCGCAGCAGGCCCAAAAAAGGGGTCGCTTCGCAACCCAGCGGGAGCAAGCTCCCTCGCCACAGTGTCGGAGGTGTTTCTCAGAACGGTGCAGGGCACTCGAAGCGCAGGCGCTCGCCGCTTTGCGGGTGGGTGAAACTGAGCATGCTCGCGTGCAGGCACAGCCGCGGCCAGGCGGCCAGGGCTTGCGGGTGGGCATAGAGCCCGTCGCCGAGCAGCGGATGGCCAATGGAGAGCATGTGCACGCGCAATTGATGCGAGCGCCCGGTGATCGGTGTCAGTTCGACCCGACACCAGTCGCCGCAACGTTCCAGTACACGCCAGAACGTCAAGGCATGCTTGCCCTGTTCGTGATCGACCACATGGCGGGGCTTGGTCGGCGGGTCGTAGCGCAAGGGCAGGTCGATGCTGCCGCTGTCCAGCTCCGGTTGGCCCCAGCACAATGCCGTGTAGGCCTTTTCGGTTTCTCGATCATGAAATTGCCGGGACAGTTCGCGATGAGTGTCCGGGTCGCGGGCCAGCAGGATGATGCCGGACGTTTCCCAATCCAGCCGGTGCACGATTCGCGCTTCCGGATAACCGTTTTCCTGCAGGCGGGTGATCAGGCAATCTTTGTTGTCGTCCGCCCGGCCAGGCACGGAGAGCAGCAGGGTCGGCTTGTCGACCACCAGTACGGCGGCGTCCTGGTGGATGATGCGGATGTTGGACAGGGGCATTGAACAGTCTCGTAACAAACGCCAACGGCGGCTCGAACCCTTCTCCTTGTCCCTTGTAAGGGGGGGAGAAAGGCCCGAGCCGCCGTGGCACCTGCTGGGTCGATCAGCGATCCGGCAGGGTGATATTGAGTTCCAGGATCGAGCAGCTGCCCTGGCTTTCCAGCGCGACATGCACGTCATCGTTGCCGATATTGACGTACTTGCGGATCACTTCCACCAGTTCCTTCTGCAAGGCGGGCAGGTAGTCCGGGGTGCTGCGTTGGCCGCGTTCGTGCGCCACGATGATCTGTAGACGCTCTTTCGCGACCGAGGCGGTACTTGGCTTTTTGTTGGCACGAAAGAAGTCAAAAAGGTTCATTACCTACCTCCAAACAGGCGCTCGAAGAAACCTTTCTTCGTGACGTCGAGGAATCGATGCTCGACGGTTTTGCCCAGCAGACGATCGACCGCATCGCTGTACGCCTGGCCGGCGTCGCTCTGGTCGTCAAGGATGACCGGCACGCCGGAGTTCGAAGCCTTGAGTACCGCCTGGGATTCCGGGATCACGCCCAGCAGGGTCACCGCGAGGATTTCCTTGACGTCTTCGACGCCGAGCATTTCGCCATCGCTGACGCGTTGCGGGTTGTAGCGGGTCAGCAGCAGGTGCTCCTTGATCGGCTCCTCGCCGTTCTCGGCGCGCCGGGATTTGCTTGCCAACAGGCCGAGCATGCGATCGGAGTCGCGTACCGACGAGACTTCCGGGTTGGTCACGACGATCGCTTCGTCAGCGAAGTACATGGCCAGGTGGGCACCTTTCTCGATACCGGCCGGGGAGTCGCAGACCACGAATTCGAAGTCTTCCTTGAGTTGCATCAGGACTTTTTCCACGCCTTCCTGGGTCAGCGCGTCTTTGTCACGGGTCTGGCTGGCGGCCAGTACGTAGAGGTTCTCAAGGCGCTTGTCCTTGATCAGGGCCTGCTGCAGGTTCGCTTCGCCGTTGACCACGTTGACGAAGTCATAGACCACGCGACGCTCGCAACCCATGATCAGGTCGAGGTTACGCAGGCCGACGTCGAAGTCGACGATGACTGTTTTGTGGCCGCGCAAGGCGAGGCCGGTACCGATAGCGGCGCTGGTGGTGGTCTTACCCACACCACCCTTGCCGGATGTAACCACGAGAATCTTGGCCAAGGTGTTTCACCCCTAAGGAAAAAGGACTTTGTCAGCCCCTGAAAAACATCTCTGGAAAAACTGCTGCAACTGGACAGGCTTGGCTGGAATCGGATGCGGGCGGGGTCTACCTTGGGTAAACACTGCCTGATCCTTTTTCCTACGTCATTCAAGCCGTTTTCGCTAGGTTTTAGAGATGCTTGGAAAATGCGGCAGTATCCGTTAAAGCCGAATGATGTTCAACACGTCGCCCGACAGGCTGACCTGGACCCCGGCACCCCATAACGGGTCGCGCCGCAAGTCCTCGGAAACCTTGTATTGCCCGGCGATAGAGACCAGTTCAGCGCTCAACTGCTGACAGAAGATCCTTGCCTTGGTGTCACCCTTGACACCGGCCAGCGCACGGCCGCGCATCGGGCCGTATACATGGATGTTGCCATCGGCGAGAAGTTCCGCACCCGGGCTGACCGAGGACACCACGACTAGGTCGCCGCCCTGGGCGTAGATCTGCTGTCCGCCGCGTACCGGCGAGGTGATCACACGGGTCGGCTTGATGGTCGGCTCCGGCGGTTTTTCCGGTTTTTTCGGTTCCGCCGGGCTCAGCTCCAGCACGCGTTCACGGGCGCCGGAGGGCGGCAGCACCGGAATGTCCACGGCGATGGCGGCGGCGATGTCTTCGATGCGGCTGGCGCGGATCGCCAGGGTGCGCAGCCCATGCTGGCGGCAAACGCGCATCAGCCCTGGCAAGTCGACCGAGCCCTCACCGGCCGGCAGCTTGTCCAGCGCCAGTACCAGCGGGGCATTGCTGAAAAAATTCGGCGCCTGGGCGACTTTCGCCGCGAGTTGCCGGTCAAGGCCTTCCAGGTCGTTACGGGCCAGCTCCAGCACCGTAATGGCGAGCATGCTGCCCTTCAGCTGGAACACGGGGTCTTGGTCTAGCGGTTCGGTTTGGCTCATGGTCGGCGTACAACGGCTTGTCACTAAAAGTGCCGAGACTTATAACGAGATCGTCCGCGAGCCGCAAGCCGGGTCGAACGATGTAGAATGCGCGGCCCAGGTATTAATGGAAGCTGTAATGGATCGCCCGCGTTTTCGAGCTGCTTTTTTTCATCCGCGTTTCTGGCTGCTGTGGTGCGGCCTGGGGCTGTTGTGGCTGATCATCCAGTTGCCTTATCCGCTGCTGTTGCGGATCGGCCGCGCCTTGGGAGCATTGATGTACCGGGCGGCCGGCGACCGACGGCGCATCGCCAGTCGCAATCTCGAGCTGTGTTTCCCCGAGAAATCCGCCGCTGAGCGCAAGCGTCTGCTCAAGGAAAACTTCGCCTCCACCGGCATCGCCTTCTTCGAAATGGCCATGAGTTGGTGGTGGTCGCGTTCGCGCCTGGCGAAGCTGGCCCATGTCGAAGGCCTGGAGCACCTCAAGCAGGCCCAGCGCGACGGCAAGGGCGTGATCCTGATGGCGCTGCATTTCACCACGCTGGAAATCGGCGCTGCGCTGCTCGGCCAGCAGCACACCATCGACGGCATGTATCGCGAGCACAAGAACCCGTTGTTCGACTATATCCAGCGCCGTGGCCGCGAACGGCATAACCTCGATTCCCTGGCGGTAGAGCGTGATGACGTGCGCGGCATGCTCAAGTTGCTGCGCGCCGGCCGGGCAATCTGGTACGCACCGGACCAGGACTACGGCGCCAAGCAAAGCGTGTTCGTGCCGCTGTTCGGCATCCAGGCGGCCACGGTCACCGCTACCAGCAAGTTCGCGCGCCTGGGCAAGGCACTGGTCGTGCCGTTCGTTCAGGAGCGCCTGGCCGATGGCAGCGGCTATCGTCTGGTGATCCAGGCGCCGCTGGAAGATTTTCCCGGCGAGACCGAAGAGGTTGATTGCCTGCGCATCAACCAGTGGGTCGAGCGCTCGGTAAGCCAGTGTCCCGAGCAATACCTCTGGGCCCACCGGCGCTTCAAGACCCGGCCGCCCGGCGAGCCGAAGCTGTACGATAAACGCGGTTGATCATATAGCCCTATGACTGAACACGGAGTATCGCGATGACCCCAGCTGAACCGGTAACAGGTTTGATTCTTTCCGGCGGCGGGGCTCGAGCGGCGTATCAGGTCGGTGTATTGGCAGCGATTGCCGAGTTGCTGCCGGAAGGCGGTCGCAACCCGTTTCCGGTGATTGTTGGTACCTCTGCCGGTGCGATCAATGCGGTCAGCCTGGCGAGCGGGGCGATGGACTTCAAGACCGCCATCGAACGCTTGACGGCCTTCTGGCAAGCCGTGTGCAGCCACCAGGTGATGCGCAGCGACTGGCGCGGGGTCATGGGCCAGGCGACACGGTTCATCGGCCATAGCCTGCTCGGCCTGGGAGCCAAGCTGCCGGTGGCGCTGATCGACAGTTCGCCGCTGCGCGAACTGCTCCAGGCGCAATTCCATGCCGCGGGTATCGAGCAGGCGATTGCCGAGCACCAATTGCGCGCGGTGGCGGTCACTGCGTTTGGCTACGAATCCGGCCAGGCGGTGACCTTCTATCAGGGCCGCGGCACCATCGACGCCTGGCTGCGTCATCGGCGTATCGGTGTGCCCACGCAGCTGTCGGTGGAACACCTGCTCGCCAGCTCGGCGATCCCTCTGCTGTTCGCGCCGGTGAAGATCGGCCCGCAATATTTCGGCGACGGCGCGGTGCGCCAATCGGCACCCATCAGCCCGGCCCTGCACCTGGGGGCCAACCGCGTGCTGGTCATCGGCGTCAGCGGCAACCCGCGCGGCGTGTCGGCCCAGGATCCGCTGGAACGCAGCTACACCGGCCTGCAGCCGACCCTGGCGCAGATCGGCGGGCACATGCTCAACAGCACGTTCATCGATAGCCTGGAAAGCGACATCGAACTGCTTGAGCGCCTGAACAGGTTCAGCCACATGCTGCCAGACGATGTGCCGGCCCACGCCCTCGGCGCGGCACCGGTGGAGGTGCTGGTGATTTCCCCGAGCCAGCCGATCGACGAAATTGCCGCGCGCCATCGCCAGGAGCTGCCCCGAGCGTTGCGGGTATTTTTGCGTGGGCCGGGTGCGACCAAGACCAGCGGTGCGAGTGTGTTGAGTTATCTGTTATTCGAGAAAGGCTATTGCAGCGAACTGATCGAGCTGGGGCGACAGGATGCCCTGGCGCAACGCGAGGCCTTGATCCGGTTTCTGAGGCTGGCCCAGCCCGAGGTTGCGCTCGGCCTCGCGGTGAATTGACCGGGCGACGCCAGACCGGTCTGGGCAGTCCTTTCCTTCCTTTCCTATCCGCGCGAGGCTGATCACTCGGCCTTGTTCTGCGCCTCTTCAAGCTCCTTCAGGCGCTTATCGATCAGTTGGCATTTGTCCGGTACGTCCTTGCTGGACGTTTCCAGGTTCATCGCCTGCAATTCTTCATTCATTTCCTTGGCCTTGGCCGGATCCTGTTCGGTGAGCTTGGTCACTTTATCCGCCAGTTGCTCGCGCTTGATGGTCGCTTCTTCGGGCGTGCAGGTCGCCCAGGCCGGCAGGGCGCAGGTGAGGGTGGCGGCGAGGGTGAGTTGGATGAGGTTTTTCATGGCTCGGGCCTCGTATTCCTTTGTTGGGCAGGTAGACGGTTGAGGCCGGGCTACCAGGGAAAGTTCATTTGGCCGTTTTTCGAGCTTCAAGTAGGGAGTTTCGCTTGGCATCTTTCGGCTTAAATCAGGCGCCTGCTGCGCAGTCGAGCGGGAGCAAGCTCCCTCGCCACGGGGATCGCGCTCGACTGGGGTGGCTGGCGCGTCAGCCATGGCAGCAGCTGTGGGGCTTGGCTTCCTGGTATTTATCGTGGTGGCGCACCCAGTCCATGATTTCGTCTTCGTTGCGGCCCTTTGGCGTGAGGTCGAGGTAGTTGTAGGCGCCGACCAGGATGTCGAGGCCGCGGGCGTAGGTGGAATAGGTGTGGAAGATGTCGCCGGCTTCGTTGCGATAGAAGACGCTCAGGCCTGGGAGTTCGCTTTCGGTGCTGTCGGTTTTTTCGTAGTTGTAGGTGGCTGTTCCGGCGGCGCTGTCTTGTGCGTTGAAGCTGACGCCGAAATCGTGGTTGAAGTCGCAGCCTGCCGATGAGACCCAGTCGAAGGCCCAGCCCATGCGCCGTTTGAACGGCTGGAATTCGGCGAACGGGGCGTGGGAGACGGCCACGACGGCGACGTCGTGGTGGGCCAGGTGTTGGTTGGCGCCGTCGATGTGGTCGGCCAGGAACGAGCAGCCCTGGCAGCCTTCGGTCCAGCCGGGGCCGAACATGAAGTGGTAGATGATCAGTTGGCTGCGGCCGCCGAACAGGTCGGCCAGGCTCAGTTCGCCGTGGGGGCCTTGGAAGCGGTAGGGTTTTTCGACTTTTACCCAGGGTAGCGCGCGGCGTTCGGCGCTGAGTTTGTCCCGTTCGCGGGTGAACGCTTTCTCGTGGGCGAGGTGTTCGCGGCGGGCGGCGAGCCAGGCTTCCCGCGAGACGACCGGATGGTGCTCGATGTTCATGGGGCTTCTCCTCAGAGACTCATTGATCGGCGATTGCAATGGCTAGTCGTTTGGCGGCCGGCGGATTCGACAATCCGTTGGTCGGCGTGGGAAAGACGCCGCCGGTAAACCCGGCTGAACGGCGCCGCACCGCCTCGGTCACAAACTGAGTAGGCATCTCACTCTCTAGAGGATGGACCAGGATGACGACTTATAACTGGGACTTGATCGAACGGTTGCTGCACGAAGTGCAAAACGGCGCCGGCCACAGTTTTACCCCTCGGCCCTATGCGGAGCAGTACGCGGCGGAAAAGGCGGCTCTGGGTGAGGACATCGAGAACCTCGATCATCTGAAAGCGGTTGCCGGCGAGTATGAAAAACTGCTGCTTGAGCGGGGTTATATCGAGCCGCGGCCGGAGGAAGAGGGCGGCAATGGCGAGAATTTTGTGCTGACGCCCCGTGGCTCGCGGTTGTTGAGCCTGATCGACAGTAGCATTCCGGGCAATGATCATCCGCGCCAGGTGCTGGATGAGCAGGAAGATGCGCTGGATGAGTTTACTTTTGATGATCTGGCTTCGAAGGCGCAGATTGCCTGATGGATTCACCCATTCTCCTGTGGGAGCGAGCAGGCTCGCTCCCACAGGGGGATTTGTGGTGGGGCTTACGGGCGTGCTGCTTTCAGACACTTCAAATCGCTGAAATCCTTCTTCACTCCGTCAATCTTCTTCAACAGCTGTTCACGCTGCGTCGGGGTGCTCTGTGCCATCAGGTCCACCAACAGGCTGCGGGCCTGGGCTTCGGTTTTGTTGTAGGCCTCGCGGTAGGCGGGCGTCCACAGGCTTTCGCGGTTCACCAGTAATTGCTCGATGCGTTTTGGAAAGTCGGGGCTGTGGCGTTGGGCGACGGCTTCGCTGAACTGGTTCTGCCAGTGGGCGCGGTTGGCGATCCATTGCTGGTTCTGGTCGCCAAGGGCGGTGGACCAGGCTTGTACGCGTTGGCGCTGGGCGTCGTTGAGCGGGCCGATCCAGTCGTTCAGGCGTTTTTCCATGCGCTCGGCACGTTCCTTGATCTGCTGTTGCAAGGTCGGCTTGAGGTAGTCCCGCTGGCGTTTGCGTTGATCCTTGATGAATGCGGCGTCCATGTCGGCCACCTGGTCATCGCTCAGGCCTTGTAACAGTTCGGTGGCCGATGGGGTGATTTCCCGGGCGGTTTCGGCGATCGCGGCCTTGGCTTCGCGGGTGCGTTGCTGCAGGGCTTCGTTGGTCACCTGGTCGGTCTGCACCATGGTTTTGAGGCGATCGAGCCAATCCAGGTAGCCGGGCAACTGCGTGGTGCAATGCCAGCTCAGGTGCTCCTTGAGGCGGTCGTTGAACCAGTCTTTCTGCTCGCCGTTGATCTCCAGATAATCGTTGAGGGTCCAGGGGATGATCAGGTCGAGGTTGCGGTAGGCCAGGCCGACACGGCTGCAAGCGGTGAGTGTCAGCAGCAGGGCGATGAACATGGCGGTGCGTGTTAACCAGCGCGACATGAGCGAGTCCTTGCAAAGGCGGAGGTGCTTTGTTTGAGCATGGCAGGCGCGCGGCAGTTCAGCCGATTAATAAGTAACGCCTAGTAAAAAGGATGGGCCATCTTGAGGGTCAGCAGGCTGTCGCATTCGCTGTTGTGGCCGGAGTAGGCGGAGCAACTGCTGCCGCTGAGGCTTGAGTCGGTGTAGATCAGGTCCAGGTCGATGCCTTTCCATGGGCGGGAGATTTTCAGCGACCAGTCGCTGAAGCTGCTGACGTAGCCGTTATCGACGGAAACAGGCGAGTTGAGCTGGTGGGTGGTGTATTTGGCGCTGATGCCAATGCCGAACGGCACGTTGCCGCCCAGGTCGGCGAACAGGGTGCTGTTCTGTTTGTCCGGGTCGTTGCTCAAGGCGGCGCCGAAGCGGCTGCCGAGCAGGGTCAGGCCGCCGTAGAATTCCTGGCTGTCGAGGGTATCGACGGTAGGGTAGCTGTAGTGGATCAAGCCGACTTCGTAGCCCAGGGTCTGGCCGAAGGGTTGTTTGAAACCCATGTAGGAATCGATCTCAAGGTCGGCGGACACGCCGGCGCTGGGCGACCACTGGCCGACGTACCAACCGCTGTCATGACTCAGGTCCAGGCCACCGTGGAACGAGCCGGTGCTCGACGGCGTGACCAGGCCTTGGGCCATGCTGCGGCTGGGTGTGGTGCCGAGTTTGAGATCGAAGTCGCCGAGCTCGCGCTGGAACACCTGCCCATAAGAAGCGGGGCAAGCGAGCAGGCTGAACGTCAGCAGGACAACAGGAATGCGCATGCTTCACTCCATGAATAGCGAGGAGCAGGGAATCGTAACCAAGCTGAAACGCTTGAGCTAGAGAGGTGCAAGCATACCGGCGAATACCCGGCAGCGATGGCCGTTCGTCGATTTATGTGTGAAGGGGATCAAGCGAGGGAGGTTCCAGTCCAAGCGCTTCGAGATTCAAAGCGCTTTGGGACCAGGTGAAACGGGGATTACTTCTTGCCCAGGCTGATCTGCTTGGACGGACCGAAGGTCTGGCCGCTGACACCTTTGGCAATCTGCTGGATTTCACCGCCGGACTTGAGGAACGCAGCGATCTGGTCGTTGATCGACTCGCTGGTTTCAACGGCTGGAGCTGGCTTTGCTTTGCTGTTGGATGCTTTTACGCGCATGACGGCCATTAACCTATGGATAATTAATTGGGCCAGGCATCGTACAGGAAATACTTGACAATTGCTTGGTAAATATCCCTCCGGAATATAGCGCAGCGAGGCCGGAAATATTACCGATTAATGCACGTTTATCGTCCTAAGCCACTGTTTTAAATAACAACCTTTGATGTGGTTCGGGCTCGAAATGTGGCGATTCGCACCCGCCGCCGTCTGACGAATGGCCGCTCCCTCGCTGAAACCCCAGGAAAATCAACGGCTGCACCAGCGACCACGAATCACGCGGCAAAACCGGGTAGAATGCCGCCCACGTAATGAGGGTATCTGGAAATGGCTTTAGTCGGGCGCTACAACAGTTTGCAAGTGGTTAAACACACTAACTTCGGTTTATATCTGGATGGCGGCGCGGACGGCGAAATCCTGCTGCCCAACCGATATATCCCCAAGGATATTCCGAGTGAAGATGAAGACTGGCTCAATGTTTTCATTTATCTGGACAGCGACGACAAACTGATCGCTACCACGGAAAAACCGAAAGTCCAGGTGGGCGAGTTCGCCAGTCTGAAAGTGGTTGAGGTCAACAGCATCGGCGTGTTCCTGGACTGGGGGCTGCCCAAGGATCTGCTGCTGCCGTACTCCGAAGAAAAACGCCAGATGACCGCCGGCGAATACTGCGTGGTGCACGTCTACCTCGACAAACACACCCGCCGCATCACCGCCACGGCGCGCCTGGACCGTTATCTGGACAAGACCCCAGCCAACTACACGCCTGGGCAGGAAGTCGATCTGCTGGTTGCCGAAGCCACTGACATGGGCTTCAAGGCAATTATCAACAACAAGCATTGGGGCTTGATCCACAAGAACGAAATCTTCAAGTTCATGCGCGCCGGCATGCAGGAGAAGGGGTTCATCAAGGAGATACGCCCGGACGGCAAGATCAGCCTGAGCTTGCAGCCAGTGGGCCAGGAAGCGGCGACCAGCCTCAACGCGAAGATCCTCGCCAAGTTGCGCGACAACAACGGCACGCTGCCGGTCAGCGACAAGAGCGACCCGGCGCTGATCAGCAGCCTGTTTGGCGTGAGCAAGGGCAACTTCAAGAAGGCCATTGGCGCGCTGTACAAGAATGGGCAGATTGTCATTCATGCGGATCGTATTGAGTTGAGCTGATCGCACTTAAAGCGATGGAACCTTGGCAGGGTTTCCTGTGGCGAGGGGATTTATCCCCGCTGGGGCACGAAGTGCCCCTAACTCATCTCACCGTGATCTGCCAGAAAAATTGAGACGGCTGTCTTGGGGTTGCTCCGCAACCCAGCGGGGATAAATCCCCTCACCACAAAAGCAGTGCTTACCTGCTATCTGTATACAAAAAAATCTGCACCCTAAGCATGCACCCGCGCCCCGTTCGTGGGCGCATGCCTGTGCTCGCTCGGCCTTCCGCTGTCCTGTAAACCACGGTTTGTCTCGGATCTAGCGCCTGTGGCACGCATTCTGCGTAGCAACCCGTATACAAACCATGCCGGCTCCCGTGCGCAGTGTGGTGGACAATCAACTCGGGGGCACGGCGGTACCCAAAAGGAGCCCCGCAATGTCCGAGCAATTGCCCAATGGCTACAGCCCCCGCCTCTATAACGAAGACCTGGGACCGCTGCCGCAGAAATGGAATTGGTACAACATCTTTGCGTTCTGGATGAGCGACGTGCACAGCGTCGGCGGCTATGTGTTTGCCGCCAGCCTGTTCGCTCTGGGCCTGGCGAGTTGGCAGGTACTCATTGCGCTGCTCGGCGGGATTTGCATTGTGCAGTTGATCGCCAACCTGGTCGCCAAGCCGAGCCAACAGGCGGCGGTGCCTTATCCGGTCATATGCCGGCTGGCGTTCGGCGTGTTCGGGGCGAATATTCCGGCGGTGATTCGGGGCCTGATCGCCGTGGCCTGGTATGGCATCCAGACCTATCTGGCGTCCAGCGCGCTGATCATCGTGGTGCTACGGTTTTTTCCTTCGATGGAAGCCTACGCAACGCCGCATTTTGCCGGTTTGTCCTACCTGGGCTGGTTCGGTTTCCTCGGGTTGTGGTTTGTCCAGGCGTTGGTGTTCTGGACGGGCATGGAGTCGATTCGTCGGTTTATCGACTGGGCCGGGCCGGTGGTGTATGCGGTGATGTTCCTGTTGGCCGGCTGGATCGTCTGGAAGGCCGGTTGGAGCAACATCAGCTTTACCCTGGCCGAGAAATCCCTGTCTGGCTGGCAGGCGTTCGGCCAAGTGATCGTGGCAACAGCCCTGGTGGTCTCGTATTTTTCCGGCCCGACCCTCAATTTCGGTGATTTCAGCCGGTACTGCCGGAGCATGTCTGACGTGCGACGGGGCAATTTCTGGGGGCTGCCGGTGAATTTCCTGGCCTTCTCGCTGGTAACCGTGGTGATTGTGTCCGGGACGTTGCCGGTGTTCGGCGAAATGCTCCATGACCCGATCGCCACCGTGGCGCGCATCGACAACGACGTAGCGGTGTTGCTGGGGGCTTTTGCCTTTGTGACCGCGACTATCGGCATCAATATTGTCGCCAACTTCGTATCCCCGGCCTTCGACTTCGCCAACGTCGCACCGAGCAAGATCAGCTGGCGCGCCGGTGGCATGATCGCGGCGGTGGCCTCGATTTTCATCACGCCGTGGAACCTGTTCAACAATCCTGAAGTGATCCACTACACCCTGGACGTTTTGGCGGCGTTTATCGGCCCGTTGTTCGGCATCCTGCTGGTGGATTACTACCTGATCAAAAAGCAGCAGATCGACGTCGATGCGCTGTTCAATGATGGGCCGAGCGGGCGGTATTACTACAGCGGCGGCATCAACTGGACGGCGGTCAAGGCGTTGATTCCGGCGACGCTGATGGGCGTGGCGATCACGTTCACACCGCTGCTGCAACCGATGGCCAACTTTGCCTGGTTCACCGGTTGTTTCCTCGGCGGGGTGCTGTATTTCGCCCTGGCGCGACGCGAGCCAGCGCCGCAATTCAACACTTCACTCAACACTTCACCCAACCCCGCCGGCCAGGCCTGATCAGCGCAGGGCGGTCTGCGCGCAGGGGCTCGTCGCGCCACGTCTGGCGGGCCGCAGCAACAGCCCGCCGGCCAACAGCAGGCCGCTGCCGGCGACGATCAGTGCCGGTTGCAGACCGCCACTGAAATGGCTGCTCAGTGCCGCCAGCAGGGGACCGCTGAGCTGGCCGATGGCAAAACACGCGGTCAGCAGGCCGATGTTGCGCTGGGTCGCGTGAGGTGCCAGTTCCCGGGCACGCATCACCATCAGTTGCATGCAGGCGAGGAACGGCGCGCCACAGAGAAACACGCCCAAGGCCAGGCCCGTGCCGCTGCCCAGCAGGCAGGCAAACACGCCAGCGGCTTGCAGCCACAACGTCGCCATCAGCCAGCGACTGGTGGTGTTCGGGTTCGGCCGGCGCAGGCTCACCAGCAGCACACCGGTGGCGGCGGCGAGGCCGAAGCAGGGCCAGAACAGGTCTGCCTGCCATTGCCCGTGAAATTGCGCCGAAGCCATCTGCGACAGAAACGTGGCTGGAATGATGTAGCCCACGCCATACAAGGCGTAGACCACGCAGAGACGGGCGATGCCGCTGTTGCCGGAAGTGACGACTGGCGCTGCGAGGGTGGCCGCCGGCGCGGGTTTTGGCAGGGCCGGCAGGATGACCAACAGCATCAGCAGCGCCGCGCCGGCATACACCAGCCACAAGGTGGCGGATGTCTGGCCCAACAGGTTCGAGCCAAGCGCCAGCAAGCCTGTGAGAAAAATCCCCATGCCCGGCCCGGCAAATACCAACGCGCCCAGCCGAGGTCGTCCCGCTGCCGCCGCCAGGGGTTGGCTCAACGCGGTGATCATCACCATCACCCAGGCGCTCGCCACGCCGGTGCCGAAGCGCAGCGCCAGGTGCGGCCAGAAGCCCCAGGCCCAGAACGACGCCAGCGTCAGCAGCACGCATAACCACAGGCCGCCCAACAGCCGTCGCTGCACCTGTTCGGCGCGACGGGCGAACATGGCGTCCAGCGCGCCAAGGAAGTAACCCAGGTAGTTGGCGGCGGCAATCAGACCGGCGGCGGTCAAGTCCATCTGACCTTCGCCGATCAAATGAGGTAACTGCGGTGTAAGGGCGAAGCGGCCGATGCCCATGGCCATCATCAAGGCAATGAAGCTGGCGAGCAGGCGAATCAAGGGCGACATGGTCGATCTCCGGCGTCGAGGTGATTGACCGTCAGGCTAGAACCGATTGACTTTCATTAAAAATGAATAATAGTGAGCAACTTGTTCTTTTTTGGAGAAGGTCGTGGAGTTCAGCCAGTTACGGATTTTCCAGGCCGTGGCCGAGGAAGGTTCCATCACCCGCGCGGCCGAGCGCTTGCACCGGGTGCCATCGAACCTCTCGACCCGGCTCAAGCAGCTCGAGGAGCAGCTGGGCGTGGATCTTTTCCTGCGCGAGCGTCAGCGGTTGCAGTTGTCGCCTGCGGGTAAAGTCCTGTTGGACTACGCGACCAAGCTGTTCGCCCTGCATGACGAAGCCCACGCGGCGGTGCAGGGCGGCCAGCCGGCCGGGGATTTTGTGTTGGGCACGATGTACAGCACGGCGGCGACCCACTTGCCGGACTTGTTGGCGGCTTACCACCGGGCCTACCCGGCGGTGAACCTGCAAGTGCAATCGGGGCCGAGTGGAGAATTGCTCGAAGGCCTGCTCACCAATCGCCTCGATGCGGCGCTGGTGGACGGTCCGCTGGAGCTGGCCGGGCTGGATGGCGTGCCGTTGTGCGACGAGCGGCTGGTGTTGATCACCGAGGCCGACCACCCGCCGGTGGGCAGCGCGCTGGACGTGCAAGGTCGCGCGGTATTTACCTTCCGGCGTGGCTGTTCCTACCGGATGCGCTTGGAAGCCTGGTTCGCCCACGATCATGCGACCATGGGGCGGGCGATGGAGATCGAGTCGTACCAGGGGATGCTGGCCTGTGTGATTGCCGGCTCCGGAGTGGCGCTGATGTCCGAGTCGATGCTCGCCAGCCTGCCGGGGCGGGAACGGGTAAGTGTGCATGCGTTGGCCGAGCCGTTTGCCAGCGCGACGACGTGGTTGATGTGGCGCAAAGGCATGGTCGGCGCCAACCTGAACGCCTGGATCGAGTTGCAGCAACAAGCGTGGCCGCGGGCGCCAATGATCACGGCGCAATCGGCTTGAACTCCCTGCGTGGGATTTGGATCAATTCAGTAACAGATCATTGCAATCTGTAACGAGCATTGCGTAGGACTTCGGACTATTATCAGTGCGAAGGGGCCACAGAAATCTGCCGCTCGCACCACCCTGAGGGGGCACCACGATGAAAGAGAAAATCCAGAACTGGCTTCACGACTTGGGTGTCGCGCTCGGCCTGATCGAACCGCCCATGCAGCCGATCCCGATCCGCACCGACGACGAGCAACGCCGCCGCCAACCGCGCCGCCGGTAAACCCACTTTTTTGGAGAGATCGCAGTCTCGGCCCGTTTCAATTGAAACGGGCCGAGACTGCGATCTTTTTTTATTTGTGTCATGAGCCCTCCTATGGCGAGGGAGCTTGCTCCCGCTGGCCTGCGCAGCGGGCCCCGGCGTCACGTCTGACACACTGTGGTGATAGGTGCATTTTGGGGCTGCTGCGCAGCCCAGCGGGAGCAAGCTCCCTCGCCACGGGGATCGATTTGGCAAAAAAAGGGGCATGGCCGCCGACGCCATACCCCTCGAAGAAAACTCTCAGCTACTTGATCAAACCGCCTTGGCCACCACCTCCGACCGTGGCGACAGCAGGCTCACCACCACGAAGCTCACCAACGCCACGCTCAGGCTGTAGTAGATCGGCGTGTTCGCATCCAGGCCGTCCTTGAACATGAAGAACAGCGCGGTGACGAAGCCCAGCGACATGCTGGTGATCGCGCCGGCGGTGGTCGCGCGTTTCCAGTAGATCGCCCCGATCAGCGGGATCAGCATGCCGCCGACCAGCAGGTTGTAGGCCAGTGTCAGGGCGCTGATCACATCGCTGACGACCAAGGCGATCGCCAAGACCACCGCGCCCAGCAGCAGGGTCGCGATACGGTTTTCGTGAACGTCGCCGTCGCCGCTTTCACGGCCCTGGCGCAAGCGGGGCAGCAAGTCCTGGACCACCGTGGTGGATGCCGCGAGCAGGCCCGCAGCGGCGGTGGACATCAATGCCGCTAACGCGGCTGCGATCACCAGGCCACGAATGCCGTTGGGCAGGCTGGTCTGCACCACGCTGGCGAAGGCGTTGTTGACGTTTTCCAGGTCCGGCAGCAAGACCTTGGCGGCCATGCCGATCAGCGCACCGGCCAGGCCGTAGAGCACGCAATACAGGCCGGCCGCGGTACCGGCGACTTTCGCCACGCCTTCGCTGCGGGCAGTGAACACCCGTTGCCAGATGTCCTGGCCGATGAAGATGCCGAAGAAGTAGATCAGGAAGTAGGTGAGGATGGTGTCCCAGCCGATGGCGGTGAAATCGAAATAACGCGCCGGCAAAGCCGCCACCATTGCATCCCAACCGCCGGCATCGACGATCGACATGGGCATCAGCAAGAACACCAGGCCGATGGTCATGATCAGGAACTGGACGATGTCGGTCAGGGTCAGCGACCACATGCCGCCGATTGTGGAATAAAGAACCACCACGCCGCCGCCCACCAGGATCGACACCCAGAAGGGCAGGCCGAACAACACCTGCATGACCGTGCCGATGGCGATGGTCGAGGTGGCGCCGATCATCAGCGCATAGACCAGCATGATCACCGCGCTGGCGTGGCGCGCGGCCGGGTTGTAGCGGCGCTCCAGCACTTGGGTCACGGTGTAGATCTTCAGCTTGAGCAACGGCTTGGCAAGGAACAGGCTCAGCCCGACGATGCCCAGGCCGATGGCGCCGCACAACCAGAACCCGGAAATGCCGTGGACATAACCCAGACGCACGGTGCCGATAGTCGACGCGCCGCCCAGCACAGTGGCGGCCATGGTGCCCAGATAAAAGCCCGGACCGAGGTTGCGCCCGGCGACGAGGTAGTCGTCGCGGGTCTTGGCGCGGCGCATGCCGTACCAGCCCAGGGCGATCATGCCGGTGGCGTAGATGAGAACGACGATTAAATCCAAGGCCATGATGGCGTGTCTCCGGTTCTATTTTTATAGGAAGTCGGGTGGGTTGCAGTTTGTGGCGAGGGGATTTATCCCCGCTGGAGCGCGAAGCGGTCCCAAACCGCGACGCCCCGGTCTATCAGGCAGATTGAGCTGACTGTTTTGGGGCTGCTTCACAGCCCAGCGGGGATAAATCCCCTCGCCACTCCTGCGGCCCATACACCGCCGCCGGTTCCGGAAACAGCCCGAGCAACAGCAGGTACACCACCGAGGCCAGGCCCAGGGTCACCGGCAGGCTGATGTCGATGCCACCGGCCAGCTCTCCCAACGGCCCGACGAATTGCCCCGGCAGGTTGACGAAGCACAGTCCCACCAGTGCGCTGGGAATCCACGCCCCCAGGCCGCGCCAGTTCCAGCCATGGCTGAACCAGTAGCGCCCGCCGGTTTCGCCACGGGTGAACACTTGCAGGTCGTCCGGGCAGTAGAAGCCGCGGCGCACCAGCAGGCCGATGATCATGATCACCATCCACGGCGTGGTGCAGGTGATGATCAGCACGGCGAAGGTCGAGACGCTCTGCACCAGGTTCGCGGCGAAGCGACCGATGAAGATGAAGGCGATCGACAGCACGCCGATCAGCAGCGTCGCCTTGACCCGCGACAGCAGCCGTGGGAACACACTGGACATGTCCAGCCCGGTGCCATACAGCGAGGTGGTGCCGGTGGACATGCCGCCGATCACCGCGATCAGGCATACCGGCAGGAAGAACCAGCCCGGCGATACCGCCAGCAGGCCGCCCACGTAGTTGTTCGCGGCGATGTAGTCCGGCGCCTTGATCGCGACGATGGTGGCCGTGGCAAGGCCGAACAGGAACGGGATCAGCGTGGCCAATTGAGCGGCGATGACCGCCAGCATGATGCGTGGCTTGGGCGTGTTGCGCGGGATGTAGCGCGACCAGTCGCCGAGGAACGCGCCGAAGGAAATCGGGTTGCTCATGGCTACCAGCGCCGCGCCGATGAAGGCGGCGTAAAAGCCCGGCTGGCCGAGGCTGACCGTGCCGGCGAACTGGCTGTCGAAGCTCGGCGCGAAGGCGAAGATGCCCAGCAGGAACAACAGGCTGGCGGCCCACACGGCGATGCGGTTGACCCACAGCATGAAACGAAAGCCGTAGATGCACACCGTCAATACCAGCAGGGCAAACAGGCCGTAGGCCAGGCCCAGGCTCAGGTCGGTTTCCGGTACGCCGACCAGTCGCTTGGCGCCGCCGATCAGCGCATCGCCCGAGCTCCACACCGACAGCGAGAAGAACGCGATAGCGGTCAGCAGCGACAGGAACGAGCCGACGATTCGCCCATGGACGCCAAAATGCGCGCCCGAGGACACGGCGTTGTTGGTGCCGTTGAGCGGGCCGAACAGGCCCATCGGCGCGAGGATGATCGAACCGACCAGTACCCCCAGCACTATCGCCCAGACCCCAGCCTGGAATGACAGCCCGAACAGCACCGGAAAACTGCCGAGCACCGCGGTGGCAAAGGTGTTGGCGCCGCCGAAGATCAGTCGAAACAGATCCCCCGGGCCGGCGGTTCGTTCGTGGTCGGGGATCTGTTCGACCCCGTTGGTTTCAATGTGCGTAAGGCTTTTATCGTTATTGTTATTCATGATCTGCTCCGATCATCGAGGCGCGTTCATCGGATGTGAACGTCGCCTGTTTGGCTAAGGGGGTGGCAGCCCTTCCGGCATTGCGGACAAATGTTCATGACAGGCCAGCCATAGGCCTTGTTGTTCTTGGCGAAACACGATGGTTTCGCGCTCCTGGCTAAAGTGCAGCTCCCCTTGCATGCGCAGCTCGGTGGCCACGTCATGGATGAAAATCGCCACGTCCCCTTGCAGGCTGACGAAGGCGTTGCTTGAGGTGCAACGCAGCACCTCGAAGCCATCCTCGGCGCGCCAACGGTCCCACAAGGCCTGGTAGGCCTCGCGTGACAGCAGCGGCTGTTCGAGGGTGTAGAACACGAAGCTCGCATCGGCGCTGAATGCGCCGAAGTAAGCCTCGCGGTCATTACGGGCAAAGGCCGATACCAGCTCGGCGGCGGCCTTGAGAACCTGATCTCGATGGCTCATGGCGGCGCCTCAGCGATGAACCACGCCGGGCAGTACGCAGAGCATCTCGTACAGCAGGTTGGCGCCCAGCAGCGAGGTGTTGCCGGTGGTGTCGTACGGCGGCGAAACTTCTACCAGATCGCAACCGACCAGGTCGAGGCCCTGGCAGCCACGGACGATCTCGATCGCCTGGATGGTGGTCAGGCCGCCGATTTCCGGGGTACCGGTGCCCGGCGCCCAGGCCGGATCGATGCCGTCGATGTCGAAGCTCAGGTACACCGGGCCGCCGCCGACTTTCTCGCGCACTTCGGCCATCAGCGGGGCCAGGGATTTATGCCAGCACTCTTCGGCCTGGACCACACGGAAACCCTGGTTGCGGCTCCAGTTGAAATCCTCGGCGGTATAACCCTGGGCGCGCAGGCCGATCTGCACCACGCGATCGCAGTCGAGCAGGCCTTCTTCCACGGCGCGGCGGAAGGTGGTGCCGTGGGCGATTTTCTCGCCGAACATGTGATCGTTCACATCAGCGTGGGCGTCGATGTGCACGAGGCCGACCTTGCCGTGTTTCTTGTGGATCGCCCGCAGGATCGGCAGGGTGATGGTGTGGTCGCCGCCCAGGGTCAGGGGGATGACGTTATGTTCGAGGATCTTGTGGTACGACTCTTCGATGATCCGCACCGCGTCGAGCAGGTTGAAGGTATTGATTGCCACGTCGCCAATGTCCGCCACCGACAGCGAGTCGAACGGCGCGGCACCGGTGGCCATGTTGTAGGGACGGATCATCACGGATTCGGCGCGGATCTCGCGGGGCCCGAAGCGGGTACCGGCGCGCAGCGAGGTGCCGATGTCCAGTGGCACGCCGACAAAGGCTGCGTCCAGGCCGGCGGCGGTGGGCAAATGGGGCAGGCGCATCATGGTGGCGATGCCGCCGAAGCGCGGCATTTCGTTGCCGCCCAGTGGTTGGTGAAGAATCTTGTCCACGGGTAGGGCCTCATCGTTTGTTTTATTTATCAGGGGCCGATTCTGCGAAAAGCCTTCGCCGTGAAGAATCGCTGGCGGCAAATACTTAGTTCAGATTTTTCTAAACTAATGCGAGACGGGGCGATAGACTCCGCAGCAGCGCAATCCTGGGGCAGACGATTAAGCCCTGTGGCGAGGGAGCTTGCTCCCGCTCGATGGCGCAGCCATCGCAAAACCAGCCAACGCGGTCTGCCTGATACATCGAGGTGAAAGGGCTTGGGGCCGCTTCGCAGCCCAGCGGGAGCAAGCTCCCTCGCCACAAAAGCACGGCAGGCTCTGTATATGTGTGATCTGGAGATACCCCGATGGCCAACGCTCTACCCGACCTGAAACTGCTGCGCATTTTTGTCAGCGTGGTCCGGCACCAGGGGTTTGCCAATGCCCAGCATGAGCTCAATCTTTCCACGTCGGCGATCAGCACCTACATGAGCCAACTCGAATCGGCCCTGGGCCTGGTGCTCTGTCATCGCGGGCGGGGCGGGTTCAGCCTGACCAGCAAAGGCGAGCTGTTCCATCAGGAAACCCTGCGCCTGTTGGGCGAGCTCGAAGGCTTCGAGCAATACGCCGCTGCGCTCAAGGGCGAATTGCGCGGCACGCTGAACCTGGGCGTGATCGACTCGACGGTCAGCGACAAGGCATTGCCGTTCGCCGAAGCCATCGGCGCCTACAGCCAGGAGCACCCGGCGGTGCATTTGCACCTGTCGGTCATGAGCCCCTACGAGTTGCAACTCGGCGTGCAGGACAATCGCCTAGACCTGGCCATCGGCGCGTTTTCCACACGCATGAGCGGACTGGTCTATATGCCGCTGTACCGCGAGCAGCACTGGTTGTATTGCAGCAACCGGCATCCGTTATTCAACGAACGGCGCATCCCTGAGCAACTCATTACCCAGCAGCGTATGGTCGGGCGCGGTTACTGGAGCCAGGCCGAACTAGCGCGCCACGGCTTCAAGCACAGCGCGGCGACGGTAGAAAGTATGGAAGCGCAATTGATCCTGGTGCTGTCCGGCGCCTACGTCGGTTACCTGCCCGAGCACTACGCCCAGGCCTGGGTCGACAAGGGCGATCTGCGCGTGCTGCTGCCGGCGACCTTTGGTTATCAGGCGCCGTTTTCGATGATCGTGCGCCGTGGCCGCAGCCGCGAGCCGCTGATCCAGACCTTCCGTGATCTGCTCAAAGCTCAACTGAACCAGGCCTGACCATGTCCAGAATTCACTGCCCGCGTTGCCACCGTCCGCAAAGCCATTGCCTGTGCCCGTTGATCCCCCGTCTCGACAGCCGCACCCGCGTTCTGCTTTTGCAGCATCCCAGCGAGGTGAACCATGCCTTGAACACGGCGCGGTTGGCGGCGTTGGGCCTGAACAACGGCGAATTGATCGTCGGCGAGGTGTTCGAGGATTTGCCCCGGCTGCTCAATCAACCGGGTTATCAGGCGCGGTTGTTGTTTCCAGCCGACGATGCGCAGCCGATGCAAGCCTACGGTCCCAGCGACGACCCGCTGCTATTGGTCGTCCCCGACGGCACCTGGCGCAAGGCGCGCAAGTTGCTGCACCTGAACCCCTTGCTGGCGGCGCTGCCGAGGGTCACCCTGGCCGACGGCGGCGTGTCCCGTTATCGCTTGCGCAAGGCGCCCGGGCCGGGCGCGTTGTCGACGGTGGAGGCGATTGTCCAGGCACTGCAAACCCTCGAAGCACCGACCAGTTTCGAGCCGTTGCTGAGGCCGTTCGAGGCGCTGATCGAGGGGCAGATCGCGGCGATGGGGGAGGACACGTTTCAGCGTAATCATGCAAAGAAATAAGGGATATTTGCTGGCCCCATCGCGAGCAAGCTCGCTCCCACAATGGATCTCCTGTGCTCACAATATTGAGCATCAATCCAGATCCCCTGTGGGAGCGAGCTTGCTCGCGATAGCGATAGACCAATCACAGGAGATCCTGGCCAAAGCCTAGCGCTCACGCATCGCCTCGGTCCGCGCCTTCAGCACCGGCTTGAGCAGGTAATCCAGCACACTTTTCTCCCCGGTAATGATGTCCACCGTCGCCACCATCCCCGGGATGATCAGCAACGGTTTGGCATCACCGCCCAAATGGTTTTTATCGGTGCGCACCTGGATCAGGTAGAAGCTGTTGCCCTTGTCATCGGTGATGGTGTCAGCGCCGATCAGTTCGAGCTTGGCGCTAAGGCCGCCATAGATCGTGTAGTCGTAGGCGCTGAACTTGACCATGGCTTTCTGGCCCGGGTGGAGAAAGGCCACGTCTTGCGGGCGGACCTTGGCTTCGATCAGCAGGTTGTCCTCCAGTGGCACGATTTCGACCATGTCGCTGCCCGGCTGGACTACACCGCCAATGGTGTTGACCTTGAGCTGCTTGATCACCCCACGCACCGGCGAGACCACGGTGGTGCGGGTCACCCGGTCATCGATGGCGATGCTCGATGCGGTGATTTTCGACAGCTCGGTGCGTTTCTCGTTGAGCTCCTTGGCCGCGTCGGAGCGGAAGGATTGCTCCGATTCGTCGATCTTGCTCTTGATCTCGTTGATCGCCGACTCGGCCCGAGGGATCGCCAGGGTGGTGGCGTTGAGTGAGCCGCGCACCTCCACCGCGCTGCGCTTGAGCCGGAGGATTTCCACCGGTGAAACCGCCCCGGTGCGCACCAGCGGCGCCGACATGTTCATTTCTTCCTGCAGCAAGGACAGGGCCGAGCTGAACTGGCCTTGTTTGGAGCGAAACTCGGCGAGTTCCTGGGTTTTCTGCCGCAGCTGTTCGGTGAGGGTGCGTTGCTCGCTGGCCAGGCGCCGCTGGCGTTGTTCATACAACGAACGTTCGTCCTCGGCCACTTGCGGAGCCTTGGCGGTCACCTCGGCCGACAGCGCAAACGGTCGCCCTTCAGCCTCGGCCGACAGGCGTTCGACCTGGGCCGTGAGGGCGTAACGATCGGCCTCGCTCTCGCCCTTGTTCGACAGGAACCGCGTGTCATCCAGGCGCAGCAGGGTCTCGCCCTTGTTCACCATCTGGCCTTCGCGCACGAAAATCTCGGTGACAATGCCGCCTTCCAGATTCTGGATCACCTGGATCTTGCTTGATGGAATCGCCTTGCCTTCACCCGTGGTGACTTCCTGCAGCACGGCCAGTTTGGCCCAGACCAAACCGCTGACAATCAGCCCGGCGGCCAGCCACACCGTCACGCGCGAGCGTCGGGGCGAGTCCTGCAACGTCGCGCTGGCGGTTTCCGGCATGAACTCGCTTTCGGCGCTTTTGCTGAAACTGCCGAAGTAGCTTCGGGCGGCTGAATCAGGTGTTTGAGCAGACATGGACGGTACCCGTTGATTAATAGATTCTCAGTGCTGCTTTTTGTGGCGAGGGAGCTTGCTCCCGCTCGGCGGCGAAGCCGTCGTAAACCTGCCGACGCGGTCTGCCTGACACAATCAGGTGAATGGTCTTGGGCTGCTTCACAGCCCAGCGGGAGCAAGCTCCCTCGCCACAGGTGTCAACCATGTGTCCCCGGACCAAACAGGATATGTGTCGGCTTCTACACCGCAGCAGACCCCACCCGCCCTTTACGCAGCGCATCGATCACCGCGTCCTTCGGTCCGTCCGCCACGATCCGTCCGTTTTCCAGCACCACCAGGCGATCCACCAGGCTCAGCATCGAGGTACGGTGGGTGACCAGCAGCACGGTCTTGCCCTGCACATGGGTGTGAAGCTTTTGCCGCAAGGTATCTTCGCTGCTGTTGTCCATGGCGCTGGTGGGTTCATCGAGCAACAGGATCGGCGGGTCGAGCAGCAGGGCCCGGGCCAGCAGTACGGCCTGGCGCTGACCACCGGACAACAGCTGGCCGCGCTCGCCGACCGGGCGATCGAAGCCTTGCGGATGCTGGCGCGCCAATTCGGTCACGCCGGTCAGTTCCGCCACCTCCAGCATGCGGCCGTCGCTGATGTAGCGGGCGCCGAGGGTGAGGTTGTCGCGCAGGCTGCCGGCCAGCAGCGGCAGGTCGTGGGCGACATAGCCGATCTGCTGGCGCAGGTCGGCGACGTCCAGTTGCCGCAGGTCCAGGCCATCGAGCAGCAACTGACCTTCCTGCGGGGCATAAAAACCCATCACCAGGCGCGCCAGGGTGCTTTTGCCCGAGCCGCTGCGGCCGATGATCCCGACGCGCTCGCCAGGCTTGAGGCTGAAACTGACGTTTGCCAACGCCGGGGTACTCTGGCCGTCGTAGTGGAAGGTCACGCCGCTGACATCCAGGGCGCCCTGCAATTGGGTGCGCTCCAGCGGGCGCTGCCTGGCGTCGCGCTCCTGGGGCAGGGCCATCAAGGCATCGGTGCTGCGCATGGTGAGCTGGGCTTGCTGGTAGCGAGTGATCAGCCCGGCGATCTGGCCCAGCGGCGCGAGGACCCGGCTGCCGAGCATGTAGGTCGCCACCAGTGCGCCGACACTGAGGTTGCCGGCAATGATGCTGTAGACGCCGGCGACGATGGTTGCCATGCCGGCCAGTTGTTGCAGGAACAGCGTGCCATTGGTTGCCAGCGCCGAAAGGTTGCGGGCGTGACTGTCGAGGCGGGTGAGGGCGCCGTGGGTGCTTTCCCACTGATGCTGGCGTTCGCTTTCGGCGCTGCAGGCCTTGAGGGTTTCCAGGCCGCCGAGGGTTTCGATCAGCAAGGCCTGGCGCTGGGCACCGAGGGCCAGGCTTTTCTGCACGGTGTCGCGCAGACGCGCCTGGATGATCATGGCGAAAGTCACGGTAAGCGGGAACGCCACCACGGGTATCACCACCAGCCAGCCGCCAAGCAGGCCGATCACCACCAGCATCAGCACGGCAAAGGGCAGGTCGATCAGGCTGGTCAGGGTCACCGCGGTGAGAAATTCCCGCAGGCCCTGGAAGTCATGGATGCTCTGGGCGAAGCCGCCGATGGTCACTGGTTTGGCTTTCATCGCCATGCCGGTGATGCGTTCGAACAGTGTGGCGGAGAGGATCACGTCGGTCTTTTTGCCGGCAGTGTCGAGCAGATGAGCCCGCACGACCCGCAGCACCAATTCGAACCCGGTGCCGATCAGCAGCCCGACGGCCAGCACCCACAATGTCGACGTGGCCTGGTTCGGCACCACGCGGTCGTAGGTCTGCATCACGAACAGCGGCACCATCAATCCCAGCAGGTTGATCAGGAAGCTCGCCAGGATCGCGTCGCTGTACAGCCAGCGCGACAGTTTCAAGGTGTCACGAAACCAGGCCTCGACTCGCGGCACCAGCGGCGCGCGCAAATCTTCCAGTTCGTGGCGCGGTCGGGCGAACAAGGCCTGGCCGCTGTAGTCGGCGGCCAGCTCCTGGCGGCTGACCCATTGTTCGCCGCCATCGGCTTCGCTGGGCAGGATCAGCGCCTGGCCGTCGTCACCCCAGCGGCGCAATATCGCGCAGCGACCTCCGGCCAGAATCAGCATCACCGGCAGATTGAGCGCCGAAATGTCCGCCAGGTCGCGACGCAGCAGCCGCGCCTGCAGACTGGCCCGGGCCGCTGCGCGAGGCAGCAGGTCCAGGCTCAAGCGTTGGTGCGCCATTGGCAACCCGGCGCTCAGGCTGGCGCGGCTGACAGTCGCGCCATGGAGTTTGCAGAGGATCAACAAGCCGTCCAGCAACGGGTCATCGAAGTTCAGGCGCGGGTCGGCGCCGGGGATTACCGGTTCCATGCGGGTCATGTCGATCGCTCCCATGGACTACTTCAGTTCCGGCAGCCGTGCCTGGTTCTTGACTTCGGTCTGGGCGACGGCGTCGGCCGGCAGCACGATCCGCTGTTTGCTCAACAACAGGCCCATATTCGCCAGCACGCGGTACATCGAGTATTCCTCGGTGTAGCGCACCTCGGTGTAGCGACGGTTGGCGTTGTACAGCTCGTTTTCACTGTCGAGCAAGTCGAGTAGGGTCCGTTGGCCGAGGCCGAACTGGTCTTGATAAGCGGCACGCACGCGGGCGGTGGTGTCGGCGTACTCACGGGCCGTCGGGGTCTGTTTGCGGGCGTTGAGCATCGCGTTCCAGGCCAGGCGCGTGTCTTCGTTGAGTTGGCGCAGGGCGTTGTTGCGGATGTCCATGGCCTGGTTGATCTGGTGAGCGTTGGAGGCCAGTCGGGCCTTGTCGCTGCCGCCGCGCAACAGGTTGTAGTTCATCACCACGCCCAGCCGCCAGTTGTTGTCGTGGCCCTCTTCGCCGCCGAGGTTGTTGTTGGCGCCCACCGCCGCTTCCGCATCGAAGCGCGGGTAGAACGGTGATTTCGCCACTTCATACTGGCTTTCGGCGGATTGGATGTCGGCCTGGGCCGATTTCAGGTACGGGTTGTTATCCACCATGCTCTGCTGGGCTTCGCGCAGGTCGACCGGGATTTCGCCCTTGGTCGACGGCGGGGCTTCCAGCTCATCGGGCATGCGCCCGACCACGCTGTAGAAGTTCGCCTCGGCATCGGCCAGGTCGACCTGGGCGGTGTCGTAGTTGTTTTCCGCCAGGGCCCGACGGGCATTGGACTGGTCGGAGTCGGCCGTGCTGCCCACCCCACGCTCGGTGCGCAGGCCGATCTGGTCGTTGACGCGCAGGTGCGCCTGCAGGTTGTTCTTGGCCAGGGTTACCAGCTCGCGACGCTTGAGCACTTCCAGGTAGACCTCGATGGTCCGCAGGGCCAGGTCCTGCGCGGTGCCCTGGGCGTAATAGGCGCGGGAGTTGACCACACCCTTGGTGCGTTCCACTTCGTTGGCGGTGTTGAACCCGTCAAAGATCATCTGGCGCAGGCGCAGCTCCGACTGGGTGTAGGTGAGGATATTGGTGTGATGGTTGCCCAGTGCCCGGGTGTTGGTGTTGTCGCTGTAGCCCCGACCGTAGCCGGCGTTCAAATCCACCGACGGGAAAAAACCGCCCCGGGCGACCTTGACGTCTTCATTGGCCGACAGACGGCTGTCCACCCGCTGTGCGAGTTCCGGGTGGGTCGCGATGGTGCTCTGTATCGCTTCGGTCAAGGACATGGCCTGCGCTTGAGAAGAGCAGGCCATGGCCAGCAAAACCGCGCTGCAGAGAGGGGTAAGAACGCGCATGGGATGCATCTCCTGAGGTCTGTTGTGCTTCGTTGTCGCCAGAATATTGACGTGTAAAAGATCAAAACCGTTTCAACCTTGTAACAACACAGCTAAGAACATTCTAGGAAAAGCCTAAGAAGAATTTCTCATAAGGCTTATTCCAAAAAAAACTTATGTGCTTGGAAAAAACCGGCACATTGTTCAACGCGAAAGCCTTTGTATTTAAGGCTCTTGACGGATTACAGACGTCAATAAAAAGTTCCAAATAAATTTCGAAACGATGTGAAGAAGGGCAAAAAGGTTCAAAAGCGAGGCGCAATGTGTGACGGTTTTTTGTCGTTGTGGCGAAAATCCGCTACCGTCCGATCTCGCGAAAGCTGGCAGATTTTCCAGATTCTGACGGCCAGCCTGAGTTTCGCTTCTTCACCCAGCACAGGTGCCGACTACGGTTGGCAACGGAGGAAATGCACATGGCAGCGCTCATCGGTACCGTCAGCAAGGTCGTAGGGCAGGTTTTCGCAGAGGCCGCCGGTGGGCTGCGGCGCCCGTTGATCGAAGGTGATCGGTTGTACGCCGGTGAGCACCTGATCACCGGCGCTGAGGGGGCGGTAGCGGTGCAATTGCAGAACGGGCGGGAACTGACCCTGGGCCGCGAAAGTGACCTGACCCTGACCCCGCAGCTGCTCGCCAACCAGGCAGCGCCTGTCGACACGCCCGAAGCACCAGTGCCAAGTAATGCGCAACTGACCGATGTGCAGCAATTGCAGCAAGCCATCGCCGCCGGCGCCGACCCGACCCAGACGGGCGAGGCCACGGCGGCGGGCGCCGAGGGCGGCAACCCGGGCGGAGTGGGCGGTGGGCACAGCTTTGTGCTGCTGGAGGAGGTGGCAGGAGAGGTTGATCCGCGGATTGGCTTCCCAACCGCCGGGTTCAACGGGATTCCCGAGTTTCCACAACTGGAGCTGGCGGCTGATCCGGACGGCAACGATGGCGACGGAACGGTGCCGCCGGTCATCCCTGAAACGCCGGACAACCCCGTCACCCTTGATGGCGTGACCGTGGACGGCGGCGAGCTGAGCACCAACGAGGCCAACCTCGCCGACGGTACCGCCAGCAATCCTGGCGCGCTGGTGCAAAGCGGGACCTTCAGCATTTCCGCCCCCGACGGCTTGAACAGCCTGAGCATCGGCGGTATCAGCGTGATCGCTGGCGGCGTGGCTTCAGGTTTCCCGCAGTCCGTCACCTCGGCGCTGGGCAACACGCTGACCATCACCGGCTATGACCCCGCCACTGGCGTGGTGAGCTACACCTATACCCTGACCGACAACGAAACCCATCCGGCGGGCGGTGGTGCCAACACCATCAGCGAGCAATTCCCGGTCGTGGCCGTCGATAACGACGGTGATACGGCCAACGGAACCCTGGACGTCAACATCACCGACGACGTACCCCAGGCGATCGATGACGGCCACGCCAACAGCGCATCGGAGGCCCTCGTCACCCTCACTGGCAACGTATTGCCCAACGATGACCAGGGCGCTGATCGCATACCCACCGGCCCCGACAGCGGGCCGATCATCGGCGGCACGTTCACCGGTACCTACGGCACGCTGGTGCTCAACCCCAACGGTACGTACACCTACACCCTGAATACCAGCGACCCGCAATTCGTTGCGTTGCACGGCGGCGGCAACGGCAGCGAAACCTTCACCTACACCCTGACCGACGCTGACGGCGACACCAGCACCGCCAACCTGGTGCTGCAAGTGCACAACAACGACGACCCGGTGATCATCAACGGCCTCGACACCGAGGGCGGCGAGTTGACGGTGCAGGAGAAAAACCTCGGCGATGGCAGCAACCCGGACGCCTCGGCGCTGACCCAGAGCGGCACTTTCACCGTGACCGCGCTGGACGGCGTGCAAACCCTGAGCGTCGGCGGTATCACTGTGGTCAGCGGTGGCGTCGCCGCCGGTTTCCCGCAATCGATCATCACCGCGTTGGGCAACACCTTGACCGTCACCGGCTTCAACGCCGCCACGGGCGTGGTCAGCTACAGCTACACCCTGCTCGACAACGAAGCGCATCCAAATGCCAACGGCGCCAACAGCGTGGGCGAGCAGTTCAGCGTGGTGGTCACCGATGACAACGGCACCACGGCCACCGGCAACCTGGACGTGAATATCGTCGATGACTTGCCCACGGCCCACGCCGATTCCGCCTCGGTGGAAGAGGGCGCGACGGTCAGCGGCAACGTGCTGAACAACGACGAGGGCGGTGCCGACGGGCCTGCCGCCAGCGGCGCGGTGATCGGTGTCCGCGCCGGCAGCGATACATCGACCTCAGCCGTGGGCGGCCTCGGCAGCCAGATCAACGGCACCTACGGCTACCTGACCCTGGACGCCAACGGCAACGCGGTCTACCACAGCAACCCGAACGCCGTCAGCGCACCGGGCGCCACCGATGTGTTCACCTACACCGTGCGCGACGCCGATGGCGACGAGAGCACCACGACCATCACCATCGACATCGATAACAGCTGCCTGGCCGCAACCCCTGACCAGGAAATCCGCGTCTACGAAAAAGCCCTGGATCTCAACCAGGATGGCCAGGACCTGGCCCCCGGCACCGTCACCGGCAGTGCGCCGAATGCCAGCAGCGAAACCGCGAGCGGCAGCCTTGTCGGCTCGGTGACCGGTGCCGTCGGCGCCGTCACCTTCGCCCTGATCGGCAATGCCACCGGCGCCCATGGGCAACTGTTGCTCAACCCGGACGGTTCGTACACCTACACCCTGACGTCGCCCGCCACGACAACGCCTGCCGCCAATGATGGTCCGAACGTGTTGAGCGAAAGCTTCACGTATCAAGCCACGGACTCCCTCGGCAACAGCGTCACCAGCACCATCGTCATCAACATCGTCGACGACGTGCCCAAGGCGCATTGTGATACCGCGGCGGTGGTGGAGGGCGGGACGGTCAGCGGCAATGTCCTGGACAACGACGTGCTCGGCGCCGACGGTGGCGTGGTGATCGGCGTGCGGTCCGGCAACGATACGTCAAGCCCGGCCAACGGCGGCCTGAACAGCCAGATCAACGGCACCTACGGCTACCTGACCCTGGATGCCAATGGCAACGCGGTCTACCACAGCAATCCGGATTCCGTTGGCGTACCGGGTGCCACCGATGTATTCACCTACACCGTGCGCGATGCCGATGGGGATGAAAGCACCACGACCATCACCATCGACGTGCACAACAGTTGCCTGGTCGCTGAAACCGATCATGACGTCACCGTTTACGAAAAAGCCCTGGACCTGAAACAGGACGGCCAGGACCTGGCCCCCGGCAGCGCCACCGGCAGCGAGCCGGGCAGCACCGGCGAAACCGCCACCGGCACCTTGGTCGGTTCGGTCAGCGGTGCAACCGGCGCCGTGACATTTGCCTTGGTGGGAGACGCCAATGGCGCTCACGGCCAGTTGCTGCTCAACGCCGACGGCTCCTACACCTATACGCTGACCTCGCCGGCGAATACCACGCCGCATGCCAACAATGGCCCGAACGTATTGACCGAAAGCTTCACCTATCAGGCCACCGATTCCCTGGGCAACAGCACCACCGGCAACCTGGTGGTGAGCATCGTCGACGATGTGCCCAAGGCGGTCGCGTCCGAGCGTTCGGTCCCGGCGGTGGAGATCGATTCGAACCTGCTGATCGTGCTCGACGTGTCCGGCAGCATGAAAGACGATTCCGGTGTGCCGGGCCTCTCGCGAATGGACCTGGCCAAACAGGCGATCAGCGCCTTGCTCGACAAATACGACGACATGGGCGACGTGAAAGTCCAGCTTGTGACCTTCAGCGGCAGCGCCACCGGCCAGAGTGCCGTGTGGGTGGACGTGGCAACCGCCAAGACACTGATCGCCGCGCTGAAAGCGCACGGTGATACCAATTACGATGCGGCCGTGGAGATGGCCAAGACGGCGTTCGCAACACCGGGGCAACTGACCGGCGCCCAGAACGTTGGTTATTTTTTCTCCGACGGCAAGCCGACCAAGGGCGACATCGGCCCGGCGGACGAGGCCGCGTGGAAGGCCTTCCTCGACGCCAACAGCATCAAGAATTACGCCGTCGGCCTGGGCAGCGGCGCCAGAAACGTCAATCTTGATCCGCTGGCCTACGACGGCAGCACCCACACCAACACCAACGCGGTGGTGGTGACTGACTTGAACCAGCTCAATTCGGTGCTTTCCGGCACGGTGCAAGGCGTGCCGGTTACCGGCAGCCTGTTTGGCGAAGGCGGCTCGTTCGGCGCCGACGGCGGGTTTATCAAAAGCCTGGTGGTGGACGGCACGACCTACAGCTACAACCCCGATGCCAACGGTGGCCAGGGGGCGCTGACCGTCAGCGGCGGGGCCAACCACGGCGCCTTCAACACTGCGACCAACACCGTCAGCATCGCCACCGGGCATGACGGTATGCTCGTGGTCAATCTCGATACCGGCGCGTTCAGCTACACCTCCCAAACCACCACCAGCACCTTGATCACCGAGAACATCGGCTACACCCTCAGCGATAACGATGGTGACCTGGCCGGCTCCAACCTGGTGATCAAGGTCCAACCTAACAGTGCGCCCGTGGCGGTCGCTGACAACGTCATCACCAACGTGCTGTCGGGCAACATCGTGGTTCCGGGTGAATTGCTGCTGGGCAATGACAGCGACGCCAACGGCGACCCGCTCTCCGCATCGCCGACCAGTTTTAATACCGGCTGGGTGGCCAGGGGCGCGGATTTCACCGGCAGCACCGGTACCACCAGTTTCACCGGCAACAACGCCCAGTCGATCAGCCTCAACCGCAGTGCCTTCGTCGCCAACACCGCGAGCATGACCGCGATGCTGGTGGTCAGCGGGGCGCTGGGAGCGGTGTCGAACAACAACGCCAACGATGAAGACCGGCTCAACATCAGCCTCAAGCAAGGCGAAACCCTGACCCTGGATCACAACCTCACGGCCGGTCGCATCGCCATGGAATATTCGCTTAACGGCGGCCCCTTCATCGCGATCAACGACGGCGCCTCGTTCACCGCAGCGGCGGATGGCAACTATCAGATCCACGTCACCAACATTCCCAACCCCGGCAATGGCAACGCCAATGCCTCGGAAAATTACCAACTGACCCTGACCGTCAACTACGCCGGTGCCCAGGACACTACTCCCGATTATCACGGCAGCTACACTGCCAGCGACAACCACGGCGGCAGTGACTCCGCCGGAGTGGGCATCAGCTACCAGGCGGGCCACACCCTGACGGGGACCACGGGCAACGATGTACTGGTGGCCGGCAATGGCAACAACGTGCTCAACGCCGGCGACGGCAACGACATCCTCAGCACGGGCGCGGGCAACAACACCTTGCATGGCGGGGCTGGCAATGACTTGCTCTACAGCAGTACCGGTAACGACCTGCTCGACGGCGGCACTGGCAACGACACCGCCAGTTATGCCCATGCCACCGGCGGCGTCACGGTAAACCTCGGCCTGCTGGCCGGACAGAACACCCTGGGGGCCGGCACCGACACCCTGGCTGGCATCGAGAACCTGGTCGGCTCGAACTTCAACGACAGCCTGACAGGCAACGGCTTGGGCAATCGCATCGACGGCGGCCTCGGCCATGACGTGCTCAACGGCGGTGACGGTGATGACCTGCTGATCGGCGGCCTGGGCAACAACACCCTCACCGGTGGCAACGGCGCCGACACGTTCCAATGGCAGGCGGGCAACAGCGGTCACGACGTCATCACGGATTTCACCCCGGGCCTCGACAAGCTCGACCTGTCGCAACTGCTGCTGGGCGAGAACGGCAGCGCGGCGTCGCTTGATGACTACCTGCACTTCAGCGTGACCGGCAGTGGAGCCTCGTTGATCACCAGCATCGACGTCAGCAGCACCGCCGGCGCCACGCCGAACCAGACCATTGACCTGGCCGGCGTCAACCTCGCCAGTCACTACGGCGTCACGCCGGGCGCGGGCGGAATGATCGGCGGCGCGGACACCGCGACCATCATTAACGGCATGCTGAATGACCATTCGTTGAAGGTCGACACAGTGTGAGATGAGCTGAAACGACAAAACCCGCCATCTTCGCTCTGGAGATGGCGGTTTTTTCATTTTGGCTAGCACAAGATTTTACCAGGCCCAGGCATGACTGAAGACACAGCCGATCTCGTGGCGAGGGAGCTTGCTCCCGCTCGGCTGCGCAGCAGTCGTAAAATCGGCAGGCGCGGTCTGCCTGGGGAATCGCATCAGCTGATTTCAGGGCGGCTTCGCCTCCCAGCGGGAGCAAGCTCCCTCGCCACAAGGGCGTTCAGTCAGGTTTGTGCAGGGTTTTTTGCCTGAGGATGTAAATCGTCACCAGCACCGCGCTGGTCAGCATGAACACCCGCGCCCACGGCAGGGGCACCAGGTAGCACGACAGCAGGATGCTCGCCCACATCAACCCGATGGCGTAGACCTTGCCCTTGAGCGGGATGCCATTGCCGCTGAGGTAATCGCCGATCCAGGGGCCGAGGCGCGGATGCTCCACCAGCCAGCGGTAGAAGCGTGGCGAACTGCGGGCGAAGCAGGCCGCGGCCAATAACAGGAAGGGGGTGGTGGGAAGGATGGGAATAAAGATGCCGATGACCCCCAGCACCACGCTCAGCCAGCCGATGGCGAGCAGAGCGTAGCGCAGGATCAGCGGGCGATTGCCAAGGGGCGCGGGCACCCGCTGACTCAGTGATGGCGCGGCTTGAGGATCGCCGGTTTCTCGTCCGGGGCGTTGCACAGCAGGTACAGGGCGGTGAGGGCTTCCGGGATCTGCACGATCATGTCGTCCATCAGGTTCGGGTCGGCGGCAATGTCGGAGAACTCCGGTTGTTCGTCGAACAGGCCGGAACCGACCATGATCGGCAGCAGCATTTCGCTGACTTCTTCTTCGGCGGTTTCGAACCAGGCCGCTTCGCGCAGGAACACGCCCTCCATGAAGCCGATGCACCAGCCGCGCAGTTCCGAATCGTCCGGATCATCGCCCAGGTCCAGCTCGCACGGCAGCTCGAATTCTTCATCGGAAGCCAGTTGGCGGGCGATGTGCGCCTTGAGGCCGACCAGCGTCGCTTCGATTTCGGCGCGTTGGGCTTCGTCGCTGTAGTGCGGTTCTTCGGCGAACAGGGCGTCGATCCATTCACGCTCCGGCACCTGCTCGGAGCAGATCGACAGGGCGGTCAGGTAGCCATGAGCGGCCACGTAATCCAGCGCTTCTTCGTGCAGCTCATCGGCGTCGAGGAAGACTTGCAGGCGGGTCAGTTGCTCAGCGAAGGACATTACAGGCTACCTTGGGGAATAAACAATGCGGGAATTCTAGGCTTTCTTGAGCGCTCAGGCCAGCCGCGTGGTGGATTTGCCTTCTTGCCGGGCATGCATCACCTGGTCTCTAGCCTACAGAGTCCCTGTGGCGAGGGAGCTTGCTCCCGCTGGGTCGCGCAGCGGCCCTGTTTTTTTGGGGCGGCTTCGCCACCCAGCGGGAGCAAGCTCCCTCGCCACGGGGTGGGGCTTGTCCGGCATTTGCCCTGAAACCTCCCGTCAGCAACCCCCTTCGCAATGAAGCCCTCGGGTATACTGCCGCGTTTTGTGATGCCCTGCGGCATCCCGGCGGTTCGAAACGCGCACTTACGATTCGCCGGTGCAGCGTTTGTGTTTCTGGACCAGCCTTGCAGGGATGTTTCGGTGATTTTTGGAGTTTTTATGCTCGAACAGGCTCAACGCGTCCTCAAGGACATCTTCGGCTACGACAGTTTTCGTGGCCGCCAGGGTGCCATCATTGAGCGCGTGGCCAGCGGTGGCGATGCCCTGGTGCTCATGCCTACCGGCGGCGGCAAGTCCTTGTGCTTCCAAGTGCCCGCGCTGCTGCGCAACGGCCTCGCGGTGGTGGTATCGCCGCTGATCGCCTTGATGGACGACCAGGTCGCGACCCTCGAAGAATTGGGCGTTGCCGCTGCCGCGTTGAACTCTACGCTGAGCGCCGAGCAGCAGCGGGACCTGGCGGCGCGCATCCAGCGCGGTGAAGTGAAAATGCTTTACCTGGCGCCTGAACGTCTCGTGCAGCCGCGCATGCTGGCCTTTCTCCAGAGCCTGGAGATCGCCCTGTTTGCCATCGACGAAGCCCACTGCGTATCCCAATGGGGCCATGATTTCCGTCGCGAATATCTGCAACTGGGGCAATTGGCCGAGCTGTTTCCCGACGTGCCGCGCATCGCCCTGACCGCCACCGCCGACAAACGTACCCGCGAAGAAATCGTCGAGCGCCTGCACCTGCAGAACGCCGAGCGGTTCCTCTCCAGCTTCGACCGCCCGAACATTTTCTACCGCATCGTGCCCAAGGAGCAGCCGCGCAAGCAATTGCTGGCGTTCCTCGCCGAGCGGCGCAGCGACGCGGGTATCGTCTATTGCCTGTCGCGCAAGAAAGTCGAGGAGGTGGCGGCGTTTCTCAGCGAGCAAGGTTTCCCGGCCTTGCCCTACCATGCCGGCCTGCCCAACGATTTGCGGGCCTATCACCAGAAGCGCTTTCTCAACGAGGAAGGCCTGATCATGGTCGCCACCGTGGCGTTCGGCATGGGTATCGACAAGCCCAACGTACGGTTCGTTGCGCATTTGGACCTGCCCAAGTCCCTGGAGGCCTATTACCAGGAAACCGGCCGTGCCGGTCGTGACGGTTTGCCGGCCGATGCCTGGATGGCCTACGGCCTGCAGGACGTGGTGATGCTCAAGCAGATGCTGCAGAACTCCGAGGGCGATGAGCGCCACAAGCGCCTGGAGCAGCACAAGCTCGACGCGATGCTGTCGCTCTGCGAAGAAACCCGTTGCCGCCGCCAGACCTTGCTGGCCTATTTCGATGAGGACATGCCCGAGCCTTGCGGGCACTGCGACAACTGCGTCGACGGCGTGGAGACCTGGGACGCCACCGAGCCGGCCCGCCAGGCGCTGTCGGCCATCTATCGCACGGGCCAGCGTTATGGCGTGGGGCATCTGGTGGATGTGCTGCTGGGCAAGGACAACGAAAAGGTCCGCAGTTTTGGCCATCAGCACCTTTCAGTGTTCGGCGTGGGCAAGGCCCGCACCGAGAGCGAATGGCGCTCGCTGTTCCGGCAACTGGTGGCGCGCGGCCTGGCCGACATCGACCTGGAAGGTTATGGCGGCCTGCGCCTGAGCGCGACCTGCCGGCCCTTGCTCAAAGGCGAGGTCAGCCTGGAACTGCGTCGCGACCTCAAGCCCGCAACAGCGATCAAGAGCAGCAAGAGCCAGGCCAGCCAACTGGTGCGTGGCGAGGAGCGCGATCAGTGGGAAGCCCTGCGTGCCTTGCGGCGCAAACTGGCGGAGGAGCATGGCGTGCCGCCCTACGTCATTTTCCCCGACTCGACATTGCTGGAAATGCTCCGCAGCCAACCGACTTCCCTGGCGGAAATGGCCCGGGTCAGTGGCGTTGGCGCGCGCAAGCTGGAGCGTTACGGCGAGGCTTTCCTCCAGGTGCTCGGCGGCGAAGCCGAAGCGCCGAAAGCCGTGGCCGATGTACGCCACGAACTCATCACGCTGGCTCGTGCCGGGATGACCCCGCTACAAATCGCCGGGCAATTGCAGTGTTCGGAAAAGAACGTCTATACGATGCTGGCCGAGGCGATCGGCCAACAGCAGCTATCCCTGGAGCAGGCGCTGGATTTGCCCGAAGAACTGATGGGCGAAATCCAGGACGCGTTTCTCGACGGAGAGGGTGAATTGCCCGCGGTATCTGACGTTGCCGCGCTGTTTGCAGGCCGCGTTCCGGAAGGCGTCCTGTATTGCGTAAGAGCTGCACTGCAATCGGAATTTGAAGTCTGATCAAACAGTTACGCTCCTTTAACGATTCACTACAGTGCCAGCCTTGCTTGAATCCGAAGCTCATGCTTAGCTGACTAATAATTAGTATTTCTCTATTTAGATTCTGATGAGTTTTTTATGCCTCTAACCGATCAACACCGCTTTGGCATGCAGTTGGCGCAAATGTCCCGGGGCTGGCGAGCCGAGCTGGACCGTCGCCTCGCCGGGCTGGGCCTGTCCCAGGCGCGTTGGCTGGTGCTGCTGCACCTGGCCCGCTTCGAACAGGCGCCGACCCAGCGTGAACTGGCCCAGAGCGTCGCCGTTGAAGGCCCGACCCTGGCCCGCTTGCTCGACAGCCTGGAAACCCAGGGACTGGTGCAGCGCCAGGCCGTGGCCGAGGACCGCCGCGCCAAGAAAATCGTGCTTTGCGCGCCGGCCTTGCCGCTGATCGAACAGATCGAAACCATTGCCACGCAGCTGCGTCGGGAGTTGTTTGAAGGCGTTGACGAAGAGGATATGCGGGTGTGCATGCGGGTTCACGGCAGGATCCTGGCCAACCTGGAAAAATCCTGAGGCACTTCCCTGACATCAGGTTTTTGAGATTCGCCGGTTAGCGAACTATAACCAGTAGTAAGCGTTCCTAATGGAAGCGTTTGCGCCGAGGTTGGTTCTGGTAATCGAAAGGGATGCCCATGCTTGAAAGTCTGCAGTCCACGTTGCGCAACTGGGTCAACGTGTTGATAGTCGTGGGTGCCCTGGGCTTTCCGGCCCTGGCGTCGGCGCTGGGGCTGGGTGAGATCACGCTTCATTCCGCGCTGAACCAGCCGTTGCGCGCCGACATCGCCCTGGTCGATGCGGCCGGCCTGGGGGAGGGGGATTTGTCGGCCAGCCTGGCGAGCCCGGACGATTTCAGTCGCGCCGGGGTGGAGCGGGTATTTTTTCTCAACAGCTTGCGTTTCACGCCGGTATTGCGCGGCGAGCGCAGCTTCATCCGGGTGACTTCCAGCAAGCCGGTGGAAGAGCCTTTCCTCAATTTCCTGGTACAGCTCAACCAGCCCAACGGCCGGGTGCTGCGTGAATACACCGTGCTGATCGATCCGCCGGGCACGCCAGGGATTGTGCCGGCCGTGGACGAGCCTTCCGCTGCGGCCGAAGCGACACCCGCGATCAAGCCGCCACCGGCCACACAAGGCAAGCGCTACACCGTCGTGCAGGGCGACAACCCCTGGATCATCGCCAAGCGCCTGCATGACGCCGGCAGCAATGCCTCTGTCAATGAGCTCATGCAGGGCATCCAGGCGCTGAACCCTGGCAGCGAGCGGCTTTCCATCGGTCAGCGCCTGTTGCTGCCCGACTCGGCCATATTGCCGCCTCCCGCCGCAACCCCTTCAACGCCGGCCTCTGTCGCCCCCGACAGCAACGCCGAGCAGCTCGCCGCCTCGGTGCTGCTAAACCAGCAACAACAGAAAACCATCGACGAACTTCAAGCCCGGCTCCAGGCCCAGGACGCGGAAATCGCCAGCCAGCGCCAGCAGATCAGCGAGTTGCAGGCGCAACTGGCCCAGGAGCCGCCGGATGCCGTTGCCGCGACAGCGCCGCCAGCGGAAAACGTCGAGCCCAATCCGGTGGTCGAGGCGACGCCGGCCGACGAGGCAGAGGGCATCGATTGGGTGTGGGTGGCAGGGTTGGTGGGGCTGCTGGGGTTGCTCGTCGTGTTGCTGTTTCTTCGCCGTCGGCAACAGCAGGAACTGGCGGATCCGCAGCCGATGTCCGAGCCTCGCGAATTGATCCTGGACGATGACGAGCCTGAAACCTATGGGCAATCGGGCGCCGAACGCCCTGAAGTCGCCGCGTCGTTCAACAACGGCGATGCGCCCCTCGGCGATGTACTCGAAGGGGTAGGAATCTACCTGACCTATGGCCGCTTCACCGAAGCTGCCGGCTTGTTGCGCGCCGCGTTGCTGGCGGAGCCGGAGCGTACCGACCTGGGCCTCAAGTTGCTCGACGTGCTGGGCAAGCAGGGCGATGTCATCGGCTTCCAGGCCCAGGAGAACCACCTGCTGGCCCAAGGCGTCGATCGCCAGGCGCTGCAAGAAATCCGCGGGCGCTACCCGAGAATCTCCCTGGTTGCCGCGCCCCCCGATACTTCCCTGGATGCGCCGCTTGATGCAACTGCGCCGACAGAACCCCAGGCATCCATTCCAGTGCCCGAACCGCCCCGTCTCCCCAGCGACGAGTTCGAGCTGAAGCTCGATAGCTTGTCCATGGAGAACAGCTGGGACCTGACCGACACCCCGCAGGCCTCCGCTGAACCGAAAACCCCGGAATCCTTCGAAACCGGCACGTTGTCGCTCTCGGGGTTCGATGAGCCCGACCTGCAATGGGGAGCGCCCCTGGAAACCGAGTCGCTGGACGATGATTTCCTCGACGGGTTTGCCGATGAAGAGCAGTCGCTGGAGCTGGAGCCGCTGAGCGCCGAACCGGAGTTCGAGTCCCTGTCGCTCGAACCGGTGTCTTTTGAATCGCCGACCTCGCAGCATTCCGAAAAGCTCGAAGAAGCCCAGAATCGTATCGATGAGGGTGACCTCAAGAGCGCTATCACGCTGCTGGAGGAACTGGTGGAAGAGGGCGACGAGCCGCTCAAGGAAACGGCCCGGGTGCTGCTGGCCGGGATTCGTTGATTACCCCTGTGGGAGCGAGCCTGCTCGCGAAAATGGCGGCACAGGAGATCTCAACCATCTCTTCGCGAGCAGGCTCGCTCCCACAGTTTGCATGACGCTAGAACGTCTGCCCCAGATTCAGATACACCGCCTGCTCATCATCGTCGTTGAAGCCATAACTGAAGTTGAGTGGTCCCAGCGGCGTGTCGAACCCGAGGAAAACACTGGCGGCGTTGATGTAGCCGCTGTCGAATTCATTGTCGTTGTTCCAGGCCCGGCCGCGCTCCAGCGAACCGCCGACATACAGCGGGAAATCCAGCGGCAGGTAGGCGCGAGGCGTGAGCCTGCGGTAGTACACGGCGCGCATCAGGCTCATGTTCTGGCCGGATATCCCGTCTTCACGAAAGCCCGACAGCTGTCGGGCGCCGCCGAGGACGAAACTCGACGTCACGACCTCGGCGGTGTCCAGGGTCCGGCCATAACGACCGCCGAGGATGAAAGTATCCGGGCCGCTGCTCAGGGCCTTGTCCAACCTGAATTCCCACTGGCGATAACGCTGGTCGGAACCTAATCCGGGTTCGTACTGGCGCCAGGACAAGCCGATGTCTTCCCCTTCGTGGGGGAAGTAGACGTTGTCCAGCGAGTCGAATGAATACTTGAGCTCGTAGAAACCTTCGTTGAAGTTTTCGCTGGGCTGGTCGTGATCGCCGATGCGCACGTCCGCCTTGCCCCAGGCCTGGCCAACACCGAAGCGGATTTCCCCGCTGTTGCCGATCTGCCGGCCCAGGTTCAGGCCAAAGCCGTAGCGCTCGACCCGATACTGGGCGACCGGGTCGTTATCGAGGATCGATTCGACGTTGCGCGATTCGAATTGTCCGTAGGGCGCGATGAAGTAGCGCGAGCCGACGTCCAGCGGCTGGTAGAACTCGCTGTACAGCTCCTGCTTATCGCCGATCTGCGCCCGTGTCAGCCATTCGGCGCCGAGGCGATTGATACCGTTGACCCGGTAGCTGGCACCGAGGTTGAAAGCGCTGTCGCCGCGCATGTCGTCCGACAGGCTCAGGCCCAGGCGCAGGTAGTCCGTGCCGGTGCGTCGGCCCCGGGCGCTGATCACCAGGCTGTTGTCCGCGCCCTTGTGCACCACGCGGTATTGCACCTGCTCGAAATAATCCAGGCCGTACAAGGTGCCCATGTCGGTTTGCAGTCGACCCAGGTCCAACGGCTCGCCGATCTGTTGGCGAACGTAATAGCGGATCACGTCGTCGCCGACTTTCGAATCATTTTCCACCCGTATCGCGGTGATGACCGGCGTGCGTTCGCTGGGGGTGCGCGCCGCCATCAGCTCGGCGTCGGCCGGTTCAGGGCGACGCAGGTGCGCCAGGCGCGCCTCGAGTATCCGGGTGGCGCGGTAGCCGGCGTCGATCATTTCCGTGGCGCGGCCGAAATCGGTGGAGCCAAAGCTTGCCAGGGCGGGTTGGATCAGCACGTCGTTGTTTTTCAGCCTCGCCAGTTGTTCCTCCGAGTTGCGGCGGGTCATCAGGGTGGTCGACTGATTCAGCACATCCACCACCGTGACCAATTGCTTGCGGTTGCGCAGCGGCGTGCCGATATCGACGACGATGGCCATGTCCACGCCCATTTCCCGGGCCACGTCCAAGGGAATGTTGTCGCTCATGCCGCCGTCCACCAGCAGCCGCCCGTCCAGTTCCACCGGGGCGAACACCGCCGGGATCGACATGCTGGCACGGATCACCTTGGGCAGGTGGCCCTTGCGGAACACGACTTTTTCGCCAGTGGCGATGTCGGTCGCCACGGCGCGGAAGGGGATCGGCAGCTTGTCGAAATCCCGGGTATCGCTGGCGTGGGCCAGCAGGCTTTCCAGGAGCAGGGCCAGGTTCTGTCCCTGGATCACGCCCAGTGGCAGGCCGAGGCTGCCGTCGTCGCGAAAGCTCAGCTTCTGCTTCACCAGGAAATCCCGGTCATCCTGCTTGCGCCGGAAGGGCACGTCCTTGCGCGGCGGGGCATCGGACAGCGCCTGCTGCCAGTCGATGCCCAGGGCGAGTTTCTCCAGCTCGTCGATCTTGTACCCGGAGGCGTATAGGCCGCCGATCACCGCGCCCATGCTGGTGCCGGCGATCGCGTCAATCTTGATGCCTTGTTCTTCCAGGGCTTTGAGCACGCCAATATGCGCCAGCCCACGGGCCGCGCCGCCGGAAAGTACCAGGCCGATTTTCGGTCGCGGCGCTTCGACCGCGTCGGCGAACAGGGGCAGCAGTAACAGGAGCAGGCATGGCAGCAGGCGGCGCATCGTCAATCTCGGGGCAGGCGGTCAAAGGCGAGTAGTATAACGACGCCTTTGACCGCAGGAGCTCACCCGCAATGACCGCTCGCAAACCGGAAGTCGTCATCACTTACTGCACGCAGTGCCAATGGTTGCTGCGCGCCGCCTGGCTGGCCCAGGAGTTGCTCAGCACCTTTGGCGACGATTTGGGCAAGGTGTCCCTGGTGCCGGGCACCGGCGGGGTGTTCCATATCAGTTGCGACGGTACGCAGGTCTGGGAGCGCAAGGCCGACGGCGGGTTTCCCGAGGCCAAGGTCCTCAAGCAGCGGGTCCGCGACCGGATCGACCCGGAGCGCGACCTGGGGCACAACGACCGGGTTCAGTGACGCGTTTCAGTAACCTGGCTCAGTGAGACGAGGCTTGGGCGCCGGCGCTGGATTTTTTCGTGCCGTCGAGCTGGCTCGACACGACGATCGCAACGATGATCAGCACGCCACCCAGCAGCATGCGCAGCGTCGGGTTTTCATCGAACAGCAGCCAGGCAATGGTGATGCCGTAGACCGGTTCCATGGCGAACACCACCGCCGCGGTGCGCGCCTTGATCACCGCGAGGCTGGCGACGAACAGGCTGTGGGCCAGGCCGGTGCAGAACACCCCGAGCAGGCCGATCCACAACCAGTCGATGGGGCGCACGTCGCTCAGTTGCGGCGCGGCCATCGGCAACAGGCATAACCCCACGACCACGTTCTGGCACAGCGCGGCCTGTACCGGCGGTACGTGCGCGGAGCCGGCGCGATTGGTCAGCGACAACAGCGAGAACAACAGGCCCGAAGCCACGGCCCAGAGCAAACCGGTGGTGGCGCCGCTGGCCAGGTCAAAGTCCGGTGTGACCAGCACCAGGCCGACGCTCACCAGCACCACCAGGAGAATCTCGTTGGCGCGGATCCGCTCGCGGAAAATCAGCCCTTCGAGCAATACGGTGAAGGCCGGGAAACTGGCGAACCCCAGCGTGGCGATGGCCACCCCGGCGACTTTTACCGAGATGAAAAAACTGACCCAGTGTCCGGCCAGCAACAGCCCACCGAGCAGCAACCGGCGAGCGTCGCGGCCGCGCAGTTTTTGCCAGCGGGTGCGGCTGGCGAACCGGGCAAACACCGCCAGGGCCAGCACGGCGAACACCGCACGGCCAAACACAATGACCGCCGGCGAGGCGGCGGCGAGTTTGCCGAACACGCCGGTCAGGCCAAACATGAGCGCGCCGATGTGCAAGGCGCCGAGGGCGGTACGGGGAGTCATTGCAATCCTTGTTGAGCGGTTGAACGTCTGGCTATTGAACCCGTTGCCAGCCGTTTCTGTCTGTCGCGAACCTAGCGATTTTTAGCGCAGGTCTAGCGCCGAAGCTTGCCCGGCGAAACACCGAACTCGCGCAGCACCGCCGCCGCAAAGGCGCTTTGCGAGCTGTAGCCAACCTGATGGGCGATTTCGCCGATGGGCAGGTTTGAGTCTCGCAACAGTCCCACGGCCTTGTGCAGGCGGCGGCTGCGGATGTATTCCATTGGCGTCTGCCCGCGTTCGGCGACGAAGCGCGCATGCAGGCGCGCGCTGGAAAGCCCGGCGACCCGCGCCAGGTCCGCCACTTGCAGCGGATAGGCCGCGTGCTGGTCGATATGGACATCCAGCGCGGCATAGGGCAGGCGCCGGCTGCCGCCCGTTTGCTGGCGGGCGCCGTTGAGGCTGGCCAACAGCAGTACCGCGCCTTGCTGGGCGATCAGTGGATCGTCCACCGGACTGCCCGCGAGCCAACTTACCAACTGGCTCTGCCCCGTATCCAGGGGCAGGCGGATATTGCGGTCGAGTAAGCGCCGGCTGGCATCGGCGTGATCGCCCAGGCATTGTCCGACCCAGTCATCATCAGGCACATCCAGCACCAGGCAACGGCTGCCCCGAGGACTGCCGCAGGCGTGATGGGCGCCGGCGGGTACCACCACGAAACTCTGCTGCACCACCTGGCTGCCACGCCCTTCGACTTCGAAGTCCAGCGCGCCGGACAAGCCGAACACCAGCTGCGCATGGTCGTGGCTGTGGACAATCAGGTCGTGGCTGTAGTGGCGTAGCGTGAGGATCGGTCTCATCGCGGTCTCCCGTGGCAGGCGGCCAGTCTACACCGAGGGCGCGGCGCCTCGCGCTGTCATGCAACCGACGCATTATTGTCATGGGTCATTAACCGCTGGGGTGCACTGTGGTGAAAACGATCAGAGGGTTGCCCAATGACCAGCGCCGAGCTCGCCAGGCCCAGCCGCAAACAGCGTGTCCGCACCCTGTGGATTTCCGACGTTCACCTGGGTACGCGAGATTGCCAGGCCGAGCACCTGTCGCACTTTCTCAAGGGCTATCACGCCGACAAGGTCTACCTGGTGGGCGATATCATCGACGGCTGGAAACTGCGCAGTGGCATGTATTGGCCCCAGGCCCATACCAACGTCATTCGTCGCCTGCTGACCATGAGCAAGCGCGGCACCGAGGTGATCTATGTCACCGGCAACCATGACGAATTCCTGCGCCGTTATTCGAAGCTGATCCTGGGCAACATTCAACTGGTGGACGAAGCGGTGCATGTCACCGCCGATGGTCGGCACCTGCTGGTGATCCATGGCGACCAGTTCGATGTGATCACCCGTTATCACCGTTGGTTGGCCTTTCTTGGGGATTCGGCCTACGAATTCACCCTGACCCTCAATCGCTGGCTCAATCACTGGCGGGCCCGTTACGGCTACGGTTACTGGTCGCTGTCGGCGTACCTCAAGCACAAGGTCAAGACCGCCGTCAGCTTCATCAGTGATTTTGAAGAAGCCATCGCCCATGAATGCGTGAAGCGTGAACTGCATGGCGTGGTGTGCGGGCACATCCACCATGCCGAGATTCGCATGGTGGGCGGGGTGGAGTACCTCAACTGCGGCGATTGGGTCGAGTCGTGCACGGCGCTGATCGAGCATTGGGACGGCTCGATCGAGCTCTATCGCCTGGCGGACGCCCAGGCGCGCGAAGCGCTGGTCAAGGCTGAGTTGAAAGTGACTGAGCCTGCCTGAATTTTAAACGTTTAGTGGAGAGGAGCTTTTGTGGCGAGGGAGCTTGCTCCCGCTGGGCTGCGCAGCAGTCCTAAGGATAGTCACTGGATCCGCGATCATTCAGGCACACCGAGAGGGGGCTGCTGCGCAGCCCAGCGGGGATAAATCCCCTCGCCACAGAGGGTTCCTTGTCTTATCTCTCGGCCATCGCCGCCTTGTAGATCGATTGCTTCGGTGCCGCAAACAGCCTTTCCAGCATGGGTTCGAAGAAACTCAGCGGCAGCGTGTCGTACTCGGGATCGAACGCCGCGGCGTCGTATTCTGCACAGAAATCGATCGTCGCCTGGTACTGCGGGTGTTCGCGAAACTGCTCGCGCAGGTGCCGGTCCATGCCCAGATGATGGAAGAAGTAGTAGCCCTGGAAGATCCCGTGTTTTTCCACCATCCACAGATTCTCGGCGCTGACGAACGGCTTGAGGATCGCCGCCGCGATGTCCGGATGGTTGTACGAACCCAGTGTGTCGCCAATGTCGTGGAGCAGGGCGCAGACTACGTACTCCTCGTCTCGCCCGTCGCGGTAGGCACGGGTCGCGGTTTGCAGGGAGTGGGTCAGGCGATCCACGGGGAAACCGCCGAAGTCGCCATCGAGCAATCTCAGGTGGGCCAGAATCCGGCCTGGCAACTGCCGCGCGTAAGCGCTGAAGTCGGCGGCGATGATCGCCCAGTCTTCCCGGCTGCCGTCCTGCATGTGGGTGAAGCGCGCGTGAGACGTCATCGCCGATCTCCTTAGAACGCCACCTTGCCCAGCAGCATGTCGCGGTACATGACGAAGTCGCCGAGCAGGCTGTAGAGAGGGTGTTGGAAAGTTGCCGGGCGGTTTTTTTCGAAGAAGAAGTGCCCGACCCAGGCGAAGCCATAGCCGGCCACCGGCAGCGCGACCCACAGCCACCAGGCGCCGACGACGAGGGCCAGGGCGAAAACCAGGATGACCAGGGAGGTGCCGATGAAGTGCAGGCGCCGGCAGGTGCTGTTGCTGTGTTCGCTGAGGTAATACGGGTAGAACTCGGCGAAGGTATTGAATCGGCTGGTGTTTTCCAAGACTGCAGGCTCTTTGGTTAATGTTCTATCACTTGAGTCTAGAGCGATGACCTTCCACAGCCAGTGACAATCAGCGCCACTTTAGTATCCTTCGCAAATCCAGCCGTACCCTGCGGCTCGTCATGCAAGCAAAACGTCATGAGCGAACGAACGACTTCTTCAAGCTGGGCGATGGGGATTGTCAAGGCGTTGGAAATGGACGGCCTGGACTGTCGGGCGCTGTTCAAGCAGCTGGCGCTGGATTTTGCTGCGCTGGAGGATCCCGACGCGCGCTTTACCCAGGACTCGATGACGCGGCTCTGGCAATTGGCGGTGGCGCGCTCCGGCAACCCCGCCATCGGCCTGAACATGGGCAAGGTGGTGCGCCCGGCATCGTTCCATGTGGTCGGTTACGCGTTGATGTCCAGTCGCACGCTGGTCGAAGGCTTCCAGCGGCTGGTGCGCTACCAACGGATCATTGCCGAAAGCGCCGACTTGAGTTTTCGTCATCTGGAGGAGGGCTACGGGCTGATTCTCACCGTGCATGGCGATCACCTTCCGCCGACCCGGCAAAGTGCCGAAGCCTCCCTGGCCTGCGCGCTGTCCCTGTGCAGTTGGTTGACCGGACGCACCTTGCATCCGGTAAAGGTACTGTTCCAGGGTTCCGAACCCGTTGACCTGGCACCTTATCAACAGGCTTTTGGCGCGCCGCTGGTGTTCGATGCCCCCTACGATGCGCTGATTTTCCTGCAGGAGGACATGGAGGCGCCGTTGCCCACGGCCAACGAGGCCATGGCGCAGCTCCACGATCGGTTTGCCGGCGAATACCTCGCGCGTTTTTCCGGAAGCCGCGTGACCCACCAGGCGCGGCAGGTGCTCTGCCGACTGCTGCCCCGGGGCGAGCCCAAGCGGGACGTGGTCGCGCAGACCCTGCACTTGTCGCAACGTACCTTGCAGCGGCGCTTGCAGGATGAGGGCACGAGTTTCCAGAACTTGCTGGACGATACGCGCCGCGAACTGGCCGAGCAGTACCTGGCGCAGCCGACCATGACGCTGCTGGAAGTGGCTTATCTGTTGGGGTTTGCCGACCCGAGCAATTTTTTCCGGGCTTTTCGGCGCTGGTTCGGCACCACGCCCGGCGAATACCGGGCGCGGGCTGTAGCGACGCCGGTCAGTGACGCCAGAACGCCGGAATACACAGCACGAACACCGTAATGATTTCCAGCCGGCCGAGCAGCATGCCGCCGGAAAGAATCCACTTGGCGGCGTCCGGCAGCGGGGCGAAGTTGCCGGCCGGGCCGATGGTCTCGCCAAGCCCCGGGCCGACACCGGACACGGTACTGGCCGCGCCGGTCAGTGCCGTCATCCATTCGACGCCCAGCAGCGACAGCAGCAGCGCGATCACGCAGATGGTGATGGCGAAGAAGAACGAGAATGTCAGGATCGACCGGACGATTTCTTCGTCGAGGCGGTGACCGTTGTATTTCTGCTTGATCACCGCGCGCGGGTGGATCAGTTGGTTGAGGTTGGCCCGAAGCAGGATGTAGGCGACCTGGAAGCGGAAAATCTTGATCCCGCCGGCGGTCGAGCCCGAGCAGCCGCCAACGAAACCCAGGTAGAAGAACAACATCAGCGAGAAATTGCCCCACAGGCTGTAGTCGCCCAGGGCAAAACCGGTGGTGGTGACGATGGACGTCACGTTCAGCGCCACGTGCCGCAGGGCGTCGAGCCAATGCAGGTCGGTGGTGGCCCAATACCAGGTGCCGAGCACCAGCCAGGTGACCAGCAGCACGCCGATCAGCCCCTGGACTTGCTGGTCCCTGATCAGTGCACGGCGGTTGCCGCGCAGGGTCGAGACGTAGAGGGCGAACGGCAGGCTGCCGAGGATCATGATGACAATGGCGACCCAATGCACGGCCGGTTGCGTCCATTTGGCCAGGGACAGGTCGGAGGTGGAAAAACCGCCGGTGGAAATGGCTGACATCGAATGGTTGATCGCATCGAACAGACTCATCCCGGCCCACCACAGTGCCAGCGTGCCGAGAATGGTGATGCCGACGTAGGAGGCCACGATCAGCCGCGCCACCATGTGCGAGCGCGGCATGACTTTCTCCGAGCGATCGGACGATTCGGTCTGGAACAGCCGCATGCCACCGATGCGCAACAGCGGCAGAATCGCCACCGCCATGCCGATGAAGCCGATACCGCCGAGCCAGTGCAGCAGCGAGCGCCACATCAGGATCCCCGGCGACATCGTGTCCAGGCCGCTGAGGACCGTTGCACCGGTGGCGGTGATGCCCGACATGCTTTCGAAAAAAGAATCGGTGTAGCTGATGTGCTGGGTCAGCAAGAACGGCAGCGCGGCAAAGACACACACCACCAGCCAACTGCTGACCGTCAGCAGGTACATGTCCCGGGGGCGCAGATGGATGTGCTCGGGGCGTCCGGGAAGAATCAACGCGAGGCCGGCGACAAAGGTAATCATGCTCGACCAGAGGAACGATGGCAGGTCGCTGGTGCGTTCGTAGATCAGCAACGTGGCCATCGGCACGATCATGAAGATCGCCAGGGTGATCAGGAAGATGCCGATGATGAAACCAATGATCCGCAGGGTCGGCAACGCCATGAAGTCCGCTCGGGCTGATAGGGGAAAGGGCGCCATTCTACCTGTGACAAGCGGCATGTAAACCGGCGCCCGGCGCTGCTTGCAACTGAATTTGCACTAACGAACTGGCGGCACAAGCCACTAGAATAGCCGAACATTTTTCCAGGAGGTCGCCGATGCAGGCTCTCGACGCTTTGCTCAACCGTGTTTCCGTTCCGCGTCTGGTGGACCCTGCGCCCACGCCCGAACAACGCCAGATCATGTTCGCCGCAGCGATGCGTGCGCCGGATCATGGCCAACTGCGCCCGTGGCGTTTCCTGACCGTCGAAGGCGAAGCACGTCACCGCATGGGTGAGCTGTTGGCCGAGGCGGCACGCTTCAATGATCCGCTGGTACCGGAAGCGGTGGTGGAAAAGGCCCTCAACGGCCCGCTGCGCGCGCCCTTGGTCGTGGTGGTGATCGCGCGATTGCAGGACCATTTCAAGATTCCCAAGCCTGAGCAATTGCTGGCAGCCGGTTGCGCGGCCCATGGGATCTTGCTGGCCGCTTATGCCCAGGGGGTTGGCGGGGTGTGGCGTACCGGGGAACTGGCGTATTCGCCCCACGTCGCGCGGGGGCTGGGCCTGGAAGAAGGGGAGGAGGTGATCGGCTTCCTTTACCTGGGCACACCGCAAAAAGAGGCGCGCGCCGCGCCGCAGGAAGATATCGGGCCGTTTGTGCAGGAATGGACCGGCGCCTAGAAAACCAGCCTGGCCGTTGGCGGAGGGAATTTATCTGTGGCGAGGGGATTTATCCCCGTTGGGCTGCGAAGCAGCCCTTAAAGCTGACGCCTCGGGATATCAAGTGGCTCGATACAAAATCTTGGGGTTGCTACGCAACCCAGCGGGGATAAATCCCCTCGCCACAACGGATGTCTAGCCACAGACGTTACTTACTTGCAAACATCCGCAATCGCCAGCGCCAGCGCATCCAGGCGCGTCGCGTCGATGCCGGCGACGTTGGCCCGGCCGGTGCCGACCATGTAGACGCTATGGCGCTCGCGCAGTTGCCTGACCTGTTCCGGCAAGAGGCCGGTGTAGGAAAACATACCGCGTTGCACCCCCATATGGGCGAAGCGTTCGCGCAGACCGTGGGGTTCGAGCGCTTCCAGCAGGCCGCTGCGCAACTGCGCGATGCGCAGGCGCATGGCTTCCACTTCGTCGGCCCACAAGCCTTTCAACTGCGGATCGCCAAGGATCGTCGCAACCACCGCCGCACCATGGTCCGGTGGCGTCGACCACAGGTTGCGCGCGATGTTCGCCAGTTGGCTGCGGATGTCGATCAGTTTCTCCCCATCGCGCGCACATACGATCAGCGCACCGGTGCGGTCGCGATAAAGACCGAAGTTCTTCGAGCATGAACTGGTGACCAGCACTTCGGGCAGCGCTTCGGCGAACAACCGCACAGCCCAGGCGTCCTGCTCCAGCCCGTCGCCAAAGCCCTGGTAGGCGAAGTCGATCAGCGGCAGCAGGCTGCGGCTGCGCATTACGTCGAGCACCTGGCGCCATTGCTCATGGGTCAGGTCGAAACCGGTGGGGTTGTGGCAGCAGGCGTGCAGCAGCACCACGTCACCCTTTGGCACCTGGCTCAGGGTTGCCAGCATTGCCTCGAAATCCAGGCGGTTGTCGGCACCGACGTAGGGGTAGTGGCTGGCCTTGACGCCGGCGGCGGCGAAGATGGTTTCGTGGATCGGCCAGGTCGGGTTGCTCAACCAGACGCCGCGGCCCGGCAGGCACTGGGCGATGAAGTCGGCGCTCAAGCGCAGGGCGCCGGTACCGCCCGGCGTCTGGGTGGCGCCGGCGCGTTTGGCAGCAAGCAATGGCGAGTCGGCGCCGAGCACCAGTTCATTGATCAACCGGCCGAACGCGGCGTCACCATGGCCACCGATGTAGGTCTTGGTGAACTGGCGGTCCACCAGTTGCTGCTCGGCCTGTTTCACTGACTGGAGAATCGGCGTCAGGCCCTGGGCATCCTTGTAGACGCCCACGCCCAGGTCGAACTTGCCAGGATTGCTGTCCGCCCCGTAGGCCTCCATCAGGCCGAGGATCGGGTCGCCGGGCACGCGGCCGATGGCATCGAAATGCATTACTTGCGGCCCTCGGCGGTCTTGGCGACGTCGTCGGTACGGGCGGCCATGATGAAGTCGTTGCGGTGCAGGCCCTTGATGGAGTGGCTCCACCAGGCCACGGTGACTTTGCCCCACTCGGTGAGCAGGCCCGGGTGATGCCCTTCGGCCTCGGAGATTTCACCGACCGCGTTGGTGAACGCCAGGGCGTGCTTGAAGTTCTTGAACAGGAAAACCTTTTCCAGCTGCATCACGCCGTCGCGCACTTCGATGTTCCAGTCGGGGATCTGCTTGATCAGGATCGGCAGTTCTTCGTCGCTGACTTGCGGGGCATCGGCGCGGCAGGCTTCGCAATGGGCTTGGTTCAAAGTGTTCATGGTGTGTTCCCGGATCGAATATTTGAAAAACGTCGATGCGTCCACGCTAAAGCAAAGCCGCATGGCGCAACAGACTCAATTAAAAGCAAAAGTAGCGGTTCACGCCGCTTTCGGTGGAAATTTCGGCGCGTGCAGGCCCAGTTCCCGGCCGCGCCTGACCATGCCCATGATGTCCTCGTGGGCCAGGTCGAACAGGCGCTTGAGCTCGGGCAGGACGAAATACACCGGCTGCAGGATGTCGATGCGATACGGCGTGCGCATGGCCTCCAGCGGGTCGAAGGCCTGATGCTCCGGCTCGTCCGACAGGCAATAAACGGTTTCCTTGGGGGAAGACAGGATGCCGCCGCCGTAGATGCGCCGACCGTGCGGGGTGTCCACCAGGCCGAACTCGATGGTCATCCAGTAGAGGCGCGCCAGGTAAACGCGTTCTTCCTTGGAAGCCTGTAGGCCAAGTTTGCCGTAGGTGTGGGTAAATTCAGCGAACCATGGGTTGGTCAGCAGCGGACAGTGGCCGAAGATCTCGTGGAAAATATCCGGCTCTTGCAGGTAATCGAGTTCTTCACGGGTACGAATAAACGTCGCGACCGGAAACTGTTTGCTGGCGAGCAGTTCGAAGAACGTCTGGAACGGAATCAGCGCCGGTACCCGGGCGACTTGCCAGCCCGTGGTCGCGCCGAGCACCTTGTTGATTTCCCCCAGTTGCGGGATGCGGTCGTGGGGCAGGCCAAGCTTGTCGATGCCGTCCAGGTATTCCTGGCACGCACGGCCTTCAATGACCTTCAGCTGGCGGGTGATCAGCGTATTCCACACCGCGTGTTCTTCGGCGGGGTAGTCGATAAAACCTTGCGCATCGGGCTCGCGGGCCACGTATTGCGTCTGCTTCATGCTGCTCTCCTGCTGATATCCCTCAAGGGAAGACTTGTTTTTTGTTATGTCCAGCGATGCGTTAGAGATAACTCGAAGCAGGGGCGCGTGCAGCAAGCCGACTCAGGACTGAAAGGCTTTTCAGTGGTGGATTCGTAAACTTTTCGTTACGGATTTGCGGGTATAGCCGCTTTGAAGGGATGTCAGGCTGTAAAACCTCCTACAACTGTCACATAATCTTGACGACTATTTGCGCTGCCAGGCAAAAACCTCGTGGCGAGGGAGCTTGCTCCCGCCGGGCTGCGCCGCAGTCCTCTATCCCAAACGCTTGCCTACACACATCGGGCCTCTTATGCGCATCAAAGTCCATTGCCAGAATCGCATCGGCATCCTGCGGGACATCCTCAACCTGCTGGTGGAATACGGCATCAACGTCGCTCGTGGCGAAGTGGGGGGCGAGCACGGCAATGCGATCTACCTGCATTGTCCGAACCTGATCAATATCCAGTTCCAGGCGTTGCGTCCGAAGTTCGAAGGGATCGCCGGGGTATTCGGCGTCAAACGGGTAGGGCTGATGCCCAGCGAACGTCGGCACATGGAGCTCAACGCCTTGCTCGGCGCCCTCGAGTTTCCGGTGCTGTCCATCGACATGGGCGGCTCTATTGTCGCGGCCAACCGGGCGGCGGCGCAGTTGCTCGGAGTGCGGGTCGACGAAGTGCCGGGCATCCCGCTGTCCCGCTACGCCGAGGATTTCGACTTGCCGGAGCTGGTGCGCGCCAACCAGTCGCGTATCAACGGGCTGCGGGTCAAGGTCAAGGGCGATGTGTTCCTGGCCGACATCGCCCCGCTGCAATCGGAACACGACGACAGCGAAGCCATGGCCGGCGCGGTGCTGACCCTGCACCGCGCCGACCGGGTCGGCGAGCGTATCTACAATGTGCGCAAGCAGGAGCTGCGCGGCTTCGACAGCATTTTCCAGAGTTCGAAAGTGATGGCGGCAGTGGTTCGCGAGGCGCGGCGCATGGCCCCGCTGGACGCGCCGCTGTTGATAGAAGGCGAAACCGGCACCGGCAAGGAACTGCTGGCCCGCGCCTGTCACCTGGCCAGTCCGCGCGGGCAGTCGCCGCTGATGGCGCTCAACTGCGCCGGGCTGCCGGAGTCCATGGCCGAGACCGAGTTGTTCGGCTACGGCCCCGGTGCCTTTGAAGGCGCCCGGGCCGAAGGCAAGCTCGGCCTGTTGGAGCTGACTGCGGGAGGCACGCTGTTCCTCGACGGCGTTGGGGAAATGAGCCCGCGCCTGCAAGTGAAGCTGCTGCGCTTTTTGCAGGACGGATGCTTTCGTCGCGTCGGCAGTGACGAAGAGGTCTACCTGGATGTCAGGGTGATCTGCGCGACCCAGGTCGACTTGTCCGAACTCTGCGCCCGAGGGGAATTCCGTCAGGATCTGTACCACCGCTTGAACGTGCTTTCGTTGCACATCCCCCCGCTGCGTGAATGCCTCGATGGGCTGGAGCCATTGGTGGAACATTTTCTCGACCAGGCCAGCCGCCAGATCGGCTGTCCGCTGCCAAGGCTTGCCCCGGCGGCGATGGAACGTCTCAGCCACTACCATTGGCCGGGCAACGTCCGGCAGTTGGAAAACGTGCTGTTCCAGGCCGTTTCCCTGTGCGACGGCGGGAAGGTCAAGGCCGAGCACATCCGCCTGCCGGACTATGGCGTGCGCCAACCCCTTGGCGATTTTTCCCTGGAGGGTGGGCTGGACGAGATCGTCGGGCGTTTCGAGAAAGCGGTGCTGGAGCGCTTGTATTCCGAACATCCCAGCAGCCGGCAACTGGGCAAGCGGCTAGGGGTTTCCCATACGACTATTGCCAACAAGTTGCGTGAGTATGAAGTCGGTAAAACCGAGTCATAGCTATTTATCTATTGTGTTTGTGCCGGCCATCGCGAGCAAGCTCGCTCCCACAGGGTTTTCCAAATGCACCCCAACCCGCAGAGCGCTGAAGATCCAATGTGGGAGCGAGCTTGCTCGCGATGGCGGCAGTGGCCATCACCCGGGGACAAGCATTGCCACCCACCGGCATGACACCGCCGGTTTTTCGTCTTCGATACACTCCCATAATCCCTTCCTGTTCCTCCAAGTCCTTTGTTTACCGTGCTCATCAGCGCCAGAAAAAAGTTGGTCTGCTAATTGCTTAAGGCTCTGCAACACAGCAGTGGGCGGCAAACGTCCGGCATGCAGAGGAACGACAGTGGACAAGTACCTTTATGTGGCAATGACCGGCGCCAGCCAGAACGCACTGGCGCAGCGGGCCCATGCCAACAACCTGGCGAACATCTCCACCAACGGTTTTCAGAAAGACCTGGAGCAGGCACGTTCGATGCCGGTGTTCGGCGACAGCTTTCCGGCGCGGGCGTTTGCCATGTCTGAACGGCCTGCTACCGATTTCACCCCGGGTGCGCTGATTGAAACCGGCCGTGAACTGGACGTGGCGGTCAGCGGGCCGGGCTGGATGGCCGTGCAGAACCCCGACGGTGGCGAAAGCTACGTGCGCACCGGCAGCCTCAACGTCGACGCCCTTGGCGTGCTGCGCGCCGGCAACGGCATGCCGGTGATGGGCAACGGCGGTCCGATCGCCGTGCCGCCAGAGCAGAAAATCGAAATCGGCCAGGACGGCACCATCAGTATCCGCGCCATGGGCGAAGGCCCACGGGTGATGGCTGAAGTGGACCGCATCAAGCTGGTCAACCCGGACCTCAAGACCATGACCAAAGGCCTGGACGGCTCGATCCGTTCCAAGGACGGCCAGCCGGCGCCCATCGATGGCAACGTGCAGTTGGTATCGGGGTTCCAGGAAGCGAGCAACGTCAATGCCGTGGATGAGATGACTTCGGTGCTGGCCCTGGCCAAGCAGTTCGAGCTTCACGTCAAGATGATGACCACCGCCAAAGAAGGCGATGAGGCCATGGCTCGGGTCTTGCAGATCTAATCATTAATTACAGCGCTGCGCCGAAAAACAGGCGTATGAGGAGAATCGAATGCTTCCGGCTCTTTGGGTTGCCAAAACAGGTCTGTCCGCCCAGGACACCAACCTTTCCACTATTTCCAACAACCTGGCGAACGTCTCGACCACGGGTTTCAAACGTGATCGCGCCGAGTTCCAGGACCTGCTCTACCAGGTAAAACGCCAGCCAGGCGCCCAGTCGACCCAGGACAGCGAATTGCCGTCGGGCCTGCAAGTGGGTACCGGTGTGCGTATTGTCGGCACCCAGAAAAACTTCAACGCTGGTAGCCTGCAAACCACCGAGCAGCCGCTGGACATGGCCATCGACGGTCGCGGTTTCTTCCAGATCCTGCAGCCGGACGGCACCACGTCCTACACCCGTGACGGTACCTTCCACCTCGACTCCAACGGCCAGATCGTCAACGCCAGCGGTTTCGCCCTGGAGCCGGCCATCGTCATCCCGAACGATGCGCAGACATTCACCGTGGGCCGTGACGGCACCGTGTCCATCACCGTGGCGGGCAACCCGGCCGCGCAGGTGATCGGTAACCTGCAGACCGCTGACTTCATCAACCCGGCCGGCCTGCAGGCGGTGGGTAACAACCTGTTCCTGGAAACCGCTGCCAGCGGCGCGCCGCAAGTCGGCACCCCGGGCCTGAACGGTTTCGGCACCACGCTGCAGAACACCCTGGAAACCTCCAACGTGAGCACCGTCGAGGAGATGGTCAACATGATCACCACCCAGCGCGCCTACGAGATGAACTCCAAGGTGATCTCCACCGCCGACCAGATGCTCTCGTTCGTCACGCAGAACCTGTAATACGTCGCTAAATCCGTCATTACGTAGATAGGGCGGCCCCAGGGTCGCCTGCAACACCAAGAGGTAGGGTCATGAATCGCTTTGTATCTGTTCTGGCATTGAGTGGGATTACCGCGCTGGCGGGCTGTGTCGCGCCAACGCCCAAGCCCAATGACCCGTATTACGCTCCGGTGTTGCCACGCACGCCGTTGCCGGCTGCCGCCAATAACGGCTCGATCTACCAGGCTGGCTTCGAACAGAACCTGTACAGCGACCGCAAGGCTTTCCGGGTCGGTGACATCATCACCATCACCTTGAACGAGCGGACCCAGGCCAGCAAGAACGCCAACTCGCAAATCGACAAGACCAGCCAGACCAGCGTCGGCCTGACGTCGCTGTTCGGCTCCAGCCTGACCACCAACAACCCGATCGGTGGCGGCGACCTGAGCCTCAACGCCGGCTACGGCTCCGACCGGTCGACCCAAGGCGACAGCCAGTCCGGCCAGAGCAACAGCCTGACCGGTTCGATCACCGTGACCGTCGCCGATGTACTGCCCAACGGCATCATCGCCGTACGCGGCGAGAAGTGGTTGACGCTCAATACCGGTGACGAACTGGTGCGCATCGCTGGCATGGTCCGCGCCGATGACATTTCCACCGACAACACTGTTCCGTCGACCCGCGTGGCCGATGCGCGCATCACCTATTCGGGCACTGGTGCCTTTGCCGATGCGAGCCAGCCAGGTTGGTTCGACCGTTTCTTCCTCAGCCCGAAGTTCCCTTTCTAGGTGATCAAGTTGAATCTTAAACAGCTGTTGATCGGTGCCCTGGTGATGTCGGCAGCCTTCAGCGCTCAAGCCGAGCGCCTGAAGGACATCGCCAGCATTTCCGGCGTGCGTTCCAACCAGTTGATCGGTTACGGCCTGGTCGTGGGCCTGAACGGTACCGGTGACCAGACCACCCAGACTCCATTCACCCTGCAGACTTTCAACAACATGCTGTCGCAGTTCGGCATCAAGGTGCCGGCCGGCTCCGGCAACGTGCAGTTGAAGAACGTCGCGGCGGTGTCGATCAGTGCCGACCTGCCGCCGTTCGCCAAGCCCGGCCAGCAAGTGGATATCACTGTCTCGTCCATCGGTAACTCGAAGAGCCTGCGTGGCGGCACCTTGCTGCTGACCCCGCTCAAGGGTATCGACGGCAACGTCTACGCCATCGCCCAGGGCAACCTGGTGGTGGGCGGGTTCGATGCCGAGGGTCGTGATGGTTCGAAGATCACCGTCAACGTTCCGTCGGCCGGCCGTATTCCCGGTGGTGCGTCGGTTGAACGTGCCGTGCCGAGCGGCTTCAACCAGGGCAACAGCCTGACCTTGAACCTCAACCGTTCCGACTTCACCACGGCCAAGCGCATCGTCGACAAGATCAACGACATGCTCGGCCCAGGCGTGGCCCAGGCCATCGACGGTGGCTCGATTCGCGTCACCGCGCCACTGGATCCGAGCCAGCGCGTCGACTACCTGTCGATCCTCGAAAACCTCGAGGTCGATCCGGGCCAGGCGGTGGCGAAGGTCATCATCAACTCGCGTACCGGCACCATCGTGATCGGTCAGAACGTCAAGGTTTCGCCGGCCGCCGTGACCCACGGCAGCCTGACCGTGACTATCACCGAAGACCCGATCGTCAGCCAGCCGGGGCCATTGTCCAACGGCCAGACCGCCGTGGTTCCGCGCTCGCGGGTCAATGCCGAGCAGGAAGCCAAGCCGATGTTCAAGTTCGGCCCGGGCACCACCCTGGATGAGATCGTCCGGGCGGTGAACCAGGTCGGCGCGGCACCGGGCGACCTGATGGCGATTCTCGAAGCCTTGAAGCAGGCCGGCGCGTTGCAAGCCGACCTGATCGTGATTTAAGGAACGAGCCATGGATATGCGCAAGGGCGCTTTGATCAGCGGCGATTCGGGGTCCTACTCGGACCTCAACCGCCTGAACCAGCTCAAGGTCGGCGACAAGAACAGCGACGGTAACCTGCGCAAGGTGGCGCAGGAGTTCGAGTCGCTGTTCCTTGGCGAGATGCTCAAGTCCATGCGTTCGGCCACCGAAGCGATGGGCAAGGACAATCCGATGAATACTGCCGAAGCCAAGCAGTATCAGGAAATGTACGACCAGCAGCTGGCCGTTTCGATGTCTCGCGAGGGCGGCGGTATCGGCCTGGCCGACGTGTTGCTGCGCCAGATGTCGAAGAACAAACCGACGGCGCCAGGTGAGGCGGCTACGTTGTCCGCCGCCAAGCAGCAAGAGGCGCTGGACAAGGTGACCAAGCCGGTTGCAACGCCGGTGGCCGCCGGAACGCTGCCCACCGACGGGCCTTTGTCGCGCACCAATGGCCAGCGCCCGCTGTGGGCTTCGCGGGCCGTGAACGCGCCGCAAGGTGCAGGCGAGGGCGTGCACCGCAACGATATGGAATTGCTCAACCAGCGTCGCCTGGCGCTGCCGCCGAAACTGGCCGACCGCCTGCTCGCCGGGCTGGTGCCCGCGGCTGCGGCCTCGACCGAGGCGCCCGCACAGAACATCCTGCCTGACCGCGCCGTTGCCGCCGTCAAGCCGGCCACCGGCGAATTGGCCAATGGTGACTGGCTGGCCGCGCTCAAGGATTCCGAGGCCAAAGGGCAGGTACAGGTTTATGGGCGCGCCGTGGCACAACCGCCACTGGCGCCGGCCCGCAAAGCGTTCCGCGATGCCGATGAATTCGTCAATGCGATGTTGCCGATGGCCAAGGAGGCCGCCGAGCGCATCGGTGTCGATCCGCGTTACCTGGTGGCCCAGGCCGCCCTGGAAACCGGTTGGGGTAAATCGGTCATGCGTCAGCCTGATGGCAGCAGCAGTCACAACCTGTTCGGCATCAAGGCCAGCAAGAACTGGACGGGCGATTCGGCGCGGGCAATCACCAGCGAATTCCGCAACGGTGAGATGGTCAAGGAAACCGCCGAGTTCCGTTCCTACGCGTCGTACCGCGACAGCTTCCATGACCTGGTCAATCTGCTGCAAAGCAACAGTCGCTATCAAGCTGTGCTGAAGTCGGCCGATAACCCGGAACAGTTTGTACGCGAGTTGCAGAAGGCCGGTTACGCCACCGACCCGAACTACGCCAGCAAGATTTCGCAGATAGCTCGGCAGATGACGAGTCCACAAAACTTCGCTTCGGCAAGCGCTACCACGATTTTATAAGGATTGAACCATGAGTCTGCTCAACATAGGGATGTCGGGCCTGTCGGCCAGCCAGTTCGCCCTGTTAACCACGGGTAACAACATTGCCAACGTCGATACCGATGGGTATTCGCGCCAGCAGACCGTGCAGGGCACCAAGGCTTCCAATCAATACGGCAACGTGTTCATCGGTTCCGGCACCACCCTGGCCGACGTGCGGCGGGTATACAACGCCTATCTCGAAGCGCAGTTGAAGACCACCACCTCGCTCAACAGCGACGCGGCGGCCTACCAGTCGCAGATTTCCCCGCTCGATGCGCTGTTGTCGGACACCGGCACCGGTCTTAATGGTGCCCTGACCAAGTTCTTCGCCTCGGTGCAGAACGTCAACGCCAAGCCGGGCGACGATGCGTCCCGCCAGCTGCTGCTCAGCGATGCCCAGGCCATGAGCGCCCGGTTCAATTCCGTCGCCAGCGAGCTGAACAAACAGAGCGAGACCATCAACGGCAACCTCAAGACCATGGTCGAGCAGGTCAACAGCCTGGCTAACACCGTGGCTCAGTTGAACAAGAAAATCGCCGAGGTTTCCAACAGCGGTGGCGCACCCAACGACCTGCTCGATGCTCGCGGCGAAGTCATTCGGCAGATGTCCAGCCTGACCGGCACCCAGGTCGTGGAAAACGGCAGCAGCCTGGACATCTACCTGGGCTCCGGCCAGCCTCTGGTGCTGGGCACCACGGTCAACAAACTGGAAACCTCGCCGGACAAGAACGATCCGGGACGCCTGGGCATTCAGCTCAACAGCGGTTCCAGCGTCATGGACCTGACTTCGGTGCTCACCGGCGGCGAAATCGGCGGCCTGATGCGCTACCGCAGCACCGTGCTCGACCCGGCCATGAACGAGCTGGGGCGCGTGGCCCTGGTCGTTGCCGACCAGATGAACGCCATCCAGGCCTCGGGCATCGACCGCAACGGTGATTTTGGCTCCAACCTGTTCTCCAATATCAACAGCGCCGCGCAGGTAAGCCAGCGCAGCGTAGCGTCGCTGAACAACAGCACCGGGTCCGGCAACTTCGAAGTGGCCATCAAGGACACCGGCAAGCTGAGCACCAATGACTACAAGGTCACCTTCACCAGCGGCACCGACTACACCGTGCAGCGCCTGCCCGACGGCACGTCGATGGGCAGCTTCAGCACCACGACCAATCCACCGCCGGAAATCGACGGTTTCTCGATGAAATTCGTCAACGGCACGGCGGCAACCGGCGACTCGTTCAAGCTGACCCCGACCCGCAACGCGGCGGCCAGCATCAAGACCGAGATGACCGACTCCAAGCGGCTGGCGATCGCCGCGCCGCTGGGCGCCGCCATCGCATCCGGCGGCAGCGGCACGCTGAGCATTCCGGCCAGCGGCCAGCCGACCCTGACGACCAAGCTGGACATCTACGATTCCGCCACCACCACCATCATCCAGAATGGCATCAAGACGTCCACGCCGGTCAAGGTGGTGTTCGGTGATCCGTCCGCCGACGGCACCAGCCAGCCGTATCAGTTGCTCGATGCCCAGGGCAACGAGATCAGTACCGGTTCGATCAAGCCCGGAGAAAGCAACACCCTGAACCTGACCATTCCGCTCAAGGATGCCAATGGCAACCCGATCACGGATGGCGCGACCCCGCCGGTACAACGCACGGTCGCTTTTGAAATGAGCATCGCCGGCGCACCGACCAAAGGTGCCGCCATCAACGTCACGCTTACCCAACCCGGCAGCCTGGACAACCGTAACGGCACCGCCCTGGCCGACCTGCAGACAGGCAAGACTGTCGACACCAACAGCAACAGCAAAGGTATTTCCCTGAGCGATGCCTACGGCAAATTGGTCGAAGGCGTCGGTGCCAAGGCCGCCCAGGGCAAGCTCGACAGCGCCGCCACTGGCGCGATCCTGAAAAATGCCTCGGACGCCCGCGACTCGCTGTCCGGCGTCGACCTGGACGAAGAGACCGGGAACCTGGTGAAGTTCCAGCAGTACTACACCGCGTCCTCGCAGATCATCAAGGCGGCGCAGGAAATATTCAGCACTTTGATCAACAGTCTTTAAGGAGTCGTAGCCCATGCGAATTTCCACCAATCAGTTTTATGACACCTCGGCTGCGAACTATCAGAAGAACTTCGCAAAAGTCCTCAAGACCATGGAAGAGAGCTCAAGCCAGGTTCGCGTGAACACCGCAGCCGATGATCCGGTGGGCGCTTCGCGTCTGCTGCAGTTGGGTACCCAGGCGGCGTTGCTCGACCAGTACGAAACCAACACTAAGACCATCAGGGCGACCCTGGGCACTACTGAAGCGGTCATGGAGAGCATTGAGAACGTGCTGCAGCGCGCCAGGGAACTATCCGTGAGTGCCGGTAACGCCGGCTACACCGATGCTGACCGTCAAGCCACTGCCTCGGAGCTGGGACAGATCGAAGAGCAGTTGCTGAGCCTGATGAACTCCAAGGACGAAAACGGCAAGTACATCTTCGCCGGGTCCAAGGGCGACACCATCCCGTTCACCCGCAACGACGATGGCACCTACAGCTATAACGGTGATCAGGTCACCCTCGACCTGCCGATCGGCGATACCATGTCCATGGCCACCAACAGCACCGGCTGGGAAGTGTTCCAGCAAGCCGTCAATACCAGCCGCAGCCAGGTCACCATGACCGCGCCGGCAGTCAACGACGGTCGTGTCGTGCTGTCCGACGGCCAGGTGTCGTCCAGTGTCAGCTACAACAGCAAGTTTCGCAGCGGCGAGCCGTACACCGTGGAATTCGTCAGCGGCACGCAGCTGAAAATCACCGACTCGCTCGGTAATGACGTGACGGCGGAAGCCAGCCAGGGCGGCAGTTTCGACCCTGCCAGCAAGAGTGGTCAGGCAGTCCAGTTCCGTGGCGTGGAGCTGACCCTGAACATCAATCTGCAAACGGGTGACGACCCCGCCACGGTGTTGCCAGGGCGCACCTTCACGCTGGCTGCCAAGCCGGACACCTTTGTTCCGACACGCAGCCCCGGCAACCCGACAGCGGTACAGATCACCGGCAGTGAGATCACCGACCCGGTGGCGTACCACGCCAGTTTCCCTACCGGTTCGGCAGTGCTGAAGTTCACCAGCGCTACCGATTTCGAACTTTATGCCGCGCCGCTGACCGCTGACAGCCGGCCGGTTTCCAGCGGCACCCTCGCCGGTAACGTGGCAACAGCTTCGGGCGTCAGCTTCACCCTGAACGGCGCGCCCGCCGCGGACGATCAGTTCAGCGTCGCAATCAACACCCACGAAACCCAGAATATCCTGGACACCGTGAGCCAGTTGAAGAAGGTGTTGAACACCCCTACCAATGGTGACCCTCTCAAGGTACAGAAAACTTCAGGCTTCGTTGGCTTCCGGTATCGGTAACCTGGCGAGCGGCACCGATCAACTCTCCAGTGCCCGGAGTTCGGTCGGCGGTCGGGGTCAGTCGCTGGATACCCAAAGCGGCACCAACCAGAGTCTGGTCCTGGCCAACCAGCCAGACCCAATCGTCGATTCGTGATTCCGACTCAGCCGAAGTATTGATCCGCCTGACGATGCAAAGCACCATGCTGCAAGCCTCGCAACTGGCCTTCAGCAAAATCGCCCAGCTGGGCCTGTTCAACAAGATCTGAGCCGGGATCGACCGAGCCGCCAACCGTCTTTTTTTAAGCGGTTTCGGGGCTCCGGCCTGAAAAGGTCGGGGCCCGCCGCTCGAGAGTTTTAACCGTGAATTCACTCCCACTCGTAAGCATCGTCATCCCCGCGTACAACCCTCGGTTCTTCGACCAGGCACTGCTCAGCGCCCTGGCGCAGACTTACGAAAATATTGAGATCATCGTTTGCGACGATTCGCCTGGCGATGAAATCCGCCATATCGTCACATCCTTCACAGAACCGGCCCATCCGATCCGTTATCTGAAAAACCCACAACGGCTGGGGCTTCAGGGCAACCTGTTGCGCTGTGTCGAAGAGGCGCAGGGCGAGTTCATCAAGGTGTTGTGCGATGACGACCGTCTGTTCGCGCCGAGCATTGCGATGCAGGCCCAGGCGTTGTTGGACCATGCTGACGTGAGCGTTGTGTTCGCGCTTCGATTGTTGTGTGACGCAGGTAACTTCATCCTGCCACCCCGCGTGGACAATTGCCGTTTCTCGCCAAATGACGCTTTGCTCAAGGGCGACGACATGCTGGCGATTTTCGAGAGCACGCCAACCAATTTCATTGGCAATTTCAGTTCGGCCCTGATGCGTCGCGCCGATGTGCTGGAATTGTTGCCTGCGTTGATCCAGGACGGTGCCGGTTTTGTCGCGGTGCTCGATTTTGCCTTGTTTGTCTGCCTGATGCGTCGCGGCAATCTGATTGCCTTGAACACCGTGTTGAGTGTCGAACGCCTCTACCCGGAGCGTTTGAGCAAGACCCCGGAGATGCTCAAGGCCGCAAAAACAGAGTGGGAATGGCTGGCGCAGATGCTGGTTGCGCGCAGTGGTGAAGCGGCTCCGGCCTCGGGTTGGGTGCGCTGCATCGATTTGAATAAGATCACTGACCAGCCTCATGCGTGGCAGGAGCTCTGCGTAACCCGCGTATTGGGCAACCGCAATACCGTCGTCAATGGTCGAGTGGGCGCGCAAAGTGAGAGTTATGCGGACTTCTATCGCGAATGGCTGGCCGTGCGTCGGTTCAGTGAGGTGGAGCGACGCGTCATGCCCGCGCGGGTGGACAGTTGGCCGTTTCGGCCGAATATCGTGCCTTTGATCATCGACGCTCTCGGCGATGCGCCGTCACTTGCGGCGACGTTACGTAGCATCAAGGACCAGTTATATCCAGCACAGGCCGTGGTGGTGCTTTCCGATGCCCATTGCGAAGTGGACGGGCGAGTGCTGCAACTGCCTTATCAGGCCGATTGGCCGAGCCAGTTCAATGCCATCGTTCCACAGCTGGAAGGTGCGCACTGGTTCTACGTGCTGCGAGCGGGCGACGTGCTGCGCGAGTCGGCGTTGCTGATCCTGGCCGAGCGCGTCGCCGGGAAACAGGGCATCCTTTGCGTCTACAGTGATGAAGGCGCGTTGGTGGACGGCGAGTCCTTCGAACCGGTGTTCAAGCCGGATTTCAACCTGGACCTGATGCGCGCCTATCCCTATGTGGGTCGGACCCTGGCTTTCGAGCGTGAACGATTCATGGCCCTTGGTGGTTTTGAACCGGATCACGGTGAACTGGCGCCCCATGATCTGCTCTGGCGCCTGGTGGAAGAGGCTGGCCCTCAGACCATAGAACACATCGCGGAAATCCAGGTCGAGTCGGTCCTGAGCTTCGCCCAATGGTTATCGCTGCCCGAGGTCATCGAGGGCAATGCCCGATTGGTGGGCGCGCACCTGGACCGTATCGGCATCGATCATGAGATCTCGCCGGATACGTTGCCGTTGCTCAATCGCATCAACTATCGACACGGTGGACGGCCACTGGTTTCGATCATCCTGCGTACCGGTGACTCGCTTGCAGCGTTGCAGCGTTGCGCCGAGAGCCTGATCGAACGCACGGCCTACACCCATTATGAAATCCTGATCGTGGACAGCGGCGTCCGGGACCCGGCCATGCTTGATTGGCTCGAGAACATGTCGCAGCTGGGCGCAAGCATGTTGCGGGTGCTGCGTCATGTCGGTGAGGGAAATGATGCAGCGGTGCGTAATTTCGCCGCTACTCAGGCCCGGGGCGAGTACCTGCTATTGCTGAGTCCGCACCTGGTTGTTTACGAAAATGACTGGCTGGACGAGATGGTCAATCATGCCCAGCGTCCTGAGGTGGCGGTGGTCGGTGCGAGGATTCTCAGTCCTCAAGGCACGATTGTTGCCGGGGGGCAGATTCTCGGGTTGGCTGGGCCTGTGGGCACGCCGTTCTACGGGGAGCCAGCGGCTTCGCGCGGCTACATGCAACGTTTGCATACGACCCAGAACTGGAGCTCAGTCAGCAGTGACTGTCTGATGGTGCGCAAGCAGGTTTTCGATGAACTTGGCTGCCTGGACGATGCGTCTTTCACCTTCGGCCTCAGCGATGTCGACCTGTGCCTGCGCGCAGGCAAAAACGGCTATCTGGTGGTCTGGACGCCTTACGCCACGGTCATGAAAAATGACCCGCAATCGACCGCAGCCCAGCCAGAAGAAAACACGTTGGTAGAACGCGAGCGCGAAGTCTTCTTTCGCAAATGGCTGCCGCAGATCGCCCGGGATCCGGGCTACAACCCTGCGATGAGCCTCGGGGCGTCCAGCTTCAGCCTGGAACCTTCGTTGCGCAACAATTGGAACCCGTTCTGCACCCGCGCCCTGCCATTGATACTTGGCTTGCCGGTCAACGCCACCGCAGTCGGTCATTATCGTGTTACGGCCCCGTTGGCCGAATTGGAGGCCGCGGGGCGGGTAATCGCCCGGGTCGCCTACGAGTCGCCTTCCACCGTTGATATCGAGCGTCTGTCGCCGGACACGATCGTATTGCAGGGGCGCTACAGCGAAGGGGCCGCCGGCGATATTCTCAGAATGAAGAAATATTCCGGTGCGTTGCGGATTTTCGAACTCGACGATTATGTCGTCCAGGCGCCCAAGAAAAACACGCATGCGCGCAACAAGCCGGCCAATATCGAACAGATGCTGCGCGAAGGAATAGGATTGTGTGATCGCGTGGTGGTGACGACACCTTCGCTCGCGGATGCCTTGTCCAGTATGCACAATGAAATCCGCATCGTACCCAATATGCTGCCGCCCGAGCCGTGGGCGAAGCTGACCAGCCGGCGTGGCGCCTCCTCCAAGCCTCGGGTGGGCTGGGGGGGAGGGACCAGCCATAGTGGCGACCTGGAAATCATTGCAGACGTGGTTCGCGAGCTGGCAAATGAAGTGGAGTGGGTATTCTTCGGCATGTGCCCGGATGTGCTGCGGCCATACATCCATGAGTTCCACGGCTCGGTCGCCCTGAGTACCTATCCATTCAAGCTGGCCAGCTTGAACCTCGACCTGGCCCTGGCCCCGCTGGAGTTCCATATCTTCAACGACTGCAAGAGCAATCTGCGCTTGCTGGAATACGGAGCGTGTGGCTATCCGGTCATCTGCACCGACACCAAGGCCTACGACGGTTTTCTGCCTTGCACCAAAGTGCGCAGCAACAGCACCGAGGAATGGATCGCGGCAATCCGCATGCATCTGGCCGACCCGGAAGCCAGTTACCGCATGGGTGACGAACTGCGCGAAGCGGTATTGCGCGACTACATGCTCAGCGGCAAAAACCTGCAGCATTGGTTGTGGGGGTGGTTGCCGGATTGACTCGGGCAAAAGGCGACTTCAGTAGCCTTTGTGTTCTTACCTGAATTGCCAAACTTATAGGCTGGTAAACGCTTTTTTTGATCACAAGTGGCGCTGAACTGTCGCTTGGACGGCACCCGCTTTCTAAACGGAGCAAGGAAGAGGCAAATGACAGTGATTAATGGAACAAGCAGCGTAGATACGCTGGCCGGAACCAGCGGCGATGATGAAATTTATGGTTTAGGTTCGAATGATGTTCTCTTGAGCAGTGCTGGGGCGGACAAACTGGATGGGGGGACAGGAGTCGATACGGCGGATTATTCAGCGTCGACGGCTGCTATTAACATCGATATTCGCAACGGTGTGGGTAGGGCTGGCATCGGTGGCGACGCAGAAGGCGACACGTTATCGGCGGTGGAAAAGGTCATCGGGACGGCTTTCGATGACACTTTCACCAGCGCGATTGGTAACGTGACCTTTGAAGGCGGCTCCGGTAACGATATCTACAACGTGGCTACAACCGGTGTGAAGATCATCGAACAGGACAACGGCGGTTTCGACGAACTGCGCACCAGCGCCGCAACGACCACCATGGACGTGTTCGTCGAAAAAATGGTGTACACGGGCACGGGCTCTTTTACCGGTTACGGCAACACCGGTGACAACATCATTATTGGCGGTGCAGGCAACGACGTTTTGTTTGGTGGTGACGGCGCTGATCAGTTCTTCGGCGGTGCGGGGCTTGATGTGGTCGGTTATATCGACAGTAAAGTGGCCGTGAACATCAATCTCAAGACTGGTGTCCATTCTGGTATCGCAGCAGGCGATACTTTCACCGACATTGAAGTCATTCGTGGCACAGGCGCTGCTGATACCGTGGTGGCTGATGACCGGGCCATCGGTTTTGATGGTGGGGCAGGTGTCGACACCATGGATTATTCTGCTTCTTCTGCCGCCATTGACATAGACATCCGCAACGGTGTGGGTAGGGCTGGCATCGGTGGCGACGCAGAAGGCGACACGTTATCGGCGGTGGAAAAGGTCATCGGGACGGCTTTCGATGACACTTTCACCAGCGCGATTGGTAACGTGACCTTTGAAGGCGGCTCCGGTAACGATATCTACAACGTGGCTACAACCGGTGTGAAGATCATCGAACAGGACAACGGCGGTTTCGACGAACTGCGCACCAGCGCCGCAACGACCACCATGGACGTGTTCGTCGAAAAAATGGTGTACACGGGCACGGGCTCTTTTACCGGTTACGGCAACACCGGTGACAACATCATTATTGGCGGTGCAGGCAACGACGTTTTGTTTGGTGGTGACGGCGCTGATCAGTTCTTCGGCGGTGCGGGGCTTGATGTGGTCGGTTATATCGACAGTAAAGTGGCCGTGAACATCAATCTCAAGACTGGTGTCCATTCTGGTATCGCAGCAGGCGATACTTTCACCGACATTGAAGTCATTCGTGGCACAGGCGCTGCTGATACCGTGGTGGCTGATGACCGGGCCATCGGTTTTGATGGTGGGGCAGGTGTCGACACCATGGATTATTCTGCTTCTTCTGCCGCCATTGACATAGACATCCGCAACGGTGTGGGTAGGGCTGGCATCGGTGGCGACGCAGAAGGCGACACGTTATCGGCGGTGGAAAAGGTCATCGGGACGGCTTTCGATGACACTTTCACCAGCGCGATTGGTAACGTGACCTTTGAAGGCGGCTCCGGTAACGATATCTACAACGTGGCTACAACCGGTGTGAAGATCATCGAACAGGACAACGGCGGTTTCGACGAACTGCGCACCAGCGCCGCAACGACCACCATGGACGTGTTCGTCGAAAAAATGGTGTACACGGGCACGGGCTCTTTTACCGGTTACGGCAACGCCGGTGACAACATCATTATTGGCGGTGCAGGCAACGACGTTTTGTTTGGTGGTGACGGCGCTGATCAGTTCTTTGGCGGTGCGGGGCTTGATGTGGTCGGTTATATCGACAGTAAAGTGGCCGTGAACATCAATCTCAAGACTGGTGTCCATTCTGGTATCGCAGCAGGCGATACTTTCACCGACATTGAAGTTATTCGTGGCACAGGTGCTGCCGACACCTTCATCGGCGGGTCACAAGCGATGGGACTCGATGGAGCGCTGGGTACAGACTTGGCCAGCTATGAACAATCCACGAGCGCGGTGACCATCGACCTGACAACGAATGTGAACGCAGGTGATGCTGCGGGTGATACGTTTACCGCGATCGAGATATATCAGGGCTCTAGCTTCAATGACACGCTGTTGGGTTCTGCTAAAGCCGACATTTTTATCGGCGGTGCGGGCGCCGATGTCATTGATGGACGAGGGGGAGTGGACCAGGCTTGGTATATCAACAGTGCTGCTGCTGTGGAGATCAATCTCCAGACGGGTATTCACCAAGGAGGCGACGCCCAAGGCGATGTGCTGACTAACATTGAACGGATCATGGGCAGCCAGTTTAATGACTCGATGACAGGAGACAGCCTGGCTAACTGGATGGAGGGTGGGTTGGGCAGTGACACCATTTATGGTGGCGATGGTGCCGATTACATTTATGGTGGTTTGTACACGGCTACAGGCCCGATGCTTCCTGGTGGCGCTACTAACGTTGCTCAGGCCGATCAGCTTTATGGTGGCCTCGGCGATGATGCGATCACAACGGCCACGCTGGATACCGGAACGATGGCTTATGGCGAGGCAGGCAACGACGGTATTGCGGTATACAGCGGAACTGCTGATGGTGGGGCCGGCAACGACATTCTGTTGGGCAGAGGGGATGGTTTCCGTTTGTTGGGCGGAGCAGGCGATGACACTTTGACTGTCGCCGAAGGTGGTCAGGGGTTCGTCAATGGCGGCCAGGATGACGATACTTACGTCATTGATACTTACGGCCAGGTCACGATCAAGGATGACGGCACAGGAGGATTTGACCGGGTGATGCTGAACGGCATGGCGTCGATGGACACGATAACGACCGTGCGAAGTGGCAATGATGCCTATATCTTCAATACCTCCAGCTACCATTCTGGCCAGCCTCTTTCGGACATGGGCGTGAAGCTGCAGGATTGGTACGCGGGCTTCAACACCATCGAACAGTTCCATACGTCCAATGGAGATGTCTTTACGATCCCCGCATAACAGCGCCCCCTTGTCCGGGGAGTTCGATCAAAAGCAGGCTACAGGAACGCCTCTGTGTCTTATTGAACCAGAGGCTTTTATTTATCCACAGGATGGGCGCAATCTTACGCAGGCGAGTCCTGCCGTAGGCGGACTGTCTGGTGCGGAACTTGCAGTCCAGCGCAAGGCGCTCGAAGAGCGTCAAGTTTCCTTACGACCTCTGTCATCGAGTCAGTATTGACTGGTGACATGGATGTCATGAAAAACCAAGGGATGGATAACAGTTGAAAACCCCTAACGCTGCCAGTGCGCCTGTTGTCGCGCCTCCATTGAAGTCGGCACTGCGCCGGGGGCTGATAGGCGCCGCGCTGTTTTCCGGGGTGATCAATATCCTGGCGCTGATCGGCCCGGTGTTCATGCTGGAGGTCTACGACCGCGTCATTCCCAGCCAGAGTGTTCCGACTCTGGTCGCCCTGGGGCTCCTGGCGCTAGGGGTCTATGCGCTTTCGGGGCTGCTGGATATCATTCGTTCACGGGTCATGGTGCGAATTGCCTCCTCGCTGGACCTGGCGCTGTCATCCAAGGTCTTCAACGTCATCGCCGGTGCGTCACTGAAGACACCCATTACCGGCGACGCCTTGAAACCGGCCCAGGAGCTGGACCAGATTCGCGGTTTTATTGGCGGACCGGGCCTGGTGGCTTTTTTCGATTTGCCCTGGACGCCGGTCTACCTCGCCATCTGCTTTTATATCCATCCGCTGTTTGGCCTTTTGACCGTCGGCCTGATGGCCATCCTTATCGGCCTGACCCTGATCACCGACCGCCAGACCCGCAAGCTGATGCAGACTTCGGCCGATGCGTTGAACAAGCGCAACCACCTCGGTCAGCAAGCTCACCAGAACGCCGAAGCGCTGATGGCCATGGGCATGTTGGCCAATACGTCGAATATCTGGCAGAAGAGCCACAGTACCTTCATCACCCTGCAGCGACGCTTGATCGACATCGGCGGTTTTTACGGTGGCATCTCCAAGACCTTGCGCCAGGTCGTGCAGTCGGCCGCCCTGGCCCTTGGGGCTTGGCTGGTGATCAAAGGTGACTTGAGCGGTGGCACGATGATCGCGGCGTCGATCATCGTGGCGCGAACCCTGGCACCGGCTGAGCAGGTGATTGCCACGTGGCGAAGTCTGCTGGGTGCCCAGATAGCCTGGAAGAAGCTGGTGGAAGTGTTCGCCCTGTTCCCTGATGCCCAGAGCAAGACCGAGCTACCCGCTGCTCATCGCAGTTTGCAGGTCGAAAACGTTTTTGCGGCGCCGCCCGGCGCACAGCACCTGACCTTGCAAAATATCAACTTCATGGTCGCCGCGGGTACTGCCGTAGGCGTGGTAGGACCGAGTGCATCGGGCAAGTCATCACTGGCGCGCGTGCTGGTCAACGCCTGGACGCCGGCCCGCGGGCATGTGCGGCTCGATGGTGCGCCGCTCGATCTGCTGACCGAACAGGCGCGAGGCAAGTTGATCGGCTACCTGCCTCAAAGCGTCGGTCTGTTCACTGGAACCGTCGCCCAGAACATCGCCCGGCTGGACCCTGCTGCACAGGACAGCGCAATTGTCAGCGCTGCGCAATTGGCCGGCGTGCATGAGCTGATCCTGCAATTGCCCCAAGGCTATGAAACCCAGGTGGGCGAGGGCGGGGTCAACCTCTCGGCCGGCCAACGGCAACGGGTGGCGCTGGCCAGGGCGCTGTTTGGTGATCCGTTCCTGGTGGTGTTGGACGAGCCGAATTCAAACCTCGATGCCGAAGGCGAGCAGGCGCTGGCCAAGGCCATCCTGGCGCTCAAGGCCCGTGGTGCAATCGTGATAGTGATTGCCCACCGCACCAATATCCTGTCGGTGATCGATCAGGTGCTGATCCTCGAACAGGGCGTACAGACCGCTTACGGTCCGAGGGATGTCGTCCTTAAACGCTCTCCCGCAGCGCCTCCCCGGCCCTCCAGCAATGTTGTGGAACTGGGAGCGTCGAACTGATGCATACCGATCAAGAAGTCACTCTGACCGCTTCCTTGTCCCGTCATCTGCGTTGGGGCGCTATCTCGTTGCTGGTGCTGCTCGGCGGAGGGCTGACCTGGGCGGTATTCACCAATCTGTCCGGCGCCGTCATCGCCACCGGTGTGGTCGCGGTGGAGGGCAGCGTCAAGACCGTCCAGCATCCTACCGGTGGCATCGTCGCCGAATTGCTGGTCAAGGAAGGACAGGCCGTTGCCGCCGGGGACGTACTGTTGCGCCTCGATGCCACTCTGCCCGCCGCCAGCCAGGCCATTGTCAGTAAATCATTGAACCAGGCCTGGGCTCGGCTGGCTCGCCTGGAGGCCGAGCGCGACAATGCCGGCGAAGTCGCAATACCCAAAGAGTTGATGACTCGCATGAGCCTGGAAGAGGCCAAGTCGGTCATGGCTATCGAGCAGCAATTGTTCTTCGACCGTCGAGCATCCCGCGAAGGCCAGAAAAAACAGCTTCGCGAGCGCGTTCAGCAACTCAACGAAACCATTGCCGGCCATGACATCCAGCAGAAAACCAAGCTGGAAGAAATCGAGCTTATCGACTCGGAATATCAGGCGGTCAAGACGCTGTTCGACAAAGGCATGATGACCCTCGACCGGGTCAATGCCCTGGCCCGGGGGATTGCCCGGCTGCGCGGCGAACGCGGTCAATTGATGGCCTCCATCGCCGAGGCACGGGGCAAGATCGCCGAAACCGAGTTGCAACGGCTCCAGGTCGACCAGACCTTCCGCAGTGAGGTGTCCCAGGAACTGCGCGACCTGCTGGCCCGCCAGGGCGAACTGATCGAGCGGGAAATCACTGCCAGCGACCAGCTCAAACGCATCGACATCACCGCGCCTATCGCCGGGCGCGTGCAGCAATTGGCGGTACATACCATCGGCGGCGTCATCTCACCGGCCGAAGGGCTCATGCAGATCGTGCCGGCAAACGATGAATTGTTGGTGGAGGCGAAGATCAGTGCGCAGGACATTGATCAATTAACTGTCGGGCAATCCGCGACCTTGCGCTTGAGCGCGTTCAACCGCAGCACCACCCCCGAACTGACCGGCACCGTGGTGCGGCTGTCGGCGGATCTGATTCAGGACGAGCGTACCGGAGTAGGGTTTTATCGGGCAGGCATTCGTATTCCCAAAGAACAAGTCGAGCGGATATCCGGCCTTACGCTGGTGCCGGGCATGCCGGTCGAGTCGCTCATAAAAACGGGCGACAGAACGGTGTTGTCTTATTTACTCAAGCCTATTGGAGATCATGCCCAGCGGGCATTCAGGGAAGGCTAGTTCTTTTACGGCCGAAGGGAGTAGCAGGTAACTCTCGCAAAGAGCGATGGACTTCGCCGTTTGCTGGCGCGTTTCCTGCAAGTCCCCCTCATATCGCCATAAAACGAGCGCTCGCGGCCCCGTCGCAGCGCCCGGATCGGCATCGCAGGTGTAATCCCGGCGCTCGCAAGCAAAACAACGCTTGGCCGAGCCCGGTGATGAACGAGAGGGGAGACGATGAAGGCAGTTATCTTGGCAGGTGGTCTCGGCACGCGGATCAGCGAGGAGTCGCACCTCAAGCCCAAGCCGATGATCGAAATCGGTGGCAAGCCAATTCTTTGGCACATCATGAAGCAGTATTCCGCCCATGGAATCCATGACTTCGTGATCTGCCTGGGCTACAAGGGCTACGCCATCAAGGACTTCTTCGCCAATTATTTCCTGCATACCTCCGACGTCACTTTCGACATGTGCAACAACCGCATGGACGTCCACCAGAACTACAGCGAGCCGTGGCGCGTGACCCTGATCGACACCGGCGAAGACACCATGACCGGCGGGCGGCTGCGCAGGGCGGCGCGTTATCTGGAAAATGAAGAGGCGTTCTGCTTCACCTATGGTGATGGCGTGTCGGACCTGAATATTGGCGCGCTCGTGGATTTTCATTTGTCCCATGGCAAGCTTGCCACCGTGACGGCCGTCCAGCCCCCTGGGCGTTACGGTGCGTTGGAGCGCGACGGCGATAGCGTTCTGGGTTTCACCGAAAAACCCCGGGGTGACGGCGGCTGGATCAACGGGGGTTTTTTTGTGCTCTCGCCAAAGGTCTTGCCTTTTATCGCCGATGACCAGACGTCCTGGGAAGCCGAACCGCTGGCGGCTCTGGCGACCGAGCAGCAGCTCCAGGCGTTCCAGCACGATGGGTTCTGGCATCCAATGGACACCCTGCGCGATAAAAACCACCTCGAAGCTTTGTGGCAAAGCGGCGAGGCCCCATGGAAACAATGGTCTTGAATCCGGAATTCTGGCGTGGCAAGCGCGTACTCGTCACCGGCCATACCGGCTTCAAGGGCAGTTGGCTGACGCTGTGGCTGCAGAGCCTGGGGGCCAAGGTCAGTGGTTTCTCCCTTGATCCGGCCACCCAGCCGAACCTGTACGAACTGGCCCGCGTGGGCGAGGGCATCGATGACCGACGCGGCGACTTGCGCGACCTCGGTGCCTTGCTGGAAATCCTGGCGGACGCGCAGCCGGAAATAGTCCTGCATCTGGCAGCCCAGCCGTTAGTGCGCGAAGGTTATCGAGACCCGTTGGGCACGTATTCCAGCAACGTCATGGGCACTCTCAACCTGCTGGAAGCGGTTCGCCAGGTGGGCGGCGTCAAGGCATGCGTACTGGTTACTACCGACAAGGTTTACGCCAACCAGGAATGGTTATGGCCCTACCGCGAAAACGAGGCCTTGGGCGGTCACGATCCCTATAGCAGCAGCAAGGCCTGCTGCGAGTTGCTGGCACAATCTTACGCTGCCTCGTTCTTTTCGGTAGAGCGCTATGCCGAGCATGGTCTGGCCCTGGCCACGGCGCGGGCAGGCAACGTGCTGGGCGGCGGTGATTTCGCTCCCGAGCGCCTGATTCCTGATGTGCTTAAGGCTTGGTCGGCAGACGAGCCGGTGACGCTGCGTTATCCACAAGCCGTGCGCCCATGGCAGCACGCTCTCGAACCGTTGGCCGGTTACCTGCAGTTGGCTGAGTGCCTGTATCAGCAGGGGCCGGAGTTCGCAGGTGCCTGGAACTTCGGTCCGGGTGAAGCGGACATGTGCAGCGTCGGCGAAGTCGTTCAACTGCTGGCCGAGCGCTGGCCGCAAGCGCCGGGCCTGCGCATCGAACCGAGCGACTTGCACGAGGCCGGCCTGTTGCGCCTGGACAGCAGCCGCGCCCGGCAACTGCTCGGCTGGCAGCCGCGCTGGTCGTTGCAACAGTGCCTGGGCCAGACCCTGGATTGGCACTTGGCATGGCAGAACGGTGACGACATGCGTCAAGTCACCCTCGGCCAACTGCACCTGTACCGAGGCGGGTTGTGAGCGAATTTTATTTGAAGACATTGCCGCTGGACGGTCTGTTCAGCGTCCAGCACAAACGCTTCGAAGACCAGCGCGGACATTTCGCCCGGCTGTTCTGTGAAGGGACCTTGAGTGCGTTCGGCCAGCCGTTCCATGTCCGCCAGATCAATCATTCCTGCACCCGTGAGCGGGGTAGTGTGCGCGGTTTGCATTATCAGAACGCAGCGCAGCCGGAAGCCAAACTGATCACCTGTCTGCGTGGCGAAGTCTGGGATGTGGCCGTGGATTTGCGACCTGAGTCCGAGACCTTCCTGCGATGGCATGCCGAGCACCTGAAGGCTGGTGATGGCCGCAGTCTGTTGATCCCGGCCGGGTTTGCCCATGGGTTCCAGACCCTGACCGACGACGCTGAGCTGCTTTACTTGCACAGTGCCGACTACGCTCCGGAGCATGAGGGCGGCCTGTCTGTGAATGACCCGCGGCTGGCGATTGCCTGGCCGCTGTCTGTCAATAATCTGTCGAGCCGGGATAGCAACCATCCTTTGCTCGACGAACGTTTTGCTGGAGTGCGTCTATGAACTGCCGAGGTTGCGGGACTGCCCTGGCTTTGCCACTGATCGATCTCGGCACTTCGCCGCCGTCCAACGCGTATGTGCGGGCCGACCAATTGGATCAGGCCGAGCAGTGGGTGCCGCTTAAAGTTGCAGTGTGCCAGCAATGCTGGTTGGTGCAGACCGAGGATTACACCAGCGCGGATACGCTGTTCGACGCCGAGTACGCCTATTTCAGTTCCTTTTCCAGCACTTGGCTGGCCCACGCCGAGCGTTATGTTGCCGAGATGGTCAAGCGCTTCGACCTGAGCGCTGATAGTCGCGTGGTGGAAATTGCCGCCAACGACGGCTACCTGTTGCAGTTCGTGGGCAAGCGCGGTATCCCCTGCCTGGGGGTCGAGCCAACGCGCAGCACCGCCGAGGCCGCCCGTGCCAGAGGTCTGGAAATCTGCGAGTTGTTCTTTGGTCGCGAAACGGCCGCGCAACTGGAAGGCGACGGCTGGGCAGCGGATTTGATGGTGGCCAACAACGTATTGGCCCACGTGCCGGACATCAATGATTTCCTCGCCGGGTTTGCCACGCTGCTCAAGCCGACCGGTGTCGCCACGTTCGAGTTTCCGCAACTGCTCACATTGATGGCCGGGCAGCAGTTCGACACGCTCTATCACGAACATTTTTCTTATTTGTCGCTTACGTCCGTGCAAACCCTGTGCGAGCGCAATGGGCTTGAAGTCTTCGATGTCAGCCAGCTGTCGACCCATGGCGGCTCGTTGCGAGTCTTCGTCCAGCGTGTCGACGGCGTTCGACGCCCGGTCCAGTCCTCCGTGCAACAACAGTTACAGGCCGAACTGGATGCCGGCGTGAAAACCGCCGCGTACTACGCCACCCTGGCGCCGGCCGCCGAAGCGATCAAACATGGCCTGTTGCGCTTTTTGTTGCAGGCCAAGGCCGATGGCAAGCATGTGGTCGGGTATGGCGCAGCCGCCAAGGGCAACACTTTGCTCAACTACGCCGGGGTCAAGCCTGATCTGCTGGCGTGGGTGGCGGATGCCAACCCGCACAAACAGGGTAAATATTTGCCTGGCAGTCGGATTCCTATCGTGTCGCCTGAGCGTATCGCAATAGAGAAACCCGACTACGTTGTCGTCCTGCCCTGGAACCTGCTGAGTGAAGTCAGCCAACAGCTGGTTGAGGTTCGTCAATGGGGCGGGCAATTCGTCATCGCGGTGCCTGAGCTGACGCTGCTATGAAGGTGTTAGTGACTGGCGCCACCGGGTTTGTCGGCCGTCATCTGGTCGCGGCCCTGCTCGCTCGCGGTTGTCAGGTCAGGGCCGTTGCGCGCAGGGAGGAGCCTGCCAAGGCATTGCCCTGGTTCGACCGGGTTGAATTCGTCGCGGCCGATGTCCATGCCGAAGAACTGGACGTTGCTGCATTGGTCGAGGATGTCGATGCCTTGGCGCATCTGGCGTGGCCGGGATTGCCGAATTACCAGGCACTGTTTCATTTCGAACATAACCTGATGGCCGATTATCAGTTCATCAAAACGGCGGTCATGGCGGGAGTGGGCCAGGTGCTGGTCACGGGGACCTGTTTCGAATATGGCCTGCAGAGCGGACCGCTCGATGAGCAGACTGCGCCGCAACCGGCCAACCCTTACGGTTTGGCAAAAAATACCTTGCGCCTGTTCCTCGAACACCTGCAACGCGAGCACCCGTTCACCTTGCAGTGGGCACGTTTGTTCTATCTGCACGGCGCTGGTCAGAACCCCACCAGCCTGCTCGCGGCGCTGGACCGGGCCATTGATGCCCAGGCGCCGGTATTCGATATGTCGGGCGGCGAGCAGTTGCGCGATTACCTGGCAATCGAAACAGCGAGTGCTTATCTGGCGGGGCTGCTGTCGCGGCGCGAATTCAATGGTGTCGTCAATTGCTCAAGTGGCGAGCCGGTGTCGGTTCGTGCGCTGGTAGAAGCACGGTTGCGTGAGCGTGGCGCGGCCATTCGCCTGAACCTGGGTCATTATCCGTATCCGACTCACGAACCCATGGCGTTCTGGGGTGTGGCCGAACGTTTGCATACTTTGTTGGGAGCCGAACATGACGCGTGAGCTATACCGGGCCACCGGCCTTCCGGTTCTGCAGAACCGTACCTTCGCCAACGAGCAGTCGGCCAGAGCCTCGGCGAGTGCCGACATGGTGTTGGTCCAGGACGACGTGAGCGGGTTGGTTTTTAATCAGGCGTTCGATGCTGACAAGCTCAGCTATGACAGCGATTACCAGAATGAACAGGCCTATTCCGGTCAGTTCCAGAAGCATCTTGCTGACGTGGAGGGCATCATCGCCCGGCATTTCAGCGGCCAGGAGTTGATCGAGGTCGGTTGCGGCAAAGGCTATTTTCTGGAACTGCTCAAGGAGCGTGGCTACACGATCACGGGTATCGACCCCGCCTATGAGGGCGCAAACGCAGGCGTGATCAAGGCGCCGTTCACTCGCGAACTGGGCCTGTCGGCCGATGCGGTGGTGCTGCGTCACGTGCTGGAGCATATCCAGGACCCGGTGGCTTTCCTTGCTGAGATCGCGGCGGCCAACCAGGGCGGACAGATCTACATCGAAGTGCCGTGCCTGGACTGGATCCTCGAACATCGTGCGTGGTTCGACCTGTTCTACGAACATGTCAACTATTTCCGCCTCGCTGACCTGCACCGGATGTTTGGCACGGTGCATGAAGCCGGGCACCTGTTCGGCGGTCAGTACCTGTATATCGTTGCTGATCTGGCCACGTTGCGCCTGAAGCCGGATCAGCCCGTTCCGGCGTTGCAACTGCCCGCCGAATTCACCGCCAGTCTCGATCACGCCGTGCAGATTGTTCAGGCTGCGCCGCAGCAAGGCTCGGCGATCTGGGGGGCGTCGTCCAAGGGCGTGATCTACTCGCTTTTTCTGCAACGAGCCGGTGTTGCAGTGGACTGCGTGGTGGATATCAACCCGGCCAAGCAGGGGCGGTACCTGCCGTTGAGTGGGGTGCGGGTCTCCTCGCCCGAGGAGGCGATGACTGCTCTAGCTGAAGGGGCGCATGTATTTGTCATGAATTCCAATTACCTCGAAGAGATCAAGCGGATGACCGGTGGGCGTTACGTCTACCACGCCGTTGACAGCGCTTCGTTCCAATAACCACGAGATTCGAAAAATGACCGACAACACTATCCATAAAGCATTCGAAGCCCAATGCCAGACCGAAATCGCCGGTCAAGGCCAAGATCAGAAACTCGTCGGCTTGGCCAAGGCGTTTTTCAACGAATCGGCCCGCCACAAGTACAGCTACCATTTTTCATGGATGGGGCGGCCGATCATCCAGCTGCCACAGGATATGATGGCCATGCAGGAACTGATCTGGCAGATCAAGCCTGACCTGATCATTGAATGCGGTATCGCCCACGGCGGTTCGATCATCTATTACGCTTCGTTGCTGGAGTTGCAAGGCCACGGCGAAGTGCTGGGTATCGACCTGGATATTCGCCCGCACAATCGCGAAGCCATCGAGAGCCATCCGATGAGCAAACGCATCTCGATGATCGAAGGTTCTAGCATCGATCCGGCTATCGCCGAGCAGGTGCGTGCAGCGGCCAAAGGCAAGAAAGTCATTCTGGTACTCGATTCCAACCACACCCATGACCATGTACTTGAAGAGCTGCGTCTGTATGCGCCGCTGGTTTCGGTGGGCAGCTACTGCGTGGTGATGGACACGGTGGTGGAAGACATGCCGGCGGATTTTTTCCCGGATCGCCCATGGGGGCCGGGCGACAACCCTAAAACCGCAGTGTGGAAATACCTCGAAGAAAACGACAGCTTCGAAATTGACCAGCAACTGCAGAACAAACTGCTGATCACCGTTGCACCGGATGGTTATCTGCGTCGGGTTCGTTAATCCATCCGTTTCAAGTCATTGGCGTCTGGCAGGTTGTGGGGACTAGGAAATATGCAGGTTCGAAATATGCTTCAAAACAACGTGGCACCGCTGAACGAGCGGTTCACCGTGGTGGTCATCTCCCACAACCGCAGCGCATTCCTGCGCCGCACATTGCATTACTACAGCAGCTATCCGTGCTCGGTGCTGGTGCTGGATTCCTCGGTGGAGCGGGATGATCAAATCGCCCGGGGATTTTCCATCGGTCGATTACCGCCACTTGCCTCAGTTCACCTACAAAGGGCTTCAGGAAAAATTGACCTATGGTGTCAACCAGGTCAAAACGCCTTATATGGTGTTCGCCGCCGATGACGATTTCCTGTTGCATGATGCCTTGACCGAGTCGGTGGAGTTTCTCGAAGCCAACCCCGACTACGGCCTTTGCCATGGCTACGGCATCATGTATTTGTCCTGCGCGACAGAAGTCTGCTACTTCCGCCGAGACCGCAAGGTGCACGAGGACTACGACAGCGAATTGGCCGAGGACCGTGTGATCCGTTTCATGGATCAATTCCTGCCGCCGTTCTACGCCGTGACCCGCACTGACCTGCTACAACAGTGGTACGGCATACTGCCGCCAGGCACCAGTTTCGAGTGGCAGGAAAATCGGCCATACCTTTTACCTATTGGCCTGTGCCAAGGCACGGATCCTGCCGATTCCGTTCGCCGTGCGCGAACTCAACTACGGCGGCTCCGAACACAACACCAACGTCCTGACGGTGTTGAGTTACAAAGACGCCAAGAGTGTCGCCGAGCGTGAGCATTTCGCCGAGTTCCTGGCATCCGTGCCAACCCAGCTTAGCGAGCAGGCTCCGGAGCGCATCAAACAGATCGCTCTGGACAGTTTTGCGGCCATGGCCGATTGCCTGCAACAGGGGCGCTCCCTCAAGGGGACGCAAATTATCCGTTCGGCGTGGCTGGAGGCGGGGGGCGAACCGATTCGTTCGTTTGGCCCGCAGCAATTTGTCGAAATGCCTTTTTACAATCAACGTGTCTTCGATCTGCTGACCCAGTTTGAATTCCTGCTGCATGCTATGCCGGCTGGCCGCCTTCAGCTTCAGCAACTGGAAGGTATTCTTCTGCGCCAGCACGAGCTGATGCGAGTGCAACCTAACGACAATGAACGCACAATCCGCAGCCGCTTGTGGGAAGCCCAAGGCCTGTATGCGTTCAACCGTACCGTGGTCAAGCGCCTGGCCGAATCGCTGAAAACCAGCGACGAGCCCGATGAAGCATTAAAATTGCAAGCTTGGGCTGAGCGATTGGATTCGGTGCCGGGACAGCTGGATCGGCGCTTGCTGGAAAACATGCACTCCGGTCGTCTGCTGAGTTGGCTTGAGGCGCGCAATCCGGATGCCGAGCAATTGAAATCCATCACCGCCCACTTGGCCAAGCATCAGGGCGGCCCGCGGTTCTGCATCCTGCTGCTGGACCTCGGCGCTGACATGTTCAAGCTGCAGGCAACCTTCGACAGCCTGGTCAACGGCCACAGCAAGGCGTTCAACGTGGTGGTCTTCACCACCGGTGACGTGCCGGCGACCACGACCGTGCGCGACACCGTGCATTTCGTCAAAGTCAGCGCAACGAACTATGTCGAGCGCGTCAACCAGATCATCGGGCAATCCTCCGCCGACTGGATGGTGCTGGCCGAAGCGGGCGACCAATTCACTCAAAGCGGCCTGCTGCGTGCCAGCCTCGAGCTGATCGGTGCTGAGGGCGTGCGTGCTGTGGCCATGGACGAAATCCACCGCAAGGCCGATGGCAGTCTCACCGATGTGTTCCGCCCCGGCGTCAATCTTGATTTCCTGCAATCGGTGCCTTCATTGATGGCGCGGCATTGGCTGATTCATCGTGACGTATTGGTACAGGCACGCGGTTTCACTCCTGAATACACTCAGGCCCTGGAGTTGGACCTGCTGTTGCGTTTAATCGAAGACGCAGGGCTTGCCGGCCTGGCGCACCTGGCCGAGCCGTTGCTGATCTGCAACGCCCCGGTGGAAGAGGAAAACTCTCAGGAACGTCAGGTACTGACACGCCACTTGGCAGCCCGGGGTTATCGTGCCCAGGTCACTACGGCGCTACCGTTGACCTATCAAATCGATTACCAGCATGCCGAGCGGCCGTTGGTCTCGATCATTCTCGAAAGCCGGGATAACTTCGAACAGGTACAGCAGGCACTGGTCAGCGTGCTGCAGCGTACCCGTTATCATCGCCATGAAATTCTGGTCGCCGACAATCATAGCCAGTCCGAAGCATTGACCCAGTGGCTCGACAGCCTGGAAGGCAAGGGCGACCGGATCCGAATCCTGCGCAGCGACCGGCGCCTCAGCGCTTCGGCCCTGATCAACTGGGCGGGCGCCCAAGCCAAAGGCGAGTATCTGGTGTTGCTGTCTGCCCAAGTACAAGTGATCAACGCCAACTGGCTCGACAGCTTGCTCAACCAGGCACAGCGCCCCGAAGTGGGAATCGTCGGCAGCAAGCAGATGGACATTCGCGGTATCACCACCCAGGCCGGCCTGGTGCTTGCCCCTGACGGTCAGGTGGCCTCGGTATTTATTGGCGAGCGCAAGGACGCCAAGGGTTATCTCAACGGCCATCAAGCGGAACAGAACTACTCGGCGGTGTCTGGCGCGTGCCTGATGATCCGCAAGGATCTGTTCGAAGCGGTTGGCGGCTTGGACGAGGAACATTTCGGTGAAGCGTTTGCCGACGTCGATCTGTGCCTGAAAGCGGCGGATGCGGGGTATCTCACCGTCTGGACTCCCCAGGCCCAAATGCTGCACTCCGGTACGTTCCCCGATGCGCCGGAGGCGACCAAGGTCTTGCGCAACAAGTGGCAGGCGCGCTTCAACCATGACGCGGCCCGTAACCCGAACCTGGCCTTGACCGGTACCGGCTTTGCGCTGGGCACCGCTGCGGCAGTGGATTGGGCAAGATTGCTCGCATAGGTCTGGTTATCAGGCAAAGGACTCAAGGTATGTTCAACGGTAAATCGATCTTCATCTCAGGCGGCACCGGCTCGTTCGGGCGCAATTTCATCCGCCGGTTGCTGGAGCAATACCAGCCCAAGCGCGTGGTGGTGTTTTCCCGCGATGAACTCAAGCAGTACGAGATGCAACAAACCTTCAACGCCCCGTGCATGCGTTATTTCCTGGGAGACGTGCGCGATGCAGATCGTCTGCGCCAGGCCATGCGTGGCATCGATTACGTGGTGCATGCGGCGGCCCTCAAACAGGTGCCGGCGGCGGAATACAATCCTACCGAATGCATTCGCACCAACGTCAATGGTGCAGAAAATATCATCGCAGCGGCGATCGATAACGGTGTGAAAAAAGTCGTTGCGCTGTCCACCGACAAAGCGGCCAGCCCAATCAACCTGTACGGCGCGACCAAGTTGCTGTCGGACAAATTGTTCGTGGCGGCCAACAATATCGCGGGCGAACAGCAAACCCGGTTCGCCGTCGTGCGCTATGGCAATGTTGCCGGCTCCCGGGGCTCGGTGGTGCCGTTCTTCAGCAAGCTCATCGCTGAGGGCGCGACGGAGCTGCCAATTACCGATGAACGTATGACTCGCTTCTGGATCACCCTCGATCACGGTGTGCAATTCGTGCTGGACAGCTTCGCGCGCATGCACGGCGGCGAAGTGTTCGTGCCGAAGATTCCATCGATTCGCATCGTCGATTTGGCGTCGGGCATGGCTGGACATCTGCCTCATAGAAAAGTCGGCATCAGGCCCGGCGAAAAGCTTCATGAACTGATGGTACCGCTGGACGACGCGCGCATGACGATCGAGTTCACAGACCATTACACAATCCAGCCGTCGATTCGCTTCACCAACGTGGATGTGAATTTCGCTATGGACAACCTGGGCGAACGAGGCACTCCCGTCGCGGAGGACTTCGAGTATCGTTCTGACACCAATCCTCACTTTTTGTCGGTGGAACAGATCGCCGATCTGCACGCTCGGCTGTCGGTATGATTCCCTACGGTCGGCAAAGCCTCGATCAAGCTGACATCGATGCCGTCGTCGCCGTGTTGCAGTCCGATTGGCTGACGCAAGGGCCTGCGATCGAGCGCTTTGAACAGGCCATGGCCCGCCGCTGCCAGGCCGGCCATGCCGTGGCGGTGTGCAACGCGACCGCCGCGCTGCATATCGCTTGCCTGGCGGCGGGGCTTGGGCCTGGGGATCGCTTGTGGACCACGCCAAACACCTTTCTGGCCTCAGCCAATTGCGGCCGTTATTGCGGCGCACAGGTGGATTTCGTCGATATCGATCCGCTGACCTGGAATCTCGATGCCGTTGCCTTGGCCATAAAACTCGACAGGGCCGAGTGTGACGGGACCCTGCCAAAAGTTTTGGTGGCGGTAGCCTTCTCCGGGCAAAGCTGTGATATGCGTGAGATCTCTCGCCTGTCCGAGCGATACGGCTTCACGGTCATTGAGGACGCCTCTCATGCCGTGGGCGCGTCTTATGCCGACAGGCCAGTGGGGTGTGGCGAATTCGCGGACATGACGGTGTTCAGTTTCCATCCGGTGAAAATCATTACCAGCGCTGAAGGCGGAATGGTCCTGACCAATCGCCCGGAGCTGGCGCAGCGCCTGCAACGTCTGCGCAGCCATGGGATGACCCGTGAAGCCGGGCAGATGACCGAACCCAGCCATGGGCCTTGGTACTACCAGCAGGTGGAGCTGGGTTTCAATTACCGCATGACGGATCTTCAAGCTGCCCTGGGGCTTTCCCAGTTGGATAAGCTCGAAGGGTTTGTCGCCCGGCGTCGTGGTTTGGCGGCGCGCTATAATCAGTTGCTGGGTGGTTCGCCGCTGACCTTGCCCGGCTTGCAAGCCGACGCCGAATCGGCCTGGCATTTGTATGTGGTGCGCTTGCGACTTGATGAGATTTCCCTCAGTCATCGTCAGGTTTTCGAAGGCTTGCGCGCGGCCGGGATCGGTGTGAACCTGCACTACATACCGGTCCATTTGCAACCGTATTACCGCGATCTGGGATTTGCCCAAGGTGATTATCCACAGGCTGAACGTTATTACGCCGAGGCCATCAGCCTACCGATGTTTCCTTCCCTCAGCGACGAACAGCAGGACTATGTGGTTGGGCAACTGCAACGTTTGCTTGAGGAGTAACGACGCGTGAGCGCAATCGCGATCATTCCCGCCCGTGGCGGTAGCAAGCGTATTCCTCGCAAGAACCTGAAGCCGTTCGATGGCGTGCCGATGATTGTCCGCTCAATCCGTACGGCGCTGGCGTCGGGATTGTTCAACGAAGTGATTGTCAGCACCGATGACGAAGAAATTGCCGAATTGGCCAAGACTCACGGTGCGCAGGTGCCATTCCTGCGACCGGCAGCGTTAGCGGATGATTTCACCGGAACGGCGACGGTGATTGTCCATGCCCTGAATGAATTACGTGCGCGTTCGTTCGACTTTGTCTGTTGCATTTATGCCACCGCCCCCTTGTTGCAACCGCGGTTTCTACGTGAAGGTTTTGACTTACTGCGCGAGCATCCCGAGAAGTCGTTCGCGTTTTCTGTGACCGGTTTTGGCTTTCCGGTGCAACGCGCGTTGACACTGGACGAACAGGGCGCGTTGACGCCTCTGTACCCGCAATTTCGCGACACCCGCTCCCAGGACCTGGCCGAAGCTTTTCAGGATGCTGGCCAATTCTATTGGGGGCGCCGGGAGGCTTGGTTGCGTGGCGATACGTTGTTTTCTTCCAAAAGCCTGCCGGTGGTGCTGCCTCGCCATCTGGTGCAAGACATCGATACCGCCGAAGACTGGACGCGCGCCGAGTATCTCTACGCCGCTTTGAAAGCAGGCGGTGAATTGCAATGAGAGTGCTGATCCGCGCCGACGCTTCACCCAGCATCGGCAGTGGGCACATCGCCCGTTGCCTGACCTTGGCGCGAGTCCTGCGCGGGCAGGGCGCGCACGTCGCGTTCGCCTGTCGGTTGCTCATCGGACATCGTCTGCACGCCTTGGAGGCCGAGGGCTTTGAGACGTTCTCCCTGCCAGACTTTTATCCTGGCGAAGATCCGCAACAGGCCATCGAGTCGTTGTTACCCTGGCAGGCAGATATCGAAGCGTTGGAGCAAGCGCTGGCCGATCGGCCCGGTTTCGACTGGATCATCGTTGACCACTATGGCCTGGATCATCATTGGCAGACCGCTGCCCGGCGCTTTGCGCCAAGGATCATGGCGGTGGATGACCTGGCGACCCGGACTTATAGCGTCGACCTCCTGCTTAATCAGAATCTGTCCGGTACCCAAGCTGCGTATGAAGGGTTGCTGCCCAAGCATTGCCGTACGCTGCTGGGACCGCGTTACGCGTTGTTGCGCGATGAGTTTCGTTGCGGGGCGATCGAGATAAAACCGAAGGTCAGGCGCGTGCTCGTCAATTTCGGCGGTTTTGATGCGGCGATGCAGACTTATCACGCAATGCTGGCGCTGGCGGATTACCCTGGACTGGAAGTGGATTTTGTTGCCGGTGTGGACAACCCGGCATGGGCTTGCATGCAACGGATGGCGGCGAGTCGTCCCCATTGGCGATTGCACAGTTTCGTCAGTCATTTTCATCGGCTCATGCTGGAGGCCGATCTGTTCATTGGTGCCGGTGGTGGAACCAGTTGGGAGCGGGCCGCCATGGGGTTGCCCACGATTTGTATCGCGGTATCGAACAATCAGCAGGCCAACAGCGATGCAATGGCGTCGTTTGGAGCCCATGTCTACCTCGGGCCCAGAGATAAGGTTACGGTTGAACAGTTGCGCCAGGCCATCGGTTTCGTCGTGGATAACCACGGGTTGCGTCAGAGCCTGGCACAGCACTCCCGGCGACTGGTCGACGGCTTGGGCGTGTCACGCGTCGCCGTTGCGTTGGCCGGCGCCATGTTACGGGTCCGTCCGGCCACGCAAGCTGACGCTCGTCTGCTTTTCGAGGGGCGTAATGCCGACGCCGTGCGCCGTGTATCGCTGGATCGTTCACCCGTCGACTGGGATCGCCATTGCCAATGGCTGCAAGGCAGCCTGGTCAATCCACAGCGTTTATTGCTGGTTGGCGATGCGTTCGACGGACCTGTCGGCGCATTGCGTTACGACCTGCAAGGCAGCGAAGCGCTGGTATCGATTTATTTGTTCGAGAATCGCCTGGGGCTGGGGTGGGGCAGGGCATTGCTGGCCCATGGTGAGGCGTTTGCTACCGTCCACTGGCCGCAATTGAGCCGCTTTACCGCTCAGGTTCTGCCCGCTAACCAGGCGTCTTTGGACCTGTTCCGCCAAGCCGGTTTCAGTCAAGGCACATGCGTGTTCACGCGCGTATTGAAGGATCATCCTCATGAGTAGTTTCAAGATCGGTCAGCGCAGTATCGGGGCTGACGCGCCGCCTTTCATCATTGCCGAGATGAGCGGCAACCATAACCAATCGCTGGAAGTGGCCTTGCAGATCGTCGAAGCCGCCGCCCATGCCGGCGCTCACGCTTTGAAGCTGCAGACCTACACTGCCGATACCATGACGCTGGATCTGAGCGAAGGGGAATTCTTCATCAAGGACCCCAGCAGCCTTTGGGCGGGTACATCGCTCTATGACTTGTACGATAAGGCCCATACGCCCTGGGAATGGCACGCTCCGATTTTCGCCCGGGCCAAGGCGCTGGGCATGCTCGCGTTCTCGACGCCGTTCGACGAGACCGCCGTGGATTTTCTCGAAAGCCTGGACGTGCCCGCCTATAAGATCGCCAGTTTTGAAAACACGGATCTACCGCTGATCCGGCGAGTCGCCGCCACCGGCAAGCCGTTGATTATTTCCACCGGCATGGCGAGCGTTGCTGAACTCGACGAAACTGTACGGGCGGCCCGAGAGGCCGGTTGCAAGGATCTGGTATTGCTCAAGTGCACCAGCACCTATCCGGCCACCCCGGCCAACAGCAATGTGCGCACTATCCCTCATCTGCGGGAATTATTCGGCTGTGAGGTGGGGTTATCGGACCACTCAATGGGGGTTGGCGTGTCTGTCGCCGCTGTGGCGTTAGGGGCAACCGTGGTAGAAAAACACTTCACTCTCGACCGCGCGGCGGGTGGGGTGGACGCCAGTTTCTCCCTTGAACCTGCGGAGCTGGCAGCGCTGGTGATTGAAACCGAGCGTGCCTGGCAAGCCATGGGACAGGTGCACTATGGCGTGACCGAGGCTGAGCGCAAGTCGCTGGTCTATCGACGTTCTCTGTATGTGACGCAAGACATGAGCCCTGGTGATGCGTTTACACCACATAACGTCCGGGCTATTCGCCCAGGCCTGGGGCTGCCTCCCAAGTACGCCGACTCTGTGATGGGCCGTTGTGCTCGTAAAGCCATCAAACGCGGCACTCCATTGGCCTGGTCGCTGGTTGAATAGCCCTTTCAAAAAAGACCTTATTCGGAAAATTGGCGTGACCTACGAGTCATAACGCGCATCTTCACTGTATTGTATTGACCGGGAAGATGGCGCCTGGCCCTTATCAGGCCCAGTGATAGCCCTTTACACTTCCCATTTGTCGGCGCCCCTCGATTCCTTGCGAGCGGTGGTATTGGGCTGTTTTTGATTGGGAAGCCGTAATGATTGGCATAAAAAGCATTGCGAGCTACGTTCCTGTAGCCGGCGTGGACAATTACGCACAAGGTGCAAAATTTGAAAAGGATGAAGAATTCATCCTTGGCAAGATTGGCTCGGCCTTCTTGCCTCGCAAGGATGACGGGCAGGAAACCTCGGACCTGTGTGTCGAAGCGGTCAACGCGCTGTTTGCCAACAATCCCGGCCTGAAACGCGAATCCGTCGACGTGCTGATCGTCGTTACACAGAATGGCGATGAAGAAGGCTTGCCTCACACGGCAGCCATCGTCCAGGACAAGCTCGGCTTGCCTACCACCGTGGCGGCGTTCGATATTTCCCTGGGCTGCTCGGGTTATGTCTATGGCATCTATGCCATCAAGGGCTTCATGGAGGCCGCTGGCCTGAAGAACGGCCTGTTGGTGACGGCTGATCCGTATTCGAAAATCGTCGATCCAGAAGACCGCAATACGACGATGCTGTTTGGCGACGCGGCTACCGCCACCTGGATGGGGGAAGACGCCCCGTGGCAACTGGGCAAGGCCAAGTTTGGCACTGACGGCTCTGGCGCCCCGCACCTGAAGGTCAGCGACGGCGTATTCTTCATGAACGGCCGCCAAGTCTTCAACTTCGCCTTGCTCAAGGTTCCGGCCCATTTGCATGAGTTGCTCGCCGACTCTAACCTTCAAGCCAGCGACATCGATGCGTTCTGCATCCATCAGGGCAGTGCGGCAATTGTCGATGCCGTGGCGCGACGTTTCGAGGGCGAGCCGGAAAAGTTCATCAAGGACATGGTCGAGACCGGCAACACCGTGTCGTCGAGCATTCCACTGCTGCTGGAGAGACACGTGCTCAACTCCGACTGGAAGCGTGTGGCGTTGAGTGGCTTCGGCGTAGGTCTGTCATGGGGCTCGGCGATCATCTATCGCCCGTGAGCCAATAAAACCCGGGCACAAAAATAGCGTCCAAGGTGTAACCTTGAACGCTATTTTTTTGCCTGACGCGAAAGCGAGACACCATGAGCGAGTTCTTCGAGCGCAATCTTCAGATCATTCAGCATCGTTGGCCGGCCTTGGCCGAGCGTCTGTTGCTTGAGGATGTCAGTGAATTGCAGGCTGATCTTGTAGAAGGTCTTGGGTCGACACTGAGTGTTAATGGCATTCAACTGACCAGTCGACATGACCGTCTTGCCGAGGCCGACCTGCAAGCCGCCAGTCTCCCGCTGGACGCTCCCGTGGTGCATGTCTATGGCACCGGGCTGGGCGATCTGCAGAACCGCTTGCTGGGGCGAGCAGGGCTCGAAAGGTTGTGCGTGCATATTCTCAACGGTTCGGTGTTTGCCCTGGTGTTGCAGGTGCTGGATCAATCACCGTGGCTGTGCGACCCGAGAGTGGTATTGCTTCATGCCGGTGACTTGGCGGAAATCCAGTTGCCATTTTTTGCACTGCCCGCCGAGCTGGTGCTGGCCGACGATTACAATGCCAAGATTCGTGATCGATTGATCAGTGAGATCCATCTGGCTTTCACTAATCGTGAGTTCGATCCACAGTCCCCTGAGATTGTTGAACGCCTGCAATCGACCTTCAGTCTCGCGAGCGAGGATCGGGATGTCGTCGAGCTGTTCGGCGCATTCAAGGGCCGTAAGGCGCTTGTCGTGGCCACCGGCCCCAGCCTTGAGCAGCATTTCGAAAGACTGCGCCACCTTAGCGAGCAAGCCGAGCGACCATTGTTGATTTGTGTCGATACGGCATACCGGCCGTTGATCAGTCACGGCATTCGTCCCGACATCGTGGTCAGCATCGACCAGCGTATCTCGGCGCGTCATCTTCCCTCTGAAAACACTGACGGCATCGCGCTGGTCTATCTGCCGATGGCCGACCCATTGGTGATTGAGGCGTGGCAAGGGCCTCGCTACGTCGCTTACTCCTCCAGCCCGGTCTATCGCCAGATGCGTGAGCAACTGCACCGGGCCGAACTCCATGTAGGCGGAAGCGTGATTCATCCGGCGGTCGACTTGGCGGTGCAAATGGGCGCTGCGCACATCACGCTTTTTGGTGCTGATTTTGCCTTTCCCAATGACAAGACCCATGCAGGATGGGGCGATGGCGACTTGGGGCCGCAGTTAAAGGCGTCCAGGCACTGGGTGCTTGATGGGCATGGCCAACGAGTCAAGACCCAGCTCAACTTCCGCAGCTACCTCTGTGAGCTGGAGCGTTTTATCGCCAGGCATCCCCAGGTGCGGTTCTATAACAGCAGTCGAGACGGAGCGTTGATTGTGGGCACCGATTTTGATCCGGAATATGTGCAATGACCGAGCTTCAAGTAGTGATCGATGATGCCCGTGAGTGCGCGCGTCTGTTTCGCCTTGGACGAGATGTCGAGGCGGGGCTGGCGATGGTCGCGCTGATCGAATCGGTGCAGCCTTTAGTCGAATTGATGCCAGGCGACGTCCCTGCGTCGTGGAACAGGCTGCTTGCCTTGATGCTGGTTGATCAGCAGGCGCAGAACTGGATTTCGTTGGCCGATTATCTTGAGTATGAATGGGCCCAACTGTTGACCGCCGGTCGGCCGAAATAACCTCTTTCGCGCCACTCAACACTGTCCTCCGCCTTCGGCTCCGTCACCGGCGTTTCCCTGACGTCATTTTTCCACCCTCCAGCCGCAGCCAAGTCCTTGATTTATGAGGGGTGGCACCCTGATGGCAAAATTTTTGAAAATTCTGCTAAAGCAAGTTCCAATTACGACGATAACTATTACGAAGGTTCTCTAGGCCACACCCGGCGGTTGCCAGGGCCGGAAGCCGCAGTACCCAACCAACGAGGAATTCGTCATGGCTTTAACAGTAAACACTAACGTCACATCGTTGAACGTTCAGAAGAACCTGAACAAGGCTTCCGATGCTCTGTCCACTTCGATGACCCGTCTGTCGTCCGGCCTGAAAATCAACAGCGCCAAAGACGACGCCGCCGGCCTGCAAATCTCCACTCGTATGACTTCGCAAATCCGCGGTCAGACTGTTGCGATCAAGAACGCCAACGATGGTATCTCCATCGCTCAGACCGCTGAAGGCGCTCTGCAGGAATCCACCAACATTCTGCAGCGTATGCGTGAACTGGCCGTACAGGCACGAAACGACAACAACGGTACAGCTGACCGTGATGCTCTGAACAAAGAATTTGCTCAGATGTCCGACGAGCTGACTCGTATCGCTGATTCGACCAACCTGAACGGCAAGAACCTGATCGACGGTTCCGCTGGCACCATGACCTTCCAGGTCGGTTCCAACACCGGTGCCACCAACCAGATCACTCTGACCCTGAGCGACAGCTTTGACGCTGCTACCCTGAGCGTTGACTCTGGTGCCATCGCGATCAGTGCTGCCGACAGCGCCGAAGCTGAAACCAACACCTCTGCTGCAATCGACGCGATCGACGCTGCTTTGGCGACCATCAACGCCAGTCGTGCGGACCTCGGTGCTGCCCAGAACCGTCTGACCAGCACCATCTCCAACCTGCAGAACATCAACGAAAACGCCGCTGCTGCACTGGGTCGCGTACAAGACACCGACTTCGCTGCTGAAACTGCCCAGCTGACCAAGCAGCAGACTCTGCAACAGGCTTCCACTTCGGTTCTGGCCCAGGCCAACCAACTGCCATCCGCTGTGCTGAAGCTGCTTCAGTAATAGCCGGATGAGTTTTAGCGGGGGAGTGCGCTTGCGTGCTCTCTCGCTTTTTCCGTTCAAGAGGTGATGGACATGGATATGAGCGTGAAGCTGAACTTGTCTTATCCAGCGGCGAAGCCGGCGCCTACAGTGGTCGACAAGCCAGTGGAGAAGCCTCAGGCTGACGTGGCTATTTTGACACCGGTGAGGGAAACTCCGAAAGACGCTGCCGCCGAGCAGGACAAACTGAAGAAAGCCGTCCAGGAAATCGAGAAGTTCGTCCAGTCGGTCAAGCGTAACCTGGAGTTCTCTATCGATGAGCCTTCTGGCAAGGTAGTCGTCAAGGTGATTGCCAGTGGTTCCGGTGAAGTGATTCGTCAGATCCCGAACGAAGAAGTTCTGAAACTGGCCCACAGCTTAAATGATGCAAACAGCTTGTTGTTCAGCGCTGAAGCCTGACAGCTGGCACGAATTTTGTTGCTCTATTCTTTTGGGCGTTGTATTGGCCAAAAGGCCGGCGACACACTGAAGGGAGTATCACAATGGCAAGTCCAATTCTTCCGGGACTGGGTCTAGGCTCAGGCCTTGATACCGGTGCAATCGTCAAGGCACTGGTGGATTCTGACAAAGCGGCCAAGCAAGGCCAGATTGACCGGGCAACCAAGACCAATGCCTCCAATATTTCCGGGATTGGCACCCTGAGAGCCTTATTGGCTACCTTTCAGTCCACGCTGAAGGCCTTAGGCAGCACGACCACTCCCCAATTTACCGGCGTCGCCGCCACTTCCGCCAACACCAGTGCATTGACGGTGACGGCGGGCAACTCCGCAGTAGCTGGTATCTACACGGTAGACGTCGCTCAACTGGCAACTTCTTCAAAAGTTGCGACGGCTGCTTTCGCCGGTGGAGCTTCTAGCGCAGTGGCGAGCGGTACGCTGACTATTAGTCAGGGGGGCACGGATTATGCTCTTGATATCCCGGCAGATTCGACGTTGCAGTCGGTCCGGGACGCCATTAATAGTAAGTATTCCTCCAGCGGACTGACCGCCAACATCGTGACCGACGGCTTCGGTTCACGCCTGGTAGTGGGCTCGACTAAAACCGGTGCGGGTAACGATATTTCCCTTAGTGGCATTGCCAGTCTTGCCGCTGATGGCTCCGTAGCGATGGCTTCGCCACCCACTGCGGCTTCTTCAGGTTCGCTGGGATTTGCCAAGGACGCCATTTTCAAAGTTGACGGCCTGGAAATGACCAGCGCAACCAATAAGCTGGACAACGTGGTCTCGGGCTTGAGCATGACGCTACTCGTTGCGGGCACAGGCCCGACAACCGTTACCGTCGCTACTAATACTGACGGTCTGAAGGCTTCGATCCAGAAGTTCGTCGATGCCTATAATGCCGTTGCGAAGGCTGTGACCTCCCTGACTAAGCCATCGGTAGACGCCGAGGGGAATTCGGTCCCTGCGGCATTGACGGGCGACTCGTTGCCTCGCTCGCTGTTGGCGGCCATTCGCACGCCTTTGTCTGAGGCCGGTTCAGGCGACAAGCTGACCGTTCTTTCTCAGTTGGGGATCACCACCAACCAGACGACTGGCGCTCTGGATTTCGACAGTGGGAAATTTACTGCGGCACTCAATGACAAGCAATTGGGTGGGGAAGTCCAGACGCTGTTCGCTGGTGAAAATGGTCTGCTTGAGCGCATGGATAATGCCATCAAGCCGTACACTGAAGGCAAGACTGGTGCTGGTGGTGTTGGAGGCTCAGAGGCCATCCTGACCACTCGCTCCAAGAACCTGGATCTTCTCAAGGCGAAACTGAGCGAAGAGCAGTTGGCCCTGGACCGTCGCATCGAAACCCTTACCGCGGTACTGACTAAAAAGTACAACGACATGGACACCCTGGTTGGCAAGTTGAAAGCCACCGCCAACAACATCACCTCCATGTTCGAAGCGATGACGGCACAGCAGAAAAACAGCTGATTGTCGACCGATGCATAAAGCCCGGCAACGTGTTGACTACGTTCCGGGCTTTCGGCTTTTCCGACCTAAAGTTTTCTGACGCAGCGTCGATACGCTGTTTATACGAACCGAAGTTTTTTTGATGAGGTAGAACATGAATCCGATGTTAGCCCTTCGCCAATACCAGAAGATTGGCGCCCAGGCGCAAACCTCCGAAGCAAGTCCCCATCGCCTTGTGCAAATGCTCATGGAAGGCGGGCTGGACCGTATCGCCCAAGCCAGAGGCGCGATGGAGCGCAAGGATATTCCAAACAAAGGCATTCTGATCGGCAAGGCCATCGGCATCGTCGGCGGTCTGCGTGAAGGCCTGGATCTGGAAAACCAGGCCGAGTCGGTCGCCGAGCTGGATGCGCTCTACACCTACATGATGAAACGCCTGGCCGAAGCCAACGCCAAGACCGATCCGAAGATCCTCGACGAAGTCGCCGATCTGCTTCGCACGGTCAAGGAAGGCTGGGATGCCATCGCCACGCCTGGTCCGCAATTCTAAGGAGCGCTCCCATGAGTCTTGTCCTGCAGCGAATCGAACAAACCCGTGATGCCCTGGTTGGCGCCTTGGCTGAGCGTAATTGGGAAGCCATTGGTCAACTGGACCTGGCGTGCCGTTCCTGCATGGAGGACGTCTTGAGCGAGTCTGAGGTGGACGAGGCGGCGTTGCGTAATAATCTGGAAGAACTGCTGGGGGTTTATCGCCAACTGCTGGAAGCGGCAACAGGCGAGCGCCAGGCAATCGTGAGCGAAATGTCGCAGATTCATCAGGCGCAGAACGCGGCGAAGGTTTATCACTTGTTCGGCTGATTTAATTTTCAGTTAATACCGAACAAAGTGCGCCATAAATTTGACTGTGCACGATTTTTTGACTTAACTAGTGGCTGTTTACAGATTTCAGGCGTCTACAGGCATGACAAGTCTGCAAGCGTCTAGCTTGCCCCCAAATCCGGGCACTGAGTTGACTAGGGAAGTTGCTATTGCATGTGGCGTGAAACCAAAATTCTCCTGATCGATGACGATAGCGTCCGCCGCCGCGATCTGGCGGTGATCCTGAATTTTCTTGGCGAAGAAAATTTGCCCTGCGGTAGCCATGATTGGCAGCAGGCTGTCGGCTCTCTGTCGTCCAGTCGTGAAGTCATTTGCGTCCTTATCGGGACGGTAAATGCTCCCGCTTCGCTTTTGGGCTTGCTAAAGACACTCTCGACCTGGGATGAGTTCCTTCCAGTTTTGCTGATGGGCGAAAATTCTTCCCTCGACCTGCCGGAAGACCAGCGCCGCCGGGTACTTTCCACCCTGGAAATGCCGCCGAGCTACAGCAAATTGCTCGATTCGCTGCACCGCGCCCAGGTTTATCGCGAAATGTACGACCAGGCGCGTGAGCGCGGCCGGCACCGCGAACCCAACCTTTTCCGCAGCCTCGTCGGCACCAGCCGTGCCATCCAGCACGTGCGCCAGATGATGCAGCAGGTGGCCGACACCGACGCCAGCGTGCTGATCCTGGGCGAATCCGGTACCGGCAAGGAAGTGGTCGCGCGCAACCTGCATTACCATTCCAAGCGCCGCGAAGCGCCCTTCGTGCCGGTCAACTGCGGGGCGATTCCCGCCGAGCTGCTCGAAAGCGAATTGTTCGGCCACGAGAAGGGCGCCTTCACCGGCGCAATCACCAGCCGCGCCGGACGTTTCGAGTTGGCCAACGGCGGCACGCTGTTCCTCGATGAAATCGGCGACATGCCGCTGCCGATGCAGGTCAAGCTGCTGCGCGTCTTGCAGGAGCGCACCTTCGAGCGCGTGGGCAGCAACAAGACCCAGAGCGTCGATGTGCGGATCATCGCCGCGACCCACAAGAACCTCGAGACCATGATTGAGGTCGGCAGCTTCCGCGAAGACCTTTATTACCGTCTCAATGTATTCCCGATCGAAATGGCGCCGCTGCGCGAGCGGGTCGAAGACATCCCGCTGTTGATGAACGAGCTGATCTCGCGCATGGAGCATGAGAAGCGTGGTTCGATCCGCTTCAACTCGGCGGCGATCATGTCCCTCTGCCGTCACGGCTGGCCGGGCAACGTCCGCGAGCTGGCCAACCTGGTGGAGCGCATGGCGATCATGCACCCCTACGGTGTGATCGGCGTGAATGAGCTGCCGAAGAAATTCCGCTACGTCGATGACGAAGACGAGCAAATGGTCGACAGCCTGCGCAGCGACCTGGAAGAGCGGGTGGCGATCAACGGCCATACGCCGGATTTCACCACCAATGCCTTGCTGCCGCCGGAAGGCCTGGACCTCAAGGACTATCTGGGCGGCCTGGAGCAAGGCCTTATCCAGCAGGCTCTGGACGACGCCAACGGCATCGTCGCCCGCGCGGCAGAGCGCTTGCGCATTCGTCGAACCACCCTGGTGGAAAAGATGCGCAAGTACGGCATGAGTCGTCGCGAAGGAGATGAACAGGCGGATGATTGACGCCTGTTTTGCAACCGCCTGATTTTCAGGCGGTTTTTTTTCGGCACGGGTATTGCTACAGCTCTCGCAACGTTCCGTTTAACTGACGGTCAGCCAAGCGAGAGAGCACGATGACCCAAGCCGCCCTGATGTCTTCTGTCCCCGAGCCGGGACATATGCCGTCCGCCGAACAGGCTGGCCGGCTTGGACTTGAACAGGCGTTTTCGCTGTTCAGCCAGATGTCCAGCCAGTTGACCGACTCCTACAGCCTGCTTGAAGCGCGGGTTACCGAGCTCAAGGGTGAGCTGGCGGTGGTCAGTGCCCAACGCATGCAGGAGCTGGCGGAAAAAGAACGCCTGGCCAACCGGCTGCAGAACCTGCTCGACCTCCTGCCCGGCGGCGTCATTGTCATCGATGCCCATGGCTTTGTGCGCGAAGCCAACCCGGCGGCGTGCGAGCTGCTTGGCCTGCCTCTGGAAGGCCAGCTCTGGCGGCACGTCATCGCTCGCTGCTTCGCGCCCCGCGATGACGACGGCCACGAAGTTTCCCTGAAGGATGGTCGACGGTTGTCCATTTCGACCCGTTCGCTGGACGCCGAGCCCGGACAGTTGGTGCTGCTCAACGACCTGACCGAAACCCGTCACTTGCAGGACCAATTGGCCCGCCACGAGCGTCTGTCTTCCCTTGGGCGGATGGTCGCGTCGCTGGCCCATCAGATCCGTACGCCGCTGTCCGCTGCCTTGTTGTACGCCAGCCACCTGACCGAGCAGCAACTGCCGATGGAAACCCAGCAGCGCTTTGCCGGCCGCTTGAAGGAGCGCTTGCATGAGCTGGAACACCAAGTGCGTGACATGCTGGTGTTCGCCCGTGGCGAGTTGCCGCTGACCGACCGCGTCGCGCCCAAGGTGCTGCTGCAGTCTTTGCAGGCCGCAGCACTGACCCATGTGCAGGGCGTGTCGATCCGCTGGCAGTGCGACAGTCATGCGGGCGAGGTGCTGTGCAACCGTGACACGCTGGTGGGCGCGGTATTAAATCTGATTGAAAACGCGATTCAGGCCAGTGACGTTGATGTCCGTCTGAAAGTGCACCTGTATACCCGCGACAACACCCTGCGCCTGTGTGTCAGCGACAGCGGCAGCGGTATCGAGCCGTCCGTGCTGGCACGTCTGGGCGAGCCATTTTTTACCACCAAGACCACTGGAACCGGCCTGGGCCTGACCGTGGTCAAGGCCGTGGCGCGTGCCCATCAGGGCGAATTGCAGCTGCGCTCGCGGCTGGGGCGCGGCACGTGCGCGACGGTGTGCTTGCCGCTGTTTTCCAGCGCGCCAGGGGTGGAGTGAGCAAATGGCGACCAAGGTTTTACTGGTTGAAGATGATCGCGCGCTACGCGAAGCACTCGCCGATACGCTGCTGTTGGCCGGGCATGATTATGCCGCTGTCGGTTCGGCGGAAGAGGCATTGCTTGCGGTCGCCCGTGAGCCATTCAGCCTGGTTGTCAGCGACGTCAACATGCCGGGCATGGACGGCCACCAGTTGCTCGGCCTGCTGCGCGCACGCCAGCCGCAACTGCCAGTCCTGTTGATGACCGCCCACGGCGCCGTCGAGCGGGCGGTGGATGCCATGCGCCAAGGGGCGGCGGATTATCTGGTCAAGCCGTTCGAGCCCAAGGCCCTGTTGGACCTGGTGGCTCGCCACGCCTTGGGTAGCCCTGCTGTCGAGGGCGAGGGGCCGGTGGCCATCGAGCCGGCCAGTGCGCAGTTGCTGGAGTTGGCCGCACGGGTGGCCCGCAGCGATTCAACCGTGTTGATTTCCGGCGAGTCCGGCACAGGCAAGGAAGTCCTGGCCCGGTATATCCATCAGCAATCCCGGCGCGCCAGCGAACCGTTCATTGCCATCAACTGCGCGGCGATTCCCGACAACATGCTCGAGGCGACGCTGTTCGGCCACGAGAAAGGTTCGTTTACCGGCGCCATCGCGGCCCAGCCTGGCAAGTTCGAGCAGGCTGATGGCGGCACCATTCTGCTGGATGAAATTTCCGAGATGCCGCTGGGCCTGCAAGCCAAGCTGCTGCGCGTACTGCAGGAGCGGGAGGTGGAGCGGGTCGGCGCGCGCAAGCCCATCAGCCTGGACATTCGCGTAGTGGCGACGACCAACCGCGACTTGGCCGGGGAAGTGGCGGCGGGGCGCTTTCGTGAAGACCTTTATTACCGGCTGTCGGTTTTCCCGCTGGCCTGGCGTCCACTTCGTGAGCGCACCGCCGATATCCTGCCGCTGGCCGAGCGCCTGCTGGCCAAACACGTCAATAAAATGAAGCACGCGGCGGCGCGGTTGTCCGCCGAGGCGCAGGCCTGCCTGATCGCCTATCCCTGGCCGGGCAATGTCCGGGAACTGGACAACGCTATCCAGCGGGCGCTGATCCTGCAGCAGGGCGGCTTGATCCAGCCGGAAGATTTCTGCCTGGCCGGGCCGGTGGCCTGCGCGCCTTTGCCGGTGTTGCAGTCCGCCCCGGCGCAGATTCCTCCCGGGGAAGTGATGGGGGAAACCGCCGGCGCCCTGGAAGATGACCTGCGCCGTCGCGAATTCCAGATGATCATCGACACCCTGCGCGCCGAACGCGGCCGACGCAAGGAGGCGGCTGAACGCCTCGGTATCAGCCCGCGGACCCTGCGCTACAAACTGGCGCAGATGCGTGATGCCGGGATGGATGTAGAGGCTTATCTCTTCGCCAGTTAAACCATTAAACAAACCCTGTGGGAGCGAGCCTGCTCGCGAAGACAATGGTCCTCGCGACGCGGGCGCCGGCTGACACACCGCTATCCCGAGCAGGCTCGCTCCCACAGGAGCCTGGAAGGATCCGCGCGCGCATTTGTTTCCGACAGCCTCGGAGCTGGCACCCTTGTTGCTACTACCTACGTACCCGCTGAGTAAGTGTCAAAAAAATGCGGGCCGCCAGAGAGAATAGATCATGAGCCAAGGTATTGAATTTAATCGGTTGATGCTGGACATGCGCTCCATGCAGATGGACGCCATGGCCCAGCCTAAATCGGTCGCGGTGCCCCAAGTGGCCGGCAGCAGCTTTTCCGACATGCTCGGTCAGGCCGTCAATAAAGTGAACGATACCCAGCAGGCTTCGAACCAGTTGGCCAGTGCTTTCGAGATTGGCAAAAGTGGCGTCGACCTGACGGACGTAATGATCTCTTCGCAGAAAGCCAGTGTCTCGTTTCAGGCGTTGACCCAGGTACGCAACAAGCTGGTTCAAGCCTATCAAGACATCATGCAGATGCCGGTCTAAGGAAACTATTGAGTCATGGCAGAAGCAGCCGTTGATAACGTTCCAGCCAAGGCAACCCCGGTAGACGGCAAACCGCCGTTGTTCGGTCTGTCTTTCCTGGAAAACCTCTCCGAGATGACCATGCTGCGTCAGGTTGGCCTGTTGGTCGGCCTCGCTGCCAGCGTGGCGATTGGTTTTGCCGTGGTCCTCTGGTCCCAGCAGCCGGACTACCGTCCGCTGTACGGCAGCCTGGAGGGCATGGATGCCAAACAAGTCATGGAAACCCTGGCTTCCGCCGACATTCCTTATACCGTCGAACCCAATTCCGGCGCCTTGCTGGTCAAGGCCGACGACGTCGCGCGCGCACGCCTCAAGCTCGCTGCCGCTGGCGTGACGCCGACCGATGGCAACATTGGATTCGAGATCCTCGACAAGGACCAGGGCCTGGGCACCAGCCAGTTCATGGAAGCGACTCGTTATCGTCGCGGCCTGGAAGGCGAATTGGCGCGGACCATTTCCAGCCTCAACAACGTCAAGGGTGCCCGCGTGCACCTGGCGATTCCGAAAAGCTCGGTATTCGTGCGCGACGAGCGCAAGCCGAGTGCCTCGGTACTGGTCGAACTGTATTCCGGCCGCTCGCTTGAGCCAGGCCAGGTCGTTGCCATTATCAACCTGGTGGCGACTAGCGTTCCCGAGCTGAGCAAGTCGCAGATCACCGTGGTCGACCAGAAGGGCAACCTGTTGTCCGACCAGGCGGAAAACTCCGAACTGACCATGGCCGGCAAGCAATACGATTACAGCCGCCGCATGGAAGGCATGTTCACCCAGCGGGTGCACAACATCCTGCAACCGATCCTCGGCAACGGCCGCTACAAGGCCGAAGTCTCGGCGGACGTGGACTTCAGCGCCGTCGAATCGACTTCCGAGCAGTTCAACCCGGATCAACCGGCGTTGCGCAGCGAGCAGTCGGTGAACGAACAACGTACCGCCAGCAATGGCCCGCAAGGTGTACCGGGTGCCCTGAGCAACCAGCCACCAGCGCCGGCCAGTGCGCCGCAGACCACCGGTGGCGCTACCGCCGCCGCGGGCATGGTGCAGCCAGGCCAGCCGCTGATCGACGCCAATGGCCAGCAGATCATGGACCCGGCCACCGGCCAGCCGATGCTCGCGCCGTACCCGGCCGACAAGCGTCAGCAATCGACCAAGAACTTCGAGCTCGACCGTTCCATCAGCCACACCAAGCAACAGCAGGGCCGTTTGAATCGCCTGTCGGTCGCAGTGGTGGTGGACGATCAGGTCAAGGTCAACCCGGCCAACGGCGAAACCAGCCGCGCGCCATGGAGCGCCGACGAATTGGCGCGCTTCACTCGCCTGGTGCAGGACGCCGTCGGTTTCGACGCCAGCCGTGGCGACAGCGTCAGCGTGATCAACGTACCGTTCTCCCTGGAGCGCGGTGAGGAAATCGCCGACATCCCGTTTTATTCGCAACCCTGGTTCTGGGATGTGGTCAAGCAAGTATTGGGTGTGTTGTTCATCCTGATACTGGTATTTGGTGTGCTGCGTCCGGTGCTCAACAACATCACTGGTGGCGGCAAGAACAAGCAGCTGGCAGGCTTGGGCGATGTAGAGCTGGGAGGCATGGGCGGCCTGGATGGCGAATTGGCCAACGATCGCGTCAGCCTCGGCGGGCCGCAGAGCATCCTGCTGCCAAGCCCGAGCGAAGGCTATGACGCTCAGTTGAACGCCATCAAGAGTCTGGTGGCAGAGGATCCGGGTCGTGTGGCCCAGGTCGTGAAAGAGTGGATTAACGCAGATGAGTGATAATCGAGCCGCTGTTGCCAAATTGTCCCGGGTCGACAAAGCCGCGATCCTGCTGCTGTCCTTGGGTTCGACCGACGCTGCCCAGGTGCTGCGCCACATGGGGCCGAAAGAGGTCCAGCGCGTCGGCGTGGCCATGGCGCAGATGGGCAATGTGCACCGTGAGCAAGTCGAGCAGGTGATGAGCGAGTTCGTCGACATCGTCGGCGATCAGACCAGCCTGGGCGTCGGTTCCGACGACTACGTGCGCAAGATGCTCACCCAGGCCCTGGGCGAGGACAAGGCCAACGGCCTGATCGACCGGATCCTGCTGGGTGGCAATACCAGCGGCCTGGACAGCCTGAAGTGGATGGAGCCGCGCGCGGTCGCCGACGTGATCCGTTACGAGCACCCGCAGATCCAGGCGATCGTCGTCGCGTACCTCGATCCGGACCAGGCCGGTGAAGTGCTGGGCAACTTCGACCACAAAGTGCGCCTCGACATCATCCTGCGGGTGTCGTCGTTGAACACCGTGCAGCCAGCGGCCCTGAAAGAATTGAACCAGATTCTCGAGAAGCAGTTCTCGGGCAACTCCAATGCTTCGCGCACCACCCTGGGCGGTATCAAGCGCGCGGCGGACATCATGAACTTCCTCGACAGTTCGATCGAAGGTCAACTGATGGACTCGATCCGCGAAGTCGACGAAGACCTGTCCGGTCAGATCGAAGACCTCATGTTCGTGTTCAACAACCTGGCCGATGTCGACGACCGCGGTATCCAGGCACTGTTGCGCGAAGTGTCCTCCGATGTGCTGGTGCTGGCCCTCAAGGGTTCGGACGAAGGCGTCAAGGAGAAGATCTTCAAGAACATGTCCAAACGGGCGGCCGAACTGTTGCGCGACGACCTCGAGGCCAAGGGCCCGGTGCGCGTCAGCGATGTGGAAACCGCACAGAAGGAAATCCTCACCATCGCCCGCCGTATGGCCGAAGCCGGAGAAATCGTGCTCGGTGGCAAGGGCGGCGAAGAGATGATCTAAGGTCGTTATGTCTGCCAAGAGCGATGATTCACCCAGCGACCTGATCCGCGCCCGCGACGTCGGTGGTTTCGACGTCTGGTCGCTGCCCAGCTTCGATCCATACGTGCCGGAGCCTGAGCCTGCACCGGTGGAAGAGCTGCCGGAGATGGAAGAGGTGCCGCTGGAGGAAGTCCAGCCGCTGACTCTCGAAGAAGTCGAGAGCATTCGCCAGGAGGCCTACAACGAAGGCTTCGCCATCGGCGAAAAGGAAGGCTTCCACAGCACCACGATCAAGGTCCGCCAGGAAGCCGACGTGGCGCTGACGGCCAAGCTGCGGGCGCTGGAATCGCTGATGCTGAACCTGTTCGAGCCCATCGCCGAGCAGGACACCCAGATCGAGAAATCCCTGGTCGGGCTGGTGCAGCACATCACCCGGCAAGTGATCCAGCGCGAGCTGGCCATCGATTCGAGCCAGATCGAGCATGTCATGCGCGAGGCCCTCAAGCTGCTGCCCCTGGGCGTCGGCAATGTGCGGCTGTACATCAATCCGCAGGACTTCGAGCTGGTCAAGGCCTTGCGTGAGCGTCACGAGGAAAGCTGGCGCATCGTCGAGGATGAGACCTTGCTGCCCGGCGGTTGCCGGGTGGAAACCGAGCACAGCCGCATCGATGCAACAATCGAAACACGCATCAGCCAGGTCATGGCCAAGCTGTTCGACCAATTGCACGAGCAGGCCCTGCATCCGGCTCCGGCCGACCTCAGCCTGGAGTTGCCGGACGAACCGGAGGCCGCCGTTATCGCCGATCCGGACGCGGCCGAACTGATTGCTGCCGAAGTGGAAGGTCGCAATGCGCCTTGACCGCACCAGCTTCGGCAAGCGCCTGGGCAGCTACGCCGAGGCCACTGAACTGGCCGGCCAGCCGATCCTCGAAGGGCGCCTGTTGCGTATGGTCGGCCTGACCCTCGAAGCGGAAGGCCTGCGCGCAGCCATGGGCAGCCGGTGCCTGGTGATCAACGATGACAGTTATCACCCGGTGCAGGTCGAAGCCGAAGTGATGGGCCTTTCCGGCAGCAAAGTATTTCTGATGCCGGTGGGCAGTGTCGCCGGCATTGCCCCTGGCGCCCGCGTGGTTCCCCTGGCCGATACCGGTCGGCTGCCCATGGGCATGAGCATGCTCGGCCGGGTGCTGGACGGGGCCGGGCGGGCCCTGGACGGCAAGGGCGGCATGAAGGCCGAGGATTGGGTGCCGATGGACGGCCCGACGATCAACCCCCTCAAGCGCGATCCGATCAGCGTGCCGCTGGACGTGGGCATCCGTTGCATCAACGGGTTGTTGACGGTCGGTCGCGGTCAGCGCCTGGGCCTGTTCGCCGGTACCGGTGTGGGCAAGAGTGTGTTGCTGGGCATGATGACCCGCTTTACCGAAGCCGACATCATCGTGGTGGGGCTGATCGGCGAGCGGGGCCGCGAGGTGAAAGAATTCATCGAGCACATTCTCGGCGAAGAAGGGCTCAAGCGTTCCGTGGTGGTGGCGTCGCCGGCGGACGATGCGCCGTTGATGCGCCTGCGGGCCGCGATGTATTGCACGCGTATCGCCGAGTATTTTCGCGACAAGGGCAAGAACGTCCTGTTGCTGATGGATTCGCTGACCCGTTTTGCCCAGGCCCAGCGGGAAATCGCCCTGGCCATCGGCGAGCCGCCGGCCACCAAGGGTTATCCGCCTTCGGTGTTTGCCAAATTGCCGAAACTGGTGGAGCGTGCCGGTAACGCGGAGAAGGGCGGCGGTTCCATCACCGCTTTTTATACCGTGCTGTCCGAGGGCGACGATCAGCAAGACCCGATCGCCGACTCGGCCCGAGGCGTACTCGACGGCCATATCGTGCTGTCCCGGCGCCTGGCCGAAGAAGGGCATTATCCTGCCATCGATATCGAAGCGTCGATCAGCCGGGTCATGCCGTCGGTCATCAGCGCCGAGCACATGAAGCGCGCCCAGCAATTCAAGCAATACTGGTCACGTTACCAGCAGAGTCGCGACCTGATCAGCGTGGGCGCCTACGTGCCCGGCGGTGATCGTGAAACCGACATGGCCATCAGTCTTTATCCGGCCATGGCGGTCTACCTGCGCCAAGGCTTGAACGACAACATCGGCATGGGCGCCAGCGAAGCGCACCTGCAAACCATCTTCGCCCCCGTCGCGGGCGGATAACCGCTCATGGCCACGAGTCGTGCGGCGCGCCTGGCGCCGGTGGTGGAAATGGCGGAAAAAGCCGAAAAGACCGCCGTTCAGCGGCTGGCTTATTTCCAGGGGCAAGTGGCCGTGGCCGAGAGCAAGCTGGCCGACCTGGAGAATTTTCGCCTCGAATACCAGGAGCAGTGGATTGCCCGTGGCAGTCATGGCGTTTCCGGGCAGTGGCTGTTGGGCTACCAAGGGTTCCTCGCACAGCTGGGCACCGCGATCGACCAGCAGCGCCAAAGCCTCGTCTGGCACCAGAACAACCTGGAAAAGGCCCGCCAGAGCTGGCAGGAAGCCTTCGCCCGGGTCGAAGGGCTGCGCAAACTTGTACAGCGTTATATCGATGAGGCTCGGCAGCTGGAAGACAAGCGCGAGCAGAAGTTGCTTGATGAACTGTCCCAGCGTCTGCCGCGCCATGATCCGTATTGATCATGAAAGCGGAATTCTGTCGGTTGGAGGGTTTGATTCCTTGCTCAGACCTTTACCTGATGCTACACCTTGTACACATATGTCCACGACAAGGAAGTGAATATGTCTGTCGTAACTGAATTATCCCAAGATAAGAAGAAGCTGACGATCCTGGTCAAAGGTCGATTCGATTTTGGCCGGCACCAGGAATTTCGCGAGTCTTATGAGCGGCTCGACAACAAGCCTGAGTCCATCGTGGTGGATTTGAAAGAAGCCACCTACCTCGACAGCTCTGCGTTGGGCATGCTCCTGCTGTTGCGCGATCATGCCGGTGGCGACGAGTCGGATATCCGCGTGGTCAACAGCAGCAGCGACGTCAAGAAAATCCTCGCGATTTCCAATTTCGACAAGTTGTTCGATATCAGTTGATCACCATGCAATCGTCGCCGGAGCCGCTGACGATCCTGATTGCCGAAGACAGTGCCGCTGACCGGCTGCTGTTGTCGACCATCGTCCGCCGTCAAGGCCATCAGGTGCTCACCGCAGCGGATGGCGCCGAGGCGGTCGAAGTCTACCGGGAGCAGCGTCCGCACCTGGTGCTGATGGACGCGATGATGCCCGTCATGGATGGCTTCGAAGCCGCGCAGCAGATCAAGCAACTGGCTGGGGACCAACTGGTTCCGATCATTTTCCTCACCTCGTTGACCGAAAGCGAAGGGTTGGCCCGTTGCCTGGAGGCTGGTGGCGATGATTTCCTCGCCAAGCCCTATAACCAGGTGATCCTGGCCGCCAAGATCAAGGCCATGGACCGCTTGCGTCGGTTGCAGGCCACGGTGGTCGAGCAACGTGACCAGATCGCCCGGCACCACGACTACCTGCTTAACGAGCAGCGGGTGGCCAAGGCGGTGTTCGACAAGATCGCCCACTCCGGTTGCCTGAGCGCGCCGAATATTCGTTACCTGCAATCGCCCTATGCCTTGTTCAATGGCGATCTGCTGCTGGCCGCCTTCAACCCGGCTGGTGACATGCACATCCTGCTTGGGGATTTTACCGGCCACGGCTTGCCGGCGGCGGTCGGGGCAATGCCGCTGGCTGAAGTGTTCTACGGGATGACCGCGAAAGGCTACGGCCTGGCGCAAATCCTGCGAGAGATGAATGCCAAGCTCAAGCGCATCCTGCCAGTGGACATGTTCTGTTGCGCAACGCTGCTGTGCCTGAGCTTCCAGCGCTGCACCGTCGAAGTCTGGAACGGCGGCATGCCCGATGGTTACCTGCATGACAGCCTCAGTGGCGTGCGTACGCCATTGCCGGCGCGGCACTTGCCGTTGGGCGTGCTCACGCCGCAACTGTTTGATGATCGCACTGAAGTGCATCCGATGTCGGTGGGTGACCGGGTATTCCTGTTGTCTGACGGCGTCATCGAAGCCAGCGACCGCGATGATCAGCCGTTTGGCGTGGAAAGGTTGCAGCAGGTGTTTGCGGCCAACCGCGAGCCCGATCGACTGTTCGAAGATATCCAGCAGGCCCTCGGTGATTTTCGCGGCGAGGCCCGCGACGACTTCAGCATGGTCGAGGTGCGGCTGGTCGCGCCGACGCAACTCAGCCCGCCGCCACCGGTCTATTCCGATAGCGGCCAGTCGAGTCCGCTGGATTGGTCGGTGAGCTTCGAGTTCCGTGCGCAGACTCTCAAGCGCTTCAACCCGATGCCTTACCTGTTGCAGTTATTGCTTGAGGTCCATGGACTCAGGGGCCAGAGTGGCGCCTTGTACAGTGTCCTGACAGAGCTTTATTCCAATGCGCTGGAACACGGCGTACTGGGGCTCGATTCGAGCCTCAAGCGTGATGCGGCGGGGTTTGCCCGCTATTATACGGAGCGCGGCAGCCGTCTGGATGAGCTGGACAGCGGCCATATCCGCGTGCATCTGCACGTGACTCCCCAAGGGGAGGGTGGCCGCCTGGTCATTGAGGTCGAGGACAGCGGCCAGGGGTTCGATGTCAGCCGTGTGCTGGCCCGGCCTGTGGATCGTGACCGGTTATCCGGGCGCGGTGTGAGTCTGGTGCGCCAGCTATGCCACGAGGCCAGTTGGTCCGACGATGGTCGTAGTGCGCGCGTGGAGTTTTTCTGGGAGGCTCTGGCATAATCGGGGCCATTCTTGATCAAGGAGCGAACAAGTGAACGAGATTCATCTGGATCGGGACGTGCTCAGCACGTTGAAGGAAGTCATGGAGGAAGGGTATCCGGAATTGCTGGATACATTTCTCAACGATTCCGAGGCACGCCTGCAGGTGTTGCATGAGGCGAGGGACGCCGAGCAATTGAGCGCCACCGCCCACAGTTTCAAGGGCAGCAGCAGCAATATGGGCGCCATCCGCCTGGCTGAACTGTGCGGCGAGCTGGAACAACGCGCCAAGCAGCCCTCGCTGGGTGGAATCGAGAAATTGGTCAGTGAGATCAACAGCGAGTTTATCCGCGTTCGCGACCTTTGCAGGAAAGAGCGCGCAGGCTTTCACTGTTAAAAGTGGTTGTTCGGCGCGTTGGCCCATCCCTTGCATTGTCCTGTCTCGACTGCATCAAAGATCCCAGTGCAGCGGAGACCATTTCATGCCCGTTACGCCTAATACACTCCTTCAGGCCGTTACCCAGGCCAAGCCGCAGGCCACCGTCAATCCGTTGGCAGCTGGCCCGGACGCCGGGAATAAAGCCTCCAGTTTCGCCCAGGTCTTCGCCAAGCAGGCCCCCGTCAAACCCTCGACGGCCCTTGAACCGGCAGTTAAGCCGGTGCGCGACAAGGTCTCCGACAACACCGTCAAAAAGGATGCAGGCAGCGACACGGCTGCCGCTCCTGAGCCGGCGGTTGCCGATAGCGGCAAACCCTTGCCCGCCGACAAGCCGGCCACGGCCGACGACAAACCGACGCAGGACGATAGCGATACGGCCGAGACGCCTGTAGCCGACGCCGCCCCAGTCGATCCGACACTCGACCCGGCCTTGCTGCCAGGGGTAATCGTGCCTGAAGTCATTGCCGAGGCGCTGCCCGCACCTGTGGTTGACGCAACCGAGGCGCCAGTCGTCGCGGCAGTCGCGGCGCCCGTGGTGGCTTCGGCCACGCCGGTCCCGGTGACCGATCCGGAATTTGACCCCCAGGCCGATCCGCTTGACGCCCTGCCGGCGTTGCGTCTGGCGATGGAGCAGAGTGGCCATGTGTCCGCTTCCAGCCAGGCGCAGCCCAAGGCAACGGCGCCGGCGTCCACTGATGGCGAACCGACGTCGGCCCAGACCTTCGCAGCCGGCATGGCGAGCATGCTCAATGTACAAGCCGACCAGGACAGTACCAGTGCCGGCAGCCAGGGCGGTGAGAAGGCGTTCAGTGGCTTGCTCAACGAGGGCCTCAAGGATCTGACCGCAGCCTCCAGCGACACGCGGGTAGATGATTTTGCCAACCGCTTGGCGGCACTGACCCAGGCGGCTACGCCAAAAACCGCCAACGCGGTGCCGGTCAACCAGCCCATTGCCATGAACCAGAGCGGCTGGACCGAAGAAGTGGTCAACCGGGTGATGTACCTGTCGAGCGTCAATCTCAAGGCGGCTGATATCCAACTGCAGCCGGCCGAGCTCGGGCGCCTGGATATTCGCGTGAATATGGTTCCCGACCAGCAGACCCAGGTCACGTTCATGAGCGCCCATTCCGGCGTTCGTGAAGCCCTCGAAGGCCAGATGCACCGCCTGCGCGACAGCTTTGCCCAGCAGGGCATGGGCCAGGTCGACGTCAGTGTGTCGGATCAGTCGCGTGGCTCCCAGGGCCAGGAACAGCAAGCCCAGCAGCAGGCCCAGGCTGGTCGCGCGAGCTCTGCCTCTGGCGGGCGAGTGGATTCGGTGGACGAAGAGCTGCCGGCCAGCGTTGCCGAAGCGGCGGCCAACACCACCAGCGTCATCGGCACCAGCGCGGTCGACTACTACGCCTGATCCAGCGCGGTATCTCCCTGTGGGAGCGAGCTTGCTCGCGATAGCGGATTGTCAGTCACCCTTACAGGGGCTGGTTCACCCCTATCGCGAGCAAGCTCGCTCCCACATTGGTTTCTGCCGAATTGAAGATCGTAAGCGACCCTCATCCTTAAGCCCCACACACTTCTGGCATAACACTTGCTCCAGCCAAGCCGTGCAACAGTGAAACCCCCGATTAGCGACGGATTATTGGCATGGCGAAGAGTGAAGCAGCAGCTGTAAAAGACCCCGCAACCAAAGGCAAACTCAAGCTGATCATCATGATCGTGGTGGGTTTGCTCCTGGCGATGGGTGTTTCCGTGGGGGCGACCTGGTATTTCATGCACAGCGCTCAAAGCAAACCGGCAGAAGTGGGTGGAAACCGCGCCGGTGGGTAAGCAGCCGGCGATTTTCGAGCCGATGGCTCCCGCATTTGTGGCCAACTACACCCAGAACGGTCGCCAGCGCTACATGCAGGTGAGCATCACCCTGCTGGGCCGCAACCAGGCTGACCTGGAAGCGCTGCGGGTGCATATGCCGCTGATTCGCAATAACCTGGTGATGCTGTTCTCCGGACAGAGTTTCGACACCCTGGCCACTCCGGTCGGCCAGGAAATGCTGCGTCAGAAAGCCACGGCCAGCGTTCAGGAAGTGGCTCAGAAAGAGCTCGGCAAAGTGGTGATCGAACAGTTGCTCTTCACTAACTTCGTATTGCAGTAGGAACACGACATGGCCGTGCAGGACTTGTTGTCCCAGGACGAAATCGACGCGCTGTTGCATGGTGTCGACGACGGCCTGGTGCAGACCGAAAACGCTGCTGAACCGGGCAGCGTCAAAAGCTACGACCTGACCAGCCAGGATCGCATCGTTCGCGGACGCATGCCGACCCTGGAAATGATCAACGAGCGTTTTGCCCGTTACACCCGCATCAGCATGTTCAACATGCTGCGCCGTTCGGCCGACGTGGCCGTCGGTGGCGTGCAGGTGATGAAGTTCGGCGAATACGTGCACTCGCTGTATGTGCCCACCAGTCTCAACCTGGTGAAGATCAAGCCGTTGCGCGGCACTGCGCTGTTCATCCTCGACGCCAAGCTGGTGTTCAAGCTGGTGGATAACTTCTTCGGCGGTGACGGCCGTCACGCCAAGATCGAAGGGCGCGAATTCACGCCGACCGAGCTGCGTGTGGTGCGCATGGTGCTGGAGCAGGCTTTCATCGATTTGAAGGAAGCCTGGCAGGCGATCATGGAAGTCAACTTCGAGTACATCAACTCGGAAGTGAACCCGGCCATGGCCAACATCGTCGGTCCGAGCGAAGCCATTGTCGTGTCGACTTTCCACATCGAACTCGACGGTGGCGGCGGCGACCTGCACGTGACCATGCCGTACTCGATGATCGAGCCGGTGCGCGAAATGCTCGACGCCGGTTTCCAGTCGGACCTCGACGACCAGGACGAGCGCTGGATCAATGCGTTGCGCCAGGACGTGCTGGATGTCGACGTGCCGATCGGCGCGACGGTTGCCCGGCGCCAGCTGCGCCTGCGGGACATCCTGCATATGCAGCCGGGGGACATCATCCCCGTCGAGATGCCGGAAGACATGATCATGCGCGCCAATGGCGTGCCGGCCTTCAAGGTCAAGATGGGCTCTCACAAAGGCAACCTCGCGTTGCAAGTGATCGAGCCGATCGAACGCCGCTGAGTGCTGTCAATCGCTTAAGTTTGTAACGGATTTTTAGTTTTTTACCGATTCTTGCCCGCCGAGGAAACATGATGGCTGACGATATGAATACCCAGGATGACCAGGCGCTGGCCGACGAATGGGCTGCGGCCCTGGAAGAAACCGGCGACGCCGGGCAGGCCGATATCGATGCGCTGCTGGCCGCCGATACCGGCAATCACGCTTCCAATCGCATGCAGATGGAAGAGTTTGGCAGCGTGCCGAAAAGCAATGAGCAGGTCACCCTCGACGGGCCGAACCTCGACGTGATTCTCGATATCCCGGTGTCGATTTCCATGGAAGTGGGCAGCACCGACATCAACATCCGCAACCTGTTGCAGCTCAACCAGGGCTCGGTGATCGAGCTGGATCGCCTGGCCGGTGAACCGCTGGACGTGCTGGTCAACGGTACCCTGATCGCCCATGGCGAAGTGGTGGTGGTCAACGAGAAGTTCGGCATTCGTCTGACGGACGTGATCAGCCCGAGCGAACGCATCAAGAAGCTGCGCTGAATGAAAGGCTTTCTCGCCGCAGCCTTGATGCTGCCGTTCAGCGTGCTGGCGGCCGAGCCCGCGGCCACGGCGGCGGTTGCGCCGGCAAGTGGCGGCAGCATGGCCGGGCAACTGGCGCAGTTGGTGCTGGGCCTGCTCGTGGTGCTCGGGTTGATTTTTTTCCTCGCGTGGATGCTGCGGCGCGTGCAACAGGCGGGGCCTGCCGGCAAAGGCCAGGTCATCGACATCATCAGTTCCCGTGCGCTCGGCCCGCGGGATCGGCTGGTGCTGGTGCAGGTTGGCAACGAGCAGATCCTGCTCGGCCTGAGCCCTGGCACGATCACCGCGTTGCACGTTCTCAAGGAGCCGGTGCAGGTGCCCGCCACCGAGCAGGCCACCCCCGAATTTGCCCAGCGGCTCATGGAACTGCTGGGTAAAGATCAGAAGGATAAAAAGTAATGCCGCTGCGCATTCTGTTGGCGCTGGCCCTGTTGCTGGCCGCACCGTTGGCGTTTGCCGCCGACCCGTTGTCGATCCCGGCAATTACCCTGGGCACCAACGCCGAAGGGGCCCAGGAATATTCGGTCAGCCTGCAGATCCTGCTGATCATGACCGCGCTGAGTTTCATCCCGGCGTTCGTCATGCTGATGACCAGTTTCACCCGGATCATCATTGTCTTTTCCATCCTGCGCCAGGCCCTGGGTTTGCAGCAGACGCCGTCGAACCAGATCCTCACGGGCATGGCGTTGTTCCTCACCATGTTCATCATGGCGCCAGTCTTCGACCGGGTGAACCGTGATGCGCTGCAACCCTACCTGGCCGAAACCCTCAGCGCCCAGGACGCGGTGGCCAGGGCCCAGGTGCCGATCAAGGATTTCATGCTCGCCCAGACTCGCAGCAGCGACCTGGAGCTGTTCATGCGCCTGTCCAAGCGCACCGACATCGCCAGCGCCGACCAGGCCCCATTGACCATCCTGGTGCCAGCATTCGTGACGTCCGAGCTGAAGACCGCGTTCCAGATCGGTTTCATGATTTTCATCCCGTTCCTGATCATCGACCTGGTGGTCGCCAGTATCCTCATGGCCATGGGTATGATGATGCTGTCGCCGCTGATCATTTCCTTGCCGTTCAAGATCATGCTGTTTGTGCTGGTGGATGGCTGGGCCTTGATCATCGGTACGCTGGCGGGCAGTTTCGGCGGTGTTTAGACCACTTGCGCGGGTAACACGACATGACGCCTGAAGTAGCGGTAGACCTGTTCCGCGAAGCACTCTGGCTGACCACCATGATGGTTGCCATCCTGGTGATTCCGAGCCTGCTGGTGGGCTTGCTGGTGGCGATGTTCCAGGCCGCCACGCAGATCAACGAACAGACCCTGAGCTTCCTGCCGCGCCTGCTGGTGATGCTGGTGACGCTGATCGTCGCCGGTCCGTGGCTGGTGCAAACCTTCATGGAATACATCCTGCAGCTGTACGGCAGTATTCCCCAGTTGATCGGCTGACCCGATGTCGATGCTCGAACTGACGGACACCCAGATCAGCAGCTGGGTGGCATCGTTTATCCTGCCGCTGTTTCGCGTCACCGCCGTGTTGATGAGCATGCCGGTCTTCGGTACGACCCTGGTGCCAGGCCGTGTGCGCCTGTACCTGGCTGTGGCAATCACCGTGGTCATCGCGCCCGGACTGCCGCCGATGCCGCCGGTCAATGCCCTTGACCTCAGTGCGCTGATGCTGGTGGCCGAGCAGATCCTCATTGGTGTCCTGCTGGGGTTTTCACTGCAGCTGTTCTTCCAGGCGTTCGTGGTGGCCGGGCAAATCATTTCGATCCAGATGGGCATGGCGTTCGCCTCCATGATCGACCCCACCAACGGCGTCAACACCGCGGTCATCGGGCAGTTCCTGACGATGCTGGTGACCTTGCTGTTCCTCGCCATGAACGGGCATCTGGTGGTGTTTGAAGTGCTCACCGAGAGCTTCACCACAATGCCGGTGGGCAGTGCGATGCTGGTCAATCATTTCTGGGACATCGCCGGCAAGCTCGGCTGGGTCCTGGGCGCGGCGATGCTGCTGGTATTGCCAGCCATCACCGCGCTGCTGGTGGTCAACATCGCTTTTGGCGTGATGACCCGCGCGGCGCCGCAGCTGAACATTTTTTCCATCGGCTTCCCCCTCACGCTGGTGCTGGGCATGGTGATCTTCTGGGTCAGCCTGGGGGATATTCTCAACCAGTACCAGCCGTTGGCGACTCAGGCCTTGCAGCTGCTACGCGACATGGCACAGGCGCGCTGAACCATGGCTGAGAGCGAAAGCGGTCAGGACAAGACAGAAGACCCCACGGAGAAACGCACCAGGGAGTCCCGCGAGAAGGGTGAGATCGCCCGTTCCAAGGAGCTCAACACCCTGGCGATCATGCTCGCCGGCGCTGGCGGCTTACTGATCTATGGCGGCGATCTGGCGCTGGAACTGCTGGAAATCATGCGCCTGAATTTTTCCTTGCCCCGGGAAGTGTTGCTGAGCCCTGGCGCCATGACGCAGTACTTGCTGCATTCGGGCAAGATCGCGCTTCTGGCGATTCAACCCGTGCTGATTTTTTTATTGTTGGCGGCATTCATCGGCCCGATTTCCCTGGGCGGATGGCTCTTCGCCGCCGGCAGCCTGGCACCCAAGTTCAGTCGGATGAACCCGGCCGCCGGCATCAAGCGCATGTTTTCCACCACGGCGCTGGTGGAGCTGCTCAAGGCTTTTGGCAAATTCCTGCTGGTCCTGTCCGTCGCGTTGGTGGTGCTGGAGGGCGACATCGACGATCTGCTGCGCATCGCCCATCAGCCGCTGGAGCAGGCCATCATTCATAGCGTGCAGCTGGTAGGGTGGAGCACGTTGTGGATGTCTTGCGGCCTGATCCTGATCGCCGCTATCGACGTGCCGATCCAGCTCTATCAGAGCAAGCAGAAGCTGATGATGACCAAGCAGGAAGTGCGCGACGAGCACAAGGACGCGGAGGGCAAGCCGGAGGTCAAGCAGCGGATTCGCCAATTGCAGCGCGAGGTCTCCCAGCGGCGCATGATGGCGGCGATTCCCGATGCCGACGTGGTCATCACCAACCCGACCCACTATGCGGTGGCGCTCAAATACGATCCTGAAAAAGGCAATGCGCCGGTGCTGCTGGCCAAGGGTAGTGATTTCCTGGCGTTGAAAATCCGCGAAATCGCCGTTGCCAACGAAGTGATGCTGCTCGAATCGCCGGCGCTGGCGCGCTCGATCTACTACTCAACCGAACTCGATCAGGAAATTCCCGGAGGTCTGTACCTGGCGGTGGCCCAGGTGCTGGCCTACGTCTACCAGATCCGCCAGCACCGCGCCGGCAAGGGCAAGCGTCCCGAACCGCTCAAGGACCTGCCGATCCCGCCGGATTTGCGGCGTGACTCATAATCGCTGCGGTGATAGTCCCGACCCCATCGCGAGCTTGCCGATGCGCTCGGATAATGCGGCTCGACAAAGGTCGCATCGGCGAAGAATATCTGTTTGCTCCGGGGCTCAACCACGTTCTGGCCGTCCATACGCGCGTATTCGCCGAGAACGCGTAACGAGCCGCGAATGTCGCTCGGCTCGTAGCACATTTCGCTCGGTTGCCAGCAGATGTCGCTCGGCTGTGAGCCGACCTCGCTCGGCTCCGTTCAGAGCGGCCTGGCGTTGCGCACTGTTCCAATTTTGCCGCATCGAATTTGCATCGATTGCTTGGGCATAAATTTCGAGATCTACATCGTCTGTTGCTAGCTGTAGCGAATAATTCCTGCGCGTTTGCGGTAATGGCACGCTTGATCGCGCTGTTGCAAGTAGCTGGTCTATTATTTGCTGATTCCCATCATGCAGGCGTGCCATCTCATCACGAAAGAGGGGGCTGATAGTTGATGAAGGCCCACTTGGCGCGTCGAGCATCGCGGTGCTCGATTGAGCCACAGGCGCAGGTGAAGGCGCCGCAGCTCTAGCAGCTCTAGCAGCTCTAGCAGCTCTAGCAGCTTTAAAAGCTCTAGCGCCGCGTTTCAGGACAATCATTGCACGCAGAAGACTTCCAAACTGCACTATCGCATGTCCGGTTGGATCGCTTTGATTGACCGGGTCGCCGTGGCAATAGGCATAAGGGTTCAGACCACCCTTGCCGAAGGGGCTTAGGTTGTCCGGGCTATTGAAACGCATCAAAACCGGGTTGAACGCCCGATAACCATTCCCCAGCAAATAATGCCCGGTCACCGGGTCCGGTCGTTCTCCATTGAAGCCGAGCAGGCTCAACAAACCGTTGCCGATAGTTCGGTTGCCATAAGGCGAATACGCATGGGATTGCGATTCATTGCAGGCAATGGCCTGTAGTACCGAGCGTTGTTGGTCGGTCGCCAATAGTGTTGCCTGCCTTAGGTTGCCCTGGGTTTCAGTCAGGGCCAGCAGCTGGTCGGCGTGTTGAACTATTGATCGGTTGATCACGCCGTCGATTTCGGTGGCCAGGCGCGATTTGCAGTAGAACCGCTGGATCGGAGTATGAGTCGCCACCGCGTGGTGGGTGAGATGATCCAATGGGTCATAGCGGTAAATGCAGAGGAGTGTGGCTGGCACGGTCGACGATCCGTTCGGACGAGGCTCCGCCGGATTATCGAGGTTCGGATGCAAAGGGAAAACTAGCAGAACTGTTAGGTTTGCCTGGAAAGCGCCAGATGCGGGGCATCAGACACACCGCACCCGCCGGTTTGCGACTGCTTCGCAGCCGAGCGGGAGCAAGCTCCCTCGCCACGGGTTCCCATTCTTCTCAAGTGAACCGTATTACCCTGTGGGAGCGAGCCTGCTCGCGAATGCGCTGATCCAGTCGATACATGCGCCGACTGACAAACCGCTTCGCGAGCAGGCTCGCTCCCACAGGGTTGAAGTCGCTTCGGCCTTTCTATTTCAAGCTTTTGCAAAAGTTGGAAAGCTTCTTGCAATACCCCGTCTGCGCCCCCTCCGGGCGTCAAAAGTTTGCTTCACAGGAACGGGGAATATTGGTGGATCGCTCTCAGTTATTCAGCACCGCACGCAGCAACGTAGCCGAGCTCAGCCGGGGGAATCTGGGTGTGCCGCTGTTGCTGCTGGTCATGCTCGCCATGATGATGCTGCCGATACCGCCGTTCCTGCTCGACGTGTTCTTCACGTTCAACATTGCGCTGTCGATCGTGGTACTGCTGGTCTGTGTATATGCTCTGCGGCCGTTGGATTTCGCGGTGTTCCCGACCATCCTGCTGGTCGCCACGCTGATGCGCCTGGCGCTGAACGTGGCGTCCACCCGCGTGGTCATGCTTCACGGCCAGGACGGCCACGCCGCCGCCGGTAAGGTGATCCAGGCCTTCGGTGAAGTGGTGATCGGCGGTAACTACGTGGTCGGTATCGTGGTTTTCGCCATCCTGATGATCATCAACTTCGTCGTGGTGACCAAGGGTGCCGGGCGGATTTCCGAGGTGAGCGCGCGTTTCACCCTCGATGCGATGCCCGGCAAGCAGATGGCGATCGACGCCGACCTCAACGCCGGCCTGATCGATCAGAACCAGGCCAAGGCTCGTCGTCTTGACGTGGCCCAGGAAGCCGAGTTCTACGGCTCCATGGACGGTGCGAGCAAGTTCGTGCGCGGCGACGCCATCGCCGGCCTGCTGATCCTGTTCATCAACCTCATCGGCGGGATGGCCGTCGGTATCTTCCAGCACGGTATGACGTTCGGTGATGCTGGCAGGGTTTACGCCTTGCTGACCATCGGTGACGGTTTGGTGGCGCAATTGCCATCACTGTTGTTATCCACAGCTGCCGCGATCATGGTGACCCGTGCTTCGGGCTCCGAAGACATGGGCAAGCAGATCAATCGCCAGATGTTCGCTTCGCCCAAGGCCCTGGCCGTGGCGGCCGGCCTGATGGCGGTGATGGGTATCGTGCCGGGCATGCCCCACGTGTCGTTCCTGAGCATGGCTGCCCTGGCTGCTGGTGGCGCCTACCTGTTCTGGAAAAAGCAGAACGGGCAAAAGGTCCAGGCGCTGGAAGAGGTCAAGCGTCAGCAGGAACTGCTGCCCTCGCCGGCGCGGGCCATGGAAACCAAGGAATTGGGTTGGGACGACGTGACGCCAATCGACATGATCGGCCTGGAGGTCGGCTACCGCCTTATCCCACTGGTCGACCGCAACCAGGGTGGTCAACTGCTGGCCCGGATCAAGGGCGTGCGCAAGAAGCTGTCCCAGGACCTGGGCTTCCTGATGCCCACCGTGCATATCCGCGACAACCTCGACCTGGCGCCGAGCGCCTATCGCCTGACGCTCATGGGCGTGATCCTGGCCGAAGCGGAGATCTATCCAGACCGCGAGCTGGCGATCAACCCAGGACAGGTCTACGGTTCGCTCAACGGTATTACCGCCAAGGATCCGGCTTTCGGCCTGGAAGCGGTGTGGATCGAAATCAGCCAGCGGGCCCAGGCGCAATCGCTCGGTTATACCGTGGTAGATGCGAGCACCGTAGTGGCGACCCACTTGAACCAGATTTTGTACAAGCACTCCAGCGAGCTGATCGGCCACGAGGAAGTCCAGCAATTGCTGCAAGTACTGGCCAAAGGCTCGCCAAAACTCGCCGAGGAGCTGGTGCCGGGCGTGGTGTCGCTGTCGCAGTTGCTCAAGGTGTTGCAGGCGCTGTTGGCCGAACAGGTCCCGGTGCGCGACATTCGCAGTATCGCCGAAGCCATCGCCAACAACGCTTCGAAGAGTCAAGATACCGCCGCGTTGGTCGCTGCGGTGCGGGTCGGCGTATCCCGCGCAATCGTCCAAAGCATTGTAGGCACTGAGTCTGAGCTGCCTGTGATCACTCTGGAGCCAAGGTTGGAACAGATATTGCTCAATAGTCTGCAGAAGGCAGGACAAGGCTCGGAAGAGGGTGTTCTGCTGGAGCCAAGCATGGCCGAGAAGCTGCAGCGTTCGTTGATCGAAGCAGCCCAGCGGCAAGAGATGCAAGGCCAACCGGTGATCCTGCTGGTGGCCGGTCCGATTCGCGCGATGCTCTCGCGATTCGGTCGCCTCGCGGTCCCGGGGCTGCATGTGCTGGCGTACCAGGAAATACCGGACAACAAGCAAGTGACCATCGTTGCGACAGTAGGGCCCAACGGCTGAGGTAGTGGTTTATGCAAGTGAAGCGTTTTTTTGCCGCCGATATGCGTCAGGCCATGAAGCTGGTACGTGACGAGCTGGGCGCTGAAGCAGCCATCATCGGTAATCGCCGGATCGCCGGCGGTGTCGAGCTGACGGCGGCCCTGGATTACAAATTGTCGGCGCTGGCCCCGCGGGTTCCGAACATGGAGCTTGAGGATGAGCTGCGCAAGACCCAGTCGCGCATCGCCAGCGCCCAGGCCGAACTGAGCCTGCGCAGCAGCGAAGGCGAAGGCAGCGCGGGGACCAATCGTCAATTGTTCGCCGGCCTGCCACTGACGGCCGGCCTGCCGCTGACCGCTGCCGAACCGCTGATCGAGCCAGCCCAGGCCGAGCCGCGTCGTCCGGCACCGGCGCCAGCCGCGCCAGCCGCGGGCGTCGACCCGCGTGCCCTGGACTCGATGCGCTTTGAACTCAACAGCCTGCGTGAGCTGATGGAAGTCCAGCTTGGCTCGTTGGCCTGGAACCAGCTGCAAGGCAGCCGTCCGGCCCAGGCCAACCTGTGGCGTCGCCTGCAACGTATCGGCTTGTCCGGCCCGTTGTCCCGCGACCTGCTGGCACTGATCAACGATATCGAAGAGCCTCGCCAGGCCTGGCGCATGCTGTTGGCGCACCTGGCGCGGATGATCGCCACGCCGGAAGTCGAGCCGCTGGAAGAGGGCGGGGTGATTGCCATGGTCGGCCCGGCCGGCATGGGCAAGACCACCACCCTGGCCAAGCTCGCGGCCCGTTATGTACTCAAGTACGGCGCCCAGAGCATCGCCCTGGTGAGCATGGACAGTTTCCGCATCGGCGCCCAGGAGCAACTCAAGACCCTGGGCCGGATCCTCAATGTGTCGGTGACCCATGTGGATCCGGGCCAATCGCTGGCCCAGGCGCTGGAACCACTGCTGCGCAAGCGCGTCGTGCTGATCGACACCGCCGGCCTGCAAGCCAGCGATCCGGCCCTGCGCATGCAGCTGGAAAGCCTGGCCGGGCGTGGCATCAAGTCAAAAAATTATCTCGTGTTGGCAACCACCAGCCAGAAACAGGTTCTAACCGCCGCATACCACAGCTACAAACGCTGCGGGCTGGCCGGCTGCATCCTGACCAAGCTGGACGAAACGGCAAGCCTGGGCGAGGTGTTGAGCCTGGCGATCGGTCATGAACTACCGGTGGCCTACCTGACCGACGGGCCGCGGATCCCGGATGATTTGCATCTGCCGCGCCGTCATCAACTGGTCAGTCGTGCCGTGAGTGTGCAAATGCAGGAAGAACCCAGCGACGAAGCCATGGCTGACATGTTCGCTGACATCTACCACAGCCCGACCAAGCAGGTCGGCTGAGGTAATCATGAATATTTTTTGTACCTACATCGATGGTCTGCCATGCATTGTTCCGTATGCGAACGCGCAGCCAGTAATGTGGCCTCCGTCTAAGTAAGACAAGGTAAAGAACGAACATGGGCAGCATGCATCCCGTACAGGTGATCGCGGTGACCGGCGGCAAAGGTGGCGTCGGGAAGACTAACGTGTCAGTGAACTTGTCCCTGGCTCTGGCAGAGCTTGGCCGACGGGTCATGCTGCTGGACGCCGACCTGGGCCTGGCGAACGTCGACGTGCTGCTGGGGCTTACCCCCAAGCGCACGCTGGCGGACGTGATCGAAGGCCGCTGCGAACTGCGCGACGTGCTCCTGCAGGGGCCTGGCGGGATTCGCATCGTGCCGGCCGCCTCCGGTACCCAGAGCATGGTTCACCTGACGCCGGCGCAGCACGCCGGGCTGATCCAGGCTTTCAGCGACATCGGCGACAACCTCGATGTGCTGGTGATCGACACGGCCGCCGGTATCGGTGACTCGGTGGTCAGTTTTGTCCGCGCCGCCCAGGAAGTCCTGCTGGTGGTCTGCGACGAACCGACCTCCATCACCGATGCCTACGCCCTGATCAAACTGCTTAACCGCGACTATGGCATGAACCGCTTCCGCGTCCTGGCCAACATGGCCCAGAGCCCGCAGGAAGGACGCAACCTATTCGCCAAGTTGACGAAGGTCACGGATCGCTTCCTGGACGTCGCCCTGCAATATGTCGGCGCAGTGCCTTACGACGAAAGCGTACGCAAGGCTGTCCAGAAACAACGTGCCGTCTATGAAGCTTTTCCACGTTCCAAATGCGCGCTGGCGTTCAAGGCGATCGCCCAGAAGGTCGATACCTGGCCGCTGCCGGCCAACCCTCGCGGGCATCTGGAATTTTTCGTCGAGCGTCTCGTGCAACAAACGGCAGGGCCCGTGTTATGACAGCCAGCGGTTACAACCATCTCTACAAAAAATCGGCACGGGACGCCCAGTACGAACTGATCGAGCGTTATGCGCCGTTGGTCAAGCGCATCGCCTATCACTTGCTGGCACGCTTGCCGGCCAGCGTCCAGGTCGAAGACTTGATCCAGGCGGGCATGATCGGCCTGCTCGAAGTGTCGAACAAATACGACGCGAGCAAGGGCGCCAGTTTCGAGACGTATGCCGGTATCCGGATTCGCGGAGCGATGCTCGATGAAGTCCGCAAGGGCGACTGGGCGCCGCGTTCGGTGCACCGCAATACCCGTATGGTCAGTGACGCGATCCGCGCGATTGAAGCTAAAACCGGGCGTGACGCTAAAGATCACGAGGTTGCGGCCGAACTCCAGTTGAGTCTCGATGATTATTACGGGATTTTGAACGATACCTTGGGCAGCCGCCTGTTCAGTTTCGACGACCTTTTGCAGGACGGCGAGCACGAAGGGCTGCACGAGGACAATGCGAGTGCTCACATGGAGCCGTCGCGTGACCTGGAAGACGAACGTTTCCAGAGCGCGCTGGCGGATGCGATTGCCAATTTGCCGGAGCGTGAGCGACTGGTCTTGGCGCTGTACTACGACGAAGAGCTGAACCTCAAGGAAATCGGTGAGGTCCTGGGGGTCAGCGAATCGCGGGTCAGCCAGTTACACAGCCAATGCGCGGCCCGCTTGCGGGGGCGTTTGGGGGAGTGGCGAGCGCGCTGACAGGCAGTGTGGGGACGCTGCTAGCGGGGCTGGCACGGCATGTGCCGGGCCAGTCTCCATCCGTGGGGCTCCATACCGTTGTCGAGTGTTGTGCCGGATTGATTGAAATGGCGCGTCCAGGTGCTGGGCGCGTTTAAGACTGCTTGGAGGTCGAATTGGACAAGAACATGAAAATCCTCATCGTTGATGACTTCTCAACGATGCGGCGGATCATAAAAAACCTGTTGCGTGACCTCGGGTTCACCAACACGGTCGAGGCTGACGATGGCACCACTGCCATTCCAGTCCTCAACAGCGGGAGCATCGACTTTCTGGTGACTGACTGGAACATGCCCGGCATGACCGGTATCGACTTGCTGCGCCACGTGCGCGCCGATGAAAAACTCAAGCACCTGCCGGTGCTGATGGTCACCGCCGAAGCCAAGCGCGAGCAGATCATCGAAGCGGCCCAGGCCGGTGTAAACGGCTATGTGGTCAAACCCTTCACGGCCCAGGCGTTGAAAGAGAAGATCGAAAAAATCTTCGAACGCATCGGTTAACGGCGCCACGGGGGAGCTATGGATAACGAATCTTCAATGGGCGATTTCGAATCGACCCTGAAAAAACATGCCCGTGAACTGGTCGACAGCCTTGAAAAGGGCCGCTTCGGTGACGCGGTTCAAATGATTCATGAGCTCAACCAGACCCGTGACCGCGGTCTGTACCAGGAAGTCGGCAAGCTCACCCGTGAACTGCACAGCGCGATCGTCAATTTCCAGATCGATCCGAACATGCCACAGGCCGAGGAAGTCTCGCAGATCACCGACGCCACCGAGCGCCTGGGGTATGTGGTCAAGCTGACCGAAGCCGCGGCCAACCGCACCATGGACCTGGTGGAAAGCGCTACTCCGCTGGTCAACGGCCTGAGCGAGGAAGCCCAGGCGTTGAGTACCGATTGGGGGCGCTTCATGCGTCGCGAAGTCGGTGCCGAGGAGTTTCGCGAGTTGGCCCGTCGGGTCGACGGTTTCCTGACGCGCAGCAGCAGCGAAAACCGCGCCGTGGCGAGCAATCTCAATGACATCCTGCTGGCCCAGGACTACCAGGACCTGACAGGCCAGGTGATCAAGCGCGTGACCCAGTTGGTCACCGAAGTGGAAAGCAATTTGCTCAAACTGGTGCTCATGGCTAGCCAGGTTGATCGCTTTGCCGGCATCGAACACGACCGTGCGGCGATACTTGCTGAAAAAGATCCACAAAAACATCTCTCTCAGGGTGAAGGTCCGCAGATTCATGCCGATAAAAGAGAAGACGTTGTGTCCGGTCAGGACGATGTGGACGATTTGTTGTCCAGCCTTGGATTTTGAGTTTTAGCCCTATTTTAGGAGCAGCCATTAATGAGCTTCGGCGCCGATGAAGAGATCCTTCAGGATTTCCTGGTTGAGGCCGGCGAGATTCTAGAGCAACTGTCCGAACAGCTGGTCGAGCTGGAAAGCCGACCTGATGATGCGGATCTGCTCAATGCAATTTTTCGCGGTTTCCACACTGTAAAAGGAGGCGCCGGCTTCCTCCAGCTCAATGAGCTGGTGGAGTGCTGCCACATTGCCGAAAACGTGTTCGACATCCTGCGCAAGGGTGAGCGTCGCGTTGACTCGGAATTGATGGACGTCGTGCTCGAAGCGCTGGATGCGGTCAACAGCATGTTCAGCGAAGTGCGCGAGCGTTCGCCGATCACCCCGGCCACGCCTGAGCTGCTTGCAGCATTGGCGCGCCTGGCCGAGCCGCAGTCGGCTGACGAAGCCGCGCCGGTTGCCGAGGCTGTGGCTGAAGAGCCGGTTGCCGAGGAATCGGGTGACATTACCGACCACGAATTTGAGTCGCTGCTGGACTCGCTGAGTGCCGTCAAGGCCCAGGCCGAGGCTCCGGCGGCACCCGCCGCAACCGCTGCGCCAGCCGCCGCTGCCGCCGGCAGTGATGAAATCACCGACGCCGAGTTCGAGTCGTTGCTCGACCAGCTCCACGGCAAGGGCCAGTTCGCCGCTGATGCCGTTGCCGCCCCGGCGACCCCGGCCGCGCCGAAGGCTGCGGGGGATAACTCCGACATCACCGACGACGAATTCGAAGCATTGCTCGACCAGTTGCACGGTAAGGGTACCTTTGCCGTCGATGCGCTGGATTCGGCCATCGCTGCTGCGCCAACCCCGGCCAAGCCAACCGCGGCCGCCGCCGGTGGCGACCTGATCAGCGACCACGAATTCGAATCCCTGCTCGACGAATTGCACGGCAAGGGCAAGTTCAGCGAAGTCGGCACGGCCACCGCGGCGCCTGCCGCCGCCACTGCTGCGCCGGCCGCCAAGGCCGCGCCCAAGCCCGCTGCCAAGGCACCGGAGCCGAAGGCCGAGACACCCAAGCCTGCCGCCGCCGCAGCGCCGGCACCAGCCCGTGCGCCGTCTGCCCCACCTGCGGAAAAGCCGGCCAGCGAAGCCGAGACCACCGTTCGGGTCGACACCGCGCGCCTCGACGAGATCATGAACATGGTCGGCGAACTGGTGCTGGTGCGTAACCGCCTGGTGCGCCTGGGCCTCAACAGCCAGGACGAAGCCATGTCCAAGGCCGTGTCGAACCTCGACGTGGTCACGGCCGACCTGCAGACCGCGGTCATGAAGACCCGGATGCAGCCGATCAAGAAAGTCTTCGGGCGCTTCCCGCGCCTGGTTCGTGACCTGGCTCGCCAGCTCAAGAAAGAGATCAACCTGGAACTGGTGGGTGAAGAGACCGACCTCGACAAGAACCTTGTCGAGGCCCTGGCCGACCCGCTGGTCCACTTGGTGCGCAACGCGGTCGACCACGGCATCGAGTCGCCGGAAGAGCGCGAGGCCTCGGGCAAGGTCCGCAGCGGCAAGGTGATCCTGGCCGCCGAGCAGGAGGGCGACCACATCCTGCTGTCGATCTCCGACGACGGCAAGGGCATGGACCCGCACGTACTCCGGGCGATCGCGGTGAAACGCGGCGTGATGGACAAGGACGCGGCCGATCGCCTGAGCGACACCGAGTGCTACAACCTGATTTTCGCTCCGGGCTTCTCGACCAAGACCGAGATCTCCGACGTGTCGGGTCGTGGCGTGGGCATGGACGTGGTGAAAACCAAGATTTCCCAGCTCAACGGCTCGATCAACATCTATTCGACCAAGGGCCAGGGCTCGAAAATCGTCATCAAGGTCCCGTTGACCCTGGCGATCATGCCGACCCTGATGGTGATGCTGGGCAACCAGGCCTTCGCCTTCCCGCTGGTCAACGTCAACGAGATCTTCCACCTCGACCTGTCGCGCACCAACGTGGTCGACGGCCAGGAAGTGGTCATCGTGCGGGACAAGGCATTGCCGCTGTTCTACCTCAAGCGCTGGCTGGTCAGCTCCGCCGCTCATGTCGAGCAGGGCGAAGGCCATGTGGTGATCCTTTCGGTGGGCACCCAGCGGATCGGCTTCGTCGTCGACCAACTGGTGGGCCAGGAAGAAGTGGTCATCAAGCCGTTGGGCAAGATGCTCCAGGGCACCCCGGGCATGTCCGGCGCCACCATCACCGGCGACGGCCGCATCGCGTTGATTCTCGATGTGCCTAGCATGCTCAAGCGCTACGCCGCCCGGCGTATTTGATTCTGGAGGGGTGCGGCCTGGCGCCGCGCCTCGTCTAACGGAGTGTTTATGGTAGTTAAAGTCCTGGTGGTGGACGATTCGGGGTTTTTCCGCCGCCGCGTCTCGGAAATTCTTTCGGCGGACACCAGCATTCAGGTCGTCGGTACGGCGACCAACGGCAAAGAGGCGATCGATCAGGCGCTGGCGCTCAAGCCGGACGTGATCACCATGGACTACGAGATGCCGATGATGGACGGCATCACGGCGGTGCGGCATATCATGCAGCGCTGCCCGACCCCGGTGTTGATGTTCTCGTCCCTGACCCATGAAGGCGCCCGTGTCACCCTCGATGCGCTGGACGCCGGGGCGGTCGACTTCCTGCCGAAGAATTTCGAAGACATCTCGCGCAACCCGGACAAGGTCCGCCAGTTGCTGTGCGAGAAAGTTCACAGCATTTCCCGCAGCAATCGCCGGGTCAGTGCCTACAGCGCACCGGCGCCCGCGCCGGTTGTTGCGCCGACGTCCGCGCCCGCGTCGTGCAGCTTCAATCCGGCACCGGTTCGCAGTGCTCCGGCACCGGCGCCGGCGCGCTCGGCACCGGCCAGCGCAGCGTCGCCGGCCCCCAAGCGCAAGGCCTACAAACTGGTTGCCATCGGTACGTCCACCGGCGGTCCGGTGGCGCTGCAGCGGGTCCTGACCCAACTGCCGGCGAATTTCCCGGCGCCCATCGTACTGATCCAGCACATGCCCGCGGCATTTACCAAGGCATTTGCCGAGCGTCTGGACAAACTCTGCCGCATCAGCGTCAAGGAAGCCGAGGACGGCGACATCCTGCGGCCGGGCCTGGCGCTGTTGGCGCCGGGTGGCAAGCAGATGATGATCGACGGCCGTGGCGCGGTGAAAATCCTGCCCGGTGACGAGCGTCTGAACTACAAGCCTTGCGTGGATATTACCTTCGGTTCCGCGGCGAAATCCTACGGCGACAAAGTTCTGGCGGTGGTCCTCACCGGCATGGGCGCCGACGGTCGCGAGGGCGCGCGGCTGCTCAAGCAGGGCGGCAGCGCGATCTGGGCCCAGGACGAGGCCAGTTGCGTGATCTATGGCATGCCCATGGCAATCGTCAAGGCCGACCTGGCCGACGCGGTCTACAGCCTGGACGACATGGGTAAACATCTGGTCGAGGCGTGCCTGTAATGGACGTGCTCAGCCTGATCGGCATCATCATGGCGTTCGTCGCCATCATTGGTGGCAATTACCTGGAAGGCGGTCACCTCGGCGCGTTGGCCAACGGCCCGGCCGCGTTGATCGTGATCGGTGGCACCGTAGGCGCTGCGCTGTTGCAGTCGCCGATGAGCGCCTTCAAGCGCGCCATGCAGGTATTGGTGTGGATCCTGTTCCCGCCGCGGGTCGACCTGGCCGGCGGCATCGACCGCGTGGTGAACTGGAGCCTGACCGCCCGCAAGGAAGGTCTGCTCGGTCTGGAAGGGGTGGCCGACGCCGAACCCGACAGCTACTCGCGCAAGGGCCTGCAGTTGTTGGTCGACGGCGCCGAGCCGGAAGCGATCCGCAGCATCCTGGAGGTGGATTTCTACACCCAGGAAAGTCGCGACATCGAAGCGGCGAAAGTTTTCGAAAGCATGGGCGGCTACGCGCCGACCATCGGCATCATCGGTGCGGTGATGGGCCTGATCCATGTGATGGGCAACCTGGCCGACCCGTCGCAGCTGGGCAGCGGCATCGCCGTGGCCTTCGTCGCGACCATCTATGGCGTGGCGAGCGCCAACCTCGTGCTGCTGCCGATCGCGGCCAAGCTCAAGTCCATCGCGTTGCGCCAGTCGCGCTATCGGGAAATGCTGCTGGAAGGCATCCTGTCGATCGCCGAAGGTGAAAACCCGCGCTCCATCGAGTTGAAGCTCCAGGGCTTCATGGACTGATGGAGGATATGGAAGATGGCGCGTCGCAGACATCGTGAAGAACACGTCAACCATGAACGCTGGCTGGTTTCCTACGCCGACTTCATCACGTTGCTGTTCGCCTTTTTCGTGGTCATGTATTCGATCTCCTCGGTCAACGAGGGCAAGTACAAGGTCATTTCCGAAGCGTTGATTGGCGTTTTCACTGACTCGGACCGCGCCCTCAAGCCGATTCCCATCGGCGACGAACGGCCGAAGACAACGACCCCGGCCAAGCCGTTGGTCAAGGACAGCGAGCAGGTCGATGCAGGTATTGCCGGTGGTGCCGATCCGTTGAAGAGCATTGCCGATGACATCAGCGCGGCATTCGGCGACCTGATCAGCTCCAACCAGATGACCGTGCGCGGCAATGAATTGTGGGTCGAGATCGAGCTCAATTCCAGCCTGCTGTTCGGTAGCGGTGACGCGATGCCCAGCGACATGGCGTTCAACATCATCGATAAGGTCGCGGCGATCCTGAAACCGTTCGACAACCCGATCCACGTCGAAGGTTTCACCGATGACCAGCCGATCCGCACCGCGCAATACCCGACCAACTGGGAGTTGTCGTCGGCACGTTCGGCAAGCATCGTGCGCATGCTTGCCATGCAGGGCGTCAATCCCGGACGCCTGGCCTCGGTGGGTTATGGCGAATTCCAGCCGGTGGCCAACAACGCCACCGCCGAAGGGCGCGCGCGCAACCGGCGGGTAGTGCTCGTGGTGTCGCGTAACCTTGATGTCCGGCGCAGCCTGACCGGTACCGGCACCGCCAACGCGAAACCGGACGCGGCATTGAAGCGGGCTGGCACACAAACTGCACCGGCCCCGGTCAAGTCGCCGGAAAGACAGAACGCCGTCAATTCTCCGTCACCGGCTTTATAACCGAGCTATTTCTCGGTCGAACCCGATTCGACCGGGAGGAACGATCCGAATGAGAGTCTGGGCAGTCGCCAATCAAAAAGGTGGTGTGGGCAAAACCACATCCTCCATCGCTTTAGCCGGTTTGCTGGCCGAGGCGGGCAAGCGCGTGGTCATCGTCGATCTGGACCCCCACGGCTCGATGACCAGCTATTTCGGCTACGATCCCGATAGCCTGGAGCACAGCAACTACGACTTGTTCCTGCACAAGGGCAGCGTGCCCGAGGGCTTGCCCGGCCAGTTGTTGCTGTCTACCAGTGACGAGCGGATTTCCCTGCTGCCATCGAGCACGGCCCTGGCTACCCTGGAGCGCCAGTCGCCCGGGCAGGGCGGCCTGGGCCTGGTGATCGCCAAGAGTCTGGCGCAGCTGTGGCAGGATTTCGATTACGCGATCATCGACAGTCCGCCATTGCTCGGGCTGCTGATGGTCAACGCCCTGGCCGCGAGCCAGCAACTGGTGATACCGGTGCAGACCGAACACTTGGCCGTCAAAGGCCTGGAGCGCATGGTCAACACCCTGGCGATGGTCAACCGCTCGCGCAAGCAATCCCTGGCGTTCAACATCGTGCCGACCCTGTTCGACCGTCGCACCCAGGCGTCCCTCGGTACCCTGCGCGTGTTGCGCGATATGTACCCGGACGACATCTGGCAAGGTTACATCCCGGTCGATACGCGTCTGCGCGATGCCAGCCGCGCCGGCGTGACCCCTTCGCAATTCGATGGCAAGAGCCGTGGCATCCTGGCCTATCGCGCGCTTCTCAAGCATCTGCTGGCCCAGCAGCTCGTTCCGCAGCAGGTGGCTTGAAGTGACGAAGTTTTCCACAGCCGTTGTGCTTGCTTGCGGGCGCTCAAGTCCTGACGTATCCATGCCGATAACCTTTTCAAGTGGCGCACAGTTCTCATGAACCGCCCGATCAAGACAACCTCGCGTCCGCAACTGGCCTTGCAGTCCTACCTGGACGGGCTCTTGCAGGAAGCGACCGAAGAATTGCCAGCGCCGCCGAGCGCGGCCGAGGCGTTGCCCGAGCCCGTCGAAGCTGAAGCTGTACTGGACGAGTTCCAGGCGGCCGTGCTCGAGGAGCAGGCCCGTGATGCACGGATTTCCATGACCGCCGCAGCGGTCGAGGCGCCGCTCATCAAGCCGAAGGTGGCCGTGATGGAAGCGCCCGCGCCGATCCTGGCGCCGGTCTCGACCGTTGCACCGTTGTTGCAGGGCCTGGTGACGCCGGTAGTGGAAATCCACTTGCCGCCGCCGAGCAACACACCGCCGCCGGTGCAGGGGGACGACCGTCCGGCCTGGGCCGCCGAGCCGTTCGAGTGTCTGTTGTTCGATGTGGCCGGGTTGACCCTGGCGGTGCCGCTGGTGTGCCTGGGATCGATTTATTCCCTGGCGGGGCAGGAACTGACGCCGTTGTTCGGCCAGCCGGAATGGTTCCTCGGGATCCTGCCGAGCCAGGCCGGCAACCTGAAGGTGCTGGACACCGCGCGCTGGGTCATGCCGGACCGTTATCGCGATGATTTTCGCCAGGGCCTGCAATACGTGATTTCAGTGCAAGGCTACGAGTGGGGATTGGCGGTGCATCAGGTCAGCCGTTCGCTGCGCCTGGACCCGAACGAAATCAAATGGCGCAGCCATCGAGGGCAACGGCCATGGCTGGCCGGTACGGTGATCGAACACATGTGCGCCTTGCTGGACGTTTCCGAACTGGCGGAGCTGATCGCCAGCGGCGGGGCAAAACACCTGGGCGGCAGCAAGCCGGTCCAGAAACCGAAATAAGACAACCGGGGGCGCAGGGCGCCGCCGGACAGAACACACACCGCCACAGGCGGTTTTTCGAGGGGTCAGGGTATGAATGATAAGGCGTCGTCTCAAAAGGGTTCTGAAGATCCGATTCTGCAATGGGTGACCTTCAAGCTCGATAACGAAACCTACGGCATCAACGTGATGCGCGTTCAGGAAGTGCTGCGCTACACCGAGATCGCCCCGGTTCCAGGTGCGCCAAGCTATGTGCTGGGGATCATCAACCTGCGTGGCAACGTGGTCACCGTGATCGATACCCGTCAACGCTTCGGCCTGATGAACGCCGAGATCAGCGACAACACCCGGATCGTCATCATCGAAGCCGACAAGCAAGTGGTTGGCATCATGGTCGACAGCGTCGCCGAAGTGGTTTACCTGCGTCAGTCGGAAATCGAAACCGCGCCGAACGTCGGTAACGAAGAGTCCGCCAAGTTCATCCAGGGCGTGTGCAACAAGAACAATGAGTTGCTGATCCTGGTTGAACTGGACAAGATGATGAGCGAAGAAGAGTGGTCGGAACTGGAGAGTATCTGATTTGATTCTTGAGGTAGCAGTCATTGTCCTGTTCCTTTTCTGGGCAGGCACGCTGGCAATGTTCTTGTCCTACATACGCGGCCAGCGGCAGATCGCCGCTCAGCAGGCCCAGGGCGATGCGCTGCGCGATCAGCGCATCCGCGACCTGGCCAAGCGCGTCGACGACTATCAGAACGGCACTGTGCGCATGGGCGAAGCGCTCCATGAGCTGCGTGCCGTGGTCGGGCCATTGCCGGACAAACTGGCGCAACTTGAACAGCGCGACCCCTCCAGCCTGTCCTTCGCCCAGGCCGCCCGCCTGGTCGGCATGGGCGCCAGCGTCGACGAACTGACCCAGGCGTGTGGTCTGACCCAGGCCGAAGCGGAACTGATGAGCAAGTTGCACAAGGGCGGCTGATATTTTTCTGTCGCCCGAGGCCAATGTGGGAGCGAGCCTGCTCGCGAAAGCGGTGTGACAGTCAATAGAGATGCTGACTGACCGGACGCCTTCGCGAGCAGGCTCGCTCCCACAGGTTTTTCTGGCGTTCAGAAATAGTCGTTCCTACCCAGACCCCGTGGCGAGGGAGCTTGCTCCCGCTGGGTCGCGCAGCGGCCCCAGGCTTTTGCGGCCGCTGCGCAGCCGAGCGGGAGCAAGCTCCCTCGCCACAGGGGTAGCGTCGTTGCTGATCGCTAATCATCCAGCGTTCCGTGACGTCTGTGGGAGCGAGCCTGCTCGCGAAAGCGGTGTGACAGTCAATAGAGATGTTGACTGACCGGACGCCTTCGCGAGCAGGCTCGCTCCCACAGGTTTTTCTGGCGTTCAGAAATAGTCGTTCCTACCCAGACCCCGTGGCGAGGGAGCTTGCTCCCGCTGGGTCGCGCAGCGGCCCCAGGCTTTTGCGGCCGCTGCGCAGCCGAGCGGGAGCAAGCTCCCTCGCCACAGGGGTAGCGTCGTTGCTGATCGCTAATCATCCAGCGTTCCGTGACGTCTGTGTGGGAGCGAGCCTGCTCGCGAAAGCGGTGTGACAGTCAATAGAGATGTTGACTGACCGGACGCCTTCGCGAGCAGGCTCGCTCCCACAGGTTTTTCTGGCGTTCAGAAATAGTCATTCCAACCCAGACCTGTGGCGAGGGGATTTATCCCCGCTGGGTTGCGCAGCGACCCCGCTTTTTAGCGGCTGCTGCGCACCCGAGCGGGGATAAATCCCCTCGCCACAAATCAGTAATCATCCCCACGGTCCGTCACGTCCTTTTCGACATCCGGCGCGTGGGGGGCGAAGCCCTGGGGGAATTTGCCCTTCAGGTTCCAGGCAAAGGCAATGATCTCGGCGATCGTGCGGTACAGCTCCTCCGGGATGCTGTCGCCCAACTCCAGCCGCGCCAGCAATTTCACCAACTCGGCGTTTTCATAGATCGGCACTTCGCTTTCCCGGGCGATGCGCAGGATTTCCTCGGCCAGGGCTTCGTCGCCCTTGGCGGTGAGGGTGGGGGCGTGGTGGCCGTCGTACTTGAGCGCGATGGCCTGGCGGGGTTCGGTGTGGGTTGTCATGCGGTTTCGTCCACCCAGCGTTGATCCAGTCGGGTCTTGGGCCCCTGGGGCGGGGTGCCGAGGTGGCAATCCAGGTCGCCGACGTTCAGCCCGCACGTCACCAGACGCTCACGCAGGGCGGTCAGGTTGCTTTCGATCAGGCTCGCGGTGTACGGCCTTTGCGCCCACAACTGGCTGGACAGGCTGCCGCCGAGCAATTGGGCCTGGATCTGCAACGGCCCCAGCGGCTCCATGTCGAACGCCAGCTCGACCCTCCACAATTGCTGTTTCGCTTCGCGGGGTTCGCGGCGCTCGTCCGGCTGCTCCCGGGCAGGGGTTTCCTCGCGTTGGAACTTGACCTGCAATGGCACGATGTCCTGCAGGTTGCGCATCGGGATTTCCAACTGCCAGGTGCTCATCAGCCGGCCATCGTCGGTCAGCCCGGTCTGCTCCAGGCTCGATAACTGATGGCTTTGCAGGCGCGAGACAGCGGCTGCGGCCAGACGCAACAGGTGTTCCAGATCGCCTTCCTCGTCCTGGCCTTTCAACAGGCGCGAGGGCAGGGGAAAGCTGGTGGGCTGCGGCTTGGCGCTGACCTGGCCAAGCATCCCCAAGGCACTGCGCACGAAGTTGGGCAGCGCCTGGGCCAGGGTATTGGCGGCGATGATGGCGCTGAGGTTGGTGGACGCGGGCAGGGCCGGTGTCAGTTGGGCGATCAGTTTCAGCAGATCGCCTTTCATGTCCGGGGCGAGGCTCGGCGGCTGTCCGGCGAGGAGTTTGCTCTCCAGGAACATGCCGCTGGCGACCATGGCCTGGGCCAGGCCCTTGGGTGTGCTCAGTTGCTGGACGTCCGGCAGACCGGCCAACAGGCGCGTTACCGCCGCGCGCAGCTCGGGGCCGGCGTCGTCGGTGGCGGGAAGGTTTTGCAGGGCGGTGAGCAAGCTGTCCAGCGAGCCCTGGCGGCTCACCTGCGTAACCAGTTGCTGGCTGACCGCCAATTGTTCCTGGCGGTTGCTCAGGGGGACGAACTTCAAGGTCTGCGCATCCTGCACCTGAGCGCTCAACAACGTGCCGATGCGCAGGGGCTGGGGGCTGTCGATGTCCAGGGTGCTGCCGGCCTGGACGGTGTTGAGCAGACTCACCAGCGAGCGATACACCGCCGCTTGCCCAGGCAATTGCGGCAGCGCCTGGCTGGTCAGAACTTTACCCTGCAACAAGGTGCCCACGGGCAATTGCGCAGTGTCGATGCGGGTCAGGGCGGCGACACTGGACGCGAGCGCCTGTTGCACGGTGATCGCCAGGTTGCTGGCCGACGGCTGGGTCACGGCCAGGCTGGTACCTTGCGGCAACGGCTGGGCGCTGGTGGCCTGCACCGTGGCCTGCCGGCCGCTTTCCAGGGTCAGCTTGAGCAACAGCTGGAAGGCCTGGTCCGCCTGCTTGAGTGACAACACCTCGGCCTTGGCTGTCTGACCTGGGCCGATCAGCCCCTCGGCCGGCGCCAGCAACTTGAGCAGCTCGCCCGTCACCGCCGGCATGCGCGTGGTTGCCGTGGGCTGGGGCAGCGGCGGGATGTTCATGTCGCCTGTCATCTGCAGTCTTACCTTGGGGAAATCAGCGCTCTTTGGAGCGAGGCTTCACATGTATAATGCCGCCCGCCTTCCAGAGAGCGGCGAAAATCTTGCAATTGTTTGACGCAGCTCTGTGGAACGGGCCGTCAATGCATCTATGCTGCATCACTTTAACGGCCGCTGCACTGCCGACTTGAACCGTATAAGGCCCGCGATCCCTTGACCAGTCCTCTCTTGCAAACCATCGGCCTCGCCTGCGAGCGAGACCTGCGGCTGCTTTTCGAAAATCTCGAATTGAGACTCTCGCGTGGCGATATGGTGCAAGTCAGTGGCCCCAACGGCAGCGGCAAGACCAGCCTGTTGCGCCTGCTGGCCGGGTTGATGCAACCCACCGCCGGCCAGGTGCTGCTCAACGGCCAGCCCCTGGACAGCCAGCGCGGCGAACTCGCCCGCAACCTGCTCTGGATCGGCCATGCCGCCGGTATCAAGGACCTGCTGACGCCGGAAGAAAACCTCAGCTGGCTGTGCGCCTTGCACCGGCCGGCCGGTCGCGAGGCGATCTGGCAGGCCCTGGCGGCGGTAGGCCTGAAGGGTTTCGAGGACGTGCCCAGCCACACATTGTCGGCCGGCCAGCAGCGCCGCGTGGCCCTGGCCCGGCTGTACCTGGACAGCCCGCCGCTGTGGATTCTCGACGAACCCTTCACCGCACTGGACAAGCAGGGCGTCGCACAGCTCGAAGAACACCTGGCCCGGCATTGCGAGCGCGGCGGCATGGTGTTGTTGACGACCCACCACACGTTGACCCGGATGCCCGCTGGCTATCGCAGCATTGACCTGGGGAACTGGGCGGTATGAGTGTCTTTGGCCTGTTGCTTGCCCGTGAAGCGCGCCTGCTATGTCGGCGTCCGGCTGAACTGGCCAATCCGCTGGTGTTTTTCGCGATCGTCATCGCGCTGTTTCCGCTGGCGGTCGGTCCGGAGACTCAATTGTTGCAAACCTTGTCGCCGGGACTGGTCTGGGTGGCCGCGCTTTTGTCGGTCCTGCTCTCGCTGGACGGGCTTTTCCGCAGTGATTTCGAAGACGGTTCCCTGGAACAGTGGGTCCTTTCGTCGCACCCCCTGGCCCTTCTGGTTTTAGCCAAGGTACTGGCACACTGGGTTTTTTCCGGCCTGGCGCTGGTGCTGCTCTCGCCGCTGCTCGCGATGATGCTGGGCTTGCCCGCCGCGTGCATGCCGGTGCTGCTGCTGTCACTGTTGCTCGGCACACCGGTGCTGAGCCTGCTCGGCGCGGTGGGTGCGGCGCTGACGGTAGGGCTCAAGCGTGGCGGCTTGTTGCTGGCGTTGCTGATCCTGCCGCTGTACATACCGGTACTGATCCTCGGCAGTGGCGCCTTGCAAGCGGCGCTGCAAGGCATGCCGGCAACCGGTTATCTGCTGTGGCTTGGGAGCCTGACCGCCCTGGCGATAACCCTGACACCCTTTGCAATAGCCGCTGGCCTGAAGATCAGCGTCGGCGAATAATAATGCGGCCTGGTCAGGAATTGACCACTTCCACTGGAAGCGAAGGCTGACCTGGCGGCTCGTGAAGACGAGCCGCAACCGTGATGGAAACTGCAATGAACTGGACCTGGTTTCATAAGCTCGGCTCACCCAAGTGGTTCTACGGCATCAGCGGCAAGATGCTGCCCTGGTTGAGTATCGCCGCCCTGTTGCTGATCTGCATCGGCCTGGTCTGGGGCCTGGCTTTCGCGCCGCCGGACTACCAGCAGGGCAACAGCTTTCGCATTATCTATATCCATGTTCCGGCGGCGATGCTCGCCCAGTCGGTCTACGTGATGCTGGCGATCTGCGGTGTGGTCGGGCTGGTGTGGAAGATGAAGCTGGCCGACGTCGCGCTGCAATGCGCAGCGCCCATCGGTGCCTGGATGACCGCCGTGGCGCTGGTCACCGGGGCAATCTGGGGCAAGCCGACCTGGGGTTCGTGGTGGGTCTGGGATGCACGACTGACGTCGATGCTGATCCTGCTGTTCCTGTACTTCGGTCTTATTGCGCTGGGCAACGCAATCAGCAATCGTGACAGCGCCGCCAAGGCCTGCGCGGTGCTGGCGATCGTCGGCGTGATCAACATCCCGATCATCAAGTACTCGGTGGAGTGGTGGAACACCCTGCACCAGGGCGCGACCTTTACCCTCACCGAAAAACCGGCGATGCCGGTCGAGATGTGGCTGCCGCTGCTGCTGACCGTGCTGGGTTTCTACTGCTTCTTCGGCGCGGTGCTGCTGCTGCGCATGCGCCTCGAAGTGCTCAAGCGCGAAGCCCGGGCCAGTTGGGTGAAAGCCGAAGTACAGAACAGCCTGGAGGCCGCTCGATGAGTTTCGCGTCATTCGGCGACTTCCTCGCCATGGGCCATCACGGCCTGTATGTCTGGTCAGCCTATGGCATCTGCCTGGCGGTGCTGGCCCTCAACGTGGCGGCGCCGATCCTGGCCCGCAAGCGGTATCTGCAACAAGAGGCGCGTCGTCTGCGTCGGGAGAACGGTCAGTGAATCCGCTGCGCAAAAAACGTCTTGTCATCATTCTGGCGATCCTGGTCGGCGTCGGCGCGGCGGTCGGCCTCGCCCTCAGCGCCTTGCAACAGAACATCAACCTGTTCTACACCCCGACCCAGATCGCCAATGGCGAAGCTCCCAAGGATACGCGCATCCGCGCTGGCGGCATGGTGGAGCAGGGCTCGCTGGTGCGTTCCGGTGATTCGCTGGACGTGAAGTTCAACGTCACCGACTTCAACAAGACCGTGACCATCAGCTATCGCGGGATCCTCCCGGACCTGTTCCGCGAAGGGCAGGGCATCGTTGCCCTGGGCAAACTCAACGCCGATGGCGTGGTGGTGGCCGACGAGGTGCTGGCCAAGCACGATGAGAAATACATGCCGCCGGAAGTGACCAAGGCCCTGAAAGACAGCGGCCAATCGGCGCCCGCTCCCGTGAAGGAGGGTTGATCGATGAATGCCGGTCTGTTTATTCCTGAGCTGGGCCATCTGGCGATGATCCTGGCCCTGTGTTTTTCCCTGGTCCAGGCGGTTGTGCCGTTGCTCGGTGCCTGGCGCGGCGACCGCTTGTGGATGAGCCTCGCCCAGCCGGCGGCATGGGGGCAGTTTGCATTCATGCTGTTCGCGTTCGGTTGCCTGACCTACGCGTTCATGGCCGACGATTTTTCCGTGGCCTATGTCGCCAGCAACTCCAACAGCGCCTTGCCCTGGTACTACAAGTTCAGCGCGGTGTGGGGTGCCCACGAAGGTTCGTTGCTGCTCTGGGCATTGATTCTTGCCGGCTGGACCTTTGCGGTGTCGGTGTTCTCCCGACAGTTGCCGCAAGTGATGCTGGCCCGGGTGCTGGCGGTGATGGGCATGATCAGCATCGGTTTCCTGCTGTTTCTCATCCTCACGTCAAACCCGTTCGAGCGCATCCTGCCGCAAGTGCCGATGGACGGCCGCGACCTCAACCCGCTGCTCCAGGATATCGGCCTGATCGTCCATCCGCCGATGCTCTACATGGGCTACGTCGGCTTTTCCGTGGCCTTCGCCTTCGCCATCGCCGCGTTACTCGGTGGTCGCCTCGACGCCGCGTGGGCGCGCTGGTCGCGGCCATGGACCATTGTCGCCTGGGCCTTCCTCGGGATCGGCATCACCCTCGGTTCGTGGTGGGCCTACTACGAACTTGGCTGGGGCGGCTGGTGGTTCTGGGACCCGGTGGAGAACGCCTCCTTCATGCCATGGCTGGTCGGCACGGCGCTGATCCACTCCCTGGCCGTCACTGAAAAACGCGGCGTGTTCAAGAGCTGGACCGTGCTGCTGGCGATCGCGGCGTTCTCGCTGAGCCTGCTCGGGACCTTCCTGGTGCGCTCCGGCGTGCTGACCTCGGTGCATGCCTTCGCCTCGGACCCCGAGCGTGGCGTATTCATCCTGATGTTCCTGCTGTTCGTGGTCGGCGGTTCGCTGACGCTGTTCGCCCTGCGGGCGCCCGTGGTGAAAAGCCAGGTCGGCTTCAACCTCTGGTCCCGGGAAACCCTGCTGCTGGGCAATAACCTGGTGCTGGTAGTGGCGGCATCAATGATCCTCCTCGGGACACTGTATCCGCTGGTGCTCGATGCGTTGTCCGGCGCCAAGCTGTCGGTCGGCCCGCCGTATTTCAACGCATTGTTCATTCCGCTGATGGCGATCCTGATGGTGGTGATGGCGATCGGTGTGCTGGTGCGCTGGAAGGACACGCCGGTCAAATGGCTGCTGGGCATGCTCACGCCGGTGCTGCTCGGCACCGCCGCCCTGGCCGTGGTGGCGGGCATCGCTTATGGCGATTTCAACTGGGCGGTGCTGGCGACATTCGTGCTGGCGGCGTGGGTATTGCTGGCGGGCGTGCGGGATATTTTCGATAAGACCCGCCATAAAGGTCTTGTCAAAGGCCTGCCGACCCTGACCCGCAGTTACTGGGGCATGCAGCTCGCCCACCTGGGGATCGCCGTCTGCGCCCTCGGTGTGGTGCTGTCCAGCCAGAACAGCGCCGAACGCGACCTGCGCCTGGCGCCGGGCGAGTCCATGGACCTGGGTGGCTATCAATTCGTTTTCGAGGGTGCCAGGCATTTCGAAGGTCCGAACTTCACGTCCGACAAAGGCACCGTGCGGGTCATTCGCGACGGCCAGGAAATCACCGTGCTGCACCCGGAAAAACGCCTCTACACCGTACAGAACTCGGTGATGACCGAAGCCGGGATCGACGCCGGTTTCACCCGCGACCTCTACGTGGCGCTGGGCGAACCCCTCGGTGATGGCGCCTGGGCGGTACGCGTCCACGTCAAGCCGTTCGTACGCTGGATCTGGTTCGGTGGCCTGCTCACCGGACTGGGCGGCGTCCTCGCGGCGCTGGATCGGCGTTATCGGGTCAAAGTGAAAACCCGGGTGCGCGAAGCCCTGGGCGTGACGGGAGCCACTGCATGAAACGTTGGTTGATGGTGTTGCCGCTGGCGCTGTTTTTGGTGATGGCGGTGTTCTTGTACCGCGGGCTTTACCTGAACCCGTCCGAACTGCCCTCGGCGATGATCGGCAAACCGTTTCCGGAGTTCTCCCTGCCATCGGTACAAGGCGACAAGACCCTGACTCGCGCCGACCTGCTGGGCAAGCCTGCACTGGTCAACGTGTGGGGCACCTGGTGCATTTCCTGCCGGGTCGAACATCCGGTGCTGAACAAACTGGCCCAGAACGGCGTGGTGATCTACGGCGTCAACTACAAGGACGTCAATGCCGATGCCTTGAAGTGGCTGGCCGAGTTCCACAATCCCTATCAACTGGACATCCGCGATGAAGAGGGCACCCTCGGCCTGAACCTGGGCGTCTATGGGGCGCCGGAAACTTTCTTCATCGATGCCAAGGGCATCATCCGCGACAAGTTTATCGGGGTGATCGACGAGCAGGTCTGGCGCGAGAAGCTGGCCGGCAAATATCAGGCGCTGGTGGATGAGGCCAAGCCATGAAGCGCTGGTTAGCGGCTGCCGTCCTCGGCTTGAGCCTGGCCGGCGTGGCCCACGCCGCCATCGATACCTACGAATTTGCCAACGATGGCGAGCGCGAGCGGTTTCGCGAACTGACCAAGGAACTGCGCTGCCCCAAGTGTCAGAACCAGGACATCGCCGACTCCAACGCGCCGATTGCCGCCGACTTGCGCAAGGAGATCTTCCGCATGCTCGGCGAGGGCAAGGACAACCAGCAGATCATTGACTTCATGGTCGATCGCTACGGTGAGTTCGTGCGCTACAACCCGGCCCTGTCCCCCAAGACCGCGCTGCTCTGGTTCGGCCCCGCCGGGCTGCTGCTCGGTGGTTTCGTCGTCATCGCGGTGATCGTGCGCCGCCGCCGGGTCCAGCGCACTGCCGCCCCGGACACGCTTTCTGTCGAAGAGCGCCAGCGCCTCGACCAACTGTTGGATAAAACCAAGCATGATTGATTTCTGGCTCGCCGCAGGTCTGCTTCTCCTGGTTGCCCTGAGTTTTCTGTTGATCCCCGTGTTGCGTGGCCGTCGCGCCCAATTGGAAGAAGACCGCACTGCGTTGAACGTGGCGCTGTACCAGGAGCGTGTTGCCGAACTGCAGGCCGAGCGGGAGGAGGGCGTGCTCAACGCCGCGCAACTGGACACCGGTCGCGCCGAGGCCGCCCGTGAATTGCTCGCTGACACCGAGGGCGCCGAGGCGCCGCGCGAATCGCGACTGGGCAAGCCGTTGCCGCTGCTCGCGGCGGTGTTGGTGCCGGTATTGGGCCTGGCGCTGTACCTGCATTTCGGCGCCAGCGACAAGGTCGAGCTGACCCGTGAATTCGCCCAAGCGCCGAAGTCCATGGAAGAAATGACTTTGCGCCTGGAGCGCGCGGTGGCGGCACAACCGGATTCCGCCGAAGGTTTGTATTTCCTCGGGCGGACCTACATGGCGCAGGATCGGCCGGCGGACGCGGCGAAGATCTTCGAGCGCACCGTCGCGCTGGCCGGCCGCCAGCCCGAGCTGCTCGGGCAGTGGGCCCAGGCGCAGTATTTTGCCGATGGCAAGAAGTGGTCGGACAAGGTCCAGGCCCTCACCGACGAGGCGCTGAAGCTCGATCCGAAGGAAGTCACCAGCCTCGGCCTGTTGGGCATCGCCGCGTTCGAAGGCGAGCGCTATCAGGAGGCGATCGATTACTGGGGCCGCCTGCTCGCGCAGTTGCCCGAAGGCGACAAGTCGCGGGAGGCGTTGCAGGGGGGCATCACTCGCGCCACCGAGAAGCTGCAAGCCAATGGCGGCAAGGTTGCCCAGGCGCCAGTCGCCAAGGCTGCGGCGCTGCTCAAGGTCCGTGTCGAGCTCGATCCGGCCCTCAAAGCCAAGGTGCAGCCGGGCGACAGCGTGTTCATTTTCGCTCGCGCCGTGTCCGGCCCGCCCGCGCCGTTGGCGGCCAGGCGCCTGACCGTCGCCGACCTGCCGGCCAGCGTCGAGCTGGGTGACGCTGATGCGATGATGCCGCAGCTGAAACTGTCGAACTTCCCCGAAGTCCAACTGGTGGCGCGCATCTCCCGGGCCGGCCAACCCACCGCCGGCGAGTGGATCGGTCGCAGCCAGCCCCTGGCGAGCAGCACCACGGCGCTACAACAATTGATTATCGACAGTCCGGACCAATGACAGGAATTCGCACCATGACCGCCATCGCCCGTATGACCCTGCTCACCCTCGTCCTGGGCCTGAGCGCTTGTGCGGTCCAGCGTCCACCGGAGCCGTCGGCGCCATTGCCACCGATTCCGCCTTCGACGCCGACCACCAAGCCAGGCCCGTCGACCGCGCCCGGCAAACCCGTGACCCCGAACAAACCGGCCAAGCCGCTGCCGCGCACCTCCGCCAGTTTCGCTCCACCACCGGGCGGCAACAGCCACTGGGACGCCAAGCTCGGGGTCTATGTGCTGGACAAGCAGCCCAACACGTTCTATCGCCAGCGCACCTATTATCGTTGGAACAACGGCTGGAGCCGCTCCGTCAGCCCGAACGGCCCGTGGGAAGAGACCACTATCGAAGGCGTACCGGCGGGGCTCGGACAGAAGTTTCACTGAAGCCTGGGCCCTGGTGGCGAGAGAGCTTGCTCCTCGCCACCAGAAGGTTCGACCTGTCATCCCCAGCGTCGTAGAATGCGCGCCTTTGCGAGCCTTCACTGGCCAACGCGTATTGATCGGAGCACCTGACCATGACGACCACCCCGACCGGCGACTACCTGGAAACCCTCTACGAAGGCTATGGCCAGCGTTTTCGCATGGACAAGCTGCTGCACGAAGTGCGCACCGAGCACCAGCACCTGGTGATTTTCGAAAACCCGCGCATGGGCCGGGTCATGGCCCTGGATGGTGTCATCCAGACCACCGAAGCCGATGAATTCATCTATCACGAGATGCTCACCCACGTACCCATCCTCGCCCATGGCGCAGTCAAGCGCGTGCTGATCATCGGTGGCGGTGACGGCGGCATGCTCCGTGAAGTGACCAAGCACGTCGGCATCGAGCACATCACCATGGTCGAGATCGATGGCACCGTGGTGGACATGTGCAAGGAGTTCCTGCCCAACCACTCCAAGGGTGCCTACGACGACCCGCGGCTGAACCTGGTGATCGACGATGGCATGCGTTTCGTCGCCACCACGCAGGAGAAATTCGACGTCATCATTTCCGACTCCACCGACCCGATCGGCCCGGGCGAAGTGCTGTTCTCGGAAAACTTCTACCAGGCTTGCCATCGCTGCCTGAACGAAGGCGGGATCCTGGTGACCCAGAACGGCACGCCGTTCATGCAACTGGGCGAAGTGCAGACCACCGCCGGACGCTTGCACGGCCTGTTCGCCGACTGGCATTTCTACCAGGCCGCCGTGCCGACCTACATCGGCGGCGCCATGACCTTCGCCTGGGGCTCGACTGATACCGCTCACCGCAAGCTTTCTCGCGAAACCCTGCGCGAGCGCTTCATTGGCAGCGGTATCGTGACGCGCTACTACAACCCCGAGATCCATCTGGGCGCCTTCGCCATGCCGCAATATGTGCTGCAGGCGATCAACAAGCCGAGCAACGACTGAAGCCCCGGTAATTGAGGCGAGATGCTTCTGTGGCGAGGGAGCAAGCTCCCTCGCCACAAGAGCGCTGGGGTGCTTTTGTGTTTCCAGATATTCATTGAACGAAATTTTCACCAAGTCTTGTCGACAATCCCCCGCGCTCTGTCGCCAGCGGTTATTTAATGGCAATGCCATGGCCGTTCGTGCGACATTCGCGCACTTGCGCAAGCCCCGGGCCTTATATCTGGCCAACAGAGGGCGCGCCGTTGTTCTATTTGTCACTCCAACTCCAATAGGTCCTCAAACGACATGGCAATCCCGGACGCCCTGAGTCAGCAGCGCACCACGCATCGCCTGCTGCAACCGACCGTCAAATCGCACCTGGCCTACACGTTGCTCTGTGCGTTGGTGATGATGGTCATGCTGAGCCTGCTGCGCGTTGCGCTGCTGGTCTACAACCGCGAGATGATCCTCGATACACCGGCCTCTACTTTCGTCGAAGCGTTCGCCAACGGCCTGCGTTTCGACCTGCGCCTGGTGGTCTACCTGTGCATCCCGCTGCTGCTGGCCCTGTTCAGCGCACGGGCGATGGCGGCACGTGGATTCTTTCGTTTCTGGCTGACCGTCACGTCCAGCATCGCGCTGTTTCTCGGCTTGATGGAAATGGACTTCTACCGCGAGTTCCACCAGCGCCTCAACGGCCTGGTCTTCCAATATGTGCAGGAAGACCCGAAAACCGTCATGAGCATGCTCTGGTACGGTTTCCCGGTGGTGCGCTACCTGCTGGCCTGGGCCGGCGGCACGCTGATCCTGGCCCTGGCCTTCAAGGGCGCTGATCGCGCTACCCGGCCGCGCGGGCCGTTCAGTGGCGGCAGCATCGGCACCCGCCAGATCGCCCCGTGGTATGGCCGCGTCGCGGTGTTCCTGGTCTGCCTGGTGGTGGCCGTCGCCGCCGCCCGTGGCACCTTGCGCCAAGGCCCGCCCTTGCGTTGGGGCGATGTCTATACCACCGATTCGAACTTCGCCAACCAGTTGGGCCTCAATGGGACGCTGTCGCTGGTGGCGGCGGCCAAGAGCCGGATGTCCGAACACCGTGACAATGTCTGGAAAGCCACCCTCGAGTCGTCGCTGGCCCAGCAGACCGTGCGCGACATGCTGGTGATGCCCGACGACAAGCTCGTCGATGCCGGGACGGCCGCGGTAAGACGCGACTACACGCCGCCGGCCGACAAGACACTGCCGATCAAGAACGTGGTGGTGATCCTGATGGAAAGCATGGCCGGTCACTCGGTGGGCGCCCTGGGCGCGCCGGGCAACATCACGCCCTACCTGGACAAGCTGTCCAAGGAAGGCCTGCTGTTCGACCGCTTCTTCTCCAACGGCACCCACACCCACCAGGGCATGTTCGCCACCATGGCGTGTTTCCCGAACCTGCCGGGTTTTGAATACCTGATGCAGACACCGGAAGGCAGTCACAAGCTCTCGGGGCTGCCGCAACTGCTCAGTGCGCGTGCCTACGACGATGTGTATGTCTACAACGGCGACTTTGCCTGGGACAACCAGTCGGGTTTCTTCAGCAACCAGGGCATGACCACCTTCATCGGACGCAATGACTATGTGAACCCGGTGTTCTCCGACCCGACCTGGGGCGTGTCCGACCAGGACATGTTCGACCGTGGCCTGATCGAGCTCAAGGCGCGCGAGAACGGCAAGCCGTTCTATGCCTTGTTGCAGACCCTGTCCAACCACACGCCTTACGCACTGCCGACGCCGTTGCCGGTCGAGCCGGTCACGGACCGTGGTCGCCTGAACGAACACTTGACCGCCATGCGGTACTCCGATTGGGCGCTGGGGCAGTTCTTCGAGAAGGCGCGCAAGGAGCCTTACTTCAAGGAAACCCTGTTTGTCGTGGTTGGCGACCATGGCTTCGGCAACGAGCGCCAGATCACCGAAATGGACCTTGGCCGCTTCAACGTGCCGATGTTGCTGATCGGCCCGGGCATCCAGGAAAAATTCGGCCAGCGCAGCCACACCGTGGGCACCCAGGTCGATATCGTCCCAACCATCATGGGACGGCTCGGCGGGCAGGTGCGTAACCAGTGCTGGGGCCGTGACCTGTTGAACCTGCCGCCAGGCGACACCGGGTTTGGCGTGATCAAGCCGTCGGGCAGCGACCAGACCACCGCGATCATTCGCGACGACAGGATCCTGGTGCTGCCGGAAGAAAAGGCCATGCCAGCGAAGCTGTTCCGCTATCAGCTGGGGGCTAATCCGCATGCCGAGATCATCCCGGACGCACCTGACACCGCAGCGATGAAACTCAAGCTCGAGGCGTTCTTGCAAACCGCGACCAAGAGCCTGCTGGATAACACCGCCGGTGTGGTTGACGGCAAGCCGGACTGATAATCGCGACGTATAAAAAAAGAGGCCTCAATGGCCTCTTTTTTTACGCTGGGTGGTTTATATCTTGCCAAGTAACAACAAGATCAACAGCACGACCAGCACAACGCCGATGATACCGGACGGGCCATAACCCCAACTTCTGGAGTGCGGGAAGACCGGAAGGCCACCGATCAGCAGGAGGATCAGGATGATGATAAGAATAGTGCCCATTGTTGATTTCCTTATTGGTCAGTTCTGGAGTGATGTAACTTTCAACTGCCAGCGCGCATGCATTAAATCCGGGCGGCTTATTAAGTCCGACCGTAACGTCCTGTAAAAAATTCAATGTTTTTTGTTGTTAGTCTATTGATGCCAGACGCTGCCTTTGGTGGCGAGGGGATTTATCCCCGTTGGGTCGCGTAGCGGCCCCCTTCCATTTTGGCCAGTTGGCTCATGCAAACGACGGGGATAAATCCCCTCGCCACGGAAGCGTTGGCAATCAAAACCCGCCACGGTTTGCCCTCGCCATTCAGCAATCTGATGGTGCATGGGTCTGTTCGGGTCCTTCGCTACACTCGGCGCATCTCTCCCGGAACAACAAGGCTGTTTCCCTATGCAAAATCGCATGATGATCACCGGTGCCGGCTCCGGCCTGGGCCGCGAAATCGCGCTGCGCTGGGCCCGTGAAGGCTGGCGCCTGGCCCTGTCCGATGTCAGCGAGCCCGGCCTTCAGGAAACCCTCAGGCTGGTGCGCGATGCCGGTGGCGAGGGTTTCGTCCAGCGCTGTGACGTGCGCGACTACAGCCAGCTCACCGCATTCGCCCAGGCCTGCGAGGAGAAGCTTGGCGGCATCGATATCATCGTCAATAACGCTGGCGTGGCTTCGGGCGGATTCTTCAGCGAGCTCTCGCTGGAGGATTGGGACTGGCAGATCGCGATCAACCTGATGGGGGTGGTCAAGGGCTGCAAGGCGTTCCTGCCACTGCTGGAAAAAAGCCGCGGCAAGATCATCAACATCGCTTCCATGGCGGCGCTGATGCAGGGGCCTGCCATGAGCAACTACAACGTGGCCAAGGCCGGCGTCGTGGCGCTGTCGGAAAGCCTGCTGGTCGAGCTGGCCCAGCAGGAAATCGGCGTGCATGTGGTATGTCCGTCGTTCTTCCAGACCAACCTGCTGGACTCGTTCCGTGGCCCGACCCCGGCCATGAAGGCCCAGGTGGGCAAACTGCTGGAAAGCTCGCCGATCAGCGCGGCGGACATTGCCGATTACATCTACCAGCATGTCGCCCAGGGTGAATTCATGATCCTGCCCCACGAGCAGGGGCGCATGGCCTGGGCCCTCAAACAGAAAAATCCACAACTGCTGTACGACGAAATGACCGCCATGGCCGACAAGATGCGCGCCAAGGCACGGCAGGCCTGAGTTGACCTGATTGCCGGGTGTCCTCAGGATGGCGCCATTCGTGCCTTCCTGATGGACATGACAATGCTCAATTACCTGTGGTTTTTTCTCGCCGCGTTGTTCGAGATCGCCGGCTGCTATGCCTTCTGGATGTGGTTGCGCCAGGGCAAGAGCGCCTGGTGGATCCTGCCGGCACTGCTCAGCCTTGCGTTGTTCGCCCTGTTGCTGACGCGCATCGAAGCCACTTATGCCGGTCGCGCCTACGCCGCCTACGGTGGCATTTACATCATCGCCTCGATTGGCTGGCTGGCCGTGGTGGAGCGGGTTCGACCGCTGGGTTCCGACTGGATCGGCGTGGCTCTCTGTGTGATCGGGGCCAGCGTGATTCTGTTTGGTCCGCGTTTTTCGGGGCCGTAAACCGACGTTTCGGCGGGGTTTTGCAGGACGTTTCCTTCAGCCAACGGACAGTTGTTTGTAGGGGTTTACTGAATTCCCGCCGGTATCTTGTGCTCGGAAAACAGGCCGTGCATGGTCAATGTCCAATCACTCTTAAGGACAAGACCATGCTCGTATTAAGCCGTACCGTAGGTGAGTTGATTTCCATCGGTGATGAGATTTCCGTCCGTGTGCTGTCGATCAGCGGCGGCACCGTGCGCTTTGGCGTAGAAGCGCCCCGGCACGTGGAGGTTCATCGTTCCGAGGTCTACGACAGGATCCAGAGGAAAAAGGCCGGGTCCGACCGCAAGGTCGGTTAATCGAACAGATGTCTGGGCACATCGTGCTTGAGCATCAATTGGCACTGTTCGCTTTCGGGATCGAAGACAATCATGGCCTGGCCTTTGGTCAGGGCCTGCCTGACCCGCAGGACGCGGGTTTCCAGCGGGGTATCGTCGCCATTGTCAGTACCGTCACGGGTGACGAAATCCTCGATCAGGCGGGTGAGCGTATCGACTTCGAGTTGGTCGTAGGGGATCAGCATGGTGGGGCTCCGCAAAACAATAGAGCGGATGCTACGGTGGATGCGCTGCTGCGGCTAGCCTGAGTTCTGTAGAGCCATGTGGGCCTCGTCGCGAGCAGGCTCGCTCCACATGGATGGCGTAATGACCTTGTGGGAGCGAGCCTGCTCGCGAAAGCATCGTAAGAATCAATAGGGGCTTGGTTCAGCTATCCGAACGCTGCCCGATCAGGCTGTCCACCGACGGCACCCGGGTGTCGCTTTCCATCTGCGCATCGTGTTCGATCTGATGGCTGAAGCGATCCAGTGATCCCTGGGCCGGTTGCGCGTCGCTGGCAAATACCGGCGGGCTGAGGATGTAGGCGCCGAGCAGGCGGCTCAGCGCGGCCAGGCTGTCGATGTGGGTGCGCTCGTAACCATGGGTCGCGTCGCAGCCGAAGGCGAGCAGGGCAGTGCGGATGTCGTGCCCGGCGGTGATCGCCGAATGGGCGTCGCTGAAGTAATAGCGAAACAGGTCGCGGCGCGCCGGCAGTTCGTGCTCCTTGGCCAGCTTCAGCAAATGTCGCGACAGATGGTAGTCGTACGGGCCTCCCGAGTCCTGCATGGCCACGCTCACCGCGTGTTCGCTGGAGTGCTGGCCTGGCGCGACCGGTGCAATGTCTATCCCGACGAACTCGCTGACGTCCCAAGGCAGCGCGGCCGCCGCGCCGCTGCCGGTTTCCTCGGTGATGGTGAACAGTGGGTGGCAGTCGATCAACAGTTCCTCGCCGCTGTCGACAATCGCCTTGAGCGCCGCCAGCAACGCGGCGACCCCGGCCTTGTCATCCAGGTGACGGGCGCTGATATGGCCGCTTTCGGTGAACTCCGGCAAGGGGTCGAACGCCACATAGTCGCCGATGCCCACCCCCAACGTTTCGCAATCGGCGCGGGTGGCACAGTACGCATCCAGGCGCAGTTCGATGTGGTCCCAACTGATGGGCATCTCATCCACGGCGGTGTTGAACGCGTGCCCGGAAGCCATCAGCGGCAGCACGCTGCCACGGATCACCCCAGTGTCGGTAAACAGGCTGACCCGGCTGCCCTCGGCAAAACGGCTCGACCAGCAACCCACCGGCGCCAGCGTCAGGCGGCCGTTGTCCTTGATGGCGCGAACCGAGGCGCCGATGGTGTCCAGGTGAGCCGATACGGCCCGGTCGGGGCTGCTCTTGCGGCCCTTGAGGGTGGCGCGAATCGTGCCGCGCCGGGTCATTTCGAAAGGGATCCCCAGCTCTTCGAGTCGCTCGGCGACGTACCGCACGATGGTGTCGGTGAAGCCGGTCGGGCTGGGAATGGCGAGCATTTCCAACAGGACTTTCTGCAGGTATTCGAGATCCGGTTCGGGAATTTTGCTGATCATGGAAACTCCTCGCGGAACATTAAGTTTTGAATGGGGAACCTTGTGGCGAGGGAGCTTGCTCCCGCTGGGCCGCGAAGCGGTCCTTCTTTTCAGGCCTCGGGGCCCAGGCGACCGCTTCGCGCTCTAGCGGGAGCAAGCTCCCTCGCCACAGAGAGATTTGAATCAGACCGCCGACTGGCTATGGGGAAACAACAGGTCCACAAAGCGCTCGGCAGTCGGTTGCGGTTCGTGGTTGGCGAGGCCGGCGCGTTCGTTGGCTTCGATGAACACGTACTCCGGTTGATCGGCCGCCGGCACCAGCAGGTCGAGGCCGACCATCGGTATATCCAGCGCCCGCGCAGCGCGCACCGCCGCATCCGCCAGGGTCGGATGCAGGATCGCGGTGACGTCTTCCAGCACGCCGCCGGTATGCAGGTTTGCGGTGCGCCGGACAAACAGATGCTCACCCGCCGGCAGCACGCTGTCATAGTCATACCCGGCCGCGCTCAGCGTTCGCTCGGTCTCGGCATCCATCGGGATCTTGCTTTCGCCCCCGGTAGCCGCCTGCCGCCGCCGGCTCTGCGCCTCGATCAGCGCGCCAATGGTGTGCTGGCCGTCGCCGATCACTTCCGCCGGGCGCCGGATCGCCGCCGCCACCACTTCAAAACCGATCACCAGGATGCGCAGGTCGAGCCCTTCGTGGAAGCTCTCCAGCAGCACGCGGCTGTCGAAGCGTCGGGCCGTTTCGATGGCGTTCTGGACTTCCTCGATGGTCCGCAGGTCCACCGCCACGCCTTGGCCCTGTTCGCCGTCCAGCGGCTTGACCACCACGCGCTGGTGTTCATCGAGAAACGCCAGGTTGTCGTCGGCATTGCCCGCCAGCTGTTGCGCCGGCAGGTTCAGACCGGCATTTTTCAGCACCTTGTGGGTCAGGCTCTTGTTCTGGCACAGGGTCATGCTGATCGCACTGGTCAAGTCGCTCAGCGATTCCCGGCAGCGAATCCGCCGGCTGCCATGCACCAGGGTGAACAGCCCGGCCTCGGCGTCATCCACTTGCACTTCGATGCCACGCCGGTGCGCTTCCTCGACGATGATCCGCGCGTACGGGTTGAATTGCGCCTCGGGACCCGGCCCGAGGAACAGCGGCTGATTGATGCCGTTCTTGCGCTTGATGGCGAAGGTCTGGAGGCTGCGGAAGCCGAGCTTGGCGTAGAGATTTTTCGCCAGGCGATTGTCGTGCAGCACCGACAGGTCCAGGTAGCTCAAGCCACGGCTCATGAAATGCTCGATGAGATGGCGCACCAGCACTTCGCCGACACCGGGCCGCGAACATTGCGGGTCCACCGCCAGGCACCAGAGGCTGCTGCCGTTTTCCGGGTCGTTGAACGCTTTCTGGTGGTTGAGGCCCATGACGCTGCCGATCACCGCGCCAGTGTCGTCGTCTTCGGCCAGCCAGTACACCGGGCCGCCCTGGTGACGCGGGGTCAGGCGCTCGGGATCGATGGGCAGCATGCCGCGAGCCTGGTAGAGCTGGTTGATGGCTTGCCAGTCGCTGTCGCTCTGGGCCCGGCGGATCCGGAAGCCGCGAAACACTCGCATGGCTTGGCGATAATCGCTGAACCACAGGCGCAGGGTATCCGACGGGTCAAGGAACAGATGCGCCGGTTCCAGCCCCAGCACTTGCTGGGGCGCGGCGACGTACAAGGCAATGTCGCGCTCGCCGGGCTGCTCGTTGAGCAGTTCCTGGGCCAGAGTCGCCGGGTCCGGAAAGGTATGGCCAATGAGCAAGCGGCCCCAGCCGCAATGCACGGCGATCGGCGCGGCGCCCAGTTCGCTGCCGTCTTCGGCCAGGCGCGCCTGCAAGCGTTCGTAGGACGGTGGTTGGCCGCGCAAAAGACGTTGGTTGTGAAGGGTCGGGTGGGGTTTCATCGATCAGATTCCTTGCTCGCTGAGCCACAGGTTCAGCGCCGCCAATTGCCATAGCCGCGAGCCGCGCAACGGCGTGAGCTGGCCGTTGGGGTCGGTCAGCAAACGGTCGAGCATGGTCGGGTTGAACAAGCCGCGATCCTGGCTCGGGTCCAGCAGCAGTTCGCGAACCCAGGCCAGGGTGTTGCCTTCCAAGTGCTTGAGGCCCGGGACCGGGAAATAACCTTTCTTGCGGTCGATGACCTCGCTCGGGATCACCCGGCGGGCCGCTTCCTTGAGTACCTGCTTGCCGCCATCGGGCAGCTTGAATTTCGCCGGCACCCGTGCCGAAAGCTCCACCAGCCGGTAGTCGAGGAACGGCGTGCGCGCTTCCAGGCCCCAGGCCATGGTCATGTTGTCGACGCGCTTGACCGGGTCGTCCACCAGCATCACGGTGCTGTCCAGGCGCAGGGCCTTGTCGACGGCGGCATCGGCGCCCGGCTGGGCGAAGTGCTCCTTGACGAAATCACCGGCGGCGTCGTTGGCCGTCAGCCATTCAGGCTGCACGGTCGCGGCATATTCTTCATAGCTGCGGTCGAAGAATGCCGCGCGATAGGCGGCGTACGGGTCGCTGGCGCCGTCCACTTGCGGATACCAGTGGTAACCGGCGAACAGCTCGTCGGCGCCCTGGCCGCTTTGTACCACCTTGCAGTGCTTGGCGACTTCCCGCGACAACAGGTAAAAGGCGATGCAGTCGTGGCTGACCATCGGCTCGCTCATGGCGCGGAACGCCGCGGGCAGCTGTTCGATGATTTCTTTCTCATCGATGCGCAACTGATGATGGCGGGTGCCGTAGTGCTTGGCGATCAGGTCCGAATACTGGAACTCGTCACCGCGCTCGCCGCCGGCGTCCTGGAAGCCGATGGAGAAGGTGGACAAGTCTTCCACGCCGACTTCACGCAACAGGCCGACAAGCATGCTCGAATCGACGCCGCCGGAGAGCAGCACGCCCACGTCGACGGCGGCGCGCTGGCGGATGGCGACGGCTTCACGGGTGCTGTCGAGCACGCGATCGATCCAGTCTTCCAGGTTGAGGTTCTGTTCATCGGCCTGTGGGCCGTAGGGCAGCGTCCACCAGGTTTTCTGCTCGGTGCGACCGTCCGCTTCGATGCGCATCCAGGTCGCCGGTGGCAGTTTTTCAATGCCGGCCAACAAGGTGCGTGGCGCCGGGACGACCGCGTGAAAATTCAGGTAATGATTGAGGGCGATCGGGTCAAGCACCGGATTGATGTCGCCACCCTTGAGCAGGGCCGGCAACGCCGAGGCAAAGCGCAGGCGCTGGCCGGTACGGGACAGGTACAGCGGCTTGACGCCGAGACGGTCGCGAGCGATGAACAGCCGCTTGGCGTCGCGTTCCCAGATGGCGAAGGCGAACATGCCATTGAGTTTGGGCAGCAGGGCTTCGCCCCAGGCGTGATAACCCTTGAGCAACACTTCGGTGTCGCCGCCAGAGTAGAAGGTGTAGCCCAGGCCTTCGAGTTCGCTGCGCAGTTCCGGGTAGTTGTAGATCGCGCCGTTGAACGCCAGGGACAGGCCCAGTTGATTGTCGATCATCGGCTGGGCCGAACCATCGGACAGGTCCATGATTTTCAGGCGTCGGTGGCCGAGGGCGATCGGCCCCTGGCTATGAAAACCCCACGCGTCAGGGCCGCGAGGGGCCAGGTGATGGGTGATGCGCTCTACGGCCGCAAGGTCCGCAGGTTGTTGATCGAAACGTAACTCACCAGCTAATCCGCACATAAGTCCTTACCGGTTTTTCCGTTGGGGAGGGGTCAAACAGTACCCGCCGAAATGGTGGGTACTCTGAAACTGACCGGTGGGATTGCTCTGAGTTTTATATCAATGCGTTATAAGCCGACGGGTGGGGATCGCCAGTCATTCAGACCGACGCAATTTCTGTGGGAGCGAGCTTGCTCGCGATGGCGTCGTGTCAGGCGCGACTGTCTCGGCTGATCTAACGTTATCGCGAGCAAGCTCGCTCCCACAGTGAAAAGGGTGGCTGCTCGTCAATTGGTCTTGCCGCGAATCACCGCCCGCAGGGCAAACCGGTTCGGGTGGCAGGCCTCGGCGACGCTTCGCGGCAGCGGCAGCGGTTCGTTGTCCAGCCAGGCGGCGATCAGTTCGCCCGACAGCGGCGCGGTGATCAGGCCTCGGGAGCCATGCCCGCTGTTGACGTACAGGCCGTCGAGCCAGGGGCACGGTGTGTCCGGCACTTGGCGCGCATCCTTGCCCAGGGCCGCGTAGGTTTCGACGAACGCCCGGCTGTCAGCCAGCGGTCCGACAATCGGCAGGTAGTCGGGGCTGGTGCAACGGAACGCCGCGCGGCCTTCGAGGTGCTGTGGATCAAGGGTGTCGGCGTCCAGGCGGTCCACCAGATCGTGGGAGATTTCTTCGAGCATCTGCAGGTTGCCGGCGTGCTCGGCGGCGGTGGGGGTCAGGTCATCGCTGTGAAAATCGAAACTGGCGCCCAGGGTGTGCTCGCCCATTCGCGACGGGGCCACATAACCTTCGGCGCAGACCACTGTCGCCAGGCTTTGGCTGCGGGCGGTTTGCGCCAGCCGCGTGATCTGCCCGCGAATGCGCTTGAGGGGTAACTCGGCCGCCGGTTCGAAGCGTTTGATCTCGGCGGCGCTGGCGAGGATTGCCACCCGGGCGCTGGCCAGGCAACGTTCGCCGTCCCAGGCTTGCCATTGGCCGTCGACACGTCGCAGTTCAAGCACTTCGCGATGTGGCTGCACGCTAATCGCAGCAGCTGAGGCTTGCCAGCGGCACAGGGCTGGCGGGTGTACCCAGCCGCCTTCGGGATAGAACAGGCCGCCACAGGCCAGGCCGATGCCGGACTGCGCCTGGGCTTCGGCGCGATCGACAATTCGCAGCAGACCCGCTGGAAACGCCTCGGCCAGTTGGCGCTGGCGTTGGCCTTCCTTCTCGTTGAAGGCCAGCTGCAAGACTCCGCATCCGTCCCAGTCGAGGCCCCGTTGCAGGTTTTCGAGCAAGCGCCGGGTGTAGCCGAAACCGCTGAGGATCATCTGCGACAACGCCGTGCCGTGGGCCGACAACTTGAGGTACAGCACGCCCTGGGGGTTGCCGGACGCTTCTTCGGCCAACCCGGCGTGACGCTCCAGCAAGGTCACTCGCCAGCCGCGGGCCGCGAGACTCGCCGCGCTGGCGCAACCGGCCAGGCCGCCGCCGATCACCAGCGCATGGCGTTCGCCAGCCGGCGGGGCGGGGCGGGTATACCAGGGCTTGGCCGGGGCAGGTTTGGGCACCTGGTCCGGCCAGCCGAGAAATACCCCTCGGAGAATTTCCCACTTGTGGCCGATGCCCGGGGTGCGCTTCATCTTGAAGCCCGCCGCATTGAGCAGCCTGCGCACCCAACCGGTGCTGGTAAAGGTGCTGAGGGTGGCGCCGGGCGCTGCCAGCCGCGCCAGTTCGGCGAACAGCTCGGCGGTCCACATATCCGGATTTTTCGCCGGGGCAAAACCGTCGAGGAACCAGGCGTCGATCTGTCCGTCCAGCTGCGGCAGTTGCTCCAGGGCATCGCCAATCAACAGAGTCAATGTCACTCGCCCGCCCGCCAGGGTCATGCGCTGGAAGCCTTGGTGAATCGCGACGTACTGCTCAAGCAATTGATCAGCCTGGCGCTTGAGCTCCGGCCAAAGGGCAAGGGCCCGGCGCAGATCCTCGGGGCTCAGGGGAAATTTTTCGACGCTGACGAAATGCAAGCGCGCCCCGGCCGGCGCGCATTCTTCGAACAGCTGCCAGGCGCAGAGAAAATTCAGCCCGGTGCCAAATCCGGTTTCGCCGATCACCAGCCGTCCGTGCTCCGCCAGCGCGGCGAAACGCTCGGCCAGGTTGTTCTGCGCAAGGAACACGTAGCGGGTTTCTTCCAGGCCCGACCGGTCGGAGAAATACACGTCGCCGAATACCCGGGAGCGGGGGCGACCCTGGTCATCCCAGTCGAGTTGGGCGTGGTGCTGGATGGGCGTCATGGTGGGCTCGGTCAAAACAAGGCCGCCATTCTAGCCGATCGGCGCGGCAATGCTTGATCCACGGCAAGCGTGGGCACGTCTGAAGGGAATCTGCTGCGCAGCGGCGTATCCAATCCGCTAGTCTTGCCCCATTCCTGGAAGGAGCTGTCCATGTTCGAATCCGCTGAAATCGGTCACGTCGTCGACAAAGAAACCTATGAAGCCGAGGTGCCGGCGTTGCGTGAAGCATTGCTCGAAGCTCAGTACGAGTTGCATCAGCAAGGCCGCTTCCCGGTCATCATCCTGATCAACGGCATCGAAGGCGCGGGCAAGGGCGAGACGGTGAAGTTGCTCAACGAGTGGATGGATCCGCGGCTGATCGAGGTGCGCACCTTCGACCAGCAGACCGACGAGGAACTGGCGCGGCCGCCGGCCTGGCGCTATTGGCGGATGCTGCCAGCGAAGGGGCGGATGGGGATCTTTTTTGGCAACTGGTACAGCCAGATGCTCCAGGGGCGGGTGCATGGCGAGTTCAAGGACCCGCGGCTCGATCAGGCGATCAACGGCGCCGAGCGCCTGGAGAAGATGCTCTGCGATGAGGGCGCGCTGATCTTCAAGTTCTGGTTCCACCTCTCCAAGAAGCAGATGAAGGCCCGCCTGAAAAGTCTCAAGGACGACCCGCTGCACAGCTGGCGTATCAGCCCGCTCGACTGGCAGCAATCCCAGACCTACGACAAGTTCGTCAAATACGGCGAGCGCGTGCTGCGCCGCACCAGTCGCGACTATGCACCCTGGCATGTGATCGAAGGCGTCGATGCCTGTTTATCGCAGCCTCGCGGTTGGGCAGATTTTGCTCGAAGGCCTGCGCCAGGCCCTGGACCGGCCGAAGATCAGACCGGAAAAAGTCAACGTGGCGCCGCTGCCGGCACTGGACGACCAGGTGACCTTGCTCGACAGCCTCGACATGACGTTGCGCCTGGACAAGGCCGATTATGAGGAGCAGTTGATCACCGAGCAGGCCCGCTTCGCCGGTCTGCTGCGGGACAAACGCATGCGCCGGCACGCCCTGGTGGCGGTGTTCGAAGGTAACGACGCGGCGGGGCAAGGGTGGGGCGATCCGTCGGGTCGCGGCGGCGCTCGACCCGCGCCAGTACAGCATCGTGCCGATTGCCGCGCCCACCGAGGAAGAACGCGCCCACCCCTACATGTGGCGTTTCTGGCGACACATTCCGGCGCGGGGCAAGTTCACCATGTTCGACCGCTCCTGGTACGGGCGGGTATTGGTGGAGCGGGTCGAAGGTTTCTGCAGCCGCGCCGACTGGCTGCGGGCCTACGGTGAAATCAACGACTTCGAAGAACAACTGGCCGATGCCGGCGTGGTGGTGGTGAAGTTCTGGCTGGCCATCGACAAGGAAACCCAACTGGAGCGCTTCCAGGAACGCGAGGAAATCCCTTTCAAGCGTTTCAAGATCACCGAGGATGATTGGCGCAACCGTGATAAGTGGGATGCCTATCGGTCGGCGGTCTGCGACATGGTCGATCGCACCAGTACCGAGATATCGCCGTGGACCCTGGTCGAAGCGAATGACAAGCGTTGGGCCCGGGTCAAGGTATTGCGTACGCTCAACGACGCGCTGGAGGCCGCATTCGAACGTTCCGCCAGGCAGGCGCGCAAAAAGAAATAGGCCGATGGCGGCGCATACGCGGGGTGAATGATTGTCGCGTTCGGTTATGGGCTGGATTTATCCTCGAATCCACTCCTGAACCGATAACAACAATGAGGTATCCGCCATGCGTGAAGTGGTGATCGTCGACAGCGTACGGACCGGCCTGGCCAAGTCCTTTCGCGGCAAGTTCAACATGACCCGCCCGGACGACATGGCGGCCCATTGCGTCAACGCGTTGTTGGCGCGAAATGATATCGATCCGGCCAGCGTCGAGGACTGTATCGTCGGCGCCGGTTCCAACGAAGGCGCCCAAGGCTACAACATCGGGCGCAACGTGGCGGTGCTCTCGCAGCTGGGCATCGGCACGGCCGGGATGACACTGAACCGCTTCTGTTCCTCGGGCCTGCAAGCCATCGCCATCGCCGCCAACCAGATCGCCTCCGGCTGCAGCGAGATCATCGTCGCCGGTGGCGTCGAATCTATCAGCCTGACGATGAAAAGCGTCAACACTGACAACCTGATCAACCCCTTGCTCAAGGAGCAGGTGCCAGGGATCTACTTCCCCATGGGCCAGACCGCCGAGATCGTCGCGCGCCGTTATCAGGTCAGCCGCGAGGAGCAGGACCGCTACGCCTTGCAGAGCCAGCAGCGCACGGCCCGGGCCCAGGCAGCCGGGCTGTTCGACGATGAAATCGTGCCGATGGCGGTGAAGTATCGGGTCGAGGACAAGACCACCGGTGCGGTGCAGATCGTTGACGGCGTGGTTGATCGCGATGATTGCAACCGCCCCGATACCACGTATGAAAGCCTGGCCGGGCTGAATCCGGTGTTCGCCGAAGACGGTTCGGTGACGGCGGGCAACTCTTCTCAGTTGTCCGACGGCGCCTCGATGACTCTGGTGATGAGCCTGGAAAAAGCCCTGGCATTGGGACTCAAGCCCAAGGCATTTTTCCGTGGCTTTACCGTGGCCGGCTGCGCGCCGGACGAGATGGGCATCGGCCCGGTGTTCTCGGTGCCCAGATTGCTCCAGGCCAAGGGTTTGCAGGTCGGCGATATCGATTTGTGGGAGCTCAACGAGGCGTTTGCGTCCCAGTGCCTGTACAGCCGCAATCGGCTGGAGATCGATAACGAGAAATACAACGTCAACGGCGGCTCGATTTCCATCGGTCACCCGTTCGGCATGACCGGCTCGCGGCAGGTGGGGCATCTGGTGCGGGAGCTGCAACGACGCAGCCTGCGCTACGGCGTGGTGACCATGTGCGTGGGCGGCGGGATGGGGGCAACGGGGTTGTTCGAGGCGGTTCGCTAACCGCCGCCCTAGTGGCAAGGATGGTTATGTGTGGCGAGGGGATTTATCCCCGCTGGGCTGCGTAGCAGCCCCGATATCAGCGACTGGGTATATCAGGCCCGATTGGATGACCTTGTGGGGCCGCTCCGCGGCCCAGCGGGGATAAATCCCCTCGCCACAGAAGCTTCTCTTCACAAGCTATCGAGCCCTCAGCTGGCAACCTTGGTCAGTTGCAGCATCCGCTGGATATACGCCGCTATCTCCCGCTCCGCAGCCTCGCGGCTTTCGAACGGACCTTCCTGGGTGCCTTCGCGCGTATCGAAATAGAACTTGCCATTTTCCCGGACGATCCGATCGCTGCTGCGGTAAATCGTCTTGGGAGCATCTGTGTCTTCGGCGCGCGTTCCAGGCATTTCGGTCTCCATTGGGGGCTGCGTGGTCGTTTCAATTGAGCATATGTGGTGCCGCCGTTTTGCGCCTGTCCAGCCGATCGACGGCTACGACCTTTACAATTCCATCAGCGTCGCAGCGCCAACTGTCCCTGTGTTGCCGAGCAATTCGGACCTAGAATGCTCGTTCATGTCTTGGCTTCGAGGGTTGCATGCACATATCGTCCGGTCGCTGGGTCTACGGCCTGTTCCTTGCCCTGCTGACCGCCTTGTTGTGGGGAATCCTGCCGATCAAGCTCAAGCAAGTGCTGCAGGTGATGGATCCGGTGACGGTGACCTGGTTTCGGCTGACGGTGTCCGGTGGCCTGCTGTTCATCTACCTGGCGGCAACCCGACGCCTGCCCAGCCGCAAGGTGCTCGGCCCCCGTGGCGGTTGGCTGGTAGGCATGGCGGTGCTGGGGCTGGTGGGTAACTACGTGCTGTACCTGATGGGCCTGAACCGCCTGAGCCCCGGCACCGCCCAACTGGTGGTGCAGATGGGGCCGATCATGCTGCTGGTCGCCAGCCTGTTTGTATTCAAGGAGCGTTTCAGTGTGGGGCAGGGCATTGGTTTGCTGGTGCTGCTGATCGGTTTTGCGCTGTTCTTCAATCAGCGCCTCGTCGAATTGCTTACATCCCTGAGCGAGTACACCGCCGGCGTTCTGTTGGTATTGCTGGCCTCGACCGTCTGGACGTTCTATGCCCTGGGCCAGAAGCAATTGCTGACGGTGTGGAATTCATTGCAGGTGATGATGGTGATCTACCTGTTCTGCGCGCTGTTGCTCACGCCCTGGGTGCATCCACTGGAAGCGTTGCAACTGAGCCCGCTACAAGGCTGGCTATTGCTGGCCTGCTGCCTCAACACGCTGATTGCCTATGGCGCGTTCGCCGAGGCATTGGCGCATTGGGAAGCCTCGAGGGTCAGCGCGACGCTGGCGATCACGCCGCTGGTGACCTTCGCCGCCGTGGCGATGGCTGCCTGGTGGTGGCCCGACTACGTGCATGCCGAGCAGATCAATCTGCTGGGCTACGGTGGGGCAGTGTTGGTGGTATTGGGGTCGGCGCTGGTGGCGCTGGGGCCATCGCTCATCGCCGGGCTCAGGGCCCGGCGCGAACGCCTGGCGCTGGGGCGTTAGCCCTCTGTGGGAGCGGGCTGTCAGGCACAGTGATGTCGAGCCTGCCGGCCTCATCGCGAGCAAGCTCGCTCCCACAATGGAGCTTGGGTGGATGCGATAGCGCGGTTCACACAAATTCCTTGTGGGAGCGAGCTTGCTCGCGATGGCGGGCTATTGATCAACGCACAACTCAGCCCTGGCCACCCGCCTCCAGCATGTTCTCCGGCCTGACCCACGCGTCGAACTCTTCGTCGGTCAGGTACCCCAGCTGCACCGCTGCTTCCCGTAGCGTCAGCCCTTCGCCGTAGGCTTTCTTGGCGATCTCCGCCGACTTGTCGTAGCCGATATGCGGATTCAGCGCTGTCACCAGCATCAGACCACGCTCCAGGTGCGCGGCCATCTGCTCGGCATCCGGTTCGAGGCCGGCGATGCAGTGCTGCTGGAAGTTGCTGCAGCCATCGGCCAGCAGGCGGATCGATTGCAGCAGGTTGTGGATGATCACCGGCTTGAACACGTTCAACTGCAAGTGTCCCTGACTGGCGGCAAAACCGATCGCCACGTCATTGCCCAATACCTGGCATGCGAGCATCGACAAGGCTTCACACTGGGTCGGGTTGACCTTGCCAGGCATGATCGAGCTGCCCGGTTCGTTGGCCGGCAATTTCACTTCGGCAAATCCCGCCCGTGGCCCGGAACCTAGCAGGCGCAGGTCATTGGCGATTTTCATCAGCGTCACGGCGAGGGTTTTCAACGCGCCGGACAACGTGGTCAGCGGTTCATGACCTGCCAGTGCGGCGAACTTGTTCGGTGCGGTGACAAACGGCAGCCCGGACAGCGCCGCGAGTTCAGCGGCAATCGCTTCGCCGAAACCGTGCGGCGAATTGAGCCCGGTACCCACCGCCGTACCGCCCTGGGCCAGCTCGCAGACCGCCGGCAACGAAGCGCGGATCGCCCGCTCGGCGTAGTCGAGTTGGGCAATGAAGGCGGACAGCTCCTGGCCGAACGTGATCGGCGTGGCATCCATCATGTGGGTGCGACCGGTCTTGACCAGTTTCATGTGGCGCGCCGCCAGTTCCGCCAGGCCGCCGGACAACTCGCTGATGGCCGGCAGCAATTGCTGGTAAACGGCCTGGGCGGCGGCGATGTGCATGGCGGTGGGGAAGCAATCGTTGGAGCTCTGGGACCGGTTGACATGGTCGTTGGGGTGCACCGGGCTCTTGCCGCCACGGGGGTTGCCCGCCAGCTCGTTGGCGCGCCCGGCGATCACCTCGTTGACGTTCATGTTGCTCTGGGTCCCGCTGCCGGTCTGCCAGACCACCAGGGGAAACTGATCGTCATGCTGGCCGGCCAGCACCTCGTCGGCCGCCTGTTCGATCAGGCGGGCGATGTCGGCGGGCAGGTCGCCATTGCGGTCGTTGACCCGCGCGGCGGCTTTCTTGACCAGCGCCAGGGCATGCAGCACCGACAGCGGCATGCGTTCGTTACCAATGGCAAAGTTGATCATCGAGCGCTGCGTCTGGGCGCCCCAATAGGCTTCATCCGGGACTTCAACCTGGCCAAGGCTGTCGGTTTCGATACGGCTCATCGGGTCAAACTCCTGTAGGGCTGAATGCGCAGTTTAGGCCCTGACGGGCGTCACCGGTTCCCTCAATCTAGGGCTGGCCGGTTCGGCCCGTCAATCAGTCGAGCCAAGTACAGGGTTGAGCCCCGGCGTTTTTTAGGCGCAGAATGGTCGCCCTTGGGGTTTTACCTCGCCTGTTAGAAAAGGAAACTCGATGACCCGTCTTCGTGCCATCTGTACCGCAGTTGCTCTGGTGTGTGCCAGCGGCCCTGTTCTTGCCGATACCGCCAGCCACAACGCCAGTGCCGAAGCGTTCCTGACCCTGGCGCACGCTGACAAGCTGGGTACCCCGGTGTACATGCAGGTACAGCAGATGTTTGCCCAGCGCTTTGAGCAGACCAAGGCTCCCGAGTCGAAAAAAGCCACCCTGGAAACCTACCAGGCCAAGGCCAATGCCGCCCTGGACCAGGCGATCGGCTGGAACAAGCTCAAGCCGGACATGGTCAAGCTCTACACTTCCAATTTCAGCGAATCGGAGCTCAAGGACCTGGTGTCCTTCTATCAGTCTCCCCTGGGCAAGAAGGTCCTGGAAAAAATGCCGCAGCTGACCCAGCAATCGGCGCAACTGACCCAGGCCAAGCTGGAAAGCGCGGTGCCGGTGGTCAACAAGCTGCTGGCCGACATGACCGCCGAGCTTGAGCCGAAAGCCGCCGCCCCGGCCAAGAAAAAGCCATAAGCGGAGCCCCGGCATGAGCATGCAACAACGCATTGAATCGACCCTCGGGCTGCTGCAGCCCGAGCACCTGCAAGTGCTCGATGAAAGCCACATGCACAGCCGTGGGCTTGAGACCCACTACAAGGCAGTGGTGGTCAGCCAGCAGTTCGAGGGGCTCAATCGGGTCAAGCGGCACCAGAAGGTCTACGGTACCTTGGGCGAGCTGATGGGTGAATTCCATGCGCTGGCGCTGCACACCTACACGCCTGAAGAATGGGCCCAGGTCGACGCAGCCCCGGCGTCGCCGACCTGTGCCGGTGGCAGTAAACACTGATATTTGAGGCAAATGAGCTTTTCGTGGCGAGGGAGCTTGCTCCCTCGCCACAAAGGCTGTCGCTCCTAAAGCCACAGGGTTTTTGCTAGAATCCGCAACGCGCCGCTCACCCGGCGCGTTTTTTTTCGCATCCGGTTCACCCTTTGCGAGGGTAGCCACCTGGAGAAATACCCATGACACCACCGATTGTCGTGGCGGCACTGTATAAGTTCGTCACCCTGGAAGATTACGTCGAGCTGCGTGAGCCCCTGCTCAAGGCGATGCTCGACAACGGCATCAAAGGAACCTTGCTGATTGCCGAGGAAGGCATCAACGGCACCGTTTCCGGCACCCGCGAAGGCATCGACGGGCTGATGGCCTGGCTCAAGAACGACCCGCGCATGGACGACATCGACCACAAGGAGTCGTACTGCGACGAGCAGCCGTTCTACCGCACCAAGGTCAAGCTCAAGAAAGAGATCGTTACCCTCGGCGTAGAAGGCGTGGACCCGAACAAGCGGGTCGGCACCTATGTCGAACCGCAGGACTGGAACGCGCTGATCAGTGATCCGGAAGTGCTGCTGATCGACACGCGCAACGATTATGAAGTCTCCATTGGCACCTTCGAAGGCGCGATCGATCCCAAGACCGCCAGCTTCCGTGAGTTCCCCGAGTACATCAAAGCCAACTTCGACCCGGCCCGGCACAAGAAAGTCGCGATGTTCTGCACCGGCGGCATTCGCTGTGAAAAAGCCTCGAGCTTCATGCTCGGCGAGGGTTTCGAAGAGGTCTACCACCTCAAGGGCGGGATCCTCAAGTACCTCGAAGAGGTGCCCCAGGAAGAGACCAGATGGCGCGGCGACTGCTTTGTCTTCGACAACCGCGTGACCGTACGCCACGATCTCAGCGAAGGCGACTACGATCAGTGCCATGCCTGCCGCACCCCCATCAGCGCAGAGGATCGTGCTTCGGAGCATTATTCGCCTGGCATCAGTTGCCCGCATTGCTGGGACAAGCTGAGCGAAAAGACCCGCCGCAGCGCCATCGACCGGCAAAAGCAGATCGAACTGGCCAAGGCGCGCAACATGCCGCATCCGATCGGCTACAACTACAAGCAATCATCTTCCGAGGCTTGAGCCATGGCGTCGCGCCTGCTGTATGTGATGGACCCGATGTGTTCCTGGTGCTGGGGCTTCGCGCCAGTGGCCGAAGCGTTGGCCGTGCAGGCGCAGGCGGCGGGCGTGGAGCTGCACCTGGTGGTGGGCGGCTTGCGCACCGGCAGCGGTTCGGCCCTGGAGCCGACGACCCGACGCTACATTCTCGAACACTGGCAGGCCGTTACCCAGGCCACTGGCCAACCGTTCAAGCTTGAAGGCGCGTTGCCGGACGGTTTTGTCTACGACACCGAACCCGCATGCCGCGCCTTGGTGACGGCCCGCAGCCTGGCGCCGGACCTGGCCTGGCAGTTGCTGAAGCTGATCCAGCAGGCGTTTTATGTACAAGGCCGCGACGTGACCCACGCCAGCGTCCTGGTGGAACTGGCCGAACAGGCCGGGCTGCCCCGCATCGAGTTTGCCGCGGCATTCGACCGTGCCGACCAGCATGCCGCCACCGCCGCCGACTTCACCTGGGTGCAAGACCTTGGCATCGCCGGATTCCCTACGATGCTGGCCGAACGTGACGGCCAATTGGCCCTGCTGACCAACGGCTACCAACCGTTGGACCAGCTGTCGCCATTGCTGGGTCGCTGGCTGGAGCGTGCGGCCTGTGCCTGACCTGCCCGCAGATGACGTATCGACCTCGCGGCGCATCGACCGGTTGAGCTGGACGGAAATCCGTCGTCTGGCCCTTACGCACAAAAAAGCCCTGTGGATCGCCAACGGCGTCGCCGTGCTGGCGACGTTGTGCAGCGTGCCGATTCCGTTGTTGCTGCCATTGCTGGTGGACGAAGTGCTGCTGGGCCACGGCGATGCGGCATTGAAGGTCATGAACCAGGCGCTGCCGAGCGCTTGGCAGAGCGCTGCCGGCTACATCGGGCTGATGCTCCTGGTGACCTTGGCCCTGCGCTGCGGCGCATTGCTGTTCAACGTGTTGCAGGCGCGGCTGTTCGCCAGTCTCGCCAAGGACATCGTCTATCGCATCCGCATCCGGTTGATCGAGCGCCTCAAGCGGATCTCCCTTGGCGAATACGAAAGCCTGGGCAGCGGCACGGTGACGACGCACCTGGTCACCGACCTGGACACCCTCGACAAATTTGTCGGCGAAACCCTGAGTCGGTTCCTGGTGGCGATGCTGACCCTGGTAGGCACCGCGGGCATCTTGGTATGGATGCACTGGAAACTGGCGCTGCTGATCCTGCTGTTCAACCCGCTGGTGATCTACGCCACGGTGCAGTTGGGAAAACGGGTCAAGCACCTCAAGAAGCTGGAGAATGACAGCACCTCGCGCTTCACCCAGGCGCTGACCGAAACCCTGGATGCGATCCAGGAAGTGCGCGCCGGCAATCGCCAGGGGTTTTTCCTCGGACGCCTGGGCACGCGCGCCCGGGAAGTGCGCGACTACGCGGTGAGCTCGCAGTGGAAAACCGACGCCTCGAACCGCGCCAGTGGTTTGCTGTTCCAGTTCGGTATCGATATTTTTCGCGCGGCGGCCATGCTTACCGTGCTGTTCTCCGATCTGTCGATCGGCCAGATGCTCGCGGTGTTCAGCTACCTGTGGTTCATGATCGGCCCGGTCGAGCAACTGCTTAACCTTCAATATGCCTACTACGCGGCGGGTGGGGCATTGAACCGTATCAACGAACTGCTGGCGCGCGCCGACGAGCCCCAGTACAGCGGTGGCGTCGATCCCTTCAAGGGGCGCGACACCGTGGGCATCGACATCCAGGGGCTCAGCTTCGGTTATGGCGAGGAAAAGGTGCTCGACCAATTGAACCTGTCCATTTCGCCGGGGGAAAAGGTCGCTATCGTCGGGGCCAGCGGGGGCGGCAAAAGTACCCTGGTGCAACTGCTGCTGGGGCTCTACACGCCACAGTCCGGCAGCATCCGCTTTGGCGGAGCCACCCAAGAGGAAATTGGCCTGGAGACCATCCGCGAAAATGTCGCGGTGGTCCTGCAGCATCCGGCGCTGTTCAACGACACGGTGCGCGCCAATCTGTCCATGGGCCGCGAGCGCAGCGATGAGGCCTGCTGGCGAGCCTTGGCAATCGCCCAACTGGACGAAACAGTGCGGGCGCTTCCCATGGGGTTGGAGAGCATCGTCGGGCGTTCCGGTGTGAGGCTGTCCGGCGGGCAACGCCAGCGACTGGCGATCGCCCGCATGGTCCTGGCCGATCCGCGCGTGGTGATTCTCGACGAAGCCACGTCCGCGCTGGACGCGGCTACGGAATACAACCTTCACCAGGCGTTGGCGCGGTTCCTGAGCGGGCGCACCACGTTGATCATCGCCCATCGGCTGTCGGCGGTGAAACAGGCTGACCGGGTACTGGTGTTCGACGGCGGGCAGATCGCCGAAGACGGCGACCACTTGCAGCTGATTGCCGAAGGTGGCCTGTACGCCCGGCTCTACGGTCATCTGCAACAAATACAGCGACCTTGAGTTTCATGCACTTTTCTGTGCTTAGTATCGGAAAAAAATCAGCCAAATCCGTCGATTGTTCCAAATCTCCATCCTGAGCCGGGCGATCCGAACATCCAGTCCTTCGAAGGGTCGAAAACTAGCCTAGGCTGTGGAGTCAGGAACGGAATTCTCGCGGGTGCTCTATTGGCAATGCCTGTGCAAGGGACCTCATGAAGCAAAAGCGGACTCTCGGAACGCCTCGGTTGTTGGGCATCGTCTGGCCCTTTATCGCCGTCGTGCTATTTCAAGCATTGCTAGGAGGCGTCAGCCTTTATGTCCTGTCCGCAGTTCGCGGCTACGTGGCGGGTGAGAGCCTTTGGTCCAAGGGCCAGAAAGACGCTATCTATTACCTCAATCTTTACGCCGACAGCCGTGACGAGGCGATCTTTCGCAAATACCAGCAGGCCATCGCCGTGCCCGAGGGCGGTCACGATTTACGCGTGGCCCTGGATCGCCAGCCGCCGGACCTCGAAGCGGCGCGGGTCGGGATTCTCCAGGGCGGCAATCATCCGGACGATGTTTCTAGCCTGATCTGGTTGTACCTCAACTTTCGCCATTTCAGTTACCTGGAAGAAGCCATCGATCTGTGGACGGTTGGCGATGGTTACCTGACCGAACTGGATAACGTCGCCCGGCAGATGCATCGCAGCATCACGGCGGGAGAAGCCTCCGAGGCCGATGTCCGCGGCTGGAAAGCGCAGATTTTCGCCATCAACGATTCCGTTACCCCTGCCGCCAAGGCATTCAGCGACGCGCTGGGCGAAGGATCGCGATTTATCCTGCGCCTGTTGCTGGTGACCAACTTCGCCACCGCGCTGGGGTTGATCGTGCTGGCGCTGCTACGCACGCACAAGTTGCTGGCACAGCGGCAGGTCTTCGCCAATGCGCTGCAACTGGAGAAGGAGCGGGCGCAGATCACCCTGCAATCGATTGGCGATGGCGTGATCACCACCGACGTCGAAGGCGCCATTGCGTACATGAATCCCGCTGCCGAAGCGATGACCCACTGGAAAGCCGAGCACGCCACCGGGCTGCCCCTGGCGGCGCTGTTCAACCTGCTCGACGACAATGCCCAGACCGAAGGCCTGACCTTGATCGAGCACATCCTCAGCGGACGACTCGGCGGCGGCAGCGAGCATTCCAAGCTGATCCAGCGACTGGACGGTAGCACGGTGTCGGTGACCCTGGTGGGGGCGCCGATCCGTCATGCCGGCAAGGTCAGCGGCGCGGTGCTGGTGCTGCACGACATGACCCAGGAGCGCCAGTACATTGCCAACCTGTCATGGCAGGCCACCCACGACGCCCTGACCGGCCTGGCGAACCGCCGGGAATTCGAATACCGCCTTGAGCAGGCCCTGCACAACCTCACGCGCCAGGTCGGGCGCCACGCGTTGATGTTTCTCGACCTTGACCAGTTCAAGCTGGTCAACGACACCTGCGGCCACGCGGCGGGCGACGAGTTGCTGCGACACATCTGTGCCTTGCTGCAATCGGGGTTGCGGGAAAACGACACGCTTGCCCGGCTGGGCGGGGACGAGTTCGGCATCCTGCTGGAAAACTGCTCGCCCGAGGCGGCGGAAAAGATCGCCGAGGGCCTGCGCCAGACTGTGCAGAACCTGCATTTCGTCTGGAAAGGCCGGCCATTCGTGACCACCGTGAGCATCGGCCTGGTGCATATCGCCCAGAGCCCGACGACGCTGGAAGCCTCATTGCGGGCCGCGGACATGGCCTGCTATATGGCCAAGGAGAAAGGGCGCAACCGGGTCCAGGTCTACCATGCCGACGACTCGGAGTTATCCCTGCGTTTTGGCGAAATGGCTTGGGTGCAGCGCTTGCACATGGCGCTGGAGGAAAACCGTTTCTGCCTCTACGCCCAGGAAATCGCCGCGTTGGGCCCGGGTGACCACGATGGCGGGCATATCGAGATCCTGTTGCGCCTGCATGACGAGGCAGGGCGGATGATCCTGCCGGACAGCTTCATTCCGGCGGCGGAGCGTTACGGCTTGATGACCTCGCTGGACCGTTGGGTCGTGGAGAATGTGTTCAAGATCATTCGCCAATGCCTGAATGAGTCGCGGCAAGGTCCGTTGGCCATGTGTGCGATCAACCTGTCAGGCACCACCATCGGTGATCAGGCGTTCCTGGATTTCCTGCGTAAACAGTTCGCTGCTTACTCGATTCCTCCGGAAATGATTTGTTTTGAAATCACCGAGACCAGTGCCATTTCAAATCTGGGCAGCGCGATTCGTTTTATAAACGAACTCAAGAGCTTGGGTTGTTACTTCTCGCTGGATGACTTTTGTGCCGGAATGTCTTCATTCGCTTACTTGAAACATTTACCTGTAGACTTCCTGAAGATCGATGGGAGTTTCGTAAAGGATATGCTGGACGACCCGATTAACCGGGCAATGGTCGAGGTGATCAATCACATCGGCCATGTGATGGGGAAGCGCACCATTGCCGAGTTCGTGGAAACTACTCAGATCGAACAGGCATTGTTGGAAATCGGCGTGGATTTCGCCCAAGGTTATGTCATCGAGCGTCCACAACTGTTTACCTGTGACACGTTGCAATGCCGGCCGGCCAGGCCTCAGCCACTGTTGTTCAAGGCCCCCGGCACGTTCCGCTGAACCTCTTGTTGATCCGAAAAAAATCACAATCAGAAGGAGCCCGACAGTGATCGACACATTCAACCGAACAGGCCCGCTCATGGACGCCGCCAGTTATCCACAATGGGCACAGCAGCTCATTGCCGACTGCAGCGAGAGCAAGCGCCGGGTTGTCGAACACGAACTGTATCAACGCATGCGCGACAACAAGCTCAGCGCCAAGACCATGCGCCACTACCTCATCGGTGGTTGGCCGGTCGTCGAACAGTTCGCCTTGTACATGGCACAGAACCTTACCAAGACCCGCTTCGCCCGCCACCCCGGCGAGGACATGGCGCGTCGTTGGTTGATGCGCAACATTCGTGTCGAGCTCAATCACGCCGATTATTGGGTCAACTGGAGCGCTGCCCACGGCGTGACGCTCGGAGACTTGCAGGCGCAGCAGGTGCCGCCGGAGCTTCATGCGCTGAGCCATTGGTGCTGGCACACCAGTTCGGCGGACTCGCTGATCGTGGCTATCGCCGCGACCAACTATGCCATCGAGGGGGCGACCGGGGAGTGGTCGGCACTGGTCTGCTCTACTGGTGTCTATGCGTCGGCGTTCGCCGAGGAAGACCGCAAGCGGGCCATGAAGTGGCTGAAGATGCATGCCCAGTATGACGATGCCCACCCGTGGGAAGCGCTGGAAATCATCTGTACGCTGGCGGGGATGAACCCGAGCAAGGCGCTCCAGATGGAACTGCGCCAGGCCGTTTGCAAGAGCTACGACTACATGTATCTGTTTCTGGAAAGGTGCATGCAGCTGGAGCACTCGGGCGCCGGCGAAAAAGCCTCGGCTGGCCGTGAACGGCTGGCGCTGGCCAGTAACTGATACCCGATAGCTTCACCCTGTGGGAGCGAGCTTGCTCGTGATAGCGGTCTGCCTGGCAACCTTGTGTTGACTGGTTCGGCCCCTTCGCGAGCAGGCTCGCTCCCACATTGGTTTGTGGTGTTGGGTGGGAGCGAGCCTGCTCGCGAAAGCGGTGTGTCGGCCAGCAGGGGAAATCCGGGTTTCAGCCCGCCATCGTCAACCGGTTCCGCCCCTCGCGCTTGGCCACGTACAGCGCATTATCCGCCCGGCGCACGAGACTTTCAGCGGACTCGCCCGGCAGCAACGTCGCGCAGCCCAGGCTCACCGTCAATTCGATCCTCGTGCCGTCGGCAAAATAATCCTGGGCCTGGGCGGCATAACGCAGCCGTTCACCGACCATGGCTGCCGCTTCCCGGCTGGTGTTGGCCAGCAGGATCAGGAATTCCTCACCGCCGAACCTGAACACCATATCCACGTTGCGCAACTGGCCCTTGATCGAGTCGGCAACGGCCTTGAGTACTTCGTCACCGACCCCATGCCCATGGCTGTCGTTGATGCGTTTGAAATGGTCAATGTCCAGCATCAGCAACGACAGCGGCTGCATATGCCGCCTGGCCATGTCGATTTCCCGCTCCAGCGTCTGGTCCATGGCGATGCGATTGCCGGTGCCGGTCAGCGGATCGCGCAGGGCGCTCTGGGTGGCGGCGCGGTAGAGCAATGCGTTACGCAGCGGGAAAAACAGCGCCGACAGGATTGATTCCAGGTCGCTCTGTTCCGCGCTGCTGAAGCGCTGGTTGCGACGAAACACCAGCTCACCCAGATGCTCGCCCTCATGGCTGAGGTTGTAGCTGAGGTTGTGGTGCCCGCGGTGGCCGAGCTCCAGGCGCAGGTCGCTGGGTTTGTGCTGGTAAACCAGTGCGTCCAGAGGCACCAGCCGCTGGATTTCACGAAAGAACAAACCGAGAATCCTTTGCGGCTCCAGGCTGGTCTGCAACTGCTGGCTCAATTGCTGGCGCAGCTGCGCCAGGCTGATCGGCCGCGTCACGAGCGGCGACGGCTGGGCGAGGCCCAGGCGCTGCAACTTGGCGTTGTCGAAAGCGATTGCATTGATCTGTGTGGGCGTTTTCATATGGCGGAAGCCCCTGAACTGATTCGATCCTGACCGGCGGGGGTGAAGCGGCTCTGGGCTACGCGTCGTACTGATCCATCAGTCCCGAGGGACGCTGAGTTGAGTCTAGTCCGCTTTGCGTGCTGGCGGATGTCCCCTCTCAGTGTCTCCGACTCGCCGGACACGGCGTGTTTGAAAGGGTTAGAGCGAAACTCGTGCCATTCAGTTCATTGTGATAAAAGTCGCTGGCGAATCAAAGGGTTGAGAGCTGGTAGCGCGGGCGGTGTGCGGCGGGGCCTTGGCGTTTCGCCTGGGCGGCGGATCAAAGAAAGGCGCGCCGCGACGGTAAACCGCCGCGACGTCGGATCCGGCGGTTACTGCGCGTTGAAAGCCTGGCCGTTGACGCCGGTACTGTCCGGGCCCATGAGGTACAGGTAGACCGGCATGATTTCTTCGGGTGTCGGGTTGTTCAGCGGATTCTCCCCCGGATAGGCCAGGGCGCGCATGCTGGTGCGGGTGGCGCCGGGGTTGATGCTGTTGGAGCGCACCGGTGCAACCGTGTCGACTTCGTCGGCCAGGGTCTGCATCAGCCCTTCGGTGGCGAACTTGGACACGCCATAAGCGCCCCAATAGGCCCGGCCCTTGCGCCCGACGCTGCTGGACGTGAACACCACCGATGCATCCTTGGACAGTTTGAGCAGCGGCAGCAAGGTGCTGGTGAGCATGAACATGGCGTTGACGTTCACTTGCATCACCCGCATGAAATTCTCGCCGGAAAGCTGTTCCAGCGGCGTGCGCGGGCCGATGATCGAGGCGTTGTGCAGGAGGCCGTCCAGATGACCGAATTCGGTCTCGATCATTGCCGCCAGTTCATCGTATTGATGAGGCAGGGCGGTTTCGAGATTGAAGGGGATCACTGCCGGCTGCGGATGACCGGCCGCTTCGATTTCATCGTAGACCTGGGTCAGGTTGGCCTCGGTCTTACCCAGCAACAGCACGGTGGCGCCATGGGCGGCATAGGCCTTGGCGGCAGCCGCGCCAATACCGCGACCGGCACCGGTGACCAGGATGATCCGGCCTGCGAGCAGGTCGGGGCGGGCAGAGTAGTCAAACATAAAAAACCTCAACAATTGAAAACTGCACGAAACCGGCTTTTGTGGCGAGGGGATTTATCCCCGCTGGGTCGCGAAGCGGCCCTCCTCACGACTTGTTTGATGCAGTGCATGGCAGATTTTGGGGGCGCTTCGCACCCCAGCGGGGATAAATCCCCTCACCACAAAGGCAATCCAGCCAGCGTCAGGTCAGCAACTGCACAACGCGTTATCCAGCACTTCGCGCAGCGCCAGGGGATGGTCGATTACCACATCCGCGCCCCAGTGCTTGGGGTTGTCGTCCGGGTGGATGTAGCCGTAGGTCACCGCGCAGGTCTTGGTCCCGGCGCTGCGGCCGGACTCGATGTCCCGCAGGTCGTCGCCGATGAACAGCACGCTGGCCGGGTCGAGGTCGAGCATCTTGCAAGCGAGGATCAGCGGCTCGGGGTCCGGTTTGCTGTTTTTCACATGGTCGGGGCAGATCAGCACTTTCGAGCGCTCGGCCAGGCCCAACTGCTGCATGATCGGCTCGGCGAAACGCACCGGCTTGTTGGTGACCACGCCCCAAATGAGATTGGCCGCCTCGATATCGGCCAGTACTTCGGCCATCCCATCGAACAGATGGCTGTGGACCGCGCAACCCTTGAGGTAGCGGTCGAGGAACTCCTGGCGCAGCTCCTCGAAACCCGGCGATTCCGGATCCATGGAGAACGTCACCGCGACCATCGCCCGGGCGCCGCCGGAAATCTCGTCGCGGATGTGTTGGGTGTTCATCGGCGGCAGGCCACGGTCGGCGCGCATGGCCTGGCAGATGGCGATGAAGTCTGGCGCGGTGTCGAGCAGCGTGCCGTCCATGTCGAAGAGAACCGCTTTGAGACGCATCGACTTATTCCTCGCGCAGGGTCTGGATCATGTAGTTGACGTCCACATCGGCGGCCAGCTTGTAGTGCTTGGTCAGCGGGTTGTAGGTCAGGCCGATGATGTCCTTGACGGTCAGCCCGGCCATGCGGCTCCAGGCGCCCAGCTCCGAAGGCCGGATGAATTTCTTGAAGTCGTGGGTGCCGCGTGGCAGCAGCTTCATGATGTATTCGGCACCGATGATCGCGAACAGGTACGCCTTCGGGTTGCGGTTGATCGTGGAGAAGAACACCTGGCCGCCGGGCTTGACCATCTGGAAGCAGGCACGGATCACCGATGACGGGTCCGGTACGTGTTCGAGCATTTCCAGGCAGGTGACTACGTCGAACTGGCCGGGCATTTCCTCGGCCAGGGCTTCGGCGGTGATCTGCCGGTATTCGACGCTGACGCCGGACTCCAGCTGATGCAGTTGCGCCACCGCCAGCGGCGCCTCGCCCATGTCGATGCCCATTACGGTGGCGCCGCGCAGGGCCATGGCTTCACTGAGGATGCCGCCGCCACAGCCGACGTCGAGGACTTTCTTGCCGGCCAGGCCGACGCGCTCGTCGATCCAGTTGACGCGCAGCGGGTTGATGTCGTGCAGCGGCTTGAATTCGCTTTCGCGGTCCCACCAGCGATGGGCCAGGGCCTCGAACTTGGCAATTTCAGCGTGGTCGACGTTGCTCATGTGCAGTTCCTCGAAAAACTTGAAAAATCAGTGGTCCCGAGCCGTGGCTCAAGGGCTGTGCTATTCGTTCTGGCCGCTGACCCGACGGCCCCAGTCCTGGGCCGTGGCGATCAGCTGCGATTCGTCCATGCGCGTCAGGCGGCCGTCCTCCAGCAATGGCTTGCCGGCCACCCACAGGTGTTTCACGCAATGGCGGCCGGTGGCGTAGATCAGTTGCGACACCGGGTCATAGATGGGCTGCTGCGCCAGGCCGGACAGGTCAAAGGCCACCAGGTCGGCGGCCTTGCCGACTTCCAGCGAGCCGACGATCGCCTCGATGCCCAGCGCGCGGGCGCCATTGAGCGTGGCCATGCGCAACGCCCGGTGAGCGTCCAGGGCCGTGGCCGAACCGGCGACAGCCTTTGCCAGCAGGGCGGCGGTGCGAGTTTCGCCAAGCAGGTCGAGGTCGTTGTTGCTCGCCGCGCCATCGGTGCCGACCGCTACGTTGACGCCGGCCTGCCACAGGCGTTCCACCGGGCAGAAGCCGCTGGCCAGCTTCAGATTCGATTCCGGACAATGGATCACGCTGCAATTGTGTTCTACCAGCAGCGCCTGGTCCTCGTCGCTGACCTGGGTCATGTGCACCGCCTGGAAGCGCGGCCCCAGCAGGCCAAGGCGCGCCAATCGGGCCATCGGCCGCTCGCCGGTGTTATCCACAGCCTGCTGCACTTCGAAGGCGGTTTCATGAACATGCATGTGGATGGCCGCGTCCAGTTCCTCGGCGATCACACGGATCTTTTCCAGGTTCTCATCGCCGACGGTGTACGGGGCGTGAGGGCCGAATGCGACTTTGATCCGCGGATGGTGCTTGAGGTCGCCAAACAATTCGATGCCCTGACGAATGGCTTCGTCGGCGCTGGCGGCGCCGGGGATCGGAAAGTCGAGGATCGGAATGGCGATCTGCGCGCGGATGCCACTGTTATGCACGCGTTCGCTGGCCACCTTGGGATAGAAGTACATGTCGGAGAAACAGGTGATGCCGCCCTGGATCTGCTCGGCGATCGCCAGGTCGGTGCCGTCGCGGACGAAAGCCTCGTCGACCCATTTGCCCTCGGCGGGCCAGATGTGCTGTTCGAGCCAGGTCATCAGCGGCAGGTCGTCGGCCAGGCCACGGAACAACGTCATTGCCGCGTGACCGTGGGCATTGACCAGGCCCGGGCTGAGCAGCATGCCGGGCAGTTCGCGAACCTGCGTGGCTGCGCATTGCATGGCTTCGGCCCGTGGCCCGATGAACACGATGCAACCGTCGCGAATGCCCAGGCCATGGTCCTTGAGCACGATACCGGCGGGTTCGACAGGCACCAACCAGGTCGGCAGCAATAATAAGTCGAGCGCAACGGCAGGCTTGGGCATCGTGGAACGGTTCCATGGGTTATAAAGGATGACGAAGTATACCCGAGCGTCTTCGCGGAGGGATCGCTATAATCGGCGGCTTTTGTTCTTGAGTGCGGGGTGAGGGATGCGCGATCGACTGTTGGCTGCGGAGAAGGTGAAGGCCATCGATTGGCGCGATGGCGCTCTTTACCTGCTGGATCAGCGTGTTTTGCCGTTCGAGGAAAACTGGATCGCCTACACCAGCGCGGCCGGTGTGGCCGAGGCCATTCGTTCGATGGTGGTGCGCGGTGCGCCGGCCATCGGCATCAGCGCCGCCTATGGCGTAGTGCTGGCGGCGCGGGCGCGGATGGCCGAGGGCGGCGATTGGCAAGCGGCACTGGAGGCGGATTTCGCCTTGCTGGCCGATTCCCGGCCGACGGCGGTCAATCTGTTCTGGGCGCTGGATCGCATGCGCGACCGGTTGGGACGCTTGAAGGAGCATGCCGAACCGCTGGCGGTCCTGGAGGCCGAGGCCATTGCGATTCATGAAAGTGACCGCGAAGCCAACCTGACCATGGCCCAGCTTGGCGTCGACCTGATCCGCAAGCATCAGGGCAACGCCCAGGCCATCTTGACCCATTGCAACACCGGGGCCCTGGCCACCGGCGGCTTCGGAACGGCCCTCGGGGTAATTCGCGGGGCGTTTCTGGAGGGCATGGTCGAGCGGGTCTACGCCGACGAAACCCGTCCATGGCTGCAGGGCTCACGGTTGACGGCTTGGGAGCTGGCGAACGAGGGCATTCCGGTGACGCTCAACGCCGATTCCGCCGCTGCCCACATCATGAAGACCAAGGGCGTGACCTGGGTCATCGTCGGCGCCGACCGCATCACGGCCAATGGCGACGTGGCGAACAAGATCGGCACCTACCAGCTGGCGGTCTGTGCCATGCACCACGGCGTACGTTTCATGGTGGTGGCGCCAAGCTCGACCATCGACATGAACCTGGCCAGCGGTGATGACATCCCGATCGAAGAGCGCGACGGGCGCGAGCTGCTGGAAGTCGGCGGCAAGCGGGTCGGGGCTGATGCCGATGCGTTCAACCCGGTGTTCGACGTGACCCCGGCGGACCTGATCGATGCGATCGTGACGGAGAAGGGCATCGTCGAGCGGCCGGATACCGCGAAGATGGCCCAATTGATGTGTCGCAAGCGGTTGCATTGATAGCGGGTTCTGTCTGATCCATTGCCTTCGCGAGCAGGCTCGCTCCCACAAGGGCGCCGCATGTCTTCATTGTGGGAGCGAGCCTGCTCGCGAAGAGGCACTAAAGCGCAACAAACACCTTGCATCTACCCTCTGGTTCTCCATCCGGATCGCCTCTGAGCCCCTCTCGTCCCGTTCCAGCCTGTCATCAGTCAACTAACTACGCACCATGCGCATCAGGGGGATAGGTGCGTGGCGGCTCTTGTGATAACATCCGGCGGTTTCCAAGGCTGCCTCGCGAGGTGGCCTTTACTGCGCAGATCCATGGCATAACTCGTTGATTTGTCGTAAGTCGCTGCACGGCACCTGTCCTGCAGCGGCGAGCTTCGTTCATCCCATCTGGATGTGGCGAGGTTTCACCAGAAAAAGGAATCAGGCTTCTCATGGGCGAACTGGCCAAAGAAATCCTCCCGGTCAATATCGAAGACGAGCTGAAACAGTCCTACCTCGACTACGCGATGAGCGTAATCGTCGGGCGGGCGCTGCCGGATGCGCGCGATGGCTTGAAGCCCGTGCACCGGCGCGTGCTGTTCGCGATGAGCGAGCTGGGCAACGACTTCAACAAGCCGTACAAGAAATCCGCCCGTGTCGTCGGCGATGTGATCGGTAAGTATCACCCCCACGGCGACACTGCCGTGTACGACACCATCGTTCGGATGGCCCAGCCATTCTCCCTGCGCTACCTGCTGGTGGACGGCCAGGGCAACTTCGGTTCGGTGGACGGCGATAACGCCGCGGCCATGCGATACACCGAAGTGCGCATGACCAAGCTGGCCCACGAACTGCTGGCCGACCTGCACAAGGAAACCGTCGACTGGGTGCCGAACTACGACGGCACCGAGATGATCCCGGCGGTCATGCCGACGCGTATCCCGAACCTGCTCGTCAACGGCTCCAGCGGTATCGCCGTGGGCATGGCGACCAACATCCCGCCGCACAACCTCGGTGAAGTCATCGACGGTTGCCTGGCCCTTATCGACAACCCCGAGCTGTCCGTCGATGAGCTGATGCAATACATCCCCGGTCCCGATTTCCCGACGGCGGCGATCATCAACGGTCGCGCCGGCATCATCGAGGCCTATCGTACTGGTCGCGGTCGCATCTACATGCGCGCCCGCTCGACCGTCGAGGACATCGACAAGGTCGGTGGCCGCCAGCAGATCGTCATCACCGAGCTGCCGTACCAGCTGAACAAGGCCCGCCTGATCGAGAAGATCGCCGAGCTGGTGAAAGAGAAAAGAAACTCGAAGGCATCACCGAGCTGCGTGACGAGTCCGACAAGGACGGCATGCGCGTCGTGATCGAACTGCGCCGTGGCGAAGTGCCGGAGGTGATCCTCAACAACCTCTACGCCCAGACCCAGCTGCAAAGCGTGTTCGGCATCAATATTGTCGCGCTGATCGACGGCCGTCCGCGGATCCTGAACCTCAAGGACCTGCTGGAAGCCTTCGTGCGTCACCGTCGCGAAGTGGTTACCCGGCGGACCGTATTCGAACTGCGTAAAGCTCGCGAACGCGGCCACATCCTTGAAGGCCAGGCCGTTGCCCTGTCGAACATCGACCCGGTCATCGCCCTGATCAAGGCCTCGCCAACCCCGTCGGAAGCCAAGGAAGCGCTGATCAGCACCCCTTGGGAATCCTCCGCGGTAGTGGCGATGGTCGAGCGCGCTGGCGCCGACTCGTGCCGTCCGGAAAACCTCGATCCGCAGTACGGTCTGCGCGAAGGCAAGTACTTCCTGTCCCCGGAACAGGCGCAAGCCATCCTGGAACTGCGCCTGCACCGCCTGACCGGTCTGGAGCACGAGAAGCTGCTGGCCGAGTACCAGGAGATCCTCAACCAGATCGGCGAGCTGATCCGCATCCTCAACAGTGCCACGCGCCTGATGGAAGTGATCCGCGAAGAACTGGAAGTGATCCGCGCCGAGTACGGCGACGTGCGCCGCACCGAGATCCTCGATGCGCGCCTCGACCTGACCCTGGGCGACATGATTCCGGAAGAAGAGCGCGTGGTGACCATTTCCCACGGTGGCTACGCCAAGACCCAGCCGCTGGCCGCCTACCAGGCCCAGCGTCGCGGCGGCAAAGGCAAGTCGGCGACCGGCGTCAAGGACGAGGACTACATCGCTCACCTGCTGGTCGCCAACAGCCACACCACGCTGCTGCTGTTCTCCAGCAAGGGCAAGGTGTACTGGCTGAAGACCTACGAAATCCCCGAAGCGTCCCGCGCGGCCCGTGGTCGTCCGCTGGTCAACCTGCTGCCGCTGGACAGTGACGAATACATCACCACCATGCTGCCGGTCGAGGAATACACCGAAGGTCACTTTATCTTCATGGCGACCGCCAAGGGCACCGTGAAGAAGACCCCACTGGAATCCTTCAGCCGTCAGCGTAGCGTCGGCCTGATCGCGCTGGAGCTGGACGAAGGCGACGTGCTGATTTCCGCTGCCATTACCGACGGCGAGCGTGAAGTCATGCTGTTCTCCGACGGCGGCAAGGTCACGCGCTTCAAGGAATCCGACGTCCGCGCCATGGGCCGTACCGCCCGTGGTGTTCGCGGCATGCGCCTGCCGGAAGGGCAAAAGCTGATTTCCATGCTGATTCCGGAAGAAGGCAGCCAGATCCTCACCGCTTCCGCGCGGGGCTACGGCAAGCGTACCGCCATCAGCGAGTTCCCAGAGTACAAGCGTGGCGGCCAGGGCGTGATCGCCATGGTCAGCAACGAGCGTAACGGTCGTCTGGTCGGCGCTGTCCAGGTGCTCGATGGTGAAGAGATCATGCTGATCTCCGACCAGGGCACCCTGGTGCGCACGCGTGTTGCCGAAGTGTCGAGCCTGGGTCGTAACACCCAGGGCGTGACACTGATCAAACTCGCCAGCGACGAAACGCTGGTCGGGCTTGAGCGGGTCCAGGAGCCGTCGGAAGTCGAAGGCGAGGAGCTGGAAGGCGAGGAAGGCGAGGAAGGCGTGGCGTTCGACGGCACCCTCAGTGCTGATGGCGACGACGGCGTCGGCGACCAACAACTCGATGCCGCCGCAGACGAAGAAGAACCGCAGGACTAAGCGGACACACAGGGGGCGGATGAAGATTCGCCCCCTTGTTGTTTGTTCCGTTTGAAAATTTGCGACACTGCGCGTTCCCTATGGGACTGCCCCTCTCTTGAGGCTTGTTGGATTTATCGTGGCGAGGGAGCTTGCTCCCGCTTGAGTGCGAAGCGCTCACAACAAAGAGGGGGCCGCTGCGCAGCCCAGCGGGAGCAAGCTCCCTCGCCACGGATTCATCCATACCTTGAGTGAGCGGTGGCCCCTGTGGGAGCGGTGCAAACCAGAAGATTTAAGTGACCACCAGATCAGAGCGAGATTGGATGTGAGCAAGAGAGCCTATAACTTCTGTGCCGGCCCGGCGGCGCTTCCTGAGGCGGTCCTGAAACGCGCCCAGGGTGAACTTCTCGACTGGCATGGCAAGGGCCTGTCCGTCATGGAAATGAGCCATCGCAGCGATGAGTTCGTGTCCATCGCCACCAAGGCCGAGCAGGACCTGCGTGATCTGCTGAACATCCCGTCCAACTACAAAGTGCTGTTCCTGCAGGGCGGCGCCAGCCAGCAGTTCGCGCAGATTCCTTTGAACCTGTTGCCGGAAAGTGGCAAGGCCGACTACATCGACACCGGTATCTGGTCGCAAAAAGCCATCGAAGAAGCGTCGCGCTACGGCCACGTCAACGTTGCCGCCACCGCCAAGCCTTACGATTATTTCGCGATCCCCGGCCAGAACGAGTGGAACCTGTCCAAGGACGCGGCCTACGTGCACTACGCGCCGAACGAAACCATCGGTGGCCTGGAATTCAACTGGATCCCGGAAACCGGTGACGTGCCGCTGGTGGCCGACATGTCCTCCGACATCCTCTCGCGTCCCGTGGATATCTCCCGTTTCGGCATGATCTACGCCGGCGCCCAGAAAAACATCGGCCCAAGCGGCATCCTGGTCGCGATCATCCGCGAAGACCTGCTCGGTCGCGCCCGTTCCCTGTGCCCGACCATGCTCAACTACAAGGTCGCCGCCGACAACGGCTCGATGTACAACACTCCGCCGACCTTGGCCTGGTACCTGTCGGGCCTGGTGTTCGAGTGGCTGAAAGAGCAGGGCGGTGTCGAAGCCATCGGCAAGCTCAACGAAGTGAAGCAGCGCACGCTGTATGACTTCATCGACGCCAGCGGCCTCTACAGCAACCCGATCAACAAATCCGACCGCTCGTGGATGAACGTGCCGTTCCGCCTGGCGGACGACCGTCTCGACAAACCGTTCCTGGCCGGCGCCGACGAGCGCGGCCTGCTGAACCTCAAGGGCCACCGCTCGGTCGGCGGCATGCGCGCCTCCATCTACAACGCCGTAGACATCAACGCCGTCAACGCGCTGATCGCCTACATGGCAGAGTTCGAGAAGGAACACGGCTGATGTCCGAGCAAGAACTCAAGGCGCTGCGCCTGCGCATCGACGCCCTCGACGAAAAAGTCCTGGAACTGATCAGCGAGCGTGCACGCTGCGCCCAGGAAGTCGCCCGGGTGAAAATGGCCTCCCTGGCTGAAGGCGAAGTGCCGGTGTTCTACCGGCCGGAGCGCGAAGCCCAGGTGCTCAAGCGCGTCATGGAGCGCAACAAGGGCCCGCTGGGCAACGAAGAGATGGCGCGGCTGTTTCGCGAAATCATGTCCTCGTGCCTGGCCCTTGAACAGCCGCTGAAAGTCGCGTACCTGGGGCCGGAAGGGACCTTTACCCAGGCTGCCGCCATGAAGCATTTCGGTCACGCGGTGATCAGCAAGCCGATGGCGGCCATCGACGAAGTCTTCCGCGAAGTGGCCGCTGGCGCGGTGAATTTCGGTGTGGTGCCGGTGGAAAACTCCACCGAAGGCGCGGTCAACCACACGCTGGACAGCTTCCTTGAGCATGACATGGTGATCTGTGGCGAAGTCGAGCTGCGGATCCATCACCACCTGCTGGTGGGCGAGAGCACCAAGACCGACAGCATCAGTCGCATCTATTCCCACGCCCAGTCCCTGGCCCAGTGCCGCAAATGGCTGGACGCGCATTACCCGAATGTCGAGCGCGTGGCGGTGTCGAGCAACGCCGAAGCGGCCAAGCGGGTCAAGGGCGAGTGGAATTCGGCGGCCATCGCCGGGGATATGGCGGCAGGCCTCTACGGCTTGACGCGCCTGGCCGAGAAAATCGAGGACCGTCCGGACAACTCCACCCGGTTCCTGATGATCGGCAGCCAGGAAGTCCCACCGACCGGCGACGACAAGACCTCGATCATCGTTTCCATGAGCAACAAGCCGGGCGCGCTGCACGAATTGCTGGTGCCGTTCCACGACAATGGGATCGACCTGACGCGGATCGAGACCCGTCCGTCGCGCAGCGGTAAATGGACCTACGTGTTCTTCATCGATTTTGTCGGCCACCACCGCGATCCGCTGGTCAAGGGTGTGCTGGAGAAAATCAGTCAGGAAGCAGTGGCACTCAAGGTGCTGGGTTCCTACCCCAAGGCAGTTCTTTAAGGGCGGATAGCAATGAGTGGCAACTTCCTCGCACTGGCGCAGCCAGGCGTGCAACAACTTTCGCCATACGTTCCAGGCAAGCCTGTGGACGAACTGGCTCGCGAGCTGGATCTGGATCCGGCCAGCATCGTCAAGTTGGCGAGCAACGAAAACCCGCTGGGCGCAAGCCCCAAGGCATTGGCGGCGATCCGCGACGAGCTGGCCGAGCTGACCCGCTACCCCGATGGTAATGGCTTTGCCTTGAAAAGCCTGCTGGCCGAGCGCTGCGGCGTCGAGCTGAGCCAGGTGACCTTGGGTAACGGCTCCAACGACATTCTCGAGCTGGTCGCTCGCGCCTATCTGGCGCCGGGCCTCAACGCTGTGTTCAGCGAGCATGCGTTTGCGGTCTATCCGATTGCCACCCAGGCCGTTGGTGCCGATGCCCATGTGGTTCCGGCCAAGGATTGGGGGCACGATCTGCAGGCCATGCTGGCCGCCATAGACGCCAATACCCGCGTGGTCTTCATCGCCAACCCGAACAATCCGACCGGCACCTGGTTCGATGCCCAGGCCCTGGACGACTTCCTGCAGGACGTGCCCGAGCACGTGCTGGTGGTGCTGGACGAGGCCTACATCGAGTACGCCGAGGGCAGCGACCTGCCCGACGGCCTGGACTTCCTCGCCGCGTACCCGAACCTGCTGGTGTCGCGCACCTTCTCCAAGGCCTATGGCCTGGCGTCGCTGCGGGTCGGTTACGGCCTCTCCACCGCGGTGGTGGCCGATGTGCTGAACCGCGTGCGTCAACCGTTCAACGTCAACAGCTTCGCCCTGGCCGCCGCCTGCGCCGCCTTGCAGGACGAGGCCTACCTGGCCGAGAGCCGCCGCTTGAACGAGGCCGGTATGCAGCAGCTGGAAGCCGGCTTCCGTGAGCTGGGGCTGAGCTGGATTCCTTCCAAGGGCAATTTCATCTGTGTCGACGTGGGCTGCGTCGCGGCGCCGGTGTTTCAGGGCTTACTGCGCGAAGGCGTGATTGTCCGTCCGGTGGCCAATTACGGCATGCCGAATCACCTGCGGGTCACCGTCGGCCTGCCGGCGGAAAACAGCCGTTTCCTGGAGGCGCTGAGCAAGGTCCTGGCTCGTGGTTGATGTCACCTCGCTGCAACCTGCGACACCTATGATCGGTCGCCTGGTGGTGGTCGGCCTGGGGTTGATCGGCGGTTCGTTCGCCAAGGGCCTGCGTGAAAGCGGGCTGTGCCGGGAAGTGGTGGGGGTCGACCTCGATCCGCAATCGCGCAGGCTCGCCGTCGAGCTGGGCGTGGTGGATCGCTGCGAGGATGACCTGCTGGTCGCCTGCCAAGGGGCTGATGTGATCCAGCTGGCGGTGCCGATCCTGGCCATGGAGAAACTGCTCGCCCGCTTGGCCGGCATGGACCTCGGGCAAGCGATTCTCACCGATGTCGGCAGCGCCAAGGGCAATGTCGTGCGGGCGGCGACCGAGGCGTTCGGCGGCATGCCGGCGCGCTTCGTGCCCGGTCATCCGATTGCCGGCTCCGAGCAGAGCGGGGTAGAGGCATCCAATGCCGAGCTGTTCCGTCGTCACAAGGTCATTTTGACGCCGCTGGACCAGACCGACCCCGCAGCATTGTCGGTGGTGGACCGTCTGTGGCGCGAGCTGGGGGCCGATGTCGAGCACATGCAGGTCGAGCGACACGACGAAGTATTGGCCGCCACCAGCCATTTGCCGCACCTGTTGGCGTTCGGTCTGGTGGATTCATTAGCCAAACGCAATGAAAATCTTGAGATCTTCCGTTACGCTGCCGGCGGTTTCCGCGATTTCACGAGAATCGCGGGTAGCGACCCGGTCATGTGGCACGACATCTTCCTCGCCAACCGCGAAGCTGTCCTGCGCACACTCGATACATTTCGCAGCGATCTCGACGCCTTGCGCGACGCGGTCGATGCAGGGGACGGGCACCAATTGCTGGGCGTTTTCACGCGCGCCAGGGTGGCCCGCGAGCATTTCAGTAAAATCCTGGCCCGTCGGGCCTATGTGGACGCTATGAACTCCAACGATCTGATTTTCCTGGCACAACCTGGTGGCTCCCTGAGTGGGCGGATTCGTGTACCGGGCGATAAATCGATTTCCCACCGCTCGATCATGCTCGGCTCCCTGGCTGAAGGCGTGACCGAGGTGGAAGGTTTCCTCGAGGGCGAAGACGCCCTGGCAACGCTGCAAGCGTTCCGCGACATGGGCGTGGTCATCGAGGGGCCGCACCACGGCCGCGTGACTATCCATGGTGTTGGCCTGCACGGTCTGAAGCCCGCTCCGGGCCCGATCTACCTGGGCAACTCCGGCACGTCGATGCGCCTGTTGTCCGGCCTGCTGGCCGCCCAGGATTTCGACAGCACCCTGACCGGTGACGCCTCGCTGTCCAAGCGTCCGATGAACCGTGTCGCCAACCCGCTGCGGGAAATGGGCGCGGTGATCGAGACCGCTGCCGACGGTCGCCCACCGATGACCATTCGCGGCGGCAACAAGCTCAAGGGCCTGACCTACACCATGCCGATGGCCAGCGCCCAGGTTAAATCCTGCCTGCTGCTGGCCGGCCTGTATGCCGAAGGCAAGACCACCGTCACCGAGCCGGCGCCGACCCGCGACCACACCGAGCGCATGCTGCGTGGCTTCGGTTATCCGGTCAGCGTTGACGGCGCTACCGCATCTGTCGAATCGGGCAGCAAGCTGACCGCGACCCACATCGAAGTTCCGGGCGATATTTCCTCGTCGGCGTTCTTCCTCGTGGCCGCGTCGATCGCCGAAGGCTCCGACCTGGTGCTCGAACACGTTGGCATCAACCCGACCCGTACCGGCGTGATCGACATCCTGCGCCTGATGGGCGCCGACATCACCCTGGAAAACCAGCGTGAAGTGGGCGGCGAGCCTGTTGCAGACTTGCACGTAAGAGCAGCTAAGCTTAAAGGCATCGAAATTCCCGAGGCGCTGGTCCCCCTGGCGATCGACGAGTTCCCGGTGCTGTTCGTGGCGGCGGCATGCGCAGAAGGCCGCACAGTGCTGACCGGCGCCGAAGAGCTGCGGGTCAAGGAGTCGGATCGCATCCAGGTGATGGCCGACGGCCTGCTGGCCCTTGGCGTCAAATGCGAACCGACGCCGGACGGCATCATCATTGATGGCGGCCAGATTGGCGGTGGCGAAGTCCATGGCCATGGCGACCATCGCATCGCCATGGCATTCAGTGTTGCGTCCCTGCGCGCCAGCGCGCCGATCCGCATCCACGACTGCGCCAACGTCGCCACGTCGTTCCCGAACTTCCTGGCGTTGTGCGCGCAGGTCGGTATTCGAGTAGCACAAGAGGCACAGTCGTGAACATCAAGGCACCGGTCATCACCATCGATGGCCCAAGCGGCTCGGGCAAGGGCACCATCGCCGGCATGCTGGCCAAGCGACTGGGCTGGAATCTGCTCGATTCCGGCGCCCTCTATCGCTTGCTGGCCTTCGCCGCCAAGAACCATGGCGTCGACCTGACCAACGAGGAACTGCTCAAGGCCCTGGCCGCCCATCTGGACGTGCAGTTCATCGCCGCCACCGATGGCCAGTTGCAGCGCATCATCCTGGAAGGTGACGAAGTCAGCGACGTCATCCGTACCGAAAGCGTTGGCGCCGGGGCCTCCCAGGTCGCCGCGCTGCCGGCGGTACGCGAAGCGCTGTTGCAGCGCCAACGGGCATTCCAGGAGCCGCCGGGGCTGGTGGCCGATGGCCGCGACATGGGCACGGTGGTATTTCCGGATGCGCCGCTGAAGATATTCCTCACCGCCAGCGCGGAGGAGCGGGCTCGCCGCCGATATTTGCAGTTGAAGGGCAAAGGCGAGGATGTTAGTCTGTCGAGTCTGCTAGATGAGATCCGTGCACGCGACGAGCGTGATACCCAGCGCGCAGTCGCCCCGCTAAAGCCGGCGGCCGATGCGATTCAGCTGGATTCCACGGAGTTGTCCATTGATCAGGTGTTGCAACGCATCATGAGCGAAATCGCGCTTCGCGATATCGCCGGGTGACAGGAAGCTCCGCAGGGGACCAGTCATAGTCCTGTGGCGCTTCTTTTATATGAAACTAACCCACATCGTCTGGGGTGTGGAGATGGGCGTTTACTTCGCCCTAATCAACAGGAATTAAAATGAGCGAAAGCTTTGCGGAACTCTTTGAAGAAAGCTTGAAAACCCTGAACCTTCAGGCAGGCTCCATCATCACCGGCGTTATCGTTGATATCGATTACCAGGCTCGCTGGGTAACCGTTCACGCTGGTCTGAAGTCTGAAGCGCTGATCCCGCTTGAGCAGTTCTACAACGACGCTGGCGAACTGAACATCAACGTCGGTGACGAAGTTCACGTTGCGCTGGACTCGGTTGAAGATGGCTTCGGTGAAACCAAGCTGTCCCGTGAAAAAGCCAAGCGTGCTGAATGCTGGATCGTTCTGGAAGCGGCCTTCGCAGCTGAGGAAGTGGTCAAGGGCGTTATCAACGGTAAGGTTAAAGGCGGCTTCACTGTCGACGTTAACGGCATCCGTGCGTTCCTGCCAGGTTCCCTGGTTGACGTCCGTCCAGTGCGCGACACCACGCACCTGGAAGGCAAAGAGCTGGAATTCAAGGTCATCAAGCTGGACCAGAAGCGCAACAACGTTGTCGTTTCCCGTCGCAGTGTCCTGGAAGCCGAGAACTCCGCCGAGCGTGAAGCTCTGCTGGAATCGCTGCAGGAAGGCCAGCAGGTCAAGGGTATCGTCAAGAACCTCACCGATTACGGCGCATTCGTCGATCTGGGTGGCGTCGATGGCCTGCTGCACATCACCGACATGGCCTGGAAGCGTATCAAGCATCCTTCGGAAATCGTCAACGTTGGCGACGAGATCGACGTCAAGGTTCTGAAGTACGATCGCGAGCGCAATCGTGTTTCCCTGGGCCTGAAGCAACTGGGTGAAGATCCATGGGTCGCTATCAAAGCCCGTTACCCAGAAGGCACTCGCGTCACCGCTCGTGTTACCAACCTCACCGACTACGGCTGCTTCGCTGAGCTGGAAGAAGGCGTTGAAGGCCTGGTACACGTTTCCGAAATGGACTGGACCAACAAGAACATCCACCCTTCGAAAGTCGTACAAGTCGGCGACGAAGTGGAAGTCATGGTTCTGGACATCGACGAAGAGCGTCGTCGTATCTCCCTCGGCATCAAGCAGTGCAAGTCCAACCCATGGGAAGACTTCTCTGGCCAGTTCAACAAGGGCGATAAAATCTCCGGCACCATCAAGTCGATCACCGATTTCGGTATCTTCATTGGTCTGGACGGCGGCATCGACGGCCTGGTTCACCTGTCCGACATCTCCTGGAACGAAGTGGGCGAAGAAGCCGTGCGCCGTTTCAAGAAGGGCGACGAGCTGGACACCGTTATCCTGTCGGTTGACCCAGAGCGCGAGCGCATCTCCCTGGGTATCAAGCAACTGGAAAGCGATCCGTTCTCCGAGTACGTCCAAGAGAACGACAAAGGCGCAATCGTTAAGGGCATCGTGAAAGAAGTTGACGCCAAAGGCGCCATCATCACCCTGGCCGACGATATCGAAGCGACTCTGAAAGCCTCCGAAATCAGCCGTGACCGCGTTGAAGACGCGCGTAACGTTCTGAAAGAAGGCGAAGAAGTAGAAGCCAAGATCATCAGCGTTGACCGCAAGAGCCGCGTAATCCAGCTCTCCATCAAGTCGAAAGACGATGCTGAAGAGAAAGAAGCAATCCAGAGCCTGCGCGAGAAGCCAGCTACTGATGCTCCTGGTCCTACCACTCTGGGCGACCTGCTGCGTGCACAGATGGAAAAGCAGAACTGAGTTCTGTCAGACCATAAAAAAGGGCGACTTCGGTCGCCCTTTTTCTTGCTCAACATTTGGCTAGCGCAACCCCTGGAGGTGCACATGAGCAACGCTTATGGTCGAGGAGTGGACTCGCACCGGTTGGAAGCTGACGGTCCGGGGCGGGGCGGCTCATGGGTCCTCGGAGCAGGTTATTGATGACTTCAGAAAAAGTACTAGTTACCGGGGCTACCGGGTTCATTGGCCAAGCCCTTATACGGCAACTCTTGCTACGACAGGAGGCAGAGGTCATCGCCCTGGTTCGCCGGCGGAGCCAAGAGCTTCCAAATGCCGTACAGCAGTTCGTCTGTAGTGGAGGCGATCCGTCTTTCCCTGATGATGTTGCTACCGTGATTCATCTAGCTGGTCGTGCCCATGTGCTAAAGGATTCTTCGGGTTCATCCTTGGATATGTATCGGGTCGATAATGTCGAGTACACGGTGAATCTGGCTCGTAAGGCGCTTGCCTCTGGTGTAAAGCGCTTCGTCTTTATCAGCTCTATCGGTGTAAATGGTTCTGCTACTGGGAGGGTTCCATTCAACGAAGAGTCAGTACCTTCCCCCAAGGCGGACTACGCAATTTCAAAATGGGAGGCCGAGCAGGCGCTGACCGGGTTGCTAAAAGGCTCCGGTATGGAACTTGTCATCATTCGGCCGCCGCTTGTATACGCTGGCCATGCTCCGGGCAACTTTCGTCGTCTGCTGAGATTGGTTGCCACAGGGCTTCCGATGCCATTCGCCTCTATCCATAATTGTCGCAGCATGATTGCATTGGAGAATCTGGTGGACTTCATTTTCCTGTGCTCCCGCCATCCGGCTGCTGCTAACGAAACATTTTTGGTAGCTGATGGGATGGATTTTTCGACCGCGCAGATCATTGAGCGATTGGCGGAAGGTATGGACAAAGGGATTTTGCTTTTTCCTGCGCCAGAGGGCCTGATGCGATGGGGGGCTCGCGCGGTGGGCATGCGTGGGGCGTTTGAACAGCTATGTGCAAGTCTTGTTATCGACTCCAGCAAGGCGCGGGATGTTTTAGGCTGGCGAGCACCTGTGGATGCGGGTATGGCGCTGGTAGATGCCGGGCGGAAGTTCAGGGCGGCGCGTCGTCGGAGCCGTTGATATGTTTCGGTGGCGAAACCATTTCTGGCGAAAGGGTGTCCTTTCTGTAACAAGGTAATCGTTTGATTGCGTTGGCGTTGGCTGGATCGTTGCGGATAAAACCTGATGTCCCGTTTCTAAGGAAATGAATGAAAAAGCTAATGGTCGTATTGGTCGTTCTGATGCTCGTCGGTTGTAGTACACAGGCGAAGACACGAGCAGTGCGTGGGGTCAGCGGCGTACAGGTCGATTGTTCCGGGTTGGGTTCTGGTTGGGACAAATGCCATAAGCGCGCGGCGAAAGAATGCAAAGGTGCAGGATACAAAGTCATCACGCGTTCCGATGACGCCAGGGACGAAGATATCTATCCTTTTGGCATCAACCCAGCCGGCTATCTGACTCGCACGATGTTGGTTATCTGTCGATGAGCGCCGGTCACATTGGATATCTGCACAAAAACGGGGCATCTGCGCAACCTTGAATATATGTCAATACATAGGCTGTTCAAATCCCTCCGGTCATGCTAAAACCTGTTAAGCGATTTTCCTAGCTGCTTGAAAAAGAAGGGAAAAACATGACGAAGTCGGAGTTGATCGAACGGATTGTCACCCATCAAGGGCTACTCTCATCCAAGGATGTGGAGCTGGCCATCAAGACCATGCTTGAGCAAATGTCCCAATGCCTGGCTACAGGCGATCGAATCGAGATTCGAGGTTTTGGCAGCTTTTCTCTTCATTATCGGGCGCCACGTGTAGGCCGTAATCCCAAAACCGGTCAGTCCGTTAGCCTGGATGGAAAATTTGTTCCGCATTTCAAGCCGGGCAAGGAGCTTCGGGATCGTGTGAACGAAGAGGAGGAGGGCGTTTGACTGCGCCTGAACGAGGAGCAGGAAAGTGACTAAACTAAAACGTATTCTTTTTGCGGTGTTCGTGCTGCTGACAATTCTCATTGTTCTCGCATTTGTCTTGGAAAACCAAGAGCAGGTTTCCTTGTCATTTCTGGGCTGGGCTGGGCCTCAATTGCCGGTATCTGTCATCAGTGTCGTTGCGTTGTTGCTTGGCATGCTGCTCGGTCCGTTACTCGGATGGTTAGTGGGCCGCATCAAGCGTAAGCGTCTGGTCTGAAGGTTGGTCATGCATTTCGGCGAGACCCAGTGAACGCCGGACAGTCTATATCCGTTAGTAAATAGTCCATTAATCTGTAAAATGTTCCGCTTGATCGGACATGGCGTCTACGTGTCCAGTCAGCGTAACAAAGCCCCACAGAAAATGGCTTTGTGTTCATGGATTAGACAGCGCTCGGTTGGCAGCCTGTTGACAGCTCAAGGGTATGGTTCGCGTGAAAATCTTAGTCACTGGCGGCGCCGGGTTTATCGGCTCTGCCGTCATTCGTCATATCATCTCCAATACCACAGATACGGTCGTGAATGTCGACAAACTCACGTACGCCGGCAATTTGGAATCCTTGGCCGAAGTCAGCCAGAGTCCCCGTTATGCTTTCGAGCGCGTAGACATCTGCGACCGCGCTGAAATGGATCGCGTCCTGCATGATCACCAGCCTGACGCGATCATGCATCTGGCTGCGGAGTCCCATGTGGACCGTTCGATCTCCGGACCGTCCGAGTTCATTCAGACGAACATCATCGGCACTTACACCTTGCTTGAAGCCGCCCGCCATTATTGGGCTGCGCTGGATGAAGCACGAAAAGCCAATTTCCGTTTCCATCACATTTCTACGGATGAAGTCTATGGTGACCTCGAGGGTCCGGAAGACTTGTTCACCGAAACAACCCCCTATCAGCCAAGCTCGCCTTATTCGGCCAGCAAGGCCAGTTCTGATCACTTGGTCCGCGCCTGGAGCCGTACTTACGGCTTGCCGACGCTGGTGACCAATTGCTCGAACAACTACGGCCCCTGCCATTTCCCCGAAAAACTTATTCCGCTGATCATTCTCAATGCGTTGGAAGGCAAGCCTCTGCCGGTGTACGGCAAAGGCAACCAGATACGTGACTGGCTCTATGTGGAAGATCATGCCCGGGCGCTATACAAGGTGGTAACGGAAGGTGTGATTGGCGAGACTTACAACATCGGCGGTCACAACGAAAAGCAGAATATTGAAGTTGTGCATGCATTGTGTGCGCTGCTGGATGAATTGCGCCCCGAGTCTGTTCATCGTCCCCATGCCCAGCTGATCACCTATGTTCAGGACCGCCCAGGCCACGACCAGCGTTACGCCATCGATGCCAGCAAGATCCAACGAGAATTGGGCTGGGTGCCAGAGGAGACATTTGAAAGCGGTATCCGTAAAACCGTCGAGTGGTACCTGAAAAACAATGAATGGGTGATGCACGTGAAGAGTGGTAGCTACCAGCAGTGGATTGATCAGAACTATAGCGATCGATCAGGTAAGGCATGAAAATTCTTCTTCTCGGAAAAAACGGGCAGGTAGGATGGGAGCTACAGCGTTCGCTTGCTCCGCTTGGTGATCTCATCTCCCTGGATCGTCATTCCTCCGATGGCCTGAGTGGCGATCTGTCCAACCTTGATATGCTGCGTGCGACGATTCGTCAGGTTAAGCCTGACATAATTGTCAATGCGGCGGCTTACACTGCTGTTGATAAAGCCGAGTCCGAAACCGAGCTGGCTCAACTGGTCAACGGCTCTGCCACTCGAGTCATGGCTGAGGAGGCGGCGTCCCGAGGCGCATGGCTGATTCATTATTCAACTGACTACGTCTTCAACGGCCAGGGGACCAAGGCCTGGCAAGAGACCGATGCAGTAGCTCCGGTGAATCACTACGGCGCAAGCAAATCCGTCGGTGAGCAGGCAATTATCGCTTCAGGTTGCAAATACCTACTGTTTCGCACCAGTTGGGTATACGGTGCCCGGGGTAATAATTTTGCAAAAACGATGCTGCGCCTGGGCAAGGAACGTGAGACTTTGAATGTTATCGCTGATCAGGTTGGAGCACCTACTGGCGCGGACCTGATCGCCGACGTGACTGCCTTGGCGATTCAGAAAGCCATGGTATGTCCTGAGTTAAGCGGTGTTTATCACTTGGCTGCCAGCGGCGAGGTGTCTTGGCATGGCTATGCCAGCTATGTCATTGACTTCGCTCGCAGCCAGGGAGAGTCATTGATGGTGACTACTGTGAACCCGATCGAAACCAGTGATTACCCTACCCCCGCGCGTCGGCCGCTAAACTCTCGTCTGAATACTCAAAAACTGCGCGATAATTTTTCACTACGCCTGCCGGATTGGCAAAGTGGCGTAACCCGAATGCTTAGGGAAGTTCTAAATAAATGACCGGAACAAATCGTAAAGGTATTATTCTCGCTGGCGGTTCGGGCACGCGGCTGCATCCGTTGACGTTGGGCGTATCGAAACAGATGCTTCCCATCTACGACAAACCGATGATTTTCTATCCGTTGTCAGTGCTGATGCTTGCCGGCATGCGTGAAGTTCTGATTATTTCCACCCCTGAAGACTTGCCGTGCTTTCGCAAGCTGCTAGGTGACGGCACTCATTATGGAATCAAACTGAGCTATGCCGAGCAACCCAGTCCGGATGGCTTGGCGCAAGCCTTCATTATTGGCGAAGAGTTTATTGGTTCTGATCCATGTTGCTTGATTCTGGGCGACAATATTTTTTATGGTCAGCATTTCTCTGACAACTTACGCTCCGCCAGCACACAACTACACGGCGCCACCGTTTTTGGTTATCACGTTTCGGACCCTGAGCGTTTCGGGGTGGTTGAGTTTGACGCCGATGGTCGGGCCTTGAGTATTGAAGAGAAACCTCTCGAACCCAAATCCAGCTATGCGGTGACAGGATTGTATTTTTATGACAATCAGGTCGTCAAAATCGCGAAGAGCATCAAGCCCTCTGCGCGTGGCGAATTAGAGATTACTGATGTCAATCGGGTCTACCTCGAGCAACAGTCTCTCAATGTTGAAATGCTTGGTCGTGGCTTTGCCTGGCTGGACACGGGTACTCATGATTCGTTACTGGAGGCGAGTCATTTCGTGCACACCATCGAGCAACGTCAAGGGCTGAAGGTGGCGTGCCTGGAAGAAATTGCCTATAACAACGGCTGGATTACTGCCGAACAGCTAGGTGCCCAAGCGGATGCGTTGAAGAAGACTGGTTATGGTCAGTATTTGCAAAAGCTGCTGAACTCACCTTCCCACTGACCGAAGCTAAGTCGTTAAACCTGGTTTGACGATATAAGCAGGAAATAATGCCAGTGAAATATCCCAGGGTTGCGGTTTTGCTGGCTGCCTGCAATGGCATACAGTGGATCGAAGAGCAGCTGCTTTCGATCCTTTGCCAGTCGGCGAGTGACGTGACTGTCTTTATTAGTATCGATCCATCCACTGACGGTACCAGCGAATGGTGCACTCGTTATGCTGCCACGAATAAACGTGTGGAAATATTACCTCCCAGTGACACCTTGGGTGGAGCGGCACGTAATTTTTTCAGGCTACTTCGTGATGTAAGTTTTGAAGATTATGACTATGTAGCCTTCGCCGACCAAGATGATATATGGCATGAGGACAAGCTCGAGCGTGCGACCCACGCCATTCAGATACATGGTGTGGACGTCTATTCCAGTAATGTCACTGCTTTTTGGCCGGATGGAAAAACCCGGTTGCTTGACAAAGCTCAAGCTCAGGTCCGGTGGGACTATCTATTCGAGGCGGCGGGCCCAGGTTGTACTTATGTAATGAGTCAACAAGTGGCATCGGCTATAAAGAAATCCATTCTGGCCAACTGGGCTGATCTGCAGAGCGTCAGTTTGCATGATTGGTATTGCTACGCTTTTGCGCGTAGCCGCAACTTCAAATGGTTCATTGATCCAAAGCCATCCCTGCAATACCGCCAACATGAGCGTAATCAGTTCGGGGCCAACGTCGGATTGAGATCGCTGATTTTACGTTATCAGACAATTCACGATGGCTGGTGGTTCTCCCAGATCCGGCTGATCGCCCGTCTGGTGGGGGAAACTACCGATCCTTTTGTCCAGAGTTGGCTAAGCATGGAGCGCGTGCAATTATTAAAATTGTCTTTTAGTGCCTGGCGCTGTCGGCGACGGGTTCGGGACAAATGTCTGTTTTTTCTGATCTGCTGGGCAGCGGCATTGTTTGGTGTCAAGGGCGTGCGGCCAGATCCAGGCTCTGACTAACGGGCGGAGAGTTAAGGTACTGACGTGCTGAGCTGATAGACGTTGAGGTGGCCGGTCGGCCATCACCGGAATCGAGAACTACGATGATTTATGGGTTTTTATTAATAATGGTATTTACTGCCACCTGGGCAGGTACTTGGCTTTTGCGAAAATATGCGTTGTCGCGAAGTCTGATGGATATTCCGAATGAGCGTAGCGCTCATTCGGTTCCGGTGCCCCGTGGTGGTGGTGTCTCGATCGTTTTGGCCTTGATGCTGGTTCTTCCGGTTCTGACATTATTAGGTTCATTACCAGGCCCGGAATTAATTGCGATGCTGGGAGCCGGTATGGTAGTCGCGGTAATCGGTTTTGTTGACGATCATGGGCATATTCCGGCCCGGTGGCGTTTGCTGGGGCATTTCATGGCAGCCGCTTGGGTTCTGTTCTGGTTTGACGGGGTTCCGCCTATTGAGCTGTTTGGTGTTTTGTTTGAGCCGGGATGGATTGCCGGCGTATTTGGAACAGTTGCTCTGGTCTGGATGCTCAATCTTTACAACTTTATGGACGGTATTGACGGCTTGGCCTGTGCTGAAGCGATCAGCGTATGCCTGGGCGGAAGCTTGCTTTACTGGATGGGCGACGCTCACGAGCTGATCTGGGCTCCGCTGATGCTGTCGGTAGCTGTCGCCGGCTTCCTGTGTTGGAACTATCCGCCTGCACGTATTTTCATGGGGGATGCAGGCAGCGGTTTTCTCGGAATCATTATTGGCGCGATGGTGCTGCAAGCTGCCTGGAGCAAACCAGAGTTGCTTTGGAGTTGGTTGATTCTCCTAGGGGTTTTTATTGTTGATGCTACATGGACGCTTGTTCGACGGCTGATTGGAGGGTGTAAAATTTATGAGGCCCATAGTAGCCATGGTTACCAAAAGGCGGCTCGGCGTTGGGGGCATAAAAAGGTAACTGGCACGGTTGTCTATGTAAACGTACTTTTTCTGTTGCCTGTTTCGATCCTGGTTCAGCTCGGTTACTTGAGTGCTGTCGCGGGAGTCTTCTGGGCATACCTTCCGCTTGTTTTTATTGCTTACCTATTGAAGGCGGGCCAGGTCTAGCCTCGTAGTTCTTACGCGGTGGCTGAACAAGGTAAGCGGGGTTTCAGATGTTAGCCTGGCTACATTAAACATAGTATAAGCTTCGATAGAGGCCGTGGAGACTATAAGGTTTGTTGAGGCAAGGCAGAATATGAACCAAGAATATGCGGGACAGCGACAGATCAGCGGTATGGATGGGATGCGTGCACTGGGCGTGCTGATGGTGTTGATCTCTCATCTTTGGCCTCGTCCCGATTCAATACTTGATTATTTTCATTTCGGACGCGTAGGTGTAATTCTTTTTTTTGTCATTAGCGGGTTTTTGGTGACAAGGTCCCTTCTGGAACTGCAGCGTCACGTCGGTGATGGTTCACTTGGCAGGTATTCAGCCTTTACCACCTTCTATTACCGAAGGGCTTTAAGGATTTTCCCCCTATATTATCTGGCACTGGCGTATCTTTATTGGGTGGCGAAAGATCCATATGTCACGGCCAATCCGTCTTGGCTATTATTTTATGTCTCGAATTATTCATTTTTTGCTGATGTGTCGTTTGGAAATGCCGACCATTTTTGGACGTTAGCGGTTGAAGAGCAATTTTATTTTATTATTCCGTTTTTTTTGATTCTTTTGGCGCCGCGACGTTCCTTTCTATGGATTGTCATGTTTTTTATAGGCGGCATTATTTTGAAAACGCTGTTTGCCTATTCATTTTCTGCTCGGGGTGGTTTTTATGTATGGAACTACGCGACACATCCATTGTGGGGCTGTGTAGAGGGGCTCTGTCTGGGGGCGTTACTAGCATATAAACGCTCCACTGTGACCTGGGTGGGCAGCGGGTCAGCGGTGCTGGCAGGCTTCCTGTGCTTGACAGCAGCATCCGTTTATTTTTACTTTTTTCGTGCAGGAATAAATCAGGATGTGCTTTATACCTCCTTGGCGCACTTATGTTTTGCACTGTTTGCTGTGACCTTGATTGCCTACGTCTCACAAAACCAGCGGGGTGGCTTGGTGCGGCTGCTGGAGTTGAGCGTTTTTAAATGGATCGGGCGTATCAGTTATGGTGTGTACGTTATACATTATATTGCCAGGCCCGGTGGGGTTGAGTGGGTGGCTCGAAATAAGGAGCATTTTCCTGAGGTGCTGCAGCCTTATTTGGTTTTTATTGTGGTGAGTTTGTTTTCCTTGGGTTTGGCTAGTCTTTCGTTTGTGTGTCTGGAGAAGCCTTTGCTTTCGTTGAAGAAACTATATCCGAAACGTCCGGATGGGAGAGCACGGCTCGAGGTGGCAGACTCGAAGCGTAACTAGCCTGTAAATAACGAAAGCACAGCTGTTCGCCAGGATATCAATAAGCGGACCTTTCTGGCGTGTCAGGCCGTGTTGGTTTTTATCCGGGCGTCAATATATTCAAGTATGCGGTCCACGGAGTCGGTCAAATGCTCCGAGGTTGTATCTATTTTAATATGAGGATTCTCAGGTGCTTCATAGGCAGAATCAATTCCTGTGAAATTCTTGATAAGCCCCTGCCTCGCTTTGCCGTACAATCCTTTAGGATCTCGACGCTCGCATTCGGCGAGAGGGGTATCGATGAAAACCTCAATAAAATAATCTTCCCCGATGACCGATCTGGCCAGGTCGCGGTCGCTACGGAAAGGTGAAATGAAGGCGGTAATAACGATGAGGCCAGCATCAATAAACAACTTGGCCACTTCAGAGATACGTCGGATGTTTTCTTTCCTGTCGGCGTCGCTGAATCCAAGGTCTTGACACAGTCCCAGACGAATGTTGTCGCCGTCCAATAAGTAGGTATGTCGCTTGCTATCGGCCAAGGCAAGTTCCAAGGCGTTGGCCAGAGTTGATTTGCCCGAGCCGCTCAGGCCGGTAAACCAGATCACAAGCGGGCGCTGATGTTTCAACTGTCCGCGCTGGTCGCTACCTACCAATGTCGCTTGTGCGACTAGATTTTTTGTCATGAATCTACCCTTCCAGTGTCCGTGAGCTATTTGAGCGCGTAAGGTGGCGGATACGCTTGGGCTTTCCGCGACAGCTATCGCTAATGACCATTACCAGGCTTTATGGCAAGATGCCCGCCATCATGCATTCCTTACAGATTGTAAGGTGTGCGTTCCTGGCAGGCTTTCACTGCATGGCAGGCGCTATTGGCCGAACGAGAGGCTATTGTACCCCATGTTTCGAGGACGGATATGACTAACGAAGCTATCGAATTCCAAGGCTTGAAATACCCCATGGCTGCGCTTCAGGTGCTCTTGGCACAGAGCGCTTCCGCTGAGGTTCGCCGGAAATACGAACGGGAAGGGGAAGATATTTTCGAGATTCTAAAAGGCAACGAAGAGTTTCAAACAGCGTTTCTTGATTCTGTCGTCACAGCCAGCAAGGCGTACGTCAAAAACGTCCTGCCGTACCTTCCTGAAAAATGCACAAATATTTTGGATATTGGATGTGGCATTGGGTTGGTTCCGTTATTGATTCACAATTATCTACAGGGTGAGAAGCCGAAGCTTTATCTGTTCGACCAGTCAGTTGACATGAAAAGCCTGACGCCTGCGGACATTGCGCCTACTGGATTTAATGAAACGTATAAATTTACAGCGTCGCTGGAAATAACCAAGCAGTTTCTGCTTTTGAACGGGGTTGAAGAGAAAAATATCGCCTTGTGTGAAGTCGGTGCCTGGAGTCTTGAGGGGGCCGGGCCTTTTGATTGCGTGATTTCGCGTAAGTCGTGGGGCTTTCATTATCCGATTGATGAGTATCTGGGTGCAGTCTCTAAAGAACTAAGTTCAACAGGTATCGTCATAACGGACGTTCGTCGCGGTCAGCAAGGTATTGAAAAAATGCAGGCGGTTTTATCTGATGTGGCAGTCATCAGCGAGGAGAAGAAAAGCGATTTGGTCCGGGGCCATAAATTAATCTGAAGATCGGCAGGGTCGGGCAGGTTTTGCTGTGATTGCTGCTTCAGGCCCTGCTTGTTTATTGTGTGTCCTTTCTGTCGACCTTGGAAAGGGGCGGCCGGTCGTGATCCGTTTGATGGTTCAGATTTTGCCCAGGAGAACGGCCAGGAATAGCCCGATGTTACTTCCCAGGGTCTGGCGATAGACACCCGCTCTCTTGAAGAGGTAGAGCCTCTTGAACAGAGACCCTTGGCGTCCTTGTTTGAAATCGTTGAATACCTGCCGGTGTGCAGGTGTCAGCTCTCGCTCGAGCAGGTCAAGGATTTCGATATGGGAGTCGCTCCATTGTTTAAAACGGCCGTCGATCAACTTGGTAGCTCGTGTCAGCTGCTCTTTAAGGCCAGTGTTGACGCCAATGACATTGGCCTCGTGTTGGCGATAATCCAGGGTGGGTTCAGAGTCGTAGATAACGGTTCCGCCACAGCCGGTTGTCAAGAGATAGGCCAGCCAGTCGTGTGCCACAACGTGCGTGTGATGCGGGACTTTACTTAGAACAGTTCTGGCAGCGTTATTCAGTAGCATGGTATTGGCGCCGGCGAGGCTTTGGATCAGCGCGTTCTGGAAGGATGGACTTTTTTTGAAATTAAATGAGAGCCCCAATACTTTCTGATGCGCATCAACCAGGCGAGTACGAGAGCAGTACAGAGCGGGAAGATGCGCGGGGAGCGATTTGAGCTGAGCGACACTTTTTTCCAGCTTATTGTGAAACCAGATATCGTCTTGGTCGCAAAAGGAAAAAAAATCCGCGCTGATTTCGGTGTTTCTAATGAGCGACATGAAGTTTTCAGCAAATCCTTTGCGGGGGCCGCTGAATATCTGAATGCGCTGGGTGTCGAGCAGCGCCTGGTAGTGCTTCAGGAGTTCAAGAGTTCCATCAGTCGAACCATCGTCTGAAATATATATCGTCCAGTTTTCATAGGTCTGAGCAATGATCGAGTCAATTTGATCTTTGAGAAATAGACGACCATTATACGTGCATAAAAAAATAGCTATTTCAAATGTGGAGGGCGGCGTTTCAGCGTTCTTGACGAGTGGCTCAGTGCCTGCATTGCCAGCGCGGAGTGTTTGCGGATCCATGCGTCCTCGCATCTTGGGGTTAGGAATAGGCTTGGCAAAACGGTTAGCCTTGCTCGACCAAACTGTAGGGCAGGCTGATAGGGTAAAAACGCCTTGAAGCGTGTATTTTATCGGTTTGGAAGGTTTGGTCTCTACCCATTAGCGTCAAAATGCCTGCTCATCGTTGGTGTGCGGTATTTTGCCACTAAACGGCCACTACCTGTTCTAAAGCGCGATGACTGTTGGTGCATTCCGGTAGGTTTCGGGAATGACTGAAAAAAGGAAAAGCGGATGATGGATAGACTACGATTATACCTGCTGGGTATGCCTCGTCAGAAGAAACGTCTGATTCAGGTAATTGCAGACGTGGTTCTGGTTTGGCTCTCGCTGTGGGGAGCATTCGTGGTTCGCTTGGGGATTGAGGACATAACCGATCCGCTCAAGACGCACGTCTGGTTGTTCGTCAGCGCGCCCGTGATCGCGATCCCGTTGTTCATCCGCTTTGGCATGTACCGAGCAGTGATGCGCTATTTCGGCAACGATGCGCTGATTGCAATTATCAAGGCGGTAAGTCTTTCCGCGCTTATTCTGGCGGTGGTTGTATTTTGGTACAGCAATCACAACTCGGTGGTTCCGCGCTCCATTATCTTCAATTACTGGTGGTTGAGCCTGGTGATTATTGGCGGGCTACGTTTGTGCATGCGGCAGTATTTCATGGGGGACTGGTTCACCGCCGCTCAGCACGTACCGTTCACCAATCGTGATCAAGGGCTGACCAAGGTCGCCATCTATGGTGCGGGGGTGGCCGGTAATCAGCTCGTAGCTGCGCTACGTATGGGGCGTATTATGCGTCCTGTGGCCTTTATCGACGACGATCCAAGCATCTGCGATCGTTCCATTTCCGGTCTCCAGGTCTATAAACCCAGACATATCCAGCAGATGATTGATACGACGGGTGCTCAGGAAATTCTTCTTGCTTTGCCATCCTCGACCCGTGCACGTCGCCGAGAAATTCTCTCACTGCTTGAGCGGTTTCCATTGCACGTCCGCAGCATACCCAATTTTGCCGATCTGGCCAGTGGCCGGGTAAAAGTGGACGATATCCAGGAAGTCGACATCGCCGACCTGCTCGGTCGGGATGCCGTACCGGCTCGCCCTGACTTGCTCAAGCGTTGCGTCAAGGGTAAGACAGTGATGGTGACGGGGGCTGGCGGCTCAATCGGTTCGGAGCTGTGCCGGCAGATATTTTCCTTGGGTCCGACCACGCTTCTACTGTTCGATCACAGTGAGTTCAATCTCTACAGCATTCTGTCCGAGCTGCAGCAGCGTACTGATCGCGAGTCTACTTCGATCAAGTTGTTACCGATCCTGGGTTCTATCCGTCATCCGGAAAAATTGCTGGATGTGATGAAAACCTGGAAGGTGGACACCGTTTACCACGCGGCGGCGTATAAGCATGTGCCGATGGTAGAGCACAACATTGCCGAGGGCGTGTTGAACAACGTTATAGGTACGTTGAGCACGGCGCAGGCTGCACTGCAGTCGGGGGTTTCCAATTTTGTTCTGATTTCCACCGACAAGGCGGTGCGGCCGACGAATGTCATGGGTAGCACCAAGCGTTTGGCTGAGTTGACGCTTCAGGCCTTGAGTCGGGAGGTTGCGCCTGTGTTGTTTGGCGACAGGGCTAATGTATCGCGGGTAAACAAGACCCGTTTCACGATGGTTCGCTTTGGCAATGTATTGGGTTCCTCGGGTTCGGTGATTCCTTTATTCCACAGCCAGATCAAGCGTGGGGGGCCGCTGACGGTCACCCACCCGAAAATCACCCGCTATTTCATGACGATCCCCGAAGCTGCGCAGTTAGTGATCCAGGCGGGGTCCATGGGGCAGGGTGGGGATGTCTTCGTGTTGGATATGGGCGAACCGGTAAAGATTGTCGAGCTTGCAGAGAAGATGATTCATCTTTCCGGCTTGAGCATCCGTTCGGAGCGCAATCCCCAGGGTGACATTTCCATCGAGTTCACCGGCCTGCGGCCTGGTGAGAAGCTGTACGAGGAGCTGCTGATCGGCGACAACGTTGCGGCTACCGAGCATCCGATGATCATGACCGCCAACGAGGATCATCTGCCTTGGGACGTACTCAAGCTCAAGTTGGGCGAATTGCTCGTCGCGGTCGAGGGCGATGATTACACTCGAGTGCGACAGCTGCTACGCGAGACTGTCCACGGCTATACACCCGACGGCGAGATCGTCGACTGGGTGTACCAGCAACGCCGTCTCGAACCCTGATTGTTACACACCTCGAAACGTACACATTTTTGACAGCCATTCATCATCGCCTAAGTTTGAGAAGCAGCTTCGGAAAAGCTGCTTTTCTCTTAACGATGTCATGGAGCGTCACTTATGCGTACAAGCTACCTCTACTCGGTGATCTTTGCCTTGCTTACCAGCGCCTCGATCGGCGCTATCGCGGCCCCAGCGGCCAAGCCTGTGTCAATGGCTGCGCCACAAGCAGTGGAGCAACCGGTCACCACGCAAAGCGCCAAGGTCGATATCAACGGGGCAGATGCGGCGACATTGCAACGCGAGCTGTCCGGCATAGGCAAGGGTAAGGCTGAGGCGATTGTTGCATATAGGGATAGTAATGGACCTTTCTCTTCAGTAGAGGAGCTGTTGGAGGTCAAAGGGATCGGAAAGGCGATCCTCGACAGGAACCGCGACAAACTGGAAGTGAATTGAGGTAACGAAGGAGGCCGGTCGAATCGACTGGCCTTTTTATATCTGGTCGATCTGGCACGATAAATGGTTGGTTGTTGGCAAACGATTGTTCAACAATCCCAGGCTTACCCATGACTAACTCTCTCTCCCTGGCCGACCAGATCACCCTCGAACTGCGAGCCGATATTATCGGCGGTCGCCTGGTTCCAGGCATGGCGCTGATAGAAAACAACCTGGCATCCGCCTATAACGCATCACGCAATACCATCCGCGAAGCCTTGCATCGTCTCGGCCAGGAAGGGTTGACCCGTTACGTGCGTAACAAAGGGGTGATGGTCCGTAGGTTGGATGTCACTGACGTGCGGGATCTGTTCAACGTCCGTCGTACCTTGGAGCTACAGGCCATCATGGCCAGCAAGCCCTTGAGCGACTATCAGTCCGACCGGATGCTCGAAACCCTTGAAGCGGCTGAGCTGGCTCGTGAGCGCGAGGACTGGCGCGCCGTCGGGACCCACGGCCTGGCGTTCCACCAGCACATCGTTGGGCTGATGCGCAGTCCTTTGCTCGATGAATTTTTCACCAACGTGGTCGCCCAGCTGCGCCTGGTGTTTTGTTCCGCTCCCGATGAGGCGCGTTTCCAGGCGCCTTGGCTCGCCCGAGATCGACAAATCCATGACTGGTTGACTGAAGGCAGCAAGCTCGCAGCCCTGGAGGGGATGAACCTTTATCTCGACGATTCCGAACAGTTGCTTCTGCACTTGTTGGTTTGCGCCACACCTCAATGAACAAAGGACCTCGCCATGTACAAAGACTACCCAGCTGCTTACCAGGTCAGCAAAGGCTCAGCCTTGCGAGTAGACAAACCGTTCTACGAGCGCATCCGCGCCGAACAGGGCAAGCGCACGCTCATCGAGCAGTTCGAGGTGCCGATCCGCACCGGTCGCGCTTGGCATGTGCCGGCGGGGCATGTGTTTCGCGTCACCACACCGGTGGGGCCGCAGGTGGGAGACTTCAACGTCTGGAATGCCCATGATCCGCGAGAGCGCCTGTGGGCTGCGCGTACTCGGCAACTCCAGGGTGCGCATGTCAGCACCCACGATCGGTTGTGGTCGAACTTGCCGTTTCTACGTCCACTGGTGACGATTACTGATGACAGCCTGGCGGGCTACGGCATCGACGAGCATGGCGGGCGTCTTCATGATCTGTTGGGGACGCGTTGTGATCCTTACGTGAACAAGATGCTGACCGGTGAGGATTTCCATCATCATTGCCACTCGAATCTGACCCGGGCGGTATTGCCTCATGGTTTGACCGAGTTCGATGTGCACGATGTGTTGAATATCTTCCAATGCACCGGGCTGAATCATGACGACATGTATTTCATGAAGGCGTGTCCGGCACAGAAGGGTGATTACCTGGAGTTTTTCGCTGAAATTGATTTGTTGTGTGCGCTGTCGACGTGCCCTGGTGGTGACCTGTCGTTAGCGATGTGGGGGCCGGATGCCCAGGATCCCTTAAGCGTCTGTCGTCCGTTGGGGGTGGAGATTTACCGGTTGGAAGATTCGTTGCTGCAGGGCTGGAGTCAACCGGAGCGGGCGGCTTACAAGGGGCTGCATGGGTTGCATATTGCAAAGGCCGACTGGGAGAAGTGACCATGTTTGCTGGCTTTTTGTGGCGAGAGAGCAAGCTTCCTCGCCACGAAAGCGGTGTGAATCAGCGATCCTTGGCCTCTTTCGCATCCATTTCCGCATTGCGCTCGGCAACACGCTTGCGTTGCTCATCCGTCAGTTCCACTTTGTTGGCGGTGTCACGCAGCATCATCAGGCCGCCAACGATCGAGCCGATGGCGACTATCAGGATTAACCAGGCATACCAGGGCATAGGGTTCTCCTTGTGTGGGCAATAGCCAGGCGAGTATTCGCTGGCCACTGCCCCTACCACTTATGAGCGATGACTGTTCGCAGTGGTTCCATGCTACGCCGATTATGCCGGGCCCACCTTATAGCCCGGTCAACATCGCATCGGCCGGCGCATCTGCGCGCAGTTGGGCGGTCATCACGAAATACACGAAACCCACCGCCATGAACCCCAGGAAGATCAGCCCGATCAGCGTATTGAACCAGGCCATCGCCACCAGGCACACCACCGCCAGTGCCAGGGCGATCCCCGGTACGATCGGATAGCCGGGGGCGCGGAACGTACGCTCGAGATTCGGTTCGGTTTTGCGCAGTTTGAACAGGCTGAGCATGCTCATGATGTACATGACGATGGCGCCGAACACGGCCATGGTAATCATGGCCGCGGTCAAGGTCATGCCGCCGAGGTTGATCAGGCCGTCGCTGTAGATCGCCGCGATGCCGATCAGGCCGCCGGCGATGATGGCCCGGTGCGGGGTCTGGAAGCGTGACAGTTTGGCGAGGGACGCGGGAAGGTAGCCGGCGCGGGCCAGGGCGAAGAACTGTCGTGAATAGCCGAGGATGATCCCGTGGAAACTGGCTACCAGGCCGAACAGGCCGATCCACACCAGCATGTGCAACCAGCCGGAGCTTTCACCGACGACGGTTTTCATGGCTTGCGGCAGGGGATCGTTGATGTTTGACAGGGTGCGCCAGTCACCGACGCCACCGGCGAAGAACATCACGCCCATGGCCAGGAACACCAACGTCAGAATGCCGCTGATGTAGGCTTTGGGAATCGTGCGTTTCGGATCCTTGGCTTCTTCAGCGGCCATGGCCGCGCCTTCGATGGCGAGGAAGAACCAGATCGCGAAGGGAATGGCGGCGAACATTCCGGCGATGGCCGGTGCACCGAACACGTCGGAACCGGCCCAGCCGTTCAGGGCAAAGCTGCTGAAACTGAACGCGGGTGCGACCACGCCCATGAAGACCAGCAACTCGGCGACGGCAAGCACGCAGACGATCAGCTCAAAGGTCGCGGCCAGTTTCACCCCGAGAATGTTCAGACCCATGAACACGATGTAGGCGCCGACGGCAGCGTGTTTCGGGTCGAGCGCCGGGAATTGCACGTTCAGGTAGGCGCCGATGGCCAGGGCAATGGCCGGTGGTGCGAAGACAAATTCGATCAGGGTTGCCAGGCCGGCGATCAAGCCGCCTTTTTCGCCAAAGGCTCGACGGCTGTAAGCGAACGGTCCGCCAGCGTGAGGAATGGCGGTGGTCAGCTCGGTGAAACTGAAGATGAAGCAGGTGTACATGGCCGCGACCATGAATGACGTCACCAGAAAGCCCAGCGTTCCGGCGACTCCCCAGCCGTAGCTCCAGCCGAAATACTCACCGGAAATCACCAGGCCAACGGCGATGCCCCATAGATGCAGGGTGCCCAGGGTGGGTTTGAGTTGTGTGTTCATCGGTGGCTCCCCTCGATAAATAGCAAAAGCGCTGGGGGGAGGGCAGTGCAGTGGGCGTGCCAGTATGGTTTCGGCGGTCGTAATGGATGGAATCGTGTCGTATCGGGGATGCTCGCTGCCGGATCGTCCGGGTTTGTGCTCCAGTTCGGAGCGTCGGTGCCTGGGCTGGCCTCATCGCGAGCAAGCTCGCTCCCACAGGGGACTGTGAGTGGAACGGAATTCTTCATTCCCAACCCGAGCAACGTGGGAGCGAGCTTGCTCGCGATGAGGCCCACCCGGGCAACCAAGAAGCCAGTTTTTACACATTCTTTATTCCTCCACCCAACCCTCGATCTCGCGCCTTTACACCCTCCCTGCCGACAATCCCTCCACACACGGCATGACGCCGTACCACGGAGAAATCCCATGAGTGTTCTGGACGGGGTGTCATTGCTGCTGGCAGTGGCGCTGTTCATTTATCTGCTGGTTGCGCTGTTGCGCGCGGATCGGAACTAGGAGCGGTTATGCACGGTTATGACTTCGGGCTGATCCTCGGCTTTTTTGCCCTGGTGCTGATTCCGGCACCGTTCCTGGGACGGTTTTCCTACCGGGTGATGGAGGGCCAGCGTACCTGGCTGTCGCCGATTCTCGGGCCGGTGGAGCGCGGTTGCTACAAGGTGGCCGGCGTTGATCCGACTGCCGAGCAGAGTTGGCAGAAATACACCCTGGCCTTGCTCGCGTTCAATCTGGCGGGGTTTGTTCTGTTGTTTGCGATCCTGTTATTGCAGGGGCATTTGCCACTCAACACTGAAAACCTGCCCGGCATGGAATGGCCCCAGGCCTTCAATACGGCGGTCAGTTTCATGACCAACACCAACTGGCAGTCCTACAGCGGCGAGGCGTCCCTCAGCTACCTGAGCCAGATGGTCGGTCTGACGGTGCAGAACTTCGTCAGCGCCGCCACCGGCCTGGCCGTGCTGGTGGCGCTGTGTCGTGGGATCGGGCGCAAGTCGGCGACGACGCTGGGCAATTTCTGGGTCGACATGACCCGTGCCACCCTCTATGGACTGTTGCCGCTGTGCCTGCTGTTGGCGCTGTTTCTGGTGTGGCAGGGCGTGCCGCAAACCTTCGCGCAGTATGTGCACGGGGTGACGATGCAGGGCGTGGATCAGGTGATCCCTCTCGGGCCGGCCGCCAGCCAGATTGCGATCAAGCAGTTGGGCACCAATGGCGGTGGTTTTTTCGGGGTCAATTCGGCGCACCCGTTCGAGAACCCGACGGCCTGGAGCAATCTGTTTGAAGTCGCATCGATCATCCTGATCCCGGCGGCGCTGGTGTTCACGTTCGGCCATTACGTCAAGGACCTGCGCCAGAGCCGGGCGATCATCGCCTGCATGCTGGCGCTGTTCCTGATCGGCGGCGCGACGTCGCTGTGGGCGGAATTCCAGCCCAACCCGGCCCTTGATAACGCGGCCGTTGAACAGGCTGCGCCGCTGGAAGGCAAGGAATCACGTTTCGGCACCACGGCCACGGTGCTCTGGTCGGTGACTACCACGGCAGCCTCGAACGGCTCGGTCAATGCGATGCACGACAGCCTCAACCCGCTGAGCGGCATGGTCGCGCTGGTGAACATGATGCTGGGCGAAGTGATCTTCGGCGGTGTTGGCGCCGGGCTCTACGGGATGCTGCTCAACGTCTTGATCGCGGTGTTCCTGGCCGGGTTGATGATCGGTCGCACGCCGGAATACCTGGGCAAGAAACTCGGCGCCCGGGAGGTGCAGTTGCTGGTGGTGACGCTGCTGGTGATGCCGGTGAGTGTGCTGGTGCTCGGCGCGATTGCCGCAAGCCTGCCCGGGCCTGCCGCGGCGGTGAGCAATCCTGGCGCTCACGGTTTCAGTCAGTTGCTCTACGCCTACACCTCGGCGGGGGCGAACAACGGTTCGGCGTTTGCCGGGTTCGGCGCCAACACGCCGTTTCACAACCTGATGCTGGGCCTGGGCATGTTGATCGGCCGTTTCGGCTACATCCTGCCCGTGCTGGCGTTGGCCGGCAGCCTGGCGCTGAAGAAAACCGCACCGATCGGCCAGAACAGCTTCCCCACCCACGGCCCGCTGTTCGTGACCCTGCTGACCGTGACCATCCTGCTCGTAGGTGGCCTGACGTTCTTGCCGACCCTGGCCCTGGGGCCGATCGCCGAACACCTGAGCATGGGTTTCTGAGGAACAGATGATGAATATGCCAATGAGCAAAACCGTCGTCGCCAAGGCGCCGGAACAACCGCAAACCCAGCTGTCGGCGCTGTGGCGGCCGGCGCTGGTGCAAGCCTTCGTCAAGCTCGATCCGCGTCAGTTGCACCGCGCCCCGGTAATGCTGGTGGTGGAGCTGACCGCGATCCTCACCACCGTGCTCTGCCTGGTTCCCGACGACGCCGTGCCGACTTTCGTCGCTGCGCAGATCGCCCTGTGGCTGTGGTTCACCGTGTTGTTTGCCAACTTCGCCGAAGCCCTGGCCGAAGGTCGTGGCAAGGCCCGTGCCGACAGCCTCAAGGCCGGCAGCGAAGGCCTGAGTGCTCGTCGCCAGACGGCGGACGGCTTTGAAGTGATTCCCGCCACCCGCTTGCGCAAAGGTGACGTGGTGCGTGTCGCGGCAGGGGAAATGATCCCCGGCGACGGAGAAGTGATCGAGGGCATCGCGGCGGTCAACGAAGCGGCGATCACCGGGGAATCGGCACCGGTCATCCGCGAATCCGGCGGGGATCGCTCGGCGGTCACCGGCAATACGCGGCTGGTCTCTGACTGGTTGTTGGTACGCATCACCAGCAATCCTGGCGAATCCACCCTGGACCGCATGATTGCCCTGGTCGAAGGCGCCAAGCGCCAGAAAACCCCGAACGAAGTGGCGCTGGACATCCTGCTGATCGGTCTGACGCTGATCTTCCTGCTGGTGGTGGTGACGCTGCAGCCGTTCGCCCATTTCGCCAATGGCAGCCTGCCGCTGGTGTTCCTCGTGGCGCTGTTGGTGACCTTGATTCCCACCACCATCGGCGGGCTGCTGTCGGCGATCGGCATCGCCGGGATGGACCGTCTGGTGCGTCTGAACGTCATCGCCAAATCCGGCCGCGCGGTGGAGGCGGCGGGCGATGTCCACGTGCTGATGCTGGACAAGACCGGCACCATCACCTTTGGCAATCGTCGCTGTGCGGCGATCTATGCCGCTCCTGGGGTGAGCGCCAAGGAACTGGCTGAAGGCGCGTTGTTCGCCTCGTTGGCCGATGATACGGCCGAGGGCAAATCCATCGTCGAGTATCTGCGCGGCTTGCATCCCCAGCCCGAGCCGGCTTTGGACGCGCTGACGGCGGTGCCATTCAGCGCGGAAACGCGGTTGTCCGGCGTGGATCATCAGGGTCGCGTTTATCGCAAGGGTGCGGTGGATTCCTTGCTGAGTTTCATCGGCCTGCCACGCAACGAGCTGCCGCCGGTACTGGCGCGGGAAATCGACAAGATCGCCCAGAGCGGCGGCACGCCGTTGCTGGTCTGCGTGGACGGCAGGTTGCTCGGTGCCATTCACCTCAAGGATGTGGTCAAGCCCGGCATCCGCGAGCGCTTTGCCGAGCTGCGCAAGCTGGGCATCCGCACCGTCATGGTCACCGGTGACAACCCGCTGACCGCCGCCGCGATTGCCGCCGAGGCGGGTGTCGATGACGTACTGGCGGAGGCCACGCCGGAGAAGAAGCTGGCGCGCATTCGTCACGAGCAGAACGACGGCCGGCTGGTCGCCATGTGCGGCGACGGCGCCAACGACGCCCCGGCCCTGGCCCAGGCCGATGTCGGCATGGCGATGAACGACGGCACCCAGGCGGCGCGGGAGGCGGCCAACATGGTCGACCTCGACAGCGACCCGACCAAGTTGCTGGACGTGGTCCAGATCGGCAAGGAATTGCTGGTGACCCGTGGGGCCCTGACGACCTTTTCCATCGCCAATGACATCGCCAAGTACTTTGCGATCCTGCCGGCGCTGTTCGCCTCGATTTATCCACAGCTCGGCGTGTTGAACGTCATGCACCTGAACAGCCCACAGAGCGCGATCCTCTCGGCCATCGTCTTCAATGCCCTGATCATCGTCGTGCTGATCCCCTTGGCCTTGCGTGGCGTGCGAGTGCAGGCGGCGAGTGCGGCGGCATTGCTGCGACGCAATCTGCTGATCTACGGCCTGGGCGGGATCGCGGTGCCGTTCGTGGGGATCAAGGCGATTGATCTGTTGCTGACGGGGTTGGGGTTGGTTTGAGCCTGAAGACATCTATCACAGATGTGTTTTCAACTGAGGATTTGAAATGTTCACCATGATTCGCCCGGCCCTGAGCCTCTTGCTCCTGATGACCTTGATCACTGGCATCGCTTACCCGCTGTTCGTCACCGGCGTGGCACAAATCGCTTTTCCGGCGCAGGCCAACGGCAGTCTGATCCGCGATGCCGACGGCAAGGTCCGCGGTTCCCGGTTGATCGCCCAGGACTTCAGCGGCGATGCCTGGTTTCATCCGCGCCCTTCGGCCGGCGCCTTCGCCACGGTCGCCAGCGGCGCGAGCAACTTTTCCCCGAGCAACCCGGCGCTGGCCGCCCGGGTCATCGATGATGCCGGCAAGCTGCAAGTGCCCGGCCAGGGGCCGGTGCCCCTGGCGCTGCTGAGCACTTCCGCCAGCGGCCTGGATCCGCACTTGCCTCCGGCCGCGATTGCCTATCAACTGGCGCGTGTCGCCGCGGCGCGCAACTTGCCGGTGTCGACGTTGCAGCAGTTGCTCGACAGCCATATCGAGCGGCCTTTGGTGGGCCCGCCGGTGGTGAACGTGCTGGCGCTGAACCTGGCCCTGGAAAACCTGTAATACCTGTAATACCTGTGGGAGCGAGCTTGCTCGCGATAGCGGTTTATCCGCCGACGGAAATGTCGGCTGAGTTACCGCCATCGCGAGCAAGCTCGCTCCCACAAAGGCTCCATCCCATTTCTGAAACAAGAGACCCAGCATGAGCGACTCCGGCCGCGCCGATGCACTGTTAGCCAACCTGCCACGCAACGACCGTGGCCGCCTCAAGGTTTTCCTCGGCGCCGCCCCAGGCGTGGGCAAGACCTACGCCATGTTGCAAGCGGCCCATACCCGGTTGCGCGAAGGAACCAACGTCATCGCCGGGGTCGTCGAGACCCACGGGCGCGCCGAGACTGAAGCCTTGTTGAATGGCCTGGCGCAACAGCCGATGGTGCGTTCGGAATACCGCGGCGTGATGCTCGAGGAGATGGATCTCGACGGCCTGCTTGCCGCTCGCCCGAGCCTGGCGCTGGTGGACGAGCTGGCCCACAGCAACGCTCCCGGCAGCCGCCATGCCAAGCGTTGGCAAGACATCCAGGAACTGCTCGCCGCCGGCATCGACGTCTTCACCACGGTCAACGTCCAGCATCTGGAAAGCCTCAACGATCAGGTTCGTGGCATCACCGGTGTGCAGGTGCGCGAGACTTTGCCGGACTGGGTCTTGCAGGAAGCCGATGAGCTGTTGCTGATCGACCTGCCACCGCGCGAATTGCTGGAGCGTCTGCGCGACGGCAAGGTCTATGTGCCGGAACAGGCCCGCGCGGCGATCGATGCGTTTTTCACCCAGACCAATCTCACCGCCCTGCGTGAGCTGGCCATGCAGACCGCTGCCGCGCAAGTGGACAACGACCTGGCCCAGGGTTATCGACAACTGGGCCAGTCGGCCCCGGCGGTCCAGGGCCGGTTGCTGGTGGGCGTGGACGCGGATCACCAGGCCGAACGGCTGGTACGCCACGCCAGCCGGGTCGCCCAGCGCCGGCATCTGCCCTGGAGCGTGGTGCATGTAGACAACGGCACGGCACGGGACGAGTCCTCGCGCCAGCGTCTGCAGAGCGCCCAGCAACTGGCGGAACGCCTCGGCGGCGAGGTCGTGCTGCTGCGGGCGGGAGAGGTCGCCAGGACGCTGATCCAGCACGCGATGCAACGGCGGGCCACGTTGGTGTTGGTCGGGCAGTCCCGCCAGCGTTTGCGCAGGCGCCTGTTCGGCGGCGGCCTGGCTTCGCGATTGCTGCGCGATGCCCGTGGGTTGGAGATCAACGTGCTGGACGGTGATGAAGCACCGCCGCCGCGCCTGCGTCCGGGCGCCGTCCAGACCGGGTTCGACTATGCGCTGGCGGTGGTGGCTACACTGGCCGCCAGTGCCCTGGCCTGGGGAGTTTCCGGGTTGCTTGCGTTGCCCAATATCTCCCTGGTATTTCTGATGGCGGTGTTGCTGGTGGCGGTGCGCAGCAGCCTCGGCCCGGCGCTGGCCTGTGCGGCGCTGTCGTTCCTGGCGTATGACTTTCTGTTCATCCCGCCGAATTTCTCCCTGACGATCCAGCGCGAAGAAGACGTACTGACGCTGGTGTTTTTCCTCTTGATGGCCGCCCTGACCGGCAACCTCGCGGCGCGCCAGCGTCGGCAATTGCAGGCGCTGCGCGACACCCAGCAGGAAACCGCCGAGCTGCTCGATCTGTCGCGCAAGCTGACGGCCGCGACCGATCGCCAGGCCGTGATCAGCGCCGCCGTGCAACACCTCAACAGCGAGGGCGATTTGCAACTGTGCTTGCTCAAGCGCGACGCACAGCACGGCTGGCACGTCGAGACGGCTGAACCGTTGACCTTCACCGAGGCCGAGCGCGCTGCCGCCGACTGGTCCTGGCAGCACGATCAGCCGGCCGGCGCCGGCACCGCGACGCTGCCGTCCGGGCGCTGGTGGTGGTGGCCCTTGTCGTCCGAGGGTGGCCCGCTGGGCCTGTTGGGAGTCTGCCTGAAAGACGGCAAGCCGTTGAGCGGTCAGCGTCGGCGCTTGCTGGCGGCGCTCAGCCAGCCGCTGGCCCAGGCGCTGGCTCGGGCGCAATTGGCGCAGGACCTGGAAGCGGCGCGCCTGCACGGCGAAACCGAGCAATTGCGCAGCGCCTTGCTGGCCTCCGTCTCCCATGATTTGCGCACGCCCCTGACTTCCATGCGCGGCAGCATCGATAGCCTGCTGGCGCTGGGCGAGGCGATCCCGCTGCAGGACCGTCGCGAATTGCTCGAAGGCACTCGCGACGAAGCCGAGCGCCTGGATCGTTATATCCAGAACCTGCTCGACATGACCCGCCTCGGCCACGGTGCGCTGAAGCTGGCGCGTGATTGGGTATCGCCGGCCGACATCGTTGCCAGTTCGTTGAACCGGTTGCGGGCGGTACTGGCGCCGCTGGCGGTGAGCATCGAAGTGCCGACCGGCTTGCCGCTGTTGTATGTCCATGCGGCGCTGATCGAGCAGGCGCTGGTCAACGTGCTGGAAAACGCCGCGCGCTTTTCGCCCGCCCATGGTCGGTTGCTGTTGAGCGCCGGAGCGACGACTGATGAAATACGCTTCGCCGTGGCCGATGAAGGGCCCGGAATTCCCGAGCCGGAGCGTGAGAAAATCTTCGACATGTTCTACACCGCTGCGCGCGGCGACCGTGGCGGGCAGGGCACCGGGCTGGGGCTGGCGATCTGTCAGGGCATGGTCGGCGCCCATGGCGGGCGGATCAGCGTCGACGAGGGGCTCGATGGGCGCGGCACCTGCATCACCTTGCACCTGCCCTTGCAGACACAACCGGGCATGGACGATGAAGCCTGACTGGCGCTGCGTTATGCTCTCGCCACTTGATGGAAATGAACGGACCCCATGAGCCAGAACGCGACCCTTTTGGTCATCGATGACGAACCGCAGATCCGCAAGTTCCTGCGGATCAGCCTGACCTCGCAAGGCTACAAGGTGCTCGAAGCCGAGACCGGCGCAGCGGGCCTGGCCCAGGCGGCGTTGAACAAGCCTGATCTGCTGGTGCTCGACCTTGGCCTGCCGGACATGGACGGCCAGCAGGTACTGCGCGAGTTTCGCCAATGGTCTGCCGTGCCGGTGCTGGTTTTGTCAGTACGCGCCAGCGAAGCACAGAAGGTCGAGGCGCTGGACAACGGTGCGAATGACTACGTGACCAAGCCTTTCGGCATCCAGGAGTTCCTCGCCCGCGTGCGCGCGCTCCTGCGCCAGGCGCCAGCGGGCGAGGCACCGTCGGCGGCATTGACGTTCGGCCCGCTGACGGTCGACCTGGCTTATCGCCGGGTCCTGCTGGACGGCGCCGAAGTGGCCCTGACCCGCAAGGAATACGCGGTGCTGGCGCAACTGGCGCGACATCCGGGGCGGGTCATCACCCAGCAGCAACTGCTCAAGGATATCTGGGGCCCGACCCACGTCGAAGACAGCCATTACTTGCGCATCGTCATCGGTCACCTGCGGCAGAAACTCGCCGACGACCCGACCCGGCCGCGGTTCATCGTGACCGAGGCGGGGGTGGGGTATCGCTTGTTGGAGGAGGGTGGTGCTTGAGTTTCAAGCCAAGTGCTGTTGTGGCGAGGGAGCTTGCTCCCGCTGGGCTGCGAAGCAGCTCCAAAAACTTCAGACATGATTTTTCCTGACACACCGAGTGTTCAGGTTTTAGGGCCGCTTCGCAGCCCAGCGGGAGCAAGCTCCCTCGCCACCGGGAATCTTGCGATCATTAGCTCTGCTCACTCTCATACCGATCCAACGTATCGCTGGCAATCTCGCGTCCCAGCGCGATCAGCTCCGGTGCCTTGTAGAACTCGAAGAACCGGCACACCCGTTTTGGCACGTTGATCAGTACATCCGGCGGGTAGCCGGCGATCTTGTATTGGGCCAGCGACGTCTGCATCACCTCGAAGCTCTGGTTGATCAGGTCGAGCAACGAGGCCGGCCCGACGTTATCGATGATGAAAGAGCCGGTGGCGGATTTCGGCGCGCCTTCGATTTCCGGCGCGGCGGCCGGTTGCTGGCCTTCCGGTTCGGCCGAATCAAGCCACGGGTTGATGTCGGCCGCCTCGGCCTTGAGGGCTTCCTGTTCCAGCAGCAACAGTTGTTCGGCTTGTTTGCGGCGAAACGGCAGCCTTGAACCGAGGGAACTGACCAGAGTGTCGAAGCGTCGCCGGAACGCGGCGGGGCGCTGGATCACGGGCAGCCGGTATTGCTTCTGGTTGGTGGCGTTGAGGTTGACCGCGATGATCAGGTCGCAATGGCTCGACACCACCGGCACGATCGGCAGCGGATTGAGCAAGCCGCCATCCACCAGCATGCGGTTGCCTTGCATCACCGGGGTGAACAGGCTGGGAATCGCCGCCGAGGCGCGCATCGCCTGGTGCAGGCAGCCTTCCTGGAACCAGATTTCCTGCTGGTTGGTCAGGTCGGTGGCCACCGCCGTGTAGGGAATGCGCAGGTCTTCGATATTGAGCTCGCCGACGATCTTGCGAATCTGCCCGAAGACTTTTTCGCCGCGAATGGCCCCGAGGCGAAAGCTGACATCCACCAGCCGGAGCACATCCAGGTAGTCGAGGCTTTCGATCCAGTTGCGGTAGTCTTCGAGTTTGCCCGCCGCGTAGATCCCGCCTACGACCGCACCCATGGAACAACCGGCGATACAGGCGATGTCGTAGCCGCGTCGTTCGATTTCCTCGATCACCCCGATATGGGCATAGCCCCGGGCGCCGCCCGAGCCCAATACCAATGCGACACGTTTTGTCATGAGCAGGCCTCTTGTCAAACAGACGTCAACAATGCACCCATCGACGGGCCGGCTCAATCGCTGTGGCGCAGGCGTCGTTTTTTGACACGCCGCAGCGGCATTTGCGTATGCTCGTGCCCACTTGAATATAGCGGCCGCGCCGAGGCACTTTTTGCCGGCGAAACCGTCTTACCAGCACGACTGTTGACCTGACTTGAGGTGTTATCGATGAAAGCCCGGATCTGCCTGCCCCTGGTGGCATCCCTGATGGTTCTGGCACTGGCCGGTTGCGCCGGCAAGACTGCTTACCGCGACAGCTGCGGCAGCCAGCTAGACAGCGCGTGGCGCGAACTTGACCTGGCCAAGGCCGAAGGCTTCGCCGGCACTGTCAGCTACTCCAAGGCTCTTTCATTGCTGACCGGGGCCAAGACCCAGCAGCAATTCGAAGCCTTTGAGGGCTGCACCAAGAAAGCCGAGAAGGCGCGTTTCTACATTCGCGAATCCCGCGCGGGACGATAAACACAGCGGCGAGCTGCAAGCTGTAAGCAGAAGCGAAACTGCTTTTTCTTGCGGCTTGTAGCTCGAAACTCGAAGCTGCGTACGGAGTACGCCCGATGATTGATCGGCTGGTGGCCCGGATTCTGGGCCTGGAAGTTCGCCTGCTGGCCTGCCAGGCCCGCTTGAATGCTCATACCGACAGCGAAGCTTTGCACGACCTGCGGACCACCGTTCGCCGTCTGCGCAGCCTGCTTCGTCCGCTGCGCGGGTTGCCCGGCGTCGAGCAGTTGGAGACAGCCGCATCGGCAGTCGGCAGCCTGACCACCCCCTTGCGCGACCGTGAGGTGCTGGCGGCTTATCTTCAGCAGCACGGCAAGACCGAGGCCGCGCAGCGACGCCAGCTGCAAATGGCCGAGGCCTATCCCGCCGTGGCCAGCAGCCCGGAGCTGGCGCATTTGCTGATGATCCTCGATGCCTTCCCACGCTTCATCCGCGCTGCCCAGCGCCAGGGTCTGCTTGCGGGGTTGCGCAAACGTGTCGAAAAGCGCCTCGACAAACAGTGGAAAAAGCTCGGCGAAGCCTTGCGCGATCCGGCTCATGACCGCCACCGACTGCGCCTGCTGATCAAGCGCGTGCGTTATGCCATCGAAGCCTATCCCGAACTCGACCGCTTGCCGGAAGCGGCCATGCCCCGACTCAAGGCCGCCCAAGGCGCGTTGGGCGATTGGCATGATTGCTGGCAATGGCTGGCGCGTGCCGAGCAGGAAGCCGACTTGCGGGCCTGCGTACCGGTCTGGCGGATCACCATGGAAAAGGCCGAGGCCAAGTCCGACCGGGTACTTGAAAAACTCATCGTCAGTTGCTTCGAGAAATCCTGAATCTACCCGAACCCCTGTGGGAGCGAGCTTGCTCGCGATGGCGGTGTATCAGTCAATCCTTATGCAAACTGACCCACCGTCATCGCGAGCAAGCTCGCTCCCACAGGGAATCAAGGCGTATTCAGAACCGACGGCTTTTCTGTCAGCCTCTTTGGCCGGAATGAGCGCTGTACTGCCCGCTCGGGATAGTTAATATCCGTCATCGTTTTCCCATCTCTTCGAGGTTGCCATGCGCTTTTCCGATTTGATCGATGCCGTGCGTCATCAGCCAGGCGCCGTCACCATTCCACCTGAATGGGGTCAGGGCCGGGCCAGTTTTGGTGGCTTGGTAGCGGCGCTGCAATACGAGGCGATGCGTGCCCGGGTTCCGGCCGATCGCCCGGTGCGGTCGCTGGCGATCACCTTTGTCGGCCCGGTCGAGCCGGATGTCCCGGTCAGTTTCGAGGTCGATATATTGCGAGAGGGCAAGGCCGTCAGCCAGGTGCTGGGGCGCGCTGTGCAGAGAGGCCAGGTAGTGACCGTGGTGCAAGGCAGCTTTGGCGCATCGCGAACCTCGGTGGTGGCGGTACAGGCTGATCCCGCGCCACCGTTCAAGGACGTCGAGCAATGTCAGGAACTGCCCTACATCAAAGGCGGGACACCGGAATTCATGCGGCACCTGGCGATGCGCTGGAGCGTCGGCGGCCTGCCGTTTTCCGGTAACAAATCCCGAAGCATGGGCGGCTGGGTGCGCTTGCGTGGTGATGTGAAAGAGGAGTCGCTGAACGAAGGCCATATCCTGGCTTTGGTGGACGCCTGGCCGCCAGCGTTGTTGCCCCATCTTACGCAAATGGCGCCGGGCAGCACGCTGACCTGGACCATCGAGTTCGTCCAGCCATTGCTTGAGCTCACGACATTGGATTGGTGCCAGTACCTGGCCGAGATCGAGCACGCCCAGGATGGGTATGGCCATGTCGCGGCGAAGTTCTGGAGCGCCGATGGGCGCTTGATCGCCATGAGCCGGCAGACGGTGACGATCTTCGGCTGAGGTGTTACGGCGATTCAGTGACGGTGGCGATCCCGCCAGGCCCGCCACCATCCGCCGCTGAGGAAAAAGCGTGGAAAGGTCAGGAATTGTTCCACCAGCAGGCGCGACATGGCGTCCTTGCGATCGCTGAAAGGCTCTGAGGCCTGCGCCTCAAGACCGTGGCCATGGCGCTGCAATCCGAGTGCGGCGAGTACACCGATCACGCCGATGGCGACATCGCCCAGGCTCAGGCTGAAGACGCCCGACACGATCAACAGAAACGCGACAATGAACAGCGGCACCGCGATCAGGTGCAACACCAGGTTGGTCGGGTGGCGGTGATTCTCGGGATAGGCGCGCCATTGCCAGGCCGGAAGGTTGGGGTGACGTTTGCCCATGATGCTTTGTCCTTGAGTCCGTGAAATCCGAATAACCCAAGAATAGGCCGGGCCAGGCAGGGCGGCGAATCACGGTTGGCTATCGCAACGATAGGCGTCATAGGCATAAGGCTGTTGTGAATCTCCGTGTCCTGATGACAAAGACTTTCTTCATGAGCAGAATCCGCTCTCGTGGCGAGGGAGCTTGCTCCCGCTCGGTTGCGCAGCGACCGTAAAATCCTGGGGCCGCTGCGCAGCCCAGCGGGAGCAAGCTCCCTCGCCACACGGGCGATGCAGCAGATCCGGAATTACAGCTTCAACTGCCCAATCGCTTTGTTCAACTCACCCGCCAGCGTCGCCAGCTCATCGCTGGTGGCGGCCGAATCCACGGTCTGGCGCACGGTATTTTCGGTCACGTCGCGGATGCTCACCACCGCCCGATTCATGTCTTCGGCCACCTGGCTTTGCTGTTCGGCGGCGACCGCGATCTGCGTGTTGCTCTCGCGCATCTGCGCCACCGCCTCGGTGATCTGCAGCAACGCGTCGCCGGCCTCGCAAGCCTGTTGCACGCAGTCGTCAGCCTTGTGCGAGCTTTCCTGCATGAACTCCACCGCATCGCGGGTGCCTGCCTGCAAGGCCGACACCATGGCGGTAATCTCGTCGGTCGAGGTCTGGACCCGCTTGGCGAGGTTGCGGACTTCATCAGCCACGACCGCAAAGCCGCGGCCCATTTCGCCGGCTCGCGCCGCTTCGATGGCGGCGTTGAGTGCCAGCAGGTTGGTCTGCTCGGCGATGCTGTGGATCACGTTGACCACACCGTTGATCTTCTGGCTGTCCTGCGCCAGGCGCTGGATCATCTCGGCGGTCTGCTGCACGCCAGTGGACAGCCCGGTGATCGATTGCTGCACGCGACTGACCACTTCCCGTCCGTTACCCGCCAGGATATCCGTGGTTTTCGACAGGTCGCGGGTGGCGCCGGCGTGTTGGGCGATGTGATAGACCGTGGCGGTCATCTCATTGATGGCCGTGGCAGCCTGATCCGTTTCGCTCTGCTGGCCGAGCATGCCCTGGCGCACATCGTTCATGCTCGAAGCCAGGCGCGTCGCACCGCTATCCAGCTGTCGAGCAGTGCTGGCAACGGTGTCGACCACCCGCTGGTAGCCAGCTTGCAAGGCATTGAATGCAGCGGCCATCTGGCCCACTTCGTCCTTGCAGGCCAAGGGCACGCGGGCGGACAGGTCGCCGCTTTTTTCGACATGCAGCATCACGTCTTTCAACGTGTTGAGCTGACTGAGGAGAAAGCGGATCAAGAGCTGCGATGCTCCCAACATCGCCAGCATCAGCACGAATACTGCCACGGCATACTGACTGAAGCGTTCGCCGAACACCTGGCCCAGGCTGACCCCTCGGACCTGTTGTTCAAGGTGCATGGCATAAAGCACCAACAGCAAGGTGGTGACAAAGGCGACCGCATTGACCGCCCAGAATTTGTACTTCAGCGAGATATTGCTAAGCCAGGCACCCATGGAAGGTCTTCTCTGATAGCGGAAACAGTTTTGGCAAGGTGCCAGTATTCTGCTGCTATTCGGAAGACTGGGTTTTGATGTGGGTCAACGGATACCAGGTATCCCTTGTGGGAGCGAGCCTGCTCGCGAAGGCGATCGATCTACTGCAGATAATCTGACTGACAGACCGCTTTCGCGAGCAGGCTCGCTCCCACAGGGCCCCATTCCGGTCAGGAAATCACCGGCAAGCCGAAAAACGCCCGCGCACACGCCGTGCTATGGGCCGCCAGGTCTTCCTCGCTTTCGCCCCGGTGCAAGGCGACTTCACGCAATACGTCTGTCAGATAGGCCGGCTCATTACGACCGTTCTTGGGCTTTGGGCGCAGGGTGCGGGGCAGCAGATACGGGGCGTCGCTTTCGAGCATGAGCCGGCCGCGGGGAATTTCCCGCACCAATGGGTGCAGATGTGTGCCTCGGCGCTCATCGCAGATCCACCCGGTAATGCCGATGTGCAAGTCCAGGTCGAGGTAACTGAACAGCGCTTTTTTCTCACCGGTAAAACAATGCACCACAGCGGCGGGCAAGCGGTCGCGAAAATCCCGAAGAATCTCCAGCAGTCGCTGGTCGGCGTCGCGTTCATGGAGAAACACCGGCATTTGCAACTCCGCGGCGAGCGCGAGGTGTTCTTCGAGGACTTTCTCCTGCTGCGGGCGGGGCGAGAAATCACGATTAAAATCCAACCCGCATTCACCCACCGCGCGCACACGGTCCTGCTTGAGCAGCTCGTGCAAATGCCTGGCGCTGTCAGCTGTCCAGTCGCTGGCGCTGTGGGGGTGGATGCCGGCGGTGGAAAACAGTCGCGTCCCGTCTTCGTCGAGCTGCTGGCACAGTTCCAAGGCCTGTTCGCTGCCCTCGATGCTGGTGCCGGTCAGCACCAACTGGCAGACCCCGGCGGCATAGGCGCGTTCAAGCACCGCCTGGTGTTTTTCGGCGAAACTGGGGTTGGTCAGGTTGACGCCGATATCGATGAGTTGCATGGTGCTACCTCGGCCCAAAGGCCGGAAAGCATACCAGAGCTGTAGATTTATAAGAAAAGCCAAGAACTACAATGAGTTGCGGCTGTCTGTTGAGGCCACGAGACAGGTCGGGGTGGTATCAATGCCATCGCTGTGCCAGTCTTTCGCACTTTTCAGCGCCCCACGGTGCTCTGTTTTGCCGAATCAACCACGGTTTGCCACCGGGTTGGCTCGGCAACATCCTTTCGGAGTGTGGATGGTTCGTCCCCAGGTATTGCTACTGCTGTGTTGTTCGCTGCTGTTGCCAATGGCGGCCGAAGCACGCCTGCCCGGACCGTTGCAAGTGGTGGCGCCGGGCACCGTGCGTGACCTGGCGCAGATCCGCAGCAGCCGGGTACTGAAGGTGTTGGTCAACCAGAGCCGCAACAGCTCCGGTGAAGTCCAGGGCCAGCCCATCGGCGTCGAATACCATCGCTTGCGGGCCTTCGAACAGTACCTCAATGGTCATGCCCGGGATGGCCAGGAAATCACCCTCAAAATCATTCCCAAGGCCAAGGATCAATTGCTCGGCGCACTGCAGCGCGGGGAAGGGGATCTGGTGGCGCCCGGCGAATTGCTTGAGCCGCAAGCCGGCCATGCGGTGAGCGCCAGTGAGCCGATACGCACGGATGTGCCGTTGCTGCTGGTGGGGATCAAGGGCGAAAAACGTTATTCGCGCGTGGAGCAATTGTCTGGCAAGACCCTGGCGCTGCCCAACGGCAGCGCGGCGGGGGATGCGGTCAGCCAGATCAACCAGAAGCTGGCGTTGCTCAAGTTGCCGCCGGTGAAAATCGAATGGGTCGATCCCACCCTGGCGGTGGAAGACGTGTTGGAGATGGTCCAGGGCGGGATCTTCCACCTCACCATCGTCGAACAACCCATCGCCGAACGCTGGGGCAAGATCCTGCCCAAGTTGCGCTTCGACCGCCAGGTGCTCATCGGCGAGCCCAGTGACGAGTATTGGTTCGTCCGCCGCGACGCCGCCATGCTGCGGGCGAGCATTGATCGATTCCTCACCACCTATAAAGTCCCCGACAACCAGGACGCCGCATTCCTGCGTATCTACCGACGCTTGTACCAGGTTCACTACCCGCTGGCCCGGGCCAATCGCCAACGCCTGGAAAAACTTCGGCCGGTGCTGCAAAAACATGCCCAGGCCCAGGGCATGGACTGGCTCAACCTGGCGGCCCTGGCGTTCAAGGAGTCAGCCTTGCAACCCAACGCGCGCAGCGGCAGCGGCCCCACCGGCCTGATGCAGATCACGCCGTCCGCGGCCCAGCGGGTCGGGGTCAACAACATCCAGGACCTGGATGCCAATGTGCAGGCCGGCGCCAAATACCTGGCCATGATCCGCCGCAAATTCTTCTCCAGCCCCAAGCTCAACGAGCGCGAACGCATGGCGTTTGTCCTGGCTGCGTACAACATGGGACCGGAGCGAGTCCAGGGCATGCGTGCCGAGGCTCGGCGGCGAGGCTTGAACCCTGACCAGTGGTTTTTCCAGGTCGAGCGAATAGCCATGGAGCAGGTGGGAATGGGCGCCGTCAGCTACGTTAATAGCGTGAACAAGTATTACCTGGCGTTTGATCGAGAGCGTGAATCGCTGGAGCCTCCGGAGCGAAAGGTGGCTTCGACCAAATAATCTAATTTATAGATTGTTTTGGTGGGTTTTTTGCGCTTTTTACCTGCGATTATTTGATTAATATAGCGCCCAACACACACATCTCCCAAGGAATGCACCATGAGCACGTTCATCAATAAGGTTCTGTTTTCCCGCGCCGGCTACGGCCTGACTGTCCTGCGCATTGTCGTCGGCGTCATTTTCGCTGCCCACGGCTCGCAGAAACTGTTCGGGCTGTTTGGCGGCTACGGGTTGGCGGGCACGGCACAGTGGATGGAGAGCATCGGCCTGACGCCTGGCTACCTGATGGCAACCCTGGCCGGTGGCACCGAGTTTTTCGCCGGGCTGGCCTTGATCATCGGCCTGCTGACGCGCCCGGCGGCTTTGGGTCTGGCCTTCCTGTCACTGGTGGCGATTTTCTCTGTGCACATCGGCAACGGTCTGTTCATGGCCAACAACGGTTATGAGTTTGCCCTGGCCTTGCTGGCCGGCAGTATCGCGGTGTTGATCGAAGGTGCAGGCAAGCTGTCAGCGGATAACGCCATCGCCCGTTGATAACTTGCTCAAGACAACAAGGCCCGTCCAGTACGGGCCTTTTTTGTGCGCGTCGATTCTTGACACTGGCCAGTCAGCTTCTCTAGGATGCCGCTCATGCGCCGATTTAAACAGCTACTTGCGGGGCGCCAGGTGACTCGTCCAGTCATCGACAGAAGCCGTGAAACAAGGCTTCGAAATACCGCTAAAGCGCTGGTTCGGTGTTGCCTCTCACCTGCCATGCAGACTTTTGAGGCAGAGACACGACACAATGAACGCATCCAGCCCCCTTGTACGTCTGGCGCCGATCACGGCGAACCTGCTGCAACGCAATCCGAAAATTCTTCTGGGCGGTACCCATCAGCCTACGCTGTTGCGTTATCTCGACGGCTGGCCGCGACGCAGCCACGGCCCCGCGGCCTTCCTGATCCAGTTTGTCGAAGACGGTGAATCGCTGGCGCGTTTCGCCAACGACAGTTTCGACCTGGCGGTGATCCAGTCGCCAACGGCGGCGGATGCTGCCGAAATGATCCGGCACTTGACCCGTGTTGCACGGCAGGGGCTGATCACTCGCCGTTGAGGCGAGTCGGGCTACGGATAGCTGATATCGACGATGTAGACGAGCTTTTCTCCGGTAGGCGCCTGGACCCTGACTTCAGCGTCCAGCGCCTTGCCAATCAGGGCGCGGGCCAGGGGCGAGTCGATACTGATCAGGTTCTGCTTCAGGTCCAGCTCGTCAGGCCCGACGATGCGGTAGCGCGATTCCTTGCCGTCCTCATCCTCAACGGTGACCCAGGCGCCGAAATACACCTTGTTCGGGTCGCTGGGCTTTTCGCTGACGACCTTGAGTGCTTCGAGGCGTTTGGTGAGAAAACGCACGCGACTGTCGATTTCCCTCAGCATTTTCTTGCCGTAGGTGTATTCGGCATTTTCCGAGCGATCACCCTGGGCCGCTGCTTCGCTGACCGATTGGGTCACCTGGGGGCGGCGGACATGCCACAGTTCATGGAGCTCAGCGCGCATCCGCGCTTCACCTTCGGGGGTGATCAGCGCGGTGCCGGCGGTACGGGGTGGACGATAGCGGCTCATGGCGACTTCTGGTGATGGCGAGGCCCGAAGTCTATCAACCCTCGCGCAACACTGTCAGCGGGCTGGCGTTGAGCGCCCGGCGAGTGCCAAATACGCCCGCCGCACCGATCAGCAACGCGCCCACCAGCGGCAACACCAACAGCCATGGATGCGGATGCCACGGCAAGTCGAACGCATAACGGTAGAGCACCAGGCTGACCAGTTCCGAACCCAGGGCCGCGAGCAGACCGCTGACCGCACCCAACAGGCCGAACTCGATGCGCCGGGCCTTGGTCAACAGCGGCCGCTCGGCGCCCAGGGCACGCAGCAGCGCGCCTTGGCGAATCCTTTCGTCGAGGGTGGCCTGCAAGCCGGAGAACAGCACCGCCATCCCCGCCGCCAGCACAAACAGCAATACATATTCCACCGCCAGGGTCACCTGGGCCAGGATGCTGCGCAGCTGTTCGAGCAACGCCTCGACTTGCAGGATCGTCACGGCCGGGAAGGCGCGGGACAGGTCGACGATCTGCTGGTCATGGCCGGGAGCCAGATAGAAGCTGGTGAGGTAGGTTGCCGGCAGGTCCTTCAGCGTACCGGGCTGGAAGATCATGAAGAAGTTCGGCTGGAAATTGTCCCAGTTGATTTCCCGCAGGCTGGTGACCTTGGCTTCCCGGTTGAGGCCGCCGACGTTGAACACCAGGCGGTCGCCCAGTTTGATCTTGAGGTTCTCGGCCACCTTGCCTTCCACCGAAACCCCCGGGATATCGTCCGGTGGCTGTTGTGGCCACCAGTTCCCGGCCGTGACAACGTTGCCCGCCGGCAGCTCGGCCGCCCAGGTCAGGCTCAAGTCGCGTTGCAGCGCACGGTCACCGGCCGAATCCTTGGTGACGAACTCCTTGGCCGGCTCGCCGTTGATGCTGATCAGCCGTCCCGGTACCACGGGGTAGAGCGGGGCCGACTGCGCCGACAACGCCATCAGCTTGTCGGTGAAGGCCTGCTTGTCGTTGGGCAGGATGTTCAGGGCGAAATAGTTCGGGGCGTTTTTCGGCAACTGGTTTTGCCAGGTGTCGAGCAACTCGCCGCGCAGCAGCGCGATCAAGGCCATGGACAACAGGATCAGGCCAAACGCCAGGGCCTGGCCGGCTGCCGCCAGGGGGTGGCGCAACAGCTGACCGAGTCCCAACCGCCATGGCAGCGAGGCCCGGGCCAGCATCCGACGCAGGCTCTGTAGCACCAGCAACAGCAGTCCGCCGAGCACCAGTGCGGCAATCACCCCACCACCGAGCAGCGCGAAAGTCAGCACCAGGTCCAGGCTCAGGCGCCACATGATCAGCCCGAGCGCACCCAGGGCCGCACCGTAGACCACCCAGCTACTGGAGGGAATCGGCAACATGTCCCGACGCAGCACGCGCAACGGCGGCACCCGGCCCAGTGCGGCGAGCGGCGGCAAGGCAAAACCCGCCAGTGCCACCAGCCCGGTGCCGATCCCGGCGATCGCCGGCAACAGGCCACCCGGGGGGACGGCGGTGGGCAGCAAGTCATGCAGCAAGGCAAACAATCCCAACTGGGCCACCCAGCCCAGCAGCGCACCGCTGATGCTCGCCAACAGGCCCAGCACGGCCAATTGCAGGCTGAACAACACCATGGTTTCCCGGCGCGACAGGCCAAGGCAGCGCAGCAATGCACTGGCATCGAAGCGTCGAGTGGCGAAACGGTTTGCCGAGAGGGCCACGGCAACGCCGGACAGCAGCACCGCCACCAGGCTGGCCATGTTCAGGTAGCGCTCGGCCTTGCCCAGGGCGCCGCCGATCTGGCGATTGCCGTCGCGAGCGTCCTGCAGGCGCTGGTTCGGCTCAAGACCTGGCTTGACCAGGTCGCGATAGGTTTGCAGCGCCGACGCCGGGCCGCGCCACAGGTCGCGATAGCTGACCCGGCTGCCGGGTTGAACCACGCCCGTGGCGTCCAGGTCCTTGAGGTTGATCATGACGCGCGGGGTCAGGCTGTAGAAATTACCGGCGCGATCGGGTTCATAAGTCAGCACGCGGCTCAGGCGAACGGTCTTGTTGCCGACATCGATGCTGTCGCCGATCTTCAGGTCCAGTGCCGTCAGCAGCCGTGCTTCGACCCAGGCTTCCCCTGGGGCGGGGCGTCCGCCGGTTTCTTCCGGGGCGAAGGGCGCCGGGGCGCTTTTCAGTTCCCCGCGCAAGGGATAGATGTCATCGGCTGCCTTGACGCTGGACAGCTGGATACCGTTGTCGGTGGCGACAACGCTGGAAAACTCCACCACCCGGGCATGTTCCAGGCCCAGTTCGGTGCCGCTGCGGATCTGCTCCGGGCGGGCAGGGGAGCTGCCTTCGAGCAGCAGGTCGGCGCCGAGAAATTCGGTCGCGCGCATCATCATCGCGCCATTCAGGCGGGCGCCGAAGTAACCGATGGCGGTGCTCGCCGCCACGGCCACCAGCAGGGCGAAGAACAGCACGCGCAACTCGCCGGCGCGGGCATCGCGCAGCAACTGGCGCAGGGCAAGGCTGAACAGGCGCAACAGGGGCAAGCGTGCCATCAAGGCTCCAGGGGCGCGACCATCAGGCCGGCTTCAAGTCGGATCAGGCGCCGGCAGCGATGGGCCAGGCGTTCGTCATGGGTCACCAGCACCAGGGTGGTGCCGCGTTCCTTGTTCAGCTCGAACAGCAGATCGCTGATGCGTTCGCCGGTGTGGCTGTCGAGATTGCCGGTCGGCTCATCGGCGAACAGCACGTCGGGCTCGGCGGCAAAGGCGCGGGCAATCGCGACGCGTTGCTGTTCGCCGCCCGAGAGCTGGCGCGGCGAATGCGTCAGTCGTTGGCCGAGACCGACTCGTTGCAGTAGTTGCGTGGCGCGTTCCCGGGCATCCTTGCGGCCATCCAGTTCCAGCGGCAGCATGACGTTTTCCAGCGCGTTGAGGCTGTCGAGCAGTTGGAACGACTGGAAAACGAAACCGACGTGTTCGGCGCGAACCCGGGCGCGCTGGTCTTCGTCCAGTGCGCTGAGGGCTTGGCCGGCGAGGGTTACTTCACCGCTGCTGGGCAGGTCGAGGCCGGCCAGCAGCCCAAGGAGCGTGGATTTGCCGGAACCGGACGCGCCGACGATGGCCAGGCTGTCGCCCTTGTTCAGTTCCAGGCTGAGTTCGTGCAGGATGGTCAGTTCACCTTCCGCGCTGGGAACCACTTTGCTAAGGTCCTTCGCGGTGAGAATGCTTGAGCCCATGGAGAATCCGATGCGAGTGTGGTTTTTGAGTGCCGGCCTGGCCTTGATGTGCATGGTCCAGAACGCAGCGGCGGGTACAGTCCTGATCGTTGGCGATAGTATCAGCGCGGCTTTCGGCCTGGATACCCGCCAAGGCTGGGTGTCGTTGCTGGAACAACGGCTCAAGGCCGAGGGTTTCGACGATAAAGTGGTCAATGCATCGATCAGCGGCGACACCAGCGCAGGCGGCCTGGCGCGCCTGCCGACGCTGCTTGCAGCCCATAAGCCGGAGCTGGTGGTCCTGGAGTTGGGAGGCAACGATGGCCTGCGTGGACAGCCGCCAACACAATTGCAACAAAACCTTGCAGCGATGATCGACAGCTCCCGCGCCAGCGGTGCCAAGGTGCTTTTGCTGGGCATGCAGCTGCCGCCGAACTATGGGCGACGCTACACCGAGGCTTTCTCGAAGGTCTACAGCACCTTGGCCGAGGAGAAAAAAGTCCCGCTGGTGCCGTTTTTCCTCAAGGATGTCGGCGGCGTGCAGGGAATGATGCAGGGCGACGGATTGCACCCGTCCGTCGCGGCCCAGGGCAAGTTGCTGGAAAATGTCTGGCCGACGCTGAAACCGCTGCTTTGACGCTTTTCTACAGGCGGTCTTTCGGCTAATGTGGCGCCCCCGATTTGGAGCCCCCGATGCCGCGTCCCGCCTGGTCCCTGTTTGCCTACCAACTGATCGAGCCTGACGAACAGCTGGATCTGTTCGCCTGCCAGGAAGTGCGGGTGCATCTGGTGACCCGGCAGCTGGAGCTCGGCGGCTCGGCCGACCGGACCCTTTGCGGCAGTCTTTTGCCGGCGCAGCCACGCTGGTCGGCTGTCGACCGGAGGATTTTCCAGGACCATCGCCTCTGCTCCTTGTGCCGGGCGATCCTGGAATCGCAGAAGCGCGGTACCTCGCCGATCTGGCCGGAGCTGCGCTTCGAGTTGTGATCCCCTGATTCCGAGCATGTCCCTTGTGGGAGCGAGCCTGCTCGCGAAGACGGCCGCACGTCGGGCATCCATGCAAGCTGATCCATCGCATTCGCGAGCAGGCTCGCTCCCACGGGATCCTGGTCTGTCTCAAAATCTGCTACACATCGGACGCTTCGGCGCCGCTCTCCCCGAAATAACGGGACGCAGTGTACAATCGCGTTTTCATACCCTCTGTTCGATCTGCGAAGGATTTCCCGGATGTTGCCGCGCTTGCCTGCCGTCGCCCGCTGCCTGTCTCTTGCCGCCCTGTGTATGGCGGGGCCCGTTGCTGCATTGGAGCTGCCTCTGCCGCCACCGGGTGAAGACATCATCGGCCAGGTGCAGGTCATCAAGGCCAAGTACGAAGACACCTTCGCTGACCTGGGCACGACCTATGACCTGGGTTACACCGAGATGGTCGCCGCCAACCCGGGCGTTGACCCGTGGTTGCCGGGTGCCGGCACTGAAATCGTCTTGCCGACCCGTTTCATCCTGCCACCGGGCCCGCGCGAAGGCATCGTGATCAACCTCGCGGAATACCGTCTCTATTATTTCCCCAAGGGGCGGAACGTGGTCTACACCTTCCCGCTGGGAATCGGTCGCGAAGGTTGGGGCTCGCCCATCGCCCACACCAGCATCATCGCCAAGACGCCAAACCCGACGTGGACCCCGCCGGCCTCGATCAAGGCTGAACATGCCGCCGACGGCGATCCCTTGCCGAATGTGGTTCCGGCCGGCCCCGACAACCCGCTGGGCCCGTTCAAATTCACGCTGGGAACCCCGGGTTACCTGATCCATGGCTCGAACAAGAAGTTCGGCATCGGCATGCGTACCAGCCACGGTTGCTTCCGGATGTTCAACAACAACGTGCTGGAGATGGCCGGCATGGTGCCGGTGGGGACTTCTGTCCGGATCATCAACGACCCGTACAAGCTGGGCCTGAGTGGCGGCAAGGTTTACCTGGAAGCCCACACTCCGCTGGACGACAAGGGCAACCCGTCGGTGGTGGACAAACACACCGCGGTCATCAACGCGATGCTCAAGCGTGAGGATATCACCAGCAACTTGCGCATGAACTGGGATGTGGTGCGTGACGTGGTGGCCGCTGAAGACGGCCTGCCGATAGAGATCGCTGTTCCGAGTGCCTCGGCACCGATGGTATCGAGCGCGCCGATCGACCTGACGCAATAGGGCGACGCGCCAACCTGACCCGCCCACATCCAGGGATGTCGGCGGGTTTTTTATTGCCCGGAGAAAACGCCGGGCAATAAAAAAGCCGACCCAGTAATGGGTCGGCTCGATAACAATCCCGAAGGACTATTACTTGCGGCTAGCTTTTTCCAGCATGCGCAGAGCACGCTCGTTAGCTTCGTCAGCAGTCTGTTGTGCTTTTTGAGCAGCAGCCAGAGCTTCATCAGCTTTGCGGTAGGCTTCGTCTGCACGAGCTTGGGCGCGAGCTGCTGCGTCTTCGGTGGCAGTCAGACGTGCTTCGGTTTCTTTCGATGCGCTGCTGCAACCGGTAGCCAGAACTGCGGCCAGGGCCAGAGCAGAGAATTTCAGAACGTTGTTCATCGTGTTCCCCTTCAAAGGACTTTCTATTTAGTGACTGTCTCCCCAGAGTGAGGAGTTAGCCGGCGTACATACTACTCATTACTTGTAGTAAGTAAACTGACGTAGCGCAAGAAGCAAAAAAATTGTAGGCGGTGATTCTTTTTCAAGCAACTTTTCCGAGCGGTGTTTGAAAAATACCCAGCGCCAAGCCCCGGAATGGAGCACGGCGATGATGAAAAGTTCCGTTGACGCGGCAACTCACAGGCCTGCGCTAAAGTCGCTGTTTATTGATTCCCTTAGAGTTTTGTTCATTTTTTGTGCAATCGTCCCGGCATCTTTTATTGCCGGTGACGGTGACTTTAACAATCGGCGCTCGTCCAAGACTCAACAACTGGCGATGTTCACCTATTGCGCCTTGGGCGACTACGGCGCGCCGTGTCGCTCAATCGATAAACCCGTCGAGGTTTAACACCTCGGTGACAGGCGTGCCTTGAGCATTTGCGTCATTGGTGCCTACTATTCACGACGTGCTCGGGTTTGAGCGATTGGTTTTTTGCGCTCGGTGACCAGACAGGCACGGGGTGGCGTAGATGTTCCTTCGCCGGAAAAACATCGGTAAGGTAGGGGTCGCATTCAGACCCGCGAGGAGTAGTGATGAGCGAGGCGGTTTCCATCCACCATGACCAGGCTGGTCATCAGTTCGAGACCATTGTGGACGGTCATCGTGCCTATCTGACCTACATGGACCTGGGCAAACAGACCCTGGACATCTATCGCACCTTCGTGCCTAACGCGCTGCGTGGCAGGGGGATTGCTGCGAAGTTGACCGAAGAGGCGTTGAAGTATGCTGAAGAAATGGGCTACACGGTGATCCCGTCCTGCTCCTATGTGGAGCGCTACATGGAGCGGCACCAGCGGCACGCGGCGAAGCTCTGACGCGATGATTCCCGATAAAAAAACGCCGGACTGAGAAGCCCGGCGTTTTTTTATGTGTTGAAGTTCGGGGAATAAAGCCCGATCAGCTGCGCTGACGCTTTGGCAGCACGTCCTTGAGTTTGGCGTGCATGCCGCGCAGGGTCTTCTCGGTGGCGCTCCAGTCGATGCAGGCATCGGTGATGGAGACGCCGTACTGCAAATCGGCAAGATCCTTCGGAATCGCCTGGCAGCCCCAGTTCAAGTGGCTTTCGACCATCAGGCCGATGATCGACTGGTTGCCCTCGAGGATCTGGTTGGCGACGTTCTCCATCACCAGCGGCTGCAATGCCGGATCCTTGTTGGAGTTGGCGTGGCTGCAATCGACCATGATGTTCGGCTTGATGTTCGCCTTGTTCAGCGCCTGCTCGCACAGCGCGACGCTGACCGAGTCATAGTTCGGCTTGCCGTTGCCACCACGCAGTACGACGTGGCCGTAGGCGTTGCCCTTGGTGGTGACGATCGAAACGCCGCCTTCCTGGTTGATGCCCAGGAAACGGTGAGGACTGGACACCGATTGCAAGGCGTTGATCGCCACGGTAAGGCCGCCGTCGGTGCCGTTCTTGAAGCCTACTGCCGATGACAGGCCGGAAGCCATTTCGCGGTGGGTCTGGGATTCGGTGGTGCGCGCGCCGATGGCCGACCAGCTGATCAGGTCCTGCAGGTATTGCGGGGAGATCGGGTCCAGGGCTTCGGTGGCGGTGGGCAAGCCCATTTCGGCCAGGTCCAGCAGCAACTGGCGACCGATGTGCAGGCCATCCTGGATCTTGAAGGAGTCGTCCAGGTAAGGGTCGTTGATCAGGCCTTTCCAGCCGACGGTGGTCCGGGGCTTTTCGAAATACACCCGCATCACCAGGTACAAGGTGTCGGAGACTTCCGCCGCGAGCACTTTCAGGCGCTCGGCATATTCATGGGCGGCCTTGATGTCATGGATCGAGCAGGGCCCGATGACCACGAACAGGCGATGGTCGGTGCCGTCGAGAATGTTGCGGATGACTTCCCGGCCCTTGGTCACGGTGCGCAGTGCAGCATCGCTCAGGGGGATATCGCGCTTGAGCTGGTCAGGCGTGATGAGGGTCTCGTTGGAGGCGACGTTAAGGTCATTGATCGGTAAATCAGCCATCGTGTTACTCGTCAGGTCACGGGTGCCGGCCGCCAGCGATCCCCGCGCGGCGGTGCACAGCGGATTTAAGCGCGGCGGGGAGCCGAACCTTAGCGCGTTAAGAGGTGGCTCGACAATGGGCAGGGGCGGGTTTACTCCCCTATTTTCCGGGTAACCGTGATCGGGTCGGCCCGCGAAGGAATAGGTAACCGGGTGTAAGGACGTTTGCATGCCTGGCCGCTCGCGCTGATAGTGTGCAGGGATTGTTCACCAGAGGAGTCGTGTGATGCAGGCAGGCGGTAAACCGAGGATCGGGGTGATCGGCACAGGCGCGATTGGCGGGTTCTATGGCGTGATGCTGGCTCGTGCCGGCTACGACGTTCACTTTCTGCTGCGCAGCGAATTTACCGCCGTGGCCGAGGCTGGCCTGCGGGTCGACAGCGCGGTGCATGGCGCGCTGACGCTCCAGCCGGCCCAGGCCTATCGCTCGGCGGCCGACATGCCGCCTTGCGACTGGCTGCTGGTCGGTGCCAAGACCACCAGCAATGCCGACCTGGCCCCAGCCATCATCCAGGCCGCGGCCGACGGCGCGAAAGTCCTGTTGCTGCAGAATGGCCTGGATGTCGAAGAGCAACTGCGACCACTGTTACCCGATTCACTGCACCTGCTTGGCGGCTTGTGCCTGATCTGCGTGAATCGGGTCGGCCCGGGCGTCATTGCCCACCAGGCGCTCGGCGCGATCAACATCGGTTACCACAGCGGTCCCGGGACGGATCAGGCCGCACGCATGGCGATCGTCGAGGAGGGGGCGCGGCTGTTCCGGGCTGCGGGCCTGGATTCACAGGCCATGCCAGACCTCGGGCAGGCACGCTGGCAGAAACTGGTGTGGAACGTGCCTTATAACGGCCTTTCGGTTCTGCTTGGCGCGAGCACCACGCCGTTGATGGCCGACGACCACAGTCGTGGCCTGATCCAGGCGCTGATGGCTGAAGTGGTGCGTGGCGCACAAGCCTGCGGTCATGAGATCGCGCCAGGCTACGCGGAATATCTGTTCACGATGACCGGAAAAATGCCCGACTATTGGCCCAGCATGTACCACGATTATTCCCAACGGCGCCCGTTGGAGCTGGAGGCGATCTACGCTCGGCCACTGGCGAGGGCCAGGGCGGCGGGGTGCGAGTTGCCGAAAATCGAAGCCTTGTATCAGGCGCTGGCGTTCATCGATCGACGCAACCGCTGATCGGACGAAACGGGGGAAGCATGGCAAACAATATCGATGACAGGCTGGTGCTGGCGATTTCGTCGCGAGCGCTGTTCGACCTGAGCGAAAGCCACAAGGTTTACCTGTCGGGGGGCGTCGAAGCCTATCGGCAATACCAGATCGAACACGAGGATGAAGTCCTCGCGCCGGGGGATGCCTTCGCGCTCGTGCAGAAACTGCTCAACCTCAACGAGCATCTGGGCCGTGCCCGCGTCGAGGTGATCCTGGTTTCGCGTAACAGCGCCGACACCGGTCTGCGGGTATTCAATTCGATTCATCATTACGGCCTGGCGATTTCCCGTGCCGCGTTCGTCGGCGGTCGCAGCCCATACCCGTACCTCAAGGCGTTCGGCTGTGATCTGTTCCTGTCCACTCACGCCGAAGATGTGCGCAGTGCCCTGGACGCCGGATTTGCCGCGGCGACGATTCTCTCGGGCGGTGCCAGCCGCGCCGCCAGCGAAGAGCTGCGCATTGCCTTTGACGGCGACGCGGTGCTGTTTTCCGACGAGTCTGAGCGCGTCTACCAGGCTGGTGGCCTGGAAGCGTTCCAGGCCAGCGAACGCCAGGCCGCGCGCGAGCCGCTGCGAGGAGGGCCGTTCAAGGGGTTCCTCGCGGCGCTCAATGCGCTGCAACGCGAATTCCCCGAGGACGCCTGCCCGATCCGCACCGCGCTGGTCACCGCCCGTTCGGCACCGGCCCATGAGCGGGTCATCCGCACGTTGCGCGAATGGGACATCCGCCTGGACGAGTCGCTGTTCCTCGGCGGGCTGACCAAGTCCGCCTTCCTCGAAGCCTTTGCCGCCGACGTGTTTTTCGACGACCAGACCGGGCACTGCGAACTTGCCCGGGAAGTGGTCGCCACCGGGCATGTGCCCCACGGCATCAGTAACGAAGTGAAGCCCTGAGCGCCCGTTCCCCGGGGCGCTGCTAAGCTGAATCAATCTCCGCCATCCTGGCACTCGAGGAGGTCACATGATTCGTTCGATGCTGTATGCCACGGACCTGGGGCTGTACGCCCCGTATGTGATGCAGCATGCCTTGGCGTTGGCACGGACGTTTGAAGCCGAGTTGTATGTGGTGCATGCGGTAGAGCCGATGGGGCTGTTCGCCGAATCGGTGTTGCAGAGCTATCTCGACGAGCAGGCGTTGAACGAATTTCATCGCCAGGGTCTGAGTACGGTGATGGCTAACATCGAGCAGCGGGTCCTCGACAATTTTCGCGAAGAGTTGGGCGAGGGGCAGCAGGACCTGAAACTGATCAAGTCGGTTCGGGTGTTCCAGGGCGATCCCTCCCAGGTCATTCTTGAACAGGCTGCGAAACTCTCTGTCGATTTGCTGATCGTAGGCAGTCATTGCCAGGGGGCGAGCGGCGAGACGCCGTTGGGCAGGACCGCCGCGCGGGTATTGCAGTTATCCCGCGTGCCGGTCTACCTGGTGCCGCTGGTCCAGCGCAGGCGCCAGGGCGAAGCTTGAGGCTAAATGATGGCTTTTTATAAAAAGTTCTAGATTTATTGGTGCGACCATTCATATAGTTATATACACCGTCGCTGATGCCCGTGACGTCCAACTGCTTTGAGGGATACATATGAAGCTTCAACAACTGCGCTACATCTGGGAAGTGGCGCACCACGACCTCAACGTTTCCGCAACCGCTCAAAGCCTCTACACGTCGCAACCTGGCATCAGCAAGCAGATCCGCCTCCTGGAAGACGAGCTGGGCGTCGAAGTCTTCGCCCGCAGCGGCAAGCACCTGACTCGCGTCACGCCCGCCGGTGAACGCATCATCACCACCGCCGGCGAGATCCTGCGCAAGGTCGAAAGCATCAAGCAGATCGCCCAGGAATTCTCCAACGAGAAAAAAGGCACCCTGTCCATCGCGACCACCCACACCCAGGCGCGTTATGCCTTGCCGCCGGTCATCAGCAATTTCATCAAGCAATACCCGGACGTGGCGCTGCACATGCATCAGGGTTCGCCGATGCAGATCGCCGAAATGGCCGCTGACGGCACCGTCGATTTCGCCATCGCCACCGAGGCCCTGGAACTGTTCGGGGACTTGGTGATGATGCCGTGCTATCGCTGGAACCGCTGCGTGGTCGTGCCTCACGGGCATCCGCTGACCAAGCTGCCGAAACTGACTCTCGAAGCGCTGGCCGAATACCCGATCGTGACTTATGTGTTCGGTTTCACCGGTCGTTCGAAACTCGACGAAGCCTTCAGCCATCGCGGCCTGACCCCGAAAGTGGTATTCACCGCTGCCGACGCCGACGTGATCAAGACCTATGTGCGCCTCGGACTGGGCGTGGGCATCGTCGCGAAGATGGCGGTCGACACCAAGCTCGACAATGACCTGGTGGTTCTGGATGCGAGCGAGTTGTTCGAATCCAGCGTGACCAAGATCGGTTTCCGCCGCGGTACTTTCCTGCGCGGATTCATGTGCGATTTCATCGAGAAATTTGCCCCGCACCTGACCCGGGAAGTCATGGCCAAGGCCATCCAGTGCCACAACAAGCAGGAACTTGAAGAACTGTTCGACGGCGTCGAACTGCCGGTGCATTAAACAGACCTCTAGATCGCCTCGGTGACAGCGAACTGTTGCCGGGCGCCTGCCACGACGATCTCCACTTCATCCCCTTCGAATTTGCCCAACAGGCCTCGTCCCAGTGGTGAGCGAGGGGTGATGACGGTGATCGGCTGCCCCACCAGGGAGACCTTCAGTCCTGCTGCGTCAGGTCCCAGGAACAGCCACTGCTGGCGACCCTCCTCATCTTCCAGCCCGATCAATGTGCCGACCTGGATGCCGCGTTCTTCATCGTAAGGTCTCAGCGCCAGGTTCTGGCAGAGCACCAGTGCCTGGCGGATTTCCTCCACGCGCCTGGCTTGCCCGGCGGCAAGGTATGAAGCCTCCAGGCCCAGGGTGTCGTATTTGTTTTCGGCGATATTTTCCTCGTGGGTCGCGGTTTCGTAGGCGGTCTGCGCGGCGCGTTCGGCGATATCGAGGTCAATCCTGAGCTTGTCGAGAATCAGTTGGTGGACGGTCTGTTTGTTCATGTTCATTCGCAGAATTGCAGGACATTGGCGCGGCTTTTCTCGCTAGGCGCGTTCTGGTCCTGTTGGAGCCAGAATTGACACTTGGGGTTGGACAGGTTGCGAGGGTTGCTGCGGGCCTGGTCGAGGGCCTGGCGTTGCTCGTTCTTCTGCAGGTTCTGTTGATACTGCTCGAACATTGGGGTTGGCGTTGGGGTCGGCTCCGGGGCTGGCGGTGCTGCCGGCGGCTGCGCCAATTGATGAACCGCGGCGGCCACCGGGGCCAGTTGTTCATCGAACAGAAACCTGGACAGCAGCCATCCTGTCAGCACGATGGCAAGGAATCCCAGCCACAAACCCAAGGCGATGCCCAGCGTCAGTTGCAACGTTGTGAGGCGGGGAGAGGAGTGGTCGGGCATGTCTGCTACCTGGCGATGAACATGGAGGATGCGTTGATTGTCGCATGAAGATTAATCGCCGTCGGCCCTTCTGCTTCAAGGCTTTAATGCGGGACAATCAGGCTTTGCCACAGGGAGTCGGGAATGACTGTGCGTTGGGATATTTTTTGCACCGTCGTCGATAACTATGGCGACATCGGCGTCACCTGGCGCCTGGCTCGGCAATTGGTCGCCGAGCATCAATGCGCGGTGCGGCTGTGGGTCGACGACCTGCGTGCCTTCGAGCGGTTATGTCCGTCTATCGACGTCACGCTGACCGAGCAATGGCAGCAAGGCGTACAAGTGCGCCACTGGCCCCAGGACTGGCAGCCCACCGAAGCTGTCGATGTGGTGATCGCCGCTTTTGCCTGCCAGTTGCCCAGCGCCTACATGGACGCGATGGCCGAGCGTCCGGCGGCGCCTTTGTGGATGAACCTCGATTACCTGAGCGCCGAGGACTGGGTGATCGGTTGTCACGGTTTGCCGTCGGTGAAGTACAAACATGTGCAGAAATATTTCTTTTTTCCGGGCTTCCAGGAGGGCACGGGTGGCTTGCTGCGTGAGGCCGGTTTGTTGGAGCGTCGTCGAGAGTTTCAGCAGAATGGCGAGGCACAAAGGGCTTTCCTGCAAGGATTGGGCGTCGAGCGCGAGTCCGGGGCGCGGCTGATTTCGCTGTTTGCCTATGAGAACGACGGTTTGGCCAGCTGGTTTGATGCGCTGGCGAGGGATGCTCGTCCGTCGCATGTGCTGGTTCCGGAAAGCCGCATCCTCGCCGATGTGGAGCGTTGGGTTGGTATCGGCGGCCTGAAAGCCGGTGCCGTGCATCGCCGTGGCGCCCTGACCGTGCAGGTGCTGCCTTTCGTGCGTCAGGATGAATACGACCAACTGTTGTGGTGCTGTGATTTCAACGCCGTGCGTGGTGAAGATTCCTTCGTGCGCGCGCAGTGGGCTGGCCGGCCGCTGCTCTGGCACATCTATCAACAGGAAGAAGACGTCCACCTGGAAAAACTCGAGGCGTTTCTCCGCTTGTATACCGAGGGGCTCCCGGAGGCTGCGGAAAAAGCGATCAGCGGTCTCTGGCGGGCCTGGAACGCCGGCCAAGGCGTGGCAGAGCACTGGAGCGCCGCCTGCGAGCAACACCAGGTGCTCGCCGAACATGCCCAGGCATGGTGCCAGAAACAGGCCTCTCGAGCCGATCTTGCCACGGCGCTGGTGAAGTTTTACCGAAATTGGATATGATACGCGGCCTAGATTTTTGTAAATCCCATCCAAATTCGGATATTCGCAATGAAAACTGGTAAAGAACTCAAACCCGGTACCGTGATTCGTATCGACAACGATCCTTGGCTGGTTCAGAAAGCTGAATTCACCAAGTCGGGTCGTAACAGCGCGATCATGAAGACCAAGCTGAAAAACCTGCTGACCGGCTACAAGACCGAAACCGTCTACGGTGCGGACGACAAGCTGGACGACGTGATCCTGGACCGTAAAGAGGCGACCCTGTCTTTCATCAGCGGCGATACCTACACGTTCATGGACACCACCGACTACACCATGTACGAACTGAACGCCGAAGACATCGAAAGCGTCCTGCCATTCGTTGAAGAAGGCATGACCGACGTCTGCGAAGCCGTATTCTTCGAAGAGCGCCTGGTTTCCGTGGAACTGCCGACCACTATCGTGCGTGTAGTTGACTACACTGAAGGTTCCGCTCGCGGCGACACTTCCGGCAAGGTCATGAAGCCTGCCAAGCTGAGCAACGGTACTGAGCTGCAAGTTGCTGATTTCATCGAAATCGGTGACAAGATTGAGATCGATACCCGCGAAGGCGGTTCCTACAAAGGCCGCGCTAAATAAGCGAAGCTTTCTGTATGAAAGAAAAGCCCGACCATTGAGTCGGGCTTTTTATTTCCTTCATTTTCGGTCCGGGCTCTGTGGCTCCACCATTACTTCAGGTGTTGCTTGAGTTCCTGGGACGCCTGCAGCATCGCCGAACGCACCGCCGGCACCTGGCTCACCACGTTAAGCAAGCCATAGTCGTGGATCATGCCGTTGTAGCGCACGGCTGTAACCGGTACACCCGCCGCATCCAGTTTGCGAGCGTAGGCTTCACCTTCGTCGCGCAGCACATCAGCCTCGGCGGTCTGCACCAGCGCCGGCGGCAGGCCCTTGAGTTGTGCGGTGGTTGCCCGCAATGGCGAGGCATAGATCTCGTTTCGCTGCCCGGCATCGGTGGTGTAGTTGTCCCAGAACCACTTCATCATGTTCTTGCTGAGGAAGTGCCCTTCGGCAAACTGGTTGTAGGACGCCGTCTCGAAGCTGGCATCAGTCACCGGCCACAACAATGCCTGGAAGCGGATCGCCGGCGTACCCTTGTCCTTGGCCATCAGCGCGACCACGGCCGCCATGTTGCCGCCGACGCTGTTGCCCGCTACGGCCAGGCGCTTGCCATCAACGTTGATCTGTTTGCCATTCTCGGCCACCCACTTTGTCGCGGCGTATGCCTGGTTGATCGCGACCGGGTAATGCGCCTCGGGCGATGGCGTGTAGTTGACGAACACCGCAACGGCACCCGAACCCGCTACCAGATCCCGAACCAGTCGTTCATGGGTGGGGAAATCACCCAGTACCCAGCCACCGCCGTGGAAGAACATGAACGCGGGCAGCTCACCCTTGACCCCGGCCGGACGAACGATGGTCAGGCTGATCGACTGGCCATCGACCTGGATGGTTTTCTCGCTGACGTCGGCCTTGGGCAGCGTCAACTTCACCCCCGCCTGGGCGCCGACCAGTACGGCACGGGCGTCCTTGGGCGACAGCTGCTCCAGCGGTTTGCCGGTGCCGGCATTCAGTGCGTCGAGGAACGCCTGGGTGTTGTGCTCGACGATGCCGTCGGCGAAGGCGTTGCTGATGCTCAGGGCGAGGAGGGTGCCGGTCAGGGCTTTGCTGAGGGTGTTCATGTGAATCTCCTTGAAGGTCGGTCCGGGGTAGGGGGTTTAGACAGTTACGTGCAGGCGAACATCAACGTTGCCGCGGGTGGCGTTCGAGTACGGGCAAACCTGGTGAGCAGCTTCCACAAGGCTTTGGGCGTCGGCCTGGTCAAGACCTGGCAGGCTGATGTGCAGGTCGATGTCGAGACCGAAACCACCGGGGATCTGGCCGATGCCGACGTGAGCGGTGATCGAGGCGTCGTCCGGAATCTTGCGTTTGCTCTGGCTGGCGACAAATTTCAGCGCGCCGATGAAGCAGGCCGAGTAGCCGGCGGCGAACAGTTGCTCTGGGTTGGTCGCAGCACCGCCCGCACCGCCGAGTTCCTTGGGCGTGGCAAGTTTGACGTCGAGGATGTTGTCGCTCGAGATGGCACGACCGTCACGGCCGCCGGTGGAGGTTGCGATTGCGGTGTAGAGAGTTTTCATGATGGACGCCTCGTTTTATGGTTGGTTTATTACGCTAAATGTTTGCGCGCTAAGTAGGTGTGAAGAGAATGTAATGCACAAGTATTTTGGGCGCAAGATAAATTTTGGGATGAGTTTGGACAGACTGACCCTGGATGGCTGAAAGCCTTGTTCTAGAGCGGTTTTATAGGTGGCAGATTTTTTTGATGCGTGAGGTCTGGCGGACGGTGTGACCGCTATCGCGAGCAAGCTCGCTCCCACAGGGATTGGTGGTGGTCATGGATTTTGTGACCAGTGCTGGTCAATGTGGGAGCGAGCCTGCTCGCGAAAGCGGTGGTTCAGTTGGCGGCGATGCTGGAGATGCCGACGCCTTCGCGAGCAGGCTCGCTCCCACAGGGGAAGTGGTGGTGGCCACGGATTTTGTGACCAGTGAAGGTCAATGTGGGAGTGAGCCTGCTCGCGAAAGCGGTGGTTCAGTTGGCGGCGATGCTGGAGGTGCCGGAGCCTTCGCGAGCAGGCTCGCGCCCACAGGGATTGGCTGCGTCAGAAAATCAAAGGCTGTCCTGCAAATGCCCGCGCAGTTCCTGCAGGTCATGTTGCAGTTTTTTCAGTTGCTCCAACGTCTGGCCGCTGGCGGCGAGGATGCATTGGGGGATGTCGAGGGCCTTTTTCTGCAGGGCGCGGCCTTGTTCGGTCAGCTCGACAATGACCACGCGTTCATCTTCGCGGCTGCGGGTGCGACTCAACAGGCCTTCAGCCTCCAGGCGCTTGAGCAGCGGGGTCAGTGAACCAGGGTCGGTGAGCAGGCGGTTACTGATTTCGCCGACGGTCAGCCCGTCTTGCTCCCACAACACCATCATCGCCAGGTACTGCGGATAGGTCAGGCCCAATGCCTGAAGCAGGGGCTTGTAGACCTTGGTCATCAACAGCGACGTGGAGTGCAGGGCGAAGCAGACCTGGTTTTCCAGCAGCAGGGCTTCGCAAGGATCGGGGGTGTCGTGTCGGGTAGTCATGGCAAAACCTTTCATCAATGATCGTTACGAATCTAGCGGACAAGCCTTTAATGCACCAGATAATTCTGACGTATTGATCAGCCGTTACGTTTCCTGGTGACCGCCAACTGGGTAGGATAGGCGCCCTGATTAAGGGGAGAGTCGTCTGTGATCGAGGTCGTGCTGTATTTGCTGCTGGGCGCCGCGCTGGGCACTTTGGGGGGATTGTTCGGCATTGGTGGCGGGCTGATCGCGATTCCAGTGCTGGGTGTATGGTTCGGCCTGGATCAGCATCTCGCCCAAGGTACTGCCTTGGTGATGGTCGTCCCCAACGTGATGCTGGCGCTGTGGCGTTATCACCAGCGTAATCGTATCGAAATGCGCCATGTCCTGCCGCTGGCATCCATGGGCTTCTGCTTCGCGTGGCTTGGCTCCATCTGGGCCGTGGGCATTGACGCGCAAAGCATGCGGGTTGGTTTTGTGGTGTTCCTGGTGGTCTTGGCGGCCTACAACCTGATCCGCATGTTCGCCGCGACGGCGCCGGCTTCGGCGCAAATGCGCCACGGCTGGCCTTGGCTCGCCGTGCTGGGGGCTGCGTCGGGCACCATGGGCGGGCTGTTTGGCGTGGGCGGAGCAGTTGTCGCCACGCCAATACTCACCAGCGTGTTTGGCACTTCCCAGGTCGTCGCCCAAGGGTTGTCCCTGGCGCTGGCCTTGCCCAGCACGGGTGTGACCCTGGCCACCTATGCGTTTCACCATGAGGTGAACTGGTGGATCGGGCTGCCCCTGGCTGTCGGTGGGCTGATGAGCATCAGTTGGGGGGTGAAGGTCGCCCACGCGATGCCGGAGCGATTGCTGCGCGGGCTGTTCTGCGGTTTTCCTGGTGCTGTGCGCGGTGTTGCTCCTGCTTAAAGTTTGAAACCTTCGACGATGTGTTCGGCCAGGCACTCGGTGATCGGCGACGGATTGTGCAGGTTGCGGATCAACATGATGCTGGCCTCGGGCAGCTCCGGCAGGTTCTCGGCCTCGCCGAGGACGCGCATGTCCGGGGTCAGCAGGCTCTCCAGTTGCGCGGTGATCGCCAGACCCGCGCCGACCACTGCCATGATCGCCGACAGGCTTGAGCTGTTGTACGCCACGCGATAATCACGCCCCATGGCGTCCAGCGCATTACACGCCCATTGCCGACAGAAACAATCACTGTTGAACATCGCCAGCGGCAGCGGTGTTTGTTCATGGGTGTTGAAGCAGGCCGCCTCGGCCCCAGACAAAACGTTCCTTGCGCAGCAACTGGCCGATCTCGTCGCCTGGTTTGCGAGTGACGATGGACAGGTCGAGATCCTGGCGCAGCAGCAGTTGCTTGGACGATTCGCAGTGCACTTCGATTTCGATCAGTGGATAGAACTGGGCGAAGCGCTGCAGGATTCCCGGCAAAAAGCGCATCACATAATCATCCGGGGTGCCGATGCGGACCGTGCCGACCATGTGCGGTTCGCGCAGCGTGTTGAACACTTCGCTGTGCAGCTTGAGGATCCGCCGGGCATAACCCAGCAACACCTGGCCCTCGGCGGTGAGCTTGACCTGCCGCCCGTCGCGCTCGAACAGGCGGCGCTGCAAGACGTCCTCTTCGAGGCGCTTCATCTGCATGCTGACGGCCGATTGCGTACGGTTGACCAGCTCCCCGGCGCGAGTGAAACCGCCCTGGTCGGCGATGGCGACGAAGGTCCGCAGCACTTCCGTATCGATGCTCGGGTAACTCGACAATTGATCAATCTCCGAGATGTATTGCATAAGAAACATTCGTTGGATTGATCTTATCCCTGGCGCGAGACTAGAGCCATCCCCAACGGAGGACATCACGATGAAAGGTCAAAAAGGTTATTTGCTGATTGATAAATTCTCATCCCACGGTTTTTCGCTCAGCGCGCTGTTGCACAAGTTTAGCCGCTGGTACGAATTGCACCACGAGCGTGAACTGCTCGCCTCGATGAGCGATGAGGCGCTCAAGGACATAGGCGTCAGCCGTGCCGATGTGGAAAAGGAAGTGGTTCGGCCATTCTGGGATGACCCGATGCACAAATGAGCCATCCTTCCCTACACAAACCGCTTAATGGTGAGGTAGGTTGCGAGCAGACAAGGAGATCTCCATGCCCGCGACTGTATCCTTTACCCTCAAACAGGCCCGACGCCTGGCGTTGGCCGCCCAAGGATTCGATGGGCGGCCATCGCCAGCCTCGGTGCAACCCGCGCGCCTCAACCGTCTGATCGAGCGCCTCGGCGTCGTGCAGATCGATTCAGTCAATGCCCTGGTGCGCTCGCATTACCTCCCGCTGTTCTCCCGCCTTGGTCACTACAATCGCGACTTGCTCGATCAGGCAGCCTGGAGCCAGGGGCGCCGTCGCACGTTGTTTGAATATTGGGGA